>NZ_JAATJS010000002.1 GCF_011777495.1 Microvirga terricola | reverse complement strand
AGGGCAGTCCACGTGCGCATAGTGACGGTTCGTCGTCTCGTACTCGACGTGCGCCGTCGAAATCGTGATACCGCGAGCCTTCTCTTCCGGCGCCTTGTCAATCTGGTCGTACGCCGTAAACGTCGCGCCCCCAGACTCAGCAAGAACCTTCGTGATCGCCGCCGTCAGAGACGTCTTGCCATGGTCAACGTGACCAATCGTCCCGATGTTGCAGTGCGGCTTAGTCCGCTCAAATTTTTCCTTCGCCATGTCCTATTGTCCTCGACACGCTTGATACCAGAACGGCAAACTTGTGCCGCCCAATAGGGCTCTTTGCTCAGTTGTGCAAGAGCCAGTTTCGATAGGCCGACAGATAATCCGTGATCATGGAGTAACCGAGGTCCGGTCCTTCGAATGCAACTGCGATGCCGGTCGCTAGGCCGCCGATGAGCTTTCTCGTCTCCAGCCGCCCCGGGTATCGCAGAATAAGATTGCCCGTCGCCTTGTCCACAATATCGATATCGGCCTGGATCTTAGCCTGGCTGTCCACGAAGACCCGGCGAGCAGTGGAGGGAATATCGAATGTCCTCAAGCGAACGACTGCCTTCACGGGGCGGCCGCTGGGGAAAATCGGACCGGCGAGATACATAACCTCGGCCTTGATCTTCGCATTGAGAGCCTGCCGGAAGTGCTCCTGCAGCGGGGGAAACTGGAACGCCGGTTCGGTCCTGATGCGATTGGCCGTTTCAGGATCCACAGCATTGGCCTTCAGGAAATTCTCTTCCTCACTCGGCCAGGATCGAATGATCTCAGCTCCTTCGACGGTCACATCGACAAGCTTATATTTTTGCATGTCACCGTCGGCGAGGTTGTGGGGAGGCACGCTCAAACAACCGGCCAAGAAGATGCATGCTAACGATATAATGATGCCTCTGATGGCCATTTTTCTACTTTTCCGGCGTAGTTACAGATTGTTGATGGGCGGGAAGACTAAAGAGAGGGGAGTGTTGGAGCGGGTGAAGGGAATCGAACCCTCGTATTCAGCTTGGAAGGCTGCTGCTCTACCATTGAGCTACACCCGCTTACGCTGCACTGGTTGGGTGGTGGGGGAAGTAGGACTCGAACCTACGAAGGCGTAAGCCAGCGGATTTACAGTCCGCCCCCTTTGCCACTCGGGACATTCCCCCTGATACCCAACCTTGGCGCGTGGCGCCGAGGCCGTTCACCGAAACGCTGCCCCTGGGGCGGGCGCTCCGTGGGCGCTCTTATGGTGAGCCGCATTGCCGGTGTCAACAGCAAAGCGCAAGAGATACCCAACCCGATACCCAACGCTGAGCCAATGGGTCGTGAATGGCCGCACCCTGTGTTATGGCCTACCCAACACCACACGAGATTGACACCCTATGAGCGAGCGCCCCTTCCATTCCAAGAAGCCACGGTTCCAGCGTCCGGCCGGAAAGCACGGGCATCGCGACAGGGAGTTCTCAAGAGAACCCTGGCGCGCGCCGTCGGACATCGACGTCACGATCCTCTACGGCTGGCACCCGGTCGCCGAGGCGCTGCGCAACGGCAAGCGGACGATTCGACGCCTCCTCGCGACGGAGAATTCGGCAAAGCGCCTTCATGACGAGCTGGGCGTTCCCCTGCCCATCGAACCGGAAATCGTCCGCCCCGGCGACATCAACCGGCTGGTGGAGGCGGATGCGGTCCATCAGGGGCTTTATCTCGAAGCTGATCCCCTGCCCTCGCCGACCCTCGACACGCTCAGTGGCAAGCGCGTGGTGCTGGCGCTCGATCAGATCACCGATCCCCACAATGTCGGCGCCATCGTGCGCACGGCGGCGGCCTTTGGGGTCGAGGCGATCATCACCACCGCCCGCCACAGCCCGGCGGCAACCGGCGTTCTGGCCAAGTCGGCCTCCGGTGGCCTGGAGCATGTGCCCTTCATGATCGTCCGCAACCTGGCGGACTCGCTGATCGCGCTCGGCGAACGCGGCTTCCAGCGCATCGGCCTCGATTCTTCCGGTGAGGCGAATCTCGACGAATTGCCGATCCGCAATCCGGTCGTGCTCGTGCTCGGCTCGGAGGGCAAGGGCCTGCGCCAGCGCACTCGCGAATGCTGCGACGTGATCGGCCGGCTGGACATGCCGGGAGCCATCAAGAGCCTCAACGTTTCCAACGCAGCGGCCATCTCACTTTATGCGGTGACAAAAGCCGCGGCGGCGAATACTGCCAAGTAATCGCGAAAGGCAGCTAAGACACTGTGTTTGCAGGAATATTCCTCCCCTGCGACACAGTCTTAGACAGAAGTCGCAAATACGAATTGGGAATTGTGGAGAGGTGCGCCACGTCTAACCTTTCAAATTGAAGGATTCCTGAGCCGCATGGCGCGGCCAAGGGGGCCTCGGCTCGCAGCCTTCGACAAGCAGGGCAACGGCCAAAACCCGGGACAAACCGGGGGCATATTGGAAGGAAACGTCATGGCAATCGCCACCGCAACGCCTCGGTCGGACGCCACAGTCCGACCGATGAGCGGCGAGGAAAAGAAGGTCATCTTCGCCTCGTCTCTCGGTACCGTCTTCGAATGGTACGACTTTTATCTTTACGGCTCGCTCGCGGGCATCATCGGCGCCCAGTTCTTCAGCCAGTATCCGCAGGCGACGCGCGACATCTTCGCGCTTCTGGCCTTCGCGGCGGGCTTCCTGGTTCGTCCCTTCGGCGCTCTCGTCTTCGGACGCATCGGCGACCTCGTGGGCCGCAAATATACCTTCCTCGTGACGATCCTGATCATGGGTCTGTCGACCTTCATCGTCGGTCTGCTGCCGAGCGCGAATCAGATCGGCATTGCCGCCCCCATCATCCTGATCGGCCTGCGCCTCCTCCAGGGCCTGGCGCTCGGCGGTGAATATGGCGGCGCTGCAACCTACGTGGCAGAACATGCGCCGCATGGCCGTCGCGGGTTCTACACCTCCTGGATTCAGACCACGGCAACGCTCGGTCTCTTTCTCTCGCTCATCGTGATCCTGTTTACCCGCACAATCCTGGGCGAGGCCGAGTTCGCGGCCTGGGGCTGGCGCGTTCCGTTCCTGGTTTCTGTGCTACTGCTCGGCGTCTCGCTCTGGATTCGTCTGCAACTGCAGGAATCCCCAGCCTTCCAGCGCATGAAGGAAGAGGGCACCGCCTCCAAGGCGCCGCTGTCCGAAGCCTTCGGCCAGTGGAAGAATGCCAAGATCGCTCTTCTGGCTCTCTTCGGTCTCGTCGCCGGCCAGGGCGTCGTCTGGTACACGGGCCAGTTCTATGCCCTGTTCTTCTTGCAATCGATCCTCAAGGTCGACGGCTACACGGCGAACCTGCTGATCGCGTGGTCGCTCCTGCTCGGCACGGCCTTCTTCGTGTTCTTCGGCTGGCTGTCGGATAAGATCGGCCGCAAGCCGATCATTTTGGCAGGCTGCCTGATCGCGGCGCTGACCTACTTCCCGCTCTTCAAGCAGATCGCCACGCTGGCGAATCCTGCTCTCGAAACGGCAGTGGAGAACGTCAAGGTCACGGTCGTGGCCGATCCGGCGGATTGCGGCAATCTCTTCAACCCGGTTGGCACCCGCGTGTTCACGTCGTCCTGCGACCTGGCGCGCGACCACCTAGCGAAGTCCTCAGTGAAGTACTCGACCGAGGCGGGTCCCGCAGGCCAACCGGCGAAGGTGCGCATTGGCTCGACCGAGGTGGCGTTCGACGCGGCAAAGGCCGCCGATTCCCAGAAGGCCGTGACCGCTGCCCTCCAGGCCGCCGGCTATCCGAAGGCTGGCGACGCCCAGATCGTGAAGATGACCCATCCCTTCGATCTCTTCCGTCCGCAGGTGGCGGGAATCGTTGGGCTGCTGTTCGTCCTCGTGATCTTCGTGACGATGGTCTATGGCCCGATCGCGGCTGCGCTGGTGGAACTCTTCCCCACACGCATCCGCTACTCCGGCATGTCGCTGCCCTATCACATCGGCAATGGCTGGTTCGGCGGCCTTCTGCCCGCGACCGCCTTCGCGATGGTCGCCCAGACCGGCGATATCTATTACGGCCTGTGGTACCCCATCGTGATTGCGCTCATGACCTTCGTCGTCGGCTTGATGTTCGTCCCCGAAACGAAGGATCGCGACATCTTTTCTTACAAGGGCGAGTAACCCACTCTTTGGAGTTGCGAAAAGCTAAGGCTCCGCCCATTGGCGGGGCCTTTTTCATGAGCAAAGTCGTTTAGTTCGGCAGAGTGGCGGAGGCCACGCGATCAGAGAAAGAAATCGCCGGCGGCAAGGGCGTGGTATCCCTTGAGAGTGATAGCGAAGTCGGCCTTCTTGTCGCCGTTCACGTCGCCGTAGACGTGGGTATTGCCGCCAACCGTCTCATAGCGAAGCTGCCCGGCCTTTCCGGTGAATCCCTTCGTTCCGATGAACGAGAACACCTGATTGCCACCGACTTTCGTGTTGGCGTCGATTGGCGAGAGGTCGATGCGATCCCTCTGGATTTTCGAGAAGTCGAAAATCACATCGCGACGGGACATCGAGACCTTGCTGTCCGCAATTGAACCGAAGACAAACCGATCCGCTCCAGTCCCGCCGTAAAGATCGTCGGCCCCGAGGCCGCCGACAAGCGTATCGTTCCCGCCGAATCCCTCCAGCAGATCGTCGCCACGGTCGCCATAGATCTTATCGTTTCCGTAAAGCGCGCTCTTTAGAAGAGCGAAGTCATCGGCAAGGGAATAAGTACTCGCCGCGGTCCGGAGCGCGTAGACGGAAATCCTGACGCCATCCATGGACCACAGCTGCTCGTGGTTCAGGAAGCTCGCGTAGCTCGTGACGATGCCCGTGAACGGTAAGTCGTAATCGTCATAGGTGAAGCCGTAGCCAGTGAACTGATCGAAATAATACTCGTAGGAGGTCGGTGCAGAATCGATGGCGAAGTACGTGGACGTACCGCTGTAAAGATCTCCGGAAAAAACATCTCCGAAGTCCACCTTCCGCAAATTGAAGCCGACTGGGCTATCCCAGATAAGCCGCGCCATGTTTTTCTCTCAACCGGTTCGTTGTTTGCGGTTGCCGAGGTCAGGCAACGCGCCATGAAACTGTGCTCGAACCTTATCGAGGGCCGGTTAACCGGGTCTGAACCGGGCGTTATGGGTTCGGTCATCGAGAAACTTGCGTCGCCAGCCACTCGCTGCTACCTGAACCTCGGCGCCGGCGTAGCACAGCGGTAGTGCAGCGGTTTTGTAAACCGAAGGTCGGGAGTTCGATCCTCTCCGCCGGCACCATTCCCCGAAAATTCCAGCTTTTCTTTTCGTCGCCGTGGCTGCCAATGAGCGGAACACCTTCGCTTTGCGCGCAAGCGACCCTAGTTCCATCTCCTAAGAGGAGTGCGCGCTGTGAACCGGGCGATCTTGGCCGCCGTATTGGCTGTAGGCGTGGCATCGTGTGTGCCGGTTTGGCCTGGCCCGGCTGTCGTCAGCTGCTCTGAATTCATCGGCAGGCCAATTTCCGCATTCACGGCCTACAGGCCGCCCAGCGCGATTATCAAGGTCAATCCGACGCCCTATGGATATGATTTCGTATCCAAGGAAACGGATTATGTCGGCGGCGAGGTCTATTACACCGTCAACTACATGGTCGGAGCCGACGCGCATGTTCTGCCCGTCTACCCGGCCGAAACGGTCTGCCGGGGCTCCTTCATCGGCACGCCCCTGCCCTGACTCTTAGGAAGTCGTGCTTGAATGGGTGATGAGCGGCGTCCCCAAATAAAAGGCCGCGATATCGAATATCGCGGCCTGATCGTTCGATCCGACCTCCCAGCAGAGGCAAGCGATCTCATCAATAACCGTAGGACCGTCGCTGCTCTCGCCGATGATTGTAATAACGCCGCCGCTCATTCTGAGGGCTAAACCACTCGCCTGTCCGTGGATCCTGTCTCAAATCGGGCTGCGTCCAGGCCGGGCATCCTTGCGGAGGGCAATCCCCACCATAAACGCGATCGCCGACAATACGGCGATGAGGAACCCCGGAGTGCCAAGCCTTCTGCACCAACGTCTCGGCCGAAGACTCTGACGCGGAATTCATATTGAGCGGCATCGCGGACGCGCCATGCACAAGTGCGAAGCCCGTCACGGCGAGAATGGGTCCAATAAGCAGTTTCTTAATCATTCGCTCACCTGCTGAAGCTTGGGCTTCCAGCGACAGAATTGTCATCAATCGCTTCATATCAGACAGCATCTCAACCAAAGATGAACGGAGCGCCTTCCTCTAATTACTCACCGATTTTTTTGAGCCCTCGGTTGACCTTGAGGAAAGTTTGATCTGTTCTTGCATGGAATTTATTTCCAAGATGTATTCAATTTGTTTTTCTTAATTATCGGAAATTCATCCTAAATTTATCTATCTTCACACATCTCCCTGACCATTCAGGGGAAACGCAGCCGCTTTGAGAGAACCGGGCGGGATCCGCTCGGCAATCCCTGACATTGCCTTTCGGCTAACCTTTCCAATAGAAGGCGATTTATGCCCATCGCCATTTCAGACTCCGACGATCCGCGCATCGAAGCCTATCGCGCTGTGCGCGAGCGTGACCTCGTGGGCCGGGAGCACCGGTTCGTGGCCGAGGGCGAAGTCGTGTTACGAGTACTTGCCCGGCAATCTCGCTTCGCGCCCGAATCCTTGCTGCTCGCGGAGAACCGCGTGGACAGCTTGAGAGATATTCTCGCGAACCTGCCGTCGGACGTCCCTGTCTACACTGCCAACCGAGCAGTCATGGACGCGATTGTGGGCTTTCCCATTCACCGCGGCATTCTGGCCGTCGTTCGGCGCGCGCCCTTGCCTCCCGTCGAGGAGCTTTTGGCGCGCCTGCCGGAACGCGCCTTGGTTGTCGGGCTGGTGGGCTTGGCGAACCATGACAATGTGGGCGGCATCTTTCGCAACGCGGCCGCCTTCGGCGCGGATGCGGTGCTTTTGGACTCGGAAACCTGCGACCCGCTTTACCGCAAGGCGATCCGGGTGTCCGTCGGCGGCGCGCTGGTCGTCCCCTTCACCCGCGCGCCCTCTGCGGACGCCATGGTGCAGGCATTGGTGGAAGCAAAGTTCGACGTCATCGCGCTGAGCCCCTCGGGCAAGGAAACTCTGGCCCGGCTCGAACGATCACCCCGTGCCGCCTTGCTGCTCGGCGCGGAAGGCCCCGGCCTTCCCGCCGACCTTCTGGCCCGGACGCGCACCGTGTCCATTCCCATGAGCGGCGGCTTCGATTCCCTCAACGTCGCAACAACCAGCGGCATCGCCCTGCATCATCTGGCCGGCACGAAATGATCCTTCGCTTGCTCGCTGACTTGTGAAAGGCCAAGCTCTTGCGCGGGTCTGTGGGAATTCTAGCCTTTGGCCTCCATGCAGGGAGCTGACCTATGACAATCACGCGCCGCGCCGTTCTCGCCAGTACCGCCCTTGCCGCCACTCCGATGGGAGGCCCCGTTTTGGCCCAGCAAAGTCCCGCTCCGCAGCAATCGCGACAGGCTCCCGGCTTCTATCGCTACAAGGTCGGCGATATCGAAGTGACCGCGATCCAGGACGGCTTCGCCCGCCGTCCGCTTGAAGGCTTCATCCGCAATGCGGAGCTGGCGCAGGTGCAGCAGGCGATGCAGGACGCCTTTCTCTCGACCGAGGCCCTGTCGATCACCTTCACCACGCTCGTGCTTCAGCAGAATGGCCGCCTGACCCTGATCGATACCGGTAACGGGGATTCGGGTGCGCCGACCTCCGGCCTGTGGATGTCGAATTTCCGCGCTGCGGGCTTTGACCCGGCGCAGGTCGACACGGTCGTCATCAGTCATTTCCACGGCGATCACATCAACGGGCTGAGGTTGAAGGACGGCACTGCCGTCTTCCCCAAGGCGGAGGTTCTGGTCCCCACCGCCGAATGGGATTTCTGGATGGATGATGCCCGCATGAATCAGGCTCCCGATGCCATGAAGGGCGGGTTCCAGGGCGTGCGGCGCGTGTTCGGCCCCATCGCCAAAGACGTGAAGCGCTACGAGGCGGGCAAGGAGATCGTGCCGGGCCTGACCAGCATCGCCGCGCCGGGCCATACGCCGGGCCACACCTCGTTCATGCTCTCGTCGGGCGCGGGCAAGCTGATCGTCATGTCCGACGTGACGAACCACCCGGCCCTTTTCGTGCGCAACCCCGACTGGTCCGCCATCTTCGACATGGATGCCGACGTGGCCCGCGCCACGAGGCGGCGGATGCTCGACATGGCGGCAGCCGAGAAAGCCCAGGTCGCGTTCTATCACGCCCCCTTCCCCGCCACAGGCCATATCGCAAAGGACGGCAGCGGCTTCCGCTTCGTGCCGGTGCAATGGAACTCGGGGGTCTGAGGCCGGGATCCTCAGCCCCTCAACACCTGCGGGTCTGAGGTCCGCTCACTTACGGAATAACAGCTTCGCAACGCATTACGCAACCTGCTGTTGCTGTTATAGCATTGCTATACAATATATAGGTTCCGCCCCGTTTACCGACCCGGACGGAGCAGCCGTTGTCTTTTCTCTCGACCTTGTTCCTCGTCGCCGCCTGCCTAGCGGGCTTCGGCGGATTCGTCTGGTCCACGTGGACGCATTTTCAGGACACGGGCGAGCGCCCCGTCGGAGCGTGGCTCATCTTCGTCTTAACGCCCCTCGGCGTCCTTGCCACGGTCTATATCGTCCTGACCCAGCCCATTTACGATTTTCTCTTGCTGGGCCTTGGCCTTTACGCCGTTGCGCTCGGCCTGCTCTGGTGGGCGATTGTCGAGACGAAGGACGCGCGGCTCCCTATGGCATTTTCGGGCGACACGCCGGCTCAGCTCCTGTCGCGGGGCCCCTATTCTCTCGTGCGGCATCCCTTCTATTCGTCCTGCCTGCTTTACTGGCTGGCCGGAGCGGTTGCGACGGGAAGCCTCCTTCTCTTCGCGTTCTTTGTCGGAATGACCTGCCTCTACTTGCGAGCAGCCCTGCTGGAGGAGGCCACATTCGCCCGAAGCTTCTTCGCGCACGAATACCGGGCTTACGCGGCACGGACGGGCATGTTCGTGCCGTGGCTCCTTCCCTGAAGGCGGTCGCGGCGGCCATTTAATCCGAGACCGTCTCCGCCAGAAGCCACGCCATGGTGTCGCCGTCCGCGCCGGTCGGCTCGATGAAGAAAATGGCGGGCGTATCATAGGGATGGCGCGTCTTTAGCGCCTCGTGCACTTCGGCCTGCAAGGCCTTGCGGGTCTTGAGGATGGCGACCGCCTCGTGGCCGCGCTCGATCTCTCCCTGCCAGGCATAGAGGGAGATCATGCCGGGCAGGATGTTGATGCAGGCGATCAGGCGGTCGCGGACCAACGTTTCCCCAATCGACAATGCGGTGTCGACATCGGGAAAGGTCGTATAGACGAGCAGTGGCCTCTCCATGCTATGCCTGTCCTTCCGCACTGGTTCGGGTGGCATAAGGGTATCTGGGCATGGCCCGCCGTTTCAACACCGTCGCATTCGTCGCGTCCCCGACGCCGGACGCTCAGAGCGCCCTTCAGGTGCTCCAGCAGCGCTATGCCAGCGTGGGGCCGGATGAGGCAGACGTCGTCGTCGCGCTGGGCGGCGACGGCCTGATGCTGCAAACCCTTCATCGCTTCATGGGGACAGGCAAGCCCATCTACGGCATGAACAAGGGCACCATCGGCTTCCTGATGAACGACTTCCGGGAGGACGAACTGTTCGAGCGCCTCGAGACGGCGCAGCGCAGCGTGGTTCACCCCCTTCTCATGGTCGCCTGGGACATGAAGGGCCAGGCGCATACGGCCCGCGCGATCAATGAAGTCTCCATGCTGCGGCAGACCTATCAGGCGGCCAAGCTGCGCGTGAGCGTCGATTCGCGGGTGCGGATCGACGAACTGAGCGCCGACGGAATCCTGATCGCCACGCCCGCTGGCTCGACCGCCTACAATCTCTCGGTCAACGGACCGATCCTGCCCCTGACCGCGCCGCTTCTGGCGCTGACCCCGATTTCCGCCTTCCGCCCCCGTCGCTGGCGCGGCGCGCTGCTGCCGGATTACGCTCGCATCCAGATCGAAGTCCTGGATCCCGAAAACCGCCCCGTGAGCGCGGTCGCAGACCACACCGAGTTCCGCAACGTCTCGCGGGTGGAGGCGGCGCTCGACCGCAGCGTCGATCTCGTGATGCTGCACGACCCCGGCCACAGCCTGGACGAGCGCATCCTGCGCGAACAGTTCGGTTGAGAGCTGAACAGCGGACCCCATAAAAGCAAGGCGAGGACAAAGGACCGTCTCATGATCGACGAGAGCACAAGGCATCCCCGCGGCGGCCTCTACTTCGAGGACTTTGCTGTCGGCACCACCATCAAACACCGCCTGACGCGGACGGTGACGCAGATGGACAACATGCTCTTTTCCAACATGACGCTGAACCCTCAACCGCTCCACATCGACGCGCATTTCTGCGCGACGGAAACGGAATGGGGAAAGCCGCTGATGAATTCCCTTTTCACGCTGGGTCTCATGATCGGCATTTCGGTCAACGACACGACGGTCGGTACCACCATCGCCAATCTCGGCATGACGGACGTGAAATTCCCCGCTCCGCTCTTCGAGGGCGACACCATCAACGCGACAACGGAAATCGCCGCCAAGCGTGAGTCGAAATCGCGGTCGGATGCGGGCATCGTCGAGTTCATCCATCGGGCCTATAAGCAGGACGGCACGCTTGTCGCCGAATGCCGGCGGCAGGCTTTCATGCGCAAACGGAGCGCCTGATGCGGTCCCTCCTCTTCGTTCCCGGCGACAGCCCCAAGAAGCTGGAAAAGGCGCTCAGCTCCGGCGCGGATGTGCTCATCATCGATCTTGAGGATTCCGTCGCGCTTAGCGCGAAGGAGGAAGCAAGGCGCGTCACGGCAGCGTTCGTGCGCGAGCATCGCGGCAAGAGCGACAGGCCGCGCCTTTTCGTGCGCGTCAACGGGCTCACGACGGGCCTCGTCGATGAGGACCTCGACGGCGTGATGGCCGCGGCACCCGAGGGCGTCGTGTTGCCGAAGACAGTCGGAGGTGTGGACGTCTCGCATCTCGGCGCGAAGCTCGCCGTGCGCGAGGCCGAGTTTGGGCTGGAGGACGGTGGCACCCGCATTCTCGCCATCGCGACGGAAAACGCGGCCGGCGTCTTCGCGCTTGGCACCTTCGCAGGCGCGAGCCATCGCCTCATGGGCATCACCTGGGGCGGCGAGGACCTTTCCGCCGATCTCGGCGCGGAGACCAACCGCGATGAAACGGGAGCCTATACGGAGCCCTATCGCCTCGCCCGCTCACTGACGCTTTTGGGGGCCGCCGCCGCGTCGGTGGACACCATCGATTCCGTCTACACCAACTTTCGCGACATGGAGGGCCTGGAAGCCGAATGCCGCGCCGCGCGCCGCGACGGCTTCGTCGCAAAAATGGCGATCCATCCTGCGCAAGTTCCCGTCATCAATGCCGCCTTCACGCCATCCCCCGAGGCCATTGAGCGCGCCGGCACGGTCATTGCAGCCTTCGAGGCCAATCCCGGCGCCGGCGTGGTCGGCGTCAACGGCGAAATGCTGGATCGGCCACATCTCTTGCGGGCGCAGCGCCTCCTCAACAGAGTCTAACGGCCATGATCAGAGCCGATTTCGACGCTCAGCCGAAGCTTCAATCAAGCTTGCTCGAACTCAGGCCTTTGAGACGCGAAGACTTGAACGGCTTGTTCGCTGCTGCAGGACGTCCCGAAGTTTGGGCAGGGCACCCGGCAAAGGATCGCTACAAGAGAGACGTCTTCGAGAAATATTTCGAGTTCTTGCTCGAGACCAAAAGCACGCTCGTCGTCATCGACCGGCAATCGGACAAGATCATCGGCTGCTCGCGGTACTACGTGGCGCCGGATCAGCCGGACAGCATGTCGATCGGCTTCACCTTCCTCAATCATGCCTATTGGGGCGGCGGGACGAATTTCGAAGTCAAACGCCTCATGCTGGACCACGCCTTCCAGACCTTCTCCGAGGTGTGGTTTCACATCGCCCCGACCAACATCCGCTCACAGAAAGCCACGGCCAAGCTCGGTGCGGAGCATGTCTATAATGCGACACTGAATTTGTCGGGCACGCCTTCCGAGGGAATGTGCTTCCGTTTGAGCAAGGAAGCTTGGAACCGGGCGCTCAAAGACAAAGAAGTTCAGAGAGCAACTGGCTAGAGCGTCCCTCTTCGGCCTCAGGACGACGGCTTTGGCGTCCTGGGGATGACCCGGGCGACAGGACGTGCCCCGTCGTAGAGCGTGCAGCTATAGCGGGAGAGCCATTCGTGAGGAGCGCCCTCAACCAGGAACCGGGCATAGCCGTCTTGCGATGCCCCGCCTCGGGGACCCGCAAAGCGAAGGACTACGCTCCATATCGGTTCCTCGCCGGGCCATGCCTCACCTTGATGCTCGAAAAGAGCCGGAGATGACCACGTCGGACCTGGGGGCGGCCTGTTCGCCCGCTCTCCTAACCACACGATGCGGACTGGTACTTCGGGCGTCATACGCTCCTCCAGACCTTCAAGTCCCCGGCCTTTTCAGCGAAAACTTCGTCTCCGGCGTCGCGACGAAATAGTCGCGGTAACCCGAACGCGCGATGGGGCGCATGGCGGCGGTGTCGACGAGGCCGTCGATGATGAAGCGGTCATCGATATAGATGCCGACGACCTGCCCAATCACGAGATAATAGCCCGGTTCCCCGCCTCCCATCGGCACCAGCGGGACTGTCTGGAGCCATTTGCATTCGAGCGCCGCAGGTGCGTTCGCGACGCGCGGCGGCTTCACGAGTCTTGAGGGCGCAGCGGCGAGGCCCGCATGGATCATTTCATTTTCGCCGCGCGGGAGAGGCGCGGATGTCGCATTCATCTCCTCGCGCAGGTCGAAGGTCGCGAGGTTGCAGACGAATTCCTTCGTCTCCTCCGCAAATGTCACCGCATCCTTCCGCCCGGACGAGGAGAACGCCACCATGTGGGGCTTTTCCGACACCGCGTTAAAGAAGGAATAGGGCGAGAGGTTCACCTCCCCCTTCGCGCTGATGGTCGTGATCCACCCGATGGGACGCGGCGAGACCAGCGCCTTGAAAGGATCGTGCGGCAGGCCGTGAGTGTTCGCGGCGGTTTCGTAGAACATGCGCCCGCTCAGAATCGCGTGACGATGTCGCCGAGCGCTGGCCGGGGCCGGTCGATGGGGATCTCCTTCGCCGTCCCGATGTGGACGTAACCGGCAATCCGTTCGTCGGGCGCGAGACCGAGTACATCGAGCACGCGCCGGTCGAACGCCGCCCAGCCGGTCAGCCATGATGCGCCGTAGCCCAGCGCGTTCGCGGCGTTCAGGAGGTTCATGCACACAGCGCCGGCCGAGAGCACCTGCTCCCAATCGGGGATCTTCACGTGCGGGACCACTCGCGACACGACGGCAACTACGAGCGGCGCCTGCGCGAAGCGATTGCGTTCGGTCTCCACCTTTTCGGGGTCCGCCTCAGGCTGGTCCGCCTGAAAGGCCTTGACCAGAACCTCTCCCAGACGCTGGCGCGCCTCGCCCTCGATGACGATGAAGCGCCAAGGCACCAGCTTGCCGTGGTCCGGCACGCGGGACGCGACGGTGAGGAGCGTTTCGACCTCGGACGGGCTCGGGCCGGGTTCGCCCAGCCAGCGCACCGGAACCGAACGGCGCTGCTGAAGGCGGGAAAGACTGTCGTTCATAGGACCTTCATTCGGCGTGAATAATGTGAAAGAATGCGTGCGGGTGTCCGAAAACGAGGCGAGCCCGCAGGCTTGCCATGGTCTCGCCGTCTTGATGCGGTTGAGGAAGCGCGGGCGTTCCCAAGCTTGACCGTTGCCGCGAAGAACAGCAACGGATGTATAGGGGGAGTGTGGTGACACGCCAAGCAGGTTTCCGACCTTTGGCGAGCGACGGGAGCGTTCCGGCCCTTCGGGCGGCGCGCCTTAGCTCGCAAGCGGGAGTCGTGCGCCGATCGGTCCTTTTGGCGGAGCGCCGCGTTAAAGAACATGCACACATCGTCCCCCGCAATCGATAACGGACCGGCCGACGACATCTGGTCCCGGCGGCAAACGCTGATCGCGTTCGGCCTCATCCTCGCCGTTTGGGCGATTGCTGCTTCCATCTGGCCGCTGACCGGCTCGGTCGTTCCGTGGGATTCCAAGAACCAGTTCTACCCCACCCTGCGCTATCTCGGGGCCGCCCTTGCCCACGGCGAATTGCCGCTCTGGAACCCCTACCATTTCGGCGGGCACCCCTCCGCCGCCGACCCGCAATCCCTGCTTTTCACGCCCTCTATGCTGCTGTTCGGTTGGCTCGTGCCGGCCCCATCCATGCAGCTTTTCGATGTGGTCGTGTTCGCCCATTTCCTGCCCGGCACGCTGGCCTTCGTTCCGCTCTTCCGACGCCGCGGCTGGCATCCCGCCGGCGCGGTCGTCGCCGCCATCATCTTCATGCTTGGCGGCTCTGCCACGGCGCGGCTCCAGCATACCGGCATCATTCTCAGCTACGGCTTCTTCCCGCTGGCGCTCTGGTTGCTGGAAGAGGCGCTCGACCGCCGGTCCTATCGCTTCGGCGTGCTCTTCGCGGTCACCGGCGCGCTCATGACCATCGGGCGGGATCAAGTGGCGTTCCTCTGCGCCCTGACGCTGATTGCGGTCGCCCTGCACCGGATTTTCACCGCCGAGAAGCCGCTGTCCTATCTCGCCTCGCGCCTGCCGTTACTTCTGACGATGGGCGCAGTCGGCGGTGGGCTGCTGGCCGTGCCGGTGGTCCTCACCATGCAGTTCCTGGCGACGTCTACGCGCCCGTCCTTCGGCTTCGGCGTGGCGGCCATGGGCTCGCTCCCGCCGGAGAGCCTCGCCACGATCCTGTTCGGCAACGTGTTTGGTTCGCTCCGCTGGACCTATGACTATTGGGGACCTGACTGGCACAGTCTGGCCGAAGGGACCTGGACCGACCGGGCGACCAACTACCTCTTCATCGGAACGCTGCCGGCCCTGTTCCTGATCTGGCACGGCGTGGCGGGTGGGCGTCTGTTCGCCCGTGAGTTCCGCTTCTTCCTGGTGTTCGGCATTCTCACCCTTCTCTATGCGCTCGGACGCTATACGCCCGGCTTCGAGGTGATTTTCGATCACCTGCCCGGCGTGGACCTCTATCGCCGCCCGGCGGATGCGACCTTCCTCGTCAACATCGCGCTTGCCTTCTCCGTCGGCTATCTCGTCCATCGCTATGTGACAGAGGGTCTGCCACGCTGGAGCAGGAGCGCGCTTGGCAAGTTCTGGGTCCTGCTGCCGATGCTCGCGGTCGGGCTCGTCATCGCGGCGATTGCCAGCGCCATGGTCTTCGCTGTGCAGGCGGGGCATGTCTCCTCGGCCCTGAGCGAGATCGCCCTCGGGCTCTTCACCGCCGCCCTCGCCATGAGTGTGCTTCTCAAGACCAGCGGCAGGGCCCGCTGGCGCGAGGCGGTCGCGCTCTGCCTCATCACCTTGACCGGCGGAGAACTGATCTCCCGCCACGCCGCCTCCGCCCTCAACGCGGAACCGGCGGGACGCTACGCGGTCTTCCGCCAGCTTCCGCCCGAACAGCTCCAGGGTCTCCAGATCCTGAAGCGCGAACTCAATGAGCGCCATGCCCAGGGCCAGTATCCGCGCGTGGAGATTTTGGGCCTGAGCGGCCCCTGGCAGAATGCCTCCATGGTTCTCGAGATCGAGGACATCATCGGCTACAACCCGCTTCGCCTCGCCGATTACGAGCGCGCCATCGGACCGGGCGAGAACGCCGAGGACCCCAATTTGCGGCAATTCCCGGCGACTTTCCGGGGCTACAAGTGCGAACTCGCAAGCCTTCTGGGCCTCGAATATCTCGTGCTCGACCGGCCTATCGAACGCCTGCCGCGCCACTTCCCCCGCCTCACCGGAGCCGAGATCGTCTATGGCACCGGCCGCATGTGGATTTATCGGCTGAACCCCTCGACCCCGCGGGCCTATGTGGCGCATCAGGTGAGCGCGGTGGATTCCGAGGCCATTCTCGACCAGGACGAGTTGCCCGAGTTCAACCGCCAGACGGAAGTGTTGATCGACGACAACAGCATGCCGCTGCTTAAAAGCCGCTACGGCTCGACCGCGGCGGGCGCCACACCGGACGACGCCAAGGGCAAGGCAACCGTCGTCAGCTATCGCCGCAATTCCGTCGTCATCGACGTGGATAACAGCGAAGCTGGCGTGCTCGTCCTGCACGACATCTTCTATCCGGGTTGGGAAGTGACCGTCGATGGCGAGCGCCAGCCCATGCTGCGCGCCAACCTTCTCTTCCGTGGCGTCGAAGTGCCCGCCGGAAAGCACCGCGTGACATTCGAGTTCCGTCCGATTTCCATCGAAAACCTCATTACCGCCGCCTCCGATCTCGTGAAAACCGAGATGGAGCCGATCAGGACGGCCTCCGCCGCCCCGATCCGCTGACCAACCCGACATTTGATTGATGAAGCATTTTCTGCGATCCGTTTCCGCATCCGGCCTCATGGCGCTGGTCCTGACCTCGACGGCCTGGGCGCAGGCGTCCCTGCCCTCGCTGTCGCAAAACCCGCCACCCATCGCGGTCGGGCAGGTCATGCTGAACGCCAGCGCGGTCTTCGCGGAGAACAATCAGCCGATCCGGTCAGGTCTCGTTTGGCGAGTGTATGAAGATCGCGGCGACACGGCGCAGCCCGCCATCGTCGGGCGCTCCACGAGCCCGGCACCGAACTTCGTTCTCCAGCCCGGCAACTACATCGTCCACGTGGCTTACGGCTTTGCCAGCACCTCCAAGCGCCTGACCGTGCAGAGCGGCGCGCTCAACGAGCGTTTCACCATCAGCGCCGGGGCGCTGCGCCTGAAGGGTGCGGTGGGCGACACGCCCCTGCCCGTAAGCCGCCTCAACTTTTCCGTCTATGTGCCCATCGGCCAGAACTCTGAAGGACGTCTGGTGATCGCGAACGCCAAGGCGAACGAGATCATCCGTCTCCCGGAGGGCACCTATCACGTGGTGTCCACCTACGGCGACGCTAACGCGATCATGCGCTCGGACCTGAAGGTGGAATCCGGACGGGTGACCGAGGCAACTCTCAACCATCGCGCGGCCACCGTTACGCTCAAGCTCGTCGCGGCGGCGGGTGGCGAGGCTTTCGCGGGCACCGCCTTCAGCGTGCTGACCCCCGGCGGCGACGTGATCCGCGAAGCCATCGGCGCATTTCCCTCGGTGACCCTCGCGGAAGGCGACTACGTTCTCATCGCGCGCCACGAAGGCAAGGTGCAGACGCGCGAATTCAAGGTCGAGAGCGGGCTCGACCGCGACATCGAAATCATCGCTACTCCTTAAGCCGAACCTTTCCCGGGCCTGCCGCATTGACCGGTTGCTAACGACCGGCCGCGCCGGGTCCTGATCCTTTATGGCGCAGCCCCGACAGGGAGGAGGCGCCATGAAGATCGCCAAGATCATGACCCGCGACGTGCACACGATCACGCCGGACCGCACCATCCGCGAAGCCGCACGGCTGATGGATGAGATCGATGTCGGCGCCCTGCCCGTGTACGAGGGCAAGCGGCTTTTGGGCATGATCACGGATCGCGACATCACCGTACGAGCGACGTCGGCGGGGCTGGCGCCGGAGCAGACCCACGTGCGGGATGTCATGTCCGATAACGTGTGGTGGTGCTTCGAGGATGACGATGTGAGCCGCGCGGCCGAACTCATGGCCGCGCATCAGACCCGCCGTCTCCCCGTGCTCAACCATCGTGGCGATATGGTCGGCATTGTCGCGCTCGGTGATTTGGCCACACGTCGCGAGCAGGAGGCGGCCCATGCGCTCGCCCTCATTTCCACCCCCTCGATGCCCGACCTTCGCCGTCGGGTCCGGGAACCGCTGACGGCGCTCGAGCGGCGCGCTCTGCAACGGCGGCGCATGGCCCAGGAAACCCCTCGCCCTCCCCATGCCCCGACCCATCGCGCGATGGTGGACCGGCCCCGGTTCCGCTTTCGGGATGAGGACGATATCCGCGCTGCCTTCGGCAGCTTCGGCTATCCAGGCGGAGAGCGGGTTCGCAACGTGCCGATGCGCGGTGAAGGCTATCGATATTACGGCGGCGAATATGGCGACCTGCCCACGCATCAGCCGCGTCGGTTCGGCGTCGCCAGTGCGACGGGATACTACGAGCATCCGGGCGACGACAGCACGCCCGAGGAACGCCGTCTCCAGAACATTGAGCGCACCTGGAGCCTCGTGAACCAGAGACACGATCACCGCAATTACGGCAGCGGCCCCGGTAACACCTTGTTCGAAAGCGAGGCCGTTCGCGGCGCGCGTCCGCCCGGCCCGCATCGGGGAAAAGGGCCGCGCAGCTACCGGCGATCCGACGAGCGTATCCGCGAGGACATTCACGAGCGCTTGACGGAAAGCCCGTTTCTCGACGCGTCGGAGATCGAGGTGACGGTGAAAGACCGCGAAGTCACCCTCGCCGGCTTCGTCCACGTCCGCGCAGAAAAGCTTCTGGCTGAAGATTTATCCGCAGGAGTGTCAGGCGTGACCCACGTGCAGAACAATCTTCGGATCAGGCACGCGGGAGCGAGCCCAGGGACGAAAAGCGCACCGCCGCCTGACGAGAAAGGAAGCCGGCAGCGGCAGAAGGGTTAGAGGCTCAGCGGCGAGAGCCCGGAATGACGGGAGGAGGCAAAAGCCTCCTCCCCATCGATGTCAGACGAGCGTGCCCGCCACCACGTGATGCCCGTCGAGGGTGGCGTGCCCCTCCGGCTCGGAGACGGCTTTGGCGACACGCTTCCGGTCCGGCGTGACGGCCTCGGCGGCGAGCGTCTTCAGGGCCTCGTCGAGACTCATGGTCTTCTGGTCCGGGCTGCCGAGGCGGCGGATCGACACCGTGCGCTCAGCGGCCTCCTTCTTGCCGACCACGAGCAGCACCGGCACCTTCACGAGCGAGTGCTCGCGGACCTTGTAGTTGATCTTCTCGTTGCGAAGATCGGCGTCGACACGCAGGCCCATGGCTTCCGCCGCCTTCACCACTTCCATGGCGTAATCATCGCCCTCGGAGGTAATGGTGGCGACGACCACCTGCACCGGCGCGAGCCAGAGCGGGAAGTGGCCGGCGAAGTGCTCGATCAAAATGCCGGTGAAGCGTTCCATGGAGCCGCAGATGGCGCGGTGGACCATGACGGGCGTCTTCTTCTGGCCGTCCGCATCGACGAAGAACGCGCCGAAGCGCTCCGGCAGGTTGAAGTCGACCTGTGTGGTGCCGCACTGCCAGTCGCGGCCGATGGCATCGCGCAGCACGTACTCGAACTTCGGCCCGTAGAACGCGCCCTCGCCCGGGTTGATCGCGGTCTTGATGCGTCCGCCGGATTGCTCCTCGATCTGCTTCAGGACGCGGGTCATCACGTCTTCCGCATGATCCCACATCTCGTCGGTGCCGACGCGCTTTTCAGGACGCGTGGAAAGCTTCACGACGATCTCGTCGAAGCCGAAATCGGCATAAGTCGAGAGGATCAGGTCGTTGATCTTCAGGCACTCGGCGGCGAGTTGATCTTCCGTGCAGAAGATGTGCGCGTCATCCTGCGTAAAGCCGCGCACACGCATGAGGCCATGCAGCGCGCCCGACGGCTCGTAGCGGTGCACGTTGCCGAACTCGGCGAGGCGCAGCGGCAGATCGCGATAGGACTTCAGGCCATGCTTGAAGATCTGCACATGGCCCGGGCAGTTCATCGGCTTGATCGCGAAGACGCGCTCGTCCTCGGTCTGCGTCGCGAACATGTTTTCGCGATACCAGCCCCAGTGACCGGAGGTCTCCCACAGAGCCTTGTCGAGGATCTGCGGCGCGTTGACCTCCTGGTACGTCCCCTTAAGGCGGCGACGCATGTAGGAGATCAGCTCCTGAAACACCGTCCAGCCCTTCGGATGCCAGAAGACGACGCCCGGCCCTTCCTCCTGGAAGTGGAACAGGTCCATCTCGCGGCCGAGGCGGCGGTGATCGCGCTTCTCGGCTTCCTCGAGCTGCTTGAGGTAGGTGTCGAGTTCTTCTTGGGCAGCCCACGCGGTCGCGTAGATGCGGGTGAGCATCGCGTTGTTCGAGTCACCGCGCCAGTAAGCGCCCGCCACCTTCATGAGCTTGAAGGCGCTGCCGATCTTGCCCGTCGAGGTCATGTGCGGACCGCGGCAGAGATCGAACCAGTCGCCCTGGAAATAGATCTTCAGATCCTGCCCTTCCGGGATCGCATCGACGAGCTCGACCTTGTAGGTCTCGCCCTTCTCCTTGAAGACCTGCTTGGCCTTGTCGCGGCTCCACACTTCCCTCGTGAAAGGCTTATCGCGCGCGATGATCTCGCGCATCTTCGCCTCGATGGCGGGAAAGTCTTCCGGCGTGAAGGGCTCGTTGCGCGCGAAGTCGTAATAGAAGCCGTTTTCGATCACGGGACCGATGGTCACCTGCGTTCCCGGGAAAAGCTCCTGCACCGCTTCCGCCAGAACGTGCGCGCAATCGTGCCGGATCAGCTCCAGCGAGCGCGGGTCTTCGCGGCTCAGGAATTCGATCTTGGCATCTTTCGTGATCGGATCGGCAAGATCGGTCACCGTGCCGTCAAGCGCCATGGCGACGGTGCGCTTGGTGAGCGACTTGGCAATGCCCTCCACGATCTCGCGGCCGGTGGTGCCCGGAGCAAACTGACGCTGCGCGCCATCAGGGAATGTCAGGGTAATCATGTCAAAACGTCTCCTTGGCTCACTCCTGCCAACGAAGCAGGTAAGCGTGGTCCCCACGATCGGGGTTTTTAGGAAGTGCGACGCTCGTCAGGTTCGACGGCTTCGCAGGTGATCGCGGGGGCGTTCGTGCCCCGCCAGCGACCATAAGCCCAGGGCTTATACCAGGCGGCCCGTTCGGGCAATGTTTCAGGCACGATGTCGAGCCCCGACGTGCCGAAGGGACCACAGCGGCAGATCCGCGCCACGCCCATCCAGCCCCCGGCCCAGAAACCATGCCGCTGGATCGCCTCATCCGTGTATTCGGAGCAGGACGGCAGATGGCGGCACTGGCGGCCGACGAGGCCCGACAGCGTCAGCTGATAGCCCCGGATCGCGAAATGCGCCGCCTGCCGGACAGGGCTCGGCATTCGTCAGGCTCCCCCGTTTCGCCGCGCCTCGATCTGGTCGAGCGCATCGACGACCGCATCGAAGGTCAGGAGAACCGAAGCGTGGCGGGCCTTATACTCCCGCACCGGCTCCAGCACCTGAAGGTCGGCCCATTTGCCGGTGGGCGGAGCGCCGCTTTCCTTCAGCATGGCGCGGGCGACATCCCGCAGGGCGCGCAGCTCCTCAGCCGTCGAACCCAAAACATTGCGTCCCATGATGGAGGACGAGGCCTGGCCGAGCGCACAGGCTTTCACCTCATGCGCGAAGGCCGTGACCACGTCGCCGTCGAGCTTGAGATCGACCGTCACGACCGAACCGCACAGCTTGGAACGCGCCGTCGCGGAGGCATCCGCCTCCGCCAGACGCCCCAGATGCGGGATATCGGCGGCCAATTCCAGAATACGGCGACTATAGATCTCGTTCAGCATCGGATAAACAGGTGAAAGACAACGTCACACTCCCGATATAAGCATAATGGCACAACTCCGCGAGCGAATGCGTCCAGAGCGCGTTCGCGGGGTTAAGGGAAGAAAACGCCGGAGGCCGAAAGGTCCCGTTACAGTCAAAGAAAGGCTCCACATGGATAATGTGGTTAAGTCCTTGTCCAAGCGCCTGGCTCCAGCCGCAGACAAGCCTGTCGACCGTCCGACCCGCGAAGAGGCGGAAGCCGCCGTTCGCACCCTCATCCGCTGGGCCGGGGACGACCCAGACCGTGAGGGCCTGCACGAGACGCCCAAGCGCGTCGCCAAGGCGTTCAAGGAGCTCTATTCCGGTTACAAGGACGACCCGCACGAGGTCCTGAACAAGATCTTCAAGGAGGTCGAGGGCTACGAGGACATCGTGCTGGTGCGCGACATCCCGTTCTACTCCCACTGTGAACATCACATGGTGCCGTTCCACGGCGTCGCGCATATCGGCTACTACCCGACAAAGGGTATCGTCGGCCTGTCGAAGCTCGCACGTCTCGTGGAGGTCTATGCGCGCCGGCTCCAGACGCAGGAGACCATGACGGCCCAGATCGCGACCGCCCTTGAAGAGGCTCTCGAGCCGCGCGGCGTCGCCGTGATGATCGAGGCCGAACACATGTGCATGTCCATGCGCGGCGTGCAGAAAGCGGGTGCGATCACATTGACGAGCCAGTTCACAGGCGCGTTCAAGGACAATGCGACCGAACAGGCGCGCTTTCTGTCGCTCGTCCGGCACGGAAAGGTGTAAGGTCCCTCTCCTTCTTCCGGCTCTTATCGAGGCTCATTTCATGTGCACGTGCCATCCTTTCCCTGCTCCCGGCGCAAAGGCCGATCTGGAGGAGGGAACGGTTCTGACGCCGCGCTTCGGCGCGGATGGGCTCATCACCGTCGTCACGACCGATTCCGACACCGGTGACTTGCTGATGGTCGCGCACATGAACGCGGAAGCCTTCGCCAAGACCATCGAGACCGGCGAGGCCTGGTATTGGTCGCGCTCGCGCAGCGAGCTTTGGCATAAGGGCGCGACGAGCGGGCAGATCCAGACCGTCGTCGAAATGCGGATCGACTGCGACCAGGACGCTCTGTGGCTCAAGGTCAAGGTTGCGGGCGACGGCGGTTGCTGCCACACCGGCCGACGCTCCTGCTTCTATCGCAAAGTGGAAACATCCGAGGGCAAGGCTGGTCTTGCTTTCGTTTGAGAGCGGACTCTTTCTCCGGAGGGAGACGTCCGATTCTGGGAAGGTAATCGTTCAGAATCGGCCTGCTATGGCCGCCGCATGACACACCGTAACCTCCTCCTAGCGCGGGTGGCGACGAGCGCCATCTTCTTCGGCAATGGCTTCGGCATCGGCACCTGGGCGGCGCAGTTGCCGCGCTTCAAGGCATCGCTCGGACTGTCGGACGGGGAGTTGAGCTTTGCACTCCTCGCCTTCGCGCTCGGGGCGATCGTTCTCATGCCCGTCGTCGGCTGGTTCGCGGCCCGTATCGGCAGCCGCACGACGGTTCTCGTCGCGGCCTTCGCCTTTGCTGCGACGCTGCTGCTGCCCGGCCTTGCGCCGAGCCTGCCTACTCTCGTTGCGGCGGCGCTGATCGCGGGCGCGAGCAACGGCGCCATGGACGTATCCATGAACACCAACGCGACCGTGGTCGAGCGTGCCTGGAACGGGGCGATCATGTCCTCGTTCCACGCCTTCTTCAGCCTCGGCGGTTTGGCGGGAGCGAGCGCGTCCGGGCTCCTCATCGTCGCGGGCTTCGACATTTCTTCGACACTGCTCATCTCCTGCGTGGGCATGGGCGCGATTTTTCTCACCGTGTCCTTCTGGACCCTCGACGATGCCAAGGGCGCGCACGCAGGCCATAGCTTCGCATGGCCACGCGAAGCGATCCTCGGCCTCGCCGGCCTCACCCTGCTCTGCTTCCTGGTGGAGGGCGCGATGGTGGATTGGACGGCGATCTATCTCAAGTCGGTCGCGGGCGCGTCCCTCGAAGCCGCCGTGACGGGCTTTGCCGCCTTTTCTCTCACCATGACGGTCTGCCGCTTCACAGGTGATTTCATGGTCCGTCGCCTCGGGCGCATCCAAACCCTGCGCCTGGGCGGGCTGCTCGCGGCGCTGGGTCTCACGCTGGCCGTGACGATGCCGGAGCCTCTCGCCGCGACACTCGGCTTCGGCCTGGTGGGCCTCGGTCTTGCCAATACCGTCCCCGTGCTGTTCAGCGCCGCCGGCCAGACCGAGGGCGTGCCGCCCAGCATGGGCGTCGCGATGGTGGCGACCTTGGGTTATGGCGGCCTGCTCATGGGGCCGCCCCTCATCGGCTTCAGCGGCGATCTGATCGGCCTGCGCGCGACCCTGGGCTTGCTTATTCTCTGCTCCCTGACGATCATTCTCATGTCGCGGCGGGCCTTACGCCCATCCACCGTCGAGGCGTGAGGCCGCTCGCAAGGCTGATGCGTTATTCATTCGACTTTCACATGATGATGTCATGAAAGTCGAGGTCTCGGAGTTCAGTCATGTTTTGGGACGGCATCGCCCGGTGGCACGCCGGATCGGGGGATGATGGAGGACCAAAGGGTATGAATGCCCCGCCCGAGCGCGAACTGCGCACGAAAGTGAAGATCGGTCTGGCTCTTGGCGGCGGCGCGGCGCGGGGCTGGTCGCATATCGGCGTGATGCGGGTGCTGGCAGAGGCGGGCATCGTGCCCGACGTGATCGCCGGCTGTTCCATAGGAGCTGTAGTCGGCGGCTGTTATGCCGCAGGCAAACTCGACGCGCTCGAATCCTTCGCCCGATCCCTCACCAAGCGCCGGGTCATGGGCCTTCTCGACTTTCACATCACCGGAGCCGGGCTCATCGCGGGCGGACGTCTCGCGCGTTTGCTCGATCAGGACCTCACGGACCTGCGGGTCGAAACCCTACCCATTAAGTTCTGCACCATCGCGACCGAACTCTCGAGCGGCCATGAACTGTGGCTGACGCGCGGCCAGTTGGTTCAGGCCATGCGCGCGTCTTACGCGCTGCCCGGCATCTTCAACCCGGTTCTGGTCGGCGGGCGGTGGTTGATGGACGGCGCACTGGTCAACCCCATTCCGATCACGGCGGCTCGCGCGCTCGGCGCTGACATCGTGATCTGCGTCAACCTGAACGGTGAAATCCGCCTCCGCGGCACCGTGATCCAATCCTACGAGGCAGGTGGCGACGACGAACTCGAAATCGAGGAAGCCATCGAGACGCCGAAGCGTTGGGGCTTTCTGCCCTCCTCCTGGAGCGAGAAGCCGCGTCGCCCGAATGCCCCCGGCTTCGCTACCGTCATGGTCGATGCGTTCAACATCACGCAGGACCGCATCGCCCGGTCACGGCTGGCGGGCGACCCGCCGGACCTGATGATCTCGCCTAAGCTCGCGAAGATGGGGTTGTTCGAGTTTCACCGCGCGGAAGAGTGCATCGCGCTGGGGCGGCAGGCCACCGAGCGCGCCCTGCCCGATCTCATGGAACTCATCCGCGACAGCCAGATGGTATGATCGAGAACCTTGATCATGTCTCTTTGAAACATGATCAAGCTCTCGATTCGTTATTGCCGTATGATCCGGGCGAGCAACAGGTTTCCACTTGCTCTGATCATGCTCTAGGCGGTGGCGATGTAGTCCTTGATCGCCTGCGCCTCGGCTTCGATCTCCGCCAGCCGGTGCTTCACCACGTCGCCGATGGAGACGATGCCGGCGACCTCTCCGTGTTCGAGCACCGGGATGTGGCGGAATTTGCCCTCGGTCATCGCTTCCATCACGGCCGTCACCGCCGTGCGGCCGGTGCAGGTCACGACTTTTTCGGTCATGAAGAACGAAATCGCCTGATCCAGCGCGCCCGAGCCGTGGGCCGCAACCGCGCGCACGATGTCGCGCTCCGAAATGATGCCGACCACCGGGTGATTGCCGTCGCTGACGAGGAGCGCGCCGATCTTCATGTCCGACAGCGCCCTCGCCGCCTCGGCAAGGGTCCGGCTCGGCTCTATCGTCGCGACGCGGCGGCCTTTGATCGACAGGATGGTATCGACGTCCATAGTCCCCTCCGTTACGCGGCGGCGAAGACCTTTCACCCTTCGCTTCCGCAGAAGACGGGTTCCACATCCCGAGACGACGGGATGGTGACCCTCCGTCAGTCAGACGATGATTGAGCGAAACGGCTTCCGTTTCAAGGCGTGAGACCGCCGCGCCTCGCTGGAATGGGATCGATCAAGGGGAAAAGGACGAGTCCGACCAGGAAACCGCCGATATGGGCCTCCCACGCGATGCTGGCATCCGTGATGCCGATGGGCTGGACGAAGGCGAAGATATAGTTCGCCGCGAACCAGAAACCGAGGAAGACCAGAACCTGCCTGTTGCGCAGCATTTCGAGAAGCGGCTCGCGAGGGCGTTCATGGGGCTGCGTCGGACGGCCTTCGGGCAGCCAGTCCACGGGCGCAAAGATGAACCAGGACGCCGCCGCCATCAGCCCCGACACCGCCGCCGACGCGCCAATCATCGGCAAGATCTGCAAAGGGTTCATGAAGGCATAGAGGATCGCGCCACCAATAGCCGCAGCGGCGCACAGCAGGAGGAAACGGCCCGCGCCGCATCGCCGCGCCACCGGCGTGCCGAAGGCGGCAAGCCAGATCGAATTGATGATCACATGCGCCCAGGAGCCATGGAGGAAGGCATAAGACAGCGCCGTCCAGGGTCTCCCCTCATTCTGCGCCAAGATATATTGCGCCAGCGCGTGAAGGGGCGAGATCGCCTGCTCCGATGAACCCTGCTGCAGGGCGCTCAAAACCTCGTCGGACTGAACGCCGCCATATTCCACCGACCAGCGGGCCGGGATGACCGCCCAGTCGATCAGCAGTTGGAAATCCGTCTCCTCCGACAAAAGCAGCCGCAGCGCGTGAATGCCGACGAGAACCAGAACGCTGAGGAAGATCGAGGTCGGGAGGTTGAAAATGGGCTCGCGGGACGATCCGGATGGATTGAGCGACATGAAAGCACTTCTTGAAGAGCCGGTTGCGCGTGTGGCGGCAATCGACCGCGTTTCGGAAAAGCTCGACTGAGTTACCGTTGTTTGCCTGCCGAGGTCGAGTCCGGCGTGCTGCTCCCTCCTCCGCGTTGCAGTGAAAGATATGACTAAAGGGAAGGTCAGTAGGCGTAAATTCTGGATGAATAATTTCGTTAACCTTAATGGAACTAGTCCCACCCGCGACGCGTTAACTCATCCTTTACTTTTGGCTTGAGCCGTAATTCCAGCCGTGTCAGTTTGGTTAAAAGAACATTAACCAACTGAGTGTGGGGCATGGCTCTTATTAAGAACTTCGATCTTTCTGGCGCGAACGCTCGTTTCGCTTCCAAAATTGTTAAGACCGCTTTCATTGGCCTTTCGCTGGTTTTCCTTGGATCGGCCTCTCAGGCACAGACCACAACGGGCTCTCTTCCCAAGGCCGGACATGTGATCCGGACCGCCGGTTCGGCCAAGCCGATCCAGGGTTGGGTGGAGTTCTGCCGTGACTATCCGGGCGAATGCGCGGTCGACACGTCGGAGGCCTCGACCATCGAGATGACTCCTGAGATCTGGAAGACGATCGTCTCGGTCAACCAGCACGTGAACACGACCATCAAGCCGGTCACGGACATGGACCATTGGGGCGTTGTCGATAAGTGGAGCCTGCCGACCGACGGCAAGGGCGACTGCGAGGACTATCAGCTCCTCAAGCGCAAGCTCCTCGCGGAAAAGGGGTTGCCCCGCCGCGCCATGCGCATGACCGTCGTGATCGACGAGCTGGGCGAAGGCCATGCCGTTCTCATGCTCAAGACCAGCAAGGGCGATTACGTCCTCGACAACAAGCGCAACGCGGTGTTGTCGTGGGAGCGGACCGGCTACGTCTATGTGAAGCAGGAAAGCCAGACCTCGACCGCATGGGTCTCGCTCGGCGGCGTCACCTCCCCGACCGTCACTGCGAAGAACCGCTAAACTTTCCCGATCTGAAGATGACGTGAAGCGGGTCAATCGACCCGCTTCATTCCTTTTGCGAAGCGGCGCCAGTTCTCGACATAGTGCCGCGCCGACCATCGCAGCCGCTCGATAGCGGCCTCATCCAGCACCCTGATCGCCCGTGCGGGTGCGCCGACGATCAGCGAATTGTCGGGAAATTCCTTGCCCTCGGTCACGAGCGCGTTCGCGCCGACGACGCAATTCGAGCCGATGCGGGCATTGTTGAGCACCGTCGCGCCCATCCCGATCAGCGAATTGTCGCCCACCGTACAGCCGTGAAGGATGGCCCTGTGCCCGATGGTGCAGCCCTCCCCCACGCTCAAGGGCACGCCCTTGTCGGTGTGGAGCACCGCCCCTTCCTGAATGTTCGTCCCGGCACCGATGTCGATGAGTTCGTTGTCGCCGCGCAGGACAGCGCCGAACCAGACCCCGACATCATCCCCAAGGCGGACGCGGCCGATCACATGTGCATCCGGCGCAATCCAGAAACGGCCGGGTTCCGGCAGGATCGGAGCGATCTCGTCGAGGCTATATACCGGCATGGCGGCGGCCAATCGTTGGGAGGGAGGCGCAGCAGGATTCGCTAAAATGAACTCTGCTGCGAGGTCCGATCAGTCCTCGAGATCCGTGTCGAGGATCGCCATGGTGAAGTTGAAGGAGCGGTCTCCGTCCTCGTCGTCCACGAACAGGACGCCGACGAATTCCTCACCGATATAAACTTCCGCCGAGTCGGTCTTCTTGGGACGACCGACCACGCGGATCGAGTGGTTCGCAAAAGTCTGGCGCAGGTAACGCTCGACTTTCGCCATCTCCGTTTTATCCACGGCAAACCCTTTCCTTAATGTCGCGGATGCAGCACTTGCCACGCCGCGAACGCAGGGGCAAGCGGCGTCAGACTATTACGCTCAGATCCCTTCGGACAGGAAGTGATCCATGGCGCGAGCGGGCTCCTCGCATCCCGCGCTGCCGATCACCTTGGCGGGCACGCCCGCAACCGTCGCATTGTGCGGCACGGGCTTGAGCACCACCGAGCCTGCGGCAATGCGCGCGCAATGGCCGACTTCGATATTGCCCAAAATCTTCGCACCCGCGCCGATAAGCACGCCGTGCCGGATTTTTGGGTGCCGGTCGCCCCTCTCCTTGCCGGTGCCGCCGAGCGTCACGTTCTGCAAGATCGAGACGTTGTCCTCGACGACGGCCGTCGAGCCGACGACGAGGCCGGTGGCGTGATCGAGGAAGATGCCGCGGCCAACAACGGCGGCGGGATGAATGTCCGTCTGGAACACTTCCGACGAGCGGCTTTGAAGATAGAGCGCGAAATCCTGCCGTTTGCGGTGCCAGAGCCAATGGGCCAGGCGATGGGTCTGGATGGCGTGGAAGCCCTTGAAATAGAGCAGCGGCTCGATCACCCGCGTGGTGGCAGGGTCACGGTCGAGCACGGCGCTCAGATCCGCGCGGAAGGCCGAACCGATCCCGCGATCCTGCTCCACGGCCTCATGAAAAGTCTGTTCGATGATATCGGCGCCCATCGACGGGTGCGCGAGGCGCAGCGCGACGCGGTGGATCACCGCCGATTCGAGATTGGGTTGCTGCAGAATGGCGCTCAGCACGAAGCCAGCCAGTGCGGGCTCCTCGCGCACAATCGCCTCGGCCTCGGCGCGCAGCCGGTCCCACACCGGATCGACGGTCCCGGCAACGAAGCCTGAAGCTTCGGCCTTACGTGGCTGTGTCATGACGGTCTCCCTGCCGGTCTAGGCCGATTGCACTAACATAAATAAGAAGGTGGAGCCTGTTACTCTAGATCCGGCCAGCCATGACCTTTGCTTATACGTCGCCCACGCCGAAGCTTCGCGTCTCCGTCGAGGATGCGGTCGCGACGATTGCCATCGACAACCCGGCCAAGCGCAACGCCTTCGATTTGGAGATGTGGCGCAGCCTGCCGCCGATCATGACGGCGCTGGAGGCGGCTGCCGAGGTCCGGGGCATCATCTTGCGCGGCGCGGGCGATGGCGCCTTCGCCTCGGGCGCGGACATCTCGGAATTCGAGACGCATCGCGCGGATGCAGAAGGTGGGCGGCGCTACGAGGCGGAGAACGAAGCCGCCTTCTGGGCGGTCGCCCATTGCGCGAAGCCGGTGATCGCGATGATCCGCAGCTTCTGCCTCGGCGGCGGCTTCGGCCTTGCGGTTGCCTGCGATCTACGCGTCGTGTCGGACAATGCGATCTTCGGCATTCCGGCGGCGCGGCTCGGCGTCGGTTATCCGCCCGGCGCGATGCGAATGATCACCGCCGCCATCGGCGCACCTGCGGCGAAGGATCTTTTCTACACCGCGCGGCGGATCGGCGCGGCAGAGGCCGAGCGTCTCGGCGTCGCGCAAAGGCTGGTGCCGGACGAGGAATTGGAAGCGACGACAACCGCCCTCGCCCGCGACATCGCCCAAAATGCGCCGCTGACGATTCAGGCGGCCAAGGCTGCCATCGATGCGGCAAGCGGCCTCGCCAAGCCCGGACGCGACCCTGCCGCCCTCGCCGATCTGTGCTTCGACAGCGCAGACGCGGTGGAAGGCCGTGTCGCTTTTCTCGAAAAGCGCCCGCCGGTCTTTATCGGGAGATAGTCTCCAAGCGAGTGGGCGCGGCCGCGCTCTTGCCCTTTCGGCGATAGACGAAGTAGCGCCCCGCCGCCATGCCCGTCTCGGCGGAGATGTCGGAGCAGGAAGGCATCGCAAACGCCCTGTCCGCGACGAGCAGGCCGCCGAGTTGCAGCAGGGGTTCCAGCAAGGGCGCCAGGCGGGCGGCGAGCTTGCGGTTTTGCGTTTCGTCGCCCGTGCCGATGTCAATGTGGATGAGCGCCGCCGCGCCGGGCCCGAACCGTTCGATGAAGGCGGGCAGCGTGTCCAGAAGATCGCCGACGATCAGATAGCGAGCAGGCGGGATGCAATCCGGATGGGCGGCGGGCGCGCGCTCGAACACATAGATCTCCCGCCCCGGCAGTCGCGCTCGCAGATGATCGTACGTTCGCCCGTTGCCGAGACCGAGTTCCAGCACGAGGCCGCTCGGCGCGATCTGGTCCGTGGCCCAATTCAAAAGGTCCCGCTGCGCCGTCAATCGCCGGATGGCACTGTCGAGTCGGGTCATCGCGCTCTCCCTCCCCAACGGAACTGGAAGGAGGGGATGCGAAATCAACTCAAGGCGTCACGGCCTGCGAGCGAGAAAGTCGACCACGCCCTGCTTGTGCGCCCGGTCGCCGACCGCGAGGTTGTGATCGCGGCCCGGAATATCGAGCGCTTCCGCGCAGGGCATCAGCTTGGCGAGGTCATGGGGCGAGCCCGCAATCGGGTCGTTCGTTCCTACCGCCACCAGGGTCGGCACGCGGATGGTCGCCACCTGCTCTGCGGTGAGCGTCTGGCGCGAACCGCGGATGCAGGCCGCAAGCGCCCTGAGATCGCTCTTCGTCTGTTCGGCGAAGGCGCGGAACATGCGCTGCATCGGGTCGGTCAGGTCGTCGAGGGAACGCACCTCCATCGCATCCGCGATGCCGAGCGGCAGGCCGACGCCCTCGATGAGATGGATGCCGAGGCCGCCGAGAATCGCGGAGCGCATCCTGTCCGGCGCCATCAGCGCCAGATGGGCCGTGATCCGCGCGCCCATGGAATAGCCCATCACATCCGCCCGCTCGATCTCGAGATGATCGAGCAGCCGCAGGGCATCGCCCGCCATGAGATTGGAGTCATAGGCCGCGGGATCGTAGAGCTTCTCGCTCTCCCCATGCCCCCGATTGTCGAGCGCGATGACCCGGTGTCCCGCCTTGGTGAGAGACTTGAACCAGAGTGTGTTGAGCCAATTCACCGCATAGTTCGAGGCAAAGCCGTGGATGAGCAGGATCGGGGCTCCGTGCCCCTCCTCGGGTGCGGCATCGACATAGGCGATGCTGACGCCGGCGGAATTGAAGTAACGCATGGGATTTTCAGGTCGTTGCAGGGTCCAAGGGGCCTTAGTCGACCGCACCCTAAAGCATTTTCCCCCGCAATGGATACCGCCCTCGACTCTGATCCCATCAGATCGGATTTTGCTCTAGGCGCATGGCCCTTCGGCCATTATGGTGCGCGCAAATTTCCTGAACGACGAGCACCGACGATGGCTGACAAAGGCACTCCTCATTTCCACAACGAGCCGGGCGTTTCCGTCATTCACGTGGGCTCGAAGGAGTTCATGTGCATCGGGGCCAAGCCCCCGTTCGATCACCCGCATATCTTCCTGGACATGGGCACCGACAACGAGATCGTCTGCTCCTATTGCTCGACCCTGTTCAAGTACGACCCGTCCCTGAAGGCGAGCGAATCCCGCCCGGCCGATTGCGTGTGGACGCCCGATTACGAGACCGACTCCCCGGCAGCGTAAGATGTCGGAGCTTTCGGTCGCGGTCGTTGGCGCCGGCATCGGCGGGCTGACGACGGCCCTTGCCCTAGCCCGCCAAGGTCACGCGATCACCCTCATCGAGCGCCGGACCGGCTTCAGCGAAGTCGGAGCCGGCCTGCAGCTCTCCCCCAATGCCAGCCGCATCCTGATCGACCTCGGCCTCGGGGCCGCGCTGAGGCGCGCAGCCACAGAGCCCGCGCGCGTCGTCGTGCGCAGCATCCGCTCCGGTCGGCAAATCGGACAGGTCGCGCTCGGCCCCTTCATGCGCAGCCGTTTCGGCGCGCCCTATTGGGTCATCCACCGGGCGGACCTTCAGACCATCCTGCTCGACGCGGTGCGCTCCACGCCCACGATTCGCCTGCTGATCGGCCGCAAGGTCGAGGAGGTCCACGACGGCCCCTTTACGGCTAGCGTCACCATGACGACCCAAGGCGGCGCGCGGGAAACGTTGAGCGTCGATGCGGTGATCGGCGCAGATGGCGTGTGGTCGAAGGTGCGCGCTGCGCTGGGAGAAACCGCCTCCCCCGCCTTTCGCGGCTATGTGGCCTGGCGCGCCACTCTCGACAGAAGCGCCGCGCCTGCCCCTCTCGCGGGAGACGAGACCGGCCTGTGGCTCGGCCCGCGTGGCCATGTGGTGCACTATCCCGTCGCGAGCGGGCGGCTCGTCAATGTCGTCGCTATCGAGCGCGCGCCTGAGCCCGTCGAAGGCTGGGCCGCGCCCGGCGACGGCAGCGAGCTTCAATCGCACTATGCTTCCGCCGCGCCTGCCCTGCAAAAACTCCTCGCGCAGCCCTCGCAATGGCTGCGCTGGTCGCTCTTCGACTTGCCCGCGACAACTTTGGTCAAGGGGCGCATCGCCCTTCTCGGCGACGCAGCCCACCCCGTCCTGCCCTTCCTCGCGCAAGGCGCAGCGCTCGCTATCGAAGACGCCGCAACGCTCGCCCTCCTGATGACCGATGCGGGGCGCATTCCACAGGCGTTTGCGACTTATGCCGAAAAGCGCCTCGACCGGGTGCGAAAGGTGCAAGGAGAGGCGCGCCAGAACGGGCGCGTCTATCACATGGGCGGCCTTATGGCCTTCGGCCGCAACCAGGTCATGCGCCACCTCGGCCCCGAGGGCATGACCGAGCGCTATTCCTGGCTCTACGACTTCCGCCCCACCGCCTGACCGTCTTGGAGCATGATCAGAACAAGTGGACACCGGTTGTTCGCCCGGATCATGCGGCAATAAGGAAACGAGAGCTTAGTCATGTTTCAGAGAGACATGACCAAGCTCTAGGATGGGCTTGCGCTCGCCCGGCGCTCCCGATAACCGTCTTTCACCAATGCGGACGTGGCGAAACTGGTAGACGCAAGGGACTTAAAATCCCTCGGGCCTAGCCCGTGCGGGTTCGACCCCCGCCGTCCGCACCATTTACAGATTTCCAAATTGTCTCGGTTTGATCCGATCGCCTCCTTCATCCGCACAAAAGCGACGGAGGCGGTGCAGTCGCGCCTAGTTGATGAACGTGTTCCGAACGCGCTTTGAATGAAGCATGTAGGGAATCCAAACAAGACACACGAGAAGGCTTTTGAAGATTGCCTTATAGTCGTCCGGCTCAAAGGGCAGATCGAATACAATAAATGCAATTGTGCAATCGACCACCAAAAACGCCGACTGACCCGCGAGAGTCCAAATGAATAGCTTTGGATAGGCGCGTCGATGCTTGATGAGGAGATAGATCAGCCAAAGCGCAAGACCGAGAAAAACGGTGCTTACGACAATTTCAAAGCCTAGGACAGCGCCAACCATTGTGTTGCCACCCACATCACGAGCTGCCCGGACAGTGTCGAAGAGGCTGTTCGCAACTCTAGGGGGTCCTAAGAATGTGCCAATAGCCGGTAGAAGCATCCACCCGCGTATGCCCTTCGGCCCAGCCCTTGTCTCTGTTGTTGGAATAGTTGCGGTTGAGGTCATCACAGGCCCCCAAGTGATCCCGTAGCCGAATGCCGAAGCCTTATCTGAACTTTGACAGGCGAAACTTACGGTCCCGTAGGATTGAAGTCACAATGCATGAAGGGCACAAGGGCTCTCGCATAGATTTCCAACCCAATCACAGCCGCTTCGCGCCGAGAGATACGACGATGAACCCGGACAGCCCCTCAGTCCTGATCGAAACCGACGCCCCACCCTCCGAGGCCTACGCCACCGGCCTTGCGGAGCTGCGGCGGTTTACGACTGAGACGGTCGGCGCGCCGGACAATCATGACTTTGCGGTCCTCATCCCTCACCCGGAAACCGGTGAGCCCATCGGCGGGTTGTGGGGGCAGTCGCGATGGGGTGGGTTTCATATCGACATGCTGATCGTGCCGGAGATCATGCGCGGCACGGGCGTTGGCTCGCGTCTGATGGAGGCGGCGGAGGCTGAGGCGCGGTGGCGGGGGTGCCACCACATGTGGCTCGACACCTACAGCTTCCAGGCCCGCCCGTTCTATGAGCGCTTCGGCTTCGAGGTTTTTGGCCAGCTCGACGGCCCGCCGCCGATCTATCCGCGCTTCTTCATGCGCAAGATTTTGGATTGAGTTTTCAGCCCGCGCGATAGGCGCCGTCGATGAGCCGTGGCGCGAAAGCGCTGACGTTCTGCTCCAGCGCGATTTCCACATCCCCGACATAGCCAGCTTCCGTCAATTCGCGGCCTGAGAGCGAGTCTCGGATGAGGCGGTTGAGGCTTTGACCCGCGCTGCGATAGGCGTCGCGAAAAACTTTCGCTTCCGGCGAACAGGGCAAGGCGATCCGGTCGATGATCGCGCCCGCGCCCAACAGATCCTCGATGGCCGGGCGTAAGCTTCCATCGGGCCAGCGCTCTCCGGCAGGCACGACGCCAATGATGCCGCTCCCCGCGACCTCGCGAGCGGCTTTCGCGACCGCGTCCGCGTTTCGCAGACAACCGGCGAGAGCTGGGATGCCATTGCATGCGGCGGAGAGGCGCGAGCCGTTGGGGGATGGAAGAACGAGCTTCGCCCTCGCAGAAAGGCCCGCGAGACTGACCGGCGAGAGGCTGAACTGTCCGCCAGCGGCCCGCCGGGGATGGGCGAGCACGGCTCCGACGCGATCCGCCTCGGCCTGCGCCGCCTTATGGTCGCCGTACGAAAACGGATAGACGATGGCGCCTCGCGAGACTGCCACATCGACGGCGGTCGAGAAGGACAGGGTATCGACGATGATGAGAACATCGACCGCTGCCGGAGCGTCTCGACTCCGGCCATGCCCCATTCGCTCAGGACCTTCATTCAAGGCATCCGGTCGCAGGCGCGGTTGTCGGTGACAACGGTCTCTCCGGACGCATTCACATGCCGCCGCACAGCGCCCCGGCAGGCTTCGCTTGCGAGGCCCTGGCTGGTGTCGCCATAGACCCGCCGCCCATAGACCCGCTCGGTCTGATAGCCGGGACCGTATTGGAACTCGCCATAGGTGAAGTCGGCGCTGGCCGCGCAGCCGCCGAGCGCGCCCGCGAACAGGGCGGGAGCGATGACGACAAACCCTCTTCGGTCGAATGCACCCGTCACAACCATCTCCTGTCATGTCTCATCACTGGTGCGGCGGGAGAGTGAGGCCCGGCCCTTGAATTGCCGATGAACAGGACCGGACATCTTTCCGCGTCCCCCTTCCCTCCTACTTCTTCTTGGCCAGGGATGGGTGAGGCACAAATCGCAGCGTCGCACATTTCTGAAAAGGGATCTGACACGCTCGGGAGGGATCGATGCTCAAATTCGGTTTTGTGGCCGTCGCGATCGCGGGAGGAATTCTCGCCGCGCAGCCGGCTTTCGCTCAAGGAAAGGAAAGCGAGACCAGCAAGGGCAAGGCCCTGGTCGATGCTGCCAAGGGAATGACCCTCTATGTCTATGACCGCGACGCGGCGGGCAAATCGAACTGCACGGGCGTGTGCGCGCAGAACTGGCCGCCTCTCGCCGCTGCCGCCGACGCGAAGAGCAGCGGGCATTGGACGGTGATCGCCCGCGACGATGGATCGAAGCAATGGGCATATCAGGGCAAGCCGGTCTATCACTGGAGCAAGGACACGAAGCCCGGCGAAGCGACGGGCGATGGTGTCGCCGGTGCGTGGCACATCGCGCGGCCATGAAGGGCGGTGGCCCACCTCAAGCCCTGATCCGCGTTTCCATAGCCGATGAAAAGAAAAACCCCGGTGTCGCCACCGGGGTTTTTCGATTGTTGTCGTGAGACTTCGCTTAGAAGTCGCGCTGCACGCGCAGGCGGCCTTCCCAAGCGTGGTCGGAGCTGACGAGGCGTCCGTTCGGGCCCTCGACGCGACCATGGGGATCCAGGCGAACCCAGATGACTTCGGCGCCGAAGTCGAGACCGCTGACCGGGGTCCAGAAGATGTTGGTGCCGAGGCGGGTTTCGGTGAAGTCCGGAAGGCCCACCTCACGAGCCTGCGCCGAGTAGTCGAACCGGGCGTAGGAGCCGAAGATCGCCTGACGGATTTGCGGGGTCCAGAAGTGGCGGTAGCCACCGGCCACCGACCAGCCACGGCCGCGGCTGAGATCGCCCGTGGTCGGGTTCACGAACGCGTCGACGAGCAGGACGTTGAGGATGCCGGTCGAGAGGCCATCGGTCGAGCCGCCGGTGATGTAGCCGAGAGCGCCGTTGGCATAGGCCACGTTGACCCAGGCCGCATCGCCCGCGCCGAGCATCGGCAGGTTGACGCCGACGTTACCCTGCACGGCGAAGCCGTATTCGGTGTCGGGGATCGAGCCGAGGATCGGCGAAACGAACACGCCGTTGGTCAGGACCGCGCTGCGGATCTGGTGAACCGCGCCGGAGAGCTGAGCCGTACCCCAGGTACCGGTGTACTTCACGTTGGCGACGACGTCGGGCATGCGCTGGCCAGCGGGGACCAGGCCGAACGGGCTGCCGACAAGGCCGTTGTCGCGGCGCTCAAGACCGTCTTCGATCGAGATCGTGGCCGACCAGTTGTCGCCGAAGGTGAAGGTGTAGGCGAGCAGGTCCACGTCCGGCGAGTCGGAGAAGCGCAGGGTGCCCATGTGCTCGGTCGGCAAGTCGCCGTTGTCGAAGAAGGTCGTCACACGACCGGCGGTCAGGCCGCCGAACTGGATGAAGGCCTCGTTGACGTCAGGCGTGGTGCCGATGCGGCCGGTCGCGAAGAGCGGCGTGCCGGAATCGCGGGTGATCTCGAAGCGGACGAAGGTGCGCAGCAGCCCGTAAGCGGTCGCTGTGCGGGCATCGAGCTGGATACGGCCGCGAGCACGGAAGCCGAAGGCATCATCCGCGCGGTTGAACGGCTGGGCATACACATAATCGGCGCGGACGCGGCCACCGGCGCGCAGGCAGGTTTCCGTGCCAGGAATGTAGAAGAAGCCTTCACCGTAAGTGGTGCAGACGCGCACGTACTCAACCGGAGCAGCCTTCTTCGCCGGCAAATCGGCAGCCTGAGCGCCGACGACACCAGCAAGCCCCGCGACCGATCCGAGCATTAGGCTCTTAACGAGCTTCATTGGGATTCTCCAAAAATTTCGCTGCGCTGGAGGTGGTACCTCCAATGCCTAAGGTAACAATACCCACCTCAGGATCGGAGGCAATCGCGGCCAAGCTCGGTTTTGGCGAAGTTGCGGGCGTTTTGCCCAAAAAGAGGACAAAATGGGGCAATTCTCGCGATTTCTACCGAGAGGTGTGTCAAAATTCCAACAGTAATTGTGAAGACCTTCCGACACGGGACGGCCGCCATGCCCCTAGGGAAACCCATTCGAAAGTCTAAGTTGAGACGATTTTTCTAGAATCGATGGGCTTCCCAAGCTTTGGGGAGCCTCTTTACTGCGATAAGGGCGTGTCAGTTTCAGAAATCAAACAACTCGCGCGGGCCGGTCTTGCAGCGATACCCCACAAAGCATTGAGGCGTGTCGCGCGCGGGCACCCAGGCAGGCTGAAGATATTCGTTGACCTGGCAGAACGAGAGGTCCCGTACGAAGCGATCGTAGGTATAGGGGCCAGTGCCGAGCACCGCCGCACCGCGCGAGGCTACGATCCTCTGCGCCTGGAAGCAGGGCATGGCGGTCGTGAGGGGCCGCTGGGCCTGTGCACCGGTCGCAAAGGCCGTCACGGCCACGATGATCGCCCAGGATTTCAAGTGCTTCATGACGTCGATCCGCCAGGGGATGCCGTACGCAATAAGAACGCCGCACGCGCGGGATTGTGCCAAGCCTAAAGCATCGCCTGAAGCCGACGCGCCATTTCCACGGCGGCGGCGTAGTCCACCTTGCCGGAGCCGAGAACGGGAAGAGGCGACACCAGAATGGCCTTGGGAACCCAAAGCTCCGGAAAGCCCTGCTCCCGCGCATGGGCCAGAAGCACGTCGCGGTCCGCATCGGGCTTTTCGGTGACGAGAACGATCTGCTCGCCCTTACGCGGGTCGGGCAAGGCGACGACCACGTGGTTCGCGTCGGGCCACAGACCCTGCACCATCGCCTCGATAGCGGCGAGCGAGATCATTTCCCCGCCGACCTTCGCGAAGCGCTTGGCGCGGCCGAGAATGGTGATCAACCCGTCATCGACGGCGACGATATCGCCTGTGTCGTGCCATCCCTCGGTGGGAGTCTCGATTCCGCCCGGACGCTCGGGGCTGAGATAGCCCTTCATCACGTTCGGGCCGCGTACATGCAGCCGCCCGCCCTCGTGGATGCCCTCGACAGGCTCGAGCCGCCACTCGATCCCCGGCAGGAACGCCCCCACCGAGCCGACGCGGTTTTTATCCGGGAGAGAGACCGCGAGCACAGGCGCGCATTCGGTCGCGCCATATCCTTCCAGAATGACGGTGCCGTAGCGTCCCCAAAGCTTTCGCGTTTCCTCCTTCACGCGCTCGGCGCCGGCGATGACGTAGCGCACGCTTTTCAAGTCGTTCTCGTCGGCGGCGCGGGCATAGCCCTGGAGAAAGGTGTCGGTGGCAAGCACGATGGTGGCGCGCGTGCCGGCGATCAGCTTCGGAATTTGCCGATAATGAAGCGGGCTTGGATAGAGCACGCTCTTCATGCCGTTGAGTACCGCCGTCAGCAGACCCGCCGTCAGGCCGAAGGAATGGAAGATCGGCAGCGGGTTGAAGAAGACGTCGTCCGGCGTCAGTACGCCGCCCGCATGGGCCTTCACCTGATAGGCATTGGCGACGAGGTTCGCGTTGGACAGCACGACGCCTTTCGGCTTGCCCTCCGAGCCGGAGGTGAAGAGCACGACGGCGGGATCGTCAGGCTGCACGCCCGCCGGCGCATGGACGCGCCGCGCGAACCAGCTCTCCACTAGGGCGCGAATCTTGTCGAGACTGGTGATCGAGGCGCGCACCTCTTCCAGCCAGACGATCCGCCGCCCCTCACCCAAAGCCGCAACAATATCGTCGAGCTTGCCCTGCTCGACGAAGCGGTGCGAGGTCACGATAGTTTCGATCTGCGCCAGCTCGCAGGCGGCTTTCAGGTTCTTCAGGCCCGCCGTGAAGTTCAGAAACGCCGGAACGCGCCCGAAGGCATTGAGCCCGAAGAGCGTGACCGCGATGCCCTGCACGTTCGGCAACAGCACCGCCACACGCTCGCGCTCTTTCGTCAAAGCGGCCAACTTACGACCGAGAAGCAGCGCGGCCAGCACGAGGCGGCCGAAGCTGATCGGCTGGCGTTCCAGATCCTCGAGCGCGATCTTGTCGCGCCCAAAGGTGTCCCTGGCATCGAGGAGAGCGCTGAACAGGCTTTTGCGCGTGCGCGCGATATCGAAATCAGCCACGGCGTCTCCTCCTTACGGGCTTTGTCAGCCAGCCGAACCCTCGCGGATCGGGGCCTGATAGGCGAGGCCCATATCCCACGGGAAATAGATCCACGTATCCTGGCTCACTTCCGTGACAAAAGTATCGATCACCGGACGTCCCGCGGGCTTGGCGTAAACGGCGGCGAAATGGGCGTTCGGCAGCATGTCGCGCACGATCTTGGCCGTCTTGCCGGTGTCGGTCAGGTCGTCGATGACGAGAACGCCCTTCCCCTTGCCGTCGCCGAGAGCCTTGATGGAGGGCGCGATGTCTTTGAGCACATGCAACTCGCCCTGGTTCTTGTAGTCGTGATAGCTCGCGATGCAGACGCTCTCGATGAGCCGCACGTCAAGCTCGCGCGCCACGATGGCCGCCGGAACGAGGCCGCCGCGTGTGATGCAGACGATGGCCTCGAACGGGCCTGCGGAAGCCAGACGCCACGCAAGCGCCCGCGCATCGCGGTGAAACTGATCCCAGGAGACGGGGAAGGCTTTTGGAGAGGTCGGAGACATCGGCGCACTCGTTGGGGCTAGGTTAATGTGGCACCCCATCGCTCTTGAGGCGATGGAGCAGATCCTGGACGGCGGCAACGGCGCGCGCGACGGCGACGGGGTCCCTGCCCCGCACGACGATCTGATTGCGGAAGCCGCTGGTGGAAAAGGACGGGTAGGACCCGATGGAAACGCCTGGATGGGCGGAGGCAATGTCGGCCAGACCCGCGGCATAGTTGCCCTCGGCGAGCCCCTCGGCCTCAATAGTCTCGGCCAGCATGCGCGCCCCGGTCTGAAGCGTCGGCGCGATGGTGTCGAGCATGGACTGCATGATCGCGGGCACGCCCGCCATAACGAACACATTGCCGATCTTGAAGCCGGGCGCCTTGGAAATCGGGTTCTCGATGAGGTCGGCCCCATCCGGGATGCGCGCCATCCGCAGACGCGCCTCGTTCAGCTCGTGCGGCTGGTAGCGTTCGCGCAGCATGGCGACGGCGCGAGGATCGTGATCGATGCCGACGCCGAAGGCGCGGGCCACCGCATCGGCGGTGATGTCGTCATGGGTCGGGCCGATACCGCCGGTGGTGAAGAGATAGGTGTAGCGCTGGCGTAGCGAATTGAGCGCCGCGACGATCTCATCCTCCACGTCGGGCACGATGCGGACTTCGCACAAGTCGATGCCGACGCCGGTCAGATACTCGGCGATATAGCCGATATTCTTGTCCTTGGTGCGGCCCGACAAAATCTCATCGCCGATGATGAGAAGGGCGGCTGTGATGGGAGCGGCCATGCCAAAACGATCCTTTTTCAAGGCGTTTAGCGCCCGAAACGGCATTTCTCAAGCAAGCCTTCGGTTGAAGGCAGGGCTTCTCCCCTGTTACGGAAGCCCGAGACCTGAGTGAACCCCATGCGTTTTGCCGAAACTCTCCTCGAAGGCCGTCTGATCGAGCGCTACAAGCGCTTTCTCGCCGACGTTGTCCTGCCGGACGGAAAGCAGGTGACGGTCCACTGCGCCAATCCCGGCGCGATGCTGGGCCTGAAGGAGCCGGGAAGCCGCGTCCTGCTCTCCCGCGCCACGAACCCCAAGCGCAAGCTGCAATACAACTGGGAATTTGTGGAAGTGGCGGCAGGCGGTGGACCGAAGCAGTTGGTGGGCATCAACACCTCACGTCCCAACCTTCTGGTCGCGGAGGCCCTACGGGCAGGCCAACTCGCCCCCTTCACCGGCTACGACCGCATCCGGCCGGAGGTGAAATATGGCAGGAACAGCCGCATCGACTTCCTGTTGGAGAAGGACGGCGCGCCGCCCTGTTACCTCGAGGTCAAGAACTGCCACCTGATGCGCCAACCAGGCTTTGCCGAGTTTCCCGATTGCATCGCGGCAAGGAGCGCCAAGCACCTCTATGAGCTTGTGGATATGGTTGCGGCGGGCGCACGGGCCGCTCTGGTCTATGTGATCCAGATGGAGGCCGACCGCTTCGACGTGGCGCGGGACATCGACCCCGCCTACGACAAGGCCTTCCGCCACGCGCTTGCGATGGGTGTTGAGTCCTACGCCTATGTCTGTCGGATCACGCCGGAGGAAGTCGTGATCGACCACCCGGTGGAGATCGTCACGCTGCGGTGACCGGCGTCACTTCCGCTCGAAAACCAGATTCATCCGCGTCTGCATGATGAGCTTGTAACCCTTGCCCTCCAAGAGCTTCGGCAAGTCGATCTGCCAGCTTTCGCGCCCGTCCTCGATGATGAAGAGTGAGGGGTAGAGCGCCTCGGGCGCATCGCGGAAGAACGGGTCGAGGATCAGGTCCTCCGCCCCTTCCACATCAAGCTTGACCGCATCGACATGGGCAAAACCCTCCCGCTCGAAAAGATCGAGCAGAGTAACGGCCGGAACGCGGATGGCGTCGGTCTGGCTCGAACTGACGATCTTCACGCTCGATTCGCCGCGGTTGTTGGGGTCGAGGAAGAGGGTCAGCTCGCCGGTCTTGTCGGCCACCGCGCAGGCGACGGCCTTCACGGTGCCGAAGGGGTTCTGGCTGATATTGAAGGTCAGGCGGTCAAAGATTTCCGGCTGCGGCTCCACCGCCAGAATGCGCGAGGACGCCCCGGCCTTGCTGGCGGCGAACAGCGCGTACCAGCCGACATTCGCGCCCACATCGACGAAGGTGAAGCCGTCCTTGATCCGGGTCGCCAGCAGGGCGAGTTCCTCAGGGTCGAAATAATGGGGGGTGAGGAGAATGCGCTTCTCGCAGACGTTGTTATAGGGGTGCAGGCGCATCTTGATGCCGAACGTCTCGAGATCGATCGGCGAGCCATTCAGCGACTGCACCACAAGCCGGCGCAGCATGAGGGCCAGGCGGCGGGTCGCCCACCCTTCCGGCATGGCGCGCGTGCGCTCGATCACCCAGCGGGTAAAACCTGAAGGAGAAAGGGTGCCAAATGGGCCAAAATCGTTCATTATGGAGAAGTCCAATACCGGCAAACAAAGCGAATGCGGGGTGCTCATGACACCCTCGCGCTTCATTCGCAAGCGTGTGCATGATGTCTTTGCTTGCGTCGGACGCGCCGATCCCTACATTCGGGCCTACGTTTCCAAGGACCTATGATGACTGATACCGACGTTATTGAGCGTAAGCGGGCGGCCGAAATTCCCCTGCATGGCCCCGAGGCCTTCGAAGGGATGCGCCGCGCGGGACGCCTAGCGGCGGAAGCGCTCGACATGCTCGTCGACAAGGTCGCTCCCGGCGTCACCACCGAGGCTCTGGACAAGCTCACCTTCGATTTCATCCGCGACCACGGGGCTTATCCCGCCTGCCTGCATTATCGCGGCTATACCAAGACGATCTGCACTTCGATCAACCACGTCGTCTGCCACGGCATCCCCAACGACAAGCCGCTCCGCGACGGGGACATCATGAACATCGACGTGACCGTCATTCTCGACGGATGGCACGGCGATTCCAGCCGCATGTACTATGTCGGCGACGTTCCGCGCCGGGCGCAGCGCCTGTGCGAGATCACCTATGAAAGCCTGCTGCGCGGCATCGCCGCAGTCCGCCCTGGCGCGACGACCAACGATATCGGCGCAGCGATCCAGACCTACGCGGAAGCCGAGCGCTGCTCCGTTGTGCGGGATTTCTGCGGCCACGGCCTCGGCCGGGTCTTCCACGATTCGCCGACGATCCTGCATTACGTGGAGCCGGCCTATAACGTGGAGCTGAAGCCGGGCATGTTCTTCACCATCGAGCCCATGATCAATCTGGGCCGCCCGCAGGTGAAGGTGCTCTCCGACGGCTGGACCGCCGTGACCCGCGACCGTTCCCTCTCGGCCCAGTTCGAGCACACGGTCGGCGTCACGGAGACAGGCGTGGAGATTTTCACGCTGTCGCCGAAGGGCTTGGACAAGCCGCCCTACGCTGCGGCCTGACGGGTCAGGCTTATTTACCTACCCGAAGGAATGCGGCACCTTCCAGCCATGCCAGCTGGGGAGGCCGTCAGTGTTGTTCATGGTGATCGAGACCTTCGGCCAGGACCCGAAGGCGGTTTACAGGCGCTTTCGCGAGAAAGGCCGGCAGATGCCGGACGGTCTCGAATTCGTCGATAGCTGGGTTTCAGCCGATTACACGCGTTGCTTTCAGCTCATGCGCTGCGATGACGTGACCTTGCTCCAGCGTTGGGTCGCCGCATGGTGCGACCTTGCAGGCTTCGAGATCGTGCCCGTTGCCACGGGCAAGGAAACTGCCGCGGCGATTGCAGATCAATTGTGATGCCGGGACTTGAGCGCCCGGCTTGCGGTCGCTTCAAACTCAAACTGCAATATTGTATCTCACGAACCAGATTCGATTGCCTGGAACAACGCGGGCGAAGAGTAACGGGAAAGCATGAGCGCTGACGACACGCCTCATTATCACGGTCACCGCGACCGCCTCCGAGCCCGCTTCTCGGACGTCGGCGGCGATGCACTGCCCGATTACGAACTTCTGGAACTCGTCCTATTCCGCTCCATCCCGCGCCGGGACGTGAAGCCCATCGCCAAGGAGCTTTTGAAACGCTTCGGCTCCTTCGCCGAGGTGCTTGCAGCCTCCCCTGCCCGGTTGATGGAGGTGGCCGGCCTCGGCGAGAGCGTCGTCACCGACCTGAAGATCGTCGAGGCGTCCGCGCGCCGTCTTATCAAGGGCGAGGTGGCGAAAAGGCCCGTTCTATCCTCCTGGACCTCGGTGCTGGACTATTGCCGCGCCGCCATGGCGTTCATGGACAAGGAACAGTTCCGCCTGCTCTTTCTCGACAAGCGCAACGCGCTGATCGCCGACGAGGTACAGCAATCCGGCACCGTCGACCACACGCCCGTCTATCCCCGCGAAGTGGTGAAGCGGGCGCTCGAACTCTCGGCCTCGGCGTTGATTTTGGTCCACAACCACCCGAGCGGCGACCCGACACCCTCCTCGGCCGACGTGAAGATGACCCGCGAAATCATCGACGTCGCCAAGCCCCTCGGCATCACGGTCCACGACCACATCATCGTGGGGCGCGAAGGGCACGCGAGCCTGAAGGGGCTGCAGTTGATCTGACGGTGACTAAACAAGATTGTATTGACGCCATTCGTTGCTACGCTTGGCGCATGACATCGAGACTTGGCCCTATCGGGATCGTCAGCGGCTACGTTTTGCTCGCGGCAAGCGCCGGGTTGGCGGCCGATCTGCCCCCTAAGCAGATTCAGCAGTTTCATGACGGCAGCATTTTCGGACCGTTCTGCCTGAGTTTTGATGGCGGTTTGACCTGCAAGACCGATCTGCCAGCTCTCCGCTCGATCCTTTTAAGCTCTGAGAAGCAGCAGACATTGATGGTCAACCTGCTCTTTTCAGCGTACTCAACCTCGTTGTGCCTCTGTGACGGAATCGAGAGACGGATGACACGGGCGCCGACTGGGGCTTTCTAAAAAATACTCTCTAGCCCCGACAGGATCGCATAGACGAAGCCGAGGCTGATCGTCAGGCCGATGGCGCCGATGACGAGGCCGCCGATCACCACCACGCCGTCGCGCTCCACCAGCCCCAGGCCGACGAGGCAGACCGCCAGCCCCATGGGGATCTGTCCCACGAAGGGCGGCGCAAAGAGCAGACCCAGAGCCATCACCAGGATCACCAGCCCCATGAGACGCATGGTGATGGGCGTGTCCAGAAAGGTCAGCCGGGGCCGGGACAGGCGCTCAAGCCGCCGGAAGGCCGGCATGGCGCGGGCGACCGCTCGTTCGATGTCGGTGCGCGCGATAGACCGGTTGAGGAGCTGGCCCGGCAACCAGGGCGTCGGGCGGCCGAACATGATCTGGATGGCCACGAGCGTCAGCAGAAGCCCGCAGATCAATGGGATCGGCGGCGGCATGGGAAGGCAGTTCGGCAAGCCGAGCAGCACCACCAGCACGGCGAAGGCGCGGTCCTGCAGTACGGCCATGATGTCCCGCACGGTCAAGCGCTCGCCCGGCTGCGAGGCCAGGGCAAGAAGGATCTGCGAGGTGCGCGCGTTTGAGGACAAGGAGCCCTGGGAGGTTCGAGGGACGCTCAAAGAGAGGGCTTCTCTACCCGAGTTGCGTCTCTGGGCCAAGACTCCCGGTTCTGTTCCCGTCTCGATCCTGCTCAATGAATGCTGATCTCGCCCTGGATGGCCCGGAATTCGGCGGGCCGGATGAGGTGCGAATGGCTCACCGTGACCGAATGCAGCGGCCCCGCCAGCTCGCGTTGCCAGAAGTTGAGGAATTTGAGCAGCATCGGAAACTCGGGAGCCAGGTCGTAATCCTGCCAGATGAAGGTTTGCAGGAATGAGGGATGGTCGGGCATCCGATAAAGAATGCTCGCCGTCGTCAGCCCATAGCCCTCCAGCTGACGAATGAAGTCCTTGGACGCCATAAGACCTCCTCTGGACCAGACGTAGTCCGCCTGACGGGATCGAAGAGGCTCCGCCTTGGCGGCGCAGTTCTGAGGGTCCATGCTCAAGGTTAAATTGTCACCACACTTCGGAGTTCCCCAAGAGCCGGATGACGATACCGATAGCCGCAGGGGGAAGGAAACAAGAGCCAAGCCAAAAGTCTCGTGAAGACTTGATGCTCAGCTATTGAGACTTTTCGCCGCGCATCGTATTTCGCCCTTCCGTTGGGGGCGAAGAGCATGACCATGGGGCTGGGCGGGTTCAAGCGATGGGCGCTCGCGGGTGCGACGGCGCTGGCATTGTCGGCGTGTTCCGGCGATTTGACCCACGCGCCCCTAAACGAGCCCATTACCCGGGTCGCCGACCAGCGCAGCTGGCCACTGGGTCCCGACCAGTTCGGGGAGACCGTCGTCGGCGTGGCCTTTTCCGGCGGCGGCATGCGCGCTTCGGCCTTTTCCTATGGCGTGCTGAACGAACTCGACCGGCATGAAATCGTGGCCGAGAATGGCCGCCAGCGGATGACGGATATGATCGATCTGATCTCCGGCGTCTCAGGCGGCTCGGTCACCGCCGCTTATTTCGGCCTTAAGGGCCGCGAGGGCTTGCCCACGTTCCGCAGCCGCTTCCTTGAACGCAATGCCGAGCAGGGTTTCGACGCCGATGTCTCCCTTGCGAACGTGCTGCGGATCGTGCACGACGGCGGCGTCAATGACCGCTCGAAGTTTCCGCGCTGGCTCGATGAGAACCTGTTCGACGGCGCAACCTATGCCGATCTTTTCGCGCGCAAGCGCCCGCTCGTGTGGATTGCGGCATCGGACATCTATAACCGCGTGCCGTTCGTCTTCGAGCCCATCACCTTCAGCACGCTCTGCAGCGACTTGAGCAAGGTGCGCCTCTCGGAGGCGGTGGCCGCCTCCGCGGCGGTGCCGGGCCTTTTCGTTCCCATGAACGTGGAGAATTTCGGCGGCGCTTGCGGCGGACACGTTCCCGCGTGGCTCCAACGTGGACTCGCCGACAAAACAGCCCCCGCAACCCTGCGCGCCAGCGCCGCCGCGATGACGCGCTACCGGCAGGACCCCGAGCACTTCCACTATGTGAAGCTTCTCGATGGTGGGCTGACGGATAACTTCGGCATCCACTCGCTTGCCGTCGCACGGACCAACCGCGACCGGCCCTACATGCCGATGACGGCGGAGCAGGCCGTGCGGGTCAAGCGTTTCCTGTTCCTCGTGGTTGATGCAGGACGCGGCCCCGCAGGCGAATGGCCGAGCAAGCTTGCCTCGCCGACCGGCATGGAACTCGCGGGCATCGTGACCGACGTCGCCATCGATTCAGGCGTCTACAAGGGTTACGACTACTTCACCACCATCATGCGCGATTGGGAAAGCGACATCCGGCGCTGGCGCTGCTCGCTGCCGAACCACGAGGTTGTAGCGCTGCGCGGCACGCTCAACGGCTGGAAATGCGACGACGTCGCATTCACCGTGGGCCGCGTTTCTTTCGATGACGCGGGACCGGAGCTGCGGCGCGAGCTCGACAAGGTGCCGACCCGCTTCCAGCTCGATCCCGCCACTCTGGATACGGTGATCGGCGCAGGCGAAACAGCGCTACACAACAACGCGACCTTCCGCGCCTTCATGCGCAACAGGCCACTGCTCGCAGCAAGCCAAACGCGACGCTAACGCCGCGATTTGAAATCGTTGGATTTGCGCACCTCCGAAAGAACCGAGACGGTCGCGCTCGGCCGGCGGCGCAGACGGTTCCAGATCGCAGCAAAAGCTGCGCCGATGACGAAGCCGATCGCCCCGGTGATGGCCACGAGAAGCACCGCCCGCGTGAGGCTGAAGGGCCCGATCACATAGATCGGCTGGATGAAGTGAATCCACAGCACGAAATCGACCACAGCCTGCGCCCAGCCCAGCGCCACGAGAAGCGACCAACACGCGTGCCAGCCCCCCAACAGCAAACCCACAGCAAGTCCGACTTTGAGGGGATCGATCCGCATGCGCTTCTCCTTCGCAATCCGGTCAACGTAAAAGGGGCGCCGCGCGCTCCCATTGAGGAGGATCAACTTGATGCGACAGCGGGAATGCGAGCGTCCGTCGCGCCTTCGCCAATGATGTGGAGTGATGTCGCACCCCGCCTTTTGATCGAGGGCATGCTTGAGGCATAAAGCAGAACATGCGCTTCGCTTTCGCCGGCATCGATTTTCTCGGAGACGTTTTCGAGACCCTGCTCGACAGGGGCTGGGAACCCGTGAAGCTTTTCAGCCGCCCCTGCGACGGCATCTATGATTTCAACGACGCGACGCTCGCCCGCGCCCGGGCGCTGAAGGTGCCTGTCCAACTCTCACGCATTCAGCCGGCGGATCTCGCCAGCCTGAAATCCGCGCGCTGCGAGGCTCTCATCGTTGCGGGCTATCCATGGCTCATCAAGGGTTGGGAGCGCTACCTTCCCTTCGCCGTCAATTTCCATCCCTCACCGCTGCCTCTGGGGCGCGGCCCCTACCCGCTCTTCCAGGCCATTCTCGATGCAGTGCCGGAATGGGGCGTGACGGTCCACCTTCTCGACCCGACCTTCGACACCGGCCCCATCGTCGCGCAAGAGCTTTTCCCGCTAAGCCCGGTCGAGACGCACGACACGCTTTTGGCCAAATGCCAGATGGCCGCAAAGCGCGCCGCGAATGCTCTTGCCAACGATCTTCCATCGCTCTGGACGCAGGCCATGCCGCAAGGGCCCGGCACCTATTGGCCGCGCATGACCCAGCCTCAGCGGACGCTCGACTGGTGGCGCGACGTGTCCGACATCCTCCGCACCGTCCGCGCCTTTGGCTCCATCGAAACCTTCGCGCAGGTCAATTCCCGCTACATCTATGTCTGGGAAGCGTCGGGTTGGCAGGAAGCGCACAGCTATCGCCCCGGCACCCTCGTCCATCGGCACCGCAAGCACCTCCTGGTCGCCGCGCGGGATGGATTCGTCCAGCTGACCGGATGGAGCCCCTACGCGCCGCAGGGGCCACGGACGTTGAAGGAATAGACTTCTAAAGGTTACGGTAGAGGCGCCCCTGGTAAACCAGCGCTGGGCCGGATTCGCCAAGGCGGATGCCGTCGATCTCGCCGATCAGCACATGGTGCGTGGCGACAACCCGCGCATCGACGAGGCGGCAATCGAACGAGACGAGGCTTGTCATCAGAAGAGGCGCGCCGGTGGCGCAGAGGCCCCATTGCCCGACGCTGAAACGGTCCTTGCCGTGAAGGTCTGTCCGTCCGGCAAAAATATCCGCCAGGGCGGACTCACCGGCCCCGAGCGTGTTGACGGAAAATACCCGGTTGGCGAGGAGCGCCTGGGTCGACCGGCCGGCCGTGTTGACGCAGACGAGGAGCGTCGCCGGGCTGTCGGTGACCGGCGTCACCGCCGTCGCCGTAAAACCGGCCCTGCCAGCCGGTCCGTCCGTCGCGACGATGTGGACGGCCGCAGCAACGCGGCTCATGCCCTCGCGAAAGAGAGCCGCATCGGGTCCGGAAACGGTGATGGCCGGGGAATCGGCAGGGGATTCGGGATGAGGCTGCATCTTCGACATCGTCTACGAAAAGCCTCTCCCACCCTTTGAGGCGAAGCACAAGACCATAAACGACATATGGTCGCCATCCGAAATTTTTTGAAGTTTTTCCCGGGGTTTAGCCCACATTTCTATCCTATCAGACTTATTGATAGGAAACTTAACGGAGAATTGTCGGAGGCATCCCGGTTTGCTAGACACCCCACCTTACGTCCGGCTTGGCCTCGACCCCACATCGTGCTTTGCTGAGACGTATCCCAACAACGACCCCATCCAGAGGGGCAAGGGCAGGACATGGATATTTTTGTGCAGCAGCTCATTAATGGGCTGACGCTGGGGTCGATCTACGGCCTCATCGCTATTGGTTATACGATGGTGTTCGGCATCATCGGCATGGTGAACTTCGCCCACGGCGACGTCTTCATGCTCTCGGCTTTCATCGCGCTCATCTTCTTCTTAATCCTGACCACATGGCTCGGGATTTCCTCCGTGGCGCTGGCGCTCCTGATTGTTCTCGTCATCGCGATGGTGCTCACCTCCCTCTGGGGCTGGGCCATCGAGCGGATCGCCTACCGGCCGCTGCGTGGCTCCTTCCGCCTCGCACCGCTGATCTCGGCCATCGGCGTGTCGATCTTCCTGTCCAACTTCGTGCAGGTCGCGCAGGGCGCGCGCAACAAGCCGACGCCGCCGATGGTGCGCGACGTAATCGTGCTCTTCCAGGGCGAGAGCGGCTACAATGTCGCGCTGTCCTACAAGCAGATCATCATCATGCTGACGACGGCGGTGCTTTTGACCGTCTTCTGGTACCTGGTTCAGAAGACCTCGCTCGGCCGCGCCCAGCGCGCCTGCGAGCAGGACCGCAAGATGGCCGCACTGCTCGGCATCAACGTGGACCGCACGATCTCACTGACCTTCGTCATCGGCGCGGCGTTGGCAGCGGTGGCGGGCACCATGTACCTCCTGAACTACGGCGTGGTGAGCTTCAACGACGGCTTCGTGCCGGGCGTGAAGGCGTTCACGGCGGCCGTGCTCGGTGGCATCGGCTCCCTGCCCGGCGCGGTTCTCGGTGGGCTGATCATCGGCCTGATCGAGACCTTCTGGTCGGCCTATTTCTCCATCGAGTACAAAGACGTGGCGGCCTTCTCGATCCTCGCCATCGTTCTGATCTTCATGCCCTCCGGTATTCTCGGACGGCCTGAAGTCGAAAAAGTCTAAGGAGCCCGTCCATGAATGCTCCTTCCATTACGACCAGCTCGGCCGAGGAAACTCAGGTACCGAGCCGCTTCAACCTCCAGGCGGCCCTCAAGGACGCCTTCAAGACCGCGCTGATCACGCTTGCCCTGTCGATCCCGATCCTGTCCTACAAGACCGAGCAGAACGGCGGCGAGCTGTTTCTCGCCTCGCGCTGGTGGCTGGTGGCGGCTGTCGTCGGCATCATCTTCGTGCTGCGCGTTCTCGAACACGCCTTCCTCGCGACCAAAGCGTCGCGCAAGGCCCTCCCCGATCCGCATCAGGCAACAGAGCCGGTCCATGCGGAGCCGAGCGCCTATCAGAAGGTTTCGCGTTTTGCGATCCCGCTGTTCCTCGGCGTCGCGCTCAGCTTCCCTCTCCTGGTTTATCTGGTGCAGGGCGGCCTGAACGAATCCCGTTACTTCGTCGATCTCGGCATCCTCATCCTCACCTATGTGATGCTTGGATGGGGTCTGAACATCGTCGTCGGCCTCGCCGGCCTGCTCGATCTCGGTTACGTCGCATTCTACGCGGTGGGGGCCTATTCCTACGCGCTGTTATCGACGACCTTCGGCCTGTCGTTCTGGATCTGCCTGCCCCTCGCCGGCATTCTCGCCGCGTTCTGGGGCATGATCCTCGGCTTCCCGGTGCTGCGTCTGCGTGGCGACTATCTCGCCATCGTCACCCTCGCCTTCGGTGAGATCATCCGCCTCGTTCTCATCAACTGGGTGGACCTGACGAATGGCGGCGCAGGCATCTCGTCGATCCCGCGCGCGACCTTCTTCGGCGTGCCCTTCACCTCGGGTGATGACGGGTTTGCCGCGCTGTTCGGGCTCGATTTCAATGCGATGCACCGCTACATCTTCCTCTACTATCTCATCCTGGGCCTCGCGCTCCTGACGAACTTCGTCACGATGCGCCTGCGCCGCCTGCCCATCGGCCGCGCGTGGGAAGCCTTGCGCGAGGACGAGATTGCCTGCCGCTCGCTCGGCATCAACACCACCAACACCAAGCTGACGGCCTTCGCCATCGGCGCGATGTTCGGCGGGTTCGCCGGGTCCTTCTTCGCGGTGCGTCAGGGCTTCGTCTCTCCGGAAAGCTTCAACTTCCTGGAATCGGCGATCATCCTCGCCATCGTCGTGCTCGGCGGCATGGGCTCGCAGATCGGCGTGGCGATTGCCGCCATCGTCCTCGTCGGCGGCCCGGAAATGTTGCGTAACCTGACCTTCCTCAAAGCGGTCTTCGGCGAAAACTTCGACCCGAACGAGTACCGCCTCCTGCTCTTCGGCGCAGGCATGGTCGCCATGATGGTGTGGCGTCCGCGTGGCCTGATTTCGGAGCGCGAACCCTCGGTGATCTTGAAAGAGCGCAAGGCGATTTCCGGCTCGCTCGTGAAGGAAGGACACGGCTAATGCGCTGGCAACAAGACCCCATTCTCGACGTTCAGCATCTCACGATGCGCTTCGGCGGCCTCGTCGCCATCAACGATCTCTCCTTCAAGGTCGGACGCGGCGACATCACCGCGCTCATCGGCCCCAACGGTGCGGGCAAGACGACCGTCTTCAACTGCATCACCGGCTTCTACAAGCCGACGGAGGGGATGCTCGCGCTGCGCAAGCCCAACGGCTCGCAACTGCTTCTCGAGCGGCTCCCCGGCTTCGACATCAACTGGAAAGCCAAGGTCGCCCGTACCTTCCAGAACATCCGCCTGTTCTCCGGCATGACCGTGCTCGAGAACCTGTTGGTTGCCCAGCACAACCCGCTGATGATCTCGTCCGGCTTCACCTTCCTCGGCGTGCTCGGCATCGGCGGCTACGCCAAAGCGGAACGCGCCGCCATCGAGCGCGCGAAGTTCTGGCTGGAAAAGACCCGGCTCATCCACCGCGCGGACGATCCTGCCGGCGATCTGCCTTATGGCGATCAGCGGCGTCTCGAAATCGCCCGCGCCATGTGCACGGACCCGCTCCTGCTCTGCCTCGACGAGCCGGCGGCGGGCCTCAATCCGCGCGAGTCGCTGGAGCTGAATGAGCTTCTGCTCTCAATCCGCAAGGACCATGGCACTTCGATCCTGCTCATCGAGCACGACATGTCGGTGGTGATGGAGATTTCCGACCACGTGGTGGTGCTCGATTACGGCACCAAGATCTCGGACGGCTCGCCGACCGAAGTGAAGAACGATCCGCGCGTCATCGCCGCCTATCTCGGCGTCGCCGACGAGGAGATCGCCAAGGTCGAAGCGGAGATCGGCGCATGAGCACCGCAGGAGCAACCAACCCGATGAGCCAGAGTGCAGCCGCACCGGCGCGTCAGCCCCTGCTGAGCGTGCGCGGCGTCAAGACCTATTACGGCAACATCATCGCTCTCAAGGGCGTCGACATGGACGTGCACGAGGGAGAAATCGTCACGCTGATCGGGGCCAACGGCGCCGGTAAGTCGACCCTGATGATGACGATCTTCGGCAACCCGCGGGCGCGGGAGGGCAAGATCACCTATGCGGGCCGGGACATCACCCAGATGCCGACCCACGACATCGCCCGCCTGTCGATTGCGCAATCGCCCGAGGGACGGCGCATCTTCCCGCGCATGACGGTATTCGAGAACCTGCAAATGGGCGCGTCCATCAACGGATTTGCCCATTTCGACCAGGATCTGGAGCGGGTCTGCACCCTGTTCCCGCGCCTGAAGGAGCGTTTGCAACAGCGCGGGGGCACGCTCTCCGGCGGTGAGCAGCAGATGCTGGCGATTGCTCGCGCGCTCATGAGCCGCCCGAAGCTCCTGCTTCTGGACGAGCCCTCGCTCGGCCTCGCGCCTCTGATCGTGAAGCAGATCTTCGAGATCATCAAAGAACTGAACGAGAAGGACGGCATGACCGTCTTCCTCGTCGAGCAGAACGCCTATCACGCCCTCAAGCTCGCTCACCGCGGCTATGTGATGGTGACCGGCAACATCACCCTGAGCGGCACTGGCAAGGAACTGTTGGAAAATCCGCAGGTCCGCGCGGCCTACCTCGAAGGAGGGCACCACTGATGCAGGGCTTTCTTTATGAAGAACAGTCGATCTGGCTGTTCCTGTTCATCACCGTCGTGCTCGGTGGCTCGGCCGCCTGGATGACCGGGCGGGCCATCGCCATCACCTGGCGGCCCTTCTGGAACCTGGTCGTTTACCTGCTGATCCTGACGGCGGCGGTGCGGTTCATCCACTTCGCCCTGTTCCAGGGCACCCTGATTTCGCTCCATTATTACATTGTGGATGCGATCGTGGTGCTGATCATCGGCAGCCTCGGCTACCGATACAACCAGACGAAGCTGATGACCTCGCAATATCGTTGGCTTTACGAGCGCACGAGCCCGTTCGGCTGGAAGGAAAAGTCCTCTCATACGAACGGCTAAGCCCATGAAATTCCGGGGTGACTTCCGCTCAAAAAGAGTCATGATGTCACCCGGACGGCGGGTTCCTGCCTGCTGAAACCCGGCCCCGAGGAAGGGGGCCTATAAAACCACCCCAGAGGAGTGACCTCATGAAAAAGATGCTGTTGACCAGCGTAGCGCTCGGTCTTGGCCTTGCCTTCTCCGGCGCGGCCAACGCGCAGATCAAGATCGGCGTCGCCGGCCCCGTGACCGGCCCGAACGCCGCTTTCGGCGCGCAGCTCAAGAATGGCGTCGAGCAGGCTGTTGAAGACATCAACGCCGCCGGCGGCATCAACGGCCAGAAGCTGCAGATCGTCGTCGGCGACGACGTGTCCGACCCCAAGCAAGGCGTGTCGGTGGCGAACAAGTTCGCCGCTGAAGGCGTGAAGTTCGTCGTCGGCCACTTCAACTCCGGCGTCTCGATCCCGGCCTCGCAGGTTTACGAGGAAGCCGGCATCGTGCAGGTCACCCCGGCCTCGACCAACCCGCAGTTCACCGAGCGCAAGATGTGGAACACCTTCCGCACCTGCGGTCGCGACGACCAGCAGGGCGCAGTTGCCGGTGGCTACCTCGCCGACAAGTTCAAGGGCAAGAAGGTCGCCGTCGTTCACGACAAGACTCCTTACGGCAAGGGCCTTGCCGACGAGACCCAGAAGGCAATGAACGCCAAGGGCCTCAAGGAAGTCGTGTATGAAGGCATCAACCCGGGCGAGAAGGACTATTCCGCGCTCGTGTCGAAGCTGAAGCAGGCTGGCGTTGATGTCGTCTATTACGGCGGCCTCCACACCGAAGCCGGCCTCATCATTCGCCAGATGCGCGACCAGGGCCTCGCCGCCCCGATGATGTCGGGCGACGGCATCGTGTCGGCCGAGTTCGTTTCGATCGCCGGCCCGGGCGCCGACGGTACGCTGATGACCTTCTCGCCGGATCCGCGCAAGAACCCGAACGCGAAGGACGTCGTGGCCAAGTTCAAGGCCAAGAACTTCGATCCGGAAGCCTACACGCTCTACAGCTACGCTGCGACCCAGATCCTGGCGGAAGCCGCCAAGCAGGCTGGCAGCATCGACGGCAAGAAGGTGGCCGAGGTCATGCACTCCGGCAAGCCGTTCAAGACCGTCATCGGCGACATCTCCTTCGACAAGAAGGGCGACATCACCCGTCCGGACTACGTCATGTACGTCTGGAAGAAGGGCGCCGACGGTAAGATCGACTACTCCGGCAACGAGATGGGCATGTAATCGACCGGCCCACGCCGAAGCCTAAAGGAACCCGCCCTGGCGACAGGGCGGGTTTTTCTTATTGCTCAATCCCGCTCGATCCGCGCCGCGAAGCAGCCGCGCCGGGCGAAATGGGCGTCGATATGGGCGACCTCGGGGTTCGCCAGGAAACGTGCGATAACGGCCAGGACCTCCCCGCCCTCGGCGACTTCTGCATCCACGATCAACGCCGCTGAATCATAAGCCCGCAGCGAGAGCAGCCTGTTCCGCAGCATCGGCGGCAGTTCATCCCGGTAGTGCCCCGCCGACGAGGATCGCGCGACAAAGATCGGGCCGCTCGCGCGATAGGGCGAGCTCGGCGTCGGCTGGTGAGTGTGGTTGAGAAGCAGAAGCTCCTCCCCCTCGTCTACCCGCGTCAGCGACACCCGGCAGGGACAGGCATCCGCCTCATCCGCATAGACCCGCTGTGCGCCAACAGCAGCAAGCTCGGCTTCGGACAGGCGAAATAGAGAAGAAAAAAGCGCGGGATCGAGCCCGCGAATCTGGAACGGCATGGACGGTCTCCGAGAATGGGACCGTCAGGATCGCAAGGTGACGGCTTGCGAGCGACCCGATTCCTGTGGCGCCCTACCCCAACTGCCCCAGCGCCGGAAATGTCTCCAGCAGCCAGAAGGACATGTTGGTGATCCAGCCTGTCAGGAAGGCGATGCCGGTGAGCACCAGCAGGACGCCCATGGTCTTTTCGACGATGGAGAAATGCGACCGCATCCGCTTGATGAGCGCGACGAACGGCTTCATCGCGAAGGCAGCGAGCAGGAACGGGATACCGAGTCCCGCGGAATAGGCGCCCAGCAGCAGCGCACCGCGCAAAACATCCGTCTCGGAACCGGCAACCGCCAGAATGGCCGCGAGGACGGGACCGATGCAGGGCGTCCAGCCAAAGGCGAAGGCGAGGCCCATGACATAAGCGCCCCAGAGACCGACCGGCCGGTTCACGCTGAACCGCGCCTCCCGATAGAGAAAGCCGATGCGGAAGACGCCTAAGAAATGCAGCCCCATGACGATGATGGCGAGCCCGGCGAGTGTGCTCAACACGTCGAGATATTGCCGGATGACTTGACCAAGCGCGGAGGCCGTCGCACCCAGGAGCACGAAGACGGTCGAAAACCCGGCGACGAACAGCAGCGCGGCGAGAAGCGCCCGGCGGCGTACCGCGCCCTCGCCCGCGTTCAGGCGGTCGAAGGTCGTGCCCGCGAGAAAGGACAGATACGGCGGCACCAGCGGCAGAACGCAGGGGCTCAAGAAACTGATGAGGCCACCGAGCGCAGCGGCTGAAAGGGAAACGTTGAGCATGGAAGGCGTTCTATCCCGTCGCGGTCCCACAAGAAAGCCGGTGGAAGCCAAGGTCGCCAGCTTGTGAACCCGCGCGTTTTAGGTTTGCCTTGCGTCATGACCAACGCTCGCAATCTGATCACCGATGTCGCAGGCCTGCGCGTCGGTAATACCCACGACACCGCCCTCGGGTCCGGCGTCACCGCCGTCCTGTTCGACGAACCCGCCGTCGCCTCGTGTTTCGTGATGGGCGGCGCGCCTGGCACGCGCGAGACCGATCTGCTCGACCCCGATAAGCTGGCTCCCGCCATTCACTCGGTCGTGCTGTCCGGCGGCTCGGCCTTCGGCCTCGATGCGGCGAGCGGCGTGCAAGCCGCGTTGCGGGAAAAAGGCATCGGCTTCGCGGTGCGAGATGCCATCGTGCCACTGGTGCCGCAGGCTGTCATTTTTGACCTCCTCAACGGCGGCAACAAGGATTGGGGCCGCTATCCGCCCTACCGCGAGTTGGGCTACGAGGCCGTGCAGAAAGCGGGGCTCGACTTCTCGCTCGGCACCGTCGGCGGCGGCTATGGCGCGACCACCGCGAACCTGAAAGGCGGCCTCGGCTCCGCCAGCGCCGTCACCTCGACCGGGCACACGGTCGGCGCGCTGGTGATCGTCAACTCCGTCGCCTCGGCCGTTATCGGCAACGGCCCGCATTTCTGGGCCGGCGGCTTTGAGGAAAACGACGAGTTCGGCGGCCTCGGCCTGCCGGGCAAGATCGAGCCGGAAAAGCGCAAGCTGATCTGGAAAGGCGGCCCACAGCCGGCCACCACCATCGCCCTTGTCGCCACCGACGCGACGCTAAACAAGGGCCAGGCCAAGCGCCTCGCCATCGCCGCCCATGGCGGCCTCGCGCGGGGCCTACGCTTCGCTCATGCGCTCTTCGACGGCGACACGGTCTTTGCCGCCTCCACGGGACGCCGACCGCTGAAGGACGAACCCGCCGAGTTCACCGAAATTACTGCTATCGCAACCGATTGTTTGACCCGCGCCATCGCACGCGGGGTCTATGAGGCGACGGCACTACCCTACCCCGGCGCGCAGCCGGCTTGGCGGGATTGCTTCAGCAAAGAGCGGCAGGGTTAGAGCGAGAGTGCAGCCTGTCTTGCGGCGGAGCTGTATTCCGGATCGTCCCCGAGTCGCGATAAGAAGTTCGCCATGCGAGCTTCCAATCCGCTTTGTGTGTTTCCGAGCGTACGGTCGAGGGTGGCTTGAACGTTCTCGGTCGAGGCCAAGAGCGCCGCGGCCAGGCGCGGAGAGGCGGCCGCAATCAGTCTTCCCCAGTGTTGAGCCTCACCGGCATCAATGGCGAACCGGGTCCGCACCAGATCCAAGAGTCGGTTCTCTGAATCAGCTGGCCGGATCATGAGCAACGTGCTCTCGCAGCCGAACAGATCTTGGGCAGCCCCGCGCATCGGGATCAGATAAGCAACCGCCGGCCCGTGCTCTTCCGTGGCCGGGAGAGGAATGGGGCCGCGCAACTGATCGAACAAGCCGGCCGTCATCCGTTCGAGGCTCTCGCTCAAGTCGCGTTGGGCATCTTCATTCGTGAACACGACCCGATCACCGGCTCTCACATTCACCTGGGAAAGCCGGGTCTCCATGGCTTCATTGCAAGCCAAAACACGACCGTTCCGGGTGAGCACCGCAGCGGGGATATCCATGAATTGGAGAGCGGAAACCGTCGATCGAGCCTGCCGCGTCGGGAACTTCGTAAACAGGAAGGACGCACGCGCAAGGTGCGATCGGAGGACATTGAGATTCGCCTTGCCATCCCGCTCCAGCGGCCCTTGGTCATAGCGGCGCTCGAAGCGCATGCAGACAAGGCCGCCGCCGGGGATCTGCATGATGGCGCCAGCGGACCACCCGCCGCCGCGCGGACGGTGAAAATCCCGATACATGGGAATTGAATCGACTTCGCCGGGTGCGAAAAGATCGTTCTCGTCGAAGAACTGAAGGCGCTTGCGCTGGAGGCCGCGCTTGATCCAGGTGTTTCGCAAATGCCAGCCATCGGCATACCATTCAGAGAAGGGGCTGATAGTAATCCGTAGCGACCCAGGATCGTTCGCCTCGTCCGCTGACGGCGACCACGAAGCCCCCTTCAGCTCCTGCAATGGCGGAAATCTGGTTGAGAACCTAGAACCATCGCTCAGGAATGACCGCAGCTTCATAGATGTCGCTTATCAGCGACCGGCCGCCCCCCAGCATCCGCTCCCCCCTGTAACGTTGGGGCAGATCATAAGCGTTCCACCTCCTCATTCAAGCACCTCCCCCTCCAATTGGATAGGATTGATGTCTTATGAGAAGTTGCTCTTAAAGGTGCCGGATTAGAACCGATCCGGCCGATACGGCTTCGGATCGATGACCGGCTTCTCGCCAACGATCATCTCGGCCAGGAGACGGCCCGTGATGGGGCCCAACGTCATGCCGTGATGGGCGTGGCCGAAGCTGAACCAGAGGTTCTTGTGCCGCTCCGCCTTACCGATGATCGGCATCATGTCCGGCGTGCAGGGGCGCATGCCCATCCAGGGCTCCTCCTCCACCCTCTCGCCGAGGGGGAAGAATTCCTTGGCGATGGGTTCGGCGCGCTTGAGCTGAACCGGCGTCTTGGGCGCGTCGCGGTTGGCGAATTCCGCGCCCGTGGTAAGGCGGATGCCCTTTGCCATCGGCGCGAGGAAATAGCCGCGTTCGAAATCGAGCGTCGGGCGATTGAGCACCGCGTTGCCTTCGGGCGTGTAGTGCATGTGGTAGCCGCGCTTGACCGCGAGCGGAAAGCGATAGCCGAGACGCTTCGTCACTGCATCCGCCCACGGACCGAGCGCGACGACGACCGACCCGGCCTCGACGGGGCCGTTCACGGTCTGGATACGCCAGCTGGAGCCTGATTCCTCCAGCGTCCGGGCATCGCCTTCGGCCATTTCGCCGCCGAGGCGCTCGAACAGCTCCACATAGGACGAGGTGAGCGCAAAGGGGTCGAAAATGGCGGACGGGTCGGTCCAATGGAGGCCGCCGGTCAGTTCCGCCTTCAGGTGCGGCTCACGATCCGCCACACCTTTGTCGTCGAGGGCCTCGAAGTTCACGCCGAAGTCGCGCTTCACCTGCTCCGCATCGCGGAACTGCTCGTCCCGCGCCTTCGTGCTGCGGAAAACCTTCATCCAGCCGGTCGGGCGGATGAGCGCGGTCGAGCCCGCCTCCTCCGCCAACGCCATGTGCTCCGTCACACTGTTCTCGATCAGCGGCGCATAGAGCCGCGCGATCGCCTTGTGCTGCGCGGGGCGCGAGTGCATCCAGTACTGGAACAGGAAGGGCGCGAGCTTCGGCAGCGCGGCCATGTGGTAATGCGCATCGATGGTGTTGTTCAGCGCATAGCGCAGCAGCGCGCCGAAATCGTGCGGGAAGCCGTAAGGATAGACGCCCTCGCGCTGGATCAGGCCCGCATTGCCATAGGAGGTCTCCTGCCCCGGCCCGCGGCGATCTACCAGCAGCACGGAACGGCCCCGCTTCTGCAGGTGAATGGCAATCGACACGCCGACAATGCCGGCGCCCAGAACAACGACATCCTTACGCATGGAAACCTTAGCCCCATCCTCGAAATGACGCCCTCATCCGCGAGGGCCGAAGGGGCTCGCTGCCCCTCTTGTATCCGCTTTCTTTACTCCCGATCCCCGAGAGCCGTCCATTTCTTTCCTGTGGCAAAAAGCCGTCTCCCCAGTTGTCTGAGGGCGCGGAAGAAGCGGAATCTGCTTGCGCCGTTGCCGTTTGGATAAGCTCGTGCTACCCGCGCCGCCATGACACGCCCCCTGTTGATCGCTCCCTCCATCCTCTCCGCCGATTTCGCCAAGCTCGGCGAGGAAGTCCGTGCCGTCGACGCCGCCGGCGGCGACTGGATCCACATCGACGTGATGGACGGGCATTTCGTGCCCAACATCACCCTGGGTCCGGACATCGTGAAGGCCATTCGCCCCCATTCGGCGAAGGTGTTTGACGTGCACCTGATGATCGCGCCGGTGGATCCCTATCTGGAGGCCTTCGCCAAGGCTGGGGCGGACGTCATCAGCATTCATGCGGAGGCGACCCCGCATTTCCACCGCTCGCTCCAGACCATCCGCTCGCTCGGCAAGAAGGCGGGCGTGGTGCTGAACCCCGGTACCCATGAGAACGTCATCGAGCCGGTCCTCGACCTGGTCGATCTGGTGCTCCTCATGACCGTCAATCCCGGCTTCGGCGGCCAGGCCTTCATCGCCTCGGTCTGCGAGAAGATCCGGCGCATCAAGGCCATGGTCGGCGACCGCGACATCGACATCGAGGTCGATGGCGGCGTGACCGCCGAGACAGCGCCCCTGGTGGCCAAGGCTGGCGCCAACGTGCTCGTCGCAGGCTCGGCCACGTTCAAGGGCGGCCCGTCGGCTTATTCCCACAACATTGCAGCCATTCGCGAGGCGGCAGCCAAGGCGCGTTGAGATCGCGGGCTTGTCGTGCTACCGCGCGGGCTTAATTCCCCGCGCGAAAGTGTGAGCCCATGATCCCTCGTTACAGCCGTCCCGAGATGGTGGCCATCTGGTCGCCCGAAACCAAGTTCCGCATCTGGTTCGAGATCGAGGCGCACGCCACGACCGCGCTCGCCGGGCTCGGCGTCGTGCCGCAGGCAGCGGCGGATCTCGTCTGGGAAAAGGGCTCCAAGGCCACCTTCGACGTGGAGCGCATCGACGCCATCGAACGCGAGGTCAAGCACGACGTCATCGCCTTTCTGACCCACCTTGCCGAGATCGTCGGCCCGGAAGCGCGCTTCGTGCACCAGGGCATGACCTCCTCCGACGTGCTCGATACCTGCTTCAACGTGCAGCTCGTGCGCGCCTCGGACCTTCTGTTGCGCGACATCGAAGCGCTGCTCGCCGCCATCAAGCGCCGCGCCTTCGAGCACAAGATGACGCCGACGATCGGCCGCTCGCACGGCATCCATGCCGAGCCCGTCACCTTCGGCCTCAAGATGGCCCAGGCCTATGCGGAGTTCGAGCGCTGCAAGCTGCGTCTCATCGAGGCGCAGCGCGAGGTGGCGACCTGCGCCATTTCGGGCGCCGTCGGCACCTTCGCCAATATCGACCCGCAGGTCGAGGAATACGTGGCCGAAAAGATGGGCCTTTCCGTCGAGCCGGTCTCGACGCAAGTCATCCCGCGCGACCGTCACGCCATGTTCTTTGCGACGCTGGGCGTCATCGCCTCGTCCATCGAGCGTCTCGCCATCGAGGTCCGCCACCTGCAGCGCAGTGAAGTGCTGGAAGCGGAGGAGTATTTTTCGGAGGGCCAGAAGGGCTCTTCCGCCATGCCGCACAAGCGCAACCCCGTGCTGACGGAAAACCTGACCGGCCTCGCTCGCATGGTTCGCGCCTATGCCCTGCCCGCCATGGAGAACGTGGCGCTCTGGCATGAGCGCGACATCTCCCACTCCTCCGTCGAGCGCATGATCGGCCCCGACGCCACCGTGACGCTGGACTTCGCGCTCGCGCGGCTCACCAGCGTCATCGACAAGCTGCTGGTCTATCCGGAGAACATGCAGAAGAACCTGGACCGCCTCGGCGGCCTCGTGCATTCGCAGCGCGTTCTTTTGGCGCTGACGCAAAAGGGCGCGTCCCGCGAAGACGCCTACCGCCTCGTGCAGCGCAACGCCATGCCGGTCTGGCGTGGCGAAGGCGACTTCCTCACACTTCTGAAGAGCGACGCGGACGTGACGAAATACCTGTCGCCTGCCGAGATCGAAGCCTGCTTCGACCTCGCCTATCACTTCAAGCACGTCGACACGATCTTCAAGCGGGTCTTCGGCGCGAGCTGAGCCTCTCCTCCCCTTTGCGGGGAGGGAATCGCGCGGCACTGCGGCCTATGCGCCCCAGGAATGACTGAATATTTTCTAGGCCAAAGGCAGTACTGGAAAATTTCGTTGTTTGAGCAACAATCCCCGGGCAGGACTCACCGGCTTGGGGATTGCCATGCTGTCGGAAAGACTTCTCGCCGCCGCCTTCTCGAGCGCGGTCAGGCGGGGAACCCTGAATTTGACGACCGCCCGCGGACAGCGCCTCACCTTCGGCGACGGTCAGGAACCTAAAGTATCGATCCGCTTCACGGACGGCGCCGCGCAACTGCTGCTGTGCCTCCGCCCAGAACTGAAGCTCGGCGAATTGTTCATGGATGGCCGGCTCGTGATCGAGCAAGGGACCATTTATGACCTGCTGCAACTCGTGCTGCAGGACACGCACGGGGAATTGGACGAGCTCCCCTTACGCCGCCTGAGGGCGATCAGGACCTGGATGCAGCTCAGGGCCGAGAACGACCCGCGCGCCTCCAAGCGCAATGTCGCCCATCACTACGATCTCGACGGGCGGCTCTACGCCCTCTTCCTGGATGCTGACCGGCAATATTCCTGCGCCTATTTCGACCATCCCGACGCGACGCTGGAACAGGCGCAGCTCGCCAAGAAGCGGCACATCACGGCCAAACTCATGGTCGATCCAGGCCAGAGCGTGCTCGACATCGGCTCCGGCTGGGGCGGCCTCGGGCTCTATCTCGCCCGCGTGGCGGGGGCAGGCTCGGTCAAAGGCGTGACGCTGTCGGAGGAACAGCTCGACATCTCCCGCAAGCGTGCGGTGGCGGCCGGACTGCCGGAGCGCGTCCGCTTCGAGCTTGAGGATTACCGCGCCACCAAGGGCTCGTTCGATCGCATCGTCTCGGTCGGCATGTTCGAGCATGTGGGTGTGCCGTCCTACGACACTTACTTTCAGGCCTGCCGTCGGCTTCTGAAAGACGACGGGGTTATGCTGCTCCACACCATCGGCCGCACGGGCACGCCCCATCCGACAAACCCTTGGATCACCCGCTACATCTTCCCCGGCGGGCACCTGCCGATCCTCTCGGAGATCATGCCTGCCGTGGAGCGCGCTGGGCTGATCGTGACCGACATCGAGGTGCTGCGCCTGCACTACGCTTTCACGCTCAAGGCGTGGCGCGAGCGCTTCATGGCGCATCGCGAAGAGGTGCTACGGCTTTACGACGAGCGCTTCTGCCGGATGTGGGAGTGCTATCTCGCCATGTCGGAATCCGCCTTCCGCTTCCAGGATGCGGTGGTGTTCCAGCTCCAGCTCGCCAAGCGCAACGACACGGTGCCGCTGACGCGCGATTACATCGCCGAGCGGGAAGCCGTGCTCAAGCGAGCCGAGGAGCTGGAATTGCGGCGGAGCGCTTGAACCGGCGGCCTTGGGCGTTTACCTCGGGAGCATGAAAACTTCCGACTGCGACATCCTCATCGTCCCCGGTTACACCAATTCAGGCGTCGATCACTGGCAGAGCCGCTGGGAGCGCCAGCTCTCGACCGCACGCCGGATCGAGCAGGAGGATTGGGACGCGCCGAAGAAGGATGACTGGGTCAAGCGCATCGTCCAGGACGTGAAGCGCGCGAAGAAGCCCGTCGTCCTGGTCGGCCACAGCCTCGGCATCATCGCCATTGCGCACGCCGCTCCGCTTCTCCCCAAGGGCAAGGTTCAGGGCGCATTCCTCGCCGGTCTGCCGGACGTCGGGCGGCCCGGTTTCATCCCGGAAATCGACCACGCCTTCGCGCCGATCCCGCGCGATCCGCTGCCCTTCCCGTCCGTGCTCGTCGCAAGCCGCACGGATCCGCATTGTGATTACGCCAAGGCGGAAGATATCGCCTACGCGTGGGGTTCGGCCATTGTGGATGCGGGCGATGCGGGCCACATCAATACGGATAGCGGACATGGCCCCTGGCCTGAAGGTCTGATGCGCTTCGCAGGGTTTCTCAAGCACCTCGGCTGATCCGCCCAACATGACGAAAATTTCATGCGGCGGTCACCCTGCGGAGAGCGAAGGGGAGCCAGTTTCGTCCTCGCCCCATCATGGAGGAAACCGTATGAAAACCTTTGCAATTCTCTCGGCAGCGTCCGCCCTCGCCCTTGCAGGGACGTTGGCCTATGCCCAGCCGGCCCCGCCGCCGGCCGGCGGCCCGCGCGCGCACGAACCGATGAGCCGCGCGGACGTCGAGTCGCTTACGGACGCTCGCATCGCCGGCATTCAGGCCGGCCTCAAGCTGACCCCCGACCAGCAGAAGCTCTGGCCGCCGGTTGAAAAGGCGCTTCGCTCCATCTCGGCCACCCGCGCCGAGCGCATGGAAGCGTTTCGCGCACGGGCTAACGCCAAGGAGCATCCCGACCTGATGGCGCGACTTGACCGTGCTGCCACGTTCTCGACCAAGAATGGCGAGAACCTGACCGCGCTCTCGACCGCGATGAAGCCCTTCTGGGCCTCGCTCGACGACCGCCAGAAGAAGCTTCTTCCGGTTCTGATGCACGAAGGCCGGGGCGGCCGAATGGCGGCGCGTGAGCATTGGCGTATGGAGCACCACGGCGGCATGCAGGGCCAGCAGCCTGCGGCTCCGAAGCAGTAAGCGAAACCGCTTCCATTCCAAGCAACAAAAAAGGCCGCCGAAGGCGGCCTTTTCCGTATTCGGTTTCGTCGCGGCTTAGCGCGAGTAGAACTCGATGACGAGGTTCGGTTCCATCTGCACCGGGTAAGGCACCTCGGACAGGGTCGGAATGCGGGTCATCTTGGCGGTCATCTTGGAATGATCGACCTCGATGTAGTCCGGAACGTCGCGCTCAGCGAGCTGGCTCGCCACGACGACGATCTCGAGCTGCTTCGACTTTTCCTTGACCTCGATCACGTCGCCTGCCTTCACGAGGTAGCTCGCGATGTTGACGCGGCGGCCGTTGACCTTCACGTGACCGTGGTTGACGAACTGACGCGCAGCGAACGGGGTCGCAACGAACTTGGCGCGGTAGACGACCGCGTCGAGACGGCGCTCGAGCAGGCCGATCAGGTTCTCACCCGAGTCGCCCTTCTGGCGCAGCGCTTCCGCGTAGTAGCGGCGGAACTGCTTCTCGGTGATGTTCGCGTAGTAGCCCTTCAGCTTCTGCTTGGCGCGCAGCTGCGTGCCGAAGTCGGACATCTTGCCCTTGCGGCGCTGTCCGTGCTGACCGGGGCCGTATTCACGGCGATTGACGGGGCTCTTCGGGCGGCCCCAGATATTCTGGCCCATACGGCGGTCAAGCTTATGCTTGGCCTGAATGCGCTTCGACATCGCGATTCCTCATGTAGTCGAACGGTTTCGAGGAACGCGCCCTCCTCTTCCCCGAAGGGACGACAGGCCGACCAAAGCCGGGCCACGGGTGCGTAAATGCCGACGCGGCCCAAAAGGACCGCGCCGACCAGGGGTGCCTAAGGGAAAATGGCGGGGGAGTCAATGAAGGCGTGGAGAGGTAGCGCCCACCCTATCATTCCGGGGCCGCGAAGCGGAGCCCGGAACCCACACCCGCTAACGGCGCCGAGTATGGCTCGGCTGCTCTCATCGCGCTTTGTTTGGAATTGCCAGCGTTTATGGGTTCCGGGCTCTCGTGCTCACCCCGGAATGACGGCGGTGGTTGGGCGCCATGCAGTTACTCCGCCGCCTGCGAAATCGCCTCCTCTTCGGCCTCCGGAGGCACCTCCCCGCCGCGCCGCCAGCGGCGGACCGCGAGGGACAGGCGGTCGAGGTAGAGGTAGACGACCGGGGTGGTGAACAGAGTCAGCGCCTGGCTGACGAACAGGCCGCCGACCATGGCGTAGCCGAGCGGTTGGCGGAATTCCGAGCCCGTCCCGTGGCCGAGCATCAGCGGCACGCCGCCGAGCAGCGCCGCCATCGTCGTCATCATGATGGGCCGGAAGCGCAGGATCGCAGCCTTGCGGATGGCCTCCTGGCTGGAGAGCCCCTCCTCCCGCTCAGCGCTGATGGCGAAGTCCACCATCATGATGCCGTTCTTCTTTACGATGCCGATGAGCAGGATGATTCCGATGAAGGCAATCAAGCTGAACTCGATTCCGAACACCATCAGCGTCGCGAGCGCGCCCAATCCCGCGGAAGGCAGCGTCGAGAGGATGGTGATGGGGTGCACGTAACTCTCATAGAGAATGCCCAGGACGAGATAGACCACGACCAGCGCCGCCCCGATCAGCAGCGGCACGGTGGAGAGCGAGGCCTGGAAGGCCTGCGCGTTGCCCTGAAAATTGCCGACGAGGGAGGCTGGCGCGCCGATCTCGCGCTGCGCCTTCTGGATCGCGGCGGTCGCCTGTCCCAGCGCGGTATCCGGCGCGAGGTTGAAGCTGATCGTCACCGCCGGGAACTGGCCTTGGTGGTTGACCGACAGCGGCGCGATCTTGCGCGTCGTCCATTTCGCGAAAGTGGAGAGCGGCACCTGCTGCCCTGAGACCGGCGATTTCAGGTAGATGTTGTTCAGGCTCTGCGTCTGCTCCTGCAATTCCGGCAGGATTTCCATGACCACATTGTAGGTGTTGAGCTGCGTGAAATACTGCGTGATTTGGCGCTGACCGAAGGCGTTATAAAGCGTGTCGTCGATCATCTGCGGCGTGAAGCCGAAACGCGAGGCCTGGTCGCGGTCGATGGTCAGCGTCAGCGTGGTGCCGCTGATCTGCTGGTCGGTCGCGACATCGCGCAGTTCGGGGAGCGTCTTGAGCTTGTCCAAAACTTTCGGCGCCCACTGGTTCAGTTGATCGAGGTCGGCGTTCTGCAAGGTGTACTGAAACTGTGTACGCGCCTGACGCGCGCCGATATTGATGTCCTGCGATGCCTGGAGGAAGAGGCGAATGCCCTCCACCTTCTCAAGCTTGGGCCGCAACCGCGCGATGAATTCGGTCGCCGAAACGTCACGCTCGGAGCGCGGCTTCAAGTTGATGTAGAAGCGCCCGTTGTTGAGCGTGCTGGCGTTGGGTCCCGACCCGACGGCCATCGCGAAGGTATCGACCGCCGGATCTTGCGCGACGATCTCGCCGAGCTTCAGTTGCCGCTTCTTCATGTCCTCGAAGGAGATGTCCTGCGCGGCCTCCGACGTGCCTTGCACGAAGCCCGTGTCCTGCTGCGGGAAGAAGCCCTTGGGGATCACCACGAAGAGATAGCCCGTCAGGCCCAAGGTCGCAAAGAAGACCATAAGCGTGATGAAGCGATGTTTGAGCGCCACATCGAGCCCACGCTCATAAGCTCGCTCCATCCCGTTGAACATCTTCTCCATGACGCGGTAGAACCAGTTTTGCCGCACGCCTTTTTCTTCTTTCAGAAGGCGCGAGGCCATCATCGGCGTCAGCGTCAGAGAGACGACGGCGGACACCGCGATCGCCATGGCGACAACCATGGAGAACTCGCGGAAAAGCCGCCCGACGATTCCGCCCATCAACAGCAGCGGAATGAAAACCGCGATCAGCGAAATGCTGATCGACAAAATCGTAAAGCCGATCTCGCCCGCGCCCTTGTAGGCCGCCTCCATCGGCTTCTCGCCATCCTCGACATGGCGGACGATGTTCTCGAGCATGACGATGGCATCATCCACCACGAACCCGACCGAGATGGTGAGCGCCATCAGCGACAGGTTATCAAGGCTGTAGCCCGCCAGATACATGAGCCCGAAGGTCCCGAGCAGCGCCAGCGGAACCGTGATGCTGGGGATCACCGTCGCCCACAGCTTGCGCAGGAAGAGGAAGATCACCAACACGACGAGCACGATGGTGAGGATCAGCGTGAATTGCACATCGTCAACGGAGGCGCGGATGGTCTGCGTGCGATCGCTCAGGATGCTGACCTTGATCGCGGGCGGCATCGCCGCCTGAAGGCGCGGCAACTGCGCCTTGATCTTTTCCACCGTGTCGATGACGTTCGCACCGGGCTGCTTGGACACCACGAGGAACACGCCGGGCTTGCCGTTGCTCCACGCCGCGAGCTTGGTGTTTTCCGGCCCGGACAACGCGCGCCCGATATCGCGCACGCGCACCGGCGCGCCGCTCCGGTAGGCGACGATGACGTCGTTCCAGTCCTCGGCGCGTGTCAGCTGGTCGTTCGCGTAAATCGTGAAGCTGCGGGTGGCGCTGTCGACGGTGCCCTTCGGACTGTCCACGGTGGAGAGCATGAGTTGAGCGCGCACATCCTCAAGCGACAGGTTCTTGTTGATGAGCTTCGCCGGGTCGAGCTGCACGCGGATCGCGGGCTTCTGCTCACCGCCGATGGTGACCTGGGCCACGCCTGAGATCTGGCTGACCTGCTGCGCCAGCTTGTTGTCGGCATTGTCGTCAACGTCGACCAGCGGCAGGCTGTCGGAGGTGACCGAGATGATGAGGATCGGAACATCCGCCGGATTCACCTTTCTATAGGTCGGCGGCTTAGGCAAATTCTTCGGCAGTTGGCCGCTCGCGGCGTTGATCGCGGCCTGCACATCCTGCGCCGCTGCGTCGATGTTGCGGTTCAGGTCGAACTGAAGCGTAACCGTCGTCGCGCCGAGCGCGCTCGAAGAGGACATCTGCGTGACGCCAGGGATCTGCCCGAACTGCCGCTCCAAAGGCTGCGCCACCGACGAGGCCATGGTCTCCGGGCTTGCGCCGGGAAGTGTTGCAGACACCTGGATCGTCGGGAAATCCACCTGCGGCAGCGGCGCGACGGGCAGGAACGGATAAGCGACAAGGCCGACGAAGAGCACGCCGACCATCAGCAGCGTCGTCGCAATCGGATACCGGATGAACGGAGCAGAAAGACCGCCACCCATCACGACGGCTCCTGAGCGGTCATGCGCTGCGGATTCTCATGTCTATTGTTTTCTTGGGCATTGGTGATGTCGACGGTCGCGCCCGGCTGCAGCCGGTACTGCCCGGCGGTCACCACCTCATCGCCCGGTTGGAGACCGCTTTCGATCACGGCCTTGTCCTCGGTGATCGGGCCGACACCGACGCTGCGCATCTCCACCGTCTTGTCCGGTTTGACGAGATAGACGAAAAGCCCGTTCGGCCCACGCTGAACCGCCGTGTTGGGAACCGTGACGACGCCTTTCAGCGTCTGCACCAGCAGGCGCGCATTGACGGACTGGCCAGGCCAGAGCGTGTGTTCCTTATTGTCGAACCGCGCCTTAAGGCGGATCGTGCCGGTGCCGGTATCGACCTGATTGTTGAGAAGAGTCAGCACACCTTCGCCGAGGATCTCCTTGCCGCTCGGCGGCAGAGCCCAGACCTTGAGCGGTCCGAGCTTTTGATGCGTCACGATGGTCGGCAGCTGGCTCTCAGGAACCGTGAAGACTACCGAAATCGGCTCAATCTGCGTGATCTCGACGACACCGTTCGTATCCGCCGCATGAATGATGTTGCCCTGGTCGACCTGACGGAACCCCGTGCGCCCGGAAAGCGGCGCGCGGATGGTGGTGTATTCGAGTTGCGTCTTCGCGTTGTCGATGGCTCCCTGATCACCCCGGATCTGTGCCATCAACGCATTCACCCCGGCCTGCTGCGAGTCGTAAAGCTGGTGCGTGGCATAGTTCCGCGCGAGAAGATTGGTCGTGCGCTCCAGGTCCGCCTTGGCGCTGACCAGTTGCGCCTCGTCCTGCGCCTTCTTCGCAACCGCCTGATCGAGCGCTGCCTGGAAGGGGCGCGGATCGATCTGCAGCAGCAGATCCCCCTGCTTGACCATCTGACCTTCCTCAAAGGCGATCTTCTGGATCTCGCCATCGACGCGGCTGCGCACCGTGACCGTGTTGTAGGCCTGTACGTTCCCGAGCCCAGTCAGATAGATCGGCACGTCTGCCCTTCCCGCGGCAGCCGCCTGCACGGGAACGGGCACAGCAGCCGCTGGCGTCGAGGCAGCCGCCTTGTTGTCGCGCGATTGCAGCCAGACCCAGCCGGCGTAACCACCGGCGGCCAGAAAACCGAGAATGAGGACTGCGAGGACAGCGCGCATCGGCCGCCATGCCCTCGGCGTCGTCTCCGTCATGAAACTCCCCGCGGCACACAAAGCGTCCCAACTTGACTACGCCGTCGGGGGGATATGGTTCACGCACCACACGCAGTTGTGTGGCCGAGCTTCTTGAAAAGCTTAAGTTATTGCGCCTGGAGAAACGGCAGAGGCTCGATGGCGATGGCGGGCAGACCTTTTGCGCGCAGGGCCTCGCGAAGCCCGGCCTCGATGCCCCGGCCTTCGGTGAACACCGCCACCATCTCGTTCTCGTCGGCTTCATGACCGGGAACCGGGCCGCCGATCAGTTGCACCACGCGGCGCGCGATGGCGGGCGCGGGGTCGATCCAGGTCACCGGCCAGGGTGCCAGACCTCTCAGGCGGTCGAGTAGCAGCGGGTAATGGGTACAGGAGAGTGTCACCACGTCGGTGCGCCCCGCCCCATCCTCGATAAAGCAGGGGCGAAGCTCGCAGAGCAGATCGGCGTCGGATACCGGCGCGCCGGTGAGCTCTGCTTCGGCGAAGCCCGCAAGCCGGCGCGAGCCGATGAGGTTGACCTCGCATCCGGCGGCATAGGTTTCGATCAGGTCGCGCGTATAGTCCCGCGCGACGGTACCCGGCGTGGCGAGCACCGTGATCTTCTTCGATTTCGTCGCCAGCGCCGCCGGTTTGATGGCGGGCACAGTGCCGACGAAAGGTAGCGGGAAGCGCGCGCGCAAGTGCGGCAGAACGAGGGTCGACGCCGTATTGCACGCGACGACAACCATCTGTGGCCGATGCACGTCGATCAGCCGCTCCATGACGACAGCAACGCGCGCAACGAGCTCCGCTTCGTTCAATCGCCCATAGGGAAAGCCGGCGTCGTCCGCCGCATAGACGAACCGTGCATCAGGACGAGCTTTCAAGACCTCGGAGAAGACCGTCAGGCCGCCAAGGCCTGAATCGAAGACGAGGATCGTGGGGACGGGAGACGGCATAACCCTTGGGATATAGGCCGTTCCCGCAAGAAGATCGACACGCATGAGCAAGGCCCCTAGATTGGCCTCATATTCTTAAGAGCGCTGGTTAAGGAATTCCCGCAGGCTTTCCTTGGTCCCGGCAGGCCCAAGATTGAGAAGGCGGCGGGGGCCGCGCTCCTGCTTCTCATCCCCGGCGCCCTTCGGCATGTCGGCGGAGAGGCGGCGCACGGGCCAGCCGTCGCTCCAGGTGCCCATGTCGATGAATTTCGGATCGCGGCGGAGGAATGCAGCGTCCTTGCCCGAGAAAGCGGCATCCGCCGCCATGTCGAAGGTTTTCCAGAACGCGAGATAATCCAGCGTGTCGATGGCGTTGTTGCCGAGCTGGGCGGTGAGCACCGTCTGCTCGCCGGTGAGCGCCATGTCGGCGCTCCAGCGCCAGGTGGATCTCTGCTTAGGATCCTTCGGCGGCTCGGGCGGCAGCTTCATGGTGGAGGCGTCGTACTCGGCCTTGGGAGAGCCGGGCGAGACGAGGGTCGCTGTGAGCGCGGGATAGCCGTGATCGTCCGAACCGACGCGCATGAACAGTTTGCGGGAGGCCGGGATCTGGGTCGTCTCGGTCAGAATGCGCTTGGCGGTGCGATCCGCCGGGAGATAATCGCGGTCGCCGCTCATGGTGATGAGAAGCGTCGAACCGTTGATGGCTGAGAGATCGTCGAGCGGGATGCCGCGCGACTTGTCACCTGTCGCGATGCCACCCGGCATCAGGCCGAGGATCAGCTTCGGCGTCGGCAGGCCCTCCTGGCCGCCGCCCGTCGCGAGGTTGAGTGCGATCGGCACGCCCGCCAGATGCCCGATATAGGCCACTCGGTCGAGATCGGGATGCGCCGCCGGATCGTTCGCCAGCGTTGTGAGCGCATTGCGCAGGATCGTCGCGGCCATAGAGGTCGCGTCAGCCGGCTTCGTCCGGTTCACTTCCTGGAAGCGCGGCACGATGACGAGATGGCCTTTGCGCGCCAGATGCTCGATCCAGCCGCCGTAAAGCCCCGGATTGGTCGCGCCCCATGAGTGGAGAAACACGACCACGGGCCGCGGCTCGGCTGCGGCTCCAGCGGCGTGGAAGATATAGGCTGCCGCGCTCGCGGTTCCGACCGCGCGTTTGGTCACCTCGGCCACCTTGTAGTCGGTCCCGCCCGGCCCTTCCGCCGGCTGCTTGGGCGGCGACGCCGCCAGCGCGACGGGCGCGGCAAGGCAAGAGCCGAGAAGAAGAAACGCAATCAGGGAGCGGCGCATGGCGGCCTCAGGGCGAAAAGGATTTGAGCGCAGCAATGCGCTTATTTTCCTTACCTTAGGGGAAGATCTTTAAGGCTTTCTCAATCTCCGCCCCTCCGCAAGGGCACGAATCGCCCCACGAAGAGTGCGGACATCCTGCTCGGTCATCTCAAGGCGGTGGAAGATATCCCGCATGTTGCGGGCCATGATCGGCTTTTTGTCCTCTGGATAGAAATTGGCCGCATCAAGCTCGGCTTCAAGGTAGTCGAAGAAGGAAAGAACCGCCTCGCGCGCCGCGGGCGGCGAGCGCCGCTCACCGGAAAAGGGCAATATCCCGCCCACTGCGAGCTTGTACCACTCGTAAGAAACGAGCAGCACGGCTTGCGCAAGATTGAGCGAGGAGAATTGCGGATCGACCGGAAAGGTGATGATGGCGTCCGCCAGCGAAACCTCATCGTTTTCAAGCCCGGTCCGCTCACGCCCGAAAAGGATGCCGACGCCCTGCCCGGCCCCGATCCGCTCGCGCGCCTCCTGCATCGCCGCATCCGGCCCGAAGACTCGCTTCATCTGCCCGCGCTCGCGCGCCGTGGTGGCGAAGACGAAGTTCAGATCGGCAATCGCTTCCGGAACCGTGTCATAAAGCTTCGCGCTTTCGAGAACATGCACCGCGCCCGAAGCCGCCGAGTGCGCCCCCTTCTTCGGCCAACCGTTGCGCGGCGACACGAGCCGAAGCTCCGAGAGCCCGAAATTGGCCATGGCACGCGCCACCATGCCGATATTCTCGGCGAGCTGCGGTTCGACCAGGATGATGACGGGGTTGGCCATGGTGCGTTTAAGGAGCCGAAGGCGGACGTGAACGGAACAAGACTCCCATACCGCCAAGGACAACGACCCGGCTAGACCCGGATTTCATCAAGTCCGCCCAAAAAAAGCCTCCCCGAGAGAACTCTCTCCGAGGAGGCTTTTTCCTAAGGGCCTGCCAAGGCAGGCCCTTCATTCTGTGCCGCTTACCAGCAGCCCCAGCCGCAATAGTAGTGCGGACGGGCGGCGGCTGCGCCGAGCACTGCACCGCCGACGACGCCGGCAGCCGCGCCGACCGCGGCCTGGTTGGCGGCGGCGTTGGATTGCGCGACGTTGTTGCGGTAGCTGGCGTTGACGCAACGCTCATAGGTCTTCGTGCCGGGCCGCAGGCCCGATTCAGAGCAGACCGATTGGGCATTGGCCATGGATTGCTCGGTGGTCTGGCAGCCAGCCAGAACCAAGGTGGCGGCTCCGATGATGATAGCTAGACGCATTGTCTCTCCCCCCGGGATGACGATAGGTGAACATTCCGAATCCGGACATGGAATATCATTCCGATAAAGTCAATCCTTACTGTACTGACTTTTGGGAAGACCTATCGGAATACCTAGGATTTCAGAGCAATTCCGCCTCGACATCGGTGCTCCAGCACACAAGCGACGCTTGGGAATGGAGTCTTTCGACCGTTTTCCCGCCTGACTTCCATCGATGAGGCCGTGCCGGAATGGGGACGGCGCCTGTCGTGAGCGTCACCGCCCTTCCCCGCAAGCCCCAGTCGCGCTATAGCCCGCGGCAACGCTCTGCCGTCCGGCAGGCCCGGTTCCCGTTCAACAGGCTCAAGGTTAAGATCAATGGCGAAGATCAAGGTTGCCAATCCGGTCGTCGAACTCGACGGCGACGAGATGACCCGCATCATTTGGCACTACATCAAAGACAAGCTGATCCACCCCTATCTCGACATCGATCTCAAGTACTACGACCTGGGCATGGAGCACCGCGACGCGACCAACGATCAGGTCACGGTCGAGGCGGCTGAGGCCATCAAGAAGTACGGCGTCGGCGTGAAGTGCGCCACCATCACGCCGGACGAGGCTCGCGTGAAGGAGTTCAACCTCAAGGAAATGTGGAAGTCGCCGAACGGCACGATCCGCAACATCCTCGGCGGCGTGATCTTCCGTGAGCCGATCATCTGCAAGAACGTTCCGCGCCTGGTGCCGGGCTGGACGCAGCCGATCATCGTCGGCCGTCACGCCTTCGGCGACCAGTACAAGGCGACCGATTTCAAGGTGCCCGGCAAGGGCCGCCTGACCATCAAGTTCGAGGGCGAGGACGGCTCGGTCATCGAGAAGGAAGTCTTCAAGTTCACGGGCGGCGGCGTGGCGATGGCCATGTACAACCTCGACGAGTCGATCCGCGAATTCGCTCGCGCCTCGATGAATTACGGCCTGAACCGCAAGTACCCGGTCTATCTCTCCACGAAGAACACCATCCTCAAGGCCTATGACGGCCGCTTCAAGGACATCTTCGAAGAGGTCTACCAGAACGAGTTCAAGGCAAAGCTCGACGCCGCCGGCATCACCTACGAGCACCGCCTGATCGACGACATGGTGGCTTCGGCCCTCAAGTGGTCGGGCGGCTATGTGTGGGCCTGTAAGAACTACGATGGTGACGTGCAGTCCGACACGGTTGCGCAGGGCTTCGGCTCGCTCGGCCTCATGACCTCGGTGCTGATGACGCCGGACGGCAAGACGGTCGAGGCGGAAGCCGCCCACGGCACCGTGACCCGTCACTACCGCGAGCACCAGAAGGGCAAGGAGACCTCCACGAACTCCATCGCCTCGATCTTCGCCTGGACCCGCGGCCTCGCCCACCGCGCGAAGCTCGACAACAACGCCGAGCTCGCCAAGTTCGCTTCGACCCTCGAAAAGGTCTGCGTGGACACGGTGGAAGCCGGCTACATGACCAAGGACCTCGCCCTCCTCGTCGGCGCCGAACAGAAGTGGCTCTCCACCACCGGCTTCCTCGACAAGATCGACGAGAACCTCAAGAAGGCAATGGCGGCGTAAACCGCGCTCACGCGATGAGAGACAAAAAGCCCGGCTCAACGCCGGGCTTTTTGATATGTGGACCATCAAAGCGGCAATTTCACCGCGGGATCACGCCTTAAGGTGCTCGGCGGCAACAAAGTCCGAAAGTGACGCATCATGATGACGCTGAATGGCATCAAAGATTTGATCCCGTTTCTGAACTATCTCGATCGAGAAAATATCTACTATCGGCTGGATCATGTCCGCGAGGACACCATCATGGTCTCATTCACGCTTGTCGGCGCACGTATCGAGCTGGACTTCTTCGATGATCACATCGAGTTCAGCATCTTCAAAGGCTCAGAAGCGGTCGAAGACAATGTCGACCTCCTGTTCGAGCTGATCCGAGAACACTGGAGTGATGATTGACCTAGCGGTCGGCTAGAGCAGCCTATCCGTCGTCGGCGTATGCCCTAGGTTGTTGAATCGGGACTTCTCCCGCGAGCGAGCCTCTGCGATGCGCGATCAACAGCATTCCTTCCTTTCCGGCGGCTGCCAATGCGGCGCGGTGCGTTACCGCCTCATGTCCGAGCCGACGGGTGCGAGTATCTGTCATTGCCGCATGTGCCAGAAGGCTTTTGGCAATTACTTCGCGCCCCTCACCGGCGTTCCGCTGAAAGATCTCGTATGGACGAAAGGCGCGCCGGGGACCTTCAAAAGCTCAGAGGCCGTCGAGCGCGGTTTCTGCCGGGATTGCGGAACGCCGCTATCGTTTCGCTATGTGGAGAGCAACCGCATCAGCGTTTCCATCGGCAGCCTCGACGATCCGGGCCGTGCGCAGCCGGAAACCCAATATGGCATGGAAAGCCGCCTCGCCGCGTTCGAGACGCTGCACACCCTCCCCGAGACGGAAGACAGCGCGACACCGGAAGAGCTGGCGAAAATGGCCTCTCGCCAGCACCCGGATCACGACTGAAGATCAATCCACCCGGATCGTCTTGCGGGCGATGATCTGGTGCCCGCCCTCCCCCGGCGCAGCCATGACATAGCGCACCTCGTAAACGCCGGCCTCCGCGGGCGCTTCGAGCGTGATGGACGCTTTGTCCGGCGTGGCATCCTGATAATCGGCAAAGGTCTCGGGCGCGGACGCGGGAGGCACGATGGTGACGAAGTCGCCCTCGCCCTTGGGGCCGGTGAAAGTGATCGCGACCGGCGCCCCGCGCTTGACGCGATCCGGCGCAGTCACGCTGGCGACGGCGGGGTCGATGGTGAGAGGGCTCGAGGCCAGCACTTTGTAGACACCGTTCGCCTCCAGAACGAAGCGCACTTCGTATGCGCCGGGCTCTCCCGGCAGGCGTAGAGCCACCTGCTCGCCCTTCGGATATTCAAAGGCGGCCCAGGCCCCCGGGGCAGCGCCCTTCTTGACCACACCGATGAAGGTGTCGCCACCGCCGCTGCCTTTGAAACCGATCTCGATCGTGCTGCCCGCAGTGGCGCGAGCCGGAGCGGTCAGCGAAGCGCTGGCCTGAGTCACGTCGATCTTGCGCGTCGCCAGTGTCTTGGGGTCGAGGCCGGAGATGTAGCGGATTTCGTAAGCACCGGGCTCGGCAGGAAGCAGCAACTTCGCGGGCGCCCCGCTCATCACCCACGCAAAGGCTTCATAGCTGTTCACGTCGCTGCCCGGCTTCGCAAGCCCGATCCAATCCTCGTCCGCATTGGGCCCGTTGAACGTCACCGCAATCTCCGAGCCTGCCGCACCCTTGGCGGGAGCATCGAGTGTCGCGGTCACGGGCGTCGCGGTGATCTTGGTGCGGGCGAGGATCGCGCCGGTCGCATCCGAGACGTAGCGCAGTTCGTACTCGCCGGGCTCTCCCGGCACGCGCACTTTGAGCGGATTGCCTTCGCTGGTGTAGCTGTAGTGCCGAGTTTCCAAAGCCTCGCCATTCGCACGGGCGAAGACGACGTAGTCGCCTTTCCCGTCAGGGCCGCTCCAGCGCACGTCGAGACGACCGGTCGCGGGAGTGCTGGTCTTTGCCGGTTGCAGATTGGCCTTGGGCAGATCGCCAGCAAGCGCGACGACGATCTTCGCGGGCGCATCCTTGGTGACTTCCACCTCCACCTGGCCGGTCTTGGCCGCAGTGAGGGCCGAGACGCGATAGCGACCGGGCGACAGGGCCACGGCGTCGGAAACACCTTCCGCAATCACGCCTGTCTCGCCGTTTCGCGCGACGGTGAAGGCTGCGTTGGACACCGGGCGTCCGCCATCCGTAGCTTCGAGAGCAATCTTGCGCGTGACAACGGCAGGCTTGGCCTTCGCCTGCACCGACGCCTTCAACGCCTGCCCCAGCTCACCCGCATTCGATGCAGCAACGAAGGTGCCGCCCGTCCTCTCGGCGATGCAGGACAGCTTGGGACGCTCCACGCTCGATACGTCGAACCCGATCACGTGTGCGACAAAGCCCGCATTCGCGCGCTTCAACTCCTCGGCAAGCGCGCAAGGATCGGCTTTGCAGGTTTCAATGCCGTCCGTAACGATGATGACATTACCGGGCTTGCCGGCATCGAGCAGACCGGCCGCCTCCTTCAACGCGGCGGTGATCGGCGTCTTGCCGCGCGGGGTCAGCCGGTTCGCGACCGCCTGCACCTTGGATTTGTCGACGGGACCGAGCGGTAAGATCGCTTCGATATCGCTGCAATCGCCTGCACGGCGATGCCCATAGGCAACGATGCCGAGTCGCGTCCCCTTGGGAAGCGTATCCACGACGGAGCCGACCGCATCGCGCGCGATCTCCATCTTCGCCTTCCCGTCGATGCGCCCCCACATGCTGTTCGACGCATCGATCACCAGCACCGTCGGTGGGGTGTTTCGATCCTGAGCCTGGGCCGGGTTGAAAAGAAAGCCGCCAATAAAAAGCGCCGTGATGAAGATCTGTCTCATTGCAACATTTCCGAATGCTGCCTGAGGCTTTCGCGAAAACGAGAATTCCGTCAAGGAACGCAATGAAAAAACGTGTTACTTGCCATGTTACTTCATTGCCATAATTGGAGTCGTGAAATCATAAGCACACAGCCACATTGAGGCTAGTTGGACCGTGAATTCCGCGAACGACGTGATGGAAGTCCAAGCTTCACGGAAGCTTCGGCTCATAGAATGGGAGTTTCATACCGTACTCGGCGAGCGTGGCTTTGTAATGGTTGAGGTAAGACCGCAACGTATCGCGGAGGTCGTTCAGATCTTCATAACCGGGCGCGTCCCGCCCGATTTCTTTGCAGGCCGCGTCCGCTTGCTGACACAGTATATGGAGGCTGTCACCCTGCACCAAAACGCCCGGAAAAGCTCGACCGGGGTGCCGCATGACGGCGGCATTGGTCCTGTCCGAAAAAATCTCAACACTCTCAATACGCATCGCCCGATCCCAAGGTGGCTCGTCTCTGGATCACGCAACAAGATCACAAGTTTGTGCCATCGGCAAACGCCGCTATCCTGTGCGTGACTAACCTCTATGAGATGGGTCCACGGCTATTCTAGCCTCGCCTATTTCACACCGCCCGCCGTTCGCCCCGCGACAGGATGACCTCTTCGATGTGCTGCGCCATGGCAGGGTCGGAGGCGATGAGCTGGTGCAGGTCTTCCGCGTCGAGCACGAGGAGGCGGCATGGGGTGGTGGCGCGCACGGTGACGTGCCTGCGGCGGCGCTTGAGCACAGAGGTTTCGCCGAAGAAATCGCCCACGCCCAGCCTGACCGGTTCGCCGGGCACCAGCACTTCGACTTCGCCAGAGGCGATGAGATACATCGCATGCGCCACGTCCCCTTTGCGGACAATCAGCTCGCCCGGCACGCAGCTTTGCGAGCGCAGCCTGTGCATGACCAGCGCCACTTCCTCCGCGTCGAGATCGGCAAACAGCGGCACGCGCGCCACCATGCTCCAGGTGACGACGAAATCGTGCCGGTGGATCTCGCGTGAGAACGCGCTGGCGATGATGCCGACGGGAAGCGCGAGCATCACCAGCCCCATCACCGCCGTCAGCGCCGCGATGGCGCGGCCGAGCATCGTCACCGGCACCACGTCGCCGTAGCCGACAGTGGTGAGCGTGATGATGGCCCAATACATGGATTCCGGAATGCTGCCGAACTTGTCGGGCTGCGCATCCTTCTCAACGAGGTTCATGAGGGAGGCAAACACCAGCACGGCGCCGAGCAGGATGACGCCGCAGGCCACAAGCGCGCGCCGCTCCGCGTAGATCGCCTCCATCAGGCTTGTCAGGCCGGGCGAATAGCGCGCGAGCTTGAAAAAGCGGAAGAGCCGCAGCAGCAGGAAGATGCGCAACTCGCTGATGTCGGAATAGGCGAAATAGAACGGCACGATGGCCAGAAAATCAATAATGGATTGCGGATGCAGCGCCCAGCGCAGCCGCGCGCGCCATGGCTTCAGGTGCCGCCAGGGCGTGTGCTCCGGTGCGCACCACAGACGCGCGGCATATTCCACCGTGAAGATGAAGCCGCTGAAAATGTCGATGGCGACGAAGGTCTGCCAATACTCCGCCCGCAACGAGGGCTCGCTTTCCAGCACCACCGACGTCACGTTGATGAGGATCAGCAGGATCAGAAAAATATGAACAGCGTGAACGACGGGATCGCTCACGCTGCTGCGTTCGAGGATCTCATAGACTCTGCGCCGTGCCGGGTGTGGATGATCCCTCGCCATGGCGCCGGTCCTTTAGGCGGCGGTTGAGAGCGCCGCTTCGATGGCCGCGAGCGCTGCCTCGGCCTGGGCCCCGTCGGGTCCGCCGGCCTGCGCCATGTCGCGGCGGCCTCCGCCGCCCTTGCCACCGAGTTTCTCGGAGCCGACGCGCACGAGCGAGACCGCATCGTATTTCGCGATCAGGTCTTCCGTGACGCCGACGACGATGCCCGCCTTGCCATCCTCACCCACGCCGACGATGGCGACGACGCCCGAGCCGATGCGCTTCTTGCCTTCATCGGCGAGGCTCTTCAGATCCTTCATCTCGACGCCGGTGACGGCGCGCGCCATGAGCTTGATGCCCGCGATTTCGCGCACCGGCTCTTCGCCGCCCGCAACCCCGCCGCCCATGGCGATCTTGCGGCGCGCGTCGGTGAGTTCGCGCTCCACTTTACGCTTTTCCTCGAGCAGCGCCGAGAGGCGCGCGGGCGCTTCATCGGCGGGGATTTTCAGAAGGCTCGCGATTTCGCGCAGGCGGCGACTTTCCTCGGTGAGGTGGTGACGCGCCACATCGCCCGTCATCGCTTCGAGACGGCGCACACCCGCGGCCACCGCGCCCTCGGCAAGGATCGTGATGAGGCCGATATCGCCCGTGCGGCTCACATGCGTGCCGCCGCAAAGTTCGACAGAGAACGTCTTGTTGCCGTCAGCCTTGCCCATGGACACGACGCGGACTTCCTCGCCGTATTTCTCACCGAACAACGCGCGCGCGCCGGATTCGATGGCTTCTTCCACGCCCATCAACTTGGTCACGACGGGCTCGTTCTGGAGCAGCACCTTGTTGGCGATCTCCTCGACCTTCGCCACTTCCTCATCGCTCATGGGCTTGGGATGGCTGAAGTCGAAGCGCAGGCGGTCGGGCGAGACGAGCGAGCCCTTTTGCGCCACGTGATCGCCGAGCACCTGACGCAGCGCTTCGTGCAGCAGGTGCGTTGCGGAGTGGTTGGAGCGGATCGCCGTGCGGCGCGCGTGATCCACGATCAGCTCCAGCGACTGGTTCAGCTTGAGCGTGCCATGCTCCACCATGACGTGGTGCACGAACAAATCGCCGAGCTTCTTCTCGGTGCCGGAAACGCGAAGGCGCGAGCCCTCGCCCTGCATGATGCCCGTATCGCCGACCTGGCCGCCGGATTCGCCATAGAACGGCGTCTGGTTGAGGACCACGAGGCCGGTTTCTCCAGCCTTGATCTCCTTGACCTCCTGGCCATCCTTGATCAGCGCCAGCACCACGCCCTCGGCGTTCTCGGTGTCGTAGCCCAAAAAGTCGGTCGCGCCGACGCGCTCCTTGATGCCGAACCACACGGTTTCCGTTGCCGCCTCGCCCGACCCGGACCACGCGGCGCGCGCCTTCTCGCGCTGGCGCTCCATGGCGGCGTCGAAGGCATCCGTATCGACGCCGATGCCGCGCGGCTTCAAGGCATCCTGCGTCAGATCGAGCGGGAAGCCGTAGGTGTCGTAGAGCGTGAACGCCGTCTCGCCGGAGAGCGACTGGCCCTTGGTGAGGTTGCGCGTTTCATCGTCGAGGATCGTCAGGCCGCGCTCCAGCGTCTTGCGGAAGCGGGTTTCCTCAAGCTTCAGCGTCTCGGTGATGAGCGACTCGGCGCGCACCAGCTCCGGATAGGCCTGCCCCATCTCGCGCACCAAAGCGGGCACGAGGCGGTACATCAATGGCTCCTTCGCGCCCAGAAGCTGCGCATGACGCATGGCGCGGCGCATGATGCGGCGAAGCACATAGCCACGGCCCTCGTTCGACGGCAGCACGCCATCGGCCACGAGGAAGCAGGACGTGCGCAGGTGGTCCGCGATCACCCGGTGCGAGGCCTTGCGGTCGCCTTCCGGCGCAACGCCGGTGGCGTGCGCCACGGCTTCGATGAGGGTGCGGAATAGGTCCGTGTCGTAGTTAGAATAGACGCCCTGCATGATCGCGGCGATGCGCTCCAGCCCCATGCCGGTGTCGATGGAGGGCTTGGGCAGCGGGATGCGATTGCCGGGCTCGATCTGCTCGTATTGCATGAACACGAGATTCCAGAATTCGAGGAAGCGGTCGCCATCCTCATCCGCAGAGCCGGGAGGGCCGCCCCAGAGCTTGTCGCCCTGGTCGATGAAGATTTCCGAGCACGGGCCGCAGGGGCCGGTATCGCCCATCTGCCAGAAGTTGTCCGAGGTCGGGATGCGGATGATCTTGGAATCAGAGAATCCGGCGATCTTCTTCCACAGGTTCGCCGCCTCGTCGTCGTCGTGATAGACGGTGACGAGCAGGCGCTCCTTCGTCAGGTCGAATTCCTTGGTGATCAGGTTCCAGGCGAGTTCAATCGCCCGTTCCTTGAAGTAATCGCCGAACGAGAAATTGCCCAGCATCTCGAAGAAGGTGTGGTGGCGCGCCGTGTAGCCCACATTGTCGAGATCGTTGTGCTTGCCGCCCGCGCGCACGCATTTCTGCGCCGTGGCTGCGCGGGAATACGGCCGCTTCTCGACGCCGGTGAAGACGTTTTTGAACTGCACCATGCCGGCGTTCGTGAACATCAGGGTCGGATCGTTGCGAGGCACAAGGGGGCTCGACGCCACGACCTCATGGCCGTTCTTGGCGTAGTAATCGAGGAAGGCCGACCGGATTTCGTTGACGCCGCTCATGAAACTCTAAGCTCAGGTAAAAGGCCGCGAGGCCCGAGAAAAGACATGGTGGAGGCCGGTTTTAGACGCCTGCAGGGGCGCTGTCGAGAAGACGTTTTGCGCCTTTCTTCGGATCCACGGGCAATGAAAAGCAACGGGAGACATGCTCTCTTGCCATCACCGGGCTTGTCCCGGTGATCCTGCCCCCTCAGCATTGAGGTCCCGGATCGGGATGGCCGGGCAAGCCCGGCCATTACCAGCAACGAAAAAACCGCCGCGATCGCTCGCGGCGGCCCTTGTTTGCCCTTGAAGGAGAGCAAGCATGACTGACTTAAACGACCCGGCGCGGACGACCGGTTGCGTCCTCCGCGTCGGTTGGGCCTGCCTTAATCGGCGGAACCCTCGTCGAGATCGTCAGCGGTCGGGGTGGCGTGTTCCAAGATGCGGTCGGCCAAGAGGCCGGCATTCTGGCGGATGAGGGCTTCGATCTTGCCCGCGACCTCGGGGTTGTCGCGCAGGAACTGCTTGGCGTTCTCGCGGCCCTGGCCGAGGCGCTGGCTGTCGTAAGAGAACCACGCGCCGGACTTTTCCACGATGCCGGCCTTCACGCCGAGGTCGACGAGTTCGCCGACCTTCGAGACGCCTTCGCCGAACATGATGTCGAACTCGACCTGCTTGAAGGGCGGCGCGACCTTGTTCTTGACCACCTTGACGCGGACCGAGTTGCCGATCGGGTCGTCGCGGTCCTTGAGCGTCGAGACGCGGCGGATGTCGAGGCGCACGGAGGCGTAGAACTTCAGCGCGTTGCCACCCGTCGTCGTTTCAGGGCTTCCATACATGACGCCGATCTTCATGCGGATCTGGTTGATGAAGATCACCATCGTCTTCGAGCGCGAAATCGAACCGGTGAGCTTGCGGAGCGCCTGGCTCATGAGGCGGGCCTGAAGGCCGGGCTGAACATCGCCCATCTCGCCGTCGAGCTCGGCCTTGGGCGTCAGCGCCGCGACCGAGTCGATCACGAGCACGTCGACCGCGCCGGAGCGCACGAGCGTGTCGGCGATTTCGAGCGCCTGCTCGCCCGTGTCGGGCTGCGAGATCAGAAGATCGTCGAGCGCCACACCGAGCTTGCGTGCATAGACCGGGTCGAGCGCGTGTTCCGCGTCCACGAAGGCGCAGATGCCGCCCTTCTTCTGGGCTTCGGCGATGGTGTGCAGGGCAAGCGTCGTCTTACCCGACGATTCCGGCCCGTAAATTTCGATGATGCGGCCGCGCGGCAGGCCGCCGACGCCGAGCGCGATGTCGAGGCCCAGCGACCCCGTCGAGACGGTTTCGATCTCCACCGGCTGCTGGTTCTTGCCCAGCCGCATGATCGAACCCTTGCCGAAGGCGCGTTCGATCTGGGAGAGCGCCGCGTCGAGAGCTTTCGACTTATCTTTATCCATTGATGAGCTTTCCACCAGTCTCAGAGAGGCCTGCGACATAACCAGACGTCCTTATGGCACGGAGGGCGATTGAGTCTCAACGCGGGTTGTTGATGCAATATGCGTACCCGATTTGTTCTTTGGCGCAAGTTCTTTTTTTGTTCCCTTCGCAAATAGGCGTTTTGCTTGGTTGTGCCCTGTGCATAACCCGCACGGTCTATCGCTCTCGCGGGGTGATTTTGAGGCTTAAGGGAAGGCGCCCTGCTTGGCCTGCCGCTTCGCGTAGTCTTCGAGGAGTTCCAGCTCGCGGGAGAAGATGCGCCGCAGCATGGCGGGCGCAAAAAGCCGCTCCATCAGTCCCGTGATGCCGCCCTGCGCATCCCAGACGGTGCGGAACTGCACCGTGCAGCCCTCGCCCTCGGGCGTGATCGTGGTCGTGGTCACGAGAGATGACAGCTGATCGCGCTCGACCAGAACGCGGCCCGGAACGGTCTCTTCGCATTTGTTCCGGAAATGCCGCACGTTGCCGGCGAACCGCCCCTTGAAGGAGATGACCGTACCGGTGCCGAATCCGCCCTCCTCGACGCGATAGTCGATGAACTCCTTCGGCAGGAACTGCCCATGGTGATTCTTGTAATCGGCGATGCAGAGATACACGACCTCGGAGGCCACCGGGATACGGCGCTGGGCCTCGGCAACGATGCTGGACATGGCGAAACTCTTGGCGGGACAAACCTTTGGGATCGAGGCAATCCATAAAACCGGCCCGCATTGATGTAAACGTTATTTCATTAATAAATCCGGGCCTCTCTCAGAGATGCCCCTTCAGGAGCAACTCGACGGCCTCGCGCCCGACCTTCCGAATATCGTCGAACAGGGTCACGATCTGGTAGGAGAAGATGAAGGCGCCGGCATAGAACAGCCCGGTGAAGCGGGATTCCAGCCGCAGCGCCGTGCCGACCAGCAATTTCTCGAGGCGCTGACTGTGGGTGAAGATAGAGCCCACGACGATCCCGATCATCGCTCCGCCGATGATGTCGCTAGCGTAGTGCCAACCGGCAAAGAGGCGCGGAAAGCTGACAACCAGAAGAGCCCACGCGAACGCGATGATCCCTCCGGGTCGTGACGCGCGATAAACGCAGATGGCGAGCGCGAAGGCGAGCGCTGCGTGGTCGCTGGGGAATGACCCCCACTTTTCCATGACGTCGTGATCGATGCCCAGCGGCCAGAGAAAGTCGAGATCCTCGGAATGAAGCGGCCTGGGGCGGGCGGGCAGCGCGTTCTGGACCATGCGGGCAACGCCGACCGCAACCATCATCGATACGAACGCGGCGATGACGGCGAGCTTGTCCTTGGGATGGTGGTTCTTGCGGAACCAGAGAAGCCACAGCCCGGAGACGAGTGGCAGGATCTTGACGGAACTCAGGTTGAGGAACCCGACGATGATCTTGTTGGCGAGCGGCGAAATCTGCCCCCACCCGCTCAATGTATGAAGCACCGCAGCGTCGAGACGGGAGAAAAAATCGAGAATTGTCTCGCCCATGCGCCTTCAGCTCCACCCGCGAAGCACGACGAGCCAGCGTGCGCAGCCGCCATCGAGGCTCCCGTCGCGCTGCGGCTCACCCGGTTTGGGGATCCGCCACACTCAAGGGTGTTAGTTTTATTGTGGGAAGGCGCGACGGCAATGGAGCCGGCTTGGCAAATCTGGGGAGGCCAAGGGGTCGCGGGGCGTTAGCGCCCCACGACCTGTTTCACCGTCTCCACCAACTGACGCAGGCTGAAGGGCTTGGGCAGGAAATTGAACTCTTCGCCTTCGGGCAGGTTCTTGCGGAAGGCGTCCTCCGCGTAACCGGAAACGAAGATCACCTTCAGGTCCGGATAGAGTTTGCGCAATTCGCCAAGCAGAGTCGGGCCGTCCATTTCCGGCATCACCACGTCTGACACCACGAGATCGACCGGGGCTCCTCTCTCCTCGATCACCTGCATCGCCTCGACGCCGGAGGCGGCCTCCAGCACCGTGTAGCCGCGCGCGGAGAGAGCGCGGGCGTTGACCGCGCGCACCGGGTCCTCGTCCTCCACCAGCAGGATGGTGCCCTGGCCGGTCATGTCGGCGGCGGGCTTCTTGACCGTCTCGGCCTTGGTCTCTTCAGGGATCTCCTCCGCGCCCGGAATGTAGCGGGGCAGATAGATGCGGAAGGTCGTGCCCTGCCCCACCTTCGAATCCACGTCGATGAAGCCGCCGGACTGTTTGACGATGCCGAACACCGTCGAGAGTCCCAGGCCCGTACCCTTGCCGACTTCCTTGGTGGTGAAGAAGGGCTCAAAAATCTTGCCCAGCACTTCGGGCGTGATGCCAGTGCCGGAATCCGCCACCTCGACCATCACGTAGTCGGCGGCGGGCATCCCGTTTACATTCAGGCGGGCCGCCTCGGCAGCGGCGACATTCGCCGTGCGGATGGTGAGCTTTCCGCCGTTCGGCATGGCATCGCGCGCGTTGACCGCGAGGTTCATCACCACCTGCTCGAACTGGTTCAGGTCCGCCTTCACGAACCACAGCTCGCGGCCATGGCTGAGATCGAAAGCGACCCGCTCGCCGAGCAGGCGCTTCAAGAGCATCGACAATTCATGCAGGCGGTCATTGAGGTTGAGCACCTCGGGACGAAGCGTCTGCCGCCGCGAGAAGGCCAAGAGCTGCCGCACGAGGCTCGCGGCGCGGTTGGCATTCTGCTTGATCTGCATGATGTCCTGGAAGGACGGGTCGGTCGGGCGGTGGTTGGCGAGCAGCAGATCGCTGTAGCCTATGATCGCTTGCAGCACGTTGTTGAAGTCGTGCGCGACGCCGCCCGCGAGCTGGCCGACCGCATTCATCTTCTGCGATTGGGCAAGCTGTTCTTCGACTTTGCGGAAATCCGTGGTGTCGAGGCCGTAGAGGATCGCTGTCTCGCCCTCCGCCCCCGTCTCGCCCACCGGCGTCACCCACACGCGGACCGCACCGCCAGCCTCACCCGCCGTTTGCAGTTCAAGCGGCTGGATGTCGCCCCGGTTCTCCGACGCTGCTTTGAGCGCGGCCTCGATCTGCCCCCGGTCAGTGTCCTGGAACGCATCGAGGATGGAGGGCCCTTCACCGCCCTCGCCCGTGCGCGGCAGGGTCACGAACAGGCGCGTGAACGGCGCATTCGCCTGCACCACGCGACCCGTCTTGTTCACGGTCGCAATCGCGATGGGCGTGTTGTTGAAGAAGCGGGCAAAGCGCACCTCCGCCGCGCGCTGGCCCTCGTCCACCTCGACGCCGGGAGAGCGGTTGAGCACGAGCGTGCGGGAGGCGCCCATGCGCCCGTCCTGCCCGAAGGCGATGCGATGATAGAGCCGCACCGGTAGGAACTGGCCGCTGCGGCGGCGCAGGTCGAGATCGAAGGTTTCCGTGCGCACGCTGCCCGGCTCGCCGGAGAACGAGATCATCATCGCCACGACGTTGCGCGGCAGGATATCGGCAAGCGCGAGCCCGCCCGAGCCGACCTGGGCGAGATCGTAGTCGAGCCAGGAGGCAAGCGTGGCGTTGAGATAAATGATCGCGCCGTTGGGATCGATGGAGAGGAAGCCTGCGGGCGCGTGGTCGAGATAGTCGATGGCGTGCTGGAGTTCCTGGAAGACGTTCTCCTGCCGCTCGCGCTCATGCGTCACCTCGGCGATGGTCCAGAGCGCCGATTGGCGGCCGCCCGGGCGCGGCAGGGGCCGCACGCGCACGCGGTACCAGCCAAATTCCTGTGCGCCGTCGAGCGATGGTGAGAGGCGGATTTCTTCCGCCCCCATCCGGTGCTCGCGGGCGGACTGGGCCAGGCGATAGATCGCCTCGGACACCTCCGGTGCGCCGGTGAACAGCCGCTCGACCGCCCGGACGTCGCCGCTGCTGCTCAGCCCCGCAAGGGAGACGTAGCTCTCATTGGCATAAACGACGCGCCCATCGTCCTCGACCACCACGAGCCCCTCGCCCGCCGTATCGGCCATAATCTTGGTAATATCGTTGCGCGCCTCATGCCCGGCGAAGTGGACGACGCCGATGGCGATGGCAAAGAGGAAGAACACGCCGGCCATGGCGAACAGGGCCAGAAGCGCCAGAATCAGCGGCTGGGCCTGCTCGTTGCCGAGGAAGCGCAGGCTGAGGATCGCGCCGACGAGGAGCAAGGCCAGAAGCAGCACCAGCCCGATATGGCCCGGCCGCTCGGAACGGTCGATCGTCGAAGCCTTCGGCATTTCGCCCTCGTGAGCCATCGAAATCCAGTATCCCCAAGGAATGGCGGCAGCTGTACCGTACCGCCCAGGCTGCGGAACCATGCACCGACGCATGGCGATTTCCGCGACAATAGGTGGAATTTATTGATCGACCTCTAAGGTTGCATCAAGAGGCGTGACACCGGTTCCGTCCGCTTCCTTGTGGTTGACCCTGCTAAAGCCACATTCTGTCCTGTAGTAGGGGTCCCGCGGCCTCGCCTGAGGCCGGATTCGGGCGTTTTCCCGGCTTCGCCATCCACAGTTGGAGGCCAGCGTTAACCATCTGTTAACCTTGCCACTCGCCTTGCGGCTCGATGTGGTACAGAAAAATGGAACAGGCTGGAAGGCCTCCACAATGTTTGAGAGTCCATCGTGTTAGCTCAATTTGGCATCGAACGAGCGGCCCAATACCTGATCGCCTTTGCGATCATCCTGGCCCTCGTCGCGCTTTTTGGTCTTGTCCTGCGCAAACTGACGGGCGCGCGCCTCATGCTGTCCGGCCAGGACCGGGCCCGCAGCCGGCAGCCGCGCCTGGGCGTGGTCGACATCTACGATCTCGACCGTCAGCGCCAGCTCGTGCTCCTGCGCCGGGACAACGTGGAGCACCTGCTCCTCATCGGCGGCCTGAACGACGTGGTGATCGAGACCAATATCGTCCGCGTGGCCGGCGCTCGCCTGGCCCCGACCGCCGGCGAACCTGGCATGGAGCGGTTCGAGCCGGCTCTCGAGGCCCCGCGCCCGCAGGTCGAGCCGTCGGGCCGTCCGTCCATCGAAACACAGCTTGCGGCCCAGCTCGGCGCCTTCATCAAGCGCCCGTCGGAGGAATCCGACAGCGAGGAGGAATTGTCTCCCGTCGCTTCAATCACCGCGCCGTTGCCGGTCCATGCCGAGCCCGCGCTCAAGCCGGACGTGGTCACCCTTGCTCATCCGGCGGCAGCGGCCCCGGCGGGTATCCCTGGGCTGCGCGCCGAGGCCAGGGCACCTTCTTTCCCGAGCGCGCCTGCCGCGCCGGAGCCTATCTTCCCGCGTGCGGAGCCACGCTTCACGCCGCCTCCTCCGCCTCCGCAGCCGTCTTTCCGGGCTCCTCCCCCACCGCCTCCGCCGCCGGTCGTGCCGGAAGTGGTCCGCGTGCCCGAGCCCCCGCCGGTTGAAAAGGTGACGCCCGACGCGGCAATCCTCTCAGACATGGCCAAGCAGCTCGAAGAGGCCCTGAAGCGCCCCGCGACCCCGGTGACCCCCGAGCCGGTCCGCGCGCCGGAGCCCATCGACGAGGACGAGCTTCTCGAGCCGGCCCCGGCTGCTCCCGCGCATAAGGTCGAGTTCGAGGAAGAGGATCTCGTCAGCGAGCCCGAACCGGTTGTCCAGGCTCCGCTGTCTCCGGTCCAGCCGAAAGCGGCCGAGCCTGCCGCGCCCGCGCCAGCCAAGAAGGCGGCCGATCCGTTCTCCGTCGAGGAGATCGAAGCGGAATTCGCCCGCCTGCTCGGCCGGCCCATGGAACCCGGCAAGAAGGAGTAAGGTCGAAAGGCCCCTCCTCGGCACCAACAAAAAGGGCTCCGTCACCGGAGCCCTTTCGCTTTTCTAGGAGAGGATTCTTGTCGTTCTAGTCGTCGCGATAGACGCGTTCGTTGCGCTCGTGACGTTCCTGGGCTTCCAGCGACAGGGTCGCGATGGGGCGGGCTTCGAGCCGCTTGAGGGAAATCGGATCGCCGGTTTCCTCACAATAGCCGTAGGAGCCGTCATCGATCCGCGCGAGGGCGGCGTCGATCTTGGCGATGAGCTTACGCTGACGGTCGCGGGCGCGAAGCTCGATGGCGCGGTCGGTTTCGGAGGAGGCGCGATCCGCGAGATCGGGGTGATTCTCGTTCTCGCTCTGCAAGGTCGCCAGGGTTTCCTGAGCTTCCCTGAGAATATCGCCTTTCCACCTGATAAGCTTTCGCCTGAAATACTCCCGCTGCCGTTCATTCATGAAGGGCTCGTCCTCAGTCGGTCGATAACCCTCATCGATTACGATGTCTGTCATGTTCGGCCGTTCTATCCCCGATGAACCGTGCGGCCCGTATATAGTGTACCGAAGCCGCCGACAACGCACTTCAGCGTCACCGTTTTGTCTAATAAGACCAGATACTTCGCCATTCGGCTGTTACGAAACAAGGAAACAGCCGAAAATAGAACTATTTGCCGCACCCGGTTGAAATTCAACGCAGCCGACGCAGCGCCTCGGATACATCCGCCTCCATCGCCCTCGCGATGGGGTGCCGGTAGTGCATCATGTCGAAGAAAAGCTCGGGATCGCGATTTTCGGGCCGGTCGACGCGCCAATCCACCACCGCCGTCTTGCCGTGGACCTGCGCGACGGAAGCCGCGGCGGTCTTGCAGGCCCGGTCGATGAAGGCGGCCTCGGTGTTGGGCAGCGGCATCAGGTTCTTGTAGGCGGGTGGCATGATGAGGACGAGTGGTGTGTCTTTCGGCAGCGACAGGGCGATGTCCTTCAGCCGCTCGATGGCCGGAAATTGCCGCCTGCCCTCCATCGGGTCGCGCTCCAGGCGCGGATCCTTAGCGTGGGGTGTCTGCTCAAGCCGCTTCCGGATCTCCGGCTTCGTCGTGTAGCCGAGGCGGATGTATTCGGGCTCATAGTCCCAATAGCCGTCCGGGCGCGCGCGCTCCGCCTTCTTGCCGAACACATAGGTGAAGCGGCGCGGCATCTCCTCCAGAATGTCGTAGCGCACGAGGCCGCGCGCATATTCCAGCGGGTCGGTGCTGTAGAGCCAGAACGGAAACGGTTTGTCGTTCGGCAAGGCCGGATCGGACGTGCACCAGAGATCGTCGACACTCACCACCAGCGCCTTCGGTGGCTCTTGGCGATGGCGCAGGAACCACTCGATCAGCGTCAGATGCTCCTTCGGACCCGAGCCCGGCACCGAGAGCTGGACGAAATTGAGCCCGGTCGCCTCATTCAGCTTCTCGGGCGAGAGCATCTGGATGCGCGAATTGCCCGAGATCATGGCGTTGAAGACGGGATCGCGGCCCCGGCTCGGATTGGCCGTGCGCGGTCCCTGCGGCCGCACGCCCGCCTTGGAGAACAGAGGCGAGCGCCCGGTGTCATAGGGATCGACCACATAGGCCAGACCGACGATGGCGCTGACGATGACAGCCGTCGCGGCCAGAAGCGTGATCGAGAAACCCCGCCAGGATGTGGACTTAGAACTGGAAGTAGATGAATTCATAGTTCGCATCGTCACCGATTTTGAACAGCACGACCGTGAAGAGAACCGCGAAAGCAATCGCGACCCAACGATTCGCGGGCAGCTTGTGTATCACGGTCCAGGAGGTCGGGCCGATCATCGAAATCGCCGCGGCCAGCACGAGCGCGCGCCACTTGATATTGAAGCCCTCCGCGCCGAAGCCGAACAGCCCCTTGTACATGTGCGCTGCCACCTCGAAGCTGCCGGAGCGGAAAATAAGCAACGTCAACACGAAGAAGGTGAAGGTCAAAGCCCAACCGAGGATACTCGGCATGGTGAGCCCCGCCTTGCGCCACAGCACTGCGGCGCTCAGGCCCACGCCATGCAGCGCGCCCCACACCACGAAGGTCCAGCCCGCGCCGTGCCACAGTCCGCCAAGCGCCATCGTCGCCGTCAGCGCGGCAAGCTGGATGACCAAGCCTTTCCGGCTGCCGCCGAGCGCGATGTAGAGGTAGTCGCGCAAGAAACGCGAGAGGGTCATGTGCCAGCGCCGCCAGAAATCCTGCAGCGACGTGGCGCGATACGGCGCATCGAAGTTTTGGGGCAGCACAACGCCGAACATCAGCGCTATGCCGAGCGCCATGTCGGTGTAGCCGGAGAAGTCGAAATAGACCTGGAAGGTGAAGCCCAACGCGCCTTGCAGTGCCTCGCCCACGCCAATCGGGCCGCCGGTCTGCGCGATCTGAAAAATGGCGTTGGTGTAGTCCGCCAGCTGGTCGCCCAGAAACACCTTCTTGGCGAGGCCGACGACGAGGAGCATCAGGCCGCGCGCGAAACGTTCTTCCGCGTCGGGGCGTTGATAAGGCCGCTCCTCAAACTGGTGCATGATCTCGCTCCAGCGCACCAGGGGCCCTGCGAGAACCTGCGGGAAGAAGGCGATGTAAAGGCCATAGCGGACGAGATCGTAGCGAGGCGCTTTGCCCTTCTTCAAATCCGTCAAATACATGATGTGATGGAAGGTGAAGAAGGAGATGCCGAGCGGCAGCGCTAGGTCCCAGTGAGACGCCTGCAGGCCCGGAATCAGGTTCGCCATGTCAGCGAAGAAATTGAAATATTTGAAGATCGCCAGAACGATCAGGTTCGCAGTGATCGCAAGCGGGATCAGAATATCCCGCCCCGAGCGCATGAAGGCTTCAGCCACAAACCAATTGATCACCACCGAAGCGACGAGCAGCGGTGCAAAACGCCAATCCCAATAGCTGTAGAAACCCAGCGACAGAAGCAGCAGCACCGGCAGCCGCCAGTCGGGGCGGAACCGCTCGACGAGCCAGTGCACAAGAAGCGCAATCGGCAGAAAGCCGCACAGGAAGATGAACGAGTTGAAGAGCATCGCCGAACGTCCTTGAACGGCGCGTCACGCTCCCCTGCGCGCCTTGAAGGGCGTCCTTGTGCGGGAATGAATGCCGCACGTCAACTTTTGAAACAGCAAAGCGTTGCCGTGGCAGACTCTCAAACCGCTGCCGATTCCGCCCGTTTCGCCAGTTCTCCGGCAACGTCGGCGATTTTCGGCGGCTCCTCGCGGATGAAGGGCAGCGGGCGGCAGACGGAGAGTGCCGCCAAACCGAATCGGGCGGTCATCAGGCCGTTCAGCACCCCCTCCCCCAGTTTCGCGGAAATGCGGGCGGCAAGCCCGAGGCCCAGCACCTGCTGCATGAGGCTGTCGCCCACCGCCATGCCGCCGGTGACGGCGAGATGATTGAAGGCGGCTTTCGCGAGTCGCAGGAACCCGAAGAGCCCTGGCCGCCCGCCATAAATCCGCGCCAGCGTCCGCAGCAGACGCACGGCGGCGAAGATCACGAACGCCACGTCGACGATGGCGCGCGGGCTCACCGCCGTGACCAGTGAGACCTGTTTCGCCGCCGCCGCGATGGCGCGCTTGGCCTGCGCATCGAGGGGAGCCAGAAGCTCGCGCTCGGCAATCGCAAGGCGGTCATCGGCGTCGATGATCTCGTCCGAAAGACCTTTGAGCCGCGCACTTCCCTGCACGGCGCTGGCTCTCCCGCCATAAAGGTCGACAAGATCGGCCACGATGCCCTTGGCGGCCTTGTGGTCCTTGACGGAGAGCGCGTCGACGGTGGCTTCACGCAGACGCTCGATCTTCTTCTCCCGCCAGATGCCTAAAAATTCGCGGCCGATGATGACCGCAAACGCCAGCGCCGCGATGGCGGTGAGCGCCAGCGCCACCCAGCCGAGCCAGGGTGCAACGGCGTAAAGATCGACGATCAGCCTTTCGATGCCGAGGCCTAAGCCCAGCACGATCAACCCTGAGAGGGCCGAGAGCAGAATGCCGACCCACGGGGCGCGGCGTTTCTCGCCCATTGGCACGACGATGCCATCGGCGGCCTCGATGGCGTCGAAAGGTTCTTCCGTCACTTGGATCGCGCCGCTTTCCACATTCGGATCGTCGAGGCGGAAGGCGCGGGGTCGGCGGGTCATGCGAAACGGTCCCCCAGCAGGAATTCAAGGGCGCGGTCGAGGCGGATATGGGGCATCTTGGCCATGCGGGCCGCCGCATCGACGGCAAGTTTTGGCGGCCTGAAACGCGGGAAGCGAAGTGAGCCCGGCGGCACCGCGCCCTGAAAGACCTCTTCCGCCGTCTCCGGCAATTCGCCGGGAAAGATTGCCGCCTCGGCCTCGCCGTCGAAAACCTCATCCCCGACACGCTCGCCCGCTTCGGGCGTGCCCGCCACCGCGCGCAAGGTCTCGCGCCCTTCGCGGATCGTGGTTTCGCGCGTCGCGCGCACCGAAGCCAGCGCCACCGTGCCGACACGCGCGCCGGCCGCCTCCGTGCGCCGTGCGGCGCGGTTCACGAGAAGACGCAGGATCGCATCGAGTCTGTCATGATCCGTGTGGTGGATGTGGTCGGCCTTGGTCGCGGCAAACAGAACCCTATCGGCGCGCGGCGAAAAGAGCCGCGACATGAGGGTGTTGCGCCCGATGCGAAAAGCCATGAGCACCTGATCAAGCGCTTCTTCCAGTTCCGCCAACGCAGCAGGCCCGGCATCGATGGCGGCGAGCACGTCCACCAGCACGATCTGCCGGTCGATGCGCTGAAAGTGATCGCGAAAGAACGGCTTCACCACATGGGTCTTGTAGGCCTCGAACCGCCGCTCCATGAGCGCCGCGAAACTCCCTGGCGCGATGGGTTGGCCAGATGGCAGATCGAGCGGCGCGAAGGTCAGAGCGGGCGAACCGGCAAGGTCGCCCGGCATGAGGAACCGCCCCGGCGGGGTCGTCGCCACCGCCTCTTCGCCAGCACGCAATGCGGTGAGGTATTCCTTGAAGGAGTCACTCGCTTTCGCCGCCAGAACCTCGTCGGCGGGGCCTGCGGGATCGAAGGTTTTCAGAGCCGCGTGCCACGGCCCGGCGACGCGGGCACGGTCGCCGCGATAGCTCGCCTCGATGGTCTGCTTCGACCATTGCGCATAACCCGCCTCCAGCAGCGCCAGATCGAGCAGCCATTCGCCGGGATAATCCACGATGTCGAGGGCGAGCGACGCGGTCCCCGTGCGCCAGCCGGTCTTGCGCTCGTATTCGATATCGACGCGCAGCTCGCTGATGCGGCTGGTGGAAAGCGGCCAGCGGCGGCCTTCGGTCAGCGCCGCCATGTGCTCTTCGTACGGAAAGCGGGGAATCGCATCATCCGGCTGATGCGCCAGATGCGCCCGCCTGATGCGCCCCTCGGCGGAGGCGCGAAAGGCCGGAAGGTTCGTGCCGCGCGTCAGATGATGCACCAAAGCCGTCGTGAACACCGTCTTGCCGGAGCGCGCGAGGCCCGTCACGCCGAGGCGCAGCGAAGGCTGGATCAACTGTCCGGAGGCTTCCCACAGCGATTGCGCGGCTGATCCGGCGCGGGAAGCGAGGTCGGTGATCACGGACACGACAATAAACCTGTTCTCTCAAGCCACGCTTGAAGGTGGGGCCTGACCGGCAGGCGCGCAAGACGAAGGCCGTCAATCCTGCGCCGTCCTGGTCTTCGCCTCAGCCTCGGCCTTGCGGGCTACATGCTGGATCGCCCTGTCCACAAGATCGGAACTCGCACGCAGAAGCCCAAGCTCGAAGCCCGACATGGCGAGCATGACCGGGCTCAAGTTCGGCAAAGGCGTGCCGTCATCCGCAAAAAGCTTGAGATCGTCGGTCGGCCCGATGCCGAGGCCCTCCACGATGGCGTTGGCATAGTTGCGCAGGCGCTGCTCATCCGGCGCGCAGGTCGGGACGGCCTCGGCGACCTTGACCGGGGGCTTCGGACGCGGCGTCGGCAAGGGTGGCGGCGTTTGAGCCACCGGCCTCGCTTGAGGCTGCGCCCTCGCCTGCCGCAAAGACCGCGGTTGCTGCGGAGGCAGCCTTCGATGCTCGCCCATGCCCTCCGCGATATCCGGCACATGATATTCCGGCAGGTGCGCCAGCGGCACGACCGACACGCGTGGCGGTGCTGGGCGGGCTGGTCGCGCCGGCGGTGTCGGCAGCGATGCCCCCGAAATCTTGGCCACCGCGCTCGTCTGGGTCACCTGACCGATACGATGGGAGGCGAGATAGCGCGCCCGCAGCGTATTGCCGATGCCGTTCACCGCCAACGATGCGAGGCCGCCGATGCTTGTGGCGACGCCGCATTCCGGCGGGGCCCAGCGCCGCACGATGTCGAGGGCGGATTTTCGCCTGAACTGAAGATAATAGCGCCGTAGCAGGGCGACCGCCGCATTCGCCCCCTGATCGGCAGAGGCGAAGCCCACATGCCCGTCCTTGTCGGTGGCGATCTCGCCATCCCACCGGGCGCTCTTGATGCACCAATAGTTGTTGAGCTTGACGCAGCGCGTCACGAAAGGCCGTTCGAGACTGAGGAGCGAGGCCAGAAGCGCGACCGGCTTCGGCTCCAGCGCCTCGGCGGCCTCGAGCCGCCAGTTCGTCACTGCACGATTCTCGGCCTCATAGCGCACCGGAAACGCCCGCACCCCCTCACCGGGCGGAGGCGCATCTTGACCCCGCCGGACCGGCTCGCCTGGCAGAGCGGCGCGCAGTGCGAGCAGCAGCGCAAGGAAGGTTTGGGGCGTCATGACGCAACCTGGACTCCCTCGTCGGAGCGTTCAGGCAGAACGACGCTCACCCCGAAAGGTTCGCTAATCGTCCTCGTCGGAGCCCAAGGATTTCGGCGTCACGAAGCGCTCGAGGCGGCCCTGCCGCGCTCCGATCTCGGCCCATTTCCCATGGGCAAAGTCGATCACCGCGAGGCCGGCGGTCGGATATTTCAGCGCGATGCGGTGAACGTTATCCCTCTCGCCATGGCCGATGAGAAACGTCGCGAGGTCCTCGAAGCCGGGATTGTGGCCGATCATCAGCACGTCGTGGAACTCAGGCTCCACCGCGTGCAGGACCTTGAGAAGCGTGGCGACGGGAGCCTCATAGATGCGCCGCTCACGACGGATCTCCGGTTCTCCTCCCACATGAGGCTCGACGAATGTCCAGGTCTGTTCCGTGCGCTTCGACGGGGACAACAGCACGAGATCGGGCCGCAGCTTCTCGTGTTTCAGATATTTCCCCATCAACGTCGCCGCCTCCTGCCCGCGCCTGGCAAGCGGCCTGTCGAAATCGAGCAGGCCCGGCGGCCTATCGGACTTGGCGTGGCGAAGGAGAAGCAGACGACGCATGGCCATTCAGCGCTCCCGCCGCGCGATAAAAGCGAGCTTTTCAAACAGGCTCACATCCTGCTCGTTCTTCAAAAGCGCTCCATGAAGCGGCGGGATGAGCTTTCGCGTGTCGCGCTCGCGCAATTGCTCGGGGCCGATATCCTCGGAGACGAGAAGCTTGAGCCAATCGAGCAGTTCGGAGGTCGAAGGCTTTTTCTTCAAGCTCGGCACCTCGCGGACATCGAAAAAGATCTTCAAAGCCTCCTCGATCAGGCGACGCTTGATGCCGGGATAATGCACCTCGACGATCTGGGCCATTGTCTCCGCATCCGGAAACTTGATGTAATGGAAGAAGCAGCGGCGCAAAAAGGCGTCCGGCAATTCCTTCTCGTTGTTGGAGGTGATGACGACGATGGGCCGCCTCAAAGCCCTCACCGTCTCGCCAGTCTCGTAGACGTGGAACTCCATGCGGTCGAGTTCGAGCAGCAGATCGTTCGGAAACTCGATATCCGCCTTGTCGATCTCGTCGATGAGCAGCACCGGCCGCGCCTCGGACGCAAACGCCTCCCACAGCTTGCCGCGCTTGATGTAGTTGCGGATGTCGGACACACGGCTGTCGCCGAGCTGGCTGTCGCGCAGGCGCGACACCGCGTCGTATTCATAAAGTCCCTGCTGGGCCTTGGTGGTGGACTTGATGTGCCAGGTCAGAAGCGGCGCGTTGAGAGCCTTGGCGATTTCCTCCGCCAGCACCGATTTGCCGGTGCCGGGCTCGCCCTTCACTAGAAGCGGACGCTCCAGCACAATCGCCGCATTGACGGCCACCGTCAGGTCTTCGGTCGCCACATATGTTTCCGTGCCCTCAAAGCGCATCAAGCGGTTCCTCTCTCATGGCCCGTGAAGATGCGGAAAGAGCGCGGTCGGGACAAGTCAGTTTCGTCGATTGAAACACTCTTTCATTTCTCTTTGTCTTGGACCAGCATGAGGCGACCGTTTCGGAATGGTGTCCATGCCCTTTTTGCTGTTTGCGTTTGTAGTCGCCTTTCTCGTCCTTGCGTCCGGCAACGCCCAGGCTCAGGACGACAAAGGAAAAGACGATCGCCGCCGCGAGCTGACCTTCACCGCTCTCGATACGTCCTCGATCTGCGATGATTGCAGCATCGTGCAGGTCTCCGGCACCTTCAGCAAGAACACGACCAAGGCCTATTACGACTTCGTCTGGCGCGGCCGGTTCAAGAAGAAGGTCTATTTCATCTTCGATTCGCCCGGCGGCAGCATGACGGCGGCGGGGAAGCTCGGGGAAACCCTGCGAATCCTGAAAGCCAAGACGATCGTCGGACGTGCCGTCATCCGCAACGGCGAGGTTGAGATCGATCCCGGCACGTGCGCCTCGGCCTGTGTCGTCGCCTATGTTGGCGGCACCACCCGCAGCATGCCGAAGGATTCCAGATTGGGCGTTCATAGTTGGATGCCTGACTTCCTGCTCAAGCAAGAGAACGGCCAAGAGAACAGCAAGGAAAAGAAATCGGAATCCAAGCCGATGGACCAGAACAGCGTGGAGGGCCTCCATCGCTTTACTGCCGCTTATCTGAGACATCTTGATACGATGGGCGTGGACCTGCGCCTTGCGGTGCTGGCCTTGGCGACGCCCTATCGCAGCATCGCATGGGTTAGTCCGCGCAATCAAAGCCTGTGGAGCGTTGTGACGATCGATTCCGCCCTCAGCACGCCGTCGGACCGGCAGCGACCCGTGCTTTTTCTTGAAAAAACAACACCGCCGGTTGCAGCCGAGAAGCCCGGCACCCCTCGTCGCAACCCCGAAAGGGCGTCTCTTTGAGGAGAGCCATCGGCGGCGAAGGCTGATAAGCTCGCAATCAGAAAGATATCAAGGAGCGCCCCATGCCTTATAACCGTTACCACAAGGACCGGATCGGGAATCACAAGCTCAAGCCCGAAACGCTGATGCTGGGCTATGGCTACGATCCGACCCTTTCCGAGGGCGCGGTCAAGCCGCCGGTCTTTTTGACCTCCACCTTCGTGTTCACCAGCGCCGAGCACGGCAAGGAGTTTTTCGACTACGTCGCCGGACGCCGCGAACCGCCGAAGGGCGAGACGGCGGGTCTCGTCTATTCGCGCTTCAATCACCCGAATGCGGAAATCGTCGAAGACCGCCTTGCGATCTTCGAGGAAGCGGAAGCGGGCCTTCTGTTCTCCTCTGGTATGTCGGCGATCTCCACCACCATTCTCGCCTTCGCAAAGCCGGGCGATGTAATCCTGCATTCGCAGCCGCTTTACGGCGGCACGGAGACGCTGATCGCCAAGACGCTCGCCAATCTCGACATCAAGGCCGTCGGCTTCGCCGATGGCGTCGACGGTAACAGCATCCGCGCCGCAGCGAAGGAGGCACAAGGCAAGGGCCGCGTTGCCATCATCATGATCGAAACGCCCTCGAACCCGCTCAACACGCTGGTCGACGTGGCGTTGATCAAGACCATCGCCGACGAGATCGCAGCAGTTCAGGGGCACCGGCCCATCATCGTGTGCGACAACACGCTGCTCGGCCCGCTTTTCCAGAAGCCGCTGCGCGATGGGGCTGACATCTCGGTCTATTCGCTGACAAAGTATGTCGGCGGCCATTCGGACCTGATTGCCGGCGCGGCGCTCGGCTCCAAGGAGTTGATGAAGACCGTGCGCCTGCTGCGCTCCGCCATCGGCACACAGCTCGATCCGCATTCCTGCTGGATGATCGGCCGTTCGCTCGAAACGCTGGCTTTGCGCATGTCGGCCGCGAACCACAACGCGGAGATCGTCGCCAAATTCCTGCACGAGCATCCCAACGTCGTGAAGGTGCACCACCTCGCCTATCTGCCGGAAGGCTCCCGCGCGAAAGAGGTCTACGAGGCGCAGAGCGATGCCCCCGGCTCGACCTTCTCCTTCGACGTGAAGGGCGGCGAGGCGGAGGCCTTCAAGGTGCTCAACGCCCTTCAGGTTTTCAAGCTCGCGGTGAGCTTGGGCGGAACGGAGTCCCTCATCTCCCACCCGGCGTCGACCACCCATTCCGGCGTGCCGAAAGCCACCCGCGATCGCCTCGGCGTCACCGACGCGACGATCCGCGTTTCCATCGGCATCGAGCACCCGGACGATCTGGTGGCCGATTTCGCACAGGCGCTGGCGACGCTGGGGTAAAAAACGAGGGGAGTCGCTCAGGCGGCTCCCCTCCCCCGCGGCAGGATCTGACAAATTGATCTACGCGGCCTCGATCTCATCAAGCCGCAATCCCACGAGCTGGCAGGTAACAAGGGACAAGTTTGATGATTGAGGGCTTAAAAATCTTTGCGGCCTTAGCCTTTGGCTACCTTTTAGGCAGCCTTAATACAGCTGTGATTGTAGGGAAAATATACGGCAAGGACATAAGAAGCCACGGAAGCAAAAATGCCGGGCTCACCAATACCTTGAGGGTACTTGGGAAATCTGCTGCGGTGTTTGTCCTCGCAGGAGATATTTTAAAAGGGATAATTGCCTGTTTAATTGGGCTGCGCCTCGGCGTCTATGCTTCTTCGGGAGGCGCGATCAATTGCGTAAGCCTCTTAGCAGCAGGCGCAGGAGCGATTCTGGGGCATAACTGGCCGGTATATTTTAGGTTTAAAGGAGGAAAGGGAGCACTTACAGCAGTGACTGTGCTGTTTATGATTGACTGGGTTATGGCTCTTATATGCCTTGGCTCTTTTGTAATAATAGTAGCATTAACCCGTTATGTGTCTTTAGGCACAATATGCGCCACAATGCTTTTTGTGGTTCTTTCAGTCATACCTGTGTTTGACAATACTTTTTATTTTCAAATATTTGCATTCCTAATAGCGCTTATTGTTATTTTCAAGCACAGGGAAAATATACAAAGGTTGCTTTCAGGAACAGAAAACAAACTTACTTTTGTGGCAGCGAGATCGGGGCCTGACCCGGCCATACGTCTTTGACCGGCCGCGCTGGATCCCTCGAGATGAGCCCGTGAGCGCTCTGACGGTCCAGCCCTACGCTCTGACTTTCCGCCCCCACCTCCAACTCCTCCCCGCAAGGGCGAGGAGAGGCCTCACCCTCGCGCCGCCCGCCCCCTCCCCGCCTCGTCCCACCCGTTCATCCCCTGTGCATCGGCCTGAAGCTAAGCTTTTCAAGATGCACAGAATTCAACCTTGCGCTTGGGCCGTTCCTGTCCCCATGATGGCCTGAACCGGACGGAGCTTATGGCAGTTGCGTTAGATCTGCATTCCTATCAGGAACCCATTCTTTTCTTGGCAACGGCGGCCGTCGTCGTTCCGCTCTTTCATCGCCTGAGAATCAGCCCCGTGCTCGGGTTTCTCGGAGTGGGCGCGCTTCTAGGGCCTTATGGGCTAGGAAAGCTGGTGCCGTCGCATCCCTGGGTCGGCTGGCTAACCCTGTCCAACCAGGAAGGAACGTCCGTCCTCGCCGAATTCGGCGTGGTATTTTTGCTCTTCACCATCGGCATTGAACTCTCCTGGCAACGTCTGCGCACGTTGCGACGGCTGGTGTTCGGATTCGGATCGCTGCAGGTGGCACTGTGCGCGCTGGCGCTGGGCCTTCTCGCTTTCAAGTCCATCGGCTCGGTCGCGGGGGCAGCGATTGTGGGCCTAGCGCTTGCCCTGTCCTCTACCGCCATCGTGATCCCGGTCATGGTGGAGCAACGGCGGCTCAAGACAGCGGCGGGGCGCGCGAGCTTTTCCGCCCTGCTCTTCCAGGATCTTGCCGTCGCGCCGATCCTGTTCACCATCGCCGTGCTCGATACGGGCCAGCCGGAGGTGACGGCCTCCTCTTTCGCCGGCGCGCTGCTGCAAGCGGCTCTGGCGCTGGCGCTCCTGGTTGGGCTCGGACGCGTCGTGCTGCGTCCGTTCTTCCAGCTCGTATCGGCGACCAAGAGTTCCGAGCTTTTCATGGCGGCGAGCCTGCTCGTGGTGCTCGTGACCAGCCTGATCGCGGCGGTGAGCGGCCTGTCCATGGCGCTGGGCGCGTTCATTGCAGGCGTGCTGCTCGCGGAGACCGAATATCGCCGCGCGGTCGATGCTACGATCCAGCCGTTCAAGGGGCTGCTGCTCGGCGTGTTCTTCGTCTCGGTGGGGATGCGACTCGACGTGTCGCGTTTTCTTGCAGAGCCGCTGCTGATCCTCGCGGTGGCGTCCCTGCTCATCGTCATCAAGAGCGGCATCATCTTCGCGCTCGCCCGCCCCTTCGGCCTGAGCGCCGCCGAGTCTGCCGAGATGAGCCTTCTGCTTGGCCCCGGCGGCGAATTCGGCCTCGTCATCATCGGCAGCGCCATGGCGGCTGGGCTTGTTCCCACGCATGTGGGCCAGAGCATTCTTCTGGTGATCACGCTCACCATGATCGCCATTCCGATCCTCGCCCGCGTCAGCCGGCCCTTGAGCCGCCGCCTTGAGAAGCCGCAGGCGCTCGATCCAGAGGCCGCGACGCCGCCGCCCGCCGACGAGGTGGGCCGCGTCATCGTCGCGGGCTACGGGCGCGTCGGCCAGCTGGTGGCGGACATGCTGGAACGCCACAAGATTCCTTATCTCGCCATCGACATCGACCCCGCGCGGGTCGCAGCGCAGCGCAAGGCGGGCAAGCCGGTCTATTTCGGCGACGGCTCCTATCCGGAGTTCCTGCGCGCCTGCGGCATCGACCGCGCGCCGGCGCTCGTCGTGACGCTCGACACGCCGACCGCCATCGAGGGCGTGGTGGCGGCGGCACGGACGGAGCGTTCCGACATCACCATCGTCGCCCGCGCCAGGGACGCGAAGCACGCGACGCAGCTCTACGAACTCGGCGTCGACGACGCAGTGCCGGAAACCATCGAGGCTTCGCTGCAACTGAGCGAGGCGGTGCTGACCGATATCGGCGTGCCGATGGGCCTCGTCATCGCCTCCATTCACGAGCGGCGCGACGAGTTCAGGGCCATCCTGCGCCAGAGCAACACGCGGCGCGATCCCGAGCGGGTCGAGTTCAGGGCGCGGCGCACGGTTGGCAAGTGAGCCATGTTCCTGACCTTCTTCACGGAGCTGCGCGCAGCAAAGATTCCGGTCTCATTGCGGGAATACTTGTCCCTGCTCGAAGCGCTGGAGAAGGACCTCGCCGACAAGAAGGTGGAGGACTTTTATTATCTATCCCGCGCCTGCCTGGTGAAGGACGAGCGCCATTTCGACAAGTTCGACCAGGTCTTTGGCCGTGTCTTCAAGGGCTTCGAGAATCTGGCTCAGGCGATAGAAGCCGGGATCCCCGAAGAGTGGCTGCGCAAGCTCGCAGAGCGCTACCTCACCGATGAGGAAAAGCGCCAGATCGAAGCCATGGGCTGGGATAAGCTTTTTGAGACACTCAAAGAGCGCTTGAAGGAGCAGCAAGGACGGCACCAGGGCGGCAACAAGTGGATCGGCACCGCCGGCACCTCACCTTTCGGCGCGTACGGCTACAACCCCGAAGGCATCCGCATCGGCCAGGACAAGAACCGCAACTTCCGCGCCGTGAAAGTCTGGGACAAGCGCGAGTTCAAGGATTTCGACGACACCGTCGAACTCGGCGTGCGCAACATGCGCGTTGCACTCCGCCGCCTGCGCCGCTTCGCCCGCACTGGCGCGGCGGAGGAACTCGACCTCGATGAGACGATCCACGAGACCGCCCACAAAGGCTATCTCGATGTTCGCCTGCGGCCCGAGCGGCGCAACGCGGTGAAGGTTTTGCTCTTTCTCGATGTCGGCGGGTCCATGGACTGGCACATCGAGATCGCGGAGGAGCTTTTTTCCGCAGCACGGCTCGAATTCAAGCACTTTGAGCACTTCTACTTTCACAACTGCGTCTATGAGAATCTCTGGAAGGAAAACCGTCGCCGCTTCGATCAGGTCATCCCGACCCTCGACGTGATCCGCACCTATCCGTCCGACTATCGCGTGGTGTTCGTGGGTGATGCCTCCATGAGCCCCTACGAAATCACCATGCCCGGCGGCTCCGTGGAGCATTGGAACGAGGAGCCGGGTCAGGTATGGCTGCAACGTCTCCTCGGCCACTTCCCCAAGGCGGTGTGGCTGAACCCCGTGACGAAGCCCCATTGGGGCTATACGCAATCCATCGCCCTCATGCGGCAGCTCTTCTCCGACCGCATGTATCCGCTCAACCTCGAAGGCATCGATCAGGCGATGCGGGAACTGGTCCGCTGACGTGAAAAAGACCTACGAGCACAACCCTCGCCCCGTGGGCGGCCCCATCGGCTTCACCCTGAAGGACGACCGGCTGACCGTCGATTCCGGCCGCAAGGTCCAGGAGGTCCGTCTCGGCGCGGTGGAGACCGTGCGCATGACCTACGAACCCGGAAGGCTGGCGCAGCGGGTTTTTCGGACCAAGGTCACTCTGAAGGACGGCAAGACTTTCGCCTTCGGCTCGCTCAGCTGGAAGAACCTGGTCCAGGCCGAAGAGCTGACTACGGAATACCGCGCCTTCACGAAGAACCTTTTCGAGGCCATCGCCCGCGCCAATCCCGACGCCCGCTTCATCGCCGGAAAGCCCTGGTGGCTCTGGGCCGCGACGGCGATCATGTCCGCTGCCTCGCTGTTGGCCATGGCCTACCTGATCTGGCGCGCCTTCCAGATGGGCGCGACCAGCGTCGCACTGCTCGGCGGTCTATTTGCTGTCGTTGGCATCTGGCAGATCGAGCCGATGATCCGCCTCAACAAACCCCGCCCCTTCCAGCCCGACGCCCCGCCGGCCGAGCTGCTGCCGGACACGCCTTAGGAACTTTGACGGCTAGTCTTGCGGAATGCCGCCGTCCGGCGAGGGCGCGGATGATCCGCGCCCCGCGAATTCAGAAGCCGTTTAGGTGCGAACGACGAGCACCGAGCATTTGGCGTGGCGAACGATGGTCGAGGCGTTCGAACCGAGCAGGAAGGTTGCCATCGTCGGGCGATGCGAGCCGATGACGATGAGATCCGAGCCGGTCTTCTCGGCCTCGTCGAGAACTTCATTATAGATCGACCCAAGCCGGACCACAGCGGAAACGCGCTCCGACGGCAGATCGACGCCCGCAGCCAAGTCGGCCAGCTTCTTTTCAGACTCGCCCTGCTGCTCCTCGTCGAAGGTCGGCGGCATGAACTCCATGTACGTGACCGGCACGATGGAGCGCACGTAGATCAGGCGAAGCGTGCCTTCTGTGCTTTGAGCAAGTTCGACGGCTTTGGCGATAGCCGGTTTCGACGCTTCAATTTCGCCGAGATCGACGGGGACGAGGATCGTTTTAAACATAATGATATTTCTCCAGGTCAGCCTTGCCGCGAGGGGGTGTAAACAACGAGGCCATCAAGCTCCGGCCTCACGCGGATCTGACACGACAGCCGCGAATTCGGACGGACGTCGAACGCAAAGTCAAGCATATCTTCCTCCATCGGCTGCGGTTGCCCGGTCACGGCTTCCCACTCTTCGGCGACATAGACGTGACATGTCGCGCAGGAACACGCGCCACCACATTCTGCCTCAATTCCGGGAATGCCGTTCCGGATGGCGATCTCCATGACGGTCGATCCCTCCTCCGCCTCGACGGTGCGGGCCGTGCCCTCGGAATCGATGAAAGTAATGCTGATCATTGCGGACCTCTGACTAACCGGCGCATATTTAAGCGAAGGCGCGCAGGAATACGAGATCGAGCTGCGTCTCGCCATCATTGCGCCACATTTTTGACGGGCAAACGCTGGTAACTGAGCCGTTAACGACGTTCGCAAGTGGCAAGGGATATTGGGTTTCAATCCCCGCCACCCGTCGCTAAAATTGTTTGGTAAATGGCAGGTTTCCAACGGATGCGCCCTCGAAGGCTCATCCGAACGGGCTGAAGTCGAGCATTCCCGTCATGGGGGCGGAATGGGATCGGCTTCTCCCAATATCTATTGCGTCGCGAGGCAAATTATGGCGAGCGAAAAGAAAAAGATGAAAGACCCGGCAGAGGCAGCTTTGTCTGCTGTCGAACAGGCGCTCAATCTCGATGACTCCCTCAGTTCTTCCGGCGCGGAAGATCTGGACCGGATCGGCTCGCGCGAAGCCCCCAAGCTTCCGGATATCGACGATCACGACTTCACCAAAGGGCCGTTCGGCATCGGGCCGGAGGCGTCGATGCGCGTGGACAATCGTGACCGCTCCGACGAGGTGTCGCGCTCCGGCTTCGTCGCGCCGGATCGGAACGCCGTCGCCAACGACGACCGGCAAAATGTCGGCGTGATGCTTCAGGCCCTGCAGGTCCGCCCCTCCCGCTTCGCCTACAACGTTGCGACCCTTGCCTCCCTGCTCTGGCTCGGCGGCGGTGCGGCCGTCGTTTATTCGCAAGGCATCACCGCGCCGCAGGAACTTCTTTCGGCGTTCTCGCCCGCACAATTGTCGATCGGAGCGTTCGTTCTTCTCGCACCCGTCATCCTTTTCTTCATCGCGGCGATGCTGACGGTCCGGTCGCAGGAGATGAAGCTCGTCGCCCGCGCGGTCGGCGAAGTGGCGGTTCGTCTGGCGCAGCCTGAAAACTTTTCGACCGACGCGGTGCTCTCCGTGTCGCAGGCCGTCCGTCGCGAAGTCGCTGCTGTCGGCGATGGCGTGGAGCGGGCATTGGCCCGCGCCGGCGAGCTCGAAACCCTCGTCCGCAGCGAGATTTCTACCCTTGAGCGTGCCTATTCGGACAACGAAATCCGCATTCGCTCGCTGATCGATGAACTGGTCACCCAGCGCGAGTCGATCGTCACCAATGCTGAGCGCGTCCGCACCGCCATCACCGGCACGCACCAGAACCTTACGCGCGATCTCGATGAAGCCGCCGAGCGCGTCGTCTCCGCCGTCGACGGCGCGGGCGGCCGCGTCACGGACTCGCTCGAGCAGCGCGGCGAGCAGATTACGCAGGCTCTTGGCCGTGCAGGCGAGCGCGTCGTCGAAGAAATGGCGAGCCGCGGCGTCGAACTGGTGGACCGTCTTTCCGGCACCAGCGAGGACATCAAGACCGGCATCGCTCAGGTCGGAACCGTCATCACCACGGCTCTGGAGAGCAAGGCGCAGGACGTCACTGGCGCATTCGAGCGTACTGGCGACCTCCTCACCCGCCACCTCCAGGACGGCGCGAGCCAGGTGACCCGCACGCTTGCCGAAACGGGCCGCGGCGTCATCGATGCGCTGGCTCAGCAAGGCAACGATGTGCGCGAGGCTTTCGAGAGCACCGCGCACAACCTTGAAGAGAGCTTCGCGCTGCGTGGCAGCGAGATCACCGAGAAACTCGCCGCAACCGGCAATGTCATCGCCGACGATATCACGGCGCGCACCACGGAAATGCGCGACCAGATTGCGGCAGCAGGCTCGTCCATCAGCGAAGAGATCGTGACGCGCGGCAACCTCGTGCGCGAGCAGCTTTCCTCTACCGGCGCGTCCCTCGTTCAGGAACTCGCCACGAGCGGCAACACGCTGCGCACCGAATTCTCTGAAACCGCCGGCACTCTCATCGAGGAACTCGCGAGCCGCGGTGGCGCTCTGCGTGAGCAGCTCACTGCGACCGGCACCGAGGTCGTGGAAGAGATCGTCGTGCGCGGCAACGAGTTCCGCGAGCGTCTCGCGACGACCGCCGCCGAAGTCAGCCAGGAAATCGCTCAGCGTGGTGGCGAGGTGCGCGAGCATCTCCACAGCGCCGTCCGCTTGGCCGATGAAGCCATTGGCAACCGCGTCGAGGACCTTGCCAACCGTCTCGAAACCGCAAGCCAGCGTGTCAGCGAGTCCGTGACCGTGCAGGGCGAGGCTCTCGAGGCCAGCCTTTCGCAGGCCGGCGAGAAGATCACGTCCCTCATGGGCGAGAAGGTCGAGGAGTTCCAGGGCGCGTTCCAGACTCGCGGCCAGGAATTCTCGGAAACCCTCGCGCGTCATGCGGAAGAAGCCCAGACCCGTCTGGCCGGCGCCGGCAAGGACATCGTCCTCGCCATCGCGACGCAGGGAGCGCGCGTCAACGAGGCGCTCAACCGCACAGCCGACAACCTGGCCAACACGGTCGATACCCGTGGCCGCGAGATGGAGGAGACCCTCGGCTCTCGCCTCGCCGCCTTCGAGGACGTCATGGGCCGCGGCGGCGAAGTGGCCGATCGCATTTCCCGCGATGTGGGCACGCTGACCGACACCATCGGTGGCCGTTTCGAGGAAATGGAGCGTCTCATCACCGTACAGGGCCGCACCATGGCCGAGGCGTTCTCCGAGCGCGCTCGTGAGGCGACCACTGCCATCGAGAGCCAGCTGACGGCTCTTGAGGAGCACGCTACCCGCCGCTCCACGGAGATCACGGCGAACTTCGACACCATCGTCGAGCGCGTCGATCAGACGCTCGGTGCTCGTTCCTCCGCGCTCAATGAAGCGCTGGTGGTGCGGACCGGCGAGCTGGCCCGCGTCATGGCCGAAGGCGGCCGCGATGTCGCCCAGTCCCTGCAGACCCGCGTCGATGAAATCGGTCAAGCGCTTGATGCCAAGAGCGGAGCCATTGCCGAGGCGCTGGCCTCCAAGGCCGACCAGATCAGCGAAACGCTCGGCAGCCGCGCGTTCGAGATCAACCAGACTCTCGGCAACCGCGCCGAAGAAATCGCCACGACGCTCGATCAGCGCGTCGCTCTGTTCGAGGATCGCGTCGTCAACCGCCTCGATGGTGTTGTCGAAACGATCGACGAGAAGGGTCACGCCGTTCTCGGCTCGCTGGGCAATCAGATCGGCGAGATCCGCAGCATCTTCGACACCCAAGGCGCGTCCCTCGTGGCGAGCCTCAGCGACAGCGGCGACGCCATCGGTCGCGAGGTTGCGGCGATCAGCGAGAACGCCCTGCGCAGCCTGGAAGAGCGCAGCAGCACCATGCTGTCGTCGCTCCAGGAGCGCACCATGGAGCTGACCGCATCCTACATGCAGTCGACCGAGGCGATGCGTGCAGCCATCGACGATGGCACGACGCGCTCCGTCGACACCCTCGTGGAAACCAACGCCCGCCTGCGCGGCGAGCTGACGGATGTGCTCGGCCGCCTTCAGGAGGCCAACACCCTCCTCCAGCAGGTTTCGGCCAGCGCGAGCGGCAATCTCGGCGCCATCGAGGACGGTCTTGCAGGACGCGTCCAGCAGATCGAAACCCTCCTTTCGGAAATTGCGTCTCAGACGGCGCGCGCCTCCGATCAGGTCGCGGATCAGGTCGATGCGCTGCGCAGCGTGTCCTCCGGCGCGATCCAGCAGGCCACCGAACTCGCCTACAGCCTGGAAGAGCGCGGCCGCGCGCTGACCGAGGGCACCCGCGAGCAGATGCAAAACATCACCGACGCCGCTTCCGCTCTGGAGCGCGCCGAGGCCCGCATCAGCACGGCGTTGAATGGCCGCCAAGACGCTCTCAACGAGCTTCTCGGTCGCATCAACGAGCGTTCGCAGGATCTCGAGGTGGTCACCCGCACCTTCAGCACCCTCGTGGAAGGCTCGCTCCAGAACGCGGAGAACAAGGCTCGCCAGATCGGCGCCGTCCTCGCCGACAGCGCCGAGGCGACCACCAGCGCCATCGGCGAACAGTTCGAGCGGATCCGTACCTCGACGGGCGCGGAAGGCGAGCGCACCGCCGCCGCCCTACGCACGACCTATGAGCAAGCCGCTGCCGAAATGGCCGAGGCCCTCAACAATGCGACCTCGAAGTTCCGCGATACGATGGGCGAGCTGCGCGGCATGACGGGCCAGATCCAGCGCGAGCTTGAGACTACCCGGGCGGAGCTCCGCCGCGGCGTTGTCGAGCTGCCGCAGGAAACCCAGGAAACCACCGCCAACATGCGCCGCGTGGTTGCCGACCAGATCAAGGCCCTCAACGAGCTGTCGGCTCTGGTCTCGCGCTCCAACCGCGTCGTGGACGCCGCCCCCGCGGTTCAGCCCCGCCGCGTGAACGAGGCGCCGGTCGCTGCGGTCTCTGCTGTCGCGGCTCCTGAAGCCCGCGTCGTGGCCCCTGCCCCGGCTCCGCTCCAAACCGTGGCCCGTCAGGTTCAGGCCGAGCCGAAGGTCGCCCCGGCACTGGTGGCTCCGGCTGCGCCTGCGCCGGTTCGCCCGGCCCAACCCGCTGCTCCGGCTCCGCGCCGCGAAGAAGCTCCGGCCCGCGAGGCTGGTGCTCGTGGCGGCTGGCTGTCGGATCTTCTGAACCGCGCCTCGCGCGATGAGGAGGAACTCCGTACCCCCGGCCGTACCGATCGGTCGCGCGTCAACAGCCTCGAGTCCCTCGACTCCATCTCGGTCGATATCGCCCGGATGATCGATCATGATGCGGCCGTCGAGCTGTGGGATCGCTACAAGCGCGGTGAGAGCAACGTGTTCACCCGTCGTCTCTACACCCTGCAGGGTCAGCAGACCTTCGACGAGATCCGCCGCAAGTACCGTCGCGACGACGAGTTCAAGCAGACCGTCGACCGCTACGTGGAAGAGTTCGAGCGTCTGCTCGCGGAAGTCTCCCGCGACGACCGGGACTCGATGCTGACGAAGACGTATCTCACGTCGGAAACCGGCAAGGTCTACACGATGCTGGCCCACGCCAGCGGCCGGTTCGACTAAGCCGAGCAGCCAGAACTGAATAATAAAAACGCGGCCTCAGGGCCGCGTTTTTGTTTTGGTGAATGAGAAAAGAACCGAAGGCCAGCTGTGAGACTGCTACCCTCGCCTGTCCTTAGACCGGCGGCGTAGCCGTCGTCTGGCTGACCTCGTCGCGCCGCGGAATGCTGGTCCCGCTGACCCAGCGGACGATGTCGATCATGACGATGGAAAGCGCCTCATCGAGCGCCCTTGCCGCATAGCCGGCCTCGGCGGCTCCCGCCGGAACGCGGGCGCGGAAGATGCGGCCATTGACGATGCGGCCCGAAGGCTCGCTCACGAGCTTTGCGGAAATCTCAACCACCGCCTCACCGGTCGCGGAAGCGAGCTCGAAACTCCGCAACTCGGAAATGAGCTGCGCATCGGCGGTGGCGCCGCTCGAAGGCCGCGAGACGTTACGGATTTGCGAGGAGTTCTCAAAAGTATTGATCAGGCGTGTCTGGACCAGCCGAGGCAGGTTGTCCGACCACTGCCCTCCTCCGAGGAAGGAGATGGTGCCATAGGCGTCCTTCACGATAATTTGCTGGTTCGAAAGAACCTGCAGGGCAGCCGGCTCCACCACCAAAATCTGAACGCCGGTGTTCCCCCTGACCCGGGCGGCAGGAGCGGAGAGGTCGAAGGTTGTCGGCGCCGGCGTAGGTGAAGAGCACGCCCCCGCGAGCCCGGCGACGAGTACCGCGTGCGCAAGCCGCCGCGAAGGCCGAACGCGGCGAAGGAAGGGGCGAAGCACTGGCGTTCCGGACATGGTCATCATGATTTAGCGCCGCCCATTGTATTGGGGGATAGACGAGCGGCCATCACCACCGAAAATGAACTGCTGTGGATTACGCTCGATGCTCCGCACTGCGCGGCTGATGTCGTTCAGTGTCTTGCGACCCTCAATCGCGAGCGCCTCGTATTCCGGCAATCCCGTATTCGCGAACCGGCCGACGCCCAACAAAATACCCTCGGTGCGCCGGTTCAAGTCATCGGCGAGAATACGCACGGACTTGGCGGCTTCACGAACCTCGTCGAACGCCCCCTTCCCTGCTTCGCCCGTAGCCGAGCCCAGGAACTTCTCGGCCGATGCCAGCACGCTGTCGATACGGTCGGCGGACTTGTTGAGCTTTTCGGTGATGGAGCGCGCCTCGACGATGGCCCTGTCCACGTCGGGGCTGCGCTGGCGCAGGGTCTGCGTGAACACGTCCACATTGTCGATGGTGCGCCCGACCTTCGTCGGATCGATGGACTTGGCGATCTTGCCGATCTCGTCGAGCGCCGTATCGAGCTTCGGCGCGGACTCGTTCAGGCGACCGACGAGGCTTGCCGCATCCCGCAGGGCGTCGTGGACGGCTTGCTGGCTTTCCCCGAGCGTCTCGGTGAATTTGTCAACGTTCTCAAGGATGCGGGTGACGCGCTGGCGGTCGACCGAGCGCACAACCTCGTCCAGGTTGGTGGCGAGCGTTTCCAGCTTCTCAGCCAGAGGCCCAACCTTCTCCGCCGCCTGCCCCACCTGAGCCAGGAAGCGGTCGATGCCATCAGCGTTCTCGCCGAGAGCCTGCGAGAAGCGCTCGACGTTCTGCACGGTGCGATTGATCGAACCTTCGTTGTCCGCGACCACGCGTCCGATGCGCTCAAGCACGTCGTCCGCGCGACGAGCGATGTTGCGGGCCGTCTCGATCAGGTCCTGGAAATCGGATCTGTCGGCAAAGATGGTGGGCAAAGGCTGCCCCGGCCCCGGCGTAAGGGGCGGCGCGCTAGGCTCGCCACCGGAAAGGGCAATCGTGGCGACGCCCGTCAGCCCCTGATATTCGAGGCGCGCACGGGTGTCCGAGCGGATGGGCGTGCTCCTGTCGACCTGCACGATGGCGACGACGCGGCGCGGATCTTCGGGCAGAAGGTTGATCTCCGTCACCTCGCCCACACGCAAGCCGTTGAACGAGACGGTCGAGCCCTTCGACAGGCCGGAAACCGAGCCCGAGAAAACAATGCGGACCGTCTGCCGAGCCTGACCGCGCTCGCCGCCGGAAAACCAATAGACGAAGAGGAACGCCGCCGCGATCACCGACAGGGTGAACAGACCGATCAGGGCGTAATTTGCACGCGTTTCCATCTCAATCCTTAAGCGTCGCTGGCCAGGGCCGCACGCGCCCGCTTGCCGTGGAAATAGGCCCGAAGCCAGGGGTGATCCGATGCAACCATCGTCTCAATGGGCCCTTCCGCCAGAATTTTACCCTCGCCCAGAGCCGCGATTCGGTCGCAGACCGTGTAAAGACTATCCAAATCGTGCGTTACCATGAAGACGGTCAGGCCCAAAGTCCGCTGTAACGTAGCGATAAGTTCGTCGAATTCCCCCGCGCCGATGGGATCGAGGCCCGAGGTCGGCTCGTCGAGGAAAAGGATATCCGGGTCGAGCGCGAGGGCGCGTGCCAGGGCTGCGCGTTTGATCATGCCGCCGGACAGTTCCGAGGGAAGCTTATCGGCTGCGTCCGGGTTGAGGCCGACCATCTCAATCTTCAGCATGGCCAGCTCGTCGAGCAGCCGGTCCGAGAGCGACAGGTATTCCCGCATCGGGACTTGGATGTTCTGCTTGACCGTCAAAGCCGAGAACAGCGCACCCTGCTGAAAGAGGACGCCGAAGCGGCGCTCCAGCAGGCGCCTCTCGGAGGGCGACAACTCATCAAGGTTCTGCCCCAGCACCTCGATGGTGCCTCCTCGCTTGGGCACGAGGCCCAGGATCGCACGGGTCAGGACCGACTTGCCCTGGCCCGATGCACCGACAAAGCCGAGGATCTCCCCACGATAAACGTCGAGATCGAGCCCCTTGAGAATCGTTTTGTCCCCGAATCCGACCTCGACCCCGCGCACGCGGATCACCACTTCGCGGTTCGTGTCCGAAACGGGCTGATGTCTGTCGAGCATCGGTTCAGTACCTGATGGCCGCAAAGAACATGGCGAACAGACCGTCGAGAACGATCACCATGAAGATGGCCTTCACGACCGAGGAAGTCACGTGACGGCCAAGGGATTCGGCGGACCCGGCCACCGCCAGCCCCTCGATGGTCGCGATAATCCCGATCACGAGTGCCATGAAGGGCGCTTTGATCATGCCGACCATGAAAGTGTTCATCCCCACGGCGGCGCGCAGACGCGACAGGAAGACATCCGGGCTGATATCTCCATAAAACCAGGACGTTATGCCACCCCCGGACAAGGCCGCGATGGCCGCGATGAAGGTGAGAAGCGGCAAGCCGATCACCAGCGCCAGGATGCGTGGAATGATCAGGACTTCCATCGGGTCGAGCCCCATCACTCTTAAGGCATCGATCTCCTCGCGCATTTTCATGGAGCCGATCTCGGCTGTGAAGGCCGAGCCCGACCGGCCTGCGACCATGATCGAGGTGAGAAGAACGCCCAATTCGCGCAAGATCAGAATGCCCGTCAGGTCGACGACGAAGGGCGTCGCGCCGAACCGCTGCAACTGGAAAATGCCCTGTTGCGCAATGATGCAGCCGACCAGGAACGAAATCAGCACGATGATCGGCACGCCGCGATAGGCGATCTGCTCCAACTGATTGACGACCGCCGTGCCCCGGAAGCGGCGAAGGCGGATGGTGACCCGCAGGAGCGCGGAGACGAGTTCCCCCAGGAAGGCGACGCCATCGATGAGGTCGCGGCCCGCGCCCGTGACAACCTTGCCCACATCGACCAGGAAATCAACGATCTTCGAGCTCTTGACCTTCTCCGGTGCGTGGAAGCCGCGATAAGCGACCTCGTCGAGAAGAATCTGCTGCTCGGGACTGGCATTGGCGAAATCGGCGGAAGCCCCGTGAGCGCCCAGTTCGTGCCGGGTCCGGTCCAGAACCCACGCGCCAAGCGTGTCGAGCCGCTCGACCTGGCGAAGATCGACGATGACATGGTGCTGTCCGGCCTCAGCCTCGATCTCGACGGCAAGGCTCTCGACCAGCGCGGCGTACTCGGCGGTCCAGTGACCGGCGAGTTTCGCCGTGACGTTGTCTCCGGCGCGCTCGATTTTGACTTGCGGCTCTTGAGCCAAGATGCTCTGCGCCACGATCATCCTTCCGGCATCGATTCCGCTTGGTGATACCGTGCGGATGCGGCACAAGTCGAGCCGAAGTTAACGAGAAGTAGAAAGAATGCGCAGCCTCACCGTTACTATCGACAGGTTTCCGATTGCCGGGAAATTCACCATCGCCCGCGGCTCGCGGACGGAAGCCGTGGTCGTCACCGCCACGATTACCGAGGACGGGGTGGTCGGCCATGGCGAATGCGTGCCCTACCCGCGCTATGGCGAGTCGGTGGAAGGGGTCGCCGCCGCCATCGAGGCGCTGCGGCCGCAAATCGAGGCGGGGCTGACCCGCGAAGCCCTGCAGAACGTCATGCCCGCCGGCGCGGCCCGCAACGCGGTCGATTGCGCACTTTGGGATCTGGACGCCAAGCGCTCCGGCGTCCGCGCCCACATCACAGCGGGGGTCAATCGGTGGTCGCCGGCCACCACGGCCTACACGATCAGCCTCGATACGCCGGAAGCCATGGCGGAGGCCGCGGCGAAGGCGGCGGAGCGGCCGATCCTGAAGGTCAAGTTCGGCGCACCCGGTGGCGATCTCGAACGCATCGCCGCCGTGCGCAAGGCTGCCCCGAACGCGACGCTGATCGCCGACGCCAACGAAGGCTGGACCGAGGACAATCTCGCCGCGCATTTCAAGGCCTGCGCGGATGCCGGTTTCGCCCTGGTCGAACAGCCCCTGCCCGCCAAGAACGACGGCTTCCTCGGCAAGATCGAGCGTCCTGTCGCGATCTGCGCGGACGAGAGCGTGCATGACCGGCCAAGCCTCGACCGGCTGGTCGGCCTTTATGACGCGGTCAACATCAAACTCGACAAGACCGGCGGCCTGACCGAGGCGCTAGCGCTCGCGGATGCCGCCGAGGCGCGGGGGCTTTCGATCATGATCGGGTGCATGGTCGGAACCTCGCTCGCGATGGCGCCCGCCATGGTGCTTGCGCCCCGTGCGCGGTTTGTGGATCTCGACGGCCCGCTGTTGCTGGCGCGGGACCGCGAACCCGGCCTCGTCTACGAGGGCAGCATCGTCTATCCGCCTCAGCCCTCCCTTTGGGGCTGAGCCTTCAGCTGCGTGGCGGCGACCATAGTGAGCGCGAGGCCCATGACCGCCATCGGGACCATCGCAGCAAAGATTGCCGCCCCGACATCCTTGTAGATCATGCCGCTGGCCACCGTGGTGACGGCGTTCGTGAAACAGGCCAGGGAGGCATAGACGCCCTGCGCCCGCCCCCGCGCCTGGACCGGAGAAAGCGTGGAGAGAGCCGCCATGGTCCCGAGATGCGTCGCGCCAAACGACAGGCCGTGCATGGCCTGAAGAACGAGAGTCACCTCGACACCGGGATTGAGGGCAAGAATCGAGAAGCGCACGATTGCGGCGGATGACCCTATCAGCATGAGGCCCAAGCCGTATCCCCGGCCGACCGCCCGGCCGAGTAGCATGAACACCATAATTTCAGCGATTACACCGACGGCCCAGAAATAGCCGATCGTGGCATCGGGAATGCCGAGCTTCTGCCAATGGATGCTGGCGAACCCATTCAGCGCGCCGTGGCTTCCCTGAGTGAGCGCCGTGGCGATGATGAGGATCCACAAGACTTGGGGCAGTTTGCGGGAATCGGGCGTCGTCTGGTCCCCGCGCCGTGTCGATGGCTCGTGTATGTCATGCGGAACGGCAAATAGGGCGGCCGCGAGGCCGAGGAGCGGAAACAGGGAAAGCGCGACGAGGACTGCATTCGGCCCGAAGGCGCCGACCAGGTACCCCGCCGCGATATTGGCCACCACAAACGCCATCGAGCCGATGCCGCGCATGCGCCCGTAATCAAGGACCTTGTGACGGTGAATCGCCGAGGTGATGACAAGGTCGTTGATCGGGATGATCCCGGCTTGCGTCACGGCAATCATCGCCACCAAGACCATGATGGTTGCGCCGTCCTGCGCCAGCATCAGAAGCGGAAAGCCAAGCAGCTGGCCAGTCAGACTTATCAGCAGGAGGCGACGCGCGCCAAGCGGTCCATCCGCGAGGCTCACAAGGGGTGCGGTCACGAAGGTCCGCACGACGATCGGAATCGCCACCACAATGCCGATGATGGATGGCGACAGCGACCTGCCCTGCAGCCAGATGGGAAAGAAAGGCAGGAAAAAGCCGGGGCCAAGGAAGCACGCCGCCTGGAGGAGGGACAAGCGGAGCTCGAGACGCCGCGCTTCAGACACCTCTCAGCCCTCCGCCTGGACGCCGGCTTGCAAGCGCCGCGCGGCAACGAGTGTCAGAACGAATCCCATGGCGGCCAGGGGAACCATCGCGGCAAAGATCATCGCCCCCTGCTCCTTGTAGATCATGCCGCTTGCGATGGTCGTTCCTGCTGTCGTAAGGGCGGCCAGCGAACCGTAGATCCCTTGCGCCCGGCCTTTCGCATGGCGCGGAGACAAGGCCGTCAGAGCCGCCATGGTCCCAAGATGCGTCGCGCCGAAGGTGAGGCAATGCAGGGCCTGGAGGGCAAAGGTGACGGCCGCGCCCGGATTCAAGGCAAGGAGAGCAAAACGGATCATGCCAGCCGCCGATCCGGCCAGAATGAGCCAGAGCCCCGAGCCTCGCCCCACCGCACGGCCCAGGAACATGAAGACCATGATTTCCGCGATCACACCGGTCGCCCAGAAATAGCCGATCGTGGAATCGGAAAACCCAAGCTTCTGCCAGTGGATGCTGGCGAAGGCGTTCAGCGCGCCGTGGCTGCCCTGCGTGAGAGCAGCGGCGATCATGACGAACCATAGGACCTGCGGCAGCGCCTTGGACTTGGAAGCCTTCCCCGCCTCCGCCCGAACCGGTGCGCCCGGCATTTCACGAGGAACCGCGAGCAATGTGGCGGTGATGCCGAGGAACGGAATGAAAGAGAGCGCGACGACCACAATGCCGGGCCCGAAAGCGCCGATCAGATACCCCGCCACGATATTGGTGATGAAGAACGCGACCGATCCGCACCCGCGGATGCGGCCGTAGTTCAGACCGGGGCTGTGCTGCACGGCAGAGGTGCAGACGAGGTCGTTACCCGGAATGATCGCTGCCTGTGCCACAGAAACAAGCGCCACGAGCGCGATGATCGCGACATCGTTCTGCGCCATCATGAGGAGCGGAAAGCCCACGATCTGTCCCGCATGGCTGGCGAGAAGCAGACGTCGCGCTCCGAATGACCTGTCGGCGAGGCTCAAGAGTGGAGCCGTCGCCAGAACGCGGACGATAATGGGAATCGCGACCACGAAGCCGATGAGCACCGCCGAGAGCCCCTTGCTTTGCAACCACAAGGGAAAGAACGGCAGATAGACTCCGTGGCTGATGAAACTGGCCGCCTGCAGGGCCGACAGGCGCAAGGCTGGGTTTCGCAAAGACGGTGTCACGCTCCGCTCTTTCCGAGGTCGCAAGTGGTTGGCGAAAGACGCAAGGACACGGCCGTTGACCGGAAGAACAAACTGCGGGCGATTTGGCGGCCTCAGGCGTCCGGCGGACTGGCGTCGTGAAGAATCGTCGAGGCGATAGCACCACAATGCCCGATTGAGGCGCGCTCGTCACCTTCCGTCGTGCGGATAGCAACAGGACCTTACGGTTTATGCTTCCGCGTGCGCTTGCTCGATGTTGGAGAAGAACTGCCGTGCGCTTTCACGCCACGTGAATGTCTCGCCGTAGCTGCGGCATCGATCCTTCGGGATGTCGAGCGCCGCCAGAGCCGCCTCGCGCAGGTCGTCATTGAGAACACCGCAGCCTGAAGCACCGACCACGTCCAGCGGGCCCGTCACCGGATAGGCCGCAATGGGAAGCCCGGAGGCCAGCGCTTCCAGCAGCACGATACCGAAAGTATCGGTGAGGCTCGGAAAGACGAAGACATCGGAGGAGGCATAAATCCGCGCCAGATCCTCCCCGGCGAGCGCGCCGAGGAAACGGGCCGTGGGAAATTTGCCCTCCAGCTCAGCGCGCGCCGGGCCGTCGCCAACCACGACCTTGGTTCCGGGAAGGTCGAAGGAAAGAAAGGCTTCGAGGTTTTTCTCCACCGCGACCCGTCCGACATAGAGAAAGATCGGGCTGGCGGCATCGAGAATGCGCTCGTTACGCGGGCGGAAGAGCTGCGTATCCACGCCCCGCGTCCAGCGCCGGATATTGCGGAACCCGCGGCCTAAGAGTTCGCGCTCCAGCGACGGCGTGCTGACCATCACGGCCCGGCCGCCGTTGTGAAACCGCCGGATCGCGCTGTAGGACCACGCTTCGGGGATCGGCACGCGGGCAGACAGGTACTCAGGAAAGCGGGTGTGATAGCTCGTCGTGAAGGCCCGCTGCTGCCGCCGGCAGACCCATCTCGTCGCAAGACCGATAGGCCCCTCGGTCGCGATGTGGACATGGGTCGGGTCGACATCTTCAATAAAGCGCGCAACCGCGCCCGGCGCGGCGAGCGAAAGGCGGATCTCCGGATAGGTCGGCATCGGGCAGGACCGGAAGCGCTCCGGGGTCAGGAACGTGACCTGGGCACCGAAGCCCGGTGCCTCCGCCGCCATGTATTCCAGCGAGCGCACGACCCCGTTGATCTGAGGTCGCCACGCATCGGTCGCGATCAGGAGACGCATCACGCGGCCTTCTGCTGTGGGACCGCCGGCGCGCTCAGGCGCGGCGTGGCTTGCTTGGCCTTTTGCATCTCGGTCCAGCGGATCAGCTGGAAGGTGCCGTCATAATGCTCGACGATGGCTGTGCAGGATTCCACCCAGTCGCCGGTATTCACATAACGCACGCCGAAATCGTCGTGCATCGCGGCGTGATGGATATGGCCGCAGATGACGCCGTCCGCGTCGTGCCTTTTCGCTTCCGTGGCAAGCAGTTCCTCGAAGCGGCTGATGAAGTTCACCGCGTTCTTGACCCTCATCTTGGCCCACGACGACAAGGACCAGTACGTCAGCCCGAGCTTGCGCCGCGCGATGTTGAGGTAGGTATTGACGAAGAGCGCCGCGGTGTAAGCCCCATCGCCCAGCAAAGCGAGCCAGCGCGCGTGGCGCACGACGAGATCGAACTGGTCACCGTGGATGACGAGATAGCGCTTGCCATCAGCGGCCTCGTGGAGGGCGTAATCGGCGAGTTCCACGCCACCGAGGCTGATGCCGATATAGTCGCGTAAGAATTCGTCGTGGTTGCCGGGGATGTAGATCAGGCGGGTGCCTTTGCGGACCTTGCGCAAAAGCTTCTGCACCACGTCGTTGTGCGCCTGCGGCCAATACCAGCCCGATTTGAGCCTCCAGCCGTCGACGATGTCCCCCACGAGATAAATCGTGTCGGCATCGTAGTGCTTGAGAAAGTTCAAGAGCGACGCAGCCTGACATCCCTTGGTCCCCAGATGGAGATCGGACAGGAACAGCGTACGCACGCGGACAGCTTCGAAATCCTCGGCCATGCGACGTCCTCACTTGGCTTGGCTTGCGTCAGCCAAACAGGATTCGCTTTGCGGCCTTGTGACGTTTGCCTTGCGGATTTGTGACAGCTGGCGCCGTCTTCATGCACAGAACGCAGGCACTTTAGACCGAATAGCACTTCACGTTAGGGACGCATCGTGATTGTTTGCGTTTCTCGACTGAAGCGACTCAAAGCCCGTGAAACCTCTTCTGGGGATTACCCTCAAAGTCCTGTCCGCCCTCGCCTTCACAATGATGTCGGCCGGGCTGAAGACGCTCACGACCCGCTATCCCGTCGGCGAGATTGTTTTCTTCCGCTCGACCCTGGCCCTCATCCCGCTTCTCATGTGGCTGGGCTGGCAGGGCGATCTCATCAATGCGGTGCGGACAAACAACGTTCCTGGCCATTTCCTGCGCGGGATCATCGGCACCTGCGGCATGTATCTCGGCTTCGTCACCCTCGCCTATCTGCCACTCCACGACACCATCGCTATCGGCTACGCTTCGCCTCTCATCGTCGTCATCCTGGCCGCGCTGCTGCTGAACGAGCAAGTCCGCTTCTATCGCTGGACAGCGGTGGCGGTCGGGTTCGTGGGCGTTCTCATCATGCTGTCGCCCTACCTGAAACTCGAAACCTTCTCCGGCGGCCTGGCCGCGGGACCGACCTTCGGCGCGCTTTGCGCCCTTCTCGGCGCTTTCTGTTCGGCGGGCGCGATGATTCAGGTGCGGCGCCTGACCCAAACGGAAAAGACCGGGGCCATCGTCTTCTATTTCTTCATCCTCGCCTCCACCCTGTCGCTATGCACCATCGTCCTGGGCTGGAAGATGCCAGATGGGCCGGACATGCTGCTTCTTGCCCTCGGCGGCTTTTTGGGCGGGATCGGCCAGATCCTGGTCACGCAGAGCTACCGCTTCGCCGATACCTCGGTCATCGCACCCTTCGAATACACCACCATGATCTGGGCCTTGCTGTTCGGCTGGTTCGTCTTTGGCGATCTGCCGACCCTGACCATGGTCATCGGAGCGTCCATCGTCGCCGCCACGGGCCTTTTCATCGTCTGGCGAGAACACCATCTCGGCGTGCAAAGGGCGAGAGACCTGGAAATCGCATCCCAGAGAAGTGGCGGCTAAGCCGATCTTCCCAGCCCTGGGACACAGCCAGCGCTTGACCCGTCCTGCCAGTTACCCCAAAACCGTTTTGAGGAACAAACGTTCGGTCTTTCAGGACAGAGGCAAGTCACATGGGCGTCGAAGGCAAAGAGAGGCACCGGGATCTGGATACCGGCGCGCAGGTTTTGTCGGGCCACATGGGCAAGACCATTCAGCGGCTGCGCAAGGCCTACAACCTGTCCCTGTCGGAACTCGCCGAGCAATCCGGCGTGGCCAAGTCCATCATCAGCCAGATCGAGCGGAACGAAACCAATCCCACGCTGGCCACGATCTGGCGGCTGAGCCAGGCTCTCGACGTCTCCATCGAGCGGGTGCTCGCGACCAGCGATGAAGAGCCCTTCATCGAAAAATCCTCCCGCGCCGACACCCCGATCCTCGTCTCGGAAGACGGCAAGATGCGCCTCGCCATCATCGGATGGCTGAAGACCATCGAATGGCTGCAATGGTACGACGTGCAATCCGACGCCGGCGGCGTGCTCGATTCCGACAGCCACCAGCGCGGTTCGGTAGAGTGTCTCTCGGTTCTCGAAGGCGAGTTTGAAGTCGAGGTCGGCGGCGCAACCCAGCGGGCAAAGGCTGGCGAGACCCTGCGCTATCGCTGCGACCGCCCCCATTCGGTGCGCTGCGTCAGCGATACGCCGGGCCGGGCGACCATGGTCTGCATCCTCAAAGCGGCCGTTATGGACTGACCTTTTCAGGATCGACGGTCCTCAGGTAGGTGTTGCCGTCCTTGACGAAGAGCTGCGTCGGCTGCGGCTTGAGCCGCTCTAGCGAGATGATCGGGTTCTCAAAAAAATCCAGCATCGCCGCAGGATTGTCGAGCGGCAGGCTGGCCTTGCCGGCGAGCATCTTCGGCAGGTCGTATTGCCACCAGGCCACCTTCTGGAGGCGCTTGATGGTCGCCTCATCGAAGCGATACTTCACCACGCGACCGGGATTGCCGACGACGACCGCATAATCCGGCACATCCTTCGCCACCACCGCTCCCGCGCCGATGATTGCGCCGTTGCCGATTGTCACGCCGGGAAGGATGAGCGCCCGCGCGCCGATCCAGACATCGTGTCCGATGCGGGTGATCTTGGGGTAGGCGTCAAAGGTGAAGGGCGGCTCGTAGGCGACGAATTTCGGGTAGATGTTCCTGTGGCTAAAGGGGTGAGACGTGAGCCACTGGGTCGGGTGCGCGCTTCCACGAATGAGGACGCCGTCACCGATGGAACAATAGCGCCCGATGACGGCATAGGCGATGCCACCCTTCGGAGCCGTGTAGGAGTAGGCCCCCATGAAGACATTCATGAGATTGGTCGCCGAATAGATCTTGACCGGCGGCTCCCACACGAAGCTCTCGTCGAATGTCCCACCCATGTCGAGCCCGTGCTTCAGCAAGAGCTCTTTCACACTGACTTTTTCTTGCTGCATGGGACGAGTATCGATACGAAATGGCGTTACATTTCTCTGTATCGATACAACGTTAAAATTGGAAGTACTTCCAGCGCGCTTTGCTTTGGGAAACGACCTATTCCGGCTTTTTGTATGCCGTCCTCTGCGGCAACGAGAGGATATATTCGGCCATGGCTTGCCGGTCGCTCTCGGGCAATTGAGCGATGTTGTGCACCACCGACACCATCGAGCCGCCGACCGTGTCGAAGTTCGGCGTCTCTCCTGACTTTAGAAGCGCCGTCATTTCCTCGAGCGTCCAGCCGCCCACGCCGCCGGGGCCGGCGGTGATGTTGGGAACGACGCCCTTGCCTTCCGGGTCCGGTCCGCCCGCAAAGCGACGATCCGCCATGATCGCGCCGGCGATGTTGCGCTCGCTATGGCATTCCGCGCAGTGGCCCGCGCCTTCCACCAAGTAGGCGCCACGGTTCAACTCGGGGGATTTGTTCGGATCGGGCTTCAAAAGCGCGCCGTCCAAGAAGGCCAGTTTCCAGAGGCCCAGTCCCCTGCGGACGTTGAACGGAAACGGCAGCTCATGCGGCGGCGCCTCGCCTTCGACCGCAGACAGCGTCATCAGGAACGCGAACAGGTCGGACAGATCGTCCGGCGTCATGTGCTGATAAGAGGTGTAGGGAAAGGCCGGATAATAATGCTCCCCCTCGGGCGACACGCCTTCGCGCATGGCGCGCACGAAATCGGCGACACTCCACGAGCCGATACCATCCCGCTTATGGGGCGAGATGTTCGGCGTATGGAAGGTCCCGAAAGGCGTCGTCAACGCCAGGCCGCCGCCGAGACGCGTGCGATCCTCCTGTCCGGGCACGGCATGGCATGAGGAGCAGCCGCCTGCAAAGAATAGCGTACGACCGTTACTCAAGTCGGGCTGACGACCGGTGCTGGGCGCCGGATGCTCGCCGCGAAGAAGGCGGTAGGCGGTTGGTGTCGTCAGCGCCAGGAACCCCAGCCCTCCGCACACAGCCAAAACAAACAGGCCCGCCAACGCCTTACGCATACGTGTTCTCCGAAATGAAACGGGCGGCACAAGGCCGCCCGGATCGCATCCTGTCGGGCTTAGCCCTTGCGGAAGGTCTTGTGGCAGGTGCCGCAGTTTTGCAGAACTTTCGGGAACTCGGCCTTGAAGGAGGCTTCGTCCTTGATGGAAGACATCGCGGCCTGAGCGTCCTGTTCCAGCTTCGAGAAGCTGGAGTCGAATGTGGCCTTGCTGTCCCAAATGGCAGGGAGAGCCTCGGTCTTCTCAGTCGTGGCCTTGGAGGACTCGGGGAAAAGGCTCGACGCCTTTTTTGCGTTCGTCGAAATGGTCTTGAGGGCCGCCTGGGCCTTGGCGAGGTCGAAGGGCTCCTGACCCCGCAGCATACCGCCGGTGGTCTTGGTCTCACCGCCCATCTGCTTCATGAGAGCCTGGCGCTGCTCGACAACGCTGCTCTCGGCAAGGGCCGCAGTGACGCCCAGGGCCAGAAGGCCAGCCACAAGAATTACACGCTTCATACGATGTTCCCCACGTTGGCGCGAGCAATGGCATTTTTGACGAACCATTCCCGCCTTAGCTGTAACTACCGCATATTTTGTACGATTCCGGCAACAGGGGAATGGGAACACATCTGCGTGATGAGCCGGCTTCCATTATTCAATGGGCTCGCCGGCCAGCGCCCAATCCTTGAAGCCGCCCTTGTAATGCTCCCGCAGATCGAGCCCCGCAACTTGGGCGAATTCAATGGCGCGAACCGAGCGAACGCCCGCGGCACAGGAGAAGACGATCCGCTTGCCCTGCGGCAGGGACGATGGGTCGAAGGCGGATAGCGGGTGGGAAATCGCACCCGGAATATGGCCCGCCGCATACTCGTGCGGCTCCCGGACATCGACGAGCAGGACCGAGCCCTCGCTCAGCGCTTTCTTGATGGCGTCGCGGTCGAGATCGACGATTGGATTTCCGGCTCCGGTCACAGGCTCCTCCGTGCGTTCATGGGTCCTATGATTTCGCACAAAGGATAGCCGTCGCGATAGTCCTTATGCCATCGCCGGAATGCGTAGCACCCAGCCCGGCTGGATCATGTCGGGGTTTTTGACCGGGGGCGAATTGGCCTTCACGATTTCCGTATATTTCGCGCCGTGGCCCTTGCCGTAATGCTTCTCGGCGATAGCCCACAGGGTATCGCCCTTCTGGACCGTGTACATGGTCGATTGGCTTCCGGGCGTCTGGATCTGGAGACTGCTCGTGTCCACCTCAGCGACTCCGAAGGTGTTGCCAAGAGACAGGATGATTTTCTCGGCCTCCTCCTGACTGACCGCCTGCCCCGACAGCTTGACCTTATCGCCGTTGACCTCGATTCCAAGTTTGTTGGCATCGAAGCCGTGGCTTTGAACTTCCTGTTTCAACTTGTCCGCGGTCGCCGCCTCGGCACTCCCACCAAAAATCTTGGCTCCCGCCTCCTTGATGAACGTGAACAAGCCCATGTCCCTCTCCTCTCGCACGGGCCTGGCACACATGACCAAGCCGCCACGAAGACGCGTGGACGCAAAGGCCAGTTCCGCTTGGACGCGGGCGCGAAGGAGTTAAGGTCCCCTAAGCCAGCGACGAGAACACATCCGCCAAGGACGGCAAGCGATCCTTCAGGCGCAACAGGGCGATCAGCTCGATCTGGACCACTGCCGTGTCGAACTCGCGATCCGCGTCATGGGCGACCCGTTCCTCGAAGGCCGCCAGGATTTCGTCCTTCGTCCGTCCTTTGACCGCCATGATGAAGGGGAACCCGAATTTCTGCTTGTAGGCGTCGTTGAGCGAAAGAAACCGGTCGCGTTCCGCCTCCGTAAGGCTGTCAAGGCCGGCAGAAGCCTGCTCGCCACGGGAATCTTCGGTGAGTTCGGCGAGCTTCAGGCGGCCGGCGAGATCGGGATGCGCCCGGATCAATGTCAGCTTCTGGTCGCGAGTCGCCTCGGAGAGCACATGAACCATCGTGGCGTGGAGGCCCTCGGCGGTGTCCTGCGCCGAGGACAAGCCTGAATCGTAGGCCTTCTCGGCGATCCAGGGCGAGTGCTCGAAGATGTCGCCATAAAGCTCCACGAAGACGGCCTTGCTCATCGTGCTGGGCTTGAGGCTTGCCGGGCGATGGTGCCGGATCCAGTGCCGCGCGATATCGATACGCTTGGCGACCCAGACATCCTCGTGGGAGGCGACGTAGTCGAGAAACCGCGCCAGCGCGGCGGCGCGGCCGGGACGGCCGACGAGGCGGCAATGCAGGCCCACCGACATCATCTTTGGCGCGGTCGCGCCCTCGGCGTAGAGCGTGTCGAAGGAATCCTTCAGATAGGAAAAGAACTGATCGCCCGAATTGAACCCCTGCGGCGTCGCGAAACGCATGTCGTTGGCGTCGAGCGTATAAGGCACGATCAGCTGCGGATTCTTGGTGCTTTCGTCCCAGTAGGGAAGTTCATCCGCATAGGAATCGGCGCAATAGAGAAAGCCGCCCTCCTCCGCCACCAGGCGGATCGTATGCTCCGAGGTGCGGCCCGTGTACCAGCCGGTCGGCCGCGCTCCCGTAACCTCGGTGTGGATGCGGATCGCCTCCTTGAGATGGGCCCGCTCCTCGTCGGAGGAAAAGTCCTTGTAGTCGATCCACTTGAGGCCGTGGCTGGCGATTTCCCAATCTGCCTCCTTCATGGCGGCGACCGCCTCGGGATTGCGCATCAGGGCCGTCACGACGCCATAGACGGTGACCGGCATGCCGCGCTCGGTGAACATCCGCCACAGTCGCCAGAACCCGGCGCGGGAGCCGTATTCGTAGATCGATTCCATGCTCATGTGCCGCTGGCCCGGCCAAGCAGCAGCGCCGACGATCTCGGACAGGAATGCTTCGGAAGCCCGGTCGCCGTGCAGAATGCTGTTCTCGCCGCCTTCCTCATAATTGATCACGAACTGCACGCAGATGCGCGCACCGTTCGGCCAATCGGCATGCGGCGGGTTTCGGCCATAGCCGACGAGGTCGCGAGGATAAGATGCGTCAGCCATGGTCAGCTTCCCCGGTAGGTTGAATAGCTCCAAGGCGAGACGAGAAGTGGCACATGATAGTGCCCATCTGCTTCGGCGATGGAAAAGCGGATTGGAACGATATCGAGGAAAGGCGGGTCGGCGAGCGCCGTGCCCATCGTCTTGAAATACGCCCCCACCTCGAACACGAGTTCGTAAACCCCGGTACGGAACGCGTCGCCCGTCATGAGCGGCGCGTCGGTGCGCCCATCGGCGTTGGTCGTCGTACGAAGGACCGAACGACGCCCCCCTCCCTCTATCGCGAAAAGTTCGACGGCGATGCCTTTGGCGGGCCTGCCATTGGCGGTATCCAGGACGTGGGTGGACAGGCGGCCCATGAGAACCTCGATCAAAGATGGGGTACGAATGTTCCGGCGCCGCCCGCCGCCGTCAAGCGGTGAGTGAAAGCCGGCACCGAGGGCTTGAATTTTCCTGAAGCGGTTCCTGTTGAAAAAGCCTAACGGCAGGTCTTTCGCAAAGCGCAAAGCGCCCCTAGGCTCTCCTTTCCGTCATTTTCGCACGTGGCCGCATGATCGACCCACAAATCTCCGAATGGATCAGCCAGCTTCTTCGCTGGACGCACGTCATTACCGCCATTGCCTGGATTGGCTCGTCTTTTTACTTCATCCATCTGGATCTGAGCCTGAAGAAGCGCGATGGCCTGCCGCAAGGGGTTGGCGGCGAAGCTTGGCAGGTTCATGGCGGCGGCTTCTACAACATGCGCAAATATCTCGTTGCGCCGCCGGAGATGCCGAAGGAGCTGACCTGGTTCAAATGGGAAAGCTACGCCACCTGGATCACCGGCTTTTTCCTGCTGGTCTGGGCTTATTACCTCCATGCCGATCTTTACATGATCGATCCAGCGATCCGCGCGCTGGCTCCGTGGCAGGCGGTCGGCATCGGCATCGTGTCCCTGGCGCTCAGCTGGTTCGTGTATGAAGGCCTTTGCCGGTCGCCCCTCGGCAAGAACGCCATCGCCCTCGGGATCGTGCTGTTCTTCTATATTCTGGCAGCGGCTTATTTCTTCACGCATGTCTATAACGGCCGCGCCGCCTTCCTGCATACGGGTGCGATGATCGCGACCTGGATGTCGGCGAGCGTGTTCTTCATCATTATCCCGAACCAGAAGAAGGTGGTTGCCGACCTGCTAGCGGGGCGCCTGCCCGATCCGATGCTCGGCAAGGAAGCGAAGCTGCGCTCGACCCACAACAACTACCTGACGCTTCCCGTCATCTTCCTGATGCTCTCGAACCATTACCCGCTGGCATGGTCGTCCCGCTATTCGGTGGCCATCATCGGGCTTGTGGTCATCGCCGGCGCGGCTTTGCGCCATTTCTTCAATTCTCGCCATGCCGACAAGGGGTCGCCCTGGTGGACATGGGGCGTCGCGGCAGCCTGCCTCATCGCCGCAATCTGGCTCTCGATCATCGGCAAGCCCGGCAATGCCAATCTGGCAAGCACTCCGGTGGAGGCGACGCCGGCGACCCTCGCGGCCTCGTTCGAAGAGGCGACGCTTGCCATTCAATCCCGCTGCTCCATGTGCCATGCGGCCGAGCCCGTTTGGGAGGGCATTCCTGTCGCGCCCAAGGGTGTACGCCTCGATACGCCGGAGGAGATCGCCCGCCATGCGGATCAGATCAGGGTGCAGAGCGTCCTGACCCATGCCATGCCGCCCAACAACATCACCGAGATGACGCTAGAGGAGCGCACAACCGTCGCGGCCTGGCTGGCACAAAAGGACGCGGTGACGCGCTAAATAGCTTCGTTTATTCACGCCTCAAAAACTGGCTCTCAAGGAGGGGACCCCAGAATGCCCGAACTCACCCTACAGACGGCGCAGACCATCGTGTCGGCGGCGCTCAAGACCGCGCGCGAGAAGTCGTTCAAGGCGCTCGCCATCGTCGTCTACGACGAGCGCGGCGCGCTCAAGGCCCTCGCCTCCGAAGACGGCACCAGCCTGAAGCGGGCCGAGATCGCCATGGGCAAGGCCTATGGGGCCCTCTCCCTCGGCGTCGGCTCGCGGGCGCTGCACAAGATGGCGACCGACCGTCCCTATTTCGTCGCCGCAGCGACCCACGCGGTCGGCGGCCAACTCGTCCCCGTGCCCGGTGGCGTGCTGATCAAGGACGCGAAGGGACGAATCCTCGGCTCGGTCGGAGTGTCAGGCGATACATCCGATAACGACGAAATTGCGGCGGCGGCGGGCATCGAGGCCGCCGGGCTGGTCTTCGACGCCGGCGCATGACGTTTCTCCACACCCCTAAGCCCTTGATTTTATTGGAGCGAAATGGGGCACTGGACAGAAACGGTTGTTTGAACAACAAATGGGACAAGGTCACGCTTCAGCGCTTGGACCGAAATATTTCTAAACCCTAAGGCAAAACCACAAAGGGAACACGTCTAATGTCATGGTTGAAAACTTTGGCCCTCGCCTCCGTCGCGACGGCAGCACTCATGGGCTCGGCATCGGCCGAGGTCGTTTACAACCGAGCCAATACCGGTGAGCCCGAGACACTCGACACCCACAAGACCTCGACCGTGCAGGAATCGCACATCCTGCGCGACCTGCTCGAAGGCCTCGTGACCTACAACGCCAAGGGCGAAGCCGTTCCCGGCCAGGCCGAAAAGTGGGACATCAGCGCTGACGGCAAGACCTACACCTTCAAGCTCCGTGACGGCATCAAGTGGTCGAACGGCGACCCGGTGAAGGCCTCGGACTTCGTGTACTCCTACCGCCGCATCATGAACCCGGAAACGGGCGCCAAGTACTCGAACATCCTCTACCCGATCCTGAACGCCGAGAAGATCAACAAGGGCCAGGGCAAGGTCGAAGATCTCGGCGTGCGCGCCATCGACGACAAGACCGTCGAGATCAAGCTCGAAGCGGCGACCCCGTACTTCATCGAGCTCCTGACGCACCAAACCAGCCTTCCAGTTCATCAGGGTTCGGTCGAGAAGTTCGGCAAGGACTTCGTGAAGCCGGGCAACCTCGTGTCGAACGGCGCTTACAAGCTCACCGAGTTCGTCCCGAACTCGCACATAAAGCTCGCGAAGAACGACGCCTACTACGGCGCGAAAGACGTCAAGATCGACACGGTCATGTACTACCCGGCACCGGATTTCGCGGCAGCCGTGCGTCGTTACGAAGCCGGCCAGCTCGACACCACCGACGACCTTCCGGGTGACCAGATCAAGTCGCTCAAGGAGCGTTTCAAGGATCAGGTGAGGCTCGGCCCGTATCTCGGCACCTGGTTCCTCGTCGTGAATTCGTCCAAGGCACCGCTCAGCGATGCACGCGTGCGCCAGGCGCTCTCGATGGGTCTCGACCGCGAGTTCATCGCCGAGCAGATCTGGGGCCAGACCATGCAGCCGGGCTACTCCTTCATGCCTCCGGGCGTGGGCAATTACGGCGAGCCGGCCTACATGGACTACAAGGACATGTCGCCGATCGACCGTGAGGCGAAGGCCAAGGACCTCCTGAAGGCCGCGGGCTTCGGCCCCGGCAAGCCGCTGAAGGTCGAAATCCGCTACAACACCACCGACAACAACCGCAACACGGTTGTGGCCGTGGCCGAGCAGTGGAAGCAGATCGGCGTCGAGACGTCGTTCATCAACACGGACGGCAAGACGCACTTCGCTTACCTGCGTGATGGCGGCGACTTCGACGTGGCCCGCTACGGCTGGATCGCGGACTACTCGGATCCGAACAACTTCCTGTTCCTGCTGCAGAGCGATAACAAGGGCTTCAACTACGGCAAGTACAATAATCCGGAGTTCGACGGCCTTCTGAAGCAGGCGGCGACCGAACTGGACCTGTCCAAGCGCGCGGATCTCATGAAGAAGGCTGAGACCATCCTCATGAAGGACATGCCCTGGATTCCGGTCATGTACTACGGCAAGGCGCAGCTGATCTCGCCGAAGATCAAGGGCTTCGTCATGAACACCCGCGGCGTCTATCCGTCGCGCTTCCTCTCGAAGGACCAATAAGCTTTAAGCAACGGGGTGGCTCGTCTCTGACGGGCCACCCCTTTTTGTTTTTTGCTGTCCTGAGCATGGAGGCCTTCGCGTGCTCTCGTACATCTTCCGCCGACTCTTGTCGGCTATCCCGACGCTATTTGTGATCGTCACGATCGCATTCTTCCTCATCCGCCTTGCGCCCGGTGGCCCGTTCGACCTGGAACGCCCCCTCGAAGCGAAGGTGATGGAGAACCTCAACCGGATCTACCAGCTTGATCGCCCTCTCATCGAACAGTACTGGCTCTATCTGAGCGCTGTTCTGAAGGGTGACTTCGGCCCATCCTTCTATCTCCGCGACTTTTCCGTCGCTGAACTGTTCGCTCGCGGCCTTCCGGTCTCCATGACCCTCGGCAGCCTTGCCCTGACGCTCGCCGTTCTCGTCGGCGGCACGCTGGGGGCCATTGCCGCCCTGCGCCAGAACAGCGGCATCGACTACCTCGTGACCGGCCTCGGGGCGCTCGGGTTGACCATCCCGAATTTCGTCGTCGCGCCGATCTTCCAGATCGTGTTCGGTTTGGCGCTGGCTGTCCTGCCGATTGCGGGCTGGAACAACGGCTCTCCTGCCAATCTCGTGATGCCGGTGCTTGTGCTGGCCCTGCCGCAAATCGCGGTGGTGGCGCGCATGACCCGCGCGGCCATGATCGAGAACCTGCGCTCCAACCACATCCGCACGCTGCGCTCGCTGGGCCTGCCGTCGCTGACCATCGTCAAACATGCGCTTCGCGGCGCGGCCTTGCCGGTCGTCTCCTACCTCGGCCCCGCGGCCGCCGCGCTGCTCACGGGTTCGGTGGTGGTGGAAACCATCTTCGGCCTGCCGGGCGTCGGACGCTACTTCGTCGAAGGCGCGCTGAACCGCGACTACACGCTCGTCATGGGCACTGTGGTCGTCGTCGCCGTGTTCGTGCTCCTGTTCAACCTCGTGGTCGATATCCTCTACGCGATCATCGATCCGCGCATTCGCTACGATTGAGTTGTCCCATGGCTGAAGGCGCAGTTCTTCCTGCTGAAACATTGAAAGACCCGGTCGTCGGGCGCTCGCTTTGGGTGGAGGCGCGTGGCCGCCTCGTCCGCAACAAGGCGGCGTTCGGCAGCATCATCCTCTTGGGCCTCATCGCGTTCGCCTGCATTTTCGGGCCGTTCGTGACGGGACACCCGTTCGACAAGGTCTATCCTGACTACGTGAAGGTCCCGGCGAGCCTCTCGTCCTATCCCAAGCCCGATCAGATCGAGCCGAATATCGAACGTATCGGCGCGCGTGTCCGTGCGAAGGCCGAGAACATCACCATCAAGGGTGACGACGTGCAGATGACCCTTGTCGGCCAACGTCCTATCGACGAGCGGTTGCTCGCTTATTTCGAGCGGTCAGACCTCTTCGGCGCGGCGAAAGTCCTCGAGCGCGCCGATGAAGGAAAGCGCATCGTCGTCGAGGTGCCCCTGAAGCGGAAATACTTTTTCTTCGGGACGGACACGAACGGGCGCGATCTTCTCACCCGCACCATGAAGGCCGGGCAGGTTTCGCTCGCCATCGGCCTGCTCGCCACTTTCGTCGCCATCGTGATCGGTGTGGCTTACGGCGCAACGTCTGGGTATCTCGGAGGCCGGGCTGATCTCGTGATGATGCGTGCAGTCGATGTTCTCTACTCGCTGCCATTCATCTTCTTCGTGATCATGCTGGTGGTGTTCTTCGGCCGCAACTTCGTGCTGATGTTCATCGCGGTCGGCGCGGTCGAATGGCTCGACATGGCCCGCATCGTTCGCGGTCAGACACTGTCGATCAAGCGGCAGGAATACGTGCAGGCGGCCGAAGCGCTCGGTGTCGAGACGAAGGGCATCATCCGTCGTCACGTCATTCCCAACACGCTGGGTCCGGTCGTCGTCTATATGACTCTGCTGGTTCCGAAGGTGATCCTGCTCGAGAGCTTTCTCTCCTTCCTGGGCCTCGGCGTTCAAGAGCCTAACACCAGTCTTGGCGTGCTGATCTCCGAAGGCGCCAAGAACATCCAGGGTGCAACCTGGATGCTGATTTATCCCTCCGTCACTCTCGTCGCGATCCTGTTCTGTTTGAACTTCATTGGCGACGGCTTGCGCGATGCGCTCGATCCGAAGGACCGTTGATATGGCCCAACCTGTTCTTGCGGTCCGCAACCTTCACGTCCGTTTCCGCACAGGCGACGGCACCCTGCATGCGGTGAAGGGCATCGATATCGACGTCAATGCGGGTGAAACCGTCGCCATTGTCGGCGAGTCCGGCTCGGGCAAGAGCCAGACCATGATGTCCGTCATGGGGCTTCTCGCCTCGAACGGCTGGGCCGAAGGCTCGGTAAAGTATCGCGGCGAGGAGCTGGTGGGCCTGTCGCCCAACAAGCTCAACCACTATCGCGGCTCCAAGCTCACCATGATCTTCCAGGAGCCGATGACCTCGCTCGATCCGCTCTACAAGATCGGCGATCAGCTGGCGCTTCCGCTCACCACCCATGGCGGCTTGAACAAGGCTCGGGCGCGCAAGCGCGCGATCGAGCTTCTGGAGCTCGTGCGCATTCCCGATCCGGAACGGCGCATCGACTCCTACCCGCACGAAATGTCGGGCGGCCAGCGTCAGCGCGTCATGATCGCCATGGCGCTTGCCAACAATCCCGACGTTCTGATCGCGGACGAGCCGACGACGGCGCTCGACGTGACGGTGCAGGCGAAGATCCTCGAACTCTTGAGCGATCTTCAGAAGCGCCTCGGTATGTCGATCGTATTCATCACGCACGATCTCGGTATCGTGCGCCGCTTCGCCGACCGCACCTATGTCATGAAGCGTGGCGAGGTGGTCGAGAGCGGCAAGACCGGCGATATATTCGCTGCGCCGAAGCATCCCTACACGCAGATGCTCATCGACGCGGAGCCGACCGGCCGCAAGGAGCCCGTGCCGGCCGGTGCGCCGATGGTTCTGGAAGCCAAGGACGTTCAGGTCACTTTCGGCCTGAAGAAGAGCTTCTTCGGCAAGGCCGGCCATGTCCTCCGCGCGGTCGACGGCGTCAGCCTGTCGGTCCGTGCCGGTGAAACCGTTGGCGTCGTGGGTGAGTCCGGTTCGGGCAAGTCGACGCTGGGGCGCGCGATCCTGCGGCTGCAACCCGCCTCCGGCATGGTGCGGTTCGAGGATCGCAACCTGATGCCGCTCGACCGCGGCGGCATGCGTCCTTTGAGGCGTCACCTGCAGCTGGTGTTCCAGGACCCCTTCGGCTCGCTCTCTCCCCGCATGACGTCGGGCGAGATCGTGACCGAAGGTCTTCTCGTTCACGAGCCGAGCATTTCCCGAAAAGAGCGCGACCGGCGCGCCGCACAGGCCTTCGAGGAAGTGCGGCTCGATCCGGCGTGGCGCAACCGCTTCCCGCATGAATTCTCAGGTGGCCAGCGCCAGCGCATCGCTATTGCCCGCGCGATGATCCTGCATCCGAAGCTCGTCGTCCTCGACGAGCCGACTTCGGCGCTCGACCGCTCGGTGCAGAAGGAGATCGTGGAGCTGCTGCGTGAGCTGCAGAAGGCTCATGGCTTGGCTTACGTCTTCATCAGCCACGACCTCGCGGTGGTGCGTGCGCTTTCCGACGAGATCATGGTCATGAAGACCGGCAAGGTCGTGGAGCGCGGAACCGCCGAGCAGATCTTCGACCGACCGAAGGAAGACTACACCCGCGACCTCATCGCGGCCGCCTTCCTCACCGAGAACGCGAAGGCCGAGGCGAGAAGCCTGGCCTCTTAAACCACCGGAACCATCACCATGGCGCGGGATTTGACTCCGCGCCATGGCAAGGCTCGCCGCCTATCGCGCCAAGCGCGACTTCACGAAGACATCGGAGCCGTCGGGCCGCACCGCTCGGCGAGGCGGCTCTTCTTATGTCGTGCAGAAGCATGATGCTTCCCACTTGCACTACGATTTTCGGCTGGAGCTCGACGGCGTCCTGAAGAGCTGGGCGGTGACGAAGGGCCCGAGCCTCGTCACAGGCGAGAAGCGCCTCGCCGTGCATACTGAAGACCATCCTCTCGATTACGGCGATTTCGAAGGTACGATTCCTGAGGGCCAATATGGCGCGGGAACGGTCATGATCTGGGATCGCGGCATCTGGGAACCGGAGGGCGACCCGGAAGACGGCTATGCCAAAGGCCGCCTGAACTTCACCTTGAAAGGCAAGAAGCTGCGCGGGGCGTGGCATCTCATCCGCATAGCCCCTCGCCCGCACCGGCATCAAGAGTCCTGGCTCCTCATCAAAGGCGACGACGCCTATGCCCGCAGCGAGGACGAGCCGGACATTCTGGAAGAGGCTCCCGACTCCGCCAAAACCGGCCGCTCGCTTCAAGAGATCGCCGAAGAGACCGGCTCATGAACGATGTCGCGCAAACACGCGCCCGACGGGCGAGCCGCACGCCTTCGGCGCTTGAAGTTGCCGGTGTCCCCCTCACCCATCCCGACCGCGTGCTTTGGGAGCAGCAAGGGCTGACGAAACAGGAACTGGCGGAGTTCTATGTCGGCATTGCGGATTGGCTCCTGCCGCATCTGATCGACCGCCCTCTCACCCTCGTGCGGTGCCCTTCCGGTTCACACAAGAATTGCTTCGTCCAGCGCCACCCCTGGACACGGTCGAGCGCCTTCATTCACCGGACGCGGGTTCCCGCCAAGAAAGGCGAGCAGACCGTGCTGTCGGTTGGCGACATCAAGGGCGTCGTCGCTCTTGTTCAGGCGGGCGTCCTGGAAATGCACGTTTGGGGCGCGACGATCACCGATCTGGAACATCCAGATCGCCTCATCTTCGATTTCGACCCCGGCGATGGCGTTGCTTGGCCGCGCGTGATCGAGGCGGCGCTTGCGATGCGCGAGCGGCTGCGGAGCACGAAGCTAGAGAGCTTCGTCAAGACAACCGGCGGCAAAGGCCTTCACGTCGTGGTGCCTCTCAAGCCGAAGGCCTCGTGGCCGGAGGCAGCAGCTTTTACGCGCCGCATCGCGCAGGCCATGGCCGCCGATGAGCCGGATCGCTACACGGCGATGTCGGCCAAGCGCAAACGCGGTGGCCGGATCTTCATCGACTATCTGCGCAACACCCGCGAAGCCACCGCCATCGCGCCCTATTCGACACGCGCTCGAGAAGGCGCGCCGGTTGCGACACCGGTTGCCTGGGACGAGCTTTCCCCGGATCTCAGACCGAATGGTTTCACAGTCGCGAACCTAGGGGAGCGCCTGGCAAACCTCCGGCAAGACCCTTGGTCCGACATGGGCCGCATCGATCAGGTCTTACCGGGGTAATCGCAATAATCAGGTCAGGGCAGCGGCACCCCGGCGGGATGAAACGACGCCGTGATCGAGCCGGCTTTGGTGAAGGCAGCCTTCATCTCGGCGGATGTCATGGCGAAGGTGGTTTTGAGGTCAGTGACCGCGCCGCTCGCGCCCGCAACGATGGCCCCCGTCGCAGCGCCGTCGAAAGGTCCTTCGGAGATGGTGAGAAAATCGTACTCCCCAAAGGTCATGTAATAGGCGATCATCCGTCCGCCGGCTTTTGCGATAAATTCCCCAACCGCCTCGGCCCGGTCTTCCGGTCGCGCCAACATGCCCTTCAAGGCTTGCTGCGTAAAACGTCCCTGCGTGATGAAAATCGGCATGCCTCAATCTCCTTCGAAAGGGAGAAAATCCTCGCATAGAGGCGCGCCGTCTCATTTGATGGATGTCAATGGCGGCGCGGCGAGACTTAAAAGAAGGGAGCCGTGATGCCTTCGGCCTTGAGGGTTTCCTGCACGGCGGGGCGGGCGAAGACGCGCTCAGCGAAGCGGCCGAGGTTCGGCAGGGTGCGAGCCGGGCGCGGCATGTTGCGGCTCCAGCGGATCAGCATGAACAGGAAGAGATCGGCTGCGGAAAAACGGTCACCCAGCAGCCATGTCTTGTCGCCGAGTTGCTCGGAAATCAGGTCGAACATCCGGTTGAGGCGCTGACCTGCGGCTTCCTTCACGCTCGGGATGGCGGCTTCATCCACCACGTGCTGATGCGGATAGAACCAGACGCGATATTCCGGCTGCACGGTGTTCGTGAGATGGACCATCCACTTGTAGAACTGGCTCCGCTCTGCGCTGCCGAGAGCCGGTGCGAGGCCTGATACGGGGAACTTGTCGGCAATGTGCAGGGCGATGGCAGCCGTCTCGAAAACCACGTTTTCACCGTCGACCAAAACCGGGATCAGACCGTTGGGGTTAAGCTTGCGATAGGCCTCGCCCTTATGCGCATCGTTATCGCGGTCGATGAAGCGCAACTCGAAATCTGCTCCGGCTTCGCGCAGCATCGCGTGGGGTAAGAAGCTGGCAAGGCCAGGGGCGTAGTAGAGAGCAAGCATCGGATCGACCTTCGTCATCGCAGGGAGAGCGCCTTGATAGGCTGGCGCCCGCGCCGGGTAAAGACTGTCTTCCTTTCGCCATTAGTTGCTCTATCGTTGTGGGGAAGACCAAGGGGAGACCCGGATGGGTTCACTGCAAGACGCAATCAAGAAGCTCCAGATCAAGCCCGGTGACCGGATCAAGTTGAAGGAGCGAGACGCGCACGACAAATGCGGTTTCGACGATCAGGTTAGAACTGAAGCAGAAACCGCCATTATGGCGCAGGAGATCGATCAACTGCAGGATCGTCTCTATGCAGAGGGGACCCGCTCTCTCCTGATCGTGCTGCAAGGCATGGATACCGCCGGCAAGGACGGAACCATTCGTGGCGTGTTCAATACGGCAGGCCCCGTCGGCGTTTCGGTGACGGCGTTTAAACAGCCGACCGAGAACGAACTGGCGCATGACTTTCTCTGGCGCGCGCACGCCGCCTGCCCGCGACGCGGCACCGTCGGCATTTTCAACCGCTCGCATTACGAGGACGTTCTCATCGCGAAGGTGAAAAGCCTCGCGCCGAAGGAGGCTATCGAAAAGCGCTACGACCAGGTCAACGACTTTGAGCGCATGCTGATGGAGAACGGCACGACGATTCTCAAGTTCATGCTTCACATTTCAAAGAAGGAGCAGGCCGAGCGTTTGCAGGAGCGCCTCGACAATCCGAAGAAACACTGGAAGTTCAACCCCGGCGATCTCGATGACCGCAAACTCTGGAACGAGTTCGAGGACGCCTACGAGACCATGCTGCATCGCTGCTCGACTAAGTGGGCCCCGTGGCATGTCATCCCCGGCGACCACAAATGGGTCCGCAACGCCGCGATCGCATCGATCGTGAGGGCGACGCTCGAAGACATGAACCCGCGCTACCCCGCCGTTTCGTGGAAGCCGAGCGACTTCAAGATCGTGTAAAAACGCGGCACGGTCCAGGGACGAGCGAAATGACCGACAAAGCACTCTTGAGCCTCTATGATTCCGAGGTCCGCGCCTGGATTGGGCAGCTTTCGCCAGGATACGTCACGGAGCTGGCGGGTCAGGTGGTTCGCCTGATCGGACCGGGCGAGCAGGCGCACGACAACGCGGTTCTCTGGACCGGCCTCGACAGCGCGAACGCAGATGCCGCCATAGCCGAGCAAACCGCCTTCTTCGGATCACAGGGGCGCGCTTTCGAGTGGAAGCATTTCAGCCACGACGAACCCTTCGACCTCGGCGCGCGGCTTCAAGCAGCAGGCTTCGTGCCGGACGACGCTGAAACCCTCGTCGCCTTCGATGTCGCGCAAGATCCTGGTGATAGGCCCCTCCCCGCCGGCATCCGCATCGAGCGGCTCGACGATCCAGCCGCGTGCGCGGATATCGCGACCGTCAACGGCGCGGTTTATGGGGATTCCGAGAGTGCCGCGTGGCTCGCAGAGACCATCGCGCAGGAAAAGCGAGCAGCCCCTGACAGCCTGTCGATCTATGCCGCCTATGCGAATGACGAACCCATTAGCGTCGGCTGGATGCGGCACAAGCGCGGCGATACCTTCGGCGGTCTGTTCGGTGGCTCGACGCTGGCGGAATGGCGGGGCAAAGGCGTCTATTCCGCCCTCGTCGCCGCCCGCGCCCGCGAGGCCTTGGCGCGCGGCTGCCGCTGGCTGACGGTCGATTGCAGCCCGATGAGCCTTCCCATCTTGGAGCGGCGGGGCTTCCGGCGTCTGTCGGTCATCACACCCTTCATTTGGTCACCGCCCGCCTCATAACCTTAGCCGGTGGGCTTGCCGAGGATGGGTTTGAGCGCGACAATATCTTTATGAAAAGCATCCTCGTCCCCATCGAAGACCACGGCATCGTGGAACCGATCCTCGAAACGGCCCTTCTGCTCGGGCGGGCTTTCGACAGCTACATCGAGGGCATTGCGGTCACGCCGGATTACCCGGTGGTGCTCCCGGTGGACATCGCCATCGGCGTTCCCTCGCCGATTACCCCGGAAAACCGGATGGAGATCGCGCAGGCGTGCCGGCAGCGTTTCGAGGCCTTCATGGTCACGAAACAGGTTTCCCGCGCTGCGTCCGTTCTGGCGGGCTTAGGCTATGCCTGGCGGCAGGATGGATTGGTGGAAGACGCGTTTCTGGGTGCTTACGGGCGCGTCTTCGATGTCACCGTGGTCGGACGCCCCGATGGCACGAACGGCCATACGCGGCTTTCCACGGTCGAAGCGGCCCTGTTCGAAACCGGCCGCCCGGTTCTCATCGCACCGCCAAAGACACCCGCCTCGTTCGGCCAGACCGTCGTGATCGCCTGGAACCGCAGCACCGAGACAGCCCGCGCGGTGCAGGGCGCGATGCCGCTTCTCGCCAAGGCACGCCGCGTCATCGTCCTAGAACTCGAAGATTGGGGCGTCCCCGGCCCATCCGCAACAGAACTGGTGCGATCCTTGCGCATTCACGGGATGACCGCCGAGGCGCTGACCGTGCCGGACCCGGCCGGCAAGCCAGGCGAGACGATCCTGTCGGAGGCGGAAGCGCTCGGCTGCGACCTTCTCGTCAAAGGCGCATATACGCAAAGCCGCTTGCGCCAGATGTTCTTCGGCGGCGCGACGAGCCACATCCTCAATCAGACGCAAATTCCCGTCCTGATGGCGCATTGAGGGGGCATCTCTACCTCCGAGACTTGTGAATCGCCGACGCTTCACCCATGAATGCGCCCCGGTTGCCTGCGCCTGTTGCAGGATTCTCAAGAGCTTTTCCATGCCGCCTTTTGCGGAAATCGTTCTATCGCCGGTGAACACTTGTTGCGGTGATGCGCGATGAACCGGCCCAAGGCCATGTCCGCCTCGACGCTCCGGTCAGCATCGCTCGCCGGCATCGGCTTCATGCTGCTCGGCGTTTTCCTGTTCTCCGTCAACGACGTGATGGGGAAATGGCTGGTTGCCACCTATTCGGTCGGCCAGTTGCTTCTGATACGCAGCATTGCGGCGCTCGCAGTGCTCTTTCCGCTTATGCGCAAGCAGAAGGTACCACTCGCAGTTCCGTCGCGGCCCGGCCTGCATGGCTTACGCATCGTCTTCTCCACTGTCGAAGTCGCCTGCTTCTATTGGGCGGTCACGTATCTGCCGCTGGCCGATGTGATGACCTACTATCTCGCGGCCCCGATCTATGTGGCGGCGCTGGGCGTCTTCTGGCTCGGAGAAAAACTCGACTGGCCACGCATCGCCGCCATCGGCGCTGGATTCATTGGCGTCCTCATCACGCTGCGGCCTTCGGAGGCGACGCTGACGCTCCCCGCGTTGGTCGCGCTCGCGGGCAGCCTGTCCTATTCCATGCTGATGATCACGACGCGCCAGCTGCGTGACACGCATGACGCGACGCTCGTGCTCGGGCAGATCCTCGGCGCGCTGATCTTTGGAGCTGTGACCGCGCCTTTCGCATGGGTGATGCCGTCTTTTCTCGAACTCGCGGTGCTGTTTCTCCTCGGCATCGTGTCGATGGCAGGACATGCCTGCACCAACCGCTCGTTGAAGATCGCACCGGCCTCCATCGTCGCGCCATATCAGTACACGCTGATTGTATGGGCCATCGTGCTCGGCTATCTCGCGTTTGGCGACATCGTTGGCTTCTGGACGCTTGTCGGCGCGAGCGTCATTTGCGCATCCGGCTTGGTGCTGATGGTGCTGGAGCATCGCGCCGCGCGGCGGGCACGCCCGGCGTCCGACATCGAAGCGCCGATTCTGCCGGAAGCATGACGCAGGGCATTGAGCTGCCTAAATAATCTCCACAGAAGTCCAAGAGTTGAACTTGACACGACGCGACCGCGGATCGTCAATGGCGCAACAATATATGGGGAGTCGAATGCGCCTAAAGCTTTCAATCGCTACCGCCGCGGCAAGTCTTTTGCTGACCTCGACCGCGTTCGCCCAGGACATCAAGATCGCGCTCATCGCCGGCAAGACGGGTCCGCTCGAGGCTTACGCCAAGCAGACCGAAGCCGGTTTCATGATGGGGTTGGAATACCTCACCAAGGGTACGATGGCCGTTGGCGGTCGCAAGATCTCGGTCATCGTCAAGGATGACCAGCTCAAGGCCGACCTCGCTAAGACCCTGCTGGAGCAGGCCTATAACGACGACAAGGTCGATCTCGCCATCGGCACCACTTCGTCGGCAGCCGCGCTCGCCATGCTTCCGGTCGCGGAAGAAAACGGCAAGGTGCTGATCGTCGAGCCGGCTGTCGCCGACGCGATCACTGGCGAAAAGTGGAACCGCTTCATCTTCCGCACCGCCCGCAACTCGACGCAGGACGCTTATGGCGCGGCCGCAGCCGTTCCGGCGAGCGGCGACGTGTCGATTGCGACGCTCGCGCAAGATTACGCCTTCGGTAAAGACGGTGTCGCCGCGCTCAAGAGCGCGCTGGCCGAAATTCGCCCGAATGCCAAAATCGTGTTCGAGGAATACGCGCCCCAGAACGCAACCGACTTTACCGCCTCCGCGCAGCGCATCTTCGACGCGCTCAAGGACAAGCCGGGCAAGAAGATCATCAACATCATCTGGGCGGGCCAGCACCCGCTGCCGAAGATCGCCGACCTGAAGCCCGAGCGCTTCGGCATCGAGATCGCGCCGGGTGGCAACATCCTGCCGGCCATGCAGATCTACAAGAACTATCCCGGCATGGAAGGCGCGGTTTATTACTACTATGCGTTCCCCAAGAACCCGATGAACGACTGGCTCGTGGCCGAGCACCAGAAGCGCTTCAACGCACCGCCGGACTTCTTCACGGCGGGCGGTTTCGCGGCGGCATCTGCGGCTCTCACGGCTATCGAGAAGGCCGGCGGCACCGACACCGAAAAGCTCATCAAGGCCATGGAAGGCATGAGCTTCGAGACGCCGAAGGGCACGATGACCTTCCGCAAGGAAGATCACCAGGCGCTGCAGGCCATGTATCACTTCAAAGTGAAGGCTGATGGCAAGGACGCGAACGACCTGCTCGATCTCGTCAACACCATCCCGGCCGACAAGATGCCGATCCCGGTTCGGAACAAGCGCTGATCTGACACCGTGACTCAGAAAACGACAACGCCCGCGCTGGAAACGCGCGGGCTTACCATTCGGTTTGGCGGCCATGTGGCCGTCAACAACGTTTCCTGCCGCTTTTCGCCCGGCACCCTGACGGCCATCGTCGGGCCGAACGGGGCCGGCAAGACAACCTATTTCAACCTCGTTTCCGGGCAGCTGCGCGCGAGCGCGGGAGAGGTGCTAGTGGAAGGCGAGGACGTCACGAACCTCGCGCCGTCCGCCCGCGCCCATCGCGGGCTGGGTCGCGCCTTCCAATTGACCAATCTCTTTCCGCAATTGACCGCGCTGGAAAACGTGCGTCTTGCGGTGCAAAGCCGCGCGGATGCAGGCTGGTCCCTCTTCAAGGTGTGGAACAGCCGCCGCGATCTGATCGAGAAGGCGGAAGCGATCCTCGAGCGCGTGCGCCTGGCCGACAAGCGCCATGTGGCTCCGAAAACCCTTTCGCACGGCGATCAGCGCAAGCTCGAAGTGGCGTTGCTCATCGCCATGGAGCCGAAGGTATTCATGTTCGACGAGCCGACAGCCGGCATGAGCGTCGATGAAGTGCCGACCGTGCTCGAACTGATTCATGACATCAAGCAGCGCGGCGACGCGACCGTGCTTCTCGTGGAGCACAAGATGGACGTGGTGCGCTCGCTCGCCGACCGCATCGTCGTGCTGCACAACGGCACGCTTGTGGCCGATGGCGATCCTGCAACCGTGATCGCGTCGCCTGTCGTGCAGGAAGCCTATCTCGGCGTGGAGGTGCGCCCGTGAGCGAGCCGCTTCTCCGATTGCAAGACGTTCACACCCATATCGGGCCCTATCACATCCTGCACGGCGTGACCTGCGATATCCCCGCGGGCCAATTGACCATGCTTCTCGGCCGCAACGGCGCAGGCAAGACCACGACGTTGCGCACGATCATGGGATTGTGGCGGGCCTCTTCCGGCAGCATTCGTTTTGATGGGCGCGACATCACGCGATGCTCGACGCCCAGCGTCGCGCAGGGCGGCATTGCCTATGTGCCGGAATCCATGGCGATCTTCACCGATCTCACGGTGCGCGAGAACATCGTGCTTGCCGCCCGCAGCGGCCCGGTGGACAGTGCGCGGCTCGACTGGATGCTCGGCCTCTTTCCCGCCCTCAAGCGGTTCTGGAACCTGCCCGCGGGCAATCTCTCCGGCGGCCAGAAGCAGATGCTTGCGATTGCCCGCGCCATCGCGGAGCCGCGCCGCCTGCTCCTCGTCGACGAGCCGACCAAGGGCCTCGCACCTGTGATGGTGCGCAGCATGATCGAGGCGTTCCGCGCACTGAAAGAAGCGGGCGAAACGATCCTGCTCGTGGAGCAGAACTTTTACGCGGCTTCAGCGCTCGGCGACAATGTGCTGGTGATGGATGACGGGCGCATCGTGCACTCGGGCGCCATGAGCGACCTCGTGGCCGATCAAGCCCTGCAACAACGCCTGCTCGGCCTCAGCCTGGATGCCCACCAATGACCGACATCACCGCTGAAACCACCGCTCCGACCGAGTTACCGCGCACCAAGACGGATTGGATGCCGCTGGCCCTCGTGCCGGCGCTTGCGCTTCTCGCCCTGCCCTTCATCGGCTCTCCCTCGGCCTGGGTCACGCTGACCGTCGCCGGGCTTGCCATGGGCATGATGATCTTTCTCATGGCTTCCGGCCTCACCCTCGTCTTCGGCCTGATGGACATCATCAATTTCGGCCACGGCGTGTTCATCTCGCTCGGCGCCTACGCCACGCTCCTCGTGCTTGGACCACTTGCCGGATGGGGCGCGGCGGATTCCGTCGGTCTCAATCTCGCGTTGCTTCTCCTGTGCATCGTGACCGCCATGGCGGTGACCGGCATCGTCGGCGCGGTTTTCGAGCGGGTCATCGTCCGCCCGGTCTATGGCAGCCATCTGAAACAGATTCTGGTCACCATGGGCGGCCTGATCGTGACCGAGCAGGCGATCCACGCCCTTTGGGGCGCCTCGCCCATCCCGATCCGCCTCCCCGAGACCTTACGCGGCGCGTTCGTGATCGGCGACATCGTCATGGAGCGCTATCGCGTGGTCGCCGTCGGCATCGGCCTCCTGGTGTTCCTCGGGATGCAGCTGCTGCTCAACCGCACGCGCATCGGTCTTCTGATCCGCGCGGGCGTCGAGAACCCTGAGATGGTCGAGGCTTTGGGCTACCGCATCCGTCGCCTGTTCGTCAGCGTGTTCGTGGCGGGTTCCGCCCTTGCAGGCCTCGGCGGCGTCATGTGGGCGTTCTATCGCCAGACGCTCACCGCCGGCATGGGCATGGAAGTGATGGTTCTCGTCTTCATCGTCATCATCATCGGCGGGCTCGGCTCCGTCGGCGGCTGCTTCGTGGGCTCGATCCTCGTTGCCCTCGTCGCCAACTATGTCGGCTTCCTCGCGCCCAAACTGGCCCTGATCTCCAACATCCTCGTTATGGCCCTGGTGCTGATCTGGCGCCCGCAGGGTCTCTTTCCGGTAGCACGCCGATGACCGCGACTCCCGCCATCCCCGCATCCTTCGATGAAGCCCGCCCGCGCGGCGGGCTTCTCGCCGGCCTCCTCTCTTCCGACATGCCGCGCTCCCGCGCGCTGTCGTTCATTCTCATCGCCATCGTTCTGGTTCTGGCGCTGACGCCCTTCCTCTTTTCGGGCAGCCAGCCGTTGAGCACGGCGGCGAAGATCTGCGTCTTCATCGTGCTGGTCGCGAGCTATGACCTGCTGCTCGGATATTCGGGCATCGTCTCCTTCGCCCACACCATGTTCTTCGGCATCGGCGGCTATGGCATCGCCATCGGCCTGGAAAAGCTCGGGGCCGATTGGGGCTCTGCCGCCATCGGCCTTGTCGCGGCGCTGTGCACTTCGGCAATCCTTGCCATTGCCATCGGCCTGTTGTCCCTGCGCGTGCGGGCGATCTTCTTTTCCATGATCACGCTGGCCGTCGCTTCCGCCATGGCGGTTCTGGCCTCGCAGATGTCGGGCATCACCGGCGGCGAGGACGGATTGTCCTTCCAGCTGCCTTATGCCCTGCGCCCCGCCTTCCGCCCGTTCGCGGAGCCGGTTTTCGGCGTCATGATCAACGGGCGCATCGTTGCCTACTATCTCCTCTTCTTTGTCGCGATGGGCATGTTCCTGCTCATGCTGCGCATCGTGAACTCGCCCTTCGGGCGCGTGTTGCAGGCGATCCGAGAGAACGAGTTCCGCGCCGAGGCGCTCGGCTACCGGGTGGTAGCCTACCGCACCGCCGCCTCCGTTATCTCGGCGCTCGCCGCGACGGTCGCAGGCGCGCTGCTGGCCCTCTGGCTCCGCTACAACGGACCGGACACCACGCTCTCCTTCGCGATCATGATCGACATCCTGCTCATGGTGGTGATCGGCGGCATGGGCACCATGTATGGCGCCATCATCGGGGCAGCGCTCTTCGTGCTCGCCCAGAGCTATCTGCAGGTGCTCATGGAGGCCGGCAGCAAGGCGCTGGCGGGCATTCCGCTCCTGCCCAACCTCATCCACCCGGATCGCTGGCTTCTGTGGCTCGGCGCGCTGTTCGTCATCAGCGTTTACGCCTTCCCCGGCGGCATCGTCGGACGCCTTCGCCAGGGCAAGCGAAACTGATCGAACCAAGGCCGTGGCAAAATCGTTTATCCTTCAATATGCGGAGGATGATCGATGAGTGGTGCCTTTGTTCGCGAAGCCGAAGGCGGTGAAGCCTATGAGGACCTGCCGGACCGGCCGATCAGCCCTCACGCCAATCTTGTAACCCCGGAAGGCTCTATCTGGATCAACCATGAGATCGAAGCCTTGAGGCTGCGCCTGGCCGAAGCGCAGAAGGTCGAGGACCGGGCCGAGATATCTCGCGTCTCGCGGGACTTGCGTTACTGGTCGCATCGCAAGTCCTCGGCGGAGGTCATTCCCCCCTCGCCCGATACCTCGCATGTCCGCTTCGGATCGCGCGTCACCTTCGAGCGCGACGACGGGCGCAGGCAAACCTACCGAATTGTCGGAGAGGACGAGGCCGACCCTGCGCGGGGCACCATTCCTTACGTCTCCCCCCTCGCACGAGCGCTGATGGGCAAGGAGGTCGGCGACATGGTGCCTCTGACCCATGGCGAGGCGAAGATCATCAAGATTGAGTGAGCGCCAGCGCTACGACAATCTGCGTCGCAGGCAGCTTCAAGGTGACGTTGTCATACCGGGACGGAGCAAAATTCGACTCCGCCACTTGATTCCGCACGGCACTCTCTTAAGTAACATTATCAAATATCAAAAATCAAACGGCAAGAACTTATAGATACCGCAATCGTGATATGAGACTTGCGGAACCTCGTGACTCTGATTTTTTCTTACTTAACTTTAAGTTATATAGTGGTACCTACTAAGAATTAGTGACACCCTCGCGCAATGGAGCCGGGCTAGACAGGTGCCAGCCTGTGACTTTTCGAGGCGATGGAGGATAGACACCAAATGGATGAAGCTGAGGTCGAGGTCGTCGCGGAAGAACTTGCAAAGCTCGGAGGAACGACCTGGTATCCCGGCCGCGAGCAGGGCCCCGTTCTCCGTGTCGTTCACGAGCGCTATCGGGATCGGGCGCGGGCGGCCATCGCAGCTCTCGACCGCTACCGGGCTGAGAAGACGGGCGAGCCGACTCCCTCCGCGCCAGAAAAGCGATCTTTTGACCAGAAAGTGGACTCGCCAGCGCTTCTGACCCCTTCGGACAACATCGAAGTCGGCGCGACCGTCATCTATCGCCCTCCCGGCGATCGGCGGGCTTATCCCTGCACAGTGGAGAAGATCACGGACGGGCACATCTATCTCACTCCGCAGGATCGGAGCGGGATCAGCTGGGTCTTTACCGCGCCCGGAGCGCCGGAGACCGAGAAAGAAACCGGGCACTAAGCCACGGCAAATCGTCTTGTTCCGACCGCGACGGTCCCATCGCGGTCATGACGCGACATTCCCGGGGATCAGGGATTAGAACGCCTGTCGTTCGTCGCAGCGTAGTAAGCGCGCTTCGCTTCATACATCAGCATGTCCGCCCGCTTCACGACCGCCTCGAGCCGCTCTCCCGGCTGGCTGGTCGCCGCTCCCATCGAGAGACTGAGCGCCAGGCCGGAATAGAACTGGTTGTTGATCTCCACCAGCTGCTCGATGCTTTCCATCATGACGAGACCTTCCCGCTCGTCGGTTCCGGGCAGGAGCACCGCGAACTCGTCGCCGCCGATACGCGCGGCGTAAGCGGGCTTTTCCACCGCGCCGTTCAGGACCTCGCCCGCGCGGCGCAGCAGAGCGTCTCCGGCCGCATGGCCCAACTGGTCGTTCGCGGCTTTGAGGCCGTTGAGGTCGATTACGATGACCGTCACCGGGAACGGCCCTTTGCGTTCCAGACGGTTCAATTCATCGGCGTAGAAGGAGCGGTTATAGAGCTTCGTCAGAACATCGTGCTTGCCGAGATATTCCAGATAGGCCTCAGCCTTTTTGCGAGCGGTGATGTCGGTCAGACCGACTTGGACCAACGACCAATCACGCTCATATCCGGGCAGCACGGAGAACTGCATGTGGAGATAGAGTTCGTTGCCATCGAGCGAGTAATTGACGACTTCCCGCTGCTGAAAAATCTTTCCCTGCCACAGATCGATCAGCTGCTCTCGGAAAGGCTCTCGCATGTCGTCGCGGAACACGTCACCTAGCTGACGCAGCAGGGTCGGCTTGTCGGGCGCGGCAAAGAGTTCGAGCGTGTGCTTGTTGACGTCGATGACACGGATTTCGCTCATGCACCGTTCGACGAATTCGGGATGCACATCCGTAAAGACGCGAAAGTCGATAATTCCCTTGGCGCGCACCTCCTCGAGCAGCCGCTTGACGCTGCTGAAATCCTCAACCCATAGCGAGACCGGAGAATGCTCGAACAATCCGCGCGCGTACTCCTCGCTGACGGACAGCTTGCGCCGCGCCGTCTCGCGATCCGTCACATCCTCGATGGCGACGAGAACCCGGTCCCAGCCCTGCTCGTAGCCCGGCAGAATGGTGCCTTTGAGCTGGATATCGAGCCGCTGGCCCGAGAGCGTGTAATTGACGGTGTTACTGAAGAACTCGGTCTCGCCGTTCCAGAGCTGGACCAGCTCCTCGATATGGGTCTTGAGCATGTCGTTGCGGAAAATCTGCCCGAGATTTTCCACGAGATGCGAGACGTCCTCCGCCTCGAAGAGCGAGAGCGTCTTCTGGTTGACCTTGATGACGCGGATACGATCCGAGCAAGCCTGCACCCGCGCCGGATCCTCGTTCAGGAAATCCCGAAGCGACGCCACGCCCGCCGCGCGCCATTCCGCAAAAAGGCTTTTCAGGCCGCTGTAATCCTCCAGCCAGAGCGAGACGGGAGCGAGGTCGAACATCTCAGCGTCCTCGTTCAGCGCGGGATGAGGGAAACGGGCGTCGTTGGAATGCTGCATGATGGGCCTATCGGCTGTGGACCGGGCAGTCGGTCTTATTCAGCATCTGCGTAATATTGGAACGCCTCTTCGCAGACTTCCTGCAACGAGCGAATCCAATTGCTTCACATTCCGTAGCGTTAGAAACCTTAAAATTATACTCAAGCCAGGAATTCGGATGGGCGTCGGTGAGCCCGGCCGCTGGGAGATCATCATTACTTAGGCCGGCACCTAAGTTTTTGTTGACAGCAAGGACGACGGCTTATTAGTTAAGCGCATGCCTAACTATCTGAAGCCAATAGACACCCTGCTCCACGCACTCTCCGAGCCTGCCAGACGTGCCATCGTTGAACGGCTCGCCACCGGCCCGGCCTCTGTCAGCAGCTTGGCGACCGTCACTCCCATGTCGTTGCCGGCCGTCATGCAGCATCTTGCGATTCTCGAAACCGCGAGGCTGATCGAAACGCAAAAGATCGGGCGCGTTCGGACTGTCACGCTGAAGCCGGGTGCTCTGAAGGACTTGGAGAGTTGGGCTGCTGCTCAACGCACGCAATGGGAACGCAAGCTGGATCACCTGGCGGCGTATCTCGATGAGACTGAAATAACATCCAAGGAGAAATGAAAATGACCCTGGCAAAGATCACCCATGGAAGTTTCACGCTTGAACGTGTCTATGATGCCCCGCTTTCACGAGTGTTTTCAGCCTACACCGAAGCAGAAGCGCGCCATCGTTGGTTGATCCGATCGAATGGCTGGACCGTTCATGAATATCGGCCGGCGGAACAGGCACGATCCGGGGCTACGGAGTCTAGCAAATTCAGCCCGCCCGGAGCCGAAACTGTTTTAACCAACGACACGACGTTTCTCGACGTTCAGGAGAATGACCGCGTCATTATCGCCTACTCCATGACCGTGGATGGTGCGCCGCTATCATCGTCCCTCCTGACCACCGAGTTTCATGCCGAAGGCGAAGGGCGAACCCGTCTCGTCCTAACCGAACAGGGAGCTTATCTCGACGGAAACATCGAAGGGCGTGCAGAAGGGAGCAAGTGGCTCTTGGAACAGCTCGCAAAGGAGCTTACTGCGGCCGCGGCCGCCTGAAAAGCTGATCCGGTCGCTCGGGCGTCGTGGGGCGCTCCCATGCCAGCCCATGCCATCGTTTACGATGCCGCCAACTTTCGAGTCGGCGGCATCGACAGGAGCAGTTGCGGTCCGAGAGAAAAGCAAGACACGGATGCGCCGCCGTTGACGCCTGCATAGCCGCTCGGCGGCGACACGAACCATGACCGTTCGCTCTCACGAAAACCCGGCCTGCCCGCAACTGTTTTAATTTCTTGGGAAATAAGTGGTGGGCGCACTAGGGCTCGAACCTAGGACCCGCTGATTAAGAGTCAGCTGCTCTACCAACTGAGCTATGCGCCCACTTACTTCTAAGTGTCTGGTGAAAGACACTTTATTTCGCTCAACGGCTTGGTTCCCGCTGAAGAGGCCGTGCGTGTAACAAACCCTGTGGCCTCTGTCTACCCTCTTGCGACGGTTTTTTCGCTCACGCGGCGGATTTTGGTTTGGCACGGTGATAGCTGCCGTCGCCCTTGGTCAAAATGCGGTCCTCGGGCTGCAGATCGCCGGGCTTGATGTCCTCTTGCCCCTCCAATTCCTTCCACAGCGGGATGAGCCGGTCGAGATCGAGGCTCGGCCAGGCGTCGATTCCATCGAGAACGAAATAGGTCTCCTGAAAGTCGTCGATCCGGTAGAGCGTGCGCATGACGCGGGCGAGGTCGAATCCGATCCGGTTGGGCGAAGCGCTGTCCAGCGAAAAGACCGTCTCGGACGGCGATGACGCAATGCCCGCGCCGACGATGCGCAGACCCTGAGGCGTCTGCGCCAGCCCGAATTCCACCGTGTACCAGTAAAGCCGCGCGAGGCGCTTCAAGGCCCCGTGCTCGGCGGCGACGAGGCCCGCCTTGCCGTAGGCTTCGAGATAGTCGGCATAAACCGGCTGCATGATCAGCGGCACGTGCCCGAACACGTCGTGGAAGACGTCCGGCTCCTCGATGTAGTCGATCTGCTCGGGCTTGCGGATCCAGAAGCCCGCCGGAAACTTGCGGTCAGCGAGAAGGCGGAAGAAGGCGAGATCGGGGATGAGCCCCGGCACCGCTACCACCTCCCAGCCCGTCGCGGCCCGCAGCCGCTCGTTCATGACGCGGAAGTCGGGAATGCCTGTCTCGCCGATGCCGAGTCGGTCGAGCCCCTCCAGAAACTGATCCGCGATGCGGCCCTTCAGAATCTCCCGCTGGCGCGTCGCGAGCGTGCGCCAGGTGGCATGATCGGTGTCGGTGTAGGCCTCGAAGCCTTGCGGGACGAGATAGTCGCGAGGATCGTTGCTGCCGGTGGCGCTGTTCATGGGTTCTTCCTCCGCTTTTGCCGCAGAATATCACCCCAGGAAGGTCATTGTTCGCCGGATTGAAACCGGATTAAGCTCCGATAGGTCATCATCTGACCCGTTTTGCGAGCATGCCGATGAAACGCCCCCTCTCCCCCTCCGACCGCCGTATCCTGCGCATTCTCCAAAGCGACGGGCGCATCACCAATGCGGCGCTCGCCGAGAAAGTCGGCCTTGCCGCCTCGCCGTGTCTCAGGCGACTGAAAACGCTGGAAGAGGACAGGATCATCGAAGGCTACCGCGCGGTGGTGAACCGCAAGGCCCTCGGCTTTGAGGTGGAGGCTTTCGTGTTCATCAAGCTCGAGCAATCGGAGCCCGGCTGGCGCACGCGGCTGGTGGAGCGGCTGAAGGATTATGAGGAGGTCATCGCCTGCCACGCGCTCGCGGGCGAGGTGGACCTGATCGTCCACGCGGTCGCGAAGGACATCGAAAGCTTTGGCGAATTCACCATGAACCGCCTGCTCACCCTGCCCGGCGTGGCGGATGTGCGCTCAAGCTTCGTCCTGTCGAGCATCAAGTCGGCAGGGCCGATCCCGGTTTTGGACTGAGACGGCGCTTTACGCCTTCACCCCGGCAATCGCCTGCACGACCGCCAGCGCCTGCCGGCGCAGGTCGGGATGCGCGATGGCGCCGAAGGCCCTGAGCAGCGAGACGCTGTACGGCGTCCCCTGCCCGATCGGTGGCAAGTCCTCGTCGTCATAGAAGAATGTCACCGACACACCGAGCGCCCGCGCGATCTCCTGCAACCGGCCCGCGCTGACGCGGTTCTTGCCGTTCTCGTATTTTTGCACCTGCTGAAAGGTGAGCCCCAACGTCTCCGCCAGCCTCTCCTGGCTCATCCCGAGGTCCAGCCGACGCAAGCGGATGCGCTGGCCGATGCGCCGGTCGGCGCTGCTTGGGACTTTGGCCGGAAAGTGCGCTTTGCTCATTGAAAAACTCCCCCTGTGGCGGTGATCGACCACCAGCGGCGCTGGTGGTCGGGGAGTTAAGAAACCGCCCAGAGACGGCCGCGATGACCTTTAGGCTTTCGCCCTGGACATGCGCCATCGCCTCTCCGGCCATAAGGCAAGGAAGGCATCATTGACGGCCGATGCCGGCCGCTCTGAGTGGGGTTCTTAAGCCCCAGAACCGGGTGCGCCCGGCTCCGGCATCGAGATAACACGTGAAAGGGGCGATGGGTCAATGGGTGGGGGGAGGCTGACAAGCCAATCAAGAGTCAAGTCAGTGAGTTAGTTTGGGCTCGAAATCACCCCGTGATGAGTAATTCCGTCGAATAGGCGCGGTGAACGGACTGGCCGGCAATCACGCTATGACGCCCAAGCTGCCGTTGATACCCAAAACCGGCATACAGATCTTTAATGCTCTCGTGATCTGCATTTGTCATGGCGAATGAGGCGCCTCGCTCGGACGCACGCTGGAGCGCGTTGCGCAAGCGAACCTGATCGCACCAGGCAAATATTTTTTGATTATACTTTACGAAGCCATTCATATTGTGTCGAACGGTGTAAGGTGGATCAACGAATATAAAGTCCCCTTCCCTGGCTTCGTCGATCGCGACCTCGAAATCACGATGCTCTACACGCGCTCCCTGCAGCGCCTTCGACCAAGCCGAAAAATCGTCTGTATCAAAAATTACCGTTTGCTTTGTACCGATCGGGACATTGAACTGCCCTTTCAGGTTTTCTCGATAAAGACCGTTCCAACATGTACGGTTGAGATAAAGGAATTGCGCTGCGCGGGCTGTTGGTTTTCTAAGCCTTTTCGAGCGCATCTCATAATAATATTCTTTCGAATGTGAATTGGCATGTTTTCGTAGCAACGCTTCGAACTCTTTCAGTTCGTCCCGAATCACTACAAAAAGCTCGATCAACCGGTCATTCGAGTCGCTGAGAATCGCTTTTTTAGGCCGATTCGCAAAGAATACCGCTCCGCCACCTAGAAACGGTTCTATATATCTACCTGTGACGGTCGGAAGCGTGAACTGGCCGGTTTCGAACAGCCAGCGTTTTCCGCCCGCCCATTTTAGGAATGGCTTGAGCGCCTGCCTCGTCATCTCGGGACCTTCGGATCAACTTCAGTCCGTAGCCACTCGACGAATTCGAGATCCTGATCCGTGTAAATCTTCAACTGATTCTTATGGGCAGCAATATTCCGAAGCTCATTAAACGTTTGGATCCATCCAAGATAGTATTTTTGGCCAGCGCGTTCATCAGGGCGCGGATTTTTAAAGACATGTTCAAAATGGTCCCAATTGTTGGGTTGCTTAACAATCTCGATTAGATCAACAATGTTGAGATAGGCTTCTTTGGCCTTTCGGCGCGTCTTGTCGTTCTGCTGAGCTTCAAACGCATTTCGCCGGATACGCTCGCTCTGAACACCGATCTCCCAAAACGCCGGCTCATCACTGGGAAGCCGGTGCATACCGTGAACTTCTTTCAATGTGTTGATTACACAGTTCGTCAGCCGCTCAGCGAGCTTCATCAGAAACTGGTTCACCTCATCAATTTTTTCCGAGGCACTTTGTTGAACCCACCGTTGGAACTCTTCTGTACCAAAATCGCTATGGGCCTCAGTAAGGATTTGCATCAGGTGGTAGGTGTATTCTTTGACGCCGCCTTCACCGAACTTTCGAGAGAACTTGCTCCGCACCTCATCGTCAGAAGCTTCCTTGATGAAGGTGAAGATCGGTGAGCAAAACGTTGTGATGTGCTTTGCGACGTCTTCCGGCGCCATAAGCGGAAAATCAAGCGATTTATGTTCTGAGAGATAGGACATAGCTTCGGCAACCACACTGAGATGAGCGCGTATGCCGGGGTTCACAGCTATGAATGCATCTCGACCAGCCTCCCAACGCTTTGAATTGGCTGCCCTAGCGTCCTCAAAGTAGGCATTCAGAACTTTGGCAGCTCGTTTGACCGTGTCTTCATCAGTCGCACCAGAAAGCGGCCCAGGGGCAAGTATCGTGCCCGCAACTTTGCCAATTAGGCCGGATCGCCGCAAACCGTTCACAGCTTCTGATACCGTGAGATTCTGGCTCGGCTCCGGTGGCACCCCCGGGGTAGCAAAGCGCCGTGCCAGCGGGCTCGCCTTGTCAGTATTTAATGTTCTTACGACAGCGGAACCGAGTGCAGATAGTGCGGTCGATGGGTCACTATCCCCCAATCGAATATCGGCCAGCAGGCTTACCAGCAAGCTCTTCGGAACACTCTTCTGCTTGTGATTGATCGTTATAAAGAGATCAGCTTCCTTCTGAACTGACATTCTCTCGAAGGCCAGAACGAATAGGCTTTGATCCAGATATTTTTCATCTAGATGGGAAAATCCATATAGCCGGTGTTGGCCGTCGATGATCCACGCCGAACGATATTTCGATGGCAATGTGATCCAGCCGAATTTGAGGTTTGGATCGGTGTTCTCACTATTAGAAATCAAATCAAAGCGAGGCGCATCGGAGAAATTTACCAAAATGTTGGTCGGGAAGAATCCGCCTTTCTCTATGAAGGCGCCGATTTGTTTGATCCGCGTCGACGAGATCATCCTTTGATACGCGGGACGTCCGTCTGGATGATTCAGAGCCTGATGATTGATAAACGCAATCTTCAGCAAATTCCGAGGTGTGGTGGCGAAGCTGTAAAATACCTCGCCGCCAATCTTACCTCGAATCGCAGGCAGTTTGACATTTGTGAGGCCCGGCACCTTCTGGCCCTTTAGGAACTCGCCGAGGATTTGATATTTCCCGGCCGGCCCCATGTGCTTCACGAACGCATCAAAATACTGCAGCTCGTTTTCCGTAACGATCTTGATGTCGCCCAACTCAGCGCGTTCAATATCCTGTACGGACCACAAAATATTACTGGTCGCGTAGACCCATACAATTTTCGGCTTTTCCTTACCCCTGAACCGCTTGTTAATGGAGTCTCGGAAATATTGTTGTAGCGATATGGTATCTTGAATGTCCTTTTGCAGAGAGCGTCGCCCACGCTCTTCTCGCGACTTACACTCGATTACAAGCGCGGTTTCGCTATCCTCGGCGTAGACATCGATCTGCTTCCTACCTATCGAGCCATCACTACGAGTAAAGGTAATTTTAAAATTACCATCGTTCAGGGTTCCATAGCCCATGGTGCGCAGCAAGCACCAAACACTATCGTCGAACGATTTATCATGGCTTTTCCGGCGCTTAAGTCTGGTAGCCCGCTTTCCTGGGCGTTGCACTGCCCAGCCTCGAGCTTCCTCAGTACTTACATCGGCGGGATGAACACTCTTAAAATCAAAAGCACTATTACGCGTCCGGTATTCTGAAGCCAAAGCCGTCTCATTATCTAAGAGAGACGCGAGGAAGTTCGTCTTGCTGTCTTCAACTTGCACGATAAGCGCTTTTTCAAGGGGATCAGCTATGGTCATGAGAACAGCTGCACTAGTTCGTCCGAACTGAAAGACTTATCCGCAGGAAGCCCGCCGATATATTGATTGTCAAGGCAACCTCTTTCGTTTGCGTGCATAAGTTGTGCAGGCCGCTTCACCACCTCCGCCGCGCCGCATGTTCTTATTTTGTTCTTGACAACATTCCCAACATGAGCCATGTATGGGGTGTCCCGGCCCAATGAGGGGCGCGCTCGCGAGGCGTCGTGAATTGTGGGGTCGGGCACGGTCCCGCGGCTGGGGGAAACGCACCCCCACCCGGCGGGAGGCCCAGGCATCAGCTGAGGGCTCAGGCAGGTGCGTGGCCGTTCCGTCCTTGCTGGCGGTTCCGCCACGGCCAGTTCAGGAGCCAACGCCGCCTGTCCGCCTAAAAGAACCGTGCGCGGGGTGCCAGCCGGCTCTCCTTAACACTCTGCCATCGAGCCGGACCGCACACCGCGCCTCCCTCGATTGCCCTTCAGGCCCGGAGCAGTCCTGCTCCGAGCCCGAAGGCGCTTGCTCTTTGACATCTCAGGGGAACAGGAATTCCACACGGCTCCCACCCGTCATGGCCGGACTTGATCCGGCCATCCACGTCTTGAGACGCGGCCGCCGACAAAGACGTGGATCCCCGGGACAAGCCCGGGGATGACGAAGAGGTGCGCCAAAAGAAAAGGGCTCGCCGAGCGAGCCCTGATCCGGTGTTTCGTTCTCGAAGGTTTATTCAGCCGCGTGTTGCGCGTGCAGGCGAGCGCCCCGGCTCAACAGCTTGTTGAGCGCGCCGAGATAGGCCTGGGCGGAAGCGACGAGCGTGTCCGGGTCGGCGGCGCGGGCGGTGACGCTGCGGCCATCCGCCGAGAGGCGCACGGAGACTTCCGCCTGCGCATCGGTGCCCTCGGTCACGGCGTGGACCTGATAAAGCTCCAGCACGGCCTCGTGCGGCACCAGCGCCTTGATGGCGTTGAAGGTGGCATCCACCGGGCCGTTGCCCTCCTGCTCCTCGATCACGGTCTTGCCGTCGACCTGGAGGCGCATGGTGGCGCGCTGCGGGCCGCGCGTGCCGGCGACGATGGAGAGCGACACCAGCTTGATGCGGTCATGGGCGGTGGCGATGTTCTGGTCGACCAGCGCCTCGATATCCTCGTCGTAGACGTGCTTCTTGCGGTCGGCGAGATCCTTGAAACGCTCGAACGCATCCTGGAACTGGTTGTCGGACAGGCTGTAGCCCAGCTCTTCCAGCTTGTTGCGGAACGCCGCGCGGCCCGAATGCTTGCCCATGACGAGCGAGGTCTTGGACACGCCGACGCTCTCCGGCGTCATGATCTCGTAGGTCTGCGCGTTCTTCAGCATGCCGTCCTGGTGGATGCCGCTTTCATGCGCGAAGGCGTTCCGGCCCACGATGGCCTTGTTGTACTGCACCGGGAACGAGGTGGCGGCGGACGCGAGCTTCGAGGCGCGCGTCAGCATCGTGGCTTCGATGCCGGTCTCGTAGGGCAGCACGTCGCCGCGGGTCTTGATCGCCATCACGACTTCTTCCAGCGCCGCATTGCCCGCGCGCTCGCCGATGCCGTTGAGGGTGCATTCGATCTGCCGCGCGCCGCCTTCCAAAGCTGCCAGCGAGTTCGCGACCGCGAGGCCGAGATCGTTGTGGCAATGGGCGGAGAAGATCGCCTTGTCCGCATTCGGCACGCGCTCGCGCACCGCCTTGAACATGGCGCGATATTCATCCGGCGTCGCATAGCCCACGGTGTCGGGCAGGTTGATGGTGGTGGCGCCGGCCTTGATGGCGGCATCCACGCAGCGGCACAGATAGTCGATGGGCGTGCGCGTGGCATCCATCGCCGACCACTCGATGTTGTCGACGAGGTTGCGGGCCTGGGTCACCGTCTTGGTGATGATCTCCAGCACCTCCTCTTCCGTCTTACGCATCTGGTGCGCCAAATGGATCGGCGAGGTGGAGACGAAGGTGTGGATGCGCGGCCGGGCCGCGTGACGCACGGCCTCACCGGCGCGGGCGATGTCGGCGGAAATGGCGCGGGCGAGACCCGCGACGGTCGCGTTCTTGATGCGCTTGGCGATGAGGGACACGGCCTCGAAATCGCCGTTGGAGGCAATGGGGAAGCCCGCCTCGATGATGTCGACGCCCATGGCATCGAGCAGGTCGGCCACCTCGAGCTTCTCTTCCAGCGTCATGGTCGCGCCGGGGCATTGCTCGCCGTCGCGCAGGGTGGTGTCGAAGATCAATACGCGGTCTTTGGAAGAGCCGGCGGCGGAAGAAGCGGTCATTCTAAAAGTCCTTCTCGGGGTGAGCGACCCGAATGCCAAGCATGGTGCCGCTCAAGATTGGTTTCCTGTTCTCGAAACCCCTGAGAGCCCAGGCGGCAACGCCCAGCCGACCCTCAGGGGCGACTAAGGAGAAGGAGGCCAAGGAGGCGCGCGCGACCGGCCGCGAAAGCGGGGCTGATCGTCATTGCGCTGGGGGAGCCGATGGACATCGCTTCCCGTTCCTCCTGAACGTCGCGGACCCATGCCGCGATCGATGCGCCGTTTGTAAAGGCGCTTCGGGCCGATGGCAAGCGAATGCAACATCCGAAAAGCGGAAACTTGCCACCGCGACAGAACCTGTCGCGCCGCCGGTACGGCTTATCGCTGATCGAAGCTCCAGCGGAAGAACGACTGCAGGAAAAGCGGCATCCGTTGCGGGTCGATGTCCCCTGCCCCACGGATGATCCGGACATCCGACAATTCGGGCTCGTCCTGGGCGGCGATATTGGCGCGAATAAGCCTCGCCCCCTCCTCCGCCGGGACATAAAGCGTGACCATGCGCATCAGCGCGATAGCGGGCCAGCGCTGCACGACGATCCACTCGTCCTCGACGTGATAATCGGCCTCCGACAGCCCGGTCTCCTCGAAAAGCTCGCGGGTCAGGCTGGTTGCGAGATCGACCGAGCCGTCAGGCTGCATATCGGCCCGGTCGGGCGTTCCGGCGGGAAAATAGACGCGCCCCCCGTTGGCCGTGTCGCCGCTCATGACGCCGCAGATGAAGGCTCCATCGGACCCGCGCAGCGCGCCCATGGCAAACCCGTTGGCGATGGTAGGATCGGGATGGCCCAGATCGATCCAGCCAAGCATGTCGGCGTAATCGACCTCAAAGTAGGTGTTGCGGCACAGCTCCGGCATCACCTCGATGTCGCGCAACAGCAGCACGCGCCCGTTGAACATCTTGGGCGTCTTTTGGAGGCGGCGCTGCCAGTTGGCCGCAATCTCGTCCTGGTTCTGCTTCGCCCACGGCCAGTCCAAAGGCTCGAAGCGAGCCTTCACGTCGGCGACCCGGGTGATCTTCACGTCCCGCGTCATGCGAACGGCCTGATTCATCCCAAAAGCTCTCCGCGGCTGACCATGATCGCATGGCCGCCGATCTCGGCGGAAACGAGCGCCCCTTTCTCGATCACCATCTGCAGGGCGATCTCGCTCGGGCGGCCCATTTCGACGCCCTGCTCGATGACGATGTCGTGCTCGCCATCACCAAGCGGCTCGCATTGCATGAGCGTACCCGCAAACGCCGCGACCGCGGATCCGGTCGCGGGGTCCTCGGCAATGCCCATTCCGGGACCGAACATGCGCGCGCGGAAACGAAGTCCGGTCGCACCAGGAACACGCGCATAGACATAGGCGGCCGGGTGGTCGCTGTCACTGAACGCCTTGTCAAAGGCCTCGCCCTGCGGCTTCGAGCGTGCCAGCGCATCGAGCGATGCCACCGGGAGCAGATCGTAAGCGACGCCGCCCGAATGGCGGCTCGGCACATGGCGGTCGAAGCCAATCTCCTTTGGATCGAGCCCGAGCGCCCAGGCGCAGTCGCTTGTCTCCTTGCCATCCCCCCATGTCGTGGGAAGGCGCGGAAGCCGGAACCGCGCCATGCCCATCACGGCGCTCTCGACCTCGACCGCACAAGGAACCACGCCCACCTGCTCCTTCAAGCCGAAAGCGACGGCGCCCTTCTCACCCTTGCGGTCGAGGAGCGCCAGAAGCACTGCGGTACCGACGGTCGGGTGACCGGCGAAAGGCAATTCCCGCCCCGGCGTAAAGATGCGGATATCGGCGCGATGGCGCGGGTCGGTGGGCGGCGCCACGAAGACCGTCTCGGAGAGATTGAACTCCTTGGCGATGGTCTGCATCTCGTCCGTATCGAGACCCTGCGAGTCGAGAACCACGGCCAGAGGATTCCCGGTGAATGGCTTTTTGGTAAAGACGTCGAGGGTCACATAGCGGCGAGACATGGGCTCAAACTTCCTCGGTGTTGAAGCGGTAGGTCGGAGATACGAATTCGTCCTGCGCCGCAATCGTGAGGATCTCGCGGGAGCCCGCCTCCTCCGTGCGCTTCAACAGGCCGTAGACGGAAGCCGAGGCTTCCGCGAGCGCCTTCGCCGCGGAACGGCTGCGCGCGTAATGGACGAAGAACAGCGCAGCAATCGCATCGCCCGCACCGTTGACCGAGACGCCCAGCTTGGGCGTCCGCACCCGCCAGAAGCGGCCTGCCTCGCCGGCGATCAGATCAACCGCGTCGGAGGGCGTCTCGCGGGTTTCGACGGAGGTCACCAGGACGGCTTTCGGACCCAGCGCCTGCACCTCGCTCACCGCCTGCTTTACCTCGTTCAAGGTCCCCGTCGTCCGGCCCGACAGAAAATCGAGCTCGAACTGGTTCGGCGTCACGATATCGGCAGCCTGGACCGCCTGATCGCGCATGAATTCCGGAATGCCGGGACGGACGAAGATGCCGCGCCCCACATCGCCGATCACCGGATCGCAGCAATAGAGCGCATCCGGATTGAGCGCGCGGACACGCCCGACAGCGGAAAGGATCGCATTGCCGATATCGGCCGACCCCATATAGCCGGAAAGCACCCCGTTGCAGCGCTCCAGCACACCCCGATCGGCGATGCCATCAAGCAACTCTTCGATGGCCGGTCCGTCGAAGACGCGGCCCTTCCACGAGCCATAACCGGTATGGTTCGAGAACTGCACGGTGTGGATCGGCCACACCTCGACCCCCAATCGCTGCATGGGAAAGACAGCGGATGCGTTGCCGACGTGACCATAAGCGACATGGGATTGAATCGAGAGAACATTCATAGCCAGAACCTCGCTGCACGATTCCGGTTAGCGCGTCGGCGGCTGCGCATCAAATTGCGGAATGCGATCGAATTCATCAGAATGAATGAATACCCTCTTCCGCCAAAGATAAACCCTCTTCCCGGAGAGGACAGGTTGGAGCCTTCATGGACTTCGCGAGCATCAAGACCGCCATCGTCGATTTCGTGCGCAATCACCAGGCTTATGCCCCCTTCCTTCTCGCGCTCATGACGTTCGGCGAGTCGCTCGCGTTCGTCTCGTTGGTCCTGCCGACCATGACCATCATGATCACGGTGGGGTTCGTTCTCGCGGCTGCGGAGATCCCGTTCTGGCAGACATGGCTCGGCGCGGCCATCGGCGCGGTCTGCGGCAATTGGGTTTCTTACGAAGTCGGTCGCCATTTCAAGGAATCGGCCTATCACCTCTGGCCGTTGTCCCAGCACCCTCACCTTGCGGTGCGCGGCGAGGCGTTCTTTCATCGGCTCGGGCCGTGGGCCATCTTCTTCGGCCGCTTCTTCGGCCCGACCCGCGCGGTGGTCGCGCTGATCGCCGGGATTTTCCTGATGCCGGGCCTCTTGTTCCAGGCCGCCAACCTCGCATCCGCCTCCGTGTGGGCCTTCGCGATTCTCGCGCCGGGAGCAGGATTGGCACAGTATCTGCTTTGGTGATTTGCCCGATTGCCCTAAGGCAACAGACCGGATTCCCTAACGTTCGTCAGATTTTTTGACTGACCCTCCCCGTTCGTGCGGGGCCGGAAGCTGCGAACAATGTTACTCAATGCTCACTGCAGCATTTCAGAAGTAACATTATGCATCAACATTCGCACAATCGAAATCATTGGTACGACGATGATTCCACGGCCGAGGACGAGGCGACGGGCCTCACCGGCCTTCCCCTCTCATGGCGCCACTACGGCTGGTGGATCGCCGGCATCGCCTATTCCATCATCTGGATGACGGAGAGTTGGACCTCGGGCGGCTCTGCACCGGGTATGACAGGCATCGACTATCTGGCCCAGAGCTTATGGCGACTGTGCCTCGCGCTCCTGGTGTGCTGGGGCATCTTCGCGTTCTTCAAGCACCGCGTCGAGCGGCTTGCCCCGGTTCTCTGCATTCTCGGAGCCGTCGTCATCCTCCTCCGCTACGGCCTCTAAGCCACACCGGAACGGGAAACAAAAAAGGGGCGGAAAACCCGCCCCTTTTCGTTTGCCTGTCCGGCAATCAGTTCTTGGCCTTGTCGACCAGAGCCTTTTCCTTGATCCAGGGCATCATGGCGCGCAGGCGCGTGCCGACTTCCTCGATCTGATGCGCGGCGTTGCGGGCGCGCACGGCCTTGAAGGAGGTCTGGTTGACCTTGTTTTCCAGCATCCAGTCGCGGGTGAACTTGCCGGTCTGAATGTCGGTGAGAACGCGCTTCATCTCGGCCTTGGTGTCCGGCGTGATGATGCGCGGGCCGGTGACATACTCGCCGTATTCGGCGGTGTTGGAGATCGAGTAGTTCATGTTGGCGATGCCGCCCTCGTAGATGAGGTCGACGATCAGCTTCACTTCGTGCAGGCACTCGAAATAGGCCATCTCGGGGGCGTAGCCCGCCTCGACCAGGGTCTCGAAGCCGGCCTTGATCAGCTCGACCAGACCGCCGCAGAGCACGACCTGCTCGCCGAAGAGGTCGGTTTCGCACTCTTCCTTGAAGGTCGTCTCGATGATGCCCGCGCGGCCACCGCCATTGGCGGACGCATAAGAGAGCGCGATGTCATGGGCGTTGCCCGTAGCGTCCTGATGGATCGCGATGAGGGTCGGCACGCCGCCGCCGCGCAGGTACTCCGAGCGCACCGTGTGGCCGGGGCCCTTCGGCGCGACCATCAGCACGTCGAGGTCCTTGCGGGGCTCGATGAGGTTGAAGTGGACGTTGAGGCCGTGGGCGAAGAGCAGCGCCGCGCCCTTCTTCATGTTGGCCTGCAGATCGTCGCGATAGATGTCGGCCTGCAGCTCGTCAGGGGTCAGCATCATGACCACGTCGGCCCACTTGGCGGCCTCGGCCACTTCCATGACCTTGATGCCTTCCTTTTCGGCCTTCGCGGCGGAGGGCGAACCCTTGCGGAGAGCAACGGCGATGTCCTTCACGCCGGAATCGCGCAGGTTCAGGGTGTGGGCATGGCCCTGGCTGCCATAGCCGACGATGGCGACCTTCTTGCCCTTGATCAGGTTGATATCCGCGTCGCGATCGTAATAGACACGCATGGTCCTCAAGTCCTTGTCGTTAAGGGGATTTTCGCCCCCGCTCTTCGTTTCCGCCACGCCTGCATCTTGATGCCGCGCAACATTCGGATTGTCCAGCGCCGCTTGTAGCGATGAAAGCTGCGCTGACAAGTCTTCGCTTGTAGGAAAAATGCGAACCCTGTCTGCACGTCGTGCAAGGCAAGGGCCGCTTTCGACCTACGAGCGATCCGGAACCGGAGAGTGAAAAACTCTCCCCGACACCTTAAATAGGCGGGAGAACCGAAACCACCGACGGACAAGCCATGCAGCGTCTCGCCACTCCCGATGAAGTCCTCTCCTTTTGGCGCGAAGCCGGGCCCGACAAGTGGTTCTCAAAGGACGATGCCTTCGATCACGCCTGCCGGACTCGCTTCCTTCCCACCTATGAAGCTGTTGCGCAGGACGCTCTCACTTCGTGGGAAGCCACCCCTGACGGGGCGCTTGCCGTCGTTCTCCTTCTCGACCAATTCCCGCGAAACATGTTCCGCGGAACGCCGGACGTCTACAAAACCGATCCAGCTGCCGTTCTCGTAGCCCAAAGGGCTATCGAGAAAGGCTTTGACCGGCAGGCGGAGCCGGAACTCCGCCGTTTCTTCTACCTGCCGTTCATGCATTCCGAATCCTTGCAGGATCAGAAACGCTCGGTGGCCTTGAACGAAACCCTCGGAGAGGACTCGCTCAAATGGGCACGCCACCATCACGACATCGTCGCCCGCTTCGGCCGCTTCCCGCACCGCAACGTCATTCTGGAGCGAATGACAACGACGGAAGAGGAAGCGTTTTTGAAGGAGAGCGACTTCAGGGGGTGACTACATCCCATCCGCCCCGCGCGCCATGGCGGCGACGCCGGTGCGTGAGACTTCCACGAGGCCGACCGCCGTCATGAGCTTGATGAAGCGCTCGACCTCATCCGTCGTGCCCGTGAGTTCGTAGACGAACGAGGTCAGCGTGGCATCCAAGGTCCGCGCGCCGAAGGCGGAAGCCAACCGCATAGCCTCCACACGGTGATCGCCCTTACCGACCACCTTCACCAAGCAAAGCTCGCGCTCCACCGCCTCGCCGGTCAGCGTTAGGTCGACGACCCGATGTACCGGCACGAGGCGCTCGAGATGGCTCTTGATCTGCTCGATGATGCTGTTGGTGCCCGCCGTCACGATGGTGATGCGCGAGATGTGAGCCTCGTGTTCCGTCTCCGTGACCGTCAGGCTCTCGATGTTGTAGCCGCGCCCCGAAAACAGGCCCGCGATGCGGGCAAGGACACCCGGCTCGTTGTCGACGACGACGGCCAACGTGTGCCGGTTGATGGGTTCGATGCGGGTCGCGTCGGGGTAATGGGTGCTCATTTGAATCATGGTTCGTGAATTTTTTCGGCTAGCGTTCCAGGTCTTTCCCCTCTCCGGCTGGAGAGGGGTTTTTGCTCAAAATTACACCAGCATCTTGCCCTTCTCGTCGATGACGGAACCGATGTCGGTTCCGGTTTCGCCGAGATAGTCGTTGAGCAGCATTTCGTTGTGCGCCTTGCCCGATGGGATCATCGGGAAGCAGTTCTCGGTCTTGTGAACGACACAGTCGAAGATCACCGGTTTGTTGATGTTGATCATCTCCATGATCGCCGCATCGAGATCGGCCGGCTTGTCGCAGCGAATGCCGACACCGCCATAAGCTTCTGCAAGTTTCACGAAGTCCGGCAGCGAATCCGAATAGCTTTCGGAGTGACGTCCGCCATGCAGCAGATCCTGCCACTGGCGGATCATCCCCATGAACTGATTGTTCAGGATGAAGATCTTCACCGGCAGGCGATATTGCATGGCCGTCGACATTTCCTGCAACATCATCTGAATCGAGGCTTCGCCGGCGATGTCGATGACGAGCGCGTTCGGATGCGCCAATTGTGCACCGATCGCAGCGGGCAGGCCATAGCCCATGGTTCCGTGGCCGCCGGAGGTCATCCAACGGTTCGGCTCCTCGAACCGGAAGTACTGAGCGGCGAACATCTGGTGCTGTCCGACCTCAGTCGTGACGTAGGTTTCGCGATCCTTGGTCAGCTCGTAGAGGCGCTGAACCGCGTATTGCGGCATGATCACGTCGGACGAGCTGCGGTAGGCTAGGCAATTGCGTTGGCGCCAGCCCTCGATCTTGTTCCACCAATCCTTCAGGGCGACCTTGTCCACCTGCTGCGCGGTCTGGCGCCACAGGCGCACCATGTCCTCCAGCACATGAGCACAGTCACCAATGATCGGAATATCAACCTTGACGTTCTTGTTGATCGAGGACGGGTCGATGTCCACATGGATGCGCTTGGAATAAGGCGAGAAGGCATCGAGGCGGCCAGTGACGCGGTCATCGAAACGCGCGCCGATATTGATCATCACGTCGCACTCATGCATCGCGAGATTAGACTCGTAGGTGCCGTGCATGCCGACCATGCCGAGAAACTGCCGGTCGGAAGCAGGATAAGCGCCAAGGCCCATCAAGGTCGACGTCACTGGGAAGCCCGTGAGCTGCGCCAGTTCGCGCAACAGGGCCGATGCGTGGGGCCCGGAATTGATGACGCCGCCGCCGGTATAAAAGATCGGACGCTTCGCGTTCGCCATCAGCTCGACGGCAGCGCGGATCTTGTCCATGTCGCCCTTCACGGTCGGGCGATAGGTCTTGTGCTGGTTGTTGGTCGGACGAACATAGGGTGCCGATTTGAACTGGATGTCCTTCGGCAGGTCGATGACCACCGGGCCCGGACGCCCGTTGGCAGCAACGTAGAAGGCCTCGTGCAAGATGCGCGGCAGCTCATCGATCGATTTCACGAGATAGTTGTGCTTCGTGCAATGGCGCGTAATGCCAACCGTGTCGCACTCCTGGAATGCATCCGAGCCGATGAGGTGGGTCGGCACCTGCCCCGTGATGCAGACCAGCGGGATCGAATCCATCATCGCATCGGCAAGCCCCGTCACCGCGTTCGTTGCGCCGGGACCGGAGGTCACCAAAGCCACGCCGACTTTGCCAGAGGAGCGGGCGTAGCCCTCCGCCGCATGCAGGGCGGCCTGCTCGTGCCGCACGAGGATGTGCTTGACGGCCTCCTGATGGAAAAGGGCGTCGTAGATGGGGAGTACCGCGCCGCCCGGGTAACCGAAAATATGCTCGACTCCCTGGTCCTGCAGGGCTCGGATCACCATTTCGGCTCCGGTCATCGTCTCGCTCATGTCACTCGCTCCGTCGGGGTCTGTCTTTTTTCGGGGTGCTTTGGGATTTGGGCAATAAAAAAGGCCCCTGAGGGGGCCTGTGCGCCATCGCCGGACCTGCGGGGATCAATCCCGCTCCGTCGATGGCGCCCGTACTACGAGAATAAGCTTGCGCATGAATGCCGCTCTTAAGTTCAAAAGTTGCGCAGACGCTAGCCGATGTGTTTCATTCGGTCAAGCGTCATCGAATTTGGCAGGAAACAGTCTAGCTTTTATGCTGACGCGACCATTTCGAAAAGCTTGTCATGACACAAAACGTATCCGCAACCGGCGCTCCCGTGCAAGGCCAGCGTATCGCGGCCCGCGCCCTTTTGCTGGGCGACCGCCTCGATATCGCGGGCCTCGAGCGCAGCGATGTCCTCTCCTCCGCCCCCCTCGCCTTCCGGGCGGGGCAAGAGGGCTTCGTCGCCCTCTTCCGTTACGGCGTCGCCGTTCTCGTAGGCCTCACCCCCATCGAGGAGGATGAAGTTATCCGGGGCCTCGGCCAGCGCATCGTCGGCGAATTCGCGCGGCACGAGGAAGAAACCGCCGTCATCGAAATTTCCCCCGACAAGGACGACCAGATCCCTCCGGGCGGGCCGATTTACATCAGGCAGCTCTCTACCGAGCGCCTGATCGTGATCGCAGACGCGCTCGCGAAAAGCGCCTCGCTTTCTCGCGACGAGCGCGAGGCCGCCGCGGTCTTCGACGTGGTGGAGCCGTTCGCGCGCCATCTGGCCGAACAGGGCCGCCGGCCCGGCGGCCGCCGCGAAATCCTCAAGCATGTCGGCCACGCCCTTTTGGTGCGCCAGCGCGTCTCGGGCCGCGTCGCGGTGGAGGAAAAGCCGGACGTGCTCTGGGACCGCCCCGACCTGGAGCGCCTCTATGCGCGTCTGGAGGACGAATATGAACTGAGGGAGCGTGCCACCTCCCTCCATCGCAAGCTCGAAGTGATCGGCGACACGGCCCAGGCGCTGACGGATCTCATCGACACCGAGCGCTCGCTCCGCCTCGAACTGATCATCGTGCTGCTGATCGTGTTCGAGATCTTCATCTCGTTCTATCAGATGTTCACAGGCCGCTTCGGGCATTGAAGCGGTCCATGACGGCCTCAAATCCCTGCTCCGGCGGCACCCAAGTCCAGTCCGGCAACTGGTGTCGGAACCAGGTGAACTGGCGCTTGGCGTAACGCCGCGTGTCGCCCTGTCCGCGCGCGATAGCTTCATCGAGGGAAAGCTCGCCACGCAGATGAGCCAGGAGCCCTGGCACGCCGTGGGCGCGCATGGCGGGCAGCATCGGGTCGAGGTTGCGCTCGCCAATCCGCCGCACCTCATCGAGCGCGCCGTCATCCATCATGGCGAGGAAACGCCGGTCGATGCGCTGGCGTAATTCCTCCCGCTCCGGTTCAAGGAAGAGCTTGACCACAGACACGTCGCTCAACGGGCCCGGCTGGCGCGCGCCGTGGAAGGACACGAGCGGTTGTCCAGTCGCCGCAAAAACCTCAAGCGCCCGCTGAACGCGCAAGCGGTCGGACGGGCGCAAGGTCGCCGCCGTCAGGGGGTCCCTCTCTGAAAGGATTCGATGAAGCTCTGGCGTTTCGAGGCCCTCGCTCTCCCGACGAATCTCTTCGCGCACCTCGTCCGGCACGGAGGGCATGTCGGACAGGCCTTCGGTGAGCGCCTTGAAGTAGAGCCCGGTTCCGCCGACGAAGATCGGCAATTGCTTGTCTTGCACGTCCCGCAGAACCTCGACCGCATCGGCGACATAGCGCCCGACCGAGAAATTGATGGCGGCATCCACATGGCCATAGAGTCGGTGCGGAGCCTGCGCCTCCTCCTCCGGCGTCGGACGCGCGGTCAGCACGTGCAAATCCCGATAGACCTGCATGGAATCGGCGTTGATCACCACCCCATTCAGGGCTTGGGCCAGTTTGACGCCCAATGCGGACTTGCCTGATGCGGTCGGCCCTGCAATGAGAACCGCGCCGATCCGAACGTCTCTCACCCTGCGGTCCTCACGATGGCGTCTCCCCAGAATCTTCTCGTCGCGACACTCGTCGCCAACCCGTCGAACCCTGCTGTGACCGACCGGGCGGTGGCGTTAGCCGCCGAGGCGCTGGGACAAGAGACGGAACGCTCGGTTCTGGCAAGTGGAATCGCCGTCGACCTGACCCTCACCGCCCCGGCGGAGGCCAAAACGATCGAGACGGAGTTGCGCGCAGCGCTTCACGACGAGCCCATCGACATCATCATCCAGCCCTTGAACGGCAGGCGTAAGCGACTGTTCCTGGCGGATATGGACTCCACCATGATCGGCCAAGAATGCATCGACGAACTGGCCGACTTCGTGGGCCTCAAGGCGGAAGTGTCGGAGATTACCGAGCGGGCGATGCGCGGCGAGATCGCCTTCGAGCCCGCGCTTCGGGAGCGTGTCGCCCTCCTCCAGAACCTGCCGGTGGGCGTCGTGGACGAGATCATCGAGCGCCGCATCACTCTCACCCCCGGCGGCCAGGCCTTGGTGCAGACCATGCGCGCCAACGGCGCCTATACCTGTCTCGTCTCCGGCGGCTTCACCCTGTTCACCGGCCCCGTCGCGGCCAAGATCGGTTTCCACGAGCACCGATCCAACATTCTCGTCATCGAGGGTGAAAAGCTTGCGGGCGAGGTGACCGAGCCCATTCTCGGTCGCGAGGCCAAGCTCGCCACCCTGATCGAACTGCGCGACCACCTCAAGCTTCGCCCCAGCGAGACCATGGCCGTGGGCGACGGCGCCAACGACCTTGCCATGCTCGGCGAAGCAGGCCTCGGCGTCGCCTTCCACGCCAAACCCGCTGTCGCCGCCGTAGCCCACGCGAGGATCGACCACGCGGATCTCTCTGCCTTGCTTTACGCGCAGGGATATCGGGAGCAGGACATGGTTGGAAACTGACGAGGCGTCCTTCGCCCTTTCGACACAGCCCAACAAAAAAGGCGGCCCAGAAGCCGCCTTTTTCTCTTTGAAGCTCCGCTTGTCTTTACTCGATCGACAACGCCACGAAGCGCACTTCGCCCTGCGCGTTGGCAACGAGCAGCAGCGCAGACTTGCGGCCCTGGCTCTTCAAGGCATCGATCTTCTTGGTCACGTCGGCAGGAGACGAGACCGGCTCCTGGTTAATCTCGACGATCACCTCGCCCGCCTGGATGCGTTTGTCGGCGGCAGACGAGTTCGGGTCGACGCGGGTGATGACCACGCCCTTCGCGTCGTCCTTGAGGTTGTAGCGGCGGCGCAGGTCGTCGGTGATGCCCGAGAGGTTGAGGCCGAGAGCCTGACGGGTAGCCGTCGGGGTTTCGGTAGAGGGCTGCTGGGCGTTGGCCTGCTTCTCGCCGTCTTCCAGACGACCCAGCGTGACCTGCTTCTTCATCTCCGCGCCCTTGCGGACGATGGTGACTTCCACAGCCTTGCCGACCGGGGTAGAGGCGACGATCCGTGGCAGATCGCGGGAATCCTTCACGTCCTTGCCGTCAAAGCGAGTGATGACGTCGCCGACCTGGAGACCGGCGGGCTTGGCCGGGCCCTTGTCGTCGATACCGGCGATCAGCGCACCGCGGGCGGAGCCGAGATTGAGCGCTTCAGCCGTCGCATCATCCACGTTCTGGATACGGACACCGAGCCAGCCGCGACGGGTCTCGCCGAACTGGCGGAGCTGATCAATAACGGGGACCGCCGACGAGGCAGGCACGGCAAAGCCGATGCCGACTGAGCCGCCGGTCGGCGAGAGAATGGCCGTGTTGATGCCAATGACCTCGCCGTTCATGTTGAACAGCGGACCGCCGGAATTGCCCTTGTTAATCGCAGCGTCGGTCTGGATGTAGTTGTCGTACGGCCCGGAATCGATGTTTCGGCCGCGCGCCGAAATGATGCCGGCGGTCACAGAGCCGCCGAGGCCGAACGGGTTACCAATCGCCAGCACCCAATCGCCGGGGCGCAAGGCGTCGGAATCACCGAACTTGACCGCCTTCAGCGGCTTGTCGGACTTCACTTTGAGAACCGCCAGGTCAACCTTCGTGTCTTTGCCGATGATCTCGGCCTTGAGGCGTGTGCCGTCGGAGAAGATGACGCTGATGTCGTTGGCATCGCCGATCACGTGATTGTTGGTCACCACGATGCCCGAGGGGTCGATGACGAAGCCCGAGCCGAGGGAGTTCGACCGACGCGGGCGCGGAACGTTGTCGCCGTTGCCCTGGCCTTGGCCCTGACCGCGACGATTGAAGAATTCCTCGAACAGGTCCTCGAACGGCGTTCCGGGCGGCAGCTGAGGCAGCGTGCGGTTGCGGGTTTCAACCGTGGTCGAGGCGGAAATGTTGACGACCGCGCTCGTCACCTCCTCCGCCAGATCGGCGAAGGATTCCGGGGCGCCGCGGGCCTGGACAGCGACCGGCATCGCCGTCGCTAAAAAGGTCAGGACTGCGAAGCAGGATGCGGCCAGCCGGCGCAGGGGACGCTGAGGCGGCGTCGAAACGGTCGGCGCCAGCGCGTTCATGGCGAAGGTCATCGAAGATCCTCTCTTGGAGAATATGGACATAGATCGTTGTCGTGTTCTGTCATTCAAGCGCCGATTGCGGCGGAAGCGGGGCCAGCGTCGAGAGCTTGATCATGTCTCTTTGAAACACGATCAAGCTCTCGTTTGCTTTTGCCGCATGATCCGAGCGAACAACCGGTGTCCACGGGTCTCGATCATGCTCTAGCCGAACTGCCGGACAAGCCAGATGACGCCGAGGCCGACGACGGCCGAAATGATGCCGACAAGCCTCATCCGGTCGCTGGGGCTGTGGGCGGCCTCGTACATGGCCCGGCGCATTCCGTCAGGGAATGCCGCGAACAAAAGGCCCTCGACCGCGAGAGCGAGGCCGAGGGCTGCGATAAGATCCAGCATATGCGCGCTTTTTTATTGCGCGGGTGCAGGCCGGGCCGAAGAGGCCGGGCCCCCACGGCCGGACGCGCTGTTAAAGTAGCGGAAGAATTCGGAATCCGGGCTCAGCACGAGGCGCGTATCTCCTGATTTGAGACCCGCCTCATACGCCTGCATCGACCGATAGAAAGCGAAGAAATCCGGGTCCTGGCCAAAAGCCTCGGCCAGAATCCGATTTTTATCCGCATCACCCAGACCGCGCAATTCCTCTGCCTGGCGGTTCGCCTCCGCACGTATGACCGTGGCGTCACGCTCCGCCTTGGCGCGAATGGTCTGCGCCCGCTGCTGGCCGTTGGCCCGCAGGTCGGCAGCTTCCCGCTCACGCTCCGTGCGCATGCGCTGATAGACCGCCTGGCTGTTCGCCGCGGGCAGATCGACGCGGGTCAGGCGGACGTCGATCATCTCAATGCCGAGATTGCGCGTCTGCTTGTTCACGTCTTCCTGGATGCGGTTCATCAGATGCGCACGCTCGGTCCGCACGATGGCATCGCGGGAGGCATTCGCCAGGACGTTGCGCATAGCCGAGTTCGTGAAGCTCGCAAGGCGCTGGTTGGCCACAGCGATGCTGTTGACCGCCTGATAGAACTTGAGCGGATCGACGATGCGGTAACGCGTGAAGGCATCAACCTCTAGATTTTGCCGGTCGGCCGACAGCACGGTCTGGACCGGCAGGTCGAGATCGAGAATCCGCTTGTCGAAATACGTCACGTTGTCGACGAGCGGCATTTTGAAATGCACGCCCGGATCGCGGATTTCAGATTGCACCGCGCCGAAACGAAGCACGAGTGCGTACTGCGTCTGCTGGACGATGAAGATCGAACTGAACAGCACGATCGCGGCCAAACCGGCCAGGATCAGCAAGCCCGTGCGAAGAGTCGCGTTGTTCATCGCGTCGCTCCCTGCTGGCCGGCCGCGCCACCCTGAGGCTGAGACTGCTGCCGCCGTTGCATCTCGTTGAGAGGCAGGAACGGCACAACCCCCTGCCCTTTCTGATCGATAATGACCTTGTCTACGCCGCCGAGAACGCGCTCCATCGTCTCGAGGAAAATGCGCTCGCGGCTCACGGCCGGGGCCTTGCGGTATTCCTCATAGACCGACTTGAAGCGAGCTGCCTGACCGGTCGCATCGGCCACCGATTGCTCGCGATAGGCTTCCGCCTGCTGGACCGTGCGGGCTGCATCGCCGCGCGCTTCCGGAACGACGCGGCTCGCGAAGGTTTCCGCCTCGTTCTGAACGCGAACTGCATCCTGCTGTGCGGCGTTCACGTCAAAGAAGGCTTGTCGGACTTCGGATGGCGGCTGCACGGCCTGAAGCTGCACGACGTTGACCAGCACACCGGCTTCATAGGCATCCAAGGTCTGCTGCATGATCTGGCGCACTTCCTGAGAGACGCTGGCCTGTTCGGTGGTGAGAATGGCCTGGATGTTGCGCCGTCCGACGACTTCGCGCATGGCGCTTTCCGCCACGGATTTGACCGTGCCCTGGGGGTTCTGCAGCTTGAACACGAAGTCCTGTGCGCGCGCGGCATTGACCTGCCAGACCACATCGAAATCGATATCGACGATGTTCTCGTCGCCCGTCAGCATCAGGCTTTCTTCAAGCATGTCGCGCGAGCGGCCCTGAGTGCTGCCAACGGAGCGGTAGCCGATCTCGATGCGCTGCTGCTCGGTGACGTTGGGCTTGAGCACCCGGCCGATGGGATAGGGAAGATTATACCTCAGACCTTCGCCGCTGGTGTGCGTGTACTTGCCGAAGATCATGTTGATGCCGACCTCGTTCGGCCGGACCGTATAGAAACCGGTCAGGAGCCAAACGGCGATCACGCCGAGGATAAGAATGGCGAAGCCCTTGCCGCCCATCGAGCCGCCGGGAATGAAATCCTTCAGACGGTCCTGGCCGCGACGCAGGATGTCCTCAAGATCCGGGGGCGTTCCATTGCCCTGCGGGCCCGAGCCCCAGGGGCTCTTGCCGCCGCCAGATCCGCCACGCTGGCCCCAGGGGCCTCCGCCGCCGCTTTGGTTACTCCAAGGCATAGGTCGCCTTTCCTCACTTTGAAAAGACCGGCCGATTGAGCCGATGGATAAGAGCCGGTTGTGGGTGTTGGTTCACACGCCTGTCAAGGCTGCGAATTGGTGATCGTTGCGACTTTCGTCAACCTGAGCAGCGGTTATGAACGCCGTTCGAGGTCGATGAAGGTAAACGAATGCTCATTGTCGGGCCCCTTGGGGTGGTCGACGCGAGCGGTTTCCCTGAAGCGGGAGCGGTCGTAATCCGGAAACACCGCATCGCCCTCCGGGGCCGTGTGAACCTCGGTCAGGTAGATTTTCTGCACCTGCGGCAGACCAATGGCATAGATTTCCGAGCCTCCGGCCACCACGACGGCGTCGGCCCCCATCGTTGCCGCCAGCGCCTCACCCTCCGTGACGGCCTCTTCCCACGTCCGGACAACCTTCACGCCCTCGGCGGAAAAGTTTGGGTCACGGGTCAGGACGATGGTCTCACGCCCCGGCAGCGGCCGACCGATAGATTGGAACGTCTTGCGCCCCATGATCATCGGCTTGCCCCAGGTCAGATCCTTGAAGCGACGCATATCGGTCTTTAGCCGCCAGAGCAGCTTGTTGTCGCGCCCGATGACGCCGTTATCGGCCACGGCGACGACGAGGATGAGGGGAAGTGTCATGGTGCGCGGCGCCCGATTCTGTTTGATCCATGCGGCAAGTTTGTCGGAAATTCGATCCGCGGCAAGCCGCGACAAGGGAGGAGTCAACGCGACTACCCTGCCGCCAACTCCGCCAAGGCCTCGCCCGTGACGCGCTGGACCGTCCATTCGTCCATCGGAAGCGCACCGATGGAGCGGTAGAAGCGCAAGGCGGGCTCATTCCAATCGAGCACCCACCATTCCAGGCGGGGAAGCCCCTCCGCGACACAACGGCGGGCGAGATGTCGCAGCAGCGCCTTGCCGATGCCCTTTGAGCGGAAATCCGGCCGCACAAACAGATCTTCCAGATAGATGCCGTGCCGCCCCCGGAACGTGGAGAAGTTGTAGAACCAGAGGGCGAAGCCCGCAGGCTCGCCGTCCCATTCCGCGATATCCGCGAAAACACGAGGCTGTTGGGCGAAAAGAGCCGCGGCGATGTCCGCCTCGGTCGCATCAACCTCGTGGGCGAGCTTCTCGTATTCGGCAAGTTCGCGGATGAAATCGAAAACAAGGGAAGCGTCGCGCGCTTCGGCTCGGCGGATGGAAAGTGTCATGCCTCCTTGTGCCGAAGCCGATCGGCACTGTCGAGCTTATTCCGGCTCATCCTCCGCCTGCACACGGCGCGGCGAGGCCCAGCCCTCCAAAATCGCGTTCATCTCGTCGAGCACGAAGAAGCGCGCGCTCTCCACGTCGTAGCCTTCATCGAGCAGGCTGTCGTAATCCGTGAACCGATGCCGGATATAGGCCACCAGCGACAACCACGCCGCCGTCTCGGGCGAGGCGGTGTGAAGCCCCCTACTCCCGAGCGCATGGTCCGTGACCGATTCGAATTCGTGGCGCGGAATGCGTGGCGCGAGAATGCGGACGGCGCTCTCGATCGCCTCCCGCCGGTTCATCGATGGCTTAGACTGCGACGGGGGCCTTGATGGCTGGGTGCGGGTCATAATCTTCGATCGCGATGTCGTCGAAGGTGAAGTCGAAGAGCGAGCGCACCGCAGGATTGAGGCGCAGCTTCGGCAGCGGGCGCGGCTCGCGCGTCAGTTGCAGGCGCGCCTGTTCCAGATGGTTGAGATAGAGATGCGCGTCGCCGAAGGAATGCACGAAATCGCCCACCTGCAAGCCCGTCGCCTGCGCCATCATATGCGCGAGCAACGCGTAGGATGCGATGTTGAACGGCACGCCAAGGAAAACGTCCGCCGAGCGCTGATAAAGCTGGCAGGACAGGCGTCCTTCCGCGACGTAGAACTGGAACAGGCAATGGCAGGGCGCGAGCGCCATCTTGTCGAGATCGGCGGGATTCCAGGCCGAGACGATCAGCCGACGCGAATCGGGATTGCGGCGGATTTCGTCGAGCACCCATTGGATCTGGTCGACGGCGCCGCCATCCGGCTTCGCCCATGAGCGCCATTGCTTGCCGTAGACAGGCCCGAGATCGCCGTTCTCGTCGGCCCATTCGTCCCAAATCGTGACGCCGTTGTCCCGGAGATAGCGGGTATTGGTATCGCCCTTCAGGAACCACAGAAGCTCATGCACGATCGAGCGCAGATGCAGCTTCTTCGTCGTCACCAGCGGAAAGCCCTGGCTCAGATCGAACCGCATCTGGTGGCCGAAGACGGAAATCGTCCCGGTTCCGGTCCGGTCATCCTTGCGGACGCCTTCATCCATGATGCGGCGAAGAAGATCGTGATAGGCTTGCATGATGGCTCCTCGCCTTAATCCTACGCCAGCGGGGCCGTGCCTTCCGAGAGGCCATCTCGTCCCCGGCGAACTTGTCCCCCGCTCTTTCAAAATGGTTTTGCCTTTCTTATATTGCCACTGCCCGCCGCAAGGCTGGCTATGGCGATAAACGGCTATCGGAATAAACCCATCGGACCCGGGGGCGGTACCCGGCGCCTCCACCAAAACCCAGGCTCTGCATGGGTTTTGGCGGGGGCGAAATAGGATCGACGAGGGCGTAAAGGGTAGACTTTTGCTCGGAATGGTTCCGCCGTTATCGGGCCGATTCAATAGTTGCCAACGACAACTATGCTCCGGTTGCAGTGGCTGCGTAAGCGGTCCCTAAAGCCGACTCAAAGTCCTAGCGGTTAGCACCGTTAGGCGGGGTTCGGAGGCACCTGGCAACAGAAGCCTCCACTTTCTTTTTTCAAGGGCTCCCATATGGCCGGTAAAGACCTGATCCGCTACGATCTCCTGGTGCAGGACGCCCTGAGGGGCGTTGTGCGCAAAGTGTTGATCGATGCCGGGAAGGACGGTCTTCCGGGCGAGCATCACTTCTACATCTCCTTCCGCACCGATTTTCCGGGCGTGCGGCTCTCGAACCGCCTGCGTGAAAAATATCCGCAGGAGATGACGATTGTCATGCAGCACCAGTTCTGGGACCTTGGCGTCACCGAGCACTCTTTCGAAATCGGCCTGTCGTTCTCCGGCGTGCCGGAGCGGCTGCTCGTCCCCTTCGATGCACTGACCGGTTTCTTTGATCCTTCCGTGCAGTTCGGGCTGAAGTTCGACGGAGAGGACGAGGACAAGGAAGAGGCGGAAGTACCCGTTGCACCTCAACCGGTTCAAAGAAATGGCTCCGAACCGGTCGCGTTGAAGCAACCGCGCAAGACGTCCGCCGACAAGGTATCGGAAAAGAAGAAAACCGAGTCGCCTGCTCCGGTCGAAAGCGCAAGCGACGCTGAAAAAGCCGCCCAACTCGCTGCGACGGAATCCGCTTCTTCGGGCAGCGCCGAGGTCGTCAGCCTCGATGCTTTTCGTAAGAAGAATTGAGGCCCCTGAGACAATAACGACGCGTGAGGCGATCTCGACTCGGGATATGGCGGCATATATTCTCGCTTAACTCTTTGTCTGTGAGCCTTGAGGGCCTTCTTAGGGGGACCGGGCCTTTCAAGATCTGGAGGTCAATCTGCCGGGCTCCCGCGCCTACCCACCCGTCGATTTCAAAGCGCTGTACAACGCAAGCCCGAACGCTTGCGCGCTGCTGTCGCCTGACTTCACGATCGTCGAGACAAACGACGCGCTTCTGCGACTTGCGATGCGTCGCCGCGACGACATTATCGGGCGCAACATCTTCGAAGCCTTTTCAAAACCGGCTGACGAGCGAGCCGAAGTCGACATCGAAAAGCTAAGATGGTCGCTCGAGCGCGTTATCGAACGTCGCCAGCCCGACTATATCCCGATCATTCATTATGACATCACGCTGCCCGACGGCCGCTTCGAGGAGCGATACTGGAGCGTGACCAATACGCCTCTGCTGAACGAGGCCGGCGAGTTGACCTTCATTCTCCACTTTCCGGTGGATGTCACCGAGCTTCACAGACTGCGGCGCGCCAATTTCCAGACCGGACAAACCCGCGGCGTTTCCGAGATGATTGAGGGCGAGATCCTCAGACGGGCGCAGGCGGTGGAGGAAGTCAACGAAGAACTCCGCGAGGAGCAGAAGCATCTGCGGAGCCTTTTTGAGCAAGCCCCCGGCTTTATCGCCGTTCTGAGCGGCCCCGATCACGTCTACGAGTTGGCAAACCGCGCTTATCTCCAAGTCGTCGGCCGCCACGACGTCGTGGGCAAAACCGTCGCGGAAGCATTGCCGGAGATCGCACAGCAAGGCTACGTGGAGATTCTCGATCAGGTTTACGCGAGCGGGCAGCCCTATGTCGGCCGCGGCATTCGAGTTTTTTTCCAGCCAAAGCTCTCGGAGCCGCCAACAGAGGGCTTTTACGACATTGTCTTTCAACCGATCTTCGACCGGAGTGGGTCGACTGTCGGCATCCTCATCCAAGGCAACGACATCACCGAGCAGAAGCACGCCGAGGATGAACTGCGCGACTATCGCGAGCATCTCGAAAGGCTCGTCCAGGAACGCACGCGCGCGCTCGAACAAAGCGAAGCCCAACGCCGACAGGCTCAACGCATGGAAGCCATCGGCCAACTCACCGGAGGCGTTGCACACGACTTCAACAATCTTCTTGCCATCGTCATCGGGAATCTCGAGCTCGCGCAGAAAAGGATTTCCGAGCCGCGCGTGGATCATCTGCTCGAAAATGCCATCCAGGCCGGAGAGCGGGGCGCCAAGCTGGTGCGCCAGCTTCTCGCTTTCGCGCGCAAACAGTCGCTCTCACTCGAATCGACGGACCTGCCGCAGACGATCAGACAGATGCGCGACCTGCTGAAGCGCACCATCGGGCCGAACATCACCATCGAAACCGATTTGGAGGAAGGGCTCTGGCCGGTCGTCACCGATAAGGTGCAGCTGGAAACGGCGCTTCTGAATCTTGCCATCAATGCGCGGGACGCGATGCCATCGGGCGGGACGCTCATCATCGCCGCGCGCAATGTCAAAAGCCCCGCCGTACCCGAAGATCTCGCCATCGGCGAGTACGTCCGAATTTCCGTTAGCGACACCGGCGTCGGCATTCCAGAGGAATTGCACGCCAAGGTCTTCGAGCCCTTCTTCACGACCAAGGAGGTCGGCAAAGGCACGGGCCTGGGGCTCAGCCAGATTTACGGCTTCGTCAAACAACAGGGCGGCAGCGTTACGCTTCACAGCGAGGCCGGACGCGGCACAGAGATCGCCCTCTATCTCCCGCGCACACAATCCGCACCGCAATTGGAAGCCTCAAAAGCGTCCCTTGCGGAGTTCCACGGAGCCGGAACGCATCTTCTGGTCGTCGACGACGATCCCGGCGTTCGGGCTTTCGTTGTCGAGAGCTTGCGGACGGTCGGATACCGGGTCAGCCATGCCGAGAGTGGCGAGAAAGGCCTGATCATGCTGCGACTGCACGACGATATCGCGCTGATCATCGCCGACTTCGCGATGCCCAATCTCGACGGCCTGGGCTTCATCCAGGCTGCAAGGAAGAACAGGCCCGATATCCCGGTCATCCTGATGACCGGCTATGCCAATGTCGAGCGTCTGACCGAGAAGCATTTGCAGAACGTCCCCCTGGTCCTGAAGCCTTTCGGCCTCGAAACCCTGCTGAAAACCGTTCAGGATTCTTTGTGCCAGGCTCGGTCCCGACCGTCTCAGGCGTGACCGGACGCAGTCGGCGCGCTGCCGGGCGATTGGCAAAAAGGCGAAGAGAATTCGGGAGGCCGGCGCGAACTGGCTGAAAGCCTAGCATTTTGCGGGTTTCAATTGTGAGATTTTGTAAGGCGTCGATGCTTCTTGAGGAGTTGCGAGCGCGAAACTTTGGGATATGAACACCCAACCCCATGTTAAGAGGTCCAGGATGTCGTCCACCCGCATCGAAACAGATACCTTCGGCCCCATCGAAGTTCCCGCCGACAAGCTCTGGGGCGCCCAGACCCAGCGCTCGATCCAGAACTTCCGCATTGGCGGCGAGCGGATGCCGCTCCCCCTCGTCCACGCGCTTGCCATCGTGAAGCAGGCTGCGGCCCTGGTGAACAAGGACCTCGGCAAGCTCGAAGGGCGCCTCGCAGACGCAATCACCGCGGCTGCGGCCGATGTGGTCCAGGGCAAGTATGACGACGAGTTTCCGCTGGTTATCTGGCAGACGGGCTCGGGCACTCAGTCCAACATGAACATGAACGAGGTGCTCTCGAACATCGCCATCGAGCGCCTCGGCGGCGAGCGCGGCTCCAAGAAGCCGGTTCACCCGAACGATCACGTTAATATGGGCCAGTCGTCGAACGACTCGTTCCCGACTGCCATGCACATCGCCGTGGCGCGCGAGATCAACGACCGCCTCTTCCCCGCGCTGCGACACCTGCTGAAGGCGCTGAAGCAGAAGGAAGTCGCCTTCAAAGACATCGTCAAGATCGGCCGCACGCACCTTCAGGACGCGACGCCGGTCACCCTCGGCCAGGAATTCTCGGGCTACGCCGCGCAGGTCGAGCTTGCCATCGCCCGCATCGAAGTAACCCTGCCGGGGCTCTATGCGCTGGCGCAGGGCGGCACCGCCGTCGGCACGGGCCTCAATGCCCATCCCGAATTCGCCGAGCGCTTCGCCGGGAAGGTCAAGGAGCTGACCGCCCTGCCCTTCACCTCAGCCCCGAACAAGTTCGAAGCGCTGGCAACGCATGACGCGCTGGTCTTCACGCAGGGCGCGCTGGCGAGCCTCGCGGCGGGCCTGTTCAAGATCGCCAACGATATCCGCCTGATGGGCTCCGGCCCGCGCTCGGGCCTGGGCGAGATTTCGCTGCCCGAGAACGAGCCCGGCTCGTCGATCATGCCCGGCAAGGTCAACCCGACCCAAGCCGAGGCCCTGACCATGCTCTGCGCTCAGGTGGCGGGCAACCAGACCACTGTGACCTTCGCGGGCAGCCAGGGCCATTTCGAACTGAACGTGTTCAAGCCGGTCATCGCGGCCGCGGTGCTGCAGTCGATCCGCTTGCTGGCAGATGGCGCGATTAGCTTCACGGATAACTGCGTCGTCGGCATCGAGCCGAACCACGACCGCATCGGCGAGCTGATGCAGCGCTCATTGATGCTGGTGACGGCGCTTGCGCCCCTCATCGGCTACGACAAGGCGGCTGCCATCGCCAAGGCGGCGCACAAGAACGGCACGACCCTGAAGGAAGAAGCTCTCAAGGCCGGTGTCTCGGAAGCCGATTTCGAGGCCGTCGTGCGGCCCGAAACGATGCTGGCGCCGCAATAAGGGTGAATCGAGGCCCCATGGCCGAGATCGTCAATCTGCGCCAGGCGCGCAAACAGAAGGCGCGGGCCGACAAAGAGGCCCGCGCTACCGAAAACCGCATTCTCTTCGGCCGCACCAAGGCCGAGCGCGAGAAGACGAAGGCGGAGCGCGAGCTGGCCGAGCGCCGGCTCGACGCCCTCAAACGCGATGACGAGACACCCTGACCATGGGCGCGGGCATCGTCAAACACTCCGTCTCCATTGCCGGACACCGGACGAGCATTTCTTTGGAAGAGCCGTTCTGGGAAGCCCTGCGGCAGATCGCCGACAAGCAATCCCTCTCCGTTCAGGCGCTCATCGGGCTGATCGATGCCGAGCGCGGCGAGCAGAACCTCTCATCCGCCATCCGTGTCCATGTGCTGAGAAGCCTGCAGGCGGTCTCGGGGCCGGAAACACGCTGAGCAAATGCGCTAACCGCCAGGTCGTCCCTGAACCGACGGCGGCGGCTTCAACTCAATCGCCGGCGTCAATGGCGGCAGGGCGAACGGCGATGACGCCGGGTCCGGCGCGGGCTCTTCGCTGTTCTGCCTCTGGGCTTGGAGACGGGCCGCCTCTTCAGCCGCGGCCTTGGCGCGCTGCCGCTCCGCCTCCAACTGGCGCTGCCGTTCGGCGGCCGCTTTTTCGAACGCCTCGATCTTTTCCAGCTCGCGTTTCAGCACGATAGCGGCAAGGCCGTTGCGGAAGGGGCTGACATCGACCTCGCGGGTCGGCGAGGTGAACGAGCCGCGCCAGTTCAGCCCGATGGAGGGCGGTGCTCCGCTCCAGACGGCGGGCGATGCCTTTGCGGTCAGCGCCCCCCGCGTCTCAAAGGTCAGGTTCTTCAGGTCGTAGGTGACTGCACCCTGCCAGACGGAGGGGCCATTCTCGACGACGAAGGGCGACAGGCGCAACGCCCCGCCGACAATGGCGGCTGAGGTCGTTACCGCAGAGGCCATGAGGGGAGCGCGGTTCAATTCCCCGCCGAGGATACCCTCGGCCTTGCCCTCGCGGAGCGGATCGCTATCAGCCAGAACCTTTTTCAGCGAGCGGTCGAAGGCCGACGGATCGGCAGCCGGAACGCGCAGGTTCGCGATGCGCCAGTCGCCCGCCGCGCCGAGATTGGCAATCAGACCCGAAACGTTCTCCGCGGCCGTGCCAAATTTCAACGGCCCCGACAGGGACGCATCAATCGGCGTCGCGCCGACGAGTGACCAGAGTGGCACATCCCGCAAGGTCGCATCGCCCACCACAGTGGCAAGGCTGCCCTGACGGGTAATCGTCGCGGAGCCCGTTAGCCGTCCGGTGCCGAGCATGACGTCCAGGCTCTTGATTGTGATGCCGTCGGGCATCGTTTCGACCGCGAAGTTTGCGCGTGTACCCATCACCCCGCGTCCGAGGTCTAGTTGCGCGGCCCGGAACAGCACATGGCCGCCGACGAGCGAGCGCATGTTGTCGCCGAAGCGGGCAGTAGACCAGGGCGAGGCTGCAGTGCCTTCGGTCACAGGAGTGTCCAGCGCGAAGGCGCTGACGAGCCACGGCAGGGACAGCTTTTCGACGGAAATCTCACCGGCGATGTCCGACCGCGAGCGGGCCGACAGACGTCCCTGGACGGGATTGCCCGCGACCTGCCCGGAAATGTCGAACAGGGTGGCATCGCGCTCCCGGCCCAGAGTCACCCGCGCCTTCGCGGGTACAGCCGAGGAACCGCCCATAGCCCCCTCACCCAGCAGGGCCATAAAGGGCGTCAGATCGGAGGTCGAAAGCTCGGCCTCGCCGCTGTCTACCACGTCGTCATCGGCGCTGAGTGCGAAGGGACGGCTGGTCGCGACTTTCACGCCGCCCACATCGCCGGCAATGGTCATGTTGAACAGGCCGGAGCTTGTCCGCGTGCCGCGCAGGTCGATGGTCGAGGGCCGATCGAGTCCCGGTGCATTCGGACGGCTCACCCACCGGCCCGTCTTGTCGGTCGCGAGGCTGACGGCGAGATTTTCGGTGCGCCCGTCCAGACCATCGATGTGCCCTTCGAAGCTACCTCCCGCAACGCTTCCCTTCACCGTCGTCCGAAGGCGGGTGCGCGACAGGTCTGGCACGGCGCCAATGCGCTCCGTCACGACATTCAGATCGAGCGATCCATCGCGCACGAACGACGGCACGAGTTTCGAGATGCCGCCGATCCACACACTGCCCAAAAGGTCGACGAGAGGCGCGGCTCGTTGCGCGGTCACTTTTCCTTCGATCCGGCCGGTCCCATCGGGCGCGATGCGGCCGCTCACGCGGGCATTGGCCCCGGCGAGATCGACGATATCGAGCGACTCCACGAGAAGCGCCGGGCCGTCGGAGAGAACCCGCGCCGAAATGCGGCCGTTGCTGTGGTCTTTACCCGCGCTGACGCCGCGCGCATCGAGGATAAACCCGACATCCATGTTCTTCGTGGTCTCGAAGATGCTGGAGACGCGCGGCAATTGGTCGAGATTCAAGTTCTGGATGCCGACCTGCGCCTCGAGCTTGCCGCGTCCCTCAGGCTCCGGCGCGGTATAGCGGAGATTGCCCGTCAGGACCGCATCGCCCGTCTTCACGCGCATCCGGTTGAAGGACAGAACGGGGCTCACCACCGCAACGTCCGACGACATCTCGAAGGGGCGTCCGTCAAGGATCCTCAGGAACGGCGAGCGAATGTTGATGCGGTTGAGGTAGCGCGCCAGACGGTCAGAGGCGTTGGAAGCAAGCGCCACCTTGCCGGCGATGCCGCCCTGCACCTTCGAGCCGAGCTCACCCTGCAGCGCGACCCGCGTATCCCCGGGAGCCTGGAACTCGATCCGGTCCACCCGTGCTTTTCCGCCGAGGAGCGACAGGCGTAAGGCGGCGTTTGACAGATCCTCCTGGCCCAGGCCGATACTGTCGATCTTCAGGTCTAGATCGATGGGGAAGGTCGTCGGCGGGATGGTCCATTGCTGGAGCCGGGTCGTGAAATCCTGGCCGTTCGAGGACAGGAGGAAGCTGTCCGCATCGAGCCGCCGGCCCTCGAGCTTGAGGCTCACATGCGGATCTTTCAGCTGCACGCTTCCTGCGCCGGTCATGCGTAGGCTCGCGCCCCCTTCCCCGGCTTCGACGCTGACCGGGTCGAGGGCGAGGTTTTTCCCCTCGGTCCGGAACTGCGTCTCGATGATGATCGGGATCGGAATACCCGCCGCGGCTACCTGAGCCGGTGGCCCGAGCAGGAATTTTGCCTTGCCGGCGATGCTCGGCGTCACCTCGTCTCCGTCGAGGATGAATTTCGCATCGATGTCGAAGCGCGGATGGATGTCACCGCCGCCCGCAAGCTTGACCTGAAGCGTCTTCTCCGGCGTCACCTCGCCTGTCACGACACGGAAAGGAACGCCCGCGGCCACGCCCTCGACTCGCCAGGGCCCGGCGAGCTTCTGACCCGCGATACGGACATTCTCGACATAGATTTGGTCCGTTCGGCCGGTGCTCGGCGTCTGGGTCGTGACCAGGAGATGCGCAACGGCGAGGTTGTCGATGGCCCATTCGCGACCTCCGGCACGACCCGAGAGGAATTCGGGCGGCAACCGCCAGCCGCCATCGGCGGACACGGGGACATGAAGATCGACCCGTCCGATGCGCGTCTGGGTCACCCGCACCTCGCCCCGCAGCAAAGGCGCCAGCGCCAGCTCGGCCCAGACGAGATCGGCGGCGAGGCTCGGCGAGTCCGGCGTCTTTCCCGCCAGGCTCAGGTGCTCCACACGGATTTTGGGCGACGGCAGCAGACGAACAGCAATCCGCCCACGGGTCTGCGCCTCTGTGCCGGAGGCACGCGACAGGACCCGGTCGATGACGCCGCGGTGGGCATCCCAATCGATGAAGGGCGGGGCAGCAACCGCAGCCGTGAGGATCAGGATCACGATGGCTGCGATAATCGTCAGGATATCGCGCAAGAGGCGGCCTTTTCTCCGGTTCGTCGCCTGAGGTTTATCCCAGCGACACGGTTAGCGGGAGCGCGCCGACAGAGGCTTCCACTGTCAAAACGCAATAACCTTACCTGGGTTCATGATGTTGAGCGGGTCGACCGCCTGTTTCAAGACACGCATGAGGCCCAAGGCTGCCGGTCCATGCTCGATCTCGAGATATTTCATCTTCTTCTGGCCGACCCCGTGTTCACCTGTGCAAGTGCCCTCCATGGCCAGCGCCCGGCGCACGAGTCGGTCGACGAAAGCCTCGCAAGCGGCGACTTCCGCCGGATCGTCCGTATCGACAAGCGGCTGAACATGGAAATTACCGTCGCCCACATGTCCGACAATAGGGGCAATCAACCCGCTATCCAAAATGTCACGCTTGGTCTCATCGACGCACTCTGCCAGACGCGAGATGGGGACGCATACGTCCGTTGCAACCGATTGCGCCCCCGGTCGCAGGCCCCGCGCCGCCCAATAGGCGTCATGACGAGCCTGCCAGAGCCGTGACCGCTCCTCGGGTTTTGTCGCCCATTCGAAGGGGCCACCCTCGAACTCCGCCGCGATCTCGCCGAAACGCTCCGCCTGCTCCTTCACGCCTGCATCGGTGCCGTGGAACTCCAGGAGGAGAAGCGGGCTTTCCGGCAGGCCGAGCTTGGAATGCAGATTGACCGCCCTCACCTGCACCTCGTCGAGCAACTCGATGCGCGCGACTGGAATACCCGATTGGATCGTCATGATCACTGCGTCGCAGGCAGCCTTAACCGACGGAAACGCGCAGATTCCTGCGGAAATCGCCTCCGGAATGCCCGAAAGCTTCAGGGTGATTTCCGTGATGATGCCGAGCGTCCCCTCCGAGCCGATGAAGAGGCGGGTCAGGTCATAACCCGCCGAACTCTTCTTGGCCCGGCTCGCGGTCTTCACGATCTCGCCATCCGGCAACACGACCGTGAGCGATAGAACGACGTCCTTCATCGTCCCATAGCGCACCGCATTGGTGCCGGATGCCCGGGTTGCGACCATGCCGCCGATGGAGGCGTCAGCGCCCGGATCGATGGGGAAGAACAGCCCCTTGTCGCGTAAGGACTCGTTCAATTCCTTGCGCGTCACGCCGGCCTCGACGACGCAATCGAGGTCCTCTTCGTGGACTGCGACAATCCGCATCATCAGGCTCACATCGACTGACACTCCGCCGAAGGGTGCGTTGATGTGTCCCTCCAGCGAGGTCCCCGTTCCGAAGGGAATGACAGGAACATCGTGCGCCGCACAGAGCTTGACGATGTCGGAGACCTCGTCGGTCGTGCGAGGATAGACCACGAGATCTGGCGGCTGGTTCTTCACCCAGGTCAGCGTATGCCCATGTTGCTCGCGCACAGCGGTGGAGGTGACAACCCGGTCGCCGTAGCGCCTCGCAAGCTCCGCCGTGATCGCGGCGATGGTGGCGTCAGTGGGCTTTGAGCGGGCGGAGGAGAGAGGCGCGTTCATGAATGTTTCAGATCTCGCTGAGATTTTGAATAAACCATAGCTACCAAAAGCGTTGCAAAGACAACACTCTGCATGACAAAGTCGCTCATACCCATATGCATCGCCGCCGAACGTGATCTAATGTTTCACATCGAACAGGAGATCGGTGACGGTATGACCGAAACGGGGAGCAGGCGCTGACCATGGAGAAGAAGCGGACGCCGATCTTCTTCGCACCCTTCGTCTCCTCGACGATGGAGGTCCTGCCTGCCTGGATCGACTATAACGGCCACATGAACATGGCCTATTACCACGTGCTCTTCGACAGGGCCGTGGAGGAAGGTTTCGGCCTCGTGGGACTGGGGCCGGATTATCTCGAGGAGCGCCGGGGCTCTTTCTTCGCGGCCGAGATTCACACCCTCTATAAGCGCGAATTGAAGATGCGCGACCCCGTGCGCGTGACGCTCCAGCTTGTCGATTTCGATGAGAAGCGTGTGCATTTCTACCTGGAAATCCGCCACGCGACAGAAGGCTGGGTGGCAGCCACCTCCGAGGGCCTCTCCCTCCACATGGATATGCGAACCCGCAAGGTTACGCCGTTCCCGGAGGATATCATGGCCAATCTCGCGGTCATGAAAGCGGCCCATTCCCGCCTCGCCAGACCTGAAGTGCTGGGACGGGTCATCGGCATTCCGAACAAGTCCGCTCTCAACGAGCAGCTCGTGACCTCGGGTACGCGGCACTGAACGGCGGATCGTTCGCTAGTAGTTCGCTAGCAGATGGAGCCCGCCGGGCAGTTGCGAAATCTTGGCGACGAAGGATTTGAAAAGGTCTGCTGCCGATCCAGTCTCTGCTGAATCTGGTTTTGCTCGAACCGATTTTGCTGTTCGATCCGGCGCAGACGCTCCTCCTGCTGGATCGAGCGGTTGATGCCCCTCACCCGCTGTTCGGGACGGCTGGTGAGAGGCAGTTGCTCCTGCGCCTGAGCGGGCAGGATGATGCTGATCAAAACGGCGGCTGCCACGAATGCGCGCATCAGGTTTCCTCCGAGAGCCGGACAACCACCATATGGAATGAACGGATAATCCATTCAATAAGCGTCCGGATGCGGCAGGTTTGCCACCATTCCGCCCTCGACGCCGTTCGCGTTTTGATCCATGGTCGCGCCGATGAATCAGCCTGAGTCCAGACCTGAGCCGCAGGACGACCTGACGCACGAGCCCGCATCCGGCTCCCTGAGCGCCCGTGCCCGCGCGGCGGTGGCTCCGCAATCGCCCTATCTCGCCGGCCTGAACCCGGAGCAGCGCGCCGCCGTAGAGGCAACCGAGGGTCCCGTTCTGGTGCTTGCAGGCGCTGGCACCGGCAAGACACGCGTGCTCACCACGCGCATCGCGCACCTCATCGCGACCGGCAAGGCTCGCCCCTTCGACATCCTGGCCGTCACGTTCACGAACAAGGCCGCGCGCGAGATGCGCGAGCGTGTCGCGGCGCTCATCGGCCCGGTGGCTGAGGGCATGCAATGGCTCGGCACGTTCCACTCCATCGGCACCAAGATCCTGCGCCGCCATGCGGAGCTGGTGGGCTTGCGCTCCGACTTCACCATTCTCGGCACCGATGACCAGCTTCGCCTGATGAAGCAGGTGATCGAGGCGGAAGGCATTGATGAAAAGCGCTGGCCCGCACGCCAGCTCGCATCCCTGATTGACGGCTGGAAGAATCGCGGCCTGGGCCCAGCGCAGATTCCGGCCGGGGAAGCTGGAGCCTTCGCCCAGGGCAAAGGCGGCAAGCTCTATACCGCTTATCAGGACCGACTGAAGGTTCTGAACGCCGTCGATTTCGGCGATCTTTTGCTGGAATGCTTGCGCCTGTGGCGCGAGCACCCGGATATTCTCCAGCAATACCAGAACCGTTTCCGCTACATGCTGGTGGACGAGTACCAGGACACCAACGTCGCGCAGTATCTCTGGCTGCGCCTTCTCGCCCAGGCGCGGAAGAACCTTTGCTGCGTCGGCGATGACGACCAGTCGATCTATGGCTGGCGCGGGGCCGAGGTCGACAACATCCTGCGTTTCGATCACGACTTTCCCGGCGCGACCGTCATCCGGCTGGAGCGCAACTATCGTTCGACCGGCCACATTCTTGCAGCCGCATCCTTCCTCATCGCCAAGAACCAGGGCCGTCTCGGCAAGACTCTCCGCACCGAGGACGAGCCCGGCGAAAAGGTAACCATCACCGGCGCGTGGGATTCCGAAGATGAGGCCCGCCTGATCTGCGAGGAGATCGAAGCGCTACATGCCAAGCGGCACCCGCTGTCAGAAATCGCGATCCTGGTGCGAATCTCGGCGCAGATGCGCGAGATCGAAGAGCGGCTCGTGACGCTCGGCGTACCCTATCGCGTCATCGGCGGTCCGCGTTTCTACGAGCGCGCGGAAATTCGCGATGCGCTCGCTTATCTACGTGTCGTGAACCAGCCCGCCGATGATCTGGCTTTCGAGCGTATCGTCAACGTGCCGAAGCGCGGACTGGGCGACGCGACGGTTCAGGTGCTGCACAACCACGCCCGCGCCGCCCGCGTGCCGCTGACGGAAGCCGCCCGCTTCATTGTGGAAACCGACGAGTTGAAGCCGAAGCCGCGCGGCGCGCTGCGCGATCTCCTCATCTCCTTCGGGCGCTGGGCGAAGCTGTCGGAGACGATGACACAGTCAGACCTCGCGCAGATGGTGTTGGAGGAATCCGGCTACACCGACATGTGGCAGAAAGATAAATCGGCCGATGCGGCGGGACGGCTGGAAAACCTCAAGGAGCTTGTGCGCTCCATGGAAGAATTCCCTGATCTGCAAAGCTTCCTTGAGCACGTGTCGCTCGTCATGGAAGCCAATGAGACCGACACGTCGGAGCGCGTCAGTCTGATGACGCTGCACGCGGCCAAGGGCCTTGAATTCAACACGGTGTTTCTGCCCGGTTGGGAGGAAGGCCTCTTTCCCAACCAGCGCGCTCTCGATGAGAGCGGACGCGCCGGATTGGAAGAAGAGCGCCGCCTCGCCCATGTGGGCCTCACCCGCGCGCGGCGGATGGCCAAGATCTACTTCGCCTCCAACCGGCGCATTCACGGCCTTTGGAACTCCACAGTGCCAAGCCGCTTCATCGACGACCTGCCCGAAGCAAGCGTGGAAATCGTCGAGGCGCCCGCGAACTTTTCACAAGGCGGGTTCGGCGGCTCGCGCTTCGATCGCATGGCTCCGTTCAGTGGCTCATCCTACCAGACGCCAGGATGGCAGCGCGCCCAAGCCCATCGCGCTCAAACTGAGAGCGGCAGCACGTTCGCGCGCGGCGGCGAGCGGCGCGGGCCGATGTTGATTGAGGGCGAGCTGGTGGCAAAATCGACCGGGGCAGCCTCCACTTTTGCTGTCGGCGGCCGCGTCCTGCATTCCAAATTCGGCCCTGGTACCGTCGAAGCGGTCGATGGCAACAAGCTGACCGTCGAGTTCGACAAGGCTGGACGCAAGATGGTGCTCGACAGCTTCGTGGAGCGGTTGGGCTGACGCCTGGACCGCCAGCACGTCGTTTTGAATCGGCTTTTAAGAATCCTCTCCCGCCGTTTCGCAAGAGGCCGCGAAGTCTTAACCGCAGGCGCTATCCACGCCCCGCGCGCATACTGCCCCGTTTTGCAGCCGAACATAAGGCTAAACAAATTCAATGACTTGAACGGTCGAAAGATACCAAGTCGATGTTTGTGTAAGAATATTTCGAGCGCAGCGGAAGGCCGACCTTCCCATCATTTCCCATTCCAATGAATAACCAAAGTCACAAAACTTTAGTTGACCTTAAGAAATACCAAGTTAAGACCCGCGCAACTAAAGAAAACTTAGATGGGCCACCGAAAGCTTCGAGCCAGGGCCGGCTACTAGGTTTTGCGGGGGCGAACTTTAGGGAATGGCCATGGCGATCATGCGGAACCTGTCTTTGCGACGGCAGATCACCATCCTGGTCGGTCTGCTCTGCATAGCCCTGGTATCCGCGGCGGCCATCGGCGCCTCCTATGTCGTGCAGCAACGTACCCGGGAAATCGTCATGCACGACGCCGCCGAGACGGCTGCGTCAATGGCCGCCCTCCTTGACCGCAACATGTACGAGCGTTTCCGCGAGGTACAGAACCTTGCCGAGATGACGCCCTTGCGGGAAGTCTGGACAGGAGACTCCGCCACCACACGTCGGCTTCTCGAGCAGTTCCAAAATTCCCTCCCCGATTATGCCTGGCTCGGCTTTGCTACGCCCGATGGAACAGTGCGAGCGGCAACACGCGGCATGCTTGAAGGACAATCCGTTCAGGAGCGGCCGTGGTTTCGGGAAGGGCTGAAGGCTCCGATGGTCGGCGACGTCCACGAAGCCAAGCTGCTTGCAAGCCTTGTCCCCTCGAGTGCTAACGGAGAGCCCCTCCGTCTCATCGACATCGCCATGCCCGTTCACGACAGCAAGGGTGAACTCATCGGCGTCCTCGGTGCGCACCTGAGTTGGAACTGGGCCAGAGAACAGCGTCGCGTCCTTTTCGCCCTGCCGGAGAAGAAGCGCGGCAAGTCCGTCTGGATTCTGTCATCCGACGGAACCGTTACTCTCGGCCGCGCCGCCTTGGGCGAGAAGCCGTTCTCGCCGGAGGAGATCGAGAACATGCGCCGCGAGCAGAACGGCGCTTTCGAAGACGTGACGGAAAACGAGGCTGTTCTGACCGGGTTCGCTCTCACCTCCGGCTATCGCGACTATCCGGGGCTCGGCTGGATCGTCATTTCGCGCCAGCCGGACAAGATCGCCTTCGCGGCCGCCCACGGCATCGTCATGACCATCCTGACCATCGACGGAATCGTCGCGTGCTTCGGTCTCATCTTCGCGCTCATCATCGCGCGCGGCGTGGCGGACCCCTTGCGGCGGATCATCGAGGCCGCCGACAGCATCGGCCGCGACCCGAACGTGACCTCCCTGCCCCGCACCGGCGGATCGGCGGAAATCGTGCGCCTCTCCGCCGTTCTTCGCTCACTTCTCCGCCGCGCGGGCACCGCAGAACAACGCATTGCGGAAGCCTCCTCGCAACACGAGAAAGACATCACTGCGCTCGTGAAACTTGCTGAGACTGATGCCCTGTCCGGCCTGCTCAATCGCCGCGGCTTCGACAGCATCGGCAATGAGGCCTTCAAAGATTACAGAAGTCGGGACGAAAGCTTCGCCATTCTGATGATCGACCTGGATTTCTTCAAATCCGTCAACGACACCTTTGGCCATGGCGCAGGAGATGATGTGATCCGGACCGTCGGCCACGCCATGAAGCGAGCCCTGCGGTCAACGGACCGGTTGGCGCGCTTTGGCGGCGAGGAATTCATTGTCTTGGTGCGTGAGGCCGGGCGCGACGAGGTTCCGGTTATCGCTCAAAAGCTGCGCCGCGCCATTGAAAGCACCTCCACCCTGCATCAGGACAAATGGCTCTCGGTAACCGCAAGCGTCGGCGGCGCCATCGTCCGCGAGAGCGACCGCGACGTGCAGGACGTCATCGAGCGCGCCGACACCGCGCTCTATCAGGCCAAGGCCGCCGGCCGGAACCGGGCCGTCATCGACGAGCTTCAGCTGCAACTGGCCACATCCGCCGCCTGACGCAAAAGGGTGACCTGCGGCGCGAGCAGTGCTAGAGCCCTCTCCGATCACGAGGCTCTCGATCGTCTCACTGTCGCGGACGCAGAGCGGATTCCCGCTTCTGCCGAAAATGCTCTAAGCGGATGCCAATGCTCGAAGGATTGCACCCCAACCGCCCGACCCATGTTTTCCGCATCACCACCGATGCCAATTCCGCACGGGCCATGACGGAACTGATCGGCGAGATCTTCGATCCGACCGAGACCGCCGTCGCCGCCTTCGAGATCGAGGACGATGGGCCGTGGCTGCTGGAGGCGTATTTCGCTCGCCAGCCGGACGAAGCTGCCATCCGTGACCTCGTGCGGCCCGTCGTCGGGGCCGAGGCGGATAAGGGCGTCTTTGAACCGCTGGAGCAGCAGGATTGGGTGAAAGCCTCGCTTGAGGGCCTCACGCCCGTGCGGGCTGGACGCGTGCTCGTGCATGGCTCACATGACCGCGACCAGCGGCGGCCGAACGATGCCGCCATCGAAATCGAGGCCGCGCTCGCCTTCGGCACGGGCCATCACGGCACCACAAGGGGCTGCCTGCTAGCCTTCGTCGACGAAGTGAAGCTGCGCAAGCCCCGCCACATCCTCGATGTCGGCACCGGCACGGGAATCCTGGCCTTCGCAGCGGCGAAGCTTCTCAAGCGGCCGGTGGTTGCCGGTGACATCGACTCCGAAGCGATCCGCGTCGCCCGCGAGAACGCACGGCTCAACGGTATCGGGTCGCTGATGAAGCTGTTCGTTGGCCCCGGCGTCCGTCACGCGGACGCTGACCGCCCCGGTCATTTCGACCTGATCTTCGCCAATATCCTGGCGAAGCCCCTGCGCATCCTCGCCCCGTCGCTCGCCCGCGTCGCGACGAATGACGGCACGTTGATCCTGTCCGGATTGCTCGCTCGCGACGTGCCGGGCGTGCTCTCGGCCTACTCCGCGCAAGGATGGCACCTGCAGCGCCGCTACGACCTGGAAGGCTGGGCTGCCCTGGTCATGAAGCGGGGCGGCGCACATCCGCGGCCCCGCCGGATTGTTCATTGAGAGACTGACCCGGAAAGCGGATTTTCGTTCTCCGGGCCCGCCAGCTCATTCGACAGTCACATAGCGATAGCGCTGAGCCATCGCCTGCCGAAGCTCAAAGGTTTCGATGCAGATGTCGCGCATGACTTTGAGAAGGGCAGCGATCATCATGGTTTTCTCCTCTCAGAGTTTGTAGGGCAGGACATCGTCCTGCGTGAGGAACTGGGCCGCGAAGTCTTGCCGGCCGCCGAGGTCACGAATGAGCGCCCGGTGACGGCGCATTTCGATTTCGGCGCTCCTGATGCGGCTTTCGACGAGGGCGTTGACGAAGCGCTTGATCACGGTCGAAGCGCCGGATGAGGTCTGAATACCACTCGCAAGGCTGGGGGCAAAAACGGCTGTGGTCATGGGTCTATCTCCAACAGGTTGGTATGAAGACCCTTCAGCGTTCCTCGTTTTATCGTTGCTTTAAAGGTAAGCCGCTCCGACCTTTTCCGTCAGATATCGGCGGACATGATACCTATGCCTTCTTTGCAGTTCTCTTTCGTGAAAGCCTGAAACCCAGGCACTCCGTGCATAGCCGAGACGCAACGAGCTCCCGAGAGGGCAACCTTCAGCGCGGCATGACGGTTGCAGCGGTGCCTTCTCCCGCCTAGCGTGTCGCCCGCATCATCCCTGAACCCCGGTTTCACCCAAAATGGCCCAGTTCCAGACCTTCGACGACACCACTTCCCCGGCTCAAGGCCCGGCGCGCATCGCGAAATTGCGGGCGGAACTGAGCCGCCGCGGCTTCGAGGGGTTCATCATTCCCCGCGCCGACGAGCATCAGGGCGAGTATGTGCCGAAGAGCGCCGAGCGTCTGGCGTGGCTGACGGGCTTCACCGGCTCCGCCGGCACAGCCATCGTGCTCCAGCACAAGGCCGCGCTCGTGGTGGATGGACGCTACACCGTGCAGGCGGCGGAGCAAGTCGACACATCAGCCATCACCCCGGTCCAGTTGGCAGAAATGTCGGCGGAAGACTGGATCGCAACGAACCTACCCTCCGGCGCGACGCTGGCTTACGATCCGTGGCTGCTGACCTCCGACGGACTCAAGCGCCTTGAGCAGGCGGTGGCCCGCGCTGGCGGCGAGCTTGCTCCCGTCGATCTCAATCTGGTGGATGTGATCTGGATCGACCGCCCTGCTCCGCCGCAGGCTCCGGTCCGTCCCCACCCCATCGAATATGCTGGCGAAGAAGCCCGCTCGAAGCTCGAACGCATCCGCAAGAAGATGGTCGAGGCGAAGCTCGATGCCATCGTGGTGTCCGATCCGCACAATCTCGCCTGGACCTTCAACCTGCGCGGCGGCGATGTGGGCCACACGCCGCTCCCGCTTGGTTACGCCATCATTCCCGCCGAAGGCCCTGCGAGCCTTTTCTTCGACCCCACGAAGATCACCAATGAGGCTGGCGCGGCAGTCGGCGATCTGGCGCATTTCGTGGAGATCTGCGGCTTCCAGAGCGCGCTCGATGCGCTCGGCCACAAGGGCGGCAAGATCCGCGTCGATTCCGCCACCGGTTCGGTCGCGGTCGCCCGCCGCCTCGAAGCTGCTGGCGGCAAGATCGATGTCGGCGCTGATCCGATCTCCCTGATGAAGGCGGTCAAGAACCAGGCGGAAATCGCCGGTTCGCACGCGGCGCACCTGCGCGACGGCGTGGCGGTGGCCCGCTTCCTCGCCTGGCTCGACAAGGAAGCGCCGAAAGGCGCGCTGACTGAGATCGACGCCGTGGAAGCTCTCGAAGCCTTCCGCGTCGAGACAGGTGCTCTCAAGAACGTGTCGTTCCCGAGCATTTCCGGCGCGGGCCCCAACGCCGCCCTGCCCCATTACCGCGTCACGCGCTCCAGCAACCGGCCCATCGAGAAAAATCAGATTTTCCTGATCGATTCCGGCGCGCAATATGAAGACGGCACCACGGACATCACCCGCACCATCGTCGTCGGCCAGCCGACGGCGGAGATGAAGGACCGCTTTACGCGCGTCCTGAAGGGCCACATCGCGATTGCGCGCGCGGTTTTTCCGAAAGGCACGACCGGCGCGCAGATCGATTCCTTCGCACGTCAGCCGTTGTGGGAAGCGGGTCTCGATTTCGACCACGGCACCGGCCACGGCATCGGCAGCTATCTCTCGGTGCATGAAGGTCCGCAGCGCATCGCGAAAATCGGCACCACGCCCCTCGAAATCGGCATGATGCTGTCCAACGAGCCCGGTTTCTACAAAAAGGACGCCTACGGCATCCGCATCGAAAACTTGATCCTCGTCGAGCCGCGCAAGATCGAAGGCGGCGACCGCGAGATGATGGGTTTCGAGACGCTGACCTTCTCCCCCATTGACCTGCGCCTCGTCGAACCGTCGCTGATGACAGTGGACGAGATCGCGTGGCTCAACGCCTATCACGCACAGGTGCGTGAGAAGCTCTCGGGCAAGCTCGATGCGGAAACGCGCGCATGGCTTGAGGACGCGACGCGCGCCATCGGTTAGAGCACGCCGCGCAGCAGCACGACGGACACCACACCGACCGCGACCGTCGCCAGCAACGGCAGACGGAACGCCACGAAGGCGGTGATGGCGGCGGCGATGGCTTCAGCCCATCCCGTCGTCAGCGCGGTCGGCGCGATGACCGCGATCAACACGGCGGGCGGAATGGCGTCAAAGGCCGCTTTCGCACGCCCGCTGAGCACCAGGCGGTCGGCGACGAAAAGCCCGGCAATGCGAGTGAAGTAGGTGACGATTGCCATGGCGAGGATGGCACCGAACGTCGTCATGTCGATGCTCATGAGCGCACCTCCCGATCAGCAGCGCAATAGGCGGCGGCAATTCCGGCGAGCGCGCCGGACGCCACGTGCCACGGCGCGCCGATGAAGTGATGAACGAGCGCCGAGACGACCGCGCTGACAGCCGCCGTCACCAGCGTGACGCGGCTTTTGCCGAAGCCCGCGACCAATCCGATGAACAGCGCCGTGAAGGCGAAATCCGCACCGAGCCGGGCCGGATCACCGAGAAACGAGCCGAGCACCGCACCGACGGTCGTCGAAGCGAGCCAGTTGATGTAGAGCGCCGCCGAAATCGCCACCCAATAGGCAGCCGTCACAGGCCGATCGAGCGCGCGCCGCTCCGACAGCGCCCAGGTCTCGTCGGTCATGAAAAACAGGGCGACGAACTTTTGCGGCCTGGTCAGCTTGATCTTAGGGCCGATGGACGCGCCCATCAGCACATGGCGTGCATTGATGAGAAAAGTCGCAAAGGCCAGGGCCGCGATGGGGGCCGGATGAACCCAAGCCTCGATGGCGGCGAATTGCGCGCCGCCCGCGAAAACGGTCGCCGACATGAAGGCAACTTCAGTCGGCGTCAGCCCCTTGGCGATGGCAACGGCGCCGAAGAGAAGGCCGATGGGAATGGCCGCAATGGCGGCAGGCGCGATGTCGCGCAGGCCGGCCCGCGCTTCGCGTCCGAAGGTTGACGACAACGGATTGGCTTGATCCATGAGATACTCGCTTTTCTCGCCTTATGGGCGAGGAAGGGCGAGTCGTCTTGGATAAAAGTGCCGTGTCACGCCGCGCGAAAAGTCCCCGGTGTCACGCCCATGCGTGCCTTGAACACCCGGTTGAGATGGCTCTGGTCGAAGAAGCCGCAGGCCGCCGCCACATCGCCCGGCGCATTACCTCGCCCCAACAACCGGGTGGCGGCGCGGAAGCGCCTGTCCAGCAAATAGGCATGCGGGGTCAGGCCCGTCTCGCGCTGGAAGGCGCGGATGAAATGGCTGCGCGAGAGCCCTGCGAGCTTGGCGAGCTCCGCCAACTCCACGTCTCGGGCCAGATTGGCTTCAAGGTAGTCGCGGACGCGCACAATGCCCTTGCTTTCGCAACGGACCGGCGGCACCCCGTCGAGATCGGCCCAGCGGACGATCAGGCCCGCGAGAAACGCGACAAGGCGCGTGTCCTGCTCCATCTCGCAGGTCCAGACATTGTCATGGCACAGGCAGGCGTGAAGGTCGGCATGGGCGCGCGCAAGCTCGGGGTCGACGATGACCGATTGCCGGAACCAGGGAGGGCGGGAGAGCGGTCGCCCCACGATGTCCTCGGCGATCTCCTGCATCAGCTCCTGCGAGGGGTAGAAGGTCCGATATTCGAAGCCGCCGCCATAGGGCTCGCCGTCATGAATCTCATCCGGGCAGACGATGGCAATGGAACCGGCCCACACATAACGCTGCTCGCCGCGATGGAAAAAGGTTTCGCAGCCTGAAAGAACCGCCGCTATCGCATAAGTGTCGTGGGTGTGACGGGCGTAGCTGTGCCGGCGAAAGGTCGCGCGCAAGCATCCGAGGCCGTGGTGGCGCGGCACTCGCCAGAAAAAGGTTTCGTCGCCCGCCGCCAGTTCCGGATCGAGAGACACTTCCGGAGTCATCACTGTCATCGCCGCCACCATGCCACATCGATGGCGGCGCGTCTTGGACAGGATTGCTGTCGCGCACTTTCCGACCTGACAGGATCAGATCGGATGATCTATCTTATTGTTTTTTCGGCATTTTCTTCGCCGAACCGGTGTCCACTTCGTTAGGAAATGTTCTAGTTTCGCCCGACGAGCGCGAACCACCCATCCTCATCCATGACCTGGACACCGAATTCTCGCGCCTTGTCGAGCTTCGAGCCGGCCCCCGGGCCTGCCACGACGATATCGGTCTTCTTGGAGACGGAGCCCGCGACCTTGGCCCCCAGGCGCTCGGCCATGGCCTTGGCTTCCTCGCGGGTCATCTGTTCAAGCGAGCCGGTGAAGACCACGGTCTTGCCCGCAACGGGGGAATCGGATGCCGCCGCTTCGATGGGAACGGCGGTCACTTGCTCAAGAAGCGCATCGAGCATCTCTTCGTTGTGCTTCTCGCGGAAAAACTCGACGATGGTCTCCGCCACCACCGGGCCAATGCCACCGATGGAGGTGAGATCGGCGTGAGCCTCCGACGCCGGATCCGCCGCCTGCTTCGCTGCTTCGCGAAGAGCCTCGAAGGTGCCGAAATGGCGCGCGAGCAATTTGGCCGACGTTTCACCCACATGCGGAATGCCGAGCGAGAAGATGAAGCGGTTCAGCGGAATCGTCCGGCGCTCCTCGATGGCGACAAAAAGATTGCCGACGCTTGTGGTGCCCCACCCTTCCTTGTTCTCGAGTCGCGTCAGCTTTTGCGCATTGCGCGCTTGAAGCGTGAAAATATCCTGCGGGCTCTTGATGAGGTCGTCGTCATAAAGCTCTTCAATGCGCTGCCAGCCGAGGCCCTCGATATCGAAGGCGTTGCGCGAGACGAAATGCTTCAAGCGTTCACGCGCCTGCGCGGGGCAGATGAGGCCTCCCGTGCAACGGCGCACGGAATCTTCGCGACCCGTTCGGGGATTGAGTTCGCGCACCGCATGACTGCCGCAGGCCGGACAAATGGTGGGGAAGACATAGGGCTTCGAATCCGGCTGGCGCTTGTCGAGCACCACGTCGAGCACTTTCGGAATGACATCGCCCGCGCGCAGCACCACGACCGTATCGCCGATGCGAATATCGACTCCGTTGCGGATGGGCTCGCCATTGCCGCCGATGCCGCGGATGTAATCCTCGTTGTGCAGTGTCGCATTGGACACCACGACACCGCCGACCGTGACGGGCTTGAGCTTCGCGATGGGGTTGAGCGAGCCGGTGCGGCCGACATTGATCTCGATGTCTTCGAGCACCGTCACGGCCTTTTGCGCCGGGAATTTGTGCGCCAGCGCCCAGCGCGGCGAGCGTGAGACGAAGCCAAGGCGGCGCTGATAGCTCAGGTCATCGACCTTATAGACGACGCCGTCGATGTCGTAGCCGAGATTGGCGCGCTCGGTTTCTATCTCGTGGTAGTGCTCGAGCAAACCTTCGACCGACGTGTAGCGGCGCGTCAACGGATTGGTCTTGAACCCGAATGCTTCAAAGCGCTCGATCATGCCATGCTGCGTCGTGGCGAGTTCGGCGCTGATCTGCCCCCACGCATAGGCGAAGAATTTTAAGGGCCGCGAGCGGGTGATGCTCGGATCGAGCTGGCGCAGGCTGCCCGCCGCCGCGTTACGCGGGTTCGCGAAAATTGGCTTGCCAGCCGCCACCTGCCGCTCGTTGATGGCGGCGAAATCCGCATGCGAAAGATAAACCTCGCCGCGCACCTCGCAGATGTCCGGCACGCCATGGCCGTGCAATTCGTGCGGAATGTCGTGCACCGTGCGGGCATTCGCGGTGACGTCCTCACCCTCCTCTCCGTCGCCGCGCGTCGCGGCGCTCACGAGCTTGCCATCCACATAGCGCAGGCTCAGCGAGAGGCCATCGATCTTCGGCTCCGACGTGAAGGCAAGCGGCGTGTCCGCGCCGAGATGCAGGAAGCGCCGGATGCGCTCCACAAAATCCCGCACGTCTTCATCCGCAAAGGCGTTCGCGAGCGAGAGCATCGGCACGCTGTGTCGGATCTTGGCGAATTTTTCGGAGGGCTTCGCACCGACCTTTTGGGTCAGGCTCTCTTCCGAGGTCAGCTCAGGGAACTGTGCCTCCAGCGCCTCATAGCGCAGGCGCAGCGCATCGTAGTCCGCGTCCGAGACGGTGGGCGCGTCTTCCTCGTAATACCGCTTGTCGTGCTCCGCGATATCCTGCCCGAGCGCGTCATGCTCGGCGCGCGCCTGGCGAAGCGTCAGTTGATCAACGGGGGTATCGGGCGAGTGTCTGAATGCGGCCATGGTCGAATCGAGAATGAGCTTTGGTGAACCATAGCGCGCGGCGCGGGAGTCGCCAGATGCCCGCCTAACCACCACCGCAGAATGACGACGATATGTCCGCTTAAGAAAGCGCCGCTTCCAACAGCCGCGCGGCCGCCGCACGGGCTTCCTCGGTGATCGTCGCGCCGGCGAGCATGCGGGCGATTTCTTCCTTGCGGGGCGTGTCTTCGAGCGGCAGCACGCGGGTCGCCACCCGGTCGGAGCCCTTCACGCCCTCCTTGGCGATCAGGAAATGGCTCTCGGCCCGGGCCGCCACCTGCGGCGCGTGGGTCACGGCCATGACCTGCACCCGCTGCGAGAGGCGCGAGAGGCGCTGGCCGATGGCGTCCGCCACCGCGCCGCCGACGCCGGTGTCGATCTCGTCGAAAACGAGGGTCGGGGCGGAGCCCTTGTCGGCCAGCACGACCTTCAGCGCCAGCATGAAGCGGGACAATTCGCCGCCGGATGCCACCTTCATCAAGGGACCGGGCCGGGTGCCGGGATTGGTCTGCGCCCAGAATTCCACACGCTCGAACCCGTTGGGGTCGCGGCTGTCCTCGTCGGTCGCGATTTCGGTGATGAAGCGCGCCCGCTCCAATTTGAGCGGCGGCAGCTCCGCCTGAACCGCCGCATCGAGCGCCTGGGCCGCCTTGCGGCGACCGGCGGACAGGATTTTGGCGGCGGCAAGATAAGCCTTGTCCGCCTCTTTTAGGGCGCTTTCCAGCCCACCGAGCTTTTCCTCTCCCGCGTCGATGGCCGCGACATCCTCGATGAAACGCTGCCTCAAAGCGGCCAATTCATCGACGGGCACGTCATATTTGCGGGCGGCGGCGCGCAGGGCAAAGAGACGCTCCTCCGCCTGTTCCAACTCGCGCGGGTCGAATTCCGTGGCGCGGATGGCTTCTTCCAGCGTGCCGCGCGCCTCATCGAGGGCGACGAGGGCCGCGTCCAGCGCCTTGACGCTCGGATCGACGAGGTTGGGGGCCTGCGTCGCGCGCCGTTCGAGCTTGCGAAGCGCCGCCGACAATTCGGGGATGGGGGATGCGCTGCCCGCAAGTGTCTCGAACGCCTCGTTCAGGTCCTGCGCGACCTTCTCCGATTGCATCATGACGACGCGGCGCCCGGCGAGAGCCTCCTCCTCGCCGGCCTTCGGGGCGAGCTTGGTCAGCTCTTCCACGGCGTGGCGGAGGAAGTCGGCCTCCTTGCGGGCTTTTTCAACGCGGCTCTTGTGGTCCTGAAGGGCCTGACGCGCCTCACGCACCCTGCGCGCCGCCTCGCCGACCGCCTGAACCTCGCTCGCCAGGCCACCGAAGGCGTCGAGGATCGCGCGATGGGTGACGGGATCGACTAAGGCGCGATCATCGTGCTGGCCGTGAATTTCGACCAAAGCCGCGCCAATGGCCTTGAGTACCTGCACGCTGACCGGCTGATCGTTGACGAAGGCGCGCGTGCGCCCATCCGCCACCTGAACCCGGCGCAGGATGAGATCGCCCTCCACATCGATATCGGCATCCGCCGCGACACGACGGGCCGGATGGTCGAGAGAACAATCGAAGACGGCCGTGACCTGCCCCTGCGCCTCGCCATGCCGAACAAGGCTGCCGTCGCCCCGTCCGCCGAGGGCCAGGGCAAAAGCATCGAGCAGAATGGACTTGCCCGCGCCGGTTTCACCCGTGAGGACGCTCAAGCCCTCCTCGAAATGAAGTTCGAGCTTGTCGATGAGGACGATGTCGCGAATCGCAAGCTGGATCAGCATGGGAGGAGAGGTTTAACCCGCCTTCTGGCCGACCTGCGGAACGCCACGGAACGCCTTGCTGATCCAGGACTCGGAATCCTCACGCGGCTCGACGCCGCCCTTGGTCAGCAGCGCATAGGCATCCTTGTACCAGGAGCTGTCCGGGAAGTTGTGGCCGAGAACGGCGGCCGCAGTCTGCGCCTCGTTGACGATGCCCATGGCCATATAGGCCTCGGCGAGACGCTCAAGCGCCTCTTCCACGTGGCGGGTCGTCTGATAGCGCGAAACCACCATGCGGAAGCGGTTGATGGCGCCGGAGTAATTGCGCTTCTGGAGATAGAAGCGGCCGACTTCCAGCTCCTTGGCGGCGAGCTGGTCGCTCGCGACCTGAATCTTCTTCTTTGCGTCGGCGGTGTATTCGGAATTCGGATAGCGCTGGATCAGCTCCTGCAGCACGAGAATCGCGCGCTCGGACTTCTCCTGGTCGCGGGTGATGTCCGGAATTTGGTCGTAATAGGACGACGCCATGAGGTACTGGACGTAGGCCGCCTCGGGCGAGTTGCCATGGGACTGCAGATAGCGCTTGCCCGAAGCGATCGCCTCTTCATAGAGCCCGCCCTCGTAGTTGGCGTAAGTCTCCATGACCAGACCCTTCCGGGCCCAATCGGAATAGGGATATTGCTTATCGAGATCGCGGAATTTCTTGGCCGCGCTCTCAAAGTCCTTCTTCTGGAGGCGGGCAAGACCGTCGTTATAGATCTGCTCCGCAGGAATGTCGGCCACGACTTCGGGCTTGTAGACCTCGCCCTTGTCGAACGGGTTGATCGACGAAAGAGTATCGCAACCCGCGAGCACGAACCCGCAAGCGCCGACGACCAGGGCGCGAACCGCAACGTCCTTCATGCCCTTATAAACCTTCGCGACAGACATACTTCGCGGCCCTCCGAAAAACGTGCCCGAAATGGCGAGAATGCACCAAATGCTCTTTAACCCATGCGCGGGGAAAGAGCCAACCCCCTATCCGACAAGCCCGAACGCAAGTCCCGGGCCCATCGAACGCCCATCAAGGGGCGATGCACCAAGACGCGGGAAATGACGGAATGCGCTTAGTGAACTTCCGGCGCGAAGGCGGGCATAGCGATGCCGTTGCCGATCTCGGCATAGCCCGGCTCGCGGCGCGCAGCGCCATCCACGATGGCGTAGTTCGAACGATTCGAGAACAGCTCCTCGAGCACCGAGAAGTTCAGGCGATGGCCGCCGCAATAGGACTTGTAGGTCCCCAACAGCGGAAGGCCGGCCAGCGACAGGTCGCCCACCGCATCGAGAATCTTGTGACGCACGAACTCGTCGCCGTAGCGCAGGCCCTCGGGATTCATGATCCCGTCCTCGCCGATGGCGACCGTGTTCTCCAGCGACGCCCCGAGGGCGAAGCCGGCGCTCCACAGCTTCTCGACATCGCTCATGAAGCCGAAGGTGCGGGCACGGGAAATTTCACGGCGAAAGACCGACGGCGACAGGTCGATGGCCTTGCGCTGGCGGCCGATGACCGGGGTCTGGAAGTCGATTTCCACGTCGAGGTGGAACGCCCGGTCGTTCGGGGCCAGTTCGGCGAAGGCCTTGCCTTGGGTCACACGGACGGGCTTGAGAACCTTGATATAGCGGCGGGTCGCATTCTGAACCGTCAGGCCGACCTGATCGATGGCATCGATGAACGGCGCGGAGCTGCCGTCGAGGATCGGAACTTCGGGGCCGTCGATTTCGACCAGCACGTTGTCGACGCCAAGGCCGGACAGAGCGGCCATCAGATGCTCGATCGTCGCCACCGCGCCGCTCTCGCGGTCGCCGATGACGGTGCAGAGTTCGGTGGCGGTCACGGCGAGATGCCGGGCATCGATCAGCCGGTCGAGACCGCCGGGAAGATTGGTGCGGAGGAAGGCAATGCCATGATTCGCTTCAGCCGGGTGAAGAGTCATCTTCACCTCATCGCCGGAATGGACACCCGCTCCCACGAGGGTGGCGGCGGCTCGAAGCGTGGTTTGTTGGCTTTGCTTCATTATCTTTGGCCTCGAACGTTTCAGCCTCGCGTGGGGATCAACCCGCCCGGGGAAAATGGCGTCCGTTGTTACTCTTCCTGATGCGCGGCTCATGATGAACGCGCCCTCTTTGACTGGGGTGGAACATAGTCCCCGCATCAGGCTAGGCCAAATCACGCTTGGTTACCGTCTGTTACAAACTGAACATTTGGTAAACTATTGATTTAATTGCATTAAAAAATGAACCCCCCCAGCCGTCGTCCGGCCGGGGGCGTTCCTGTTACAAGCGTGGGCCCGATCAGTTCGCCTGACGGCGGAGGAAAGCGGGAATCTCCAGCTGGTCGTCTTCCATGTTGCGCTGCGCGGGAGCCATCCGGCCCTGCGATTCGACCTGCGGGCGGTGACCCTGCGGGGCGGCCGGCCGCTTGGCGTACTCCGCATGAACCGACGACATCGGCTGACGCGGAGCTTCCGGAGCAGGACGCTGCATTACAGGCTCCACGGGAGCGTGGTGTGCCTCTTCCTTCCGGCCGAAGCCGGCGAGGCGCTGCAGCAGCGAGACGCGCTTCTGCTCGTGGGGCAGCTCGCCCTCGCCGCGGCTGGCGCGGATCTGATTCTGCGCCGGGATCGGCAGCTCATCGATTCGCGGCATCCGGGCGGGGCGGATGGCCCGCTCCGCCTGCGGCGGGATGAACGAGGTCTGCTCGACCGGCTCTTCATAGACCGGTTCTGGCGCGACCGGCGCTTCGAAGGTCATGGCCGGCTTCGGCTGAGCGGGGGTCAGCACCACGTCGTCGCGGATGACCGGCTGCGGCGCGGGCTCCATGCGGGGCTGCTCGATGACCGGGGTCGCCAGGGAGACGAAGGCCGGAGCGGCAGGGGCCGGGGCCGGGGCCGGGGCCGGAGCGGTTTCAATTTCAGCCGCCTTCACCGGAAACGGCTGGGCGGCGGAGCGAAAGGTGGGGACGGCTTGCGTCTGGGCCACGCGAGCGCGGGCTTCGGCGCGCAGGCGTTCGGCCACTTCCGAAATGCGCTGCTCGGTTGAGTTCAGCTCGCCGGTATTGCTCACGAGTGCGTGGTCGATGCCGGTGGCGACGACCGAGACGCGGATGATGCCTTCCAGATTCTCGTCGAAGGTCGCGCCGAGGATGATGTTGGCATCCTGGTCCACTTCCTCGCGGATGCGGGTGGCGGCTTCGTCGAGTTCATAGAGGGTGAGGTCGTTGCCGCCGGTGATCGAGATCAACAGACCGCGCGCGCCCTTCATCGATACGTCGTCGAGGAGCGGGTTGGCGATGGCGGCTTCGGCCGCGCGGCTCGCGCGCTTCTCGCCGGAGGCTTCGCCGGTGCCCATCATCGCCTTGCCCATGCCGCGCATGACGGAACGAACGTCCGCGAAGTCGAGGTTGATGAGGCCTTCTTTCACCATCAGGTCGGTGATGCAGGCGACGCCCGAATAGAGCACTTGGTCGGCCATCGCGAAGGCGTCCGCAAAGGTCGTCTTTTCCGTGGCGACACGGAAGAGGTTCTGGTTCGGGATGACGATGAGCGTGTCGACCGACTGCTGCAGCTCGGTGATGCCGGCATCGGCAAGACGCATGCGACGCGCACCTTCGAACTGGAAGGGCTTCGTCACAACGCCGACGGTGAGAATGCCGAGTTCGCGGGCCGCGCGAGCGACGACCGGAGCAGCACCGGTGCCGGTGCCGCCGCCCATGCCGGCGGTGATGAACACCATGTGCGAGCCGGAGAGCTGATCACGGATTTCGTCGATGACTTCTTCAGCAGCAGCGCGGCCGACTTCCGGCTGCGAGCCGGCGCCGAGACCTTCCGTCACCTGGAGACCCATCTGAATGATACGCTGGGCCTTGGAAGAGGCCAGGGCCTGCGCGTCGGTATTGGACACCACAAACTCAACGCCCTCGAGACCAGACTCGATCATGTTGTTCACGGCGTTGCCACCGGCGCCACCGACGCCGAAGACGGTGATGTGCGGCTTAAGTTCGCGGATGTCCGGAGCTTGCAGATTGATTGCCATGACCTGTTGCCTCTTTGGCCTTTGTATCGACAGCGTTTGGCCGACGCTTCACTTTGGTTGACTTTTTACTCATGACGGAGGCCGCCGCGCCCCCGCCTTACGCATTTAAAAACTGTCGCGAATCCAACGGCCCACACGCGAGATGTAGCCGTCGGTTCCCGTACCCTGGAAGAAGCCGCTGGAACGCGGCTCGAAATACTCGATATGAGCCACCTGGGGATAAACCAGGAGGCCGACGACTGCGGAGAAGGCGGGGCCCTTCGCCGCTTCGGGCAAGCCCTTGATGCCGAGCGGACGCCCAACACGAACCTGTCCCTGAAGGATGCGCCGTGCCGTTTCCGGCAGGCCGACGAGCTGGCTCGCGCCGCCCGTCAGAATGACGCGCCGTCCGGCCTGCGCCGCGAAACCGGCGTTCTTCAACCGGTCACGCGCGAGTTCCAGAACCTCCTCGACGCGCGGCTTGATGATGCGCACGAGGTGGGATTTCGGCAGATGGTTCGGAACGTCGCGCTCATCTTCATCCACCTGCGGCACCGCAATCATGTCGCGGTCATCCGCGCTCGACGAGATCGCCGAACCGTAAAGGGTCTTCAGCCGCTCCGCGGCGGAAACGCGGGTCGTCAGACCGCGCGCGATATCCATGGTGACGTGGTGACCGCCAACCGCGATGGCATCCGAGTGAACGAGGTGACCGTTCGAGAAAATGCCGACGCTCGTCGTGCCGCCGCCCATGTCGATGACCGCGCAGCCCATATCCGCCTCGTCATCCACCAGGGCCGACAGGCCGGAGGCGTAAGGCGTGGCGACCACGGCCTCGATGCCGAGATGGCAGCGCTCGACCGCGAGCATGAGATTGCGCGCCGCAGCAGCTTCCGAGGTGACGACGTGAAGATCGACGCCGAGCTGCTCGCCGATCATGCCGGCGGGATCGACGATATGATTCTGCCGGTCGAGCGAGAAGCCCGTGGGCAGCGCATGAAGAACCGCCCTGCCCCGCCGCATGTCGTGGCTGCTCGCGGCATCAAGCACGCGATGAACATCGCCGGAGCCGACCGCGCCGCGCACGGGAATATGCGCATCGAAATGCTCGGAGCCGAGCCGGCCGCCGGTGAGATTCACGATGACGGACTGAATCTCGACTTTCGCCATCCGCTCGGCGGCATGCACCGCCTGCCGGATAGAGGACTCGGCCGCTTCCAGATCGACGATCACGCCGCCTTTGAGGCCGACGGAACGCTGATGCCCGATGCCGAGAATGCGCGCCACATGGGTGCGGCTGCGCAGAGCTTCCACCTCGTCGGCGGGCTTTAGCTCCGCAACGATGCAAACGACCTTGCTCGTGCCGATATCGAGGACCGAGAGAATGGCGCTTTTGCGCGCGGACAGCGGCTTCAGGCGCGGTGTCAAACCATGACCTGAGAGACTCATGTGTCGACCCCCTTGCCGCGCATCGGTTTCTTCTTGAGCGCCTCGGCTCGCGCGGAGGCTGCTTCTTCGGTCAGGCGAACGACGACCCGATCGGCGATGCGCAGATCGACTGCCAGCACATCCTTCTCCAGGATCTTCTGTTCCTGTTCGAGCTTCACGAGCCGGGTGACCGCATCGACGGCCCCCAGCTCCGGCAGGCGCACGTCCATGCCGTTATCCATCTTGAGATTCCAGCGGCGACCCGACACGAGCGTTCCCGCGCGGATGCGGCTGCGCAGCGGCCCCGCCGCTTCGAGCAGCGCCAGATATTCCTTACTGCGAAGGTTCGCGCGTTCACCCACCAAGAGGGGGAGATCAACGAAGCGCCCGTCCTGCATCAAGTCGATCACTGTTCCGTCGGCAGCGATGACGAAAAGCTCGCCGTTGAGTTGCCAGAGCGCATTCGGTTCGCGCTCAGTGAGCGTAATCACGACTTCGTTGGGATAGAGCTTGCGGACCGACGCGCTCTTGATCAGCGGCACGCGTTCAAGACGCTCGCGCACGGCGTTCACGTCAAGAAACGCGAGGGAAACCTGGGAATTCAAGCCGGCGGCGGCGAGTACTTCCGACTCGCGGATCTGCGAAATGCCGGAAATCGTCACCTGCTCGAGCCCGAGGCCCATCATGCGGGCAATCGCGTGGTGCGGCTCGCCGTTATTGCGAATGAAATCGTCGAGATGACCACCCTGCCACAGGCCCGTGAGAGTCACCGCGCCATAGAAGGCAAGCGTCAGACCGGTGCCGAGAAAGCGCGGCAGGCGCCGCGCCAACGGCACTGTGACCGAGCGACGGCGGCCGCCGCGCGGAGCGGATTTGGAGAAATTGATTCGGGAGGAGCCGTGCCCGTAATCGTCAAAGGTGGAAGCGCGCGCAACCGTGCTGCCGGCCGGATAGGCCGTCATCGGTTGCAGGTAGCGTCCTCCACCATCCATTGCACAAGCTCGCCAAACGTATAGCCCGCATGGGCTGCCAGTTCCGGCACCAAGCTCGTCTCGGTCATTCCGGGTTGCGTGTTGACCTCAAGAACGACGAGTTCCCCGGTTCCCCCGGAGGTGTCGTCGTACCGCAAGTCAGCGCGGCTGATTCCCCGACAGCCGAGCGCTTGATGCGCCGTTAACGCTAACTCTTGGACCTTTTGGTAAATATTCGGTTTAATTTCTGCCGGGAGGACGTGAATGGACCCTCCCTTCGCGTACTTTGCATCGTAATCGTAGAACACGCCGGTCGCCGGGCGGATATCGATGACCCCAAGGGCCCTGTCGCCCATCACCGCGCAGGTCAATTCCCGGCCCGCAACATATGATTCGACAAGGACATTGTCCCCGAAAGCCCAGTCACCGCGCAGCAACTCCTGGGGCGGATGGCTGCGGTCCTCGCGCACGATGATGACCCCCACGGAGGAGCCCTCGCTGACCGGCTTGATGACATAGGGCGCGGGCAGGACGTGCTCCTTCGCCGCCTCGAAACGGTTAACGACCAGCCCATGCGGAACCGGGACGCCGGCGGCCTTCATGACGACCTTCGCCCTGTCCTTCTGCATGGCAAGCGCGGAAGCCAGCACGCCCGAATGGGTGTAGGGAATTTGCAAAAGCTCCAGTAGCCCCTGGATCGTGCCATCTTCGCCGAACCGGCCGTGAAGCGCGTTGAACACGACATCTGGCGCGACGGCTTTCAGCACGTCGGCGATATCGCGCTGAACGTCGATCAGCGCGACCTTGTAGCCCTGCCCTTCCAGCGCCTTGGCGCAGGCGCTGCCTGTGGACAGGCTGACTTTGCGCTCCGCCGACCAACCGCCATGAAGAACGGCAACGTGCTTGGCCATCATGGCCCTCCTTGCTCAGGCTCAGGTGAGCCCGACGCGCTTGATTTCCCATTCGAGCTGCACGCCCGAAGTTTCCAGAACCCGCCGACGCACTTCTTCACCCAGCCCCTCGATATCGGCAGCCGAGGCCGAGCCGTGGTTGATGAGGAAGTTGCAATGCATCTCGGAAACCTGCGCATCGCCCCGGCGCAGTCCACGGCATCCGGCGGCATCGACCAATTCCCACGCCTTCCGACCGGGAGGATTCTTGAAGGTCGAACCGCCCGTACGCGTGTTGACCGGCTGGGTCGATGACCGGGCTTCGGTGATGGCGTTCATCTCGGAGAGAATCTCAGCCGGATCGCCCGGGCAGCCTTCGAAGAGAGCCTCGGTGAAGATCACATCATCCGGCACGCTCGAATGGCGATAGGTGAAACCCATCTCCACATTCGTAAAGCGCACCTCTTCTCCCGACCGCGTGACGCCCATCGCTTCGACAAGCACGTCCTTTGTCTCGCCGCCATAGGCGCCGCCGTTCATGCGTAGCGCGCCACCGATAGTGCCGGGAATTCCGCGCAGGAATGAGAGCCCTGCAATCCCCGCTTCCGCTGCGGTGCGCGCGACCTTCACGTCGGCAGCACCGGCGCCCGCGCGGACGCGATGTCCCGACTCGACGGCGATATCGGAAAAGCCTTTCGCCAAGCGGACGATGACGCCTTCCCACCCACCGTCGCGGATCAGAAGGTTGGAGCCGAGCCCGACAACGAGAACAGGAATGGCGGGATCAAGATGTTTGAGGAAGTAAGAGAGATCGTCAGCATCGGCAGGCGTGAACAGCACCTGCGCCGGACCGCCCGTGCGGAACCACGACAAGGGAGCCGTCGGCGCGTTGGCCTCCAGCTTGCCCTTGAGATCGGGCATCCTTGTCTTGAGGTCGCCTGTCAGGTCCGGGAACATCAGGCCGCCTTGTCGTCGAGCGCCTTGAGTTCGCCCGGCAGGGCATAAGCCCATTGCGTAATGTTGCCCGCACCGAGGCAGAGGACGTAGTCGCCCGGCTTCGCGATGTCCTTCACCAGGGCAGCGAGATCCTCAGGCTTGTCGAGCGGCATGGCGTTGCGGTGGCCGCGCGCCTTCAGGCCGGAAACCAGAGCGTCGCGGTCGGCGCCGGGAACCGGCTGCTCGCCCGCCGCATAAACCGGCGCGACGATGACCGCATCCGCATCGTTGAAGCAGGTGCAGAACTGATCAAAGAGCGAGGACAGGCGCGTGTAGCGGTGCGGCTGCACCACGGCGATGACCTGCCCTTCGGTCGAGGCGCGCGCGGCGCGGAGCACCGCTGAGATTTCGACGGGATGGTGGCCGTAATCGTCGAACACGGTGACGCCGTTCCAATCGCCCGTGCGGGTGAAGCGACGCTTCACGCCGCCGAAGCCGCCAAGCGCCTTGCGGATTGCATCAGGCGAAACGCCCAGTTCATGCGCAACCGCGATGGCGGCAGTAGCGTTGAGCGCGTTGTGCGCGCCGGGCATCGGCAGCACGAGGTCTTCCAATTCCTGCCGGAAGCCGGGACGGCGGTCGCGGATCATGACGCGGAACTTGGTCTGTCCACCGCGCGGGTCGATATCCATGATGCGCACATCGGCCTGCGGGTTCTCGCCATAGGTGATGATGCGGCGATCTTCGATGCGGCCGACCAGATCCTGCACGATGGGATGGTCGATGCACATCACGGCAAACCCATAAAACGGGATCGAGTCGATGAAGGAGCGGAAGGCGTCCTTGATCGCATCGAAGCTGCCGAAATGGTCGAGATGTTCGGGGTCGATATTGGTGACGATGGCAACGTCGGCCGGCAACTTCAGGAAGGTGCCGTCGGACTCGTCCGCCTCCACCACCATCCACTGGCCGTCACCCATACGGGCATTGGTGCCATATGCGTTGATGATGCCGCCGTTGATGACGGTGGGGTCGAGCCCACCCGCATCGAGAAGGGTCGCGACGAGCGAGGTCGTGGTGGTCTTGCCGTGCGTGCCCGCCACCGCGACGCAGGACTTGAAGCGCATGAGTTCCGCGAGCATTTCCGCGCGGCGCACGACCGGAAGGCGCTTCTCGCGGGCGGCGATCAGTTCCGGGTTGTCGCGCTTGATCGCGGTCGAGACCACGACGATTTCCGCGCCGTCCACATTCTCGGCCTTGTGGCCGATAAAGGTCTTCATGCCCTTATCGGCAAGGCGCTTGACGTTGTAATTGTCGGAGGCGTCCGAGCCCTGCACCGTATAGCCAAGGTTGTGCATGACCTCGGCGATGCCAGACATGCCGATGCCGCCGATGCCGATGAAGTGAATGGGACCCAGTTTCGGCGGCAGTTTCATGTGCGTTTTCCGTTGTTGTGTGTTGGGACCAGCTCAAGGACGGCTTGCGCGAGGCGCTCGGCCGCGTCCGTGATGCTGGCGCTGCGTGCGGCGGCAGCGGCCTTACCCAGACGATCCGGTTCCTCGATGAAGGACCGAATCTCCTGAGCCAGGCGCTCCGGAGTGAACTGAACTTGTGGAAGAACGATGGCCGCGCCGATATCGCCCAAGGTCTTGGCGTTGGCGGCCTGATCCTGATCGAGCGAACCCGGCAGCGGCACAAGGATCGAGGGGCGCCCGATCACGGCCAGCTCCGCGACCGTCGATGCGCCGGAGCGCGACACCACCAGATGCGCCTTGGCTAGGCGCTGCGGCAAATCTTTGAAGAAGGGCTCGGCCTCGAAATCGACCATCAGGCGCTGGTACGTGCCGCGAACGCGCTCCAGATCCTCGCCCCGCGCCTGCTGGCAGATGGAAAGGCGAGCGCGAATATCGGCCGCGAGCAATTCGATAGTCGGCGGCACCACGTCGCTCATCACCCGCGCGCCCTGGCTGCCGCCGACAACGAGGAGGTGAAGCTTTCCGTCTTTTTGCAGCTCTGGGTAAGGCGCTCTCGACGCATCCAGAACCGATGGGCGGATCGGATTGCCGGTCTGCACCACCTTGCCCGCAATGCCTGTCGGAATGCCCTTGATGTTCGCGAAACCCGTGGCGATCACGGAAGCGCGGCGCGCGAGGAGACGGTTCGCGCGCCCCATCACGCCATTCGCCTCGTGGATGGTGGCCGGGACGCGCAAGAACGACGCGGCCATGACGGGCGGGACGGTCGGATAACCGCCGAAGCCCACGACGGCATCGGGCTTCATGCGGCGAATGGCGGACATTGCCTTCAATGTGCCCGAGCCAAGCAACAGCGCGGCCTTCGCCATCTGCGGCAGCGAACGGCCTGAGGGCGTAGCCGAGGGAATTTCGATGATCTCATCCGCCGGGAACGAGCCCGCATAGGCATTGGCGCGTTTGTCGGTCGCCAGCACCACGCGCGCGCCGTGCGCTTTCAGGGCATTCGCGAGCGCTTCCGCCGGGAAAAGATGCCCGCCCGTACCACCTGCCGTGAGAAGGATGAGAGGCGATGTCATCGGCGCGACCAATCCGAGTCAAAGTGCTCCATCATCTCGGAGCGCGGGCGACGGCGGGTGATCGCGATCAAAAAGCCCATGCCGAGCGCGAGCGACAGAAGCGAGGAGCCGCCGTAAGAAATAAACGGCAGCGTCATGCCTTTCGCGGGCATGAGATGAACGTTCACCATCATGTTGATGGCTGCCTGCAGGCCAAACATCAGCACGAGGCCAGTCGCCGCAAGGCGGCAGAACGTATCCTCGCTGCGACGCGCAAGCGACAGGCCGCGCAGGACGATGAAGGCGAAGAGGAGAAGCAGGCCGATGCAGACGACGATGCCGAATTCTTCCGCCGTCACCGCAAAGATGAAGTCGGTATGCGCGTCAGGCAGGATGCGCTTGACCGAGCCTTCGCCCGGCCCGCGTCCGAACCAGCCGCCACGCGCGAACGACTCCATCGCCATGTCGACCTGAAAGGTGTCGCCGGAGGATTTGTCCATGAACCGCTCGATGCGGGCGCGCACGTGCGGTAGGAATTCGTAAGCCGCGACGATGCCGACAAGGCCCGCGCCGCCGAGGCCCATCACCCAGAACCAGTGCAAGCCCGCGACAAAAAACAGGCCGCACCACACAATGGTGATGAGCATGGTCTGGCCGAAATCCGGCTGCAGGATCAGCGGCACAATGGTGGCGGGAAGGATAAGGAAGGCCAGGAACGCCCCCGGCATATCCTTACGCCGCGCGCCTTCCGAGAAAGCCCAGGCCGCGAGCACGACGAAGGCGGGTTTCACGAATTCGGAGGGCTGAATGCCCATGGGGCCCAGCATGATCCAGCGATGCGCGCCCTTGATCTCGGGACCGAACTGGAACGCAAGGCCGATCAAAGCCATGCTGCCGATATAGACGAGCAGCGCCAGACGCCTGACATGGCGCAACGAGAGAAACGACACCGGCAGCATAATGGCCAGTGCGGGCAAGAGAAAGAGAACCTGACGGTTCACAAAATGGAACGTCGAAAGCCCCAGCCGCTCCGCGACCGGCGGTCCGCCTGCCATGAGAAAGACGAGACCCGCGAGCACCAGCACCGCCAACGCGCCAAGCAGCAGCCGGTCGATGGTCCACCACCAATCACCAAGAGGCGAGCGTTCGACGCGAGATACCATGATGTCAGGCTCCCTTGGTGAGGTCGATGCCGGGCAACGCGCGGACGAGATTGCGGAAGTGATCTCCGCGCACCTCGAAATTCGGAAACTGATCGTATGACGCGCAGGCGGGCGAGAGCAGGACCACGGACGGACTGCCGAGCGCCGCCGCATCACCGGCCGCCTGTTGAACTGCGTTTTCGAGCGTGTTGCTGCGAACGAACGCGACCAAGCCATCGAGGGTCTCGGCGAATTCATCCGATGCCGCGCCGATCAGGTAGGCTTTACGGATCTTCGGGAAATAGGGCTTCAAGGGAGCGATGCCGCCTTCCTTCGCCTTCCCGCCAAGAATCCAGAGGATGTTGTCGAAGGATTTGAGCGCCTTCTCGGTGGAGTCGGCGTTGGTGGCTTTGGAGTCGTTGATGAACAGCGTCTCACGGAGGCGACCGATTTCCTCCATGCGGTGTGGCAATCCGGGGAAGGAGCGCAGACCGGCTCTGATGTCTTCCTCTGGGACACTCAACGCCAACGCGATAGCCACAGCCGCCGCCGCATTCTGCGCATTGTGTCCGCCACGAAGGGAGCCGATACCGGTAAGGTCGGCCACTGAGGCTGAGCCAGACGCCGACAACCGAACGATCGTCTCGCCATGTGCCGACACGCTGTTTCCGCCTGTCGGCTCGGCAGACACCCGAATGACCTCAGTGCCGCTCTCCGCGCAACGTGCGGCAACGGACGAGGTCCAATCGTCATCGACGCCGAGGATGGCGACGCGAGCTTTCGCCACCAGCCTTTCCTTGATAGCCGCGTAGGTCTCCATCGTCCCATGCCGGTCGAGATGATCCGGCGTGATGTTGAGGAGAACGCCGATGGTGGGCGCAAGCGACGGCGCGAGGTCGATTTGGAAGGACGAGCATTCGATGACGTGAATGCGGTTCTCGGCAGGCGGTTCGAGCGACAGGATCGCGGTGCCGATATTTCCGCCCATCTGCGCGTCGTGACCTGCTTCGCGCAGGATATGAGCGATGAGCGCGGTCGTGGTGGATTTGCCGTTGGTGCCCGTGATCGCAACGAAGGGTGCATTCGGTGCGACCTTGGCCCGCTCACGGCAGAAAAGTTCGATATCGCCGATGATCTCGACGCCTGCCGCCTTCGCGAGTTTGACCGACCAGTGCGGCTCCGGATGCGTCAAGGGAACGCCGGGCGAGAGGATGAACGAGGAAAAGCGCGACCAGTCGGCGCTTTTCAAATCCGCCGTCTCGATGCCTTTGGAATTGGCTTCCGCCATCTTCGCCGGGTTGTCGTCGCACGCGATCACATGCGCGCCGCCTGCTTTGAGGGCGAGCGCGGTCACGAGCCCCGACCCGCCAAGGCCGAAGAGCGCGACCGTCTTACCCGAAAAGCTGGTGACCGGCGTCATGACATCACCGCAGCTTGAGGGTCGCGAGGCCGACGAGGGCCAACACCACGGAGATGATCCAGAAGCGGATCACCACCTGCGGCTCCGTCCAGCCGAGCTGTTCGAAGTGATGGTGGATCGGCGCCATCTTGAACACGCGCTTGCCCGTGAGCTTGAACGACGTGACCTGAATGATGACGGAGAGAATCTCCAGCACGAACAGGCCGCCGACGATAGCGAGAACGATCTCGTGCTTCGTCGCGACCGCAATGGTGCCGAGAAGGCCGCCGAGGGCGAGCGATCCGGTATCACCCATGAAGATCTGGGCGGGGGGCGCATTGAACCACAGGAAGCCGAGGCCCGCCCCGATCAGCGCGCCACAGACGACCGCGAGTTCACCGGTTCCGGGCACGAAATGGATTTGCAGGTAGTTCGCGAAGACCGCGTTACCGGCAAGATAGGCGATGAAGCCGAAGGTGCCGGCCGCAATCATCACCGGCACAATGGCAAGGCCGTCGAGACCGTCCGTGATGTTGACCGCATTGCCCGCACCGACAACCACGAAGGCGCCGAAGATCAGGTAGAACCAGCCGAGATTGAAGATCAATTCCTTCGAGAAGGGCAATGCCAGCTTGTTGGCGAGGCCGGGCGTGCCGAGATAGGAAATCGCCAGACACGCGAGCCCCGCAATCACCGCCTCGAGAGCGAGGCGCGAGCGGCCGGAAAAGCCCTTGTGCGACTGCTTCGTGACTTTCAAAAAGTCGTCGTAGAACCCGATGGCGCCGAAACCGATCGTGACGAAAAGCACGATCCACACATAGTGGTTCGCCAAGTTCGCCCACAGCAGCGTCGAAGCCAACACGCCCGCCATGATCATGAGCCCGCCCATGGTCGGCGTGCCGCGCTTGGTTTGGAGGTGCGATTTCGGCCCGTCCTCGCGGATCGGTTGGCCCTTACCCTGGCGAAGCCGTAGCAGCGAAATCATCTTGGGGCCGAACAGAAACACGAAGAGCAGTGCCGTCGCCGTGGCGCCGCCCGTGCGGAACGTGATGTACCGAAAAATATTGAGAGGGCTGAAATAGGGGCTGAGATCAGCCAACCAGGTCAACATCGATCATCCTTTCAGCGCTTGCGCCGCGGAGCTTGCGCCGTAACGTTCTTTCAGAGCCTTGACAACCAGGGCCATCTTCATGCTGAGCGAGCCCTTCACCATCACCGCATCGCCGGGGCGAATGGCGGCGCAGACGGCATCGACCAGATCGGCCGAAGTCGGGGCGTGAGCGGCAATTTTCGCTTTTGGCAGCCGGTCGATCAGATTCTGCATCAGAGGTCCAGCGGCAAACAGCAGGTCGATGCCATTGGCCTCGACCGCGTCCGCCAAGCCCTCGTGTAGTTCAGGACCTTTTTCTCCCAGTTCCTTCATGTCGCCGAGAACGGCGATGCGCCGCCCTGCTCCCGCCAGCTCCACAGCGCCAAGATTGTTCAGCGCCGCGCGGACCGAGGCCGGGTTGGCGTTGTAGCTTTCATCGATCAGAAGCGCTTCACCCGCGCCGACCGAAAGCATGGTCCGCTCGCCGCGTCCGACCGGCGGCTTCAATTCGGTAAAGGATTGCGCGACTGAAAGCGGATCGACGCCCAGCGCATGCGCTGCCGCGAGTACGCTGAGTGAGTTGAGCGCGATGTGCCGCCCTGCCGTACCGATACGATAGGTGAGCGGTTCACCGAAGATGCGCGCTTCGACGAGTGAAAAATCGGGCCTTACGAGGATACGCTCGGCCCGGATATGCGCCGCCTCGCTTTCGCCGAAGCTCACGACGCGACCGGCCTTCGAGGCCATGGCATGCGCGGCCATGCGTTCGAAATAGGGGCTGTCGCGGTTGATCACCGCCGTGCCGCCGGGCTCAAGACCGGAGAAAATCTCGCCCTTCGCGTCCGCAATGCCCCAGAGCGAGGGGAAAAACTCGATGTGAACCGGCTCGACGGTGGTGATGACAGCCACATGCGGGCGGACCATGGCCGTCAGCGGCAGGATTTCTCCCGCATGGTTCATGCCAATTTCAAAGATGCCGAACTCGGTTTCGCGCGGCATACGCGCCAGGGTGAGCGGAACGCCCCAATGGTTGTTGTAGGACGCGACAGAAGCGTGCGTCGAACCCTGCCGCGACAGCGCGAGGCGCATGGCCTCCTTCGTGCCGGTCTTGCCGACGGAGCCGGTAATGGCGACCACTTTGGCATGGCTGCGTTTGCGCGCCGCGATGCCGAGACGGCGCATGGCGTCCAGAACGTCGGGCACGATGATGAGCCGGTCCTGCTCCTTAAAGCTGGGAGCTTTCGCCTCGGAGACGACGGCGGCAGCAGCGCCCTTCTCCAGCGCAGCGGGCACGAAATCGTGCCCGTCATGCACGTCGCCCTTGATAGAGAAGTAAAGATCGCCCGCGTTGAGCGTACGCGTGTCGATGGACGCACCGGAGGCTTGCGTGACTCCACTGCCGATCCGCGCATCGGTGGCGGCCAAAATCTCATCGATGGTCCACAACGGGGTGCTCATGCCTGCCTCTCCGCGATAGCCGCCCGCACCTCGTCGTGATCCGAGAACGGCAACGTCCGGTCGCCGATGATTTGGCCCGTTTCATGGCCTTTGCCCGCAACCACGAGAATATCGCCAGGACGCAAGTCCTTGACCGCCGTGCGGATCGCCAGAGAGCGATCGCCGATCTCCTTGGCGCCGGGCGCTCCCTTCATGACCTCCGCGCGGATGGTAGCCGGATCTTCGGAGCGAGGATTATCGTCCGTGACGATCACCACGTCCGCCTTCTCGACTGCGATGCGCCCCATGAGCGGACGCTTGCCGCGATCCCTGTCGCCGCCGCAACCGACGATGCAGACGAGGCGGCCCTTCGTGAAAGGCCTGAGCGCATCGAGCACATGCGCGAGCGCGTCCGGCTTGTGCGCGTAGTCGACGATGCAGAGCGCGCCATCGATCTCGCCGACCCGCTCCAGACGGCCCGAGACGCCCTTGAGCCCGGCAAAGCCTGCGATGACTTCCGCCGCCCTCTCCTCTCCTTCGGCGGCGAGCACGAGCCCGGCGGCCAGGAGTGCATTCTCAACCTGGAACGTGCCGAGAAGCGGAAGGGTCGTGTGATGCGTCTTGCCGAAGGCCTCAACGGTCAACGCCTGCCCGAAGCCGCCAGGCTTCGCTTCAATCAGCTTGAGCGTCTCGCCCGCGCTCCCGGTCGTCATCATCCTCAAGCCGCGATTGCGCACGCCCTGTAAGAAGACATCGGAAAACGGACCGTCCGCGTTGATGACCGCAGGTGCATCGGCAGGGAGAAGCGTATCGAAGAGGCGCAGCTTTGCCGCCGCATAGGCTTCTGTCGTGCCGTGATAATCAAGATGGTCGCGGCCGAGATTGGTGAAGCCCGCTGCGCTCAGACGCACACCGTCGAGCCGCCGCTGGTCGATGCCGTGGGAAGACGCTTCCATCGCCAGCCGACGCACGCCGTCACCTGCCAAACGGTCCAGCGTCTCGTGCAACGAAATTGGGTCCGGCGTCGTCAGCGAGCCATAGGCTGCGCCATCCGACGTGATGACGCCGAGCGTTCCGAGGCTCGCGGATTTGTATCCCAACACCGCAAAGAGCTGGCGCGTGAAATCCGCAACCGAGCTTTTTCCGCTCGTGCCGGTGACGGCCACAACCTTTTCAGGCTGGCGAGGATAGAAGCGCGAAGCCGCCATCGCGAGGGCGAGGCGCACGTCCAGCACGCGAACATAAGCGACGTTCGCCGTGAGGTTGGTGGGGCGCTCCGCTTCCCCTACAACCGCGACCGCGCCGGAAGCGACGGCCTGCGGCACGAAACTCATGCCATCGACCTTCGTGCCCGGCACCGCGAAGAAAACCGTGCCCGGACCGACCTTGCGGCTGTCCGATGCAATCTTCGCGATGATGACAGCAGAAGCCTGACCGGCTTCCGGCAGAAGATCGCCGAGAGGAATCATGCGGGCACTCATTACTTGATCCCCCACGCATTGAGGCGCGACATCAGCGGGAACGGCATGACCGGCGGCTCGAAGCGCGGCGGCACACCGAGGATCGGCGCGATCCGCTCGATGATGTTCCCGGTGACAGGACCGGCATTCCAGCCCGCCGTCGAGAATCCATAAGTGCCTTCCACCGCCTGCGGCTCGTCCATGATCGTCAAAAACACATACTTCGGCTTGTCTGCGGGCAGGATCGCCGTGAACGTCGTAAAATTCTTGTTCTTCGAATAACGCCCGTTGATGACTTTTTCCGCCGTGCCGGTCTTGCCGCCGACGAAATAACCCGCAATGGCGACCGCCGAGGCCGATCCAGCAGGATTCGAGGCGTTGAGGCGCATCACATAGCGCATCGCTTCGCTGGTCTCGGGCTTGAGAACCTGCAGCGCGTTCTGTCGTGCGGTGACCTCATCCCGCTTCAGGAAGGTCGGCGGAATGAGGGCGCCACCGTTCACGAGAGCACCCACCGCCATCAACGCCTGAAGCGGCGCGACCGCAAGGCCGTGACCGAAAGCGATGGTCATGGTGTTGAGTTCGCCCCAGCGCGGCGGAACGATGGGCGCGGCGTTTTCAGGGAGCTCGGTTTCCAGGCGCGTGAGCTGCCCCATCTTGCGCAGGAAAGCCTTGTGTCCCTCGACGCCGATGCCGAGCGCCATGCGAGCCGTGCCGATATTCGAGGAATGGATGAACACCTCCGGCACAGTGAGAACGCGGTGCGTCGCGTGGTAATCGCCGATGGTGAACTTGCCATAGCGCAGACCGGAGCGCGCATCCAAGGTCGAGTTGATGGTGTACTTGCCGGAGTCGAGCGCCATCGCAGTCGTCAGCGCCTTGAAGGTCGAGCCCATCTCGAACACGCCGACATTGATGCGATTGATGCGGTCGGGCTCCAGCGCATCGACCGGGTTGTTCGGATCGTAGTCCGGCAGCGAGGCAAGTGCGATGATCTCGCCTGTGTTCACGTCCATGATCGCGCCGGCGGTCGCCTTGGCTTTGTACTTCGCCATGCCCTTGGCCAGCTCGTCGCGCAGCGCGTGTTGCACGCGTAGGTCGAGGGAGAGCTGCACCGGCTTCAAGTCGGACGCCGAAATGCTGAAGCCTGCGCCGTTGAGATCCTGCAGGCCTTGGCTATCGATGTATTTCTCCATGCCCGCGATGCCGACATTGTCGACATTGGCGAAACCCAGCACGTGGGCTGCGGCGTTGGCATTGGGATAGACGCGCTTGTTCTCGGGCAGGAAGCCGATGCCTGGAATGCCGAGGCGATGCACCTCCGCCTGCTGGCGCGGCGTGATCTCGCGCTTGACCCACACGAAGCCCTTCTTGGTGCCGAGCTTGTTGCGCAGGTCGGTGGCGTCGAGATCCGGCAGGACGGCGGTGAGAAGCTCCGTCGCCTCGTCCTTGTCGATGATGTTGCGCGGTTCCGCAAAGACAGACACCATCTTCACGTCGGTCGCGAGAATCTCGCCGTTGCGGTCGGTGATGTCGGGACGGGCTGCCGAGATTTCCGACGAAGCGGCCCGGCGCATGGCGCTCGAATTGTCGCTCGTCATCGCCAGGAAAACCAGCCTACCGCCGATGACGCCGAAGAGCATCACGAAGCAGAACGCTGCAAGACCGACGCGCGCCGTGCTCTTGTCCACGCGCAGGCGAAACAGCTCGCGGATATGACCGAGGATACCCCGCTTTGGCGGAGCAGACTTGGCCAGGAGGTCGGGATCGGTCTCTTGCAACACGGGTTTTACCGTTTCGGGGTTTGTGTTGTCGGAGTGCGGGCGTCGGTTGTCTTGTCTTTCGGCGTTGCCGTCGGCTCGAGCAAACGGCCGATTTCGTCGTCGCGGACGGGGCGGTTGGGAAGCTCGGACAAGCGGGCCAATTGCTGGATCTTCATGGGCTGAAGATCGAGATGCTGATTGACGGCATCCTGCAAGCGATCAGGACGGTCGAGATATTGCCACTCGGCCTGGAGCACGGCGATGGCATCGCGCTCGCGCTGCACCTTCGCCTTCAACTTCGCCACCTGCTCGACGTGCGACAACGTCTCATACTTGATCGAATAGGCATAACCCGCCGACGCGATGAGCGCGGAGATGGCGACCATATGCAGAAATCGGATCACCGGCGCCCTCCCCGTTTCTCGGCCGTCTGCGGCAATTCAGCCAGCATAGTAATGGCGCTCAACGGCTCCTGCGCGGGCGCAGTCGTGCGCGCACCGGCCCGGAGTTTCGCCGAGCGTGCACGTGGATTGCGCGCGATTTCTTGATCGCTCGGCCCCACCGGCCCCTTGGTGATGGCGTCGAAGGTCGGCTCCACCACATTCATGGTCGGCAGATGGCGCGAACCGCTCGGCGCGCGCCCCGTACGGGCCGCGAAGAACTGTTTTACGATGCGGTCTTCAAGCGAATGGAAGGTGACGACGACCAGCCGTCCGCCGGGCTTGAGAATGCGTTCCGCCGAGTGAAGTGCACGAACCAGTTCGCCAAGTTCGTCATTGACCGCGATGCGCAGCCCCTGAAACACCCGCGTCGCCGGATGAATGCCGCCGGGCTCCTGCCGGATCAGCGAAGCGACGAGATCCGCAAGCTGGCGCGTCGTCTCGAAAGGCTCACGGCGGCGCGCCTCGATGATGGCGCGAGCCACGAACCGGGCGCGGCGCTCCTCGCCGTAATGATAGAAAATGTCCGCAAGCTCGGCTTCCGAGGCCTCATTGACGAGATCCGCCGCGCTCGGACCCGACTGCTCCATGCGCATGTCGAGCGGGCCTTCGCCGCGGAACGAGAAGCCGCGCTCGGCTTCGTCGAGCTGCATCGAGGACACGCCGATGTCGAGCACGACACCGTCGACGCTCTCCACCCCTTGCGCCTTCGTGATCTCGTCGAGGTCGCCGAACCGCCCATGCACGAGCGTCAGGCGCTTCTTGACCTTCGCGACCAAGGCCTCGCCGCCCGCAATGGCATCGGGATCGCGGTCAATGGCGACTACCGAGTTGCGGGGATGTCCGTCGAGAATGGCGCGCGTGTATCCGCCCGCGCCGAATGTACCATCAATGAAAGTGCCGCCGCGCTTCACATCGAGCGCCGTCAGGACCTCTGCCAGGAGGACGGGAACGTGACGGGTCGGTCCGCCAGCGGCTCCGGCTCCTGGGCCGTCGCCGCGTCCCATCATCGTTCCCGTGCTCCTGGTGAGATATCCTGCACCAAACGTTGTTCCATATTCCGCGTTCCCAAAACCTTCTTCAGGTCTCTGACCTTCGTGCGCGCCTCCTCCAAGTGCGCACGGAAACTCTCGGGCTCCCAAATCTGGAACTTGTGACCCAGCCCCACGAACGTAACCGCGTCCGCAATGCCGGCATGGACTTTCACTGAATCCGTCAGGATGACACGCCCTTCCGGATCGACTTTGAGGATTTCGCTGGTGCCGAACAACGCCGTCGACAGCTGATCCCGCTCGTCCGAATAGGGTGACAGCGTCGACAAAAACGCATCGATCTCGTTCAGAAGCACGTTGCCGCCCGCGTCCAGAGCCGGCGCGTCGAGCGCCGGATGCACGTAGAGCCCCTCGAACCCATCCGTGGCCAGAATGGCCCGGAAAGACGCCGGGATCGAAACCCGACCTTTCGAGTCCAACTTGTTGGTGAAATTGGACACGAAGCGGTTCATCGGCCGCGGCTCGCTCGCTTCTGCTTGTCAGCCCCGCGGCGGATCGAACGGATCCACCGCCCCCCGGCGCCGGCATGAACGCTACTTTCCGCTCAGAGAGACCTGCGCCAACCGGGCGCCCGATGTCCCCTTGGGAAGAAACCGCCGACGGGATGATTTGGGATAACATGGGATACTATGGGCGTCAACGGAAACGATTGAGTCGGCAGGCTTTTCGGCATTCGACCCCATCAGACGTGTTTACGGTTAATGAATCGTAAGCGGCACAACGGTTTGCGCCTTCCTCTCCACAAAACTCGCGTCGAAATTGAGGTGTCAGTCGGCCTATAAGCCGGGTTCTGTAGGGCCCAGGCTTGCGCCTGGACGTGGCGGCCATTCCTCTGGGACGGTCATTGCTGACCGCCTCAAGCAACCAACCCGGACGACGGGCCTGGAAACGGGCCTGGCGCGAACGCCTGTCGTCCCTATTCGGTTTTGCTCCCGGTGGGGTTTACCTTGCCGTCCGCATTACTGCGTCCGCGGTGCGCTCTTACCGCACCCTTTCACCCTTGCCCCGAGGTCCGAAGACCTGATGGGGCGGTTTGCTTTCTGTGGCACTTTCCCTGGGGTCGCCCCCGCCGGACGTTATCCGGCACCGTACTTCCATGGAGCCCGGACTTTCCTCCCCGAGCGAAACTCGGAGCGGCCGCCCAGCCGACTGACAATGCCGATGTGGTGCGAAAGGCCCACCCTCGTCAAGGCGCAAGGTTAGCTCGAGGCCCCGATCAACGTCTTCACCTTGCCGCAATAGGTGCGGGACGCCCTGGTCATCGTCTCGGCCCGATGCCCCGCCTGATAGCGCAGGATGGTGCCGCAGGTGTCGCCGCGGGCAAGTTTGTAGGCCTGGGCGAGATATTTGACGCCATAACGCAGGTTGGTCTCGGCATCGAAAAGACCGGCGGCTCCGCCCTGGTAGCCGAGGGATTGTGCGGTACGGACATTGATCTGGGTCAGGCCGACATTCACGCCGTTGCGCGCAACCGGGTTGTAGCGGCTTTCGATACGGACGACGGCATCGACCAGCGCGAACGGCACGCCGTTCTCGGACGCATGGCGCGCGATCATCGGGCGGATCGTGTCGGCCCGCGTGACGTCCACCGGCTTCAGCCGGAGACGTGCATCGCTTTGACCGGACAAGATGGCCGAGGTCACCTCGATACTTGGAATGTTGTCCTGCCCGGCCTCAGCACTTGCGGTTTCCGACACGGCCGCGTCGGCGGAGGCCTCTTCACGAGCCGGGGCCGCCGGCTTGGCACCCTGCTCTACCGGGGTTTTCACGGCGGCCTTCGCGGGCTTCTTCGCAGGACTCTTGTCCTCCGCTTCTTGAGCGGGAGCCGCATTTTGAGAAGCTTCGATCTCGGAATTGCCGGGGGGCAGAATGCCATTGCCCTCGCCGCTTTCAGCCTTGGCTTGAGACACAAGTGAAAGTGCAATTGCGCCCAAAATTGCGACCGCCATCGTTCTCAAAAAATGCTGCAAAGTCACTCAAAACCTCGGTAGCCAATAATTTCAGACGAAGCTTGGGTGCTGTCGAAATAGGGCAAAGATGTGGCGAGGAAAGACACAATGATTCTGAACGGATCGTTAAGCTAGACCATTTAGGACTGAAAGCTCGGCCGTTTTACTGGAAAAATCTTGAGAGACAAGCCTGAACGAGTTTTCTACAGCTCAGTTCAATTATGAGGAACGGATTCAGGCTTTGCGAGTTGGCCTGGGTGTTAAGCTAAGGTTAAGTAGGGCTCGGGCAGGCTACGGCCCACTAAGTACAGGGAAGCTTCCATGAAAAAGATCATCACAGCGATTGCCGCCGGCGCGCTCACCCTTTCGATGGCGGCCTGCAACACCCCCGGCGAACGCGCCGTCGGCGGCGCAGCCATTGGCGGCCTTGCCGGTGCAGCGATTGGTGGTGCGGCCACGGGCCGTGCGGGTGGCGCTCTTGCCGGCGCTGCGATTGGCGCTGCGGGCGGTGCGATCATTGGCGCGGGCACTGCTCCGGCTCGCCCGGCCTGCCCCTATGGCACTTATCAGGACGTCTACGGCAACATCTATTGCCGTTAATTGACGCTCCAACATCACGTTTTGGGGGCCGAGATTCGTCTCGGCCCCCTTTCTTTTTGCCTGGAGTTGAGCGACCACTGAATCACGATGATTCAATCGATTTGGGGTAAGCTCGGTGGTGCCGGCATCGGCCTGGCGCTGGGTGGGCCGATTGGCGCACTGCTTGGCGGTGTCGCAGGACATATGTTGATCGACCGTGAGGGCGCGATTTTCGGTCGGCCGCCACGCGACGTCATCTTCACCACGGGATTGGTGGCTTTGGCCGCCAAGATGGCGAAAGCCGATGGCGTCGTGGTGGATCGCGAGATCAGAGCATTCGAACAGATTATTGAAGTCTCCCCCAGCGACCGCGAGCGCGTGCAGCGTCTCTTCGACCTCGCCAACAAAACGACCGATGGTTTCGAGGCTTATGCCCGCCAGATCGGCGCCGAATTCAAGGATGAACCCGCCCTGCTCGAAGACGTTCTCGACGGGCTGTTTCACATCGCAAAGGCTGACGGCGCGATCCACGACGCAGAATACGCCTACGTCAAGGACGTAGCGGCGATCTTCGGTTTTTCCGACACAGAGTTCGAGCGCGTCGCGGCGCGACATGTCCGGCGCGCGGACGATCCTTATCTCATTCTCAAGGCCGACCGCTCTTTCAGCGACGAAGAATTGAAGCGGCATTACCGCAAGCTCGTTGCGGAAAACCATCCCGACCGCGAAATCGCGCGAGGCTTGCCACCAGAGGCGGTGAAGATCGCGACCGAGCGATTGGCCATCATCAACGCTGCCTGGGAACGCCTCGCGGCCGAACGGAAGATCAGGTGACTTGAAAATGAACGCTCCGCTCTCCCCGGAAAGTCCCGTTGCCGCGAAGGTTTTTCCTTCGCCCAACCATGGCGAGAGGAAGAACGGCCAGCGTCCGAACATGGTTGTGCTGCACTATACCGGCATGCCGGATGAGGGCGAGGCGCTGCAATGGCTTTGCAACCCGGTCTCGCAAGTCTCTGCGCATTATTTCGTTTTCAGTGACGGCCGCGTCCTTCAACTCGTACCCGAGTCACGTCGCGCGTGGCACGCGGGCGCCTCCTCTTGGGAGGGGGAGACGGACATCAATTCGTGCTCCATCGGCATCGAGATCGCGAATGCCGGCCACCCGGGCGGCCTGCCCGCCTATCCCGACGTACAGATGCAGAGCGTCATTGCGCTGACAAAAGACATCGTCACCCGCTGGCGGATTCCAGCGACGCGGGTGCTCGGCCATTCGGATGTCGCGCCGGGCCGCAAAGTCGATCCGGGTGAGGTTTTTCCGTGGGGCCGACTGCATGAGGCGGGGATCGGCCATTGGGTGCCCGCAGCACCGATGAGCGACGGACGCTTCTTCTCGCGCGGCGATGAGGGCATGCCCATCGAGGCACTTCAGGCGATGCTCGCCATGTATGGCTATGGCGTGAAGATCACCGGCGTGTTCGACGAAATCACGGAAAAGGTCGTCTCGGCCTTCCAGCGCCACTTCCGCCCCGAGCGGGTGGACGGGGTTGCCGACGCCTCGACCATCACCACTCTGCGCAACCTGATCGCCAAACGGCCTGCCAGCGTTGCCGCATGACAAAGAGTTAACTCGAATTCCAAAGAGATTTCGGTCAAACTCGCGAAAAATCGACAACTTGTCGGATTCGGGGGGCTTCCTTGCGGCGTATCTGGTTCTGGTTGGGTGGATTTGCAGTCCTTGCGGGCGCAGCCGGATTTTTCCTCTGGAGACCCGCGGGCGGCAGCGCGGCTGACGCCGCGTATCGACTGGCCGCTGTCGAGCGCGGCCCCATCGTGGCGAGCGTGCGCGCCACCGGAACGCTCAACCCCGTCACCACGGTTCTCGTCGGCTCGCAGCTCTCCGGCCAGGTGGTGGAGGTGCTCGCCGACTACAACACGCCAGTGAAGGAAGGCCAGGTCGTCGCGCGGCTCTATTCCGAACAAATCCGCTCCCGCCGCGACGCGGCCATGGCCGATCTGGCACAGGCCAGGGCAGATCGCGAGACGAAGAGCGCGCAGATCGACAAGGCCCGCTCACTTCTTCAAAAGGCGCAAGCCGTCGCGGACGATCTCGCTGCACAGCGCGACCGGGCCACCGCGCAACTTATCGAGGCGCAGCGCAATTTTGACCGGCAGACCGAACTCACCGCGCGCGCTGTCGGCACGCAGAACGCGCTCGATCAGGCCAAGACCCAACTCGATGTCCAGAAGGCGGCCATTGCTTCCGCCGTCGCGCAGATTGCCTCCAACCAAGCCGAGCAGCTTGGATTGAAGGCCGACATCGCACTCGCGGACGCCGCCTTGAAATCGGCGGATGCGCTGATCCTGCAGCGTGAGGCGAAACTGAAAGACATCGAGATCGATCTCGCGCGCACGGAGATCCGTTCTCCCGTCGAAGGCGTGGTGGTGAAGCGGGATATCGAACTTGGCCAGACGGTCGCCGCCTCGCTCTCCTCCCCCACCCTCTTCACCGTCGCGCAGGATCTGCGTGCGATCGACATCTACGCCAATATCGACGAGGCGGATGTGGGCCGCCTCAAGGCTGGCCAACGCGCGAGCTTCACGGTCAACGCTTATCCCAACCGGACATTCGAAGGCGTCGTCCGCATGGTGCGCCTCGGCGCGCAGACGGTGCAGAACGTCGTCACCTACACCGCCGTCATCGGCGTGAAGAATGACGATCAGGCTCTGTTGCCTGGCATGACCGCCAATCTTCAGATCGTTACGGAGGAGCGCGACAACGCCTTGCGCATCCCGAATGCGGCCTTACGCTTCCGCCCGGCGGGAGTCCCGGCGGCCGTCGCCGTCGCCGCGAAGCCTCCCGCAACCGAGGCTCAAGGCGGCAACAGGCGTGGTGGACGCAACAAGGAGGCACGGGCTGCCGACGCAGAATACTGGTCTGCCGGACGCGTCTATCAGCCCGGCGCCGACGGCAATCCGCAAGCCGTCACGCTGCGCCTCGGCATCACAGACGGCAATTACACGGAAGTTCTGCGCGGCGATTTGACAGAAGGCGCAGCGATCATCGTTGGTGGTAACGCGAGCAATGGCGCGCCGCCCGCGCCGCGCCAGCGCGGCCCGCGCCTGTTCTAGGAACTCGCCCGTGTCGCTCATCGAAACGCACGAGTTGCGGCGGGTCTATGACCTCGATTCAGGCCGCGTGGTCGCGCTCGATCACGCCTCGCTGAGTGTCGAGAAGGGTGATTTCGTCGCCGTCATGGGGCCATCCGGCTCGGGCAAATCGACCTTCATGAATCTCATCGGCTGCCTCGACAAGCCGACGAGCGGCCACTACCGGCTGGCGGGTACCGCCGTGGAAAGCCTGGATGCGAACGGCCTCGCGCGCTTGCGCAACCGCGAGATCGGCTTCGTTTTCCAGCAGTTCAACCTACTTCCGCGCATCGACGCGCTAGGCAATGTGGAACTGCCGATGGTCTATGCCGGCGTCGACAAGAAGACACGCCGCGAGCGCGCGCTCCATGCGCTTGGCCGTGTGGGCCTGGCGGAGCGCGCGCATCATCGGCCCATGCAATTGTCGGGCGGGCAGCAGCAGCGCGTCGCCATCGCGCGGGCGCTCGTGAACAGCCCGAGCCTCCTGCTTGCCGACGAACCGACCGGCGCGCTGGACAGCCGCACGGCCATTGAGATTCTCGCGCTCTTTCAGGAGCTCAACCGCGAAGGCGTGACCATCGTTCTGGTGACGCACGATGCCGATGTCGGCCGCCATGCGCGCCGCCTGATCCGGTTCAAGGACGGAAAGATTCTGGAGGATCACCGCCAGACGCCGCTCGATGCGCGCGAATTGCTCGTTGCGGAGACTGCGGCATGAGATTCGTTGAGGCCATCCGTTCCGCCCTCTCCGCCATCGCGGCCAATGCCTTGCGCAGCCTTCTCACCATGCTCGGCATCGTCATCGGCGTTGCCGCCGTTATCGCGATGGTGGCCATCGGCTCGGGCGCGCGCAACCTCGTCGATCAGCAGATCCGCTCGCTCGGCGCAAATCTCGCCATCGTCACGCCGGGCAACGTCACGCAAGGAGGCGCGCGACTGGGCGCGGGCGCGTCATCAACGCTGACAGACGAAGACGCCGACGCGATCCGCCGCGAGATCGACGGCGTCACCGCCGCGGCTCCCTTCGTGCAGGGCACGGTGCAGGTCATCGCCGGTGGCAACAACTGGGGCACGCGCATCTACGCCATCGATCTCGACTGGTTCGCGGCCCGTGAATGGGACGTCGCCACGGGCCGCACCTTCGACCCGGAGGAGGTGCGCCGAGGCGATATCGTCGTCATTCTTGGCCAGACGGTCGCCAAAAATCTCTTTGGCGAAGAGGACCCCATTGATCAGGTCGTGCGTGTCCGTAACGTCCCGTTCCGCGTCATCGGCGTCATGGCCGCGAAGGGCCAGTCCGCCTTCGGCCAGGATCAGGACGACGTGATCTTCGTGCCCCTCGATGCAGGCCGCCGCCGCGTCATCGGTCGCAACTATGCGAAGGACCGGTCCGTCGGCTCGATCTTCGTGAAATTCGCGAATGAAGAGGACATCGAGCCCGGCATCGAGAACATGACGACCCTCTTGCGCCAGCGCCATCGCGTCATCGGCGATCAGGAAGACGACTTTTCCATCCGCAACCTGACCGAGATCGCCAACACGGCGTCTGCCTCCGCCAACACCCTGTCCATGCTGCTCGCTGCCGTCGCTGCCGTGTCGCTTCTCGTCGGCGGCATTGGCATCATGAACATCATGCTGGTGTCCGTCACCGAGCGAACACGCGAGATCGGCCTTCGCCTCGCCGTCGGCGCGCGCCCGCGCGATATTTTGAGTCAGTTCTTGATCGAAGCGACGACGCTCTCCACCATCGGCGGAGCATTAGGCGTCGCGCTCGGCGCAGGTGCCGCCTATCTCGTCGCACGCATTGCCGGCTGGCCTTCGCTGGTTTCACCCAACGCGGTGATCATCGCCGTCGGCTTTTCCGCGCTGGTCGGCATCTTCTTCGGGTTCTATCCCGCGCAACGCGCGGCGAAGCTCGATCCGATTGAAGCGTTGCGGCGAGAGTGACGCCCCGCTTCCTTTGTCATCACCGGGCTTGCCCCGGTGACCCCCATATGGCCGGGACAAGCCCGGCCATGACCGAGTAGGAGAGACTTACTCCGCCGCGATGACGTTGTACGACGCCGGATCGTAGTTGAGGATCGGTGAGAGCCAGCGCTCCACTTCCACAATGCTCATGCCCTTACGCGCGGCGTAATCCTCCACCTGATCGCGCTCCACTTTGGCGACGCCGAAATAGTAAGCGTCCGGATGCGCGAGATAGAGGCCCGACACTGATGAGCCCGGCCACATGGCGAAGGACTCGGTGAGCGACACGCCGATCTTGCGTTCGGCGTCGAGCAGGCGGAACAGAGTCGCCTTTTCCGTATGATCGGGCTGTGCGGGATAGCCGGGTGCGGGGCGGATGCCGCGATAGTCCTCGCGGATGAGTGCCTCGTTGCCCAAGGCTTCATCCGGCGCATAAGCCCAAAACTCCTTGCGCACGCGCTCATGCATGCGCTCGGCAAAAGCTTCCGCCAAACGGTCGGCAAGCGCTTTGACGAGGATCGACTGATAATCGTCGTTCGCGCGCTCGAACCTTTCAGCGATGCGCACTTCCTCGATGCCGGAGGTCACGACGAAGCCGCCAATGTAATCGGCCTTACCGCTTTCAACAGGCGCGACGAAGTCGGACAGGCACAGGTTCGGCTTGCCGTCGCGCTTCGAGAGCTGCTGGCGCAGGCCGTGGAAGGTTGCGAGTTCGTCCGAGCGGCTTTCGCCCGTGTAGAGGCGGATATCGTCGCCGACGGTATTCGCGGGCCAGAAGCCGATCACCGCCTTCGGGTTGAACCAGCGCTCGTCTACGAGCCGCTTCAGCATCGCCTGCGCATCCTCCCAAAGCTGACGCGCCGCCGCGCCCTGCTCCGCATCGTCGAGGATTGCCGGGAAGCGGCCCTTCAATTCCCAGGTCTGGAAGAAGGGCGTCCAGTCGATATACGGCACGAGTTCGGCAATGTCGTAGCTGCGGAACACGCGGGCGCCGGTGAAAGTCGGCTTCGGCGGGGTGTAGGAAGCCCAGTCGACCTTATGCGGATTGGCGCGCGCCTTCTCCAGCGGCAGACGCTTTTTGTCGGCTTCCGAGCGCGCGTGGGCTTCCGCGACTTTTCGGTATTCCGCCCGAATCGTTTCGACGTAGTCGCCCTTCATCTCCGGCGAGAGCAGAGAGGAGACGACGCCGACGGCGCGGCTCGCATCCGTCACATAGACCGCCTGGCCCTTGTGATAGTTCGGATGGATTTTGACCGCCGTGTGGACGCGGCTGGTCGTGGCGCCACCGATGAGGAGCGGAATGTCGAAGCCCTCGCGCTCCATCTCGCTTGCCACATGCACCATCTCATCGAGCGAGGGTGTGATGAGGCCGGAGAGGCCGACGATGTCGACCTTCTCCTCGCGCGCGGTCTCCAGAATTTTCTGCGCGGAGACCATGACGCCGAGATCGATGACCTCATAGTTGTTGCAGGCGAGAACCACGCCGACGATGTTCTTGCCGATATCGTGCACGTCGCCCTTCACGGTCGCCATCAGCACCTTGCCGGCAGCGGAGCGCGCAGCGGCGCCGGAGCCTTCCTTCTCCGCCTCCATGAAAGGCATGAGGTAAGCCACCGCCTGCTTCATGACGCGGGCGGATTTCACCACCTGCGGCAGGAACATTTTTCCTGCACCGAAGAGATCGCCGACGACATTCATGCCGGCCATCAGCGGGCCTTCGATGACGTGGAGTGGACGCTCGGCGGCTTGACGCGCCTCTTCCGTATCCTGATCGATGAACTCGGTAATGCCATTGACAAGCGCGTGTTCCAGACGCTTCGCGACGGGCCAGCTCCGCCATTCGAGATCAGCCGCCTTGACCGCTCCAGAGCCGTCGCCTTTGAAGCGGGGCGCTGCCTCCAGAAGCCGTTCGGTTGCGTCGGGACGGCGGTTGAGAACGACATCCTCGCACAATTCGCGCAGTTCGGGATCGATCTGCTCATAAACCGCCAACTGCCCCGCATTCACGATGCCCATATCCATGCCGACCTTGATCGCATGGAACAGGAAGACCGAATGCATCGCCTCACGCACGGGCTCGTTGCCGCGGAAGGAGAAGGACAGGTTCGACACGCCACCTGAAATATGAGCGTAGGGCAGCGTCTCGCGGATGATGCGCGTGGCCTCGATGAAGGCGACGCCGTAACCGTTATGCTCCTCGATGCCGGTGGCAACAGCAAAAACATTCGGATCGAAAATGATGTCTTCCGGCGGGAAGCCGACCTCTTCGGTCAGGATCTTATAGGCGCGCGTACAGATTTCGACCTTGCGCTCCAGCGTGTCCGCCTGCCCCTGCTCGTCGAACGCCATTACCACGACCGCGGCACCATAAGAGCGGCAGATCTTCGCGTGCTCGATGAAGGCTTCAATGCCTTCCTTCATCGAGATCGAGTTGACGATGGCTTTGCCCTGAATGCATTTCAGGCCAGCCTCGATGACGTGGAACTTGGAAGAATCCACCATCACGGGCACACGAGCGATATCGGGCTCGGCGGCGACAAGATTGAGGAACTCGACCATCGCCTTCTCGGAATCGAGCAGGCCTTCGTCCATGTTGATGTCGATCACCTGCGCGCCGTTCGCCACCTGATCGCGCGCGACGTCGAGAGCGGCGGCATAGTCGCCGTTGGTGATGAGCTTGCGAAACTTGGCCGATCCCGTCACGTTCGTGCGCTCGCCGACGTTCACGAACGGAATGTCGGGGGTGAGAACGAAGGGTTCGAGGCCAGAAAGGCGCATCATGGGCTTCAGCACCGGCACCTGACGCGGCGCTTTTCCGGCCACAGCCTCAGCGATGGCGCGGATGTGATCCGGCGTCGTGCCACAACAGCCGCCGACGACGTTGACGAGGCCCGCATCGGCGAATTCGGCGAGCATGTTCGCTGTCGCCTCGGGGCGCTCGTCATACAAACCGAACTCGTTCGGCAGGCCCGCATTCGGATAGGCGCAGACGAAGGTCTCGGCCACCTTGCCGATTTCCTGAATGTGCGCGCGCATCTCCCGCGCACCGAGCGCGCAGTTGAGGCCGATGGAGAACGGCTCCGCATGGCGCACCGAATGCCAGAACGCGGTCGGCGTCTGGCCCGAAAGCGTGCGGCCAGACAGGTCCGTGATGGTGCCGGAAATCATGATCGGCAGCTTCACGCCCTTTTCCGCAAACACCTGATGGGTTGCGACAATCGCCGCCTTGGCGTTGAGCGTGTCGAAAATCGTCTCGATCAGGATGATCTCGGAACCGCCATCCACTAGCCCCCTCACCTGCTCCGCATATGCCTCGCACACCTGATCGAAGGTCACGGCGCGGTAGCCGGGATTGTTCACGTCCGGCGAGATCGACAGCGTGCGGTTCGTCGGGCCGATGGCGCCGGCGACGAATCGGCGGCGACCGTCTTCCTTTTCAGCGATCAGCGCGGCTTCACGTGCAAGGCGCGAACCTTCGTGGTTCAGTTCATAGACCAGCTCCTCCATGCCGTAATCGGCCTGGGCTATGGAGGTGCCAGAAAAGGTATTGGTTTCGACGATATCCGCGCCCGCGCGGAAATAATCGAGATGTACCGCGCGCACCGCATCCGGCTGGGTCAGGATGAGAAGGTCGTTGTTCCCCTTGACGTCCTGTTTCCAGTCTTTGAACCGCGGTCCGCGAAAATCCTCTTCCGAGAAACGGGACCGCTGCAGCTCCGTGCCCATCGCACCGTCGAGCACGAGAATGCGCTTCGACGCGATGTCGCGAAGCGCTTTCAGGACATCAGAACCATTCGCAGGCTGCGGCACGTACATAGACTCTCTCTTCGCGGTCATCGAGGCTGCGCCCCGGCAGGTTCCTCGCAGTGAACTGCACATTCGTCGGAGGATTTGGATTTGCGGTCGCACACGATCAGCGACCCGTTCTTGAGTTTGGGAATTGTCTCGGAAATACGCCGGACAGGAAGGGCCGTGTCGGCGAAGCGGCAAATCACCGGCAATTCGAGAATACGCTCGTAACCATCGTTATAGCCGCAGGCCAACTCGATTCTGGTCTTTGCCATCCCGACAGGTTGGTCGTGCGCGAAAAGCGAAACGGTTTCCAGGGAGCGGCTTATCCAATTGCTGCGCTCTTCAAGGGATCCGCTAGGAGTCGCCACAGGCGGGCAATGCGCGCGGCCATTCGAGACCCACGGGGAGATCCACGTGCCGGCTTCCTTGGCCGCACGCACTTCGCGTGCATATTCCTCGCTCAGCATGAGCCGTTGCCGCTGAACCTCCGCGGGAACCACACGTTTTGGACGCTCGGTTTGAGCCACAGCAGCGCCAGCCACGCAGACAGCGAGGAATCCCAGAAGCAGGCTCCGCTGTAGCAGCAAGGTCACGCGGCCACCCTTTCCGGTTGCGTCGGGGCGCGCAGCCCCAACAGGTGACAGATCGCGTAAACCAGATCGGCGCGGTTCATGGTGTAGAAGTGGAATTCGTTGATGCCGCGGTCCACGAGGTCGATCACTTGCTCGGCTGCGACCGCCGCAGCGATCAGCTTGCGGGTTTCCACGTCGTTGTCCAAGCCGTCGAAACGGGCGGCTAGCCACGCAGGAACGCTCGCGCCAGCGACGGCGGCAAACTTCGCCGTCTGCTTGAAGTTCTGCACCGGCACGATACCCGGTACGATGGGAACGTCGATGCCGCGCGCGCGCACGCGGTCGAGATAGCGGAAGTAGAGATCGTTATCGAAGAAGAACTGTGTGATCGCGCGGTCCGCGCCGCTCTCGACCTTCGCCTTCAACGCATCGATGTCTGCATCAAGAGACGCGGCCTCGGGGTGCTTTTCGGGATAGGCCGAAACGGAAACCTCGAAATCGCCGATCGCCTTGATGCCGGCAACGAGATCGCTGGTCTGATGATAGCCGTCCGGGTGCGGCTCATACCGTGTGCCGATGCCGCCGACTGGATCGCCGCGCAAAGCCACCACATGGCGCACGCCCGCATCCCAATAGGAGCGGATCACGCCATCGACCTCCTGCTTGGACGCTGCGACGCAGGTCAGGTGGGCTGCGGGCTTCAGGCTCGTTTCGCGCACGAGGCGCGAGACGGTGGCGTGCGTGCGCTCGCGCGTGGAGCCGCCCGCGCCATAAGTCACCGACACGAATTGCGGAGACAAAGGCGCAAGCCGTTCGATGGACGACCACAAGGTCGTCTCCATCTCGGACGTCTTCGGTGGAAAGAACTCGAAGGAAACCTTGATCGATCCGGTGCTCTGTCGGCTGGGGCGGAGAGTGAGCGGCGACATCAGGCAACCTCTTTGTCGGTTTCAGCCAGAGGCCAATCCGTCGCCACGCGTCGGTCCTGACCCAGCCAAAGGGAAACGATCAATTGTTCCGCGCCCTTCTTGGAGGGAGCGATCTCGCGGGTGAGTGTGCAATCGAGCCCGGCCTCGTCGAGCCAACCGGCGACCTGATCGGGCGCGAAGCCGAGGCGGCGATGCGCCTGCGTCTCCCGCAAGAATTCCAGATTATGCGGCGCGAAATCGACCACCAGGATACGCCCGCCCGGCGCGACGAGCCGCGCCGCCTCGCGGATCGCGCGGGCCGGATCGTCGAGGTAGTGCAGCACCTGATGAATGACGACGAGATCGAACGTGTTGCGGGGAAACGGCGGCGCGTAGATGTCGCCCTGTCGCAATTCGATGCGCGGGAGCCCCGCTTTCTCCAGATTGGCACGCGCGACGGAGAGCATGGCGTGACTGGCATCGAGCCCCACCGTACGCGAGGCACGCGGTGCGAGAAGCTGCAGCATCCGCCCCGTGCCGGTGCCGAGATCGACGAGATTGCGGATCGCCTTCGACCCAAGGGCTTCGAGCACCGCCGCCTCGACGACCGCCTCGGGCGCATGAAGCGACCGCAGCCGGTCCCATTCCGGCGCGAGGCGTGAGAAGAAGGCCTGCGCAGCTTGCGAGCGCTGGGCCCTCACGGCCTCAAGCCGCGTCCGGTCCTCGAGCAATTGCGGGTCGGAACGGTCGAGATTGTCCAGCATCGGGCGCAAAATGGGCGCGGCCGCGCCATGATCCATGAGGCGGAAGAAGGCCCACGCCCCTTCCCTGTGCCGTTCCACGAGCCCGGCCTCCACCAGAAGCTTCAGATGCCTGGAAATGCGAGGCTGGGACTGGCCTAGAATGTCGGTGAGATCGGAAACTGAGAGCTCACCCTCGACGAGGAGCGACAGGATGCGCAGGCGCGTTTCCTCGGCAGCCGCGCGCAGGATGCTCAGTGTCAAATCCAATGATGGAGCTGCTTTCTCGGCCATCTTGAAACACGATCTCACATATAAAGATATGTTTATATCCGTTTTGGGGAAACTGCAAGGGCCTCAGAGGGTTCCACTCACCGAGCCAATATCTGCCATCGGGCCTGCGGCATCTTTTCTCGCCCTCACAGAAGCCGGAAAGTCTTGACGAAAATCATGGAAGCTGGGCCCGCAGCCTCGCAATTTCACGACATTGAAAGGTCGACCCCAGGGCGGCGACCGTAACCGTGAATGGCTCCGACCTTTCTCGATGTGAAAGGCGTGACCATGAGTACGGTGCTTCTCAATCTCATTATCCAGATCGTTTGCGGCATTATCGGCGGCAACGCCGTCGGCAAGGCCTCCGACCGGGTCGATCTCGGCGCGGTGGGCAACACCATCGCCGGCGCGCTCGGCGGCATCGGCGGCGGACAGCTTCTGAGCATGATGCTCGGAACCGGAGCGGCAGGAACCGCAGCGACGATGGGCGGAATGGATATCAGTGCGATCATCAGCCAAATCGCAAGCGGCGGCGTCGGCGGCGCGATTTTGACCCTCATCGTCGCCTTCGTCCGTCAGGCGATGAGCGGAACGCAGGCGCCTTAAGATATTTTGCGAAACATGGCCGCGCCTGAACGGCGCGGCCATGCGCGACAAGACTTAGCGGAAAGGTGGCTCGTCGAAGCTGCGCAGCTTGCGCGAATGCAGCGACGAGCGTTGATCGCGCAAGATGTCGATGGCGGCGAGGCCGATCATCAGATGCTCGCTTACGGCGCGCTCATAGAAGGCGTTCGCCGCGCCCGGTAGTTTGATCTCACCATGCAGTGGCTTGTCTGAGACGCAGAGCAGCGTGCCATAGGGCACCCGCAGGCGATACCCCTGCGCGGCGATGGTGCCGCTTTCCATGTCCACCGCGATGGCGCGGGAAAGATTGATCTGTCGCCGCTCCTGACTCCAGCGGAGTTCCCAGTTGCGGTCGTCATAGGTCACGACCGTGCCGGTGCGCAGGCGGCGTTTCAACTCTTCGCCCCGCTCACCCGTGACGCGGGCGGCAGCCTCCTGCAGCGCCACTTGAACCTCGGCCAGTGCCGGGATCGGGATTTCCGGCGGCACGGCTTCATCGAGAATGCGGTCGCGGCGGAGGTAGCCGTGAGCCAGCACGTAATCGCCGATGGTTTGAGACTGACGCAGGCCTCCGCAATGCCCGACCATCAGCCAGCAATGCGGACGGAGGACTGCGAGATGGTCCGTGATATTCTTGGCGTTCGAGGGACCGACGCCGATATTGACCAGTGTCACGCCATGTCCATCGCGGTGGACGAGGTGATAGGCCGGCATCTGGAAACGATGCCACGGCGATGAGGCCACGAGTTCCGCGACAGCCGACTCGTCAAGGCCGCGCTCAATGGTGATGCCGCCCGGCAGGACCAGCTTAATGTAAGGGCTCTTGTCATTCGACAATTCGCCCACCGCCCAACGGACGAACTGATCCACATAGCGGTGATAGTTGGTCAGAAGAATCCAGGGTTGGATCGAGCGCCAATCGCTGCCGGTATAATGCACCAGACGGCGCAGCGAGTAATCCACGCGCGCCGCGTCGAACAGCGAGAGCGGACGCGGCTCGCCCTCATGGAAAATCCAGGCTCCGTCGGCGATCTCGTCGCCCACCTTGGCGAGAAGCGGCGTCGGAAAATGCTGGGCGAGCTCCGCTGCAGAATGCGCGCCGCGCCCGAGCTCGTCGCCGCGCTCGAAGACGTAAGGATAGGGAATCTCCTGGTCGCTGACGCCGACTTCCAGCACTGCGCCGTAGTCGCGTACGAGATAGTTCAGCTGTTCCAGCAGGTAGGACTTGAAGAAATCTGGCTGCGTCACGGTCGTCGCATAGACGCCCGGCCCCTGAAACTTGGCATACGCCCGCTGCTTGACCGGCGGCACTGAATTGGCGCGGTAGATTACCCGCAGTTCGGGATAGCGAAAGCGCGCCCTCTCGCCGGCGGTCGGCGCTGTTCCAGTGGCAAAAAAGTGTTCAAGCGCATGGCGTTGCGCATCGATGGCGGCGTCATGCAGCCGGATCAGCTGGGCAACCGCTTCTTCGGGAGAGGCGACGGATTTGAAGGGAGAAATTTGATCGGCGGGCACGTGAACTTCTCTTTCTTGTGTCTCGTGCCTCAAGGGTCATACACTGTTTCAGCGCCAAACCCAACTGCCTTTAGGGGAATAAATAGATACTCCCGACCGGCCTCTGGTCAGAAGGGGATGGCCTCCCCCGTCCAATCGAAGAAGCTGCCCGTCTGCGCCACGGTCAGGTCGTCAATCAGCTTGACCAGCCCGGCGGCGCTCTGCTGCACGGTAATATCCGCACTGGCACCGCCCATGTCGGTCTGCACCCAGCCGGGGTGGACGGAAATCACCGTGATCCCATCATCTGCAAGGTCGGTGGCAAGGCCCTGCACCACCTTGTTCACCGCAGCCTTGGAGGTGCGATAGGCGATCCGGTCGGACTTGGCGTGAGACAGGGAGCCCATGCGGCTTGAGACCGTCACGACCTTGGCCTCACTTGACCGGCGCAGGTGCGGCAGGAACGCCTGGACGACACGCAGCGGTCCGAGCGTGTTCACGCGCAACGTATCGAGAAAGCCCTCGAAATCCATGTCGAGGGTCGATTGCTGTTGCGGGCCGATGATGCCCGCATTGTTGATGAGCACGTCGACGGGCTCATCAACCTGCTTCGCCGCTTCGGCAATCGAGACTTCGTCGCGCACGTCGAGCTTGAGCAACCGAAGCTGCCCATTCTCGACGTAGGTCCGCCATTCGGCCAGTACCTTCGCAGGATCGCGAACGGTTCCGATCACCCGATCTCCACGGGCGAGCAGGACGCGGGTAAGCTCCTCGCCTATGCCGCGTCCGACACCCGTGATGAGAACGGTGCTCATGCCAATCCTTTAGCGCGAGAACTTCTTGTACTTGATGCGGTGAGGAATGGTGGAATCGACGCCGAGGCGACGCTTCTTGTCTTCCTCGTAATCCGCGAAGTTGCCCTCGAACCACTCCACATGGCTGTCGCCTTCAAACGCCAGGATGTGGGTGGCGATGCGGTCGAGGAACCAGCGGTCGTGGCTGATGATGACGGCGCAGCCCGCATAATCCTCAAGCGCCTCTTCGAGTGCGCGCAAGGTATCAACGTCGAGGTCGTTGGTCGGTTCGTCGAGGAGCAGAACGTTTGCGCCCGACTTCAGGATCTTGGCGAGGTGCACGCGGTTGCGCTCACCGCCCGAAAGCACGCCGACCTTCTTCTGCTGGTCCGCGCCCTTGAAGTTGAACGCGCCACAATAGGCACGCGCGTTGATTTCACGCTTGCCGAGATAGAGCACCTCGTTGCCGCCTGAGATTTCCTCATAGAGCGTCTTGTTCGCATCGAGCGAGTCGCGGCTCTGGTCGACGTAGCCGAGCTTCACGCTCTCGCCGATGGAGATCTTGCCCTCGTCCGGCTGCTCCTGACCGGTGATCATGCGGAACAGCGTCGTCTTACCCGCGCCGTTCGGACCGATGATGCCGACAATGCCGCCCGGCGGGAGCTTGAAGGACAATCCATCGATCAGCATCTTGTCGCCGAAGGCTTTCTTCAAGCCGTCGAACTCGATGACGTTGTTGCCGAGCCGCTCGGCGATCGGGATGATGATCTGCGCGGTCGTGGGAGCCTTCTCGTTCGCCTTGGCGACGAGTTCCTCATAGCGCTGGATACGGGCCTTCGACTTGGCTTGACGGGCCTTGGGCGAGGCCGACACCCATTCGCGCTCGCGCTCGATGGTGCGCTTATGCGCCTCATCCTCGCGTCCTTCCTGCTCGAGACGCTTCTGCTTCTGCTCCAGCCAGGAGGAGTAATTGCCCTCGTAAGGAATGCCGCGGCCGCGGTCGAGTTCGAGAATCCAACCGGTCACGTTGTCGAGGAAGTAGCGGTCGTGGGTGACGATCAGGATCGCGCCGGGATAGGTGCGCAGATGCCCTTCGAGCCACGCGGTGGTTTCGGCGTCCAAATGGTTGGTCGGCTCGTCGAGGAGGAGCAGTTCGGGCTGTTCCAAAAGCAGCTTGCAGAGCGCCACGCGGCGGCGCTCACCGCCCGAAAGCTTGTCCACGCCCCAATCGTCCGGCGGGCAGCGAAGCGCGTCCATCGCCTGATCGACCTTGGAATCGAGATCCCACAGGCCCTTCGCCTCGATCTCGTCCTGAAGGCGGGTCATCTCGTCCGCCGTCTCTTCCGAGTAGTTCATGGCTAGTTCGTTGTAGCGGTCGAGAATCGCCCGCTGGGGCGCGACGCCTTCCAGCACGTTCTCGCGCACGGTCTTCGAGGGGTCGAGCTGCGGCTCCTGCGGCAGGTAGCCGACGCGCGCACCCTCCGCTACCCAACCCTCGCCGTTCCAGTCGGTGTCGATGCCGGCCATGATGCGCAGAAGCGTCGACTTACCCGCGCCGTTGACGCCGAGCACGCCGATTTTCGCATCCGGATAGAAGGACAGGTGAATGTTTTCCAAAACCTTCTTCCCGCTGGAATAGGTCTTGGTGAGGCCACGCATGTGGTAGATGAACTGACGGGACACGGAAATAAGCCCTGCTGACAACGGGTGGAAGGAGTTGCGCGTCAGTTAGCAGGGGGACCGGGTCGGGGCAAGGCGGACGAATGTCCTCAGAGCCCGAACGGGTAGGTCTCCGGCTGCCCCACCCCGTGGGCGTGGGACAGGGGCGTCACGGCCTTGGTCTTGTCGAACCAGACGAAAGCGTCGAACTGCTCGGCCAGGATCGCCTCGAAATAATGGCTGTAGAGTTCGCTTTCAGGCCGGTAGATCACGCCGATGGCCCGCTCCAGGCGGGGTCGGGACAGGGCCTCGACGAGATCACTCTGCCCATTCTCCCGCCAATCGGTCAGGAAGCGGCTAAGGCCGGTGTCACGGAACAGGCGCTCGTGACTGTCGGGGCGGGCAGGCAGCACGTCCTTGATCTCCATGGGGGCGTCCCAGCCGCTCGCAGCGGCAACCGTGCCACGATCTGTGCCGAAGCCGATCAGAACCGCCTTGTCGCGGTAGGAGGTCCGGCACAGCCCGCCGATATTGAACTCGCCCTGCCAACCCATCGCCGTCGCCGAAGCGTTGCCGATGTGGGAATTGTGGGCCCAGACCACCGCCTTGGCCTCCTCCCGCCGCGCCAGCAGGCTTTCGAGGGTCTCGAACATATGGCGGTCGCGCAGGTTCCAGGACTCCGTCGCGCCCTCATACATGATGCGGTAGTAGTGCTCCGCCGCATGGACGATCTTGGCGTTCTGGAGTGCATCCAGAAACTCGTCGCTGCCATCGACCGCCAGAAAATCGAGCCGGCGGTCGAGCATATCCTGAAGCTGCGCGAGGAGCGCACGGTCGCAGGGGCGCTTCTGGCCCGTCAGGACGGCTTTGCCATAGCGCGCCGGGTCGGATTGCCAGGGGCTCAGACACCCGAACCGCGCCCTCGCTTCCTCGGCCGCCTCTGGGTCGACCTTGTCGAGATAGTCAAGCACGGCGCGGACAGAGGCATTCAGGCTATAGATGTCGAGCCCCCGGAACTCGACCCGATGCGCAGTCGGACAGTCTTTGTTGTACGCGCGCAGCCAGTTAGCGAAGTCGGCTACCTCCTCGTTACGCCACATCCAGGTGGGAAAGCGCTCGAAGGCGGCATCCTCGCCCGGCGGGATGGATTTGTGCCGGACATAAGCGTCAATCCGCGCGGCATCCGGCCAGTCGGCCTCGACCGCAACGATGGTAAAACCATGCTCCTCGATGAGCCGTCGCGTGATCGCCGCGCGGGCGCGATAGAATTCGGAGGTGCCGTGCGTCGCTTCGCCGAGCAGCACGACCCGCGCATCGGCAAAGCGATCGAACATGGCCCCGAAGTCTTCCGCCTCAAAAACAGGCGGCAGCGGTTCGCCTTGGTCGCGCAGCGTCGCAACGGCCTCCCTGATCGCCGTTTCGCTTTCGCTGTGCTGCCAGCGCAACCACGCCATGGTCCTCGCTCCGAAGTGGAGTGTCGTTTCGCCCCACCAACGTCAGGCTTTGTTGCCCTGTTCCGGCGTAGCAGGCCCGCCGTTCAAGGTGCTCAGCACTGCCGCCTTCACCACTTCGGGATTATCGACACCAGGGGGCATCTGCACCACGACCTGCGGGCGCGCGAAGTCGATACCTTCGCGAGAGAATGCATCGCGGATGCGGTGGAAAACTTCGCGCCTCAGCTCGAATTGCTCGCCGGGTTTGGCGGTGTACTTCACACCGACCACAAGCCCATATTGCTCCATACGGCGCACGCCCTGAAACTTCAGCGGCTGCAACAGGTGCTGCATCAGCTCGGGGTCGTTGTTCAGCTCGGCGGCGATCTGCTTCACGATCTTCTTCGCTTTCACGAGATCGGTGTCGAAGGCGATGGTAAACTCCATCTTCACAATGGCGTAGTCGCGGCTGTGATTGACGATCTGCCGGATCTCGCCGAACGGCACCGTGTAAAGCGGGCCGCGCGGATGACGCAGACGAAGGGAGCGGATCGACATTTTCTCCACATTGCCCTTCGCGTTGCCGATCTCGATGTATTCGCCGAGCCGGAACGCATCGTCGGCGAGAAAGAACAAGCCGGAGATCACGTCCTTCACGAGCGTTTGCGATCCGAAGCCGATGGCGATGCCGACCACGCCGGCACCGGCGAGCATTGGCCCGATATTCACGCCGAAAGAGGCAAGGATCACCATGGCAGTGACAACCGCAATGAAGATGGCGATTGCGGCCCGCAGCAGCGGCAGAAAGGTCTGAATGCGCGTCGAGGCTTTGGCATGGCCTGGCTCTTCGCCATGCTCTCCCGCGGTTGGTGCGGGAGCCGCATAAGAATCCAAAGCCGTTCGAATAAGTTCCCACAACATCAGCGCTACGGCGCAGGCAATGCCAATATCGATCAGCGCCCGCGCAACTGGCTGGCTCACGCGGTCCGATGCCAGAAGCAGCGGATCGATGCCCCAGATCAGCGCGAGCCCAATCCAGTAACCTGCAAAGACCGCAAGCCGCGCACAGCGGCGCAAAGCTTGCCGCCAGGGATGTGTCTCGTCCGTCGCGATGTCGGGTTTCAAGAACAGGAAGACGAGGACGACGCCGAGGAGAAGAACGCTGGCCGCCCCCCTTACGAAGGCGAAGCCGCTCTGGTTGATCGAGGCGACGAGCGCCGCCACGCCGGTCAGGGCCAGCATGAACAGGGAAACGCCGTACCAATGCGGACGGATGTAACGCACGATGAGATCGCCCCGCTCGTGCGGCAGCCCCCAATCGAGCGGCAGCGCATCCCGAAACGCCTTCAGCGCCGCAAAGCCCAAGCCCATGAACACGACCCACAAGATCGTCACCAGCGCGAGCCGCGGCTCGGGCTCGCTTCCCGCGATACGCATCAGGCCAAGGCCGATATAGCTGAACACGAGAACGCCGAGACAGAGCTGGATCCGCCGCAAGGGCTTTCGCGCGATGTCCACGCTCTGCGGTTTGACGAGAGATTTGAGAAACGCGCCGATGATGTGGACGAGGCTCCATCCCACGGCAAGAGCCAAAGCGGTCGACCGGATGGGTGAGCCCCGGAACGCGAAAAACACAAGCGACGGCAGCGGAACGAGGAGGCTGAGCAGCAGCGATCCGGCCCTCCCCGGCCCCACCTTCTGCGGATCGCGGGAGCGCCAGAAGCGCCTTGCGAGATTCTCAAGCGCATAACCCGCGAGGATCGTCGCCGTGACGAAGAGAAGGAGAAACAGCATCGCCCGCAATGGCGGGCGATCATCCACGATCCACTGGACCGTCCGCGTGAGCGCATCCGGCAGAAGATCGAGCCCTCGTCTCAGCGTCTCGGCATGAGCGAGAACTTTTTCCGCGATCTGTTCGGAGGCTGCGACGAGAGCCGAAGCATCCTCCTGCGCCATCGCCTTCCCGCCAAACGTAGGGAAAACGGCCAAAGCAACTGCAACGCTCGAACCGAACCGTTTCATCGCCCGATACCTCGCTTCCCGGCCGCCGGACGGCCAGAGGCACCGGCGGACCCCTTCGCGAGGTGGTTAGATAGGGCGCGGCGGCGATCTTGACAGAAACTCCGTTCGGTTAGGCTTAAGCGACCGCCGCCATGATCTCGGCCATGGCCTCCTCGGCGGCGAGGACGGTGGTCATCTGGACCGTATGGGCGAAGCGATAAGGCTCTCCATAGATCGTCTCGTCAGGGAACTCGGTGATGAGGGTCAGCGGCGTAGGATGGCGCTCCTCAGCCGTCAGCAGCGAGGGCACGCCGTTGATGATCTCATAGGGCGTGCCGCCGGTATGGATCGAGCAGATTTCGATCTGCCGCCGGTTGAACTCCACCAGCCCCGGAATGGCTGCCAGCCGCTTCGTCACGGCCTCGACAAGGAACCGCGCGCGATCCGTCCAGGATGGATGATGCCGCAGGATCAGGAAGAAGCCCTTCGGAATGGTCCACAATTCGAAGCCGCGCGGCAGATAGCCGGTGAAGGGCCGCGTCCACTCATGCGCCGGATAGCCATGGAGATTGACGTGCAGCTGCGCGCCCGACAGTTCCAGCGCCTTGAGGCGCGCGCCGATCTCGGCGGTGGGACGCTCGCTGCCGAACTCGACATCGCAACCGAGCGAGGTATAGCGCGCCGCATGGTGCATGTGGCGCGGATTGCCCTCGCAGAGGCGCCCATGCAACGCATAACCGTCGGGATTCTCGACGGGGATGAAGGCGATGTTTGCATCCGGATCGGCGAGCAGGCGACGCATCGCGCGCAGCGCGCCAACGGGCGCGGATGTCTCGTTGGCGTGCTGGCCCGAACTCACCAGAACCGCCGGGCGCGAGCCCTTGCGGTAGAGCCCCCGGATGGGACGCCCTTCATGGGAGCGGCCTTCGAACCGCTCGCCGGGCAGGCCTGCGAACTCCCGGTCGATCTGCGCGAGACCCGGCGCGGCATCGGCGGTATCAATCACCTGCTCGGGCCTCACCGGATCTTGCGGAGCACCGAAGGGACGCAGTTCCAACCGCACATGCGCGTCGCCCTCGCCTGCGCGAATATCCGGCACGATCTGGCCCGGCTGCACGCCGCGATCCTCCGGCGGGCGGCCGGATTTACGCTTGAAGAATTCGAGCAGCGAAAAGTAAAAGTCCTCGTGCAGCGCCTCGCGCGTGCTCATGACTTCATCGCCATAAGGCAGCTCGCGCTCGATGCCGGGCATCGTCACGTCGATGGCGATGGTTTCCGCATAAGGCTCCTGCGCCGGCCACGAATGCGCGGCGATGGCGGCCATCACTTTGTGGAACACAGCTTCCGCCTCGGTCTCGACCGCGTGGTCGAGATCGGGCGCGCCGCCGGGGCGCTTCGTCACCCTGAGCCAGCCCGTCGGCGTCAGGTCGGTTTCATCGAGATGGTTCTTGCGCAGACGGTTCGGCGCGAAAACCTCGTGCTCCGCAACGCGCCCGTCGCGATATTCGGCGGTCACGCGGTAGGTCAGATCCGCTGTGCCGGGCTCGAAATGCGTCTCGACGCCGTCTAGCAAAGCAGCCAGCGGATAGGCCTCCGAGAGAAACCGTAGAGGCTTCGCCTTGGCATGGACTGGAAAGCGAAGCGTGAAGCGCTTGAGGTCGCGCGTGTCGATGTCTTCAAGCACCGCATGAAGAAGCGGCTTGTAAGCGCTGTGCAGGCGGGCTTCGACGCCGACACGTGCGAATGCCTTCTCCGCCGTGCGCCGGGCCGCCTCATCCTCGAACAGCCATGCTTCGAGGCGAGCGCCGCGATGTTCTTCTCTCGCCCAGTCACGGAGAAGAACATCGAGGGTGCGCGGAATACGCGCGTCAAGCAAAATGGTCATTTTCCGGCCTGTCCCGTCGGGTCCAACAAATCGCGCAGCCAATCGCCAAGAAGGTTCAAGCCAAGCACGGTGAACATGATGGCAAGGCCGGGGAAGACGCTGACCCACCACGCCGTCTGCAGATAGGTGCGCCCGTCCGCCAGCATGCCGCCCCAGCTCGGAATGAGCGGATCGACGCCAAGGCCGATGAACGTCAAGCTGCTCTCCAGCAAGATGTTGTTCGCCACATTCAGCGTCATCAGAATGACGATGGGACCAAGCACGTTGGGCAGGATATGCGTGAAGATGATCCGCCCGTTACCGACGCCGATGGCGCGGGCGGAGTGAATGAATTCGCGCTCGCGCAGCGCCAGCACGGAGCCGCGCACGAGGCGCGCATATTGCACCCATTGCGCGACGATCATGAAGAAGATCACCTTGTCGACGCCGGTTCCCAGAATGGCGAGAAACATGATGGCGACGAGGATGAACGGCAGCGCGAGCTGAATGTCGGCAAAGCGCATCAGCAGGATTTCCGCAATGCCGCGATAATAGCCCGCCGCAAGGCCGATCAGCGTGCCGAGCGTCATCGCGCCCAGCATCGAGAGCAGACCGACCGTCAGTGATATCTTTCCACCCACGACGACGCGCGCGAGCATATCGCGGCCGAGCGGATCGGTGCCGAGGATGTGTGCGGCCTTCTGGAACGGCGGCACGAGGCGCGCCATCAGGTCCATGCTTTCGCCGCCATCCGGGAACAGGAACGGCGACAGCACGACGGCGATGGCCATGCCGCCTGCGAGCAGAGCGCCGAGGGTGAATTCGAGCGACCGGAAGCGCCGGCGGCTTGAAGAGATGGCTTGAGCGGTTGCCATGATCCTCACTCCGTCCGGATGCGGGGATCGATGAAGCCGTAGGCGATATCGATCACGATGTTGATGAAAACGATGAACAGCGCCAGCACCGTAATGGTGCCCTGAAGCACGGGATAATCACGCGCCGAAATGGCGTCGAAGGCGAGCGTGCCCATACCGGGCCAGTTGAACACGCGTTCGACGATGACGATGCTGCCGATCAGACCGCCGAATTGCAGGCCGATATAGGTGACGAGCGGAATGGCGGAATTGCGCAGCGCGTGCTTGTAGAGCACGACCCAATCCTTGAGGCCTTTGGAGCGCGCCACCATGATGTATTGCTGCGAGAGCGTCTCGAGCATCGAGGTGCGCACCAGCCGGACATTTGTCGCGGTGAGGATGATCGCCATGGTGAGCGCGGGCATCACGAAGCTCTGCGGCCCCTCCATGCCGCTCGGCGGGAGCCAGCCGAGAAAGATGGAGAAGAACAGCACCATCATGATCGCGAGCCAGAAGTTCGGGAACGACAGGCCGACGAGGGAGAGAATGCGGATAAGCTGGTCCGGCCAGCGCCCACGCTTGACCGCCGCATAGACGCCAAGCGGAACGGAAAACGCGATCGAGGTCAGAAGCGATGCGAAGGCGAGAAGCAGTGTCGCGGGAAGAGCGTTGCCGATCAGCTTCGCCACGGGCGTTCCGCCCATGAAGCTGCGGCCGAAATCGCCGACGACGATCCCTTGGAGAAAGCTGAAATATTGGATGATGAACGGACGTTCGAGGCCGAGCGATTTCCGGATATTCTGGAGATCCTGCTCGGTGACACCGCCCGCGCCACCGGTGAGCATGATCGCCGGATCGCCCGACAGCCTGACCGCGAACGACACGATCAGGGTCACAGCCAGGATCACGAAGACAGCCTGCAACAGCCGCTTGAGGATGAAGCCCGCCATTTCGTGATCCTGTTTTCTTATTGTTCTTTCAAGTGATCGTTTAGTCGACCGACACGTCGTTGAGGCGGAAGCGCAGGTCCGCCGGAGCGACGAAGTTCTTCACGCGCTTGTTCACGCCCAGAATGGTGTTCTGGTTGTAAAGCGGGATTTCGAGTGCCTGATCGGCCACGTAGCGCGCCACTTCCTGAAGAACCTTCTCACGCGCCTTCACGTCATAGATCTTGCGCTGGCTTTCCAGAAGTTCGTCGAGCTTCTTGTCGTTGCCGTAGGGGTTCCACTTCTCACCCGAGTGGTACATCAGGTAAGCGGTGTTGTCGTAGTCGAAGGTCCAGCCACCCCAGCTGTTGTGCCAGGCTTCGCCCGTCTTGCCGTTCGGGATGATGTCGTTGAGCAGAACCGCCGGCTCGTAGGGCTGGACGGACGGCTTCAGGCCGAGCGCCTGGAAGTAACCGGCTGCCGCCTGCGCAACTTCGCGGAAGGTTGCGTCGTTGCCGCGGAAGTCGATCTTGATGGCAGAGCCCGGCTGCACGCCGGCTTCCTGCAAGAGCTGCTTGGCCTTGGCGAGATCGAAGGGAACCGGCTTCAGGTTCGGATCGTAGCCGAAGGACAGTTCTGACTGGAAGCTCGCGATGGGCTTCGCATGGCCGAGCAGAACGGCCTTGATGATCGCCTCGCGGTCGACCGCCATGTTGAGGGCTTTGCGGACCTTCACGTCCTTCGTGATGCCGTCACGCGTGTTGAGACGCAGCGCGACGACCGTCGGGCCGGTGATGCTGACGAGCTGCAGGTTCGACGCCTGCTGCACAGTCGGCGTCAGCGCGAACGGGATGAGCGTCGCGATATCGATGCGGCCAGCCTGCAATTCGGCGATCTGCGTGTTCGCTTCCGCGATCATGCGATAGACGACCTTGTCGAGCTTCGGCGCGCCGCCCCAGTGCTCAGGGAAGGCTTCGAGGGTCAGATTGACCTTCGGGTTGTACTCGACAAACTTGAACGGGCCGGTGCCGACGGGGTGGGTGTTGAAATACTCGTCACCCTTCTCCTGAAGGTACTTCGGCGGCACGATCATCGCCCCGTAGCCGGCGAGCTTGGTGAGAAGCACCGGATCGGCCTGCTTCATCACGAAATCGACCGTGTTGTCGTCGACGATCTCCACGTGGTCGATAGAATTGTAGTTCGACTGCTGCGGCCCCTTCTTGCCCTCGTCACCGAGTAGACGGTCGAAGGTGAACTTCACCGCCGCCGCGTTGAACGGCTCGCCGTTGTGAAACTTCACATTCTGGCGCAGCTTGAAGCGGATGCGGTTGTTGTTGTCGAGAAATTCCCAGCTCGTCGCGAGACCGGGATTGAGCTTCATGTCCGGCCCGCGCGAGGTCAGACCGTCATAGATGTTCGTCGCGGCGGAAGCCCACGGCACCAGGAAGGTGTCGATCGGGTCCCAGCTGCCGGGATCGATGGTGAGGCCGACCGTCAAGGTGCCGGCGGCCTGCGCGCTCGGAGCAGCCATCGGTGCCGCGAGAGCGGCGGCCGTGAAGCCGAGAGCCGTCAGAAATTTCGAAAACGTCATGTTTTCAGTCCCCTCGTTTAGAGTTCTTATGCCGCGCCGCGCATGGCATCGGCTTCCAGCGCGACCCAATGCCCGGGCTCGACCTCGTGCATGCGGTGAATGGTGGGCTCTTTCCCGACCGGCCGAACCGGGCTTGGAATTTCACCTTCGATGCGAGTTTTCGCGCGCTCGCGCTGCGGGTCCGCGATGGGCACCGCGGAGAGCAGCTTGCGGGTGTAGGAATGTTGCGGGTTCTCGAACACCGCCTGCCGCGTTCCGATCTCGACGATCTGTCCGAGATACATCACGGCCACGCGGTGGCTGATCTTCTCCACCACCGCCATGTCGTGCGTGATGAAGAGATAGGAGAGCCCGCGCTTCGCCTGCAGTTCCATCAACAGATTGACGATCTGCGCCTGGATCGACACGTCGAGCGCGGAAACGGATTCATCCGCGATGATCAGCTTCGGATCACTCGCCAGAGCGCGCGCGATGCACACGCGCTGGCGCTGGCCGCCAGAGAATTCGTGCGGATAGCGCTTGGCGTGCTGCGGCTGCAGCCCGACCTGCTCCATCAATTCATGCACGCGCTTGTCGATGGCCTTGCGGTCCTTGATGAGGCCATGGACGACAATCGGTTCGGCAATGCTGTAGCCGACCGTGTGGCGCGGATCGAGCGAGGCGAACGGGTCCTGGAAGATGTACTGGATCTGCTGGCGCAGCTTGCGCCGCTCGCCATGGCTCATGGCGTTCATGTCGCGCCCGTCGAAACGGACGGTGCCGCCGGTCGGCTCGATGAGCTGCTGCAAGGTGCGCCCGATGGTGGACTTGCCGCTACCGGACTCGCCCACCAGCGCCAGGGTCTCGCCCGGATAGATCTCGAAACTCACCTCTTCCACCGCATGCACGCGATGCGTAACGCGGCCGAGGAACGTCTTGCCCACGTCGAAGCGCGTGGTGAGCTTCTCCACCTGCAAGACCGGCTTCGTGTAGTTGGCGGTGTTCTGCACGTGAGTCTCGCCCACTTGGCGAGGCTCGCCGCCATCCATCAACATAACCGGCGTGCGCTTCGGCAACGGCTGCCCTTTGAGGCTGCCGAGGCGCGGCACGGCGGAAAGGAGCGCCCGGGTGTAAGGATGCTGCGGCGCGGCGAAGATGTCGCGCACAGGCGCCTGCTCCACCTTGTCGCCCTTCCACATCACCACCACGTCGTCGGCCATTTCGGCCACCACGCCCATGTCGTGGGTGATGAAGATGACGGCAGTGCCCATCTCCTGCTGCAGATCGCGGATGATGTTGAGGATCTGCGCCTGGATCGTCACGTCGAGTGCGGTCGTCGGCTCGTCGGCAATCAGCAGCTTTGGATTGCAGGCGAGCGCCATCGCGATCATCACGCGCTGGCGCATGCCGCCGGAGAGCTGATGCGGATAACGGTCGAGCAGCTTTTCAGCGTCGGGAAGACGAACCTTCTGCAACAGGTCCTTCGCACGCAGGCGCGCCTCGCGCGCGTTCAGGCCCTCGTGCAGGCTCAATGTTTCGCCGATCTGGTTGCCGATGGTGAAGACCGGATTGAGCGAGGTCATCGGCTCCTGGAAGATCATCGCGATGTCCTTGCCGCGGATGCTCCGCAGCGTGTCATCGGATGCCTTCACGAGATCGAGTGCCTCGCCGCCGTTCGGGCGGAACAGAACTTCGCCACCCACGATGCGCCCGCCCGTATAGTCGGTGAGGCGCATGATCGCGAGCGATGTAACCGACTTGCCGGAACCGGACTCGCCCACCACGGCGAGCGTCTTGCCCGGCTCGACGTCGAAGCTCACTTCCTTGACGGCCCTGAAAGGCCCCTGCTCGGTCCGGAATTCCACGGAAAGGGAACGAACGGAAAGGAGAGGCTCACGGGCCGCTCCGCGTTTGGCTGTGGCGTCAGACATCGAACCATCGCTATGCTGAAGTACTGCTCTGACGCAACGTCAGAACAGTACCTCTTTAATACCTGTCACAGGACACCGCGACAGGGGGCTTTCGTCAAGCCTTTCTTTAACTGCCGCAAGGAATTGCTGGATTAAAAGCTGGGCAGAAATGCCGCAGCCGTCCCTCTCATTACGGCGTCACCCACTCCCCGCCGCGCATGAGAGGCTCTGCCGTCCCGTCTGCCGCGACTCCATCTACATCAATCTTATCGGACCCTATCATCCAGTCGATGTGGATGAGGCTCTTGTTGGCTCCGCGCGAGGTGAGTTCCTCCTCGCTCATGCTGCCGCCATTCACAAGGCACTTGCTGTAGGCCTGACCGAGCGCGATGTGACTCGCCGCATTCTCGTCGAAGAGCGTGTTAAGGAACAGAAGGCCACTCTTCGAAATCGGCGACGAATAAGGCACCAGCGCCACCTCTCCGAGACGGCGTGCACCCTCATCGGTGTCCAGGACCTTGTTGAGAACCGTCTCGCCAGTCCGCGCCTTGCTCTCGACGATCTGGCCGCCCTCGAACTTCACCTGAATGTCCTGGATCAGGGTGCCCTGATAGGAGAGCGGCTTGGTGCTGGTGACATAGCCTTCGACGCGGTCCTTGTGCGGGGTCGTGAAAACCTCTTCCGTCGGAATGTTGGCGTTGCAGACGACACCGTTTTTCGCCGTTGTCGAGCCGCCCGCCCATTCGTGCCCATCCGCAAGCCCGACGCGCAGATCCGTGCCCGGGCCGCGGAAATGCAGGGCGGCGTAGTTTTTCGCGTTCAACATGCGAGTGCGGGCGCGCAGGCTTCGGTTGTGGATGCCCCATGCCCCGATGGGGTCCTCAACATCCGCCCGCGAGGCGGCGAAAATTGCCTGCCACAACTTGGCGACCGCAACCTCCTCCGCATCGTTCGGGAACACCGCCTTCGCCCAGGCCGGGGTGGCGGCGGAGACGATGGTCCAATTGGTGTCGAAACCCGCGATCAGGTTCAGCGCCGGCTGATAGGCCTTGGAGCGCGCGCGGTTGGCGCGGGAGACCTTTTCCGGGTCTTCCTTCGCCAGAAGCGAGGGGTCGTCGCCCACGATGGCGAGGCGGGCCGCGCCGTTCTTGAAGGCTGCCGCCATGCCCTCATAGAGCCAGGCGGATGCAACATCGAAGCTCTCATCGCGGGCATGGCGATAGCGCATCAATGTCGCCTGATCGTCCGAGAAAAACGTGGTGACGAGGGATGCGCCGGCCTTGTAGGCCTGCTCCGTGATGCGCCGGGCGAGTGCCGCAGCCTCGAGCGGCGCGGTCATGACGACTTCCTGGCCCGGGTTCAGCCCCAACCCGACCCGCACCGCCACCTCCGCCAGCCGGTCGAGCAGAACCTCGTGGGACATGGCGGACGGGGCGCGGAATTGATCGTTCATGGTCTCTCTTTCTCGAAACGAAATGCTGGCGGCAGGCTACACGGCCCACGGTAGGGTGCAACCCTTGGAATGTTCAGGTTTCCTCGGTCGGAGCGCGGCCAACCGCCTCGCGGTCGAAGGCGATGCTCTTGATGATGGCGTGGACTGGCAGTCCCGCCCTCAGGCCGAGGCGCTCCACCGATTTGCGCGTCACCCGGGCGACGAGGCTGTCGCCACCGCAATCGAGCATCACGTCGACACTCGACCCGTCCGGCTCCCCGATGGAGGAGACTTTTCCTGGTAGTACGTTGAGCGCGCTCAAGCCCTCGGGCGGCTGGAGCGAGAGAATAATGTCGCGGGCGCGAAGGCGTACGCGCAGCGGTGCACCGGGAGCGAGATCGAGAAGCGGCACGGTCAGGGTGCCAGCCCGAGTTTGCAGCACGGTGAGACCGAAGGCCTCCTCGTGATGTAAAACGTGGGTCTCGATGAGCGCGCCCGTCTCGGCGGGGCCGGTCTGCGGGAAAAGGTTCGTCTGGCGCAGGATGTCTTCCGCCGGTCCCGCCGCCGTTACGCGGCCATCGGACAAGATCACGATGGAGGTCGCAAGCCGCGCGATTTCCGTCACCGAATGGCTGACGAGCACGATGGGGACGTTCCCCTCGTCCCGCAGCCTCTCGATATAAGGATAGATCTCGCTCTTTCGCGCCTCATCGAGCGATGCGAGAGGTTCATCCATCAGGAGCAATTGCGGGTCCGTGAGCAAGGCGCGCCCAATGGCGACGCGCTGCTTTTCACCGCCCGACAGTGTGGCGGGATTCCGGTCGAGCAGATGGCCGATTCCGAGAAGATCGACGATTGCCGAGAAATCCGCCACGCGCTCCCGCCTTGGCGTGAACCAGCGCCCGAACAGAAGGTTCTGGCGCACGTTCAGATGCGGAAAGAGCCGCCCCTCCTGAAACACGGTGCCAATGTGCCGTTTATGCTTCGGCACGAAGATACCGCTTTGCGTATCGACGAGCACGCGGCCATTGACCACGATACGACCCTGCGACGGGCGGATGAGGCCACCGATGGCATTGATGATCGTCGTCTTGCCCGCACCGGACTGCCCGAACAGAGCCGTGAGACGCCCCTCCGAGTGAATGCGGGCTTCAAGCGTGAAAGAGCCCTGCCGATGGCAGATATCGAGATCGAGCGTCATCAGGCCAGAAACCTCCGCCTGACTCGGCGCGCCATCCATTCGGAAACCCAGAGCGCGGCGACGGAGATCACGATGGAAACAACAGTCAGGCGCAGCGCGCCGCCCTCCCCGCCGGGCACTTGCGTGAAGGTGTAGATGGCCGTTGGCAACGTCTGCGTCTCACCGGGAATGTTCGACACGAACGTGATCGTCGCGCCGAACTCACCCATGGCTTTTGCGAAGGACAAGACCATTCCCGCAATGATGCCGGGCAGGATCAACGGCAGCGTGACGACGAGGAAAACCCAGACTCGGTTTGCCCCAAGCGTGCCCGCCGCATCCTCCAGTTTGCGGTCGACGGCCTCGATCGACAGGCGAATGGCGCGCACCAACAGCGGAAAGCCCATGATCGCGCAAGCCAACGCCGCACCGGTCCAGCGGAACGAGAACACGATTCCGAAATACTCGTTGAGGAGCGCCCCGATGGGCCCGCGTTTGCCGAACCAGAGCAGCAGGAAATAACCCACCACGACAGGCGGCAGCACGAGCGGCAGATGCACGATGACATCAAGCGCCTGACGCCCCCAGAAACGTCCGCGCTCCAGAAGCAGCGCAACGACGATGCCGGGAACGAGGCTCGCCGCCATCGCCGTCAGCGCGACCTTCAGGCTGAGATGGACCGCCATCCACTCCTGCGGGGACAGCCAATCAATCACGAACCGGATACCGGCTTGTTGATGAACGTGAAGCCCTGCTTGTCGAAGAATGGACGGGCCTTCGCCGAGCGCATATAGGTCAGGAAAGCCTGCGCATCGGGCTTCGCCGAGGCCTTCAAGAGCGCCACCGGATAGATGATCGGCGGATGGCTATCCTGCGGAAACTCACCGACGATCTTGACGTTCGGATCGGAAGCGGCGTCCGTGCGATAGACGATGCCGAGCGGTGCTTCGCCGCGCGAGACGAGAAGCAGTGCCGCGCGCACGCTCTCGGCTTGAGCGACCTTGTCCTTCACGCCGTTCCAGGCACCGAGTTTTTCCAGCGCCGCCTTGCCGTATTTGCCCGCGGGCACCGCATCCACATTGCCCATGGCAAGACGCCCCTGCCCCAGGACCGCGGCCAGATCGAAACCTTGCGCAACCGACACCTGCACGGTCGAGTCTTTTGGCGCGACGAGCACGATGGAGTTGCCGAGAAGGTTCAAGCGGGTCTGAGGCTGGATCAGGTTCTTGGAAGCGAGATAGTCCATCCAATCGAGATCGGCGGAGAAGAAGATATCCGCCGGGGCGCCGGCTTCGATCTGCTTCGCGAGCGCATTGCTCGCAGCGTAGGAAATCACGGCCTTCTTGCCGGTTTCTTTCTCCCAGGCCGCATTGATGTCGTCGAGTGCATTCTTCAGGCTAGCGGCCGCGAAAACGACCACGTCCTTGCCCTGCGCATAAGCGATCGAGGTCAATGAGACGCCGGCCAGGACAAGGCCTAGCGACACCACCCGGAGCGCTCCGGCCAAGCTGCGACAGACGTGCTTCATAACGATCTCCATTCGGGGCGAAGGCTCGCCATCATGAATGGCATCCTAATGGACATCGCCCTGTCTTCAAGCGGCCCGGCGCTTCGGCATGCTCCTTTTGACAAGCGAACGGACGAACCGGTAGCCGAGAAGGGAGGCGACGATGGCGGCATAGACCATTGGCTCCGGCGGCCAGGATTTCACCACGAGGAGGAAATGCAAAGCCGCACCGATGGCCGCGATATAAACGAGCCGATGAATCCGCGCCCAGACCTGGCCGCCGAGACGGCGGATGGCGGCATTGTTCGATGTGACCGCGAGCGGGGTCAGAACGATGAAGGTCGCCATGCCGATGGTGATGTAGGGTCGCTTGACGATGTCGGTCCAAATCGCCTCGAAATCGAAGCCCTGGTCGAGCACCACGTAGGTCAACAGGTGCAAGGCCGCATAATAGAAGCACAGAAGCCCGATGGCGCGGCGGTAGCGCAGCAGGTTGATATTGAGGATCTGCCGCAAGGGCGTAATCGCGAGCGTCGCGATGAGGAAACGCAGCGCCCATAAGCCCAGCGATTGCTCGAGATAGCGCATCGGGTCCGCGCCGAGCTGGTCGTTGACGCCGAGATAGAACAGCACGACTGCCGGAACGAAGCCGACGATGTAAATCAAGATCTTCGGCACCCGCGGCATGGCAAAGCCGTGTTTGCCGCGCTGTGCTGTGGCCTGGCCAGCCATCAGTAGAACTTTCGCAGGTCCATGCCGGAATAGAGCTGCGCCACTTGATCGGCATAGCCGTTGAAGGGCAGCGTCGGCCGGCGCTTCACGAACAGGCCGCCCTCCCCAATCCGCCGTTCCGTCTTCTGACTCCAGCGCGGGTGGTCCACGTTCGGGTTCACGTTGGCGTAGAAGCCGTATTCGTCCGGCGCCTGACGGCTCCACGAGGTCTCAGGCTGCTTCTCGACGAAACTGATGCGCGTGATCGACTTGATGCCCTTGAAGCCATACTTCCACGGCACCACGAGGCGGATGGGCGCGCCGTTCTGGTTCGGCAGCGCTTCGCCATAGAGCCCGACCGCAAGGATGGCGAGCGGATGCATGGCCTCGTCGAGCCGAAGCCCCTCCACATAGGGCCAGTCGAGCACCGGGAAGGCGGATTGCTGGCCGACCATTTCCGGTGGACGATAGACCGTTTCGAAAGCCACATACTTGGCGCTTCCTTGCGGCTCCACGCGCTTGATGAGGTCCGCCAGCGGAAAGCCGATCCACGGGATCACCATCGACCAGCCCTCGACACAGCGCATCCGATAGATGCGCTCTTCCAAGGTCGAGGTCTTGACGAGGTCGTCGATCGCGAATTCGCCGGGCTTGGCGACGAGCCCGTCAACCTTCACCGTCCATGGCGAGGTTTTGAGTGTGTGGGCATGGGCAGCAGGCGCGGTCTTGTCCACGCCGAACTCGTAATAGTTGTTGTAGTGCGTAACGTCCTCGAGGCTCGTCAGCTTCTCGTCGGTTGCCGAGAGCGGGCTTTTCTCGAAGGTCAGCGGCGCGGCCAGCGCCTTGCCCGGCAAGCCTGATGCCGCAAGCGCAAACCCTGCAGCGCCGGCCATTAGCTGGCGCCGATTGAGGTACACCTCCCGAGGAGTGATCTCGGAAGCGGGAATATCGATCGGACGGCGGATCAGCACGGCGGCACCTCGTTTGTCCCAGTGTGGAATGGGTACACCCGGGAAAGCAAGACGCCACGTCACGTTTGCGTTATTGCCGTCGATCCTCAGTTCGACGAAACTCGGATGCCCGCGCTGTCGAACAGATGCGCCTTATGAATCGCAGGTTTCAGCGCCACGGCCTCGCCGGGTTTGAGGTGAAACCGCTCCCGCAGCACTGCCGTAACCGAACCGCCCTCGGTCTTGGCGATGAGGGTCGTGTCCGCTCCGGTCGGTTCCACGACCGAGACGGTTGCCGGGATCGCTCCCGCCGTGCCGGGCGCCGCGAGCTCCAGGTGCTCGGGCCGGATGCCGTAGGTCAGCTTGTTGTCGGACGACAGGGCGGGTCGCACCTGAAGCGGCAGAACCGTCCCGCTCGGCAGCGCGAGGCCGCCCGCATCGAGATGACCGTCGATGAAGTTCATGGACGGCGAGCCGATAAACCCGGCAACGAAACGGTTGGCGGGCCGGTCGTAAAGTTCGAGCGGCGCGCCGATCTGCTCCACCACGCCGTCATGCATCACCACGATCTTGTCCGCCATGGTCATGGCTTCGATCTGATCGTGCGTGACATAGATCGTCGTGGTCTTGAGGCGCTGGTGCAATTCCTTGATTTCCGCGCGCATCGCCACACGCAGCTTGGCATCGAGGTTCGACAACGGCTCGTCGAACAGAAACACCTGCGGATCGCGCACGATGGCGCGCCCCATGGCGACACGCTGGCGCTGGCCGCCGGAGAGCTGGCGTGGATAGCGATCAAGCAGCGGCGTCAGACCAAGCGAAGTCGCCGCATCCGACACGCGCTTCTTCTGCTCGGCCTGCGGCACGCCCTTGAGCTTGAGCGAAAACGCCATGTTCTCCGCAACCGTCATGTGCGGATAGAGCGCGTAGCTCTGGAACACCATGGCAATGTCGCGATCTTTCGGCGGCACGTCGTTGACCACGCGTGGGCCGATGCGGATTTCGCCGCTCGTGATGTCCTCAAGCCCCGCGATCATGCGCAGCAGCGTGGATTTTCCGCAGCCTGACGGGCCGACGAGGATGACGAACTCGCCGTCTTCGATATCGACGTCGACACCCTTGATGATCGACACGGGGCCAAAGGACTTTTTGATGTCGCGGATCGAGACATTCGCCATGACAGTCTCCGGTTCTTAGGACGCCCAGCGCTCAGTGGCGCGAGCGAATTTCTTGGTGATTTCACGAGGATTGGTGATTGCCGTGCCGACGACGACCGCATACGCGCCGCACTCGAAAGCGGCCTCCACCAGCTCAGGCGTGTCGAAGCATCCCTCTGCAATGACGGGCGTCGGCACCGCAGCCACGAGTGCGGAGAGAAGGTCGAGATCGGGACCCAGCGTCTTCGTCGCTGCGGTCTCTTCCGTGTAGCCTGAAAGCGTGGTGGCGATGTAGGTCGCGCCATGGGCGCTCGCGGCCTTGCCCTCCTCCAGCGTGGAGATGTCGGCAAAAACCTCGCGCTTCAACTCGCTGCGAATACGCGCGATCAGCCGGTCCACCGGTTCGCCGTTGCGCGGACGCGGGGTCGCGTCGAGCGCGATGACGTCGGCTCCTGCCGCCGCGATGCGCGAGGCGCTGTCGAAATCGGGCGTAATGTAGACCGGGAAACGGTCGTCCCACACCTTCGAGATGCCGATGATCGGCATGGTGGAAACAGCGCGGATCGCCGCCACGTCCTCCGCGCCGTTGGCGCGAAAGCCCTTCGCGCCACCCGCCGCTGCCGCGCGGGCCATGGCGGACATGAAGATCGGGCCGTGCAAAGGATTGTCTGCGCGCGCCTGACAGGAGACGACGAGAGCGCCTTTTGGAATCAGCATCGCCACTCTCCTACTTCACCGCGCCAGCGGTCATGCCCTGAATGAACTGGCGCGACAACGCGATATAAAGAAGCGTGATCGGAGCCGCCGCGATGGTGAGGCCGGCAAACAGCATGCCCCAATCGGTCGTGTACTCGCCCATGAAGGTGGTGAGGCCCTGCGGCAGGGTCTTGGCCGAGTCCGTCTGGATGAAGACCAGCGGGAAGAAGAAGTCGTTCCAGATCGGCACCGCATTCTGAATCGCGGCAATGGCCATGGGCGGGCGCGCGAGCGGCAGCATGACAGACCACATGATACGCGGCTCGGAAGCCCCGTCGATGCGCGCCGCATCCTCCAGTTCTGAGGGCAGCGAGCGCAGGAAGCCGGCCATGATGAACACCGCCGATGGCAGGCCGATGGCCGTGTAGGTGACGATCAGGCTCCATCGGCTGTCGAGCAGGCTCAGGTCGCGCAGCAGGATGAAGAGCGGAATGACTGCAAGCTTGAGCGGGAGCATGAGCCCCGCGAGGAAGAACAGCAGGACGACCGTGTTCGTGCGAGACTCATAGCGCGCCACCGCGTAGCCCGCCATGGTGCCGAGCAAGAGGATGAGGAGGATCGAGACGCCGGTAACGACGATGGAATTGAGGAAGTAGGTCGGCATCGACGTTTCGCCGAGCACGCGGGCAAAGTTCTGCACCTGCGTGAAATCGGGAAGCGCGAAGGGATGCTCGAAAATCTCGCCGGTCGATTTGAAGGCCGAAAAGACCATCACGACCACGGGGTAGAGCATGACGAACGAGTTCAGGATCAGGATGATCTGAGCCAGGAACGCGAAGGACATCGCCCGCGTCTCGCTGGAGCGGGCGGCGACGGTGGATGGCGCGAAAGCGATGGTCAAAACTGGATCTCCCGACGGCGCAGCCACAGGGTGAGCAGCGATGCAAACACGACGATGAACAAAAACAGGATTGTCGCTAGCGCCGAGCCCTGCCCGAAATTTTGGATGCTGGCGCTCTGGTTGCCGAAGGCGGTGCGATAGAAGACGAGGCCTAAGACATCGGTCGATCCGAAGGGTGAGCCGTCGAGGCCGACCATCACATAAGGAATCTCGAACCAGTTGAACGCGCCGATAAAGAGAAGCGTGAAGAGAATGGTCGTGCTCGGCGCAACGAGCGGCCACACGACGTTCTTCAGCAATTGCCATTCGGTCGTGCCATCAAGCCGCGCAGCCTCGATGATCTCGGAGGGAATGCGCTGCATGCCGGCGAGATAGACCAGCGTCGGGAAACCGACGAAGTGCCAGGCATTGGCCAGAATGAGCGCGCCGAGCGCGGTCGACGAATCGCCGAGCCAGGGCTTGGCCAGGGCATCGAGGCCGACGGAATAAAGCGCTTGGTTCACGAGGCCGAAATTGGGGTTGAGAAACAGCTTCCAGAGAAAGCCGACGATGATCGTCGACAGAACCACCGGCACGAAAACCGCGACGCGGTGAAAGCGGAAGCCGAAGGGCTCCTTGTAGAGCAGCCACGCCAGCAGGAAGCCGCCACCGTTCTGGATGATCATCAACGCAATGAGCGCATAAACGTTATGAAGGAACGCGTTCCACACCACGGGACCCATGGTGGGGCCGAAGAGCACGTCCTTGAAATTCGCCAAGCCTACGAAGTCGCCGCGCGCCAGCCCGCGCCATTCATAGAAGGCGTAAGCGAAGGCCGAGAGGATCGGATAGACCACGAACAGCGACATGAAGACGATGGGCGGGATGACGAGAAAAGCCACCCAGCTCCGATGCTTCAGCGTGCGGGCCTGTTTGGGCGAAACGGGCATGGACTGAACCTTCAAAAATGGCGGCGGGCCTGACGCCCACCGCCACTTATTGCGTGTCTTACTTCTGGAACGGCTTGTAGTAGGTCGTGATGCCCTTGTTGATCTCGGCAGCGGCCTGCTCAGGCGTCTGCTGACCAGCGAGCATCTTCTGCACGTTCGACTGCAGCAGCACCGAACCGCTCGGCTCCTGATAGCGGAAGCGCACGAGCATCAGGTAGGACATGGAGTTGTCTGCGAGCTTCGCGACGTCCTGGGTGATCGGATCCTCGATCTTGATGCCCTTGATCGGCGACAGGTTCTTCAACTGATTGGTGAAGGCAGTGCCGTAGTCCGGGGTCGCGAGGAAGCGGATGAACTTCACCGCCGCGTCCTTCTTGTCGCTCTTGGCGTTCACCGCATAACCGCCGTCGTAGTAGCGAGCGATGAGGCGCTCATCACCGGCCTTGGCGACCGGAGACGCGAACACGCCGAGATCGAGGCTCGGGTTCTGGCTCTTGAAGTTCGCGACTTCGAAGGAACCGCCTGCGAACATCGCCGCGCGGCCAGCCACGAAGAGCTGCTGCGAGGACGGATAATCGACACCCGTGAAGTTCGGCGAGAAGTTCGCGCTGATGTCCTTCAGCTTGGCGAGCGCATTGACGAAACGCGCATCGGTGAAGTTCGCCTTGCCGGAGACGATGTCATCCTCGAACTGCTTGCCCAGCTGCGAGCTGAGAAGCGCCGCGACGATGGTCTCGTTCTGCCACGCGGTCGCCGTGCCGTTGGCGAAAGGCGTGATGTTCTTGGCCTTGAGGGCCTGGGTTAGCGCAACAAGCTCGTCCCAGGTCTGCGGCGGGTTCACGCCAGCGTCCTTGAAGATCTTCTTGTTGTAGACGACCAACATGGTCTGCGTCGCGAAGGGCACCGCATAGACCTTGCCGTCCGCGCGCACTGTCTCGGCGGCGAGAGCGGAATCGGGGAAGTTCGCTAGCTCTGGCACGCTCTGCTTGTCGAGCGCGAGGAGGTAGCCGGGGGTCGCGATGGTTTCAAGGTTGCCGTAAGCGCGAACCTGGATCACGTCCGGACCGCGTCCGGCGGCCAGCGCCGTGGACAGGATGGTCTGGTAGTTCTCAGGTGCGTAGGTCTCGAATTTCACCGAGATTTCGGGCTCTTTCGCCTCGAACTTCTTGATGATGTCCTGGTAGAAGGCCTTGTCCTCCTGGCGCCAGCTCCAGAACGTCAGCTCGGTCTTGGCCATCGCAGCCGCGCCCGACAGAAGGTAGCCGCCCACGGCGGCGCCCATCAGAATGCGTCTCGTCAGTTTCATGTTGTCCCTCATCATTGAAGTCCTTCCTCCCACCGAATAGCGCTCCGCGCCTTCGGAATTCCTTTAGCCGTATGACTCGGCTGCGATCACGAGAACCGTCGCATCGTCGTGAGTCTTAACACGAGGATAGGCGTCCGCCATCGGGTCGCCGCTCTCCAGGTCCCGCAACTCTTGCATCAAGGCCTCGCCCCTGCCCTGCGCCAGCGCGGTATGGAGGGAGGCGTCGGAATAGGTCGCGAACACGTCGACGAGTCGCATGAAACCATCTGTCGCCAGCACGATGGGCTGGTCCGGCGCAAGGCGCGCCTCGAAACGCAGTTCCCGCCCGGCCCAGGACCGGAGCGGATTGACCACCCAATAGCCGTCCGGCCGATTAAGCTTGGTCCGATTTTCCAGAATCTGCCGCCTTACCGCCTCGGGGACCTGACCCGGCTCGCGCGTCGCGCCGCCAAGAGCGGCAAGCGTACGCTTTTCAAAGGGTTTGGCCCTCTCATCCGTCCAGCGGACGACACCTTGTTCCGTCGGCACCAAAGCCACCACATCGCCAAGGAAAGAGCCCTCGACCACCGTCTCGCCTTTTAAGCCGGAGCGGAGGCCGATGAGACCGAGGCAGGCGGACGGCGCGTGGTCGTCATTCGCCGCGTCAGCGGGCGGTATGGCTTTCGTGAAAACGCGGCTAATCTCGCCTTCGAGGGCTCCGAAAATCGCCTCAGCGGCCCGTTCGGAGGCGGCAAGGTCTTGAATTTTCGTACTGATTTCCCCCGAGAGCCAGGCTGCGTCACTGGAAGCACCGGGCAGCCGCTGGACTGACACCCCGGTCGCTCCATCGATGATCCAGGCATGGCGACCGCACAAGCCGAGCCCGTCCTCGTTCACGCGAGAACCGGGTAAGGACTGCCGGTACAAGGACCGGAAGCGCGGGATGGGACCAGTTTCGTTCACCCCTAACTGGTCTCATATTGGTCGCTTCGTGTCCATACTGGTCTTAACGGCTTTTCACATCCCTTCGGGGTACGGCCCACCTCCTAGATCGGAAGCCCTGTATAGTTTTCCGCCATCGCCCGAGCCGCTGCCGGGGAGCTGACCAGATAGTCGAACTCGATCCGCTGCATCTTGCGGCCAAAGGAATCGGTGTCCGGAAAAGTGTGGAGGATCTAGGTCATCCGCCAGAGAATGGACCGCCCCCTCCACGCCCGCGAGAGCAAGCCCGCCGAGCGGCCATCCCAGCAGGAGACCGGTGGGATCGATTCTTCATGCACGACGGCCTCGGGACGAGAATGCCTTCCGCACCTCGAAAATGAGCAGAGCGCCGAGGCTAGCTCAGCGCGCGGACGAAGGCTGGAAGGTCAGGCTCTGCAAAAGCGCATGCGCATGGTTGAGCCCCGCTCCCGCCGCCACGACCATCTGCGGCAGAACCATCCATTCGAGCGTCCAGGCCGCACCTGACCGTTCGTTCTCGTGCACGAGCGCCTGATGCAGCGTACCGAGCAATCCCGCATTAAAGCGCGCGAGCGTCACCAGTACCTCCGCTGGAACGGGATTGGACTTGTGCGGCATGGCGGGCGAGCCGCCACCGCTTGCCAGCCGCACCTCGCCCACCTCGTTCTGCGCCATCAGTGCGATATCCTGTCCGATCTTGCCGAGCGTACCGGAGAGAAGCGACAGCCACGAGGCGAACTCGCCGATCCTGTCGCGCTGCGAATGCCAGGACGGCGCGTAACCGAGATCGAGACGATCAGCCATCGCATCAGCGACCGCATCGCCATGCCCCTTTAACTCGCGACGTGTGCCAATGGGGCCGCCAAGTTGGAGAGACAGGAGACGCGGCGCTATTTCCCTCAACGTTTCGCCATGCCGATCGAGCGGGCCGATCCAGGTGTCGATCTTGTCGGCGGCGGTGAAGGGCAGCGCCTGCTGCATCCGCGTATGGGCCATGAGCGGCGTCGCGCCGTCACGTCGCTTCAACTCGTGAAACGTGAGGACGAGCGCTTCGACGCGCTGCAGCAGGAGCGCTGTCGCGCCTTTCAGGCGCAGCACGAGGCCAGTGTCGACGATGTCCTGGCTAGTCGCGCCGAGATGCACTGCGCTGGCGTGCGGCTCGCCCACGGCGGCGCGCAACTGCTTCACGAGTTCCGGAACAACCACGCCGTCCTGCGCCAGCCCTTTGGCGAGCGCATTCCAGTCCGGTTGAAAGGCGCGGCAAGCTTGCGCGATGCGGTAAGCCGCCTCTTCCGCGATCAGCCCGATTTCGGCTTCGGCCTCCGCCAGCGCGGCTTCCGTCTGCAACATGGCGGCGAGTTCGGCCTCGTTCGAGAAGAACGCGGCCATCTCCTCGTCGCCGACGAGAGCCTGAAGCAGCGGAAAAGGAAGCGCTGGCGAGGTCATCGGCAAAGCCTAAACCCGTTCCAGGGCTATGGAAATGCCCTGCCCGACACCGGTGCTGCACGAGGCGAGTGCGCTACACCTTTTGAGCACCCGACTCGACAAAATTGCCCGGCCGTAGAACAAAGCGCACATGAATTACCTCGTCCTTGACCTCGAAACGGCCAATCCCGACAGCGCCTCCATCTGCCAGGTGGGCATCGTGCTGGTCGAAAACGGAGAGATTGCAGGAACGCTTTCCCGCCTCATCGATCCGCAGGATCATTTCGACTACTGGAACATCAAGGTGCACGGCATCGAGCCGGAGCATGTGGCCGGTTGCCCGACCTTTCCCGAGGTTCTGGACGAGCTGTCGCCCCTCCTCCATCAGCGCATCATCGTCACGCACGGCTCGTTTGACCGGCTCGCCATCGCCAGGGCCTGCCAAAAGCACGGGGTTCCCGCTGTCGACGCTTATTGGCTCGACAACCAGACCGTCGTGCGTCGCACATGGCAGCAATTCGCCAAGCGCGGTTATTCGCTCGGCAACCTCGCCCAGCACTTTGGGATCGAATTCCGCCACCACGACGCGCTCGAGGACGCGGTGGCAACCGCCCACATCTTCCGCCGGGCGCTCACCGAGAGCGGCAAGACTGCGAGCGACTGGGTCTCCACCGTCGCGGCGCGCGCGCACCTGCGGACCTCCATCGTCCAGTGCGGAACGGGCGAAGGCCCCCACGCGGGAAAGACGGTCGTGTTCACCGGGCGGCTGAGGGTGACGCGCCAGGAGGCGACGCGGCTGGCAGGGGAGCGCGGCTTCACCGTCGGCGCGACCATCTCGCCCGAAACCACCATCCTCTGCGTCGGAACGGAACGCACCACCTCGGACAAAAGCTCCAAGGTGCGCGAGGCGGAGCGGCTCGTGGCCGGCGGGCATCCTCTCTCCATTCTCAGCGAAGCCGAGTTCTGGCAGCTGATGTCCGCATGACGGCGCAAGCGGTCATCTACACCGACGGCGCCTGCATCGGCAGCGGCGGAAATTGCCCGGGCGGCTATGCTGCCGTCATCCTCATCGGCGACGAGGAGCGGCTGGTTACGGGACGAAGCGCCTCGACGACGAACACGGCCATGGAACTGATGGGCGCCATCGCCGCACTGGAGGCCCTCCCGCCCGGCCTTTCCGCCAGCATCCACACCGACAGCCACTATGTCGTTTCCGGCGCGACCGAGCGCCTGCCCTGGTGGCGCTCACGCGGCTGGCGCATCGTGAAGGGTGGAAAGCTTGCGAACCGGGATCTTTGGCAGCGCCTCGCCGCCCTGATACAGGAGCGGCCCGTCTCCTGGGTCTGGCTGAAGGGCCACGCGGGCGATCGCCGCAACGAGCAGGCCCACACCCTCGCCTATGCCCAGGCCCAGCAGGCGAATGAGCATTCCAAGCTTGGCAAACGCTGAGCGGAATGGCAGTCATGGGCGTTAGAGCCTATGATCGAACTGCCCTTATCGAAGGAAGAACCCATGTATACGCTTGAGATTGCCGGGACGGCCGTGGCCGTGACCAACGCCGATGAGGAGCAGGCGAAGGAACTCTTCCTTAGCGACAGCTTCAAAGACGACCTTCTGTCGTTTAAGAGCGAGGGGCGCCCCCTCTGGGACGGCTCTGCCGACCTGGTCACCCGGACGGCCTCGGAAGACGAAATCGATGCCTTCAACGAGGTCATGGAGGAAGAGGACGAGGAATTCGGCAACGAGGAGGACGAGGACGAAGAGGGCCTCGACATCGACGTCGTATTCCTGGTGTCGATCGACGAGATCGACGACGAAGGCGCTACGCACTAACCCATCGGCCGGAGCCTGACGAGGCTCCTTTCATCCCATTGAAGAGACAGGGCGGACGCGCTGACACAGCGGAAGAATTCCGCTCGAATAGGCGGTTCATGCCCTTTCCCAAGACCAATCCTAGCCTCGAACGCGCTCTTGCCGATCGAGGCTACAACGACCCGACTCCCGTCCAGGCCGCCGTGCTCCAGCCGGAGGCGCTGGACCACGACCTGCTCGTTTCCGCCCAGACCGGCTCCGGCAAGACCGTGGCCTACGGCCTTGCCATGGCTTCGACCCTTTTGGGGCAAGCGGAGCGATTCGGCGCGCCGCGGGAGCCCTTGGCGCTCATCATTGCGCCCACCCGCGAGCTGGCGCTTCAGGTCAACCGCGAGCTGATCTGGCTCTATGGCCCGGCTGGCGCACGTGTCGCCTCCTGCGTCGGCGGCATGGACGTGCGGCGCGAGCAGCGCGCGTTGGAGGATGGCTGTCACATCGTCGTCGGCACGCCGGGCCGCCTGCGCGATCATTTGGAGCGCGGACGACTCGACATTTCCAAGCTCAGGGCCATCGTGCTCGACGAAGCCGACGAGATGCTCGATCTCGGCTTCCGCGAAGACCTTGAGTTCATCCTCGACGCCACGCCGCCGGAGCGCCGGACGCTTCTGTTCTCGGCAACGCTGCCGCGCAACATCGTGACCTTGGCGCGCCGCTATCAGCGCGACGCCTTTCGCATCGACACGATTGTCGAAAACCAGCCTCATGGCGACATCGAGTACCGCGCCGTGCGCATCGCGCCGAACGAGGTCGAGCTTGCTGTCGTGAACGTGCTGCGCTTCTTCGATGCGCGCGGCGCGATGGTTTTTTGCCATACCCGCGAGGCGGTCCGCCATCTGCACGCGAGCCTCGGTGAACGCGGCTTTGCCGCCGTCGCGCTGTCGGGCGAGCTGAGCCAGAACGAGCGCAGCCATGCACTGCAAGCCTTGCGTGACGGGCGGGCGCGCGTCTGCGTCGCGACCGACGTCGCCGCACGCGGCATCGACCTGCCTGATCTCGGCCTCGTCATTCACGCCGATCTGCCGAACGAACACGAAACCCTGCTTCACCGCAGCGGCCGCACGGGGCGCGCGGGGCGCAAAGGCGTCTGCGTGATGCTGGTGCCTTACACCCGCCGCCGCAAGGCCGAGCGCCTGATCGATTCCGCCGGCATCGACGTCACCTGGGGCGGCCCGCCGTCCGCCGACGAAATTCGCCAGCAGGACCGCCAGCGCCTGCTGCAGGACCCGGCCTTTTCGGAAGAGGCAAGCGAAGAAGACCTCACCATAGCTAAAGCGCTTCTGGCGGAACGTTCCGCCGAAGAGGTCGCCATGGCCTTGGTGCGGTTCCACCGGGCGCAGCTTCCTGCACCGGAAGACATCTTCGATGCGGGGGGCGAGCGCGAGCCGCGCCAGCGCAAGGATAAGCGCGAGCGGCAGGAAGAGCGATCCCGTGGCGAGCGTGGCCTTCCGCGAGAGCGCGGTCGCGCGGCATCGGGAGACGAGTCCTACGGCGCGTCCGACGACATGGTGTGGTTCCGCATGAGCGTCGGCCGCCGCAACAATGCCGACCCCCGTTGGCTGTTGCCGATCATCTGCCGCCTCGGCCACGTCACGCGTAATGAGATCGGTTCGATCAAGATCTTCGACCGCGAGAGCAAATTCCAGATCGCGAAATCCCACGCACCCAAATTCGCCGCCGCCGTGCGGAAGACGAATGACGAGGACATCCGCATCGAGCCGGCGGAGTTCGTCCGTGGCGACAAGCGGGACGACGGCGGGCCTCGTGGCGTGCCTCGCGGGGGGCCGAAAAAGGGTGGCAAATTCGCTCCGGGAAAATCGCCCGAGAAATTTGCGCCTGGCAAGCCTCCCCACAAGAAGCCGAAGAAGCGCAAGCACGACTAGCGCCGACGCAACCGCTCACAAGAGCGGGCTCATCAGGCGCGCAATATTCTCGGTCGCTTTCGCGTAAAGCGGCCGAGCGTTCCATGCTTCGAGCGTCAGCGTCTCGCTCGCGGCGAAATAGCGCTCCTGCTCCTTGCGCAGCAATCGGTTGACCTCCCGGTCGAACAAAATCACGCTGGCCTCGGCATTGAGGACGAAAGAGCGGATGTCGATGTTGCTCGACCCGATCAGCGAAACCCGGTTGTCCACGCTCACGGTCTTCGCGTGGAGCAGCTTGTCACGATAGAGGTGGATTCTGACGCCAGCCTCAAGCAGTTCCGCGTAATAGGAGCGCTGTGCGAGGTTCACGAGCACCTGATCGACCGGGCGGGACAGCACGATGTGCACCTCAACACCGCGCAGCACGGCGGTTTCCAGCGCGTTGAGCAGCGCCTCGTTCGGAATGAAATAGGGCGTCGTCATCACGACGCGCTTGCGCGCACCATGAACCATCGCCTCGATCAACCGTCCCGTGCCGGCCTCCGGATAATCCGGCCCGCTCGGCAAGACCTGCGCGACGATGTCACCCAAGCGCCTCGGTTCGGGGAAAAGGGCCGGATCGTCTAAAACCTCCTCGGTTTCCAGGAACCAGTCGGCGACGAACACGGCCTGCAATTCGAGAACCACGGGCCCTCGTGTGCGCACGACCAGCTCCTGGTTGACGATGCCCGCATTGAAATCGGCATTGACGATATTCTGCGAACCGACATAGCCGATCTCGCCGTCGATGACGGCGATCTTGCGGTGGTTGCGCAAATCCGCGCGGGTGGACGTTGGGCGCAGCAAGCTGACCGGCAGAACAAGTTGCACGGCAACCCCGCCTGCCTTCAATGCCTCGACCACGCTGGCGGCCCATGGCCGCGACCCGAGCGCGTCGATGAGCACGCGGCAGGTGACGCCGCGCTCGGTTGCGCGGGTGAGTGCGCTGATGACCTTCCAGCCTGTCTCGTCATTGGCGAAGATGTAGAACAGCAGGTGGATGTGCGAACGGGCCTTGTCGATATCGGCCACCAGCCGGTCGATGGAGCCCTGGTAATCGGTCAACAGTTCGGCGGCGTTGCCGTCGAGACTCGGGAAGCGTCCGAGATTTTGGATCAGCGTTGCCGCCTGGATCAGGTTGGCCGGAAGGTCGGGCTCCTGGCGCGCCGTGACCTCCCGCACTCGGTCAGTGACGGTCTTGAACACCACCGGCAGACGCGCGAACCGCTCACGCCGCCAGCGGGGATAGGCCGGACGGCCGATGAAGAGATAGACGATCAGCGCCGGCCACGGCAGGAAGAAGACGAAGAGCAGCCAACCCTTCGCCGCTTCCGGCGAGCGCCTGAACGGTACGACGATCAGCATCACGATCCGAATGACCCATTCGGAAGCGAGATAGATTTCGGCCCACGAAATGGCGCCGATGAGGCTCATCGCACCTGCCGGGGCCTATGGATCGCGCCGCGCGCGCAAGAGGCTATCGTCACGTCTTCTCCCCGTCGGACTTCTTCAGCCCTTTGATAATCGCGCCGGCCAGCGGCACGATCAATCCCGGCAAAACGGAATCGACGGGATGGCGCACGAAGCCGACAACGGCCTGTCGCATTCCCCTCACCTCGTCGCGCAGTTCGGCCAGTTGCGCCTGCACGGCCTGTGCATCGGTTTCCAGGCCCTGAAGCGCCGCGTTGCGCACCTCCAAGGCCAGTTCCATCTCCCGCCCCGGCCGCGACCGCTCGGCGAGCACCAGAAGGAGGATCGCGAGGACGATGTTTCCAAGCGCGATGAGCGCCGCCGCCCCAATCGAGCCCCAGGCCGGCAGGAGCGCGAAGAACACCGCGAGATTGGCCATCAGATAAGCGAAGATGCCAAGGAAAGCCGCCGCTCCGCGCAAGCCCGAGCGCGTTGCGATCTGCCGGAACCTGATGTCGGCGATGATCGTTTCCGCGCGCCACAGGACGCGAAGGTTACGCATGAGGCTGTCCATCATGATTTAGTCTCTCCTCAGCAGCCCGCCGATGGCGACGCCCAGCGCGAAAGCCGTCAGAACGGAGACGAGCGGGTGCTTGGCGATGAAATCCTCGGCTTGGCCCGCATAGCCTGACAAGGCATCGCCGAGATCACTCAACTGCGCTTCGAGTTCATCGGCGGCATTCTCGGTGGGTGCCGCGTTTTCCTCGGCCCGAGCCTGCGCCCGGCTTTCCGCGTTCCCGCGCGTCTCGGATTTCGGCATCTTGCGGAGCTCGGCCTGCAAGGCGCCGAGCTCTTCCTGAACCGGTGTCGAGCGCGCCATGGTCAAAGGGCCTTGCGTACGCGCTGGAAGGCGTCCTTCAGTTCGGAGCCGAGAATCTTTACTGCATCGCTTACATCTTTCGCACTGCGCTCGAGTTCAGCCTTGTTTTCGAAAGTAGCCCAGCGCCGTTCGAGTTCGGCCCATTCGTCCTGAGCGTCCTTGGAGCCGAGATGTATCTTGAGCTTGATCTCGTCTCGGGCACGCTTGAGATCGTCGTAAAGTTTTGAGAAATCGGGCATCTGTCGTCCTTTCTGTCGGCCCTTTCCGACCGGCGGCAACGCTTGAGATTTTTGGCTCCGCTCCTGGAATGGCAAGGTCCATCAAAGAGGGGACGGCCTTAGCGTCTAGGTTCAATGGCCTTTTAGGACATTGATCTTGGTCAAGCCGCAGCTTCGGCGACGGTATGTAATAATGTTAAATTCCGTTGCGAGAATCTAAAGAAAATAAGAAAAATCGACATAGTAATATTATCCACTCTATAGTCGGAGAGCAGACAACGTTGGGGCATGGGAGTAAATCTCGCGGCAATAGAAAACGGAGACAACACATGTCCAAAGATCTCGAAGGAATTGGGGCCCTCACCAGCTTCTCGGTCGGCACGCTTGACGGCCGCGACGCGATGATGGTGATCGAAATGGCCAAGACGCCGGCCGAATTTGAGCAAGGCATCCGGCATCAGATGCCGGTGGCGATGACGCCCGAGCATGCGCTCGAACTTGGCGAAGCGTTGATGCTGGCAGCACGCGCCGCGCTGATGGGCGATGCGCCGACCCACGCGCTCAACTGAGCCTCGCGGGGGAAGTATCCCGCAAAACCGGATCGCCGCGGCACCGGCGGTGACCAAAGTTTTGGGGACTATGCGGAAGGGCTAAATCCCTGCCCTTTCTCGTCCAGCAGCGACAACCCGGCTTTTGCCACGGGCAGCGGAATATCGACCGCGCAAACCACACCCGTCGGCGCGAATTCGATTTTCGCCCCGCCGTGAAGATCCTGCACCAAACTCCGCTCGATCAGACGCGATCCGAACCCGCGCCGCTGCGGCGGCTGCACCGTCGGACCGCCTCGTTCTTCCCAGGTCAATGTCAGCAAGGACGGCTCGGCCGCATCGTCGAGCGACCAGCGGATGAAAACCTCGCCTGTCTCGTTCGACAACGCTCCGTATTTCACGGCGTTCGTAGCGAGCTCTTGCAAGGCCATGGCAATGGCGAGTGCCGCGCGTGGGGCGAGATTGATATCCGGCCCCTCGCTGTGGAGGCGCTTTTCGCGCTCGCCGCGATATGGCTCCAGAGCCTGCGCTACGATCTGCGCGAGCGCCGCGCCCTCCCAGTGCCTTTGTGTGAGAATGTCGTGGGCGCGCGAGAGCGCAAACAGGCGTGATTCAAGCGAATTGCGGGCGTCGCCTGCCACGTCGGCGTTGCGCAAGGTCTGGATTGCAATGGACTGCACGGTAGCAAGCGTATTCTTGACGCGGTGGTTCAACTCGTTGAGCAGCAGTTCGCGATGCGCCTCCACGCGCTTGCGCTCGGTGATGTCTCGGAAATAAACGGACAGGCCCTTGTCTGCCTTGGGAAAGATGCTGATGTCGAGCCATCGCTGATCAAATGGCGACGGCGCTTCCAATTGAATGGGGCGCCCGCCCTCCATCGCTGTGACGTGGGCCCGGTGCGTTTCCCCCGCCGCCGCCTCGGGAAAGGCCTCCCACAGCACCCGCCCCATCAATTCCTCGCGCTTTCGCCCCCAGAACTCCTCCGTGCGGCGATTAACATAAGTGAAGCGCCACTCGTGATCGACGGCATAGAAGGCATCATTGATGCTTTCCAGAATATCGCGTGAGCGCGCCTCGCTCCGTCGCAGAGCCATCTCCGCAAGCGCACGTTCCACAGCATCCCACGTGCGTTCTGCGACCTGTCGCGTCAGCACTTCCTCATCCTCGCGCCACTGGCGCGGCTCGACCTGATGAACCAGCAGAGCCGCCGCGGCACGCCCACCTTTGATGAGCGGCACGGTGATGCCCGAGCGAGCGCCGATAGCGACATAGGTCGCGGCGATGCCCGCACCCGCAGTCATCTCGTCATTGAAGGCGTCATGCAGGCAGACCGTGTTTCCCTGCTTCAATTCCCGGATCAGGGGTTCGCCGAAATCGTCGACGCGATATTGCCCTACGAGGCTCGGCGTCTGACCGTCGGTCCAATCGCGCTCGACCGTGAAGATTTCCCCCGCCGGCGTGTCCGAGATGTATCCGTAATTGGCGCGCGAAGCGCGAAGATGACGCCCCAGCATCTCGGCCGCGACCGCCATGACCTCACGCGGATCGGCGAGGTGGCGCAGCCGCTCGTCAAGCTCAAGGCGGAACCTCATATGCTTTTCGGCAAGCATTTGCGCACGCGTCTTGGCGCCGAGGCAAATCAGGCCAGCAACCTCCTCGTCGCCGACAATGATCGGCGTGCAGGAGAAGGCGAAATGGACCCCCTCCAGATCGTCCCCGGGTTGCATGACGAAGGTGATCTCGTCCGCCGACACCGCATCGCCGGCATAGGCCCTGTCCAAGGCGGGCCCCATCGTCTCAACCAGATCGGGCCAGACCTCGCCGAAAGGCCGCCCGAGCGCAGCTGGATGACGCTGTCCGAGCAGTGGCGCATAGCCATCATTGTAAAGCATCGCCCGGTCCGGACCCCAGACGATGAACCCCGGACGTCGGGAACCGAGCAAGACACCGACGAGGGTCCGCAGAGATTGTGGCCACGCTGCCGTGTCTCCGAGCGGCGTTCGCTTCCAATCATGAGCCCTCATCAAAGCGCCCATTTCGCCGCCGCCGGAAAGGAAGAAGCGTTTCTCTTGAGGAGAGTCGACCATTCTCGCGTCCATCAAGAGTTCTCGCTGTGCGGTTGGCCGCCTGGAGGACGCCGGCAGGTCGACCCGCATCTCTGCCCCATCATGCAACCTGCCCGTTCATTCCCGACTTCATGTCCGCGCGGTTCGTTGTGAGCATATCCGTCCGCTCGCGCCACTATATAACGCAACGCAACGACATTTGAAGCGGCATTTTCGCGAGAAGAGCGAGCATTCGACATGAGTTTGTGAGACTAAAAACTTAAATGGGCCTTTGAAATCTGGCCAAACTTGGCAACGCCGCATTTGACCATGCAATTAAGGCAAGATGCTGAACTTTCCTCGGATTCGAACCGCACTCAGCATCCCCAGCGGCCAATGAAAAGTCGGGCGATACCGCGCTTTGGAAAGCTCTCGTAGGGAGCAGGGAGACTCACCTGCGAGCGCTTCTCACTTATACGTTTTGCCGCCCCACGCTTCTGCCATCGGAAAGGCGAGGCCGCGTAGTAGCCCCTAGGAGAAATCCCCTTTTCTGGAACGCCAAGCTGCGCTGCAACGTTTGGATGGCATCATGCACAAGATGCTCCAGCCGCTGAACTCCATTGCTTGGGTCTTTGCCCTCTCCCTCGGCCTCGTCGGCGCAGCCTTCATGATCGATGGGGGCTCTCAACCCCTCCATGCCGAAACGGGGGGAGAGACTTATGTGGGCTCAGCGACTTGCATGGGTTGTCATGCCACCGAAGCGAACGCGTGGCGCACCTCCCAACACGCCCGCGCGATGCAGGAGGCGAACGACACGACCGTTCTCGGGGACTTCAACGACGCGTTCGCCGAGCACTACGGCTCCAAGGCTCGGTTCTTCCGCAAGGACGGCCGCTTCGTCGTCGAGACTGACAGCAAGGACGGAAAGACTGCCGCGTTCACGGTGAAGTACACCTTTGGGCTCGAACCGCTGCAGCAATATCTGGTCGAGTTTCCTGACGGACGCCTGCAGGCACTCCCCTTCGCGTGGGATACGCGAAAAGCTGCGGAAGGCGGGCAGCGCTGGTTCCATCTCTACCCCGACACGCCGATGCCGCACACCGACCCGCTGCATTGGACCGGCCTTTTCCAGAACTGGAATTACATGTGTGCCGAATGCCATTCGACTAACGTGAAGAAAGGCTACGACTCGGAGAAAAACACTTTTCACACGACATTCTCGGAAATCAGCCTCGGCTGCGAATCCTGCCATGGCCCCGCATCGGGTCATCTGGCCTGGGCCAATGGCGGGCAACCCGCTGGTGTGGCGCATTCCGGATTTGCATCCGTCGTGACGCCGCGCGCGCCCATCACCTGGTTTCCCGACCCGAAAACCGGAAGTCCTGCCAACACCGTGCCGCAGGCCCATGGCGGCGAGGTGGAGATGTGCGCGCGTTGTCACGCGCGCCGGGGCCAGTTCAGCGATGCCTGGCGTCCGGGACGCCCACTCGCCGATACGCATCTACCCACTTTCCTGACCGCCGATCTTTTCGAGGCCGACGGTCAGATGCGCGACGAGGTTTATAACTACGCGTCTTTTCTGCAGAGCAAGATGTACGCGAAGGGAGTCGTCTGCACCGACTGCCACGATCCACATAGCGGCAAACTCAAAGCTGCAGGAGCGGAAGTCTGCTCGCAGTGTCATCGGCTTGAAAAATTCGCGACCATTGTGCATACCGGCCATGCCGCAGGGCCTTCCGCGCCTGATTGCATTTCGTGCCACATGCCCGATCGTACCTACATGGTGGTAGACAAGCGGCACGATCACAGCTTCCGCATTCCGCGTCCCGATCTCTCGGTCACGCTTAATACGCCCAATGCCTGCAACGATTGCCACACGGACAAGACCGCCGCGTGGTCCTCAAGTGCGGTGGAGCGGTGGCACGGACCGACCCGCAAGGGTTTCCAGACTTATGCTGAAGCCTTCCATGCCGCGCGGCAGAATCGTCCCGAGGCGCGCGAGCTTCTTCTCAAGGTGGCGCAGGACGGCGCGGCACCCGCCATTGCCCGCGGGACCGCGCTCATCGAACTCAACGGGCGCCCTTCGGCTGAGGTCGATTCCGTCATCGCAACGAGCCTGAGTGACCCCGATCCGATGGTGCGCATCGCTGCCCTGCGCGGCGTCGTCTCGCTTCCGCCGGACCAGCGCGGGCGGCGCGTAAGCCCTCTTCTTTCCGATCCCGTACAAGGCGTGCGCATTGCGGCCGCGCTCGCGCTTGCGGGCGTTCCGGCTACCGCAATACCACCCGAAAGCCGCGCAGCCTTCGAGCGCGCAGCCGAAGAGTATGTGGCATCTGAACGCTTCAACGCGGACCGCCCCGAAAGCCGCAACAATCTCGCCGGGTTCTTCGCGCGTCAGGGCAAGACGGCGGAAGCGGAGGCCGAATATCTCGCCGCCATCAAACTCGCCCCCGCCTCTGTCCCCGCACGGGTGAATCTTGCGGATCTCTATCGTACGCAAGGGCGCGATGCGCAGGCCGAGCAACTGCTGCGCTCTGCCATTTCCGTCGCGCCGGAAGCCGCAGCGCCTCGTCACGCGCTGGGCCTGACGCTGGTGCGACTCAAACGCTATCCGGAGGCGCTGGAGCAGCTGCGCCGCGCCGCCGAGCTCGAGGCAAACAATGCACGCTACGCCTATGTTTATGCGGTGGCCCTGCAATCCGCAGGACAACCGGACGAGGCTCGCCGCATTCTTGAACAGGCGCTTGGGGCGCGCCCCGATAATGCCGAGATCCTTGCGGCGCTGATGCAGGATTCCTTGCGCCAGCGCGACATCGCAATGGCCCTCGGCTACGCAGAGCGACTGCGCATTCTGACGCCCGACGATCTGAACCTGTCACGCCTCATCGGCCAGCTCAAACAGGCCCCGAAGCCCTAAGACCCGACATTGAAACCGGCGGCCCTCGACAAGCATTGAGAGAGACGGAGTTCATCGTTATGCCTCATCCCCGATCTCATATTTTGGTCGTCGTTGCCGATGGCCGCAAGGCGTCTCTTCTCGACGATAGCGGGACAGCGCTGAAGCCGCATCTCCATCTCACGCAAAGCTTGGAATCCACCCCCAACCCGCCGACGCGTGTTCAGGGCACGGACAAACCAGGCCGCGCGTTTCAAAGCGTCGGCTCCATGCGCAGCGCCATGGAGCAGACGGATTGGCACGAGATGCAGGAGCAGCAATTCGCGCGGGATGTGGTTGCCGCAGTAAAATCTCTTCACCAGCAGCACCCGGTGGATGGACTGATCCTTGTTGCGCCGCCGCGGACCCTGTCCTATCTGCGGCAGGAAATGCCCGAGCCTCTTAAAAAACTCGTCAGAACCGAGATCGACAAGGATCTCACCCACTGCACGCCCAAAGAGATCGAGCAGCACCTGACGCCAGCGTGACGGCACGCCACGGGATGGTCGCTTTTGACGGATATTTTTCCAGCACGCGAAGTGGAGGCATACAATGACCGTCCATCAGCTTCAGCGAGGCGAATGGAGCGCGTTCTGCAACCGCGTCTCGAAAGGTCTTTCGGGAAGGCTCGCCGAGGTTCAAATTGCTTCGCCCAGGATCGGCAGTCAGATTGAAGCGGAGTGGATTCCTCTGATCGGCCTCGTTTACGAGCCGAAAGAGGACACGCTCGAAATCGCCCTCGACGGCGTCGATCACATCATTCAGAAGCCACAGGAACTTTACGCTGATGAAAGCGTAGCGGGCTTGGCGAATTTTGAAATCGTCGACGGCGAAGGCACCAAGACAATCGTCACCTTACGCGATCCCCTGATGCTGCCGCTGCACGCAGCAAGTTGACGCGCTTTCACGCTCCGAGGCGAACCATCAACTCGTTGGCCGCGCGTTCACCTTCCAGTGTGGCGCCACCGACAGTCATCGCCCCGCCGCCCGCCGTCGCCTCGCCTGCCAGCCAGAGCCGATCGCCGATGGGAAGACGCAATCCTTCGCGCGCCAAAACATATCCTGGCTTCACGATGGAATAGGAGCCCATGGCGTAAGGATCGCTCCACCAACCAGCAAGGCGCCCACCGGTCACGGCGTCGCGGGCGCGCGCGCCGAGCATCGAGGCAAGACGGTTGACGGCGAAATCGGTCGCGGCGCTTTCGCCCGCCCGGCACAGCTCGCGCGCATGGTCGCCGCCAATATAGGCCAATACCAGATCCTCATCGTCGGGCCATAGCTCGAAGCTGGTGACCGGCCCGCCCTGCTGAACATCCACGAGATCCGTCACGTCGATCTTGCCGAAGCGCTCGCGATCCACGCGAAGAGCGATCTTGGTCAAGGCGCCCATGTGCAGCCCCTCAAGCGCCTCTTGGATTTCCGCCGGCAGCTCGGGCGTGAAGCGGATGCCGCCGGCTTGAAGCACGCCCACCGGCACCGTCACGATGGCGGCCTGAGCCCGCACAGTGCCGCGCGGCGTATCAGCCGCCACGCGCCCATCGCCCCAGTACAGATGGGTCACCGGCGTGTCGAGCTGAACCGGCACGTCGGCGCCGTAGCGCGCGACCAGCGCCCCATACCCGCCCGCCGGGATATAATCGTCGCCGCTCCACAACTGATCGTAGTCGTGCAAAGACACGCGCTCAGGGTCTTCTCCGAGCGCAAACAACGTGATGCCACCCGCCGCGTCCGCCATTTCCGGCGGCTTGCCGCGCACCGCATCGGCGAAGGAATAATCCATCGCGCCCGCCGCCTGGACCAACCGCTCGATCTGCCCGTTGGCGCTGCGCCGCCGCCGTCGTTCGGCCTCGGACATGACCACGCCGTCGCGATAGACGCGCAGGCCGCCCCCATCATCGTCCTCGTTGAGGCGAATGCCGAGCTCGTCCGCGATCTTGCGCCAGGGATTGCGCTCGCTCCAATGGACGTAATGCGCGCCGGCATCGAAGGAGGCACCGAGCGAGCTATCCGTATGCGCGCGCCCCCCGATGCGTGAGCGCGCCTCGACGACCGTCACGGTCCGCCCGGCGGCGCGCAGCGTCTTAGCCGCGGCAAGACCCGCAGCGCCCGCCCCGACGACGAGAACGTCGACATCGGAAGCAAGCGCCCGGCGCGCGATCATGAGGGAAGCCGTTCCGGCCAGAAGGCCGCGTCGGGTAATCCGCATGGAGCCAATCTCTTTCAAATCCACATTCCACAAACGCGCGACATCCCTGAAGGAGACAGGTGGATTGCCGCGCGTTGCCGTCGAGGCACGGGGGACTTGAGGGCAGACTGGCTCATTTTTATGGCAAGACGAGGGGTTTCCCCAGCCGGCAAAGCCAAGCTTAAGTCTCTCGAAAATAAGGCTCGACCGTTCCACGCAGCTTGATTGTCATGGGATTGCCGTGGCGGTCCTTGGCATTGCCCACGGACACGCGAACCCAGCCCTCGCTGACGCAGTACTCTTCCACATTGGTCTTTTCGACGCCCTTGAAGCGGATGCCGACGTTCCGCTCAAGCACGGCCGCATCGAAATACGGGCTTTGGGGGTCGATGGACAGGCGGTCAGGAGGGGTATCGGTCATGGAACAACCTTTTAAAGCAGGGGGTGTGACTCGCCCCAATAGCGGCTCGCGGCTCCATTTCCAACTGGTAGCCAAGGTTCATACCAACTTAAGATATGCGTCGAGGTCGAGCGAAGAGCGATGGCCGAGATCGCTCCCATGCGCCGCCAGAAAGGCGCCCGCCGCCCGACGGCCTTCATCGCGAAGCTTCGTCAGGAACTCCCACTCTGCATTGAGTTTGGAGGAATATCCCAGCTCCGTCATCACATCGCTCTCGATCCGATGGATGCGCATTTTCGCCCACCGGTCGCATTCCTGACTGCCGTGTGCGGCGGCCTGACGCAACAGGGCCATCATCCGCAGTTCCTTCAAAAGGCAGGCATTGAAGGACACTTCGTTGAGCCGGTTCAGAATCTCGCGTGCCGTCCGCGGCGTGCCGGATCGCTCGACCGGGTTGATCTGCACCAGCACCGTATCGTTTGAGGCGCATTCCCGGATCAGCGGTGAAATGGTCGGATTGCCCGTATAGCCGCCGTCCCAATAGGCCTCGCCGTCGATCTCGATGGCTTGAAACAGGGTCGGAAGGCAGGCGGAAGCGAGCAGCACCTCGGGCGACAGTTCGTCGTGCCGGAACACCCGCCCCTCGCCCGTGCGCACATTGGTCGCGGTGACGTAAAGCCGGACGCGCGAGGTTTCCAGGCGCTTGAAGTCGATGCTTGCCGCCAGAATATCGCGCAGCGGATTGGCGCCGCGCGGATTGAGATCGTAGGGCGAAAAGATCCGCGCCAGCAGGTCGAACGCGATGAAGACCGGCGAGGAATCCAACGTCCAGCGTCCCATCAGGATGTCGAGCGGACCGCGCCGGAACGGACTGAGAAGCGCCGCATCCGACACCCGCCGCCAAAACTGCCCGAGCGCAGCCTTCGCCCCTTCCCTCCCGCCTTGCGTATAGCCGTCGGCCATCACCGCGGCATTCATCGCGCCCGCCGATGTGCCCGAAATGCCCTCGATGGTGAGCCACGGCTCCTCGATCAGCCTGTCGAGCACGCCCCACGTGAACGCGCCATGCGCGCCCCCACCCTGCAGTGCCAGATCGACGGTCACCGGAGCCGGGCCGGAATGCGATTTCGATGAGACCGAGCGGGCCAGGGTGCCTCTCCATCCCGGGGACCGCGCCCTTCGCGCCGGATGTCAAAACTCGTCCCCGCCGACCTCATGTAGAGCACGAGGACGCCGGGACCATCCGATTCTCAGCGGAGCCATCCCGGCCGCTTACGGCTCCGCTTTACTCCGGCCAGCGCCTGAGGGCCTCGGCTCCGCGATTGCGCCGGAGCTCGAGCGGGGTCGCGATGATCTCGTTCGAGCGGCGTGCTTTCTCCAACTCCTCAACGAGCCGTTCAGCCACGATCATCTCCTGTCCAGGATGGAGATTGCAGGGGTCGAGATAGAAGAAACCGTGCTCGACTTCGTGATCGCGCACGATGATCGGCCTCGGCCCGGTCGCAAGCGCGTCAGCAAGATCCCAGGCCGTGATGTGCGCCGCTTTTGGCTCGACAGCGACCTTCAATCGGTCGAGCGGATTGTTTGTCGGATCAGGCTCGCGCGTCGCCGTCACGCCGGGCCGTTCCGAGAGCGTCTGTTGCCAGAGTTCCAGATAACCTGTCTCGCGCGCCCGCGCCGCTGCGTGATCGCGCGTTTCCCAGGCTTCGAGCGCAGCCATCGTGCCGGCGATGCTCTCCTTGCCAACCTTCATGCCGCGCCCGATGCCCGAGTTCTGCAGGAACGCGGCCCGCACGAGATCAGTTCGTCCTGCAACGATGCCGCCGGTCGGGCCGCCGAGGAACTTGTGCGAAGAGTACAGCGCCACATCCGCGCCCGTGGCGAGAAACCCTTTCAGGTCATATTCCGAAGCCGCATCCACGATAACGGGAACGCCGCGCGCGTGGCAGATGGCGACGAACTCTTCCAGCGGAAGCAGGCCGTATTGAACGGTATGGTGCGAAACCACATAGACCGCAGCCGCCGTCTTGTCTGTGATCGCGCCGTCGAGCTGATAGGCTCGAGCGCTCGTCGCCTGTCCGACGGGGACGACCTTGGCGCCCGCAAGGCGAATGCCCTGCTCCACCGGTGCGCCGTAACTCACCATGTGCCCGGCCATAATCAGCACTTCGTTCTTGAGGCCCGTGGTATCCGGCAAGCGCTCGATGGCGGCGAGGTCCGAGCCCGTCATGGCGCCCGCGACCGCGAGCGTAATCCCGGCGGCGCACGATGCCGTGACGAAACCCGCCTCCGTCTCGCACAGGCGGGCGATCACCCGGCTCGCCTTTTTCTGCAGGTCGTTGATCTCGACGAATTGCGGCAGTATTGCGGACACTGCAGCGATGGCTTCGGGCACGACAATCGACGCCCCGAGCGATGTCATGGTGCCGGAAACGTTGACGATGGGGCGCAGGCCCAATTCGCTGCGGATGTCTTGCTGGTCCATGATGAGCCTCTTCTTCACTTTGCGCCGCGAATGCGACCGATATTCCATTGTTGAGGAACTGATTGTATAATTCTGCAAATCGCAGAGATGCAGCAGGGAGCGATCCGTTGGACGCGAAGACACCGAAAATCGCGAAGGCCGCACCGACGGAGAAAAAGGGTCGTGGTGCCCGCGTGAGCGGCATCGACCGCGCTTTGCAGATTCTGGACTATCTTCAGGAAGAAACGAAACCTGCCGGAGCCTATGCCGTGGCCAAGGCCATCGGCGCGCCGCTCTCCACCGTCTATGTCATCATCGACGACCTCGTCGAGAAGCGGCTGCTGCAACGCCGTAGCGATGGCATGATCTGGCTCGGACCCCGCCTCTATCATTACGGTTTGGCCTACGCGCAATCGCTCGACTTTCTCGATGTCGCCTCGCACGAAATGCAGGACCTCTGCCGCGAGGTTGAGGAGACCATCCAGATTTGCGGACGCGACGGCGACCATATGGTCGTCATGGCAATGGCGGATGGACCCGGCCATTTTCGTGTGACGTCGAAGCTCGGCTCCCGCGTTCCGCTGAACTGGACCGCGTCCGGGCGTTTGCTCGTCGGCCACCTGTCCGATGCGGAGCGACAGGACATTTTCCGTCACGCCTCGAAGGTCTCGCCTACCGGCCGTGCGAACACCGACGCCGCGGCGCTGTCGAAAGCCGCCGAGGCGGCTTTGAAAGATCGCCTGTCGATTCAGGTCAACGAGTCGGATTTCTCCGTCGCCTGCATCGCCTCGCCGATCTGCGATCCGGCGGGCGCGTGCGTCGCCACGGTATCGATCGTGCTGCCGGAGCACCGCGTGATGCAGGACAAGGCGCGCTACACCACCGCCGTCCGCGCCGCAGCGGAGCGGATCGAGACGACGCTGGGCTGGCGCTGAACCGGACATTTTTCGGTCCTCAATCCTCAACGGCGACAATCGCTTCGATCTCGACGGTGATGTTGTTCGGCAAGGAGCCGAAGCCGACCGCCGAGCGCGCATGCACGCCGGCTTCTCCAAAGACCTCCACCATTAGGTCGGAGCAGCCGTTGATCACCTTCGGATGTTCGGTAAAATCCGGCGCCGCATTCACCATGCCGAGCAGCTTCACGACGCGCTTGACGCGCGAGAGGTCACCCAGCGCATCCTGCATGACGGCGATCAGATTGATGCCGGTGAGCCTGGCGTGTTCATAAGCTTTCTCGGTTGTCACATCCGCGCCGACCTTGCCCGTATGTAGAAATCCGTTCGCTTCCTGAGGGCCCTGCCCCGAGAGGAAAAGCAGATTTCCCTCGCGCACATAGGTCACAAAATTGGCGATGGGCGTCGGCGACGCAGGCAGCGAAATGCCAAGCGCCTTCAGGCGCGCTTGCGGCCCCCTAGCTGAATATCGAACGTCGTTCACAATTGATGTCCTTGAGAAATAACTTCAGGATCGCTGTGGCGAATGCAGGCGACGTGATGTTGGTGCCCCACCGCATCGAAAGAGGGCACGACTTGAGCGCATTCGGCGATGGCGAAGGGGCAGCGCGTTCTGAACACGCAGCCTGACGGCGGATTCATGGGGCTTGGAATATCCCCCTTCAACACCACGCGCTGCCGGCCAGCTTTGGGATCAGGCACAGGCGCCGCCGACAGAAGTGCCTGCGTGTAGGGATGGCGCGGCTTGGCATAGACGCTGCGGCTCGGCCCTCTCTCCATGACACGGCCGAGATACATCACCACCACTTCATCGCAGAGATATTCCACGACTGCGAGATCGTGCGCGATGAAGAGCATGGTCAGCCCAAAGCTCTTCTGCAGGTCTTGAATGAGGTTGAGCACCTGCGCCTGAACGGAAACGTCGAGGGCCGAGACAGGTTCATCCGCAACGATGAATTCCGGCTCCACCGCCAGTGCGCGCGCAATGCCGATCCGCTGCCGCTGCCCGCCGGAGAATTCATGCGGGAAGCGCCGGGCGTGATCGGGGTTGAGCCCGACGCGGGAGAGCAGCTCCGCAATGCGATCACGCCGCGCGGTCCCCTTCGCGAGGCCATGCGTGTCGAGCGCCTCGCCGATGATGTCTTCGACGCGAAGGCGCGGATTGAGGCTGGAATAAGGGTCTTGAAAGACGATCTGAAGACGCCGCCGGTAGGCCCGCATCTCGCGTTCGGATAAGTTACGAAGATCGACGCCGTCATACAGGAGACGCCCGCCGCTCGGCTCGATGAGGCGCAGCGTGCAGCGTCCGGCGGTCGTCTTGCCGGAGCCGGATTCGCCAACGAGGCCGACGATGGTGCCGCGCTTCACGTCGAAGCTGACACCATCGACCGCCTTCACGATGCCGCTGCCGGTCTGAAAGTTCTTTGTCAGATTGTCGACCTGAAGAAGAACGTCTTTGCCGCTCATAGGATCTCGTGCCTCCAGCAGCGGCTCAAATGATCGGGACCGGCAGCGAGAAGCGACGGGTTCTGGTCACATTCCGCGGTCGTAAAAGAGCAGCGCGGCGCGAAGCTGCATCCTTCAGGCAGGGCAAGGATGCTCGGTACGCTGCCGGGAATTGGGTTCAGGCGCAGCCGCTCACCGCTCTCGGAACGATCCCGCGCGGCATTCGGGATGCAGGCCAGGAGGCCGCGCGTATAGGGGTGCTTCTGGTTGTCGAAGAGCGCATCGACCGATGCCTTCTCCACAACGCGGCCCGCATACATCACCACCACATCGTGCGCGATCTCGGCCACCACGCCAAGATTGTGGGTGATGAAGAGAATGCTCATGCCGATCTCGGCTTGCAGGCGGCGCAGGAGATCGAGAATCTGCGCCTGAATCGTTACGTCGAGCGCCGTCGTCGGCTCATCCGCGATGAGAAGCCGCGGGTTGCAGGCCAGCGCGAGCGCGATCATGGCGCGCTGCCGCATGCCGCCGGACATCTGATGCGGATATTCATCGAGACGCCGTTCGGCCGCCGGGATTTCGACCAGCTCCAGCATCCGCTTGGCGCGCTTGCGCGCCTCCATGCGGGAGACCGGCTCGTGGATCTTTATCATCTCCATGATCTGGTCCCCGACGGTGTAAAGCGGGTTGAGGCTCGTCATCGGCTCCTGGAAGATCATGGCGACCTCCTGGCCGCGAATGCCGCGCATCGCCTTTTCCGGCATCCTCGCCAAGTCGAGCACGCGCCCGTCGCTGGTGCGATAGAGAATGTCCCCGCCGACGATCCGACCAGGCGCGGAGAGGAGCCGCATGATCGACAGGCTCGTTACCGACTTACCCGAGCCGGACTCACCCACGACCGCGACGGTCTCCCCCCGCTTCACGTCGAAGCTGACCCCGTCGACCGATTTCGCGACCCGGCTACCGGCCTCGAAATAGGTGCGCAGGTCGTCGACGCGCAGGACGATATCGGCGGGAAGCTCGCTCATCGCGCCCCCACCCAACCGCAATGAGGGCACGCGGAACTTTCCAGCGTCGCCTTGACTTTCGGCTCGTAACGGCTCGCCTTGATCGCCTCGGACCCGAGAACCGTAAAGCGCGGCGTAATCATCTTTTTGAGATGCGCTTCATGCCCCATGGAATCGCGGATCTTGAGATCGCTGTCCTTCACGTCGAACAGCGTAAACTCCGCCCGCGTTCCGGGCTTGAGAAGGTTTTCGCTCGACAGTCCGATCACCGACATCGGCGCGCGGGTGGAAGCTTCGATCACGTCCGCAAACGGCATACCGACCGACAAGAGCTTCGACATGGTCGTGCCCATGTCCCACACCGGATTATCCAGCGAGCGGTTGTGCAGGTCGGTCGAGATCGAGAACGGCAGAAGTCCACGCTGAATGGCAATTTCCGCGACGCGGAATGAGAACGACGCGCCGCCATGGCCGACATCGAGGCGCACGCCGTCCTTGGCGCAGCGCTCGGCGAGGAGGAAGAGATCCTCGTCTTCCAGAATGTTGCCCGCAGGCTTTCCGTTGAAGCAGTGGGTGATGACGTCGCCGGGCCCCAGGATCTCCAGCACTTCGTCAAAGAGCGGAGGTGGTTCGCCCACATGCACCATCAGCGGAAGCTTGAGGACCTTGGCGACCTTTTTCGCGATCTTGACCGGCGTGATACCCCAGGACCCCAGAATGACGCCGCTGGCGCGGACCTTGATGCCGATGATGACATCGCGGTTCGCTTCGACGCAGGCAAGGGTGCGGTCGATGTCGATAGACCGCATATCGATCAGTTCGCTCACCCGGTTGCAGGCGACGAGGCCGATGGAACCAATATTCAGGAACGCCTTGATGCGCTCCTTCGCGGGCTCGATGATGTATTCGCGAAACCCATGGAAATTCGCTTCGCCCGCCGACCCCGCATCGACGATGGTGGTGACGCCGCGCTCGACGCCGCAGACCTGCGGCTTGATCGAAATGTCGGTGCCGCCGTGCCAGACATGGGCATGAAGATCGACCCAGCCGGGCGAGACGTAAGCGCCGGATGAATCGATCCGCTGCGCGCCTTCCGGTGCCGCAAGAGACGCACCGACCGTCTGGATCGTACCGTCGCCGCCGATCAGGATATCGACCGCCGTATCAGGCGAGCCGGCCCCAAAGGCGACGGGCTTCACGCCGGTCAGCAGGAGCGGCCGTCCTGTTTCTGCGAAAGTCATGGATCAAAGGTCCTTTCTCAAGCGCGGGTCAAGCAGATCGCGGAATCCATCGCCGACCATCTGAAGGGAGAGCACGGAAACGATGATCGCGATGCCGGGAAACAACGTCATCCAATCGGCCTGGCCGATATATTGGCGGCCCGCCGCAATCATCGTTCCCCAGGTCGGGATTTCAGGGCTGACACCGAGGCCGAGGAAGGAAAGCCCGGCTTCCGCCAGCATCGCGTAAGCGAAAATGAAAGTGGCCTGGACGAGGATCGGCGACACGAGATTACGCAACACATGCCGCGTCATGATCCGCCAGGTCGGAACGCCGAGTGCCCTCGCCGCCTCCACATAAGGCAATTCGCGGATCACCAGAGTCGAGGCGCGCACGATGCGGGCAAGACGTGGCGTATAGACGATGCCGAGCGCGATGATGACGGTGAGAAGCGACGGTCCCAGCGCGGCAACGAGTGCAATCGCAAGCAGAATATCGGGAAACGCCATCATCGCGTCGATGATGCGGGCAATGGGAGTATCGAGCCGTTTGAAGAACCCGGCGATGAGGCCGAGTGCCACGCCGAAGATCGCAGCAAAAGTCACAACCGACGCGCCGACAAGGAGCGACAGGCGGCCCGCATAGATCGTTCGGCTGAACACGTCGCGCCCGAATTCATCGGTGCCAAACCAGAAGGTCGCGCCCGGCGGCTTCAACCGGTTGACGACTGAAAGCTTGTTCGGCGCATAGGGCGCGAGAACCGGCGCGAGAATGGCGACGACCGCGATGGTGAGCAACGCGAGGAGGCCGACCAGGACCGTCTTCCGGCTGATGAGCCGCAAGACAAAATGCGTGGGCGTCGGCACGGAAGAGGATGCAGCGGCGGCCATCAGTAGCGCACTCTCGGGTCGACGAGCAGATAGAGCATATCGATCAGGAAATTGATGAGCACATAAAGCGCGGCGATGATGAGAAGCGCGCCCTGGATCACCGGATAATCACGACGCAAAACCGCCGAGACGACGAGGCTTCCGACGCCGGGTAAGCCGAACACCGTTTCGGTAACCACTGCGCCGGAAACGAGAAGCGCCGCCGTGATGCCGATAACCGTAAGAACCGGAATGAGCGCATTCTTGAAGGCGTGCTTCATGATCACGCGGAATTCGCTCATGCCCTTCGAACGGGCCGTGCGGACATAATCGTCATTGAGCACGTCGAGCATGCTCGCCCGCGTGAAGCGCAGGATCAAGGCGGAGGACACGACGCCGAGCGAGATCGCAGGCAGGACGAGATGCGACAGGCGCGTCATGAGGCTCGCGCCGGGCCCGCCATAGCCGGAGACCGGAAACACGCCCCATCGCACCGCGAGGATCTGAATGAGGATGAGTCCGAGCCAGAAACTCGGAATGGATGCTGCGAGCATGGCGAGGGTCGTCGCACCCTGGTCGAAGAGCGAACCGCGCCAGTAGGCAGACATGATGCCGACGGGGATCGCGATGAGCGCAGCGATGAGAATGGAGAAGAGGGTGAGGAAAAATGTCGGCTCCGCGCGGTCTGCAAGCGCGGTCAGGACGGGCCGGTTCAGAAAGATGGATTCCCCGAGGTCGCCCTGCAGTAGCTGGCCGAAGAAGATGCCGTATTGTACGATGATGGGGCTGTCCAGCCCAAGGCGCGTGCGCAAGGCTGAAACATCCTGCGCCGTGGCATCCGGCCCGAGCATGACCGCGGCGGGATCGCCGGGCGCAATGCGCACGATGATGAACACGATCGTGACGACCACGAACATCACCACGAGCATGCCGAGCAAACGTTGGAAGACGTAGCGGCTCATACCTTTTGACTTCAACCTTGAGGAGCGGCGAAGGGCGTCACGGAGGACGCCCTTCGATCAGGCGTTTGACAGGCTACTTCTTGATCGAGACGTTCCAGAAGTAAGGCCACGGAGCCGGCATGACGCCATCGAGCTTCGGCGATTGCGCAGAGAGCGCATTGAAATCACCGATCTTGATGCTCGGCGTCTCGGCATACATGACCTTCTGCACCTCGGCCCAGAGCGCGGGACGCTTCTTGGGATCGCTCTCGGTGTTGAAGGCGTCCACGGCCGCTTTACGCGCGGGCGTCGACCACCAGCCCGGCGAGCTTTCCGAGAGCTGACCGATGAGCGCGGGTTCCGGCAGGAACGGGCTATGCGTGATATAGATGTCCCACAGGGCGGCATCGGCGCGGCGCTGCGTCAGGGTCGCCCAATCCACCACTTGCATGTCGACGGCAAATTCCGCCTGCTTCAGATACTCCGCCGCGACCTGCGCCATCTTGTAGTGGAACTCGTATTGGCGGCTGGTGAGAATGCGCACCGGCTTTCCGTCGTAATTCGCTTTCTTGAGAAGCGCCTTCGCTTTGTCGGCATCGGCGACGTTGTACTTGCCTTCCGTCCCCGCCTCGGAGTGCCACACGTAGCCCTTCGGATACATAGCAGCATCGAGCGAATAGAACTCCTTGCTGCCGAAGGCCGCCGCCAGCATGTCCTCCATGCTCAAGGCCAACCGCACCGCCATACGGGTATCGGTATTGGCCATTACGCCCTGCTTCGTGTTCATCACGAAGACGGGCCAGCCGAACGGCTTGAGCAAAACCGGCTTCGTGGTCTGCAGGTTCTTGATGCGGTCATAGGATTCGACGGGAAGCGAGTCCACATAATCGAACTGGCCCGAAATCGCGCCTTCGATGCGGGTGTTGGCATCGGGAACCGGCACGAAACGGATCTCATCGAGCAGCGGCTTGCGCGCCCCGCCATAACCGTCGGCGCTGCCGGCGCGCGGCTTGTAGCTCTCATGGCGGACGAGCTGGATATACTGATCCGGCTTGCGTTCTTTAAGCTTGTAGGGACCCGTTCCGACCGGCTCGGTGAGCGGATTGCTCATCTTGCTCGCCGGCATAATGACGGCCGCGGAATTGTTGAACGACAGAAGCGCCAGCAACGGTGCGTAAGGTGCCTTCAGAACAATGCGAACGGTCGAGGGGGCGACGACTTCCACCTTGTCGATGTTGCCCGCCGTCTGCTTGCCGCGCGAAGCAAGGTCCATCCAACGCTTGAGCGACGCCACGACATCGTCGGCCGTCATGGCCGATCCGTCATGGAACGTCACGCCGGTGCGCAGCTTGATGGTGTAGGTCTTGCCGCCGTCGGTGATCTCGGGAAGGCTCTCCGCGAGAAGCGGAGTGACGTTCCAATCCTTGTCGAAGGTGAACAGGGTTTCGAAGAAATGCTGCGTGACGATGCCGACGAGATCGGCGGTCGAGACCATCGGGTCCAACGTCGGCGGCTCGCCAATGGTCGCCACGTTGACGATTCCTCCCGGCTGCTGAGCCAAGGCCGAACCGGCCCCGAGCATCATGACGCCGGACAGTAATGCACCTGCCAGAAGCTTCATTGCACTCTCCCCTATTCCATATTTATGGATTATGCCCTCTAGTTATGTCATAGTGCGAGAAACGTGCCTTTACGTCAATAGCAACGATGGGCGGCGAACCCGGCATTGAAATGGCGCGGAAGCACGCGCAACAAACCGAGTCCATGCACAAAAGCTGCACGAAAATCCTCAAATCCTGAGCAAGTCCTCTGACCGTTCTGCAAAGCGCCCAGGCAGGTTGGCGGCATGAGATCATCCAGTCCCCTTTCGCCCACTTTGCCCACCTGCCTCCTGAAAGAGGGATGGTGGCTTTGCGACGAGATCGCAAAACCGACGGCGACCATTCTCACCTTTCCTGACCGGAGGACCGAGGCAGTCGACCGGATCGAAAGCCTGGATGAGATCTCACCTTCTCAACAACAGGCCGATCTCACATGACCGCTGCCCTCAATGCCGACACCACCATCCCGCCTCACTCCAGATTCAGCTCGAAGCTCGCCATTGCGGCCGCGATCGCGGCGATCGGCGACCGGCTCTTTTACGGTCATGCGGCCGGCCTCTCGCTCGTCTTGTTCCTGACCCTCCTCGCCACAGGGTCCTTTCTCATGCGTCCCCAGCCGAGTGAGCGGCGCAACGTCCGGACTGCAGCGCCGATTCTGCTGTTAGCGCTCCTCCCCCTCGTGGAGGCAACCGGGATGATCGCCCTTCTGTTCGGCATTCTCGGAACGGCCCTTGCCGCAGTCGTCATGACGGGCGGGCTGACGAATGGATGGGACGCTGTGGCGATTTCGACTCGAAGGCTGCTTCTGAAAGGCGCCTTCCAATTGTTTCCCGATCTGCTTCAGACCCAACGTGAGTTCCAGAGCCAGGGGCGGAAGTGGCTGCGGCTGGATGTGCTGGTGGGTTGGGTCGTTCCCATCCTCTGCGGCGCTGTCTTCACCGCACTCTTCGCCTCTGCCAATCCCCTGATCGAGCAATGGCTCGCAGTCTTCGACGTGTCACGGCAAAGTTGGGACTTCGACGTCGCCCGGGCGCTCTTTTGGGGCGCGCTGCTCATGGTCGCCTGGCCTTTTCTCTCTGTCCGCCTGTGTGAAAGACGCGTGAGACAGACCCCGCCGACTACGGACGTCCCTCGCGTTGAAAGCAGGAACCTCTTGCTCGGACCGGCAACGATTCAACGCTCTCTCGTTCTGTTCAACGCGTTATTTGCCGTGCAGACCGTCCTCGACGCCATGTATCTTTGGGGCGGAGCCGCGCTGCCGCAGGGCATGACCTATGCGACATATGCCCATCGCGGAGCCTATCCGCTGATCGTCACGGCCCTTCTGGCGGCAGCCTTCGTCCTGGCGGCCATGCGCCCCGGCGGAGCCGGCGAACAATCTCCCCTTATCCGGCGGCTAGTCTATATCTGGGTCGGACAGAACGTCCTTCTCGTGATCTCCTCGATCCTGCGCCTCGATCTCTACGTGGAAGTCTACTCCCTGACCCATCTGCGCATCGCGGCCTTCATCTGGATGTCTCTCGTGGCGGTCGGGCTGGTCCTCATCATGGTGCGCATCGCCTTGCGGCGCTCCAACGGATGGCTGGTCGGGGCCAATGCGCTCGCTCTGGCCCTGACGCTCTACGCCTGCAGCCTCATCAACTTCACCGCGATGATCGCGAACTACAATCTCTCCTACAAACGCGAAGCCGTGTCGGGCGCGACATCGCCCGACTTGATTTATCTCCGGGCGCTCGGCCCCCACGCCATTCCGGCCCTCGATCGCTACGTCGTGCGCCGTGGCCTCATGACCTCTCACCCCCTCGTCCAATGGCGCAAAGAGGCGGCTCTCGCCCATATCAAAAGCATGGACGATTGGCGGGCCTGGGCTTTCCGGGATTGGCGATTGCAACGCTATCTCGACCGTCGGGTCGATGCTAAGGAAGGAGCCATTGTAACGCCAGAGAGACCCAGCAATCCATAGGAGACAGGAGTGGCGCACCGGATCCTTGTCGTCGATGACGATCCGCATATCCGGGAGGTGGTCTGCTTTGCGCTCGAGAAGGGCGGCATGGCGACAGCCATCGCCCGCGACGGCAGAGAGGCACTGAACCGATTTGCAGAGTTCTCGCCGGACCTAATCGTTCTCGATATCGGAATTCCGGAGATGGACGGGCTCGAAGTCTGCCGCCAGATTCGGAAGACCTCCGATGTTCCGATCCTGTTTCTGTCGGCCCGGGATGAGGAGATCGACCGCGTCCTGGGCCTTGAGATCGGCGGCGACGATTATGTCACCAAACCGTTCAGCCCGCGAGAGCTGGTCGCCCGCGCGAATGTCATTCTCAGACGCACCAAAAGAGTTCCTGCGCAATCTGAGATTCAACCGTTGGCGCAGGGGCGCCTGTCCATGAACGCCCTTCATCATGCGGCGGCGTTCGACGGATCTCCCGTGACGCTGACGGCCATAGAGTTCATGATTCTGAAAAGCTTCGTCACCCGCCCGGGCATCGTGCTCACGCGCGAGCAGATCATGAATGCCGCTTACGACATTCAGATCTACGTTTCCGACAGGACCATCGACAGTCACATCCGCAACATCCGTGCGAAATTTCAAGCAGCCGGCTGCAGCAGCGTTATCGAGACGGTGCATGGCGTCGGCTTCAAGCTGGGCTCCTGCGAGGCCGCCCCATGACGACCCGGGTCATGGCCAAGTGGCGGCCGACGCTCGGCATGATCATTTTCGCCGTCTTGATGACGGTGCTGACGTTGCCGCTGGTCAGTCTGTTCTTCTTTCGGCTCTACGAGAACGAACTCATCCGCCAAACCGAGGCGGAATTGATCGCACAAAGCGCGGTGCTCGCCGCGATCTTCGCGCAGGAAGTGGAATCGACGCCTGATCCGATCTCGCTTTTGGGGGCGGCGGTGCTGTCGCCTGCGCCCTCCGGCGACAACGGCTTCGACCGCTCCCTTCAGCCATCCCTCGACTTGGCCGGCGAGGACCTTCTCGGTCCCCGGCCGGAAGCCGCTCCGGCCGCCGTTCCGCCCGCCCCTCCCCTGATCGCGATCGGTCAGCGGTTGCAGGTCGTCGCGCTACAGACCCAATCCGTGACGCTTGCAGGTTTCAGGCTGCTCGACTCGCACGGTGTCGTCATTGCAGGGCGGGAAGAACACGGCCTGTCCCTGGCGCACGTCAAAGAGGTCGAGCAGGCGCTGCAAGGGCGTTACAAGGCCGTCCTGCGCACACGCATCTCCGACGAGCCGCCTCCGCCGCTCTACTCTCTCAGCCGGGGAACGCGCATTCGCGTTTTCTCGGCCATGCCGGTCATCGTCCGGGACCGCGTGGCCGGCGTGATCTATGCGTCACGAACACCCAACAATATCGTCAAGCACATCTATGGCGAGCAGCGGAAGTTCATCCTTGCCGGTTTCACAATCTTTGGGGCGACGCTGGTCATCGGCTTCATCTTTTCGCGCACCATTACCCGCCCCATCCATGCGCTCGTCGCACGCGCGGTCGAAATGGGGCGCGGTAGGCGCGAAGCCCTTGAACCGCTTGCCCATCACGGTACCCGCGAGATCGCTCTTCTGTCGCAAAGCTTCATCGACATGACCGAACGGCTGCACGAGCGCTCCGATTATATCAGAACGTTCGCGGCCCATGTCTCGCACGAGTTGAAAACGCCGCTCACCTCGATCCAGGGCGCGGCGGAGCTCTTGCGGGATGACGCCGCTGCGGCGCCCGGGTCCATGACGGGCCCCGAGCGCCTGCGTTTTCTCGACAACATCATCGCCGACACCACACGCCTGGCGGCCATGCTGCACCGCCTGCGCGAGTTGGCTCGTGCCGACAACCCGGAAATTCGCGGGAACACGCTTCTCTCGACAAGCGTCGCAGACCTCAAGAGCGCCTTTGCGAATTTGGACATCCGGGTCGAGGGATCGCTCGACAGCAGTGTCGCGATCTCTGCGGAGAACCTCTCCATCGTTCTGTCACACCTCGCCGACAATTCCATTCGCCATCGCGCCCGCGCTCTCACAGTATCCGGGCGCTCGGCCGGTCATGACGTTATCATGACCCTATGCGATGACGGCGAGGGAATATCCCCGGCCAATCGGGACAGGATCTTCGATGCCTTTTTCACGACACGCCGTGAGTCCGGCGGGACGGGAATGGGCCTCGGCATCGTTCAAGCCATGCTACGCGCACATGGTGGATTAATCCGGCTCCTGGCTTCGGACAAAGGCGCGGTCTTTGAAATCCGCCTGCCGAAAGCTTGATTGCACGCCGTAAGATCACGGCGTACGCCCCGTCAGATGACGAGAAAGTCGGCGTAGGTCAGCTTCAGGTTTTTCGAGAGCTGTGCGAATTCGGTCGCCTTGCCCCCACCAGCCCCATCGGCATCGTAGAAGAGCTTGCCGGTCTTCTTATCGTAGATCAGATAGTCGTCCCCGTCCTGCGCTTTGCTGCCGACGACGAAGAAGTCCTTGTTCAACTTGCCGGCCTTCCCGAGCTTCTTGAAGATCGCGTTATCGAGCCAGATCGTATCGTCCTTGACGGAAAAGTCGGTGATCTTGTCGAGGTTCACCGATTTGTTCGTCTTGTACGTACCGAGCTTCGTATCGAACACAAAGGTGTCCTTGCCCGCGCCGCCAGTCAGCGTATCGTTGCCCAGGCCGCCATTGATCCTGTTGGCGCGGTCGTTGCCTTGGATCCCGTTGCCGATAGCGTTTCCACTCAGGCTGATCCCGCCTGCGCCGGTGGTCGCAGCCATGTCTTCGACGTTTGAAGCCAGCGCATAGCTGACGGAGGTGACGATTTTGTCGTGCGTGCTGCTGGAGGCTCTTTCGCTGACCTTGTCCCGGGTGTCGTCGATGTAGAACGTGTCGTCATCCGCCGTGCCGACGAGAGTATCGGCGCCGCCGAAGCCGCGCAGCGTGTTGCCAAGGAACATGGTGACGTCCTGCCCCGTCGGTTCGGCCGTCGTGATGTCCTTCACGATCGAAAGGCCAGCCAGAAGCGTCTTGATATCCACGACGCCGTTCACGCCGGTCTGTGCAGTGAAGCCGATTGTCGTCTTCTGTCCGACCGACAGCGAACCGTTCCAATTCGCGTTGTCGAGTTTATAGACGACGCCCTTGGACCAGCTCGTTTCCCCGACCGTCCTGGCACCCCAGACATTGTCGAGATTGAATTTGCTGCACAGAAAGATGCCCCAATGGCCGAGGCTTTCATTAGCCGTAATGTCGATCTCGCCCTCGAAGCCACCCCACCAGGTTCTCTTAATCCGGATGGTCGCGCCGACCTCCTCGCCCGCGGCGGCAGGCGTATAGGATGTCAGCAGCGAAGGCAGATCCACGCCTTCGGCATCGTCGCCGAAGATCAGATCGTCTCCGCCTGCGCCGTAAAGCTTGTCGCCCCCCGCATTGCCGATGATGATATCATCGCCTCCGTTGCCGTAGGCGGAGTCGTCTCCTTCCCCGCCGATGATTGTATCCCGCGTGTTACCACCGAACAGCTGATCGTTGCCGCCTCTACCGTTGAGGCCGTTGACGCCTTCGTTTCCGTAAAGCCGGTCATCGCCGAGGCCGCCGATCAGGATGTCGTCGTCGTTGTTGCCATAGAGATCGAGTGGGCTTGCGCCTGGGCCATTTGAAGAGGACCCATTCGAGTTGGCACCGGTCATAGACGAAAAAGCGGATCCCCCTTCAATCGGATTGGCCTTCGCGAGAGCCAGCAGTTGCGCCGAGGAAAGGGTGCGGCCATCGGCGAACACGATGGCGACGTCGTTCTCGCTCGGATTCGGAAAATCGTTGAAGATGATCGCATCCCCGCTTTTATCCAGAATAAGCGCGATCTTGTCGTGGCTGTCGGTATGGATGCGGTTGGCCACCTCTTTGACGAGGGTGATGGCGGCCACATCCTGCAGCTTGTAGCCTGTCAGCCTGATCACGTCCTGACCGGGCTGAAAATCCCAGATGAGGTCGACGCCGTCGCCCTTCTTGTAAAGGTACGTGTCGCGGCCGTCATTGCCGTAGAGATTGTCGCCGATGGCGACACTCAGGCCATGCGTCCAGTCGAGGCGTCCGTCGTCCTTGCCACCGATGATGAGGTCGTCTCCGCCCTCGCCCTGCATCTCGTCGTTGCCGAGGCCGCCATAGATCGTATCGTTCCCGTCACCGCCCTCGATGAGGTCGTCGTAGGACACCGGATGAGTTGGGTCGGTGGAGCCGGGCGGATTGGTCGGATCGGGATTCGGTTTCGTCGGATGAGGATCGACGGGGCCAGGATCGGTCGGTCCTGGATCGACCGGGTCCGGGTTCAGCACTTTAGGAGTGCCTGTCATCTGACCCGCCAGCTTGAGGCTGAGATTGCGTCCCGCGCCATTGTCGCTGACGCTGGTCAGACGAAGTCCGAAATGCTGCTGGAGAACCCAATCGAGATTCAGCGGTTCGGAGCCTGACAGCGTGAATGCGGTTTCGCGGATGTCGTCCTTGCCGATACCCGGCGTGCCGAATGCGATACCCACATCAAACGGACCAACCGCCTTGCCGACTTCTCCATTCATGTTGACGTCGCCGTCAACCTGCATGATCGCGTTGGCGCCGATCTTGTAGGCTGAAACGTCGCTGCCCGAGATCGACAATCCCTTGAGCAGGCTTTCGTCGGAGACATGAAAGAAGAGGCCCCGGAGATCCCCGATATCCGGCAGATCCTTGGGCCCCGAAATCACGTCGGTCACGCGGACATTTAAATTGAGCTCACCGGCTGCCGTCTCGGTGACGGTGATGAGGGCGCCTGGCTCTCCGTCAATGAGAAAGTCGATCGTCCTGAGTGACGTAGATGACATGCCAGCGCCCCGAAATCATGAGGCGACATGAATTCGAACGATGCCTTGGAGTCAATTGAAATAATTACAATATTAGGATAATTAGTCGCCATGTTATAGTATAATTATTACTTTTGATTTGTCTTTAATTGCGAAACATTCCGACAGGTTGCATGCGCGCATGCCTGAAGCGATTCCGCCTCACTGACCGCGGAAGCGGTACCGTCAAATGCCCGCGTACCACTCGTAACCAAAGTCTTCCCAGAATCCGCCCTTCCCGCCTTCTATCCCCGCGAAGCTATCGGTTGCCTGGACCCGCAGGAGGTACTTCGCGTGCTTGTAGCCGAGCTGCCGCTCGACACGCAGTCTCAAGGGAGCACCATGGGCCACAGGCAGGTCTTCCCCATTCATGCCATAGGCCAAAATGGTCTGCGGATGGAAAGCGTCGACTAGATCGAGGCTTTCATAATAGCGGCCCGATCCACCGAGAGTTTGTCCGAGATCATCGGCGCAATGGAACACGACATAGCGGGCACTCGGCAAAAGCCCGACCTTCTCAAGAACGACGCTAAGGGGAACACCCGTCCATTTGCCGATGGCGCTCCATCCCTCCACGCAATCATGCCGCGTGACTTGTGTCCGTGAAGGGAGATTTTTGAGATCTGCCAGCGACAGACTCAACGGCTGACGCACTAGGCCATCCACGACGAGCCGCCAATCCGCGAAGCCTCCCTCCAAGAGCCGCGCATATTCCTCCCCATCCGGCATGCTCGTTCCATTGACCTTAAACACGGGAGAGATGTCCGCCTCCGGATATTCGCGCGCCAAAGCTCCTTGAGACAGAAGAGCGCGCTGCGTCGTTTTCGTCAGAGTCTCGGCCATGTCGAGGACGTTCCGCACTTTCTCATTCTGCGCGAGCCGGTCACACCCGCTGAGGAACATCGCGCTCGCGCCTATCGTCGACAATCCGAGAAAGCGGCGTCGGGAGAAGAGACCACTCATATCGGCGGCCTTTCCGGCTTGATGACATAGTATCCCGTGATCATCGAGCGCAGGTTGTTCCAGACGCCGGATACCAGCACCATCGCGATGTGAATGGCGACGAATGCCACTATCAAAGAGGCGGTGACGAAGTGAATCATCCGCGCCGACTGACGGCCCCCAAAGAAATCGACTAGCCATGGAAGGGCCGCGTCGATTCCTGGCGACATGGTGAGACCGGTCGCCAGCATGAGAGGTAGGAGGACGAAAATGACCACAAGGTAGGCCATTTTCTGCAAGGCGTTGTAGCGGCGCGCCTCATCCCCGCGCGCAAATCTCAGGCGCGCATGGTCGGCGATTTCTTGAATGAAATGGCGAGCCGTGAGCTGATCGCGATCAGGCTTCAGATCGCGACGGACATGTCCGCTTAAAAAGCTATAAATCAGATAGCAAATGCCGTTGAAGACGAAGAGCCAAGCAAAGAAAAAGTGCCACCGCCGGCCGGTCGCAAGATCCTGATAGCTCGGCAATGTCAGCCATGAGGGAAAGCCCCTCGGCGTCAGTTCCCCCTCGACCTTCGATGCGCCCAGAAAGCCGGTGGTCGGGATCGCGACAGAACCGATGCGCGTGACGCCGCGGACACTGCCGTCAGTCTCCTCAGCGTCGAGCGACACAATGGCAGGGTCGCTATCGGCGCCGTACTGTCCCCAGTAGAGGCGCGGATGAGCATTGAAGATCTGTAATCCGCTCATCAACAGAACAGTCAAGCACAACACGTTGATCCAGTGCGTCACGCGCACGAGGCTTGAGTGTCTGTAGATGAGCTTGCTCTCGGACTGAGCCCGTCCGCGATCGGAAACCTCCATCGCCCAGGATCCTTCCTTGCCAAACAAGCCCTATCTTACCAAAACTAACACCAGCCTCCGATCACTTCTTTATGGATTCGGCCCCAATGCGGTGCGACGCGAGATCCCGGTCCGACGATCACTTGAGGTTCTTGGAATGCCCGAGGTGACAGCCCGAGAGAAGCATCGTCTGACGCGTCCACCCTGCCCGGATTCCGCCAAGCCCTATGTGGTGTGGACGACTATTCTCGCGTCCAGCCTCGCTTTCATCGACAGCACCGTGGTCACGGTCGCCATGCCGCAGATGCGTGAGAGCCTGGCGGCATCGCTTTCGCAGATCCAGTGGGTCACCAATGCCTATGGGCTGACGCTTTCCGCCTTCCTCCTGCTGGGCGGCGCGGCCGGCGATGCTTATGGTCTGAAGCGTGTCTTCATGATCGGCATCGCCCTCTTCGGCCTCGCCTCTCTCTGGTGTGGGCTCTCCCACTCCGCTGAAATGCTGATCGCGGCCCGAACCGTTCAGGGAATTGGTGGAGCTTTGATGATCCCAGGATCGTTGGCGCTGATCAGCGCCAACTTTCTTCCCGAAGAGCGCGGGAGAGCTATCGGAACCTGGGCGGCGGCCTCAGGGATCGCGGCAGCTCTCGGTCCCATTCTCGGCGGCTGGCTCATCGATATCGGTCCGTGGCAGGCGATTTTCTGGATCAATGTCCCGGTCGCCGCGCTCGCTCTTTGGATGTGTTGGAAACAGGTGCCGGACGTGCCACCCTTCCATGCGGTTGGCATGGATTGGCTTGGCGGTAGCCTCGCCGTCGCGGGCCTCGGTGCCTTAGCGCTCGGCTTGACGTCTCTCAGCGATGCGAATGGCGCGCGCGGACTCGATCTTTTCTTTCTTCTGATCGGAGGCGTCCTCCTTGTCACATTCGTGATGCACGAAAAGCGCGCCGACGCACCGATGATGCCGCTCGAGCTTTTTCGGGTGCCGGCTTTTGCCGGCGTCAATGCCTTGACGCTTCTGCTCTACTTCGCACTCGCCGGTGCGCTCTTCTTTCTCCCTTCGACGCTCATTGAAGCGCACGGATACTCGGCAACGAGAGCGGGCTCGGTCTTTCTGCCCTTCACCCTTGTGATGGCACTGCTCTCGCGGTTGGGAGGAACGCTCGCCGACCGGTTCGGCGTTCGGCCTCTTCTCACCATCGGGCCTGTTATCACCGGAGTGAGCTTCGGCTTCCTCGCCCTCGCCGCTGCGGACGGTCGGTACTGGTTCGCCATCGTTCCCGTCATGACGCTGATGGGATTGGGCATGGGCATCACCGTCGCACCTCTTTCCACCACGGTGATGAATTCAGTTCCCGCAGACCGGATGGGCGTGGCCTCGGGCATCAACAACGCCATATCCCGCGTCGCCGGTTTGATCGCCGTCGCCAGTCTGGGTGCCGTCGCGGTGCTCGGCTTTCAACGCATCGTTATGACGGCCGATCCGGCGGTTGCGGCGATCCTGGGGCACACGACATTCGGCGCCCCTCCACCAACTCCCATCAATGCATCTGCTTCGGGGCGGGTGGCGGAATTTTATGCGCACGCAACGGTCACCGGGTTCGGCACCGTGGCTTTGATCTGCGCGCTGGCAGCCATTCTCAGCGGGTACTTCGGCTATCGCTCGACGAAGTCGGTGTGACTCAAGCGGCAGACAGAATCTTATTCCTATCGCGACCTCTCTCCGCCAGCAGGCCTGTGCCGGTGCAGATCGCCAATCGCGAACGCGTGAACGTGGGAGTGCTCACGCAGGTGCGGATCCGCCGACAGTTCGGGATGCCGTCGTGAGACCTGCCCTTCACAGGAAAATAATGACAATACCCCTTGAAGTGACCAAATAAGTCACTTATCATCTGAGACATGAAACCGAGGCATTCAGTCCCATCGTCGACCCTCCGCTACCTCCTCTATCTGAGGCCTGCGGATCTGGAGGCCGTTGCCGAGACGCTCGTGCAGTACAGCTCCATGATGACCCTGCTCGAGGGGATTGCGGAGCGCGAGGGCATCAAGTCCGACGTGGTGCGCCTTCAGAAGCTCGCCTACGAGTCGATACGGTCGGAGACCCAGCTTCCGGCTCAACTGGTTCTGCTCGGAATCCGGGATTTCGCGGCCCGGCGCAGTTCGGGAGAAGAGCTGCCGGGCATCCCCCTGGACGACAAGCTCTACACGGTCAAAGGCGCCGCAAGCCTGACTCTCTCCACGGTCCAGGGGCGCGTGACCGTGCACTACGACGTGGCCGGTTATGGGGAGGGCTGGCGTGGTTCCGCCCCTGCCCGCCTCGTCCCCACCGATGTCGGCTTCGAGATCATCGTCGGCGTCAATCCCGTCATCCGTTCAGCAGAGGAGAAATCGATGGCTTACGAAGGCATTCTGTCCCGTGTCGGACGTCTGGTCGCGGGCTTTGCCCATGCGACGGTCGAGAGGGCCGAGCAGAAGGACCCCGTGGCGGTGGTCGAGCAGGCCATCAGGGAGATCGACCGCGAAGCGGAATCGGCTCGCGCTGCGCTCGGCAAGCACACCGCCGAGCAGCACCGACTCGAAAGCCGCACGCGCGAATTGGATGCGGAGCTATCGGCCTTGTCTGACAAGATCGCGACAGCCCTGAAGGAGGGGCGAGACGATCTCGCGAAAGCGGGAATCGAACGGCAAATCGATATCGAAGCACAGATCACCGCGCTGCAGGTTGCCATCACGGATGTCAGTGAACGGATCCACGAGGCTCAAGGGGCGGTTCAGGCGGTCATCGCCGCCCGCCGCGAGGGCGAGGCACGTCTTGCGGAACTGAAGCGCTCTCTTGCGAAGGAGCAAGCATCCGCATCGTCCGGAAACGGAACCTCGCGCTCCGCCTCGTCCACGGACAAGGCGCTTCGTTCGCTCGAAGCGATCTCGCGCGTCACCGGCGTTCCCTCCTCCGGCGGCAATCCTCACGCCTCTCAGATGAACGAGCTGGAGCGGATGCACCGCGACAAAACCGTCGAGGAGCGGCTCGCAGCCTTCAAAGCGAAAGCCAAGGAATAACCGGAGCGCTCGATGGACACCCTTCTTTCGGCAAGCTACCAGCCGTTCACGATTGCAGGTCTGATCATGGTCGGTCTCGTTCTGATCGAGACAGCCTCGTTGATCGTCGGCTTCTCTCTCAGCCTCTTCATCGAGCAGGGCCTCGATCCCGACGTTTATGGCGGCCATCCCGGCGATGTCGGGAGCGCAGGCTCCCTCGGAGGCCTGATGGGTTGGCTCAACGCCGGTCGCGTGCCGGTGCTAATCCTCATCATCACATGGCTTGCGGCCTTCGCCGCTGTGGGCTTCGTCATCCAGACTCTCGCGATCAGCTTTCTCGCGCCGCTGCCGGTACTCGTTGCAAGCCTCATCGCATTCTGTGTTGCCACTCCAACGACGCGCACCACCACGCGGCTGGTGTCCGCCATCGTGCCGCGCGACGAAACATATGCGGTATCGAACGAGGATCTCGTCGGGCGGATTGCCGAGGTCACCCTCGGCCCTCTCGATCAGGGTCCAGCCGGACGCGTCAAGGTCCAGGATCCCCACGGGAACTGGCACTTTCTCATGGCCAAGGCCGCCGCAGGCGAGACCCCAATTCCCACAGGCGCTTCCGTCCTGCTCGTCGACAGAAACGGTCCGACCTTCCTGGCCATTCCGGCCCCTAAAGACCTCACACCAACCAGCTAAAGCCCATCTTCCGGAGAACTTTCATGCTCAACGGCATCGTCATCCCGGTCATCCTCGGCCTTGTTGCCATCATCGGCATCGGCGTGGTGATCGGCATCCTCTACAAGCGTTCGACCCGCGACCAGGCCTATGTCCGCACCGGCCTCGGCGGCAAGAAGGTCGTGCTCGACGGCGGCTCCATCGTGCTGCCGGTCTTTCACTCCATCGCGTGGGTCGTTCTCAACACCCTGCGCCTCGAAGTCCGCCGCGGTGAAGGCGACGCCCTCATCACGCGGGACAGAATGCGCGTCGATATCGGCGCGGAATTCTACGTGCGCGTCCGCCCGGAAGCCGATTCCATCGCGCTTGCGGCCCAGACCCTCGGCGACCGCACCAACAATGCCGATGCTCTGCGTCAGCTCATCGAAGCGAAATTCGTCGATGCGCTCCGCTCGGTTGCGGCAACGATGTCCCTGAACGATCTTCAGGAAAAGCGCACGGAGTTCGTGAAAGCCGTGCAGGAGACGGTCGCGGCCGACCTCACCTCCAACGGTCTCGAACTCGAAAGCGTCTCACTGACTCGCCTCGATCAGACCGACATCAAGCACTTCAACCCGAACAACAGCTTCGACGCCGAAGGTCTTGCAACCCTGACGAAGATCACCGAGCAGCGCAAGAAGGAGCGCAACGAGGTTGTGCGCGATACGGAAGTCGCCATTGCGGAAAAGGACCGCGAGGCGCTTCAGCGCAAGCTCGAGATCGACCGCGCCTCCAAGGAGGCGGAACTCGCCCAGCAGCGCGATATCGCCAACGCCACCGCGAAGACGCGCGCCGAACAGGCCGAGAAGGAAGCCGCCGCCCGCCAGGCTGAGGAGACTGCAAGAATCGCCTCCGAACTTGCCATTGCGGAGCGCGAAGCTGAAGCGAAGCGGATCAAGGAGAACGCCAACATCGTGGCAAGCCGCGCCGTCCAGCAATCGGAACTGGAGGCGAAGCGCGACGTCCAGATCGTCGCTCAGGAAAGCGCCATCACCGTCGCCAACAAGAGCCGCGAGGAGTCGGAAGCCAAGGCGGCCGCGAAGGCGGCGGAGGCCCTTGCAGTCTCGGCCGATGAAAAAGTCGCCACCGCTCGCGAGGTCGAAATCGCCGAGCGTCAGAAGCGCATCGCCGTCATCGCCGCCGAGCAGGAGGCGCAGACCGAGGCGACGAACGTGGTCGTCGCGGCGCAGGCGGAAAAGGATGCCGCCGACAGCAAGGCTCAGGCCATCAAAACCATCGCTCTCGCTGAAGCCGACGCCGCCAAGATCGAAGCCGAAGCGATCCGCGAGAAGGGCGCAGCCCAGGCTGAGGCCGAGGCCGCGATGACGGAAGCCCGCAACAAGCTGTCCGCTGCCATCATCGAGTTCGAACTGGCGCGCGAGCGCATCCGCGTCATCCCGTCGGCTCTCGCCGAAGCGGTGAAGCCGATCGAGAAGATCAAGGACATCCGGATTTTCGACACGGGGGGCTTGGTCAACGGGAAAGGAAATTCCGAAAATGGCGGGCTCGGCCTTGGCGATGGACTGGCCGCTCAGCTCCTGTCCCTGCAGGCCAACAAGCCGATCGTGAATACGATCTTGGCAGAGGCAGGATTTGCGGGCGGCGGCAACGCCATCGACACCCTGCTGGGATCGGTCACCGGACAAGAACCCATCAAGGCCGACGGCGCCGGGTCCGCACGGCCGGAAGCGAGCAAGACTGTCTAGTCCGGCTGCGTCGCGCCGCTGACCGACGGAAAGACTTTGCCTCGGATGGCGGAAGCGTCATCCGAGGCAACCGCGCGGTGGGTGATGTGTCTCGACGGTTCGGGGAAGCGTGTGGCGAAAGCGAATGAACGAGAGCTGCGACAGCTAGACCGGCGAAACGCCAAACAGCAGAGCATGGATGCCCTCGCCTAGTCAGCCTTTCAGGCCCGCGCCATCTCAGCGCGCATCCAGCTTGAATCTCCCCATGTTGAAAGCCAGATCATGAGGTCTGTAAGGCCGCCGATGACCGGCAATAGCATAGCGCGGCTCAGTCCTCGTCTTTTCTGGTTGTTTTCGGCCTCGTTCAGGTGTGCCAATTCCTGTTCCTGAATCGAAGCGATTAGGGCATGAAGATCTGGATCGCGCGAGGCAAGGAAGGCCAGTTGATCTTCCAGGTGTCGATGGACCGCGCTTTCTACAGCTTCGGTGCAGATCCAGACCGTATTGCGACCGCCGAGCGCAGCCAGAAAGCCGAGCACATAACCGCCAAGGCTCCAAAGCGACATGATGCGGCAAGGTTTGGCGCTTCTTGTAGGCATTGCCTCACGAAACAGGCGGCAATGATTGATCTCGTCGTCGCGCATTTCTTCGAGCGACGGAACGATGTCAGGGAATAGCTGCCGAGCCACCGTGATCTGGGCGCCATAAATCCGAATTGCGCCGAACTCGCCCGCGTGATTGACCTTGAGTATGCGACGAATGGTGATCGCCGGATCACGGTTGGCCAACTTGCTCGACAGATCAATCATTACCAATGTTGCTCGTGATGCGCCTACCGTCAGTAGAGGAAGTGCCGCTGCTATCGTCAAGAGTGTGACGTCTTGATCATCTTACGCTTTCGCTTTCAGGCACCCATCCCTAAGGCGTCCGCTATAAGGTCAGCAGGTTGATCCCTGACGTCTATGGTCATCATCACCCTGACTTCATGCACACGGCTGCAGATCGGCTCACGAGGAAGAGGGCACGGCAATGATTGCCGTAATGATTGCCGTAAGCTTCTCAGACCAAGCGATGGAGGGGAAATTCATCAATGGAATCAGTGGTGGGCCCGGCAGGACTCGAACCTGCAACCAGACCGTTATGAGCGGCCGGCTCTAACCATTGAGCTACAGGCCCCTTTTGAAGAGGCGGGTTTCTTCTACTGGACCGGGAGGCGCGCGTCACCCCTTATCGTGGCGCCGCTCACAAGCAGGCTTTCGGACGTTGCATCAAGGTTTTTACTCCGGCGGCGATCCGTGGAATGCTGACGCTTCGGAATCGCTCGGTTCCGGGCGAAACGGCTTTCTTTCCATGGGGATTCACGATGACGGATGTCGCTCAACTCGCTCTTGGCGTTCAGCAGGCCTGGGCCGCGCCGCAGCAGCCCTCGGCCGTGCTAGAGGCCGCCGGGCAGGCCTTTGCGACGTTTGTCGGGCACCGGCTCTATACGGTCACCCGCAACCTGGCCGGCGGCCGGGAGGTTGAGCGGATCCACTCGACGAACCCTGAGGTCTATCCTGTCGGCGGACGCAAACCCGTTCTGCCGAACGCCTTTACCGAGCGCGTGCGCAAAGAGCGAAAGCCGTTTCTGGCATCCACGCCCGCTGGCTTTACGCCCCTTTTCCCCGATCATGAAACGATCACCGGCCTTGGCCTGGGCTGCGTCATGAACCTGCCCATCGTCTTCGGTGGGGAATTGCTCGGCACCGTGAACTTGCTCGACCGCGAAGGGGTCTATCAGGAGCATCACCTTGAACCGGCCATGGTCATCGCGCGGCAGATCCTGCCGGTCCTGCTGGAATGGCGTGCGTAGTCGCAGCGAGGCAAGACGAGATTCTTAATCGACAGCCAAAACTCCCACCTTTCGCCAGATGAGATACCTTTCGCGAAGCTGACTTCGCATCTTTTGTCCGAGATGACGCAACGTTCTTGTTGATCTAAAACGGCTCTAAACCTTCCGAGGGGGCCGATATGGAACTTGTCAAAACCATCAACAACCAGGACATCGACTTTTGGACCTGGCGCGGTTTCGTCAATGCCACGTGGGTCGTGACCAAAGCGTCGGGCGGCTCGGCCGAGACCGTGCAGGCAAAAAAGACCATCGAGGTCCGCATTCTGGGCGAGGACGGTTCGAAACGCACCGTAACCTTGCCTGACACCGTCAAGGTGACACCGCACGACGACGTCTCGCTTGTTTATGCCCGCAAGGTCACCGACGAGCGGGGGCCCCTCGTCGGCCTCGTGAACCACACGATAAACCGCACCTGGGCTTTTCCGCGCGGCTCGGGGCCGGTCGATTACCGGCATCCTTTCCCCCTCGCCGCTGTGAAGATGCTCGAGCGCATTACGCTTTTTGCGGCCGCCTTTGTGTTGTCGGGGCTCACTATGCTGTGGCTTCGCTATCAGGCCGAGCTCGACTATTCGCTGTCGTCTTGGGCGGTCACGGGTATCGTCGAACTGGGCCTTCTTTGGCTTTTGAAATTCGCTGCCGACAGAAGGCAGGTGAATATCGATGAGACCGTCGTCGACGAGGTCGAGCAGATTCTGAAAAAGGTTTCCTACGAGCCCCCGCGCGAGGTGCCGGAGCCGGACGCGGCGTGACCTCAGCTGCGTTTTCGATAGATCCCTGAGAACGACACGTTCATGCCGCCGCAATTGCGATTGTCCTCGACGAGCAGGAATGCCCCGACGAGGCGCATCCGCACGCGGCATGCATCGTCATCGCCTTTCTCATAAGGCAGTGTCTCACGATCGCCCATGGTGAAGTCGAGTGACGCGCCGTCGGGCGTGACAGTCGCGGCGACCTCGCCAAGATTGACCGCGCCGCGCTTCACGCGCGCCGGATCGAGCGCACCGAAGGTCGCTTCACCGGAGATCTCGATGTCAGACGCGGATTTCGCGGCCTTCACAATCGAGATCTGTTGCTCCGGCCCACCCTGCCACTGCCCCACCCAATCGTCCGCGCGAGCGCTCGTCGGTTTGGGTTGCATGACGATGGCGGAACGCGGCAGCCAGCCGGCGCGCGTCAATCCCTTGCTGTTGACGTAATCGGCGCAAACGAAATTAGCTTCCGCCGTGCTGACGATCACTTGGTCGCCCGACACGAGATAGGCCTTGTCGCGGCAGGCCGCATCCGCGCTCGGGCAGCTTTTCTGCATGCTAGGTTCTTAATGAAATTGACACGACCGACGTGGGGCTCGACCGTACCGAGCACGATTGCGGCTGAGGAGTCGAGGCTCTGGAAGCCCTCGCAATTGCCCTCTTGCGCACGCGCTGCACACACGGATGTAACCAGCAAAGCTGCAGCCGCCATCATCTTGTTTCGAATTGTCATTACAGCCCCCGCGCTCCGCGGGACAGGATTAGACTCACGGCTTGAAGACTTCAATCTTCTCTTCGAACCCTTCGACCTCGTGGGAGCCGAGCGGTATCGGATTGCCCCAGAGATGATTGACGAAGGCCTTCGACATGAGAAGCGGCTCGCCGAGTCGCTTGTTCAGATCCGCGATGCGGCTTGCCAGATTCACGTCGCGTCCGATCACCGTGAAATCGAGCCTGCGGCCGGAGCCGACATTGCCGTAGGCGGCATCCCCGTGATGAAGCGCGATGCCCGCATTGATACGCACGGGAAAACGGCCTTCGTTGTTGGCAGCCTCGATGCGCCGCAGCGCGTTCGTCGCGGCAGTGAGAGCCGATTGCGGCGCGCCGCCCGTGTCGTCGCCTCGGTCGCGGACGATCGCCAGAAGTCCGTCGCCGAGATACTTCAACACCTCGCCGCCTTCATCCTCGATGGGCGGCACGAGGCAGTCGAAGTAGTTGTTTAAAAGATCGACCGCATCCTCCGGATCCAAAGTCGAAGAAATGCGCGTGTAGTCGCGCATGTCAGCAAACAGAATGGCCGAGCGGATGCGCGTGACTTGTCCGCGAATGATCGCACCGGAGAGGATGGCGCGGTGCGGCTCGTCGCCCACATAGATGCGCAGCACCTCATCGAGCCTGTTGCTGGTGCTGCGCAGCTCCATCACGAGCGCAAAGGATGGCATGACGAGGCGCAGGATCTTGAGCCCCTGTTCGCCAAACCCTTGCGGCAAGCGCGTGGCAAAGGAGATGCCGTTCTCCGCGCCGTTGGTGAACCGGAACGGCACGGTGATATAGTGGTGATATCCCGCCTGCTTGAGTTCGGGAACAATCGGAAAAAGATCGTCCGGCGTTTCGGAAAGATCGAGAAAGAGCCATTCACCGGTGCGGTTCACATGGGCGAAGGGGCTCGACTGATACACCACGTCGCGGCGCTCGCCATGAGGCAGATACCGCACGGCGGTCCCCTCCTCCGGGGTCCAGAACCGGCCGATCCCGGCATATTCGGAATGCAGCGCCTCGATGGCCATGGCGGCGCGGTCGATGGGCACGCCTAAATCCCGCAGCCTTTCGATGAAACCCGTCATGACGTCGTTCGTGTCGTCCAAGCGGGTGGCGGTCGTCACCAGCCAGTCCCGCAGCGCCATGACGCGCGAGAGAAGCCCGGGGTCGAGGCTCCGGGCCAGGGTCAGCATGTCGTCCTGGAGAACGGGGGCGGCTGCAGAGGAGGAGGTCATGAAGCCAAGGTGGGTCGCTTGAGGCCCTCCTGCAAGCTGCGGCAAAGAAACGGCGGTGAAAAAGCTGGCGAGGCCGGAGTGCCGCCGATACCTTTGACAGGCGCCTTTCGCCGTTCTAGAGCCCAACCATGGCAACCATCGAAACGCTTTTCGTCACGAAAATTTACCGGGCCGAACTCTCCGGCCAGAAGGCCGAGCGCCTGAATGCGGAGCTCGAAGCCGCAAGCTTGTCCATTGCGGAAGACGATGAGGCCGGCCAGCGCTGGTGCGCGAAGAACGGCTATCCCGGCTACACGTCCTACGCCTCGCTGAACGACCTGCCCTGGCGGGTTCCGGTCTTCGGCGAGCTTCTGAAGGCTGTCGATAGCCATGTGGCGGCTTTCGCCAAGGAACTGGAATTCGACCTGAAGGGCCGCAAGCTCGTCCTCGACAGCCTGTGGATCAACATCCTGCCGCCGGGCGGCGTGCACACCTCGCACATCCACCCGCATTCGGTCATCAGCGGCACTTATTATGTGACGATCCCCGAAGGCGCGAGCGCGCTCAAGCTTGAGGACCCGCGCCTCGGCTTCATGATGGCGGCCCCGCCCCGCAAGGCCAAGGCGAAGCTGGAGAACCGGCAATTCGCCTACATGACACCGAGCCCCGGCACGGTGCTGTTGTGGGAAAGCTGGCTGCGCCATGAGGTGCCGGTCAACGAAGCGGACAGCGAGCGCATCAGCATCAGCTTCAACTACGCCTGGCAGTAGCGGCCTAAACCTCCGCCCACATCCGAAACAGATTCGCGCCGGTCTTCGCGAGAAGGTCGAATTCCGGTGTCTTGCCCGCTTGCGCGAAAAGGTTTCGCCGCGCGGTTTCCAGATCGAACAGAAGCTCGCGTTTCGCGCTGTCGCGAATGTAGCTCTGCGCCCATCCCACCGTGGCCAGCCGCTCACCGCGCGTCACCGGCGCGACGCGGTGCAAGGTTGTCGAGTCGTAGGCGACGAGGTGGCCGGCGGCGAGCTTCACTTCCTCTTCCCCCGCCATGGTCTCGATCACCAGTTCGCCGCCGTCATAGGTGTCGGGCTCGGCGAGGAAGAGCGTGAACGACACGTCCGTGCGGATGCCATCCATCAGCGGATTGTCGACATGCGTGCCGTAGTGCTTACCCTGCCCGTAGCGGCTGAAGATGAGAGGAGTCAGCGCTTTCGGACGTGTGGCGAGGCTGAAAACCTCATTTTCCAAAATGGCCTTCGATACCCGTTCTCTCAATAAGCTCAGCGCGGCGCCCTCGCGCGCCTGCTCGTTGTCCTTCACGAGCGTGGCGCTCCACCCCGCCGTCGCGCGCCCGTCCTCGAAACGCATCGCGCCGAGCATGGCGCGGATCTCCTCAAGCTCGCTTTGGGGCAGCACGTCGGCAATCGTGATCAGCATGGGACGAAAAACTCTCCGGGGTTGCCATAGAAGGGCTTAGCCTGTAGCTAAGTACCTGTAAAGACTTGTACTTTTTAGCTTTTCTAAACTAGCCGCCGGCGGCCCTTGATCCGCCGAGGGGGAGAAAACGATGCAAAGACGGAAAATCTGGGCGGGTCTAAGCTCCGCCGTTCTGGTCGCCACGCCGGCCGTGTCGCAGGCAGCCGCCCTGCCCGCGCATCCGCACGCCGTAGAGGCGAAGGCGGATCACGGCCTGCTCCAGCTGGCCCAGGCCCAGCACAAGGGACACGCCGCCCAGCCCGCAAAGGCGAAGCCCGCCGATGACGGAGAAGGTGAAGGCGGTGGCGGAACGACGCTCTCGCCCTCGCTGCATTTCTATCGCGGTCTGGAGCTGATCCGCGGCCACCTTCTGGTCGGCGGGGAACTCATCGAGAGCGGACGTTGGGCGGAATCGCTGCCGCATTTCCTGCATCCGGAGGAAGAGATCTACAACTCGCTCCGCGAGGACCTGAAGAGCCTCAACATCGCGCCCTTCCAGGTGGCGCTGAAGGCGCTCTCGCAGACCGTGAAGGCGAAGAACAAGGAAGCCTATGTCCGCGCCCGAGTGGCCTTGGTCGAGCGGCTCGATGCAGCGGAAAAGCTCGTGCAGGAGAAGGAAAAGGACAAAGTCCATTTCGTGCTCGAAGCGGCGCTCGAAACGCTGCAGCAATCGACCGACGAATATGGCGAGGCCTTCAAGAAGGGCCGCATTGCCAATGTCGTCGAGTATCAGGATGCGCGCGGCTTCGTGTTCGAGGCGGACCGTCTCATCGGTACCATCACTGAGGCTTTGAACGCCAAGAACGCGGAAGCGGTAAAAGCGCTGCGCGCGAGCCTCGACGATCTGAAGGCCACCTTCCCGACTGTGATGCCGCCCGAAAAGGTGGTGAAGGATCACGGCCAGTTCCTGAGCAGCGTCGCCAAGTTCGAGCTGCAACTCGGAAACTTCCGTTAAGATGATGACGCGCGCGGGTCTTTCCTCGGTCGCTCGGGTGTTGGCGGGCTTGAGCCTCGCCGCGCTCGTCGGCGGCACAGCAGCAGGACCCGCGCCGTTCGATGCCGTCCATTGGCGGCAGGTTTTTGCACGACCTGACCATACGCCGAACCCGCCCGACAATCCGGCGACGCCGGAAAAGGTGGCGCTCGGCGCAAAGCTTTTCGAGGACAAGCGCCTCTCCGGCACGGGCGACGTTTCTTGCGCCAGCTGCCATCAGGCCGAACTCTCCTTCTCCGACGGCGTGCCGACCCATATGGGCCTCGACGGCCTGCCGCTCGACCGCCGCACGCCTCCGCTGTGGAACATGGCGTGGGGCCTGTCGTGGTTCTGGGACGGGCGCGCGCCGAGCATCGAAGCGCAGGCCGGGGGGCCCATCGAGAACGCGCGCGAAATGGCGGGCAATCTCGACCGCGCGGTGAGCACACTCGCGGCCGATCCGCAAATGGCGCGCGCTTTCGCGAAGGCCTTCCCCGATAATCCGATGGTGACCCGCGCCAATCTCACCAAGGCGATCGCCGCATTCGAGCGCACGCTCGTCTCGCCGGAGACGCGTTTCGACCGATGGGTGACAGGCGACGACAAAGCTCTTGAGCCGGATGAGTTTGCCGGCCTGAAGCTCTTTGTCGGCAAAGGGGCTTGCGTCAGTTGCCATCAGGGTTGGCGTTTCACCGATGAGGCTTTTCACGATATCGGCCTACCCGGCGACGACCTCGGGCGCGGCAAGGTGCTGGGTGTGAGAGCCGCCGACCACGCCTTCAAGACGCCGAGCCTGCGTGAGCGCGTGTGGACCGCGCCCTACATGCACAATGGTTCGCTCGCGACCTTCGAGGATGTGGTGAACCACTATGCAGATGGCGTCGTCTCACGCCCCACCCTCTCAGCCGATCTGCCGCGCAATTTCACGCTCACGGCGACCGAGCGCGCGCAGCTTGTCGCGTTTCTCAACACACTGTCGAGCGAAGATCCGCCGCGCGCCACGTCGCTTCCGGCGCGCACCATGTCGGTCGGGGTCAGCGCCGAGGCGGTTGCGACCTCCACCGTCGGGCAGAAGGATCGGAAGTTTTCGCCGAGAGCGATCCTGCTCAAGGTCGGCGAGGTTCTGCGCATCGTCAACGACGACACGCGCGTGCATAACGTGCGCATCGAGGGGCCCGGCCTGAGCTACAACTCGGACGGCCAGAACCCCGGCGACACCGTGACCATCGGCTTTGATCGGCCCGGCCATTTCGAGGCGATCTGCGGCATTCACCCGGAGATGCGCCTGAGCGTCGATGTCGCGCCGAGGAAATAGCCCTACGCCACGCAGATACCCGGCACGCTCACTTTCTGGAACAGATGCAGGGACGCGACGGCCGAGGATGGATAAGCCGACAGGCTCGCCCTGAATTCCGGATGTGTGAACGCTGCACGAAAGGCGGCGATCGATTCCCAAACCGCATAGTTGAGATAGGTCGGATTTTCGCCAATCGCGCGGTGAAGTTGAGTGGAGATGAAGCCCGGCTGCCGCTTCATGAATGCGGCGTCGTCCTGCCAGGCTTGCAGGAACTTTTGCTCGTCCGCCTTGTCGAGTGTGAAGAGGTTCACGAGCACGACCGGGGCGACATCGAGTGCGATCTGACGTTCAATCGGGAAGGCAGGATCCAGCGGGCGCAGCAGCGACATGACAGGCCTCCGCCAATGTGGCTGCCCCACCTTGTCATGATGCTGCCGGCACCGTCTTGACCGATCTCATTCTCGACCTGTTCCGTCTAGCGCGCGTGCGGACGCTCGATCTTCGGCAGGAAGTACGCGAGCAGCCCGATAGCCGGCAGGAATGAGCAGACGCGATAGACGAAGTCGATACTCGTGTGGTCCGCCAGCTGCCCCAGCACCGCCGCGCCCAACCCGCCCATGCCGAAGGACAGGCCGAAGAACAGCCCGGCGATCATGCCGACGCGGCCCGGCACCAGTTCTGTCGCATAGACGAGAATAGCTGAGAAGGCGGAGGCGAGGATCAACCCGATCAGCACGCTCAGCACACCCGTCCAGAACAGGTTGGCGTAAGGCAGGACGAGCGTGAACGGCAGCACGCCGAGGATCGAGATCCAGATCACGTAACGCCGCCCGATCCTATCGCCGATGATGCCGCCGAGCACCGTGCCCGCCGCGATCGCGGCGAGGAAGATGAAGAGATAGATCTGCGCATCCTGCACCGGCAGATGGAATTTGCCGATGAGATAGAAGGTGAAATAGCTGCTGATGCTCGCCGTATAAAAGTTCTTCGAGAACACCAGCAGCATGAGGATCGTAATCGAGACCGCGATGCGCTTTTTCGAGAAGGCCGATTTCGTGTCAGCCGTGCGCGGCTTCGCCTTCAGCGCCGCAACCTTGACATGGTACCAACGCCCGACATTGAACAGGATGATCATGGCGATCAACGCGACGCCTGAGAACCAAGCGATACTCCCCTGACCGAAGGGCACGACGATGAAGGCGGCGAGCAGCGGCCCGAGAGCCGAGCCCGCATTGCCACCGACCTGAAACACCGACTGCGCCAACCCATGCCTGCCGCCGGAGGCCATGCGTGCGACGCGGGAGGATTCCGGGTGGAACACGGAGGAGCCCATGCCGACGAGCCCCGCGCCGAGAAGCAGCAGCGGATAGGAGCCGGCCTGCGAGAGCGTGAGCAGCCCGAGCAGCGTGAAGCCCATGCCGACGACCAGCGAGAACGGGCGCGGCCTGAGGTCCGTGAAGTACCCGACCAGAGGCTGGAGAAGAGAGGCGGTGAACTGGAAGGTCAGCGTCAACAGGCCGATCTGGCCGAAGTCGAGGCGAAAGTTCGCCTTGAGGATCGGATAGATCGCCGGGAGCAACGACTGGATCAGGTCGTTCAGCATGTGCGAGACGCTGATCGCCGCGAGAATCGGAACCACCGTGCCATCGGCCAGGGTCTTTGGGGGCGTAGCGGCAAGAGCCGGCGATCTCGTGTCCATGTGGCGTTTCTTTTTTCGCAATCCGGGCGCGCCCCGGATTTTTGATACGTTCTCCGAGTTGGCTATAGACCAGAACCACTCGCCAAGCCCCGCCGCAAGGTGCAAGGCTGGGTTGCCAGTCCGGCATCCCGAGCCATGCCGCCGCACAGCCTGGGCCTCCCCCTGTCCCACTCTATCTATCCTTGGAATACCGCGCCCCTGAGGGACATTTAATTCATGCCGCAGCCGAGCTGGCGAGAGGTGGTTTTCGCGATGAAGACCTTCGGCGCGGCGATGCTTGCCCTCTACCTCGCCTTCATTCTCGACCTGACCCAGCCGAGCTGGGCCATGCTGACGGTCTTCGTCGTGTCCCAGCCCATCACCGGCATGGTGGTGGCGAAGTCCCTGTTCCGGGTCACGGGAACGGTGGTGGGCGCCGTGGTCGCTCTCGTCCTCGTTGGGGCCTTTGCCCAGGTCGGCCCGTTCTTCCTCACATCGCTTGCCCTCTGGATCGGCCTTTGCACCTTCGTCGCGGTGCTGCTGCGCGACGCGCCCGCGGCCTATGGCGCGATGCTGTCGGGCTACACCGCCGCGATCATCGGCATTCCCGCGGCGCTCGCGCCGGACACGGCCTTCGACTATGCGGTTGGCCGCTGCCTCGAAATCATCATCGGAATCGGCTGCGCCACGCTGGTGAGCCAGCTCGTGTTTCCGCGCCGTGCCGGCGAGGCCCTGCGCATTTCCGTCGACGCGACGCTGACCGCGGCCGCGCGCTGGGTCGGCGACGTGCTCCGCGGTGAGAGCGAGGAAGAAAAGACCCTCGCCGACCAGCGCAAGATGATCGCCGATGTGATCGCCCTCGACGCACTTCGCGTCTATGCGGCCTTCGACACGCCGTCCGTTCGCGCCGCGGGCGATGTCACGCGCCACTTGCAGGGACAGGTGCTGATGCTGCTCTCGCTTCTCGTCGCCATCAACGACCGGGCAGCGCTTCTGCGAAGCCACGCGCCAACCAAGCAGGGAGCGTTGCGGCCCTTCTTCGACGAGGTCGCGGCTTTGCTCGACCGCGACGAGCCGCTCGCACGAGACCCCGAGCTGTCATCCTGGATTACCGACCTTCAAAGCAGGCTCGCGCATGCATTACCCGGCTTCGACGATCTGGTGCGCGATCATCAAAACATTCTGGTGCGCAACATCCTGACCCGCCTGCGCGATGCTTTGGGAACGTGGCAGCGCGTCCTTGTGCTGCGCGACAGCCTTTATGCCGGGCGCCCCTTGCAGATGCCGGAAGCCGCGCCCTCTTCCGCGCGCTATCGCGATCTAACTCTGGCGCTCGTCGCGGGCGCGATCTCGACGGTCACGGTTTTGCTTGCCTCCGCATTCTGGGTCGCGACAGGCTGGCCGCATGGTAGTTCGGCGGTCATCTTCAGCGGCATCATGTGCAGCATTCTCGCCTCCCTCGACGATCCGGCAACAGCGGCGGAGAACTTTTTGCGCATGACCTTTCTCTCGGCAGTCGTCGCCGCGATTTACCTCTTCGCGGTCTTTCCTCTGATCGACGACTTTCCCTCCCTGGTGATAGTGCTGCTGCCGTTCTACCTGCCCTTCGGCGTGCTTCTGGCCCTGCCGCGCATCGGCACACTGGTCACGCCGCTTGGCCTGAACCTCGCCGCGCTCTTAAGCCTTTCCAACACATCCATGCAGACCGACATGGCGGCCTATATCAATTCCGCCTCGGCGCTTCTCATCGGTATCGTGGCGAGCATCCTGAGTTTCCGCCTTCTGCGCCCGCTCGGAACTGAATGGACAGTGCGACGCATCCGGCGCGGCATCCTGCGCGATCTCGAGCGCATCGCCGCCGCGATATCGCCAGTCGATCGCAACCGCTTCGCGAGCCGGATGTTCGACCGCATCAACGCGCTCTTCTCACGCCTCGACACCCGGCATCCGGATCAGCGCGCGATCATGCGAAGCGCGCTCTCGGCCCTGCGCGTCGGCTTCAACATCCTGAATTTGAAACAAGCCAGAACATCACTGTCCGCCCCCCTCGCCCGTTCGCTCGATCAGGTCTTTGCCGCGCTCGCCGCGCATTTCGGCGCGCTCAAAGACGGCGTCTCGCACATAACCGCGCTGCCCGAAATCGACTGGGCGGCGGCGCTGCTGCTGGAGGAAGGCGGCGCTGCGGGCGCAGACGTACTGACCGCGCTCGTCGCGTTGGGAAGCGCTCTGCATCGGCACCAGGATTTCTTCGACGTCGCGCGGCCGCATCTCGTGCCGGAGGTCCTGCGCAACGAGGCGCCCACAGGATCAAGGAAATCGACTTCTTTGGAATCTTCCTGCCGCCTCTTCTGGCCTACGCAGCTCTGGCCGGCGTGTTGTGGTACGCGTTGTCGAAGGTTCTGAGCTGGATGGGGATCGAGCGCGTCGTGTGGCATCCCTCCCTCTTCAACACGGCGCTTTATGTCCTCATCCTGTCCGGCTGCATCCTTGCCGTCTTTCGATGGGGTGGTTGAGCCGTGGCCGTTTCTCGCACCACCCGCGTCGTCATCACGACTTTCGTCGCCGCAGCGGCTGCAGCGGCGGGCTGGTTCGCCTGGCAGTCCTACGTCACCAATCCCTGGACGCGGGATGGACGCGTGCGCGTCGACATCGTCGAGATCGCGCCCGACGTGTCGGGTCCTATCGCGCAGGTGCATGTGAAGGACAATCAAACGGTCAAGAAGGGAGACCTTCTCTTCGTTATCGATCCCGAGCGCTATCGCTATGCGCTCGCGCAGGCCCAGGCCAATCTTTCCGGCCTGGAACAACAGCAGCAACAGCGCCAACGCGAATTGGAGCGGCGCAACCTCTTGAGCAGCTTGGCCATCACGGCAGAAGCGCGCGAACAGGCCGAAACCGCCGCGGCAACTGCGGCGACGGCCTACGACCAAGCGCTTGCCGCGCTCAATGTCGCGCAACTCAACCTGGATCGGACAGAGGTTCGCTCACCGGTCAACGGTTACGTGACGAACCTTCGCCTCAACGCGGGCGACTACGCGACGGCAGGCAAGCCGGTGGTCGCCGTGGTCAACAGTGACTCGTTCTATGTCTCAGGTTATTTCGAGGAGACGAAGCTCCGCCACATCCATGAAGGCAACAAGGCCGCGGTGCGGTTGATGGGCTTTCCCGACGAAATCGAAGGACATGTGGAGAGCGTGGCTCGCGCCATCGTCGACCGCGAGATGATTCAGGGCGCTGGCGATCTCATCGCCAACGTCAATCCCACCTTCAGTTGGGTGAGGTTGGCGCAGCGCATCCCGGTGCGCATCGCGCTCGATCATGTGCCGGACACGGTGAGGTTGAGTGCAGGCATGACTGCGACGATCGTCGTCGAACCGGGAACGAAGGTCACGCCCTCGCCCGAGAGCACAGCGTCTCCCGCCGCGCCCCCGCCTGCACCTATCCCTATTCCCCCGCCTCGTCCTCACGAAAGATGATCTTCACCTGAGGCACAACATTCGGATCGTCCTGCTGCGTGCGCTCGAACTTTAGCACGTCGTAATAGGCGCAGCGCGACTGGCCGGGATAGGTGCGGCAGACTTCCGGGCGGCCGTGATAGATCGTGCAGCCGCGCGTCTTCTGGTCGAGGAAGGCGCAGGTCTCCTCGAAGACCACGTCCTTCACGCGCTTTAGCACCCGCTCGCCTTGGAAATCGGTCGTGTAACGCCGTTTCGCTTCTTCCGCCGAAACGCCGAAATGCTTGCCGAGGCGGGCGATGTCCCGCTTGGTGACCGCGACGCGCTCATAGATCGAGCAGCAGAACGCCAGGCACTTGGTGCAATCGTAATGCAAACGCGGCCCGCTGTTCTTGGTCACCTTATCCGTCATGACATCTCCTTTAAGCCGAACTCGTGCGCGGTCGCCGCGCATACTCCCTTTGGCACAACGCGGCGTGCCTTCAAAGGGTACCGGGATGTCACAGAACTGAAATACCCCGTCCGTAGAGGAAATCTGGCGGCCCTAAGAGAAGGATCTTTTCCTTAGCCGGCAACCGTGTTTTGATGCGTGCCTACGAGAGACACGCTGAAGCGTGCGATGTGGGAGGATTACAATGGCCGGGACATCTGCCTCGATTGCGATCGCAATCGACGACCTCAAGGTCGATTACGGCACGCAGCGCGTGCTTCATGGCGTCGATCTCGACGTGGCGCCGGGCGAATTCATCGCCATCCTGGGCTCGTCGGGCTGCGGCAAGACAACATTGTTACGCACCATCGCCGGCTTCCAGAAAGCCGCTGGCGGCGCGATCCGGCTTTTCGGCCAGGACGTGGTGAACACGCCGCCGGAAAAGCGCGGCATTGCCATGATGTTTCAATCTTACGCGCTCTGGCCGCACATGACCGTTCTCGGCAATGTGGGCTACGGCCTGCGCCTTCGCGGCCTATCGAAGGCGGATACACGCGCGCGGGTTGAGATCGTGCTGCGGATGCTCAACCTCACCGGGCTTGAAGACCGCAAGGTCACCCAGCTCTCCGGTGGCCAGCGCCAGCGCGTTGCGCTGGGCCGCGCGCTCGCCATCGAGCCCGACCTCCTGCTTCTCGACGAGCCTTTGTCGAACCTCGACGCGAAGGTGCGCATCCAGGTGCGTGCGGAAATCAAGTCGCTGCAGAGCCGCCTCGGCTTCACCGCCATCCAGGTCACGCACGACCGTGAGGAGGCCATGACCATGGCCGACCGGATCGTGGTGATGGACGCGGGCCGAATCGCGCAGGTGGGAGCGCCGAAGGACGTCTACGACAACCCGGTCTCGCCCTTCGTCGCGAGCTTCATGGGCGCGGACAACACCCTCGATCTCGACGTCCGCCAGGGCGCTTCCGGGTTGGAGGTGATGGCGCACGGGCAGGATGCGCCGACGCTGTGGAACGGCAACGCGCCGATGGGCGCGGTTACGGCCTATTTCCGCGACGACGTCGCATCGATCCAAGCTCCCGACGCGAAGAGTGAAGGCGCCATCGTGCTGCCGGGCAGCATCACGCAGCGCACCTATCCGGGCGGACATTATCGCTATGTCGTCGCCACGAAGGACCGTCACTTTACCGTGACAGACGATCGCTATCTCGACCTCGGTCATCCAGTCGGACTGCGCTTGCCGCTGGAATCCCTTCACCTGTTCCCAAGCGCCCAATAAGGACCACCACCATGCACAAGAGCGTCATGGCTCTGAGCTTCACGGCCGCTCTGCTGGCCCTCCCGGCTCAGGCGCAGACCTTGAACGTCGCGACTGCAGGCGACCAGAACATGGTCGATTATATCAAGGACTATCTCGGGCCGATGTTCGAGAAGTCGCATCCCGGCGTGAAGGTTGTCGCGGTCGGCACCGGCCCCGGCGACGGCGGTTCGCAGAAGATCTATGAGAAGCTTGATGCGCAGAAGAAGGCAGGCGCCGCTGCTGTCGATTTCGACGTGGTCGTGATTCACCAGAAAGCCGCCGGCACGATGGTGCAGGAAGGCCTGCTCAACAAGTATCGCGACAAGCTGTCGACTGGTAAACTGGTGACGCGCGACACGGCGACGAACTCGCTCGGCGCGGATGTGTCGGGCTACGTGATGCCGATGTTCCACTCGCAGACGGCCATCGCCTACAACCCCGACCTCGTGAAGACCCCGCCGTCGAGCTATGTCGAGCTGCGCGACTGGGCTGCGAAGAACCCGAAGCAATTCGGCTATAACGGCATCAAGGGCGGCATGTCCGGCGTCGCTTTCGTGACGGGCTGGGTCACTGCCTTCGGCGGCGACGCGGCGAAGCTGGAAGCCGGCCCCTATGATGCAGCCACCAAGGCCGCTTGGGATAAGTCCCTCGCCGACCTCAAGGACTTCAACAAGAACGTCATCATCACCCCCGGCAACGCGGGCACGCTCGACATGTTGAACCGCGGCGAAATCGCCATGGGTCCGGTTTGGGTCGACATGTTCTACACCTGGAAAGCCGACGGCAAGCTGCCGCCGAACATGCGCCTGAAGCTCATCTCGCCCGGCATGCCGGGCCAGCCGATGTACTACGCGATCCCGAACAAGACCGCGCAGGAAAAACTCGCCGCCGAGTTCGTTGCGCTCGCCACCAGCCCGGACGTGCAGGCCGAAGGCATCGTGAAGCGCTTCAACTGGTATCCGGGCATCGACGCCAAAAATCTCGAAGGCAAGCTCGACAAGGCCGCTTGGCAAGCGCTCTTCACGGACATCTCGCCTGAGGATCTCTCGGCCAAGGGCAAGCCGTTCCCGATCGGCCCGTACTTCAACGACATTCTCGAATCGTACGAGAAAAAGGTCGCCAACTAAGGCGCAGTGCTCGGCCTCGCGCCGAGCATCCACGCCTTGGCACAGACTTAAGAAATGTCATGGCCGGAACATGTCCGGCCATGACCACAACATAAAAAGCAATCCAGATGTCGCGACCTTCCCTCCTCGGCTTTCTGCTCATCGCGCCGGCGCTTCTCATGATCGGCGTGCTGTTTCTCTATCCGCTCGGCTTCTCGCTCGGCGCCGCGTTCACCGCAGGCGGACAGCCGTCGCTGACGCATTTTGAGAAAGCCTTCGAGCTTTACTCGACCGACATTCTGTTCACGATCTTCGTGGTGGTCGTCTCAACGCTCCTCACGGCACTCTTCTCCGTTCTCATCGCAGGTGTGCTGACGCTCAGCGAAACGCCTTGGCTGGTTGCGGGATTGCGCGCGCTCTACCGCTGGCCGCTCTTCATCCCGTTTATCGTGGCGGCGCAATGCATGCGCACCTTTTTGGCCAAGAACGGTTTGATGAACAACACGCTGGTCGCAACGGGCGTCCTCGAACCGCTACAGGCGACAAGCTTCCTCGACTGGCGCGGCATCATCATCACCTTCGTGTGGAAGCAGGTGCCGTTCGTCACTCTCATGCTCGCGGGCGCGATGGCCTCCATCGATCGCGCGACCATCGAGGCGGGCCGCAATCTCGGCGCCTCACGTCCCCGCATCCTGGTTGAGCTGGTGCTGCCGCAAGTGGCGCAGACGCTGCTCGTCGGCCTCGTTCTCTCCTTCGTCACCATGCTGTCGGTTCTCTCCGTGCCGATGATGGTGGCGGGTTCGCAACCCACCATGCTCACCGTCGACATGGCCTTCCGCATCAACTCCTACGGTGATTACGCCACCGCCAACGCGCTTGGCGTCATCTCCTACGCCCTCTCCGCCGCGGCGGCGTGGATCTATCTCCGCCACAACGTCAAGCGGGAGGTGCAGGCATGAACGATCAGTCGCAATCGGCAGCCTTGGCCTCCAGCGCAGCTTTGCGCGCGCGGCCTGTCGCACTTCCCGCTTTCCTGACTGGCAGCATGAAGATCGGCAGCACATTGCTGAAGGCTGCGGCGCTCGCCGTGTTCGCCTTCCTGCTCTTCGGCCCGCTCGCCAATCTCGCGCTCTGGTCTGTCGCGGAGCGGTGGTACGCGCCGTTCAAACTACCCGTCAGCTACGGCCTGCGTTATTGGGAAGTCGTCTTCCGCCCCACGGGTGATGCCATGTCGTCGCTCGCCACCAGCGTTGGCATCGCGAGCCTCGTGGTCGTCGTCGCGCTCGCCGTCTCCGTTCCGGCAGGTTATGCGCTCGCGCGTCTGCGCCTGCCATGGCGCACGTTCATCATGATCTTGTTCCTGCTGCCGCAGGCGTTTCCCTCCGTCGCCATCTACATCAACGTGGCGCGCGTCTTCTACAGCCTCGGGCTGACCGGCACGATTCCCGGTGTGGTGCTGGTGCACGCAGCACATGGCCTCGTCTATTCGGTCTGGATCGCGGCTGCCGCCTTCTCCGCCGTGGATCGCGACCTCGAACTTGCCGCGCGCAACATGGGCGCGTCGCCCTTGCGCGCCTTCATGACCGTCACGTTGCCGCTGGCGATGCCGGGTATCATGGCGAGCGGCATTTTCGTGTTTCTCGAATCCCTCGACGAATTCACCGGCACATTCTTCGTCGGCGTACCACAGGTCACGACGCTGCCGCTGCTGCTCTACAATGCGAGCATGGGCGGCAACTATCAGATCGCCTCGATCACGGCCTTGATCTTGCTGGTACCGTCGGTTCTCTTCATGCTCATCATCGAGCGCTTCCTGAAAGCGGATGTTTTGAGCAAGGTCGGCCAGTAACCCGCGTTATCGGACACATTATGAAACTCATCACCTGGAACATCCAATGGGGCCTCGGCGCCGACGGCCGCCTCGATCTCGCGCGTCTCGTCTCCGACGCCAAAGCCATCGCGGATTTCGACGTGCTCTGTCTGCAGGAAGTGTCAGACAATTTCGCAGGCCTCAAAGAGAATGGTGGCGAGAACCAGTTCGCCGCCATCGCCGCACTGCTTCCCGGCTACACCGCCGTTGAAGGCATCGCGCTCGATGTACCGGACGGCAAGGGCGGACGCCGCCGCTTCGGCAACATGATTTTGTCGCGTCTCCCCGTCGCGCAGGTGCTGCGCCACACCCTGCCGTGGGAAGCGGACACCACACGCAACATGCCGCGCCAACTGCTGGAGGCGGTGGTCGAAGCGCCCTTCGGCCCGGTGCGGGTGATGACGACGCATCTGGAGTATTCGTCCGACAAGATCCGTCGCGCGCAGGTTGATGGAATCCGCGAAGCGCACCGCATGGCGTGTGATCGCGTGGCTCTGCCGCGAGAGGACGGCCCGGGAACTTACGCGCAATTCCCGACATCGCGCTCCGCCGTGCTGACCGGCGACTTCAACATGAGGCCGCACGATCCGACGAAGCTCAGGATCTCGGAGGACTTCGACAACGGCGCGCCCGCGCTGATGGATTCCTGGCGGCTTTTGAACGGCGCGCAGGATCACCCGCCCTCCTTCTGCATTTATGACCGGACCAGCGGCCAGCCGCATTGCTGCGATTTCATCTTCGTCAGCGAGGATTTGGCGCACCGCGTCTCGCGCGTTGTCTATGACCAGGACTCCCAGGCCTCCGATCATCAACCCGTCCTGATCGAACTCGCGCGCTGAACCCGGTTCGCGGCGGGCGCTCTACCCAGGCGACCACGGAACCGGCATACTGCGGCAGTTCCAGCTCGTTGCGAGAGTACCCGGTGTCGAGTCCCTTCCTGCAAAATCCTCTTTTCCTGCGCTTTGCCGTGGCGCTCGCCATCGGCCTGATGATCGGCCTAGAGCGCGGCTGGCAGCAGCGGGAGGAAGCCGAAGGCGAGCGCACCGCGGGTCTGCGCACCTACACGCTCTCCGCGATCCTCGGGGCGCTCTCGGCCGTTCTGGCTCAGGAGACGAGCCCGTTTTTCCTCGGCCTGTCCTTTCTCGGCTTCGCCGTAGGCTTCAGCGCCTTCGCCTGGCTGGAGGCTCAATCCGAACAGAACTTCAGCGTTACGGGCGTCGTCGCCGCTCTCCTCACTTTTTCGCTCGGGGCCTATGCGGTCCTCGGCGATCTTCAGGTCGCAGTCGCGGCAAGCGTGGCCGTTACGCTCATCCTGGCGCTAAAGCGCCCGCTTCACGCATGGCTGCGGCGGCTGACATGGCCGGAGATCAGGTCGGCGCTAATCCTTCTCGCGATGACCTTCCTTGCACTGCCGCTCCTGCCCAACCAAACCGTCGATCCTTGGGGCGCGATCAACCCAGCCGCGATCTGGCTTCTGGTCATCATTCTCGCCGGCATTTCCTTCGTCGGCTATTTCGCCATCCGCATCATGGGCAGTCAGGCGGGGGTTGCAGCGGCGGCGCTCGCGGGTGGGCTCGCCTCCTCCACAGCGACCACGCTGACCCTTAGCCGCATGGCGAGAGAGCATCCGCCCGCATCATCCCTCGTGTCCGGCGGCATCCTGCTGGCGGGCGCGGTGATGGTGGTGCGCATGCTCATCATCGCAACGGCCATCAATCCCGCGCTTCTCGTGCCGCTCGGCTGGACACTCGGCGCGGCGGGGCTCGTTCTCGCACTCGGGGCAGGCTTTCTCCTTCTCGTGCACGGCGGGTCGGAAACGGCGCGACCCAAAATCAAACTCAAGAACCCACTCGATCTCAGTATGGCGTTCCAACTCGCTGCGCTCGTCGCCGTCATCAGTTTTCTCGCCAAGATCGTCACGGCCTATCTGGGCGAAGCTGGCCTCAACGCGCTCGCCGCCATCTCCGGCATCGCGGATGTGGACGCGATCACCCTGTCCTATTCCCGCCTGTCGCATGGCAGCATCGGTCTGCAGGCGGCGGCAAGCGGCATGGGTGTCGCGGCGGGAGTGAACACCATCGTGAAGGCGGGCATGACGTTTGCCGTCGGCACACGCAAGGCCGGCTGGATCGTCAGCGCCATCAGCGCCGCCGCCATCACGGCAGGAGCCGCTGCTTTCGTGTTCTTGGTGATGTGAGCGAAAAGAAAAAGGCGGGCCTGGGACCCGCCTTTCTAATCTCAGTTGTCCAGGAAGCTCCGGAGCTTCCGCGACCGCGAGGGGTGCTTCAGCTTGCGCAGCGCCTTCGCCTCGATCTGACGGATACGCTCGCGCGTCACCGAGAACTGCTGGCCGACTTCTTCCAGCGTGTGATCGGTGTTCATGCCGATGCCGAAGCGCATGCGCAGCACGCGTTCTTCACGCGGCGTGAGCGAGGCGAGAACGCGTGTCGTGGTCTCGCGCAGGTTCGACTGGATCGCCGCGTCGATGGGCAGGATCGCGTTCTTGTCCTCGATGAAATCGCCGAGGTGTGAATCCTCCTCGTCGCCGATGGGCGTTTCGAGGGAGATCGGCTCTTTGGCGATCTTGAGAACCTTGCGCACCTTTTCCAGCGGCATCGCAAGCTTTTCGGCCAGCTCTTCCGGGGTCGGCTCGCGGCCGATCTCGTGCAGCATCTGGCGCGAAGTGCGGACGATCTTGTTGATCGTCTCGATCATGTGCACCGGAATACGGATCGTGCGGGCCTGATCCGCGATGGAGCGCGTGATCGCCTGCCTGATCCACCATGTGGCGTAGGTCGAGAACTTGTAGCCGCGGCGATACTCGAACTTATCGACCGCCTTCATGAGGCCGATATTGCCCTCCTGGATCAGGTCCAGGAATTGCAGACCGCGGTTGGTGTACTTCTTGGCGATCGAGATCACGAGGCGCAGGTTCGCCTCGATCATTTCCTTCTTCGCCTGCCGTGCCTCGCGCTCGCCCTTCTGCACCATCATGACGATGCGGCGGAATTCCTGGATCTCCAGGCCCGTCTCGGAAGCGAGATTGTGGATCTGCTCGCGCAGCTCGTGGATCTGCTCCTTGCCCTTGGCGACAAAGTCCTTCCAGCCCTTGCCGCCGAGTTTGGAGACACGTAGCACCCACTTCGGATCAAGTTCCCAGCCCTGGTAGTGCTTCAAGAACTCTTCGCGCGCGACGCCATGGCTCTCAGCAAAGCGCATCAGGCGGCCCTCATGCGAGATGAGCCGCTTGTTGATATCGTAAAGCTGCTCGACCAGCGCCTCGATGCGGTTGTTGTTGAGCGAAAGCGACTTCACCGAAGCGACGATGTCGCTCTTCAAGGTCTTATACTTGCGCTCCTGAGCCGGGGTCAGCTGCTTGTTCTGCAAGCGCTGCTCAACGTGCTCCACCTGGAGGCGGCGCAGCTTCTTGTAGTTGTCGGCGATGGAATCGAAGGTTTCGAGAACGCGCGGCTTCAACTCGGCTTCCATGGCCGAGAGCGACACGTTGTTCTCCATGTCGTCGTCGTCCATCTCGCCTTCCGGCGGAGTGGCACCCTCGGCGTCCTCGCCGGCGGTGGCAGTCTCATCCTCGCCGTCACCCAGTGCGTCGACCTTCGGCGCACCCTTGCCGTCCGGACCGGCATAGGTCGCCTCGAGGTCGATGATGTCGCGCAACAGCACCCGGCCTTCGACGAGTTCGTCGCGCCAGATGATGATGGCCTGGAAGGTCAGCGGGCTCTCGCAGAGGCCGGCGATCATGGCTTCGCGGCCGGCCTCGATGCGCTTAGCGATGGCGATTTCGCCCTCGCGGGAGAGAAGCTCCACCGAGCCCATCTCGCGCAGGTACATGCGGACTGGGTCGTCCGTGCGGTCGGTCGGCTCCTTGGCGGTGGTTTCACGCACCGCGACAGCGCGGGTCTGCGCCACCTCGACGAGATCGCCGCCGTCGGCCTCCTCCTCCTCCGCTTCCGCCTTCTCGCCCTCTTCGGCTTCCTCGGACTCGACCACGTTGATGCCCATTTCGGACAACTGGCCCAGGACGTCCTCGATCTGCTCCGAGGAGAACTCCTCGGAGGGCAGGACTTCATTCAGCTCGTCATAGGTCACATAGCCGCGCTTCTTCGCGAGCTTGATCATCCGCCGAACGGCGGCATCGGTCAGGTCAAGCAAAGGCCCGTCGCTCTGCTGCTCCGGAGCCGCTGTCTCAGCCTCGTCCCGTTCGGTTGCCTTTGTCGCCATGCTTTGCACTACTCCACCGCCCCACCGGCCCGCCAACAAGCCCGATGATGCGCGAATGGGCGGCAAAGCTCTCCAGCCTCACCACCCGAAAATCCGATACCGACGATAAAACAGTAAGTCGCTTGACTAACCGTTAACTATCCCCCGCTCAACAGGCAGCACCGCCTCTGCCGTGCGCCGACCCTTAGACATCAATGTTCGCGATGGACAACGCCGTTGTCCAGGTCGGCCTCGGCACCCTCGACGGAAGACAGCTGGTTTTGGACCTCTCGTATCCAAGCGAGATTGGCCTCATTGTCCTCTTCGGCGAGCGCGCGCTCAGCAGCCCGAAGTTCGCTATGTAACGTGCGTGCGCGCCGATGCAAGGTGATCGCTTGCCTCAATGCGTCCTCAAGCCGCAACGGATCGGCATGGGGATCCAGCATCCACCGGTCTCCGGCGCGCACCAACGCGTTCAGTTTTTCCGCCGCGAGGGTCAGCCCAGCCCGCTCCTGTCGGGCTTGCATGACCGGCAGGTCGGCCGGCTCCCCGCTTGCCGCGCTGTCCAGGAGAAGGCTGCGGAGCGCCTGCGCGCCTCGGCCCTCAAGTTCAAGCTCCACAAGGGTTTCCGCGTGCCGCTGCAACAATTCCGGATGGGCGAGAAACGCGCAGAGGATCATCGCCTCGCGCGGGCTTTCCGCCGCTCCGCCGGTAAAGAGCCGGCTTTGCGCCAGGAGCGGCGAGACGCTCAAACGGGCGCTCGGCGTGGTCGGGGAAGGCCCCCACCGATCCCGTTTTCCACCGCCCTCGCGCCGGTTGAACCGGGTCCCGCGCGGGTCCGGATTTTGCGCCGCGATGCGGGCCTGAACCTCCTCCCGGTAATACCGTTTCAGGGTTTCGTCGCGAATCAGTGCAAGTGATTCGCGGAGGCGATGCTCCAGCGCCGCGCGCTTTTCCGGCGTATCGAGCGGCCCGGCCTCCAGCTCCCGCGCCCAGAGCACGTCGACCAGGGGCTTGGCGGAAGAAAGCACCCGCTCCACCGCCGACGCTCCCCCTGAACGGGCGAGATCGTCCGGGTCCTGCCCTTCGGGAAGCATGGCGAAACGCAGGGACTTGCCGGGGGTCAGATGCGGCAGTGCGACATCGAGCGCCCGAAAAGCCGCCCGCCGCCCCGCCTTGTCGCCGTCGAAGCAAAGGATCGGCTCATCCGCCATGCGCCAGAGGAGCGTGAGCTGGTCCTCGGTGAGCGCGGTGCCGAGCGGCGCGACGGCGTTGTGAATGCCCACCACGCTGAGCGAAATCACGTCCACATAGCCCTCAACCGCAATCACCGTGCCCCGGTCATGGGCGGGCTTTCGGGCGAGGTGGTAGTTGTAGAGGAGCCGCCCCTTGTTGAAGAGCGGTGTATCCGGCGAGTTGAGATATTTTGCGGGCACGTCGGCGCTCATCGCCCGCCCGCCGAAGGCCACGACACGGCCCCGCACGTCGCAGATCGGGAACATCACCCGGTCACGGAAGCGGTCGCGCAAAACATTCTCGCCCTCGCTGGAGGTGAGAAGCCCCGCCTCGTCCATCATCTCCAGCGAGACGCCCTTCCCCGCCAGATGGTCGCGCAGCGCATAGCGGTCCGGCGGCGCATAGCCGATGCCGAAGCGTCCTTGCGTCTCGGGGCTCAAACTGCGGCCGGCAAGGTAATCCCGCGCCTTCGCCCCGGCCCGCCCCTCGAGAGATGCGCGAAAAAACGCCGCCGCCATATCCATGACGTCATAAAGCGTCTTGCGCTTGACCTCCTGCTCCCGGTCCTCGTGCGAGAGCGTTGGTAAAGCGACCCCCGCCTCCGCCGCCAGCCGCTCCACAGCCTCGGGGAACGAGAGCCCCTCCGTCTCCATGACGAAGGTGAAAATGTCGCCGTGCTTGCCGGAGGAGAAGCAGTGATAGAACTGCTTCTGGTCGTTCACATAAAAGGACGGCGTCTTCTCCGCATTGAACGGAGAAAGCCCCTTCCACTCGCGCCCCGCCTTTTTAAGACGCACGCGCTTGCCCACGACAGCCGAAACCGGCAGCCGGGCGCGGATCTCTTCAAGGATTTGGGGCGGGTAACGCAACGGGGGCTCCTGGGACCGCGCCATTCTAAGCGCGGCTGAGGGATGAGCCTAGGTCATGGTTCGTGAGGGGTGCCGGGTCAAGCCGGTTGCTTCACCCTGCGCCCACGACTGTCATGGCCGCGCTTGTCCCGGCCATCTCGATCCGGGACCCGCGCTATCCCAAAGAGCCGGGATCCCCGGAACAAGCCCGGGGTGACAAACATCCGGCGTTAATTCAGCGCACCCGATAACGCCGCATCGAACTAATCACCCCTTCGGCAGCAGATCCTTCACGATCCCGCTCGCCTTGGCGAAATCCATGCGGCCCACGTATTTGGCGCGTAAGGTGCCGACGACCTTGCCCATGTCCTTCATGGAAGCCGCGCCCGTCTCGGCGATGGCGGCTTCGATGGCGGCCTTCATCTCGGCGTCGTCCATCTGCTTCGGCAGGTAGGCGGAGATGACTTCGATCTCGCTCTTTTCAGCCTGCGCCAACTCCTCGCGGCCGCCCTGCTCGTACATGGCGATCGATTCCTGGCGCTGCTTCACCATCTTCTGCAGGAGGGCCAGGATCTCCTCGTCCGAGAGGGGCTCCTTGCCGTTGCCGCGGGCCTCGATGTCCTTGTCCTTCAGGGCGGCCTGAATCAGGCGGATCGCGCCAAGCTTGCCCTTGTCGCCAGCCTTCATGGCGTCTTTCATGTCGGCGGTGAAACGTTCGCGCAGCATGCGGATTTCCTTTAATTTTAAGGCACTCAAGCGTTGACGCGGCGCGAGCGGCCCCTTAAGTCACCGTCAATACGGTTTCGAAGCTGCCGCGGCGGCCCGCTCAGGCGCGGCCCATTGGGCTTTCGACTTAAAGAGATCATGACGATGCTGCAAGACAAAGACACAGCGAGTGGCTGGACGGAGCCGCACGCGACGGCCGTTCTCGTGCTTCAGGACGGCACGGTGCTGGAAGGTTTCGGCATCGGCGCGGTGGGCGAAGCGACCGGCGAGGTCTGCTTCAACACGGCCATGACCGGCTACCAGGAAATCCTGACCGACCCGTCCTACGCGGGTCAGATCATCACCTTCACCTTCCCGCATATCGGCAATGTCGGCACGAACGAGGAAGACATCGAGAGCGTCAACGCCGCCTCGGCCTCCGGCGTGCGCGGCGCAGTGATGGCGGCGAGCGTCACCGATCCTTCGAACTGGCGCGCCTCGCGCCATCTCGATGCGTGGTTGAAAGCCCGCAACATCGTCGGCCTGACCGGCATCGACACCCGCGCGCTGACCGCCCTCATCCGCGAGAAGGGCATGCCGAACGCGGTCATCGCCCATGATCCGAACGGCCAATTCGACATTCCCGCGCTCAAGGCCAAGGCTGCCGCCCTGCCCTCCATGGACGGCCTCGACCTCGTGCCCATGGTCACGAGCGCCCAGCGCTTCGATTGGGACGAGACCACCTGGACGCTCGGCGAAGGCTACGGCAAGCGGGCTGAAGCGAAACACCATGTAGTCGCCCTCGATTACGGCGTTAAACGCAACATCCTGCGCCTGCTCGCCCGCGCCGGCTGCAAGGTCACGGTGCTGCCAGCCACCGCCACGGCGGACGAGGTGCTGGCGCTCAAGCCCGATGGCGTTTTCCTCTCCAACGGCCCCGGCGACCCGGCGGCGACCGGCGAATACGCGGTGCCCGTCATCAAGAAAGTGCTGGACGAAAAGATCCCGACCTTCGGCATCTGCCTCGGCCACCAGATGATGAGCCTCGCCGTCGGCGGCAAGACGAAGAAGATGCACCAGGGCCACCATGGCGCGAACCATCCGGTGAAGGACAAGACCACCGGCAAGGTGGAAATCACCTCCATGAACCACGGCTTTGCTGTGGACCCGGACAGCCTGCCCGCGAACGCGGTCGAGACCCACGTCTCGCTCTTCGACGGTTCGAATTGTGGCATCGCGCTCACCGACCGCCCGGCCTTCTCGGTGCAGTACCACCCGGAAGCCTCGCCCGGCCCGCAGGATAGCCACTATCTCTTCGACCGGTTCGTGAAGCTGATCGAAGAGAACAAGGCCAAGGCTGCCCACTAAGGCATTTCGCACCCTCGCGGCAGGAACCGTTTACGCGACATCGCAAATGGTTCCATGCCGCGACAATGCGGATCATTGCATCCCGTCCCCAAATCACGTTAACCGATCGTTAACCAGCACAGTTGACGATTCCAAAACGCGATTTGGGGGTTCTCCGATGACAGCCGACAAGAGCGCAGGCCAGTTCGGCCGTTTGCACCAACTGTTCACGTTCCATCTCGGCGTCGCGGTCACCCTCTCCTGGCTCACCGCCCTCTATGCCGCGAGCTACGCTCCCTGGGTGCGTAACATTCGCCCGCTGATCGACCCCTCTTACGTCGGCCAGCCGGAAAGCACCTGGTCGTTCCTGTTCGCCTTTCCGCTCGTGCTGAGCGTGGCGTGGATCATGTCCTTCTCGGGCCGCGAGATCCTGCGTCACATCAAGATGCTGAAGAACCAGACGATCGAGTTTGGCATCGCGGGCGCCGTGGCCTTCGCCCTGTTCTATCTCTCCATCGACCGGGCGGTCGCCGCCCTGCTGATCGGGTCTTAAAACTCGCGCAAAGTCCGCAACCGTGATCAAATCGAAGCCCGTAACGTCGGGCTTCGGAGTGATCCATGCTGCAGACAAAACCCCAAACACGCTTTGATTACGGCCACCGCGTCGAGCGGGTCATGGCCTACATCGCCGACCATCTCGACGAGGATCTTTCCCTCGACAAGCTGGCGGAAATCGCGTGCTTCTCGCCCTATCATTTCCACCGCATCTATCGGTCGATTGCCGGCGAGACGGTCGCGGACACGGTCCGGCGTCTGAGGCTGCACCGGGCGGCGGGCGAGTTGGCCCGCTCGGCCTATCCCATCGAGCGCATCGCCCGTCGGGCCGGGTATGGTTCGGTCGAAGCCTTCACGCGGGCTTTCGGCTCAGGCCATGGCGAGCCGCCGGGCGCGTTCCGGGCACGGTTCACTCCGTTTCAACCCTTTGGAACCGGAGACGACATCATGATCCCCGTAAAAGTCAGGCAATTCGACGGCGTTCACCTCGCCACGGTCGCGCACCGCGGCGATTACCATGAGATCGGCAAGGCCTTCGACAAGCTTGGAGTCTGGGCGGCCACCCGCGGCCTTTTCGACCGCCCCCGCCGCATGATCGGCATCTATTACGACGACCCGGAGAGCGTGCCGCAGGCGCAGCTTCGCTCGGAGGCGGGCCTTGAGGTCGATCCCGCCATGTCGCTTGATGACGGGATCGTCCTGCGCCACATCCCTGCCGGCCGCGTGGCGACGATCGTCCACAAGGGTCCCTATACCGGTCTGGAAGAGGTCTATCGCCAGCTCTACTGCGGCTGGCTTCCCGGCAGCGGCGAAGAGGCGAGCGACCAACCCGCCTTCGAGCAATATCTCAACAATCCGCGCGACACCCCGCCCTCGGAATTGCTGACCGAGGTAAACTTGCCGCTGAGAGGCTGACGAGAAAACCACCCGAACCGCCCCCGGACCATCCGGGGACGGTTCACAGGGGGCTTTCATCCCGTCGCGCTCTGGGGCAGGTTCTCCGCGAACCTCAACTCTTCGGGTGACAGCCCTTCATGAACTGGCGCGACTACTGGAACCAAGATACCCCGATCTATGCCGGCGAGCGGCACAAGCTCCTGCATTATCGGCTCATCGCCAACGACATCATCGATCTCATCATCTCCCCCGAGACGAGGGTGCTCGATTACGGCTGCGGCGAGGCGCTGTTTGCGGATCGGGTCGCGGCGCAGTGCGGCGCGCTCTACCTGTGCGACGCAGCCCCCCTCGTCCGCGACCGGCTGCGGGAGAAGTTCGGGGCGAACGGCAAGATCACCGTCCTCTCGCCGGAGGATCTACCCGCGGTGCCCGACGGGTCGCTCGACCTAATCGTCGTGAACTCGCTGCTGCAATACCTCTCGCTGGATGAGCTGCGCAGCGTGCTGAAGCTCTGGCATGCCAAGCTCAAGGAAGACGGGCGGCTGATCATCGCCGACGTGATCCCGCCGAATGTGAGCCCGCTGGTCGACGCCCAAGCCCTGCTCTCCTTCGCCTGGAAGGGCGGTTTTTTGAAAGCCGCGCTCGCCGGCCTCGTCAGAACCGCCTTGTCCGACTACCGCAAGATCCGCGAAGAAATCGGCCTGTCGCATTACAGCCAGACCGACATGCTCGATGTCCTCCGCGACGCCGGCTTCGCCGCCGCTCGCCGGGAGCGTAATCTCGGGCACAATCAGGCGCGGATGACCTTTATCGCTCGACCGGTTTAGGCGCGCCGCTTTACGCTGCGCAGCGGCACTGCTCGCCGACAGGCCTGCGGGCTTGCCGCTCGCTCGCCAGGGACACGCCGAAGACCGCGAGCCCGCCAAGAGCCAGAAGTGCGCCGACCCATCCCGTCGACGCGAAGCCGAAGCCGGCCGAGATCGCGAGGCCACCGAGCCAAGCGCCGAGCGCATTGGCTAGGTTGAAGGCCGCGTGGTGCAGCGCCGCCGCCAGCGTCTGCGCATCGGCGGCCACATCCATCAAACGCGTCTGCAAAGTCGGCCCGAGAGCAACGCTGCACCCGACGAGGAAGGCGCAGATCGAGAGCAGATAGAGATTGCTGGCGGTGAGGTAGAAAAGCGTCATTACGACGGCGCTACCGATCAGCGTGCCCGCAATGGTGCCCATCATCGACCGGTCTGCGAACCAAGCGCCCACAAGGTTGCCGACGATCATGCCCAAGCCGAACAGGGCCATCATGACCGGGATCATCGTTTCCGACATCTGCGCCACCTGCGTCGCGGTTGAGGCGATATAGGAAAAGACGGAGAAGAGACCACCGAACCCGATGGCGCCGATGCCGAGCGTGAGCCAGACTTGCTTGCGCGCGAAAGCGCCGAGCTCCCGCATCGGGCTCGCGCCTTCAGCCACCCGATCCTTGGGCAGGTAAATCCAGATCAGGAGAACCGTTAGAGCGCCCAAAAAGCCCACCGCCCCAAAGGCAATGCGCCAGGTCATCGCTTGTCCGAAGAAAGTGGCGATGGGCGTGCCGAGAAGCGTCGCGACCGTCAGCCCCGTCATCACACGGGCCACGGCCTGCGTGCGTTTGCCGACATCGACCAATGAAGCCGCGACCAGCGCGGCGACTCCAAAGTAAGCGCCATGCGGCAGACCAGTGAGGAATCGCACCGCGATGAAGGAGTCGAAGGTCGGCGCAAACGAGCTGACAATGTTGCCGACAGCGAAGATCGCCATGAGAAGCAGAAGCAACGTCCGGCGCGGCAATTTTGCCGCAAGCACCGCGATGATCGGTGCGCCAACCACCACGCCGAGCGCATAGGCGCTAATCGCATATCCGGCTTGGGGCGTTGTGACACGGAATTCCTCTGCCACATTGGGCAAAAGGCCCATGATCGCGAATTCGCCAGTCCCGATGCCGAAACTGCCGACCGCCAGGGCCAGTTCGATAAGCGCCACGGAAAGTCGCGAAGGGCGAAGGGGCTCGCTGGCCCGCGCCAAGGCGTTTTCGCCAATCGAAAGATCGGACATGGAATCCCCGGAGAATCGTCGTTGCTTAGTCGCGTCGAATGGGCCCAGCGCATCGTCACGAAGGCCCTCTAGTCTCAGCGGGTGTCTATATTGCACCGCAACAAAAAGACCAGACAGCCCCACACGTGCAGATCTGGACTGCGCTCAGAACATCTTCGCTGGCCTGGTCAAGCGAAGGTCCAGGCCTTGTGGGCCAAAAAGCTCCACAGCATCACGATTCCCGTCGTGACGACCTGCGCCGGAAGATACGACGCGCCGAGCGCGTCGACGAAAAGGTGCATGAAAAGCCAGGTGAGCAGGAAGCCGACAAGCGCCACCAGCGCGAAGCGCCAGGTGGCCTCCCGGTGCGGCCGATCGCTGCCGTAGGTGTGCCGTCGGTTGAGGATGTAGGACGCCACCCCGCCCGCCACATAGCCGGCAAGCGTTGCCGGAATGGGATCGGCGCCCGCGCCCTCGACGAGGCCGATCAGCAGGCCGTAATGCACCACGGCCGCAGCCAGCCCCACGCCGAAAAAGGCGAGAAACTGGCGGAAGAGGCGGAGTAGGGAAGGAAATGTCGTCACTTCCCCTCGTTAGCGCCTTCGAGCGGCGCGGTCACGCATTTCATGGGCGGGAAGCGGCTCCTTGGCACTTCCTTTAGAGGAGAAGGCCGTGTAAGAGCCTCTCTCAACCTTCAATCAGAACACACGCCAGCTGCGCTCGAAAGCGCCGCATCATGCGGCCGCGCGGCTGGACACGCCTGGGTGGCCATATGCCGAAGCGGACAGACATCTCTTCCATTCTCATCGTCGGCGCGGGTCCGATCATCATCGGACAAGCCTGCGAATTCGATTACTCGGGAACACAGGCCTGTAAGGCGCTGAAGGAAGAGGGCTACCGTATCATCCTGGTGAACTCGAATCCGGCGACCATCATGACGGACCCGGATCTCGCAGACGCCACCTACGTCGAGCCGATCACACCCGAAATCGTCGCTAAGATCATCGAGAAGGAGCGCCCAGACGCGCTGCTCCCGACCATGGGCGGTCAGACGGCGCTGAACTGCGCCCTGTCGCTCAAGAAGATGGGCGTTTTGGAGAAATTCGGCGTCGAGATGATCGGCGCAACCGCCGAGGCCATCGACAAGGCTGAAGACCGCCAGCTCTTCCGCGAAGCCATGACCAAAATCGGCCTCGACACGCCAAAATCCCGCCTCGCCAACGCTTCGGCGCTGAAAAAGGCCGACCGCGATGCCTATCTCGCCGAACTCGCGCGGCTCGAAGCGCTCGACGTCCACCCCGGCGACAAGAAACGGATGATCGCAAGCTACAAGCTCAAGTGGGATTCTGCCGAGAACGACCGCCGCAAGCGGTATCAGGAGCACGCCATGGGCGAAGCTCTGCTGGCTCTCGCCGATGTCGGCGTGCCGGCCATCATCCGCCCCTCTTTCACCATGGGCGGGACGGGCGGCGGCATCGCCTATAACCGCGAGGAGTTTCTCGACATCGTCGAGCGCGGTCTCGACGCCTCCCCCACCAACGAGGTGCTGATCGAAGAAAGCGTTCTCGGCTGGAAGGAATACGAGATGGAGGTCGTCCGCGATAAGGCGGATAACTGCATCATCGTCTGCTCCATCGAGAACATCGACCCGATGGGCGTGCACACAGGCGACTCGATCACCGTGGCGCCTGCGCTGACGCTCACCGACAAGGAATACCAGATCATGCGCGACGCCTCGCTGGCGGTGCTGCGCGAGATCGGCGTCGAAACGGGCGGTTCGAATGTGCAGTTCGCGGTCAACCCCGAGAACGGCCGCATGATCGTGATCGAGATGAACCCGCGCGTCTCGCGCTCCTCGGCGCTGGCCTCGAAGGCGACCGGCTTCCCCATCGCGAAAGTCGCGGCGAAGCTCGCGGTCGGCTACACGCTCGACGAGATCGCCAACGACATCACCGGCGGCGCGACGCCGGCCTCGTTTGAACCGACCATCGACTACGTGGTCACGAAGATTCCACGCTTCGCCTTTGAAAAGTTCCCCGGCGCCGAGCCGACGCTGACCACCGCCATGAAGTCGGTCGGCGAGGCCATGTCCATCGGCCGGACCCTGCCGGAATCTCTTCAGAAAGCCCTGCGCTCGCTCGAAACCGGCCTCACCGGCCTCGACGAGATCGAGATCGAGGGTCTCGGCAAGGGTGATGATCGGAACGCTATCAAGGCGGCGCTGGGCACCCCGACACCGGACCGGCTCTTGAAGGTCGCGCAGGCGCTGCGCCTCGGCATCAGCCACGACGAGGTCTATGAGTGCTGCAAGATCGACCGCTGGTTCCTGGAGCAGCTCCAGGCCATCGTGGATCTTGAAGCCAAGGTGAAGGCCCACGGTCTGCCTCAGACGGCGGGTGCGTTCCGCCAGCTTAAAAGCATGGGCTTCTCGGATGCGCGCCTTGCGGTGCTCTCCGGCAAGACCGAAGCGGAAGTCTGCACTCTGCGCCGCTCGCTCTCCGTGCGCCCGGTCTTCAAGCGCATCGACACCTGCGCGGCGGAGTTCGCCTCTCCCACTGCCTATATGTACTCGACCTACGCCGCCCCCTTCGCCGGGCAGCCGGCGGACGAGGCGCGTCCCTCGGATAAGAAGAAGGTCATCATTCTCGGCGGCGGCCCGAACCGCATCGGCCAAGGCATCGAGTTCGACTATTGCTGCTGCCATGCCTGCTTCGCGCTGAAAGACGCGGGCTATGAGACCATCATGGTCAACTGCAACCCGGAGACGGTCTCAACCGACTACGACACCTCGGATCGCCTCTATTTCGAGCCGCTGACCCAGGAAGACGTGCTCGAAATCATCGAGACCGAGCGCTCGAACGGCACGCTGCACGGCGTGATCGTGCAGTTCGGCGGGCAGACCCCTCTGAAACTCGCCCACGCGCTCGAAGAGGCGGGTGTGCGCATTCTCGGCACCTCGCCGGACGCCATCGACCTCGCGGAGGACCGGGACCGGTTCAAGCGCCTGCTCGACAAGCTGCACCTCAAGCAGCCGAAGAACGGCATCGCCTATTCAGTGGAACAGAGCCGCCTGATCGCTGCCGATCTTGGCCTGCCCTTCGTGGTGCGCCCGTCCTACGTGCTCGGCGGCCGCGCGATGGCGATCATCCGCGATGAGGCGCAGTTCGAAGACTATCTGCTCGGTACCCTGCCGAGCCTAATCCCATCCGACATCAAGGCGCGCTATCCGAACGACAAGACCGGCCAGATCAACACGGTGCTGGGCAAGAACCCGCTGCTGTTCGACCGCTACCTGTCGGACGCCATCGAGGTGGATGTGGACTGCCTGTGCGACGGCAAGGACGTGTTCATCGCCGGCATCATGGAGCACATCGAGGAGGCAGGCATCCATTCGGGCGATTCCGCCTGCTCCCTGCCGCCCCGCTCACTCTCCCCCCAGATCATTGCGGAGCTGGAGCGCCAGACCAAGGCGCTGGCCCTCGCGCTCGAGGTCGGCGGCCTGATGAACGTGCAATACGCCATCAAGGACGGCGAGATTTACGTCCTTGAGGTCAACCCCCGCGCCTCGCGCACGGTGCCGTTCGTCGCGAAGGTCATCGGCGAGCCGGTGGCGAAGATCGCGGCCCGCGTCATGGCGGGCGAGAGCCTCGCCAAGTTCGCCCTGACCCCGAAGGAGCTGCCGCATATCGGCGTCAAGGAAGCGGTCTTCCCCTTCGCCCGCTTCCCCGGCGTGGACGTGCTGTTGGGCCCGGAAATGCGCTCGACCGGCGAGGTCATCGGTCTGGATCGTGGCTTCGGGGTCGCTTTCGCCAAGAGCCAGCTCGGCGCGGGCAGCCAGGTTCCCAAGACCGGAACGGTCTTTGTTTCGGTGCGCGATTCGGACAAGGAACGCATTCTGCCGACCGTCCGGATGCTCCAGGAAATTGGGTTCCAGATCGTTGCAACCGGAGGTACCCAGAAGTATCTTGAGGAAAACGGCGTCAAGGCGACCCGGATCAACAAGGTGCTGGAAGGCCGTCCGCACGTGGTGGACGCCATCAAGAACGGGGATATTCAACTGGTCTTCAATACCACCGAAGGCGCAGGGGCTCTGTCAGATTCCCGCAGCCTTCGGCAGGCCGCCCTCTTGCATAAGATACCCTACTACACCACTCTTGCAGGGGCGATCGCTGCAGCCGAAGGCATCAAAGCCTATCTCGGCGGCGATCTCGAGGTCCGGGCGCTTCAGGAATATTTTGCCTGAGGCACACGGCCACATCGAACCGCGAAGCTTTCTGAGAAAGTATTCGTTGATGAGCGAGGGCGTCGGCAACGGCGGCCTCGTACCTCTTTTTGAACGAGACGAACGATGGACAAGGTTCCGCTGACGATCAAAGGTTACGCGACGCTTGAGGAAGAACTCAAGCAGCGCCAACAGGTTGAGCGCCCCCGGATCATCCAGGCGATCTCGGAAGCGCGCGCGCTCGGCGACCTGTCGGAAAACGCCGAATACCATGCCGCCAAGGAGGCCCAGTCCCTGAACGAGGGGCGCATCCTTGAGCTGGAGAGCCTGATCTCCCGGGCCGAAGTCATCGACATTTCAAAGCTTTCGGGCGAGCGGATCAAGTTCGGCGCGACCGTGAAGCTCGTGGACGAGGACACGGAAGAAGAGAAGACCTACCAGATCGTCGGCGAGCCGGAGGCGGATGTGCGCTCGGGCCGCGTGTCGGTTTCCTCCCCCATCGCTCGCGCCCTCATGGGCAAGACGGTCGGCGACACGGTCGAAGTCTCGACCCCCGGCGGCGGAAAGTCCTACGAGGTGGTCGGCGTCCGCTTCGGCTGAAGCCTTCACGAACCGAATCTTCCGGGCCTGCTCATGTGGCGAACATGGGCAGGTTCTTTTATTTCTGGCTTATTGCCCGAACGTCGACGCCGGCGGGTCTCATTCCCGTCTATCGTCTTCCCGTCGCCTCTCGTTAGGTTATATATCTTAACCGGATCGTAGCGGCTTTTTCCGTGCACCTGCCGCTCCCGGGAGGTCCGGTCATGCCCTACAACCTCGTCCGCCTTGGCACTGAAACCCGCATCAATACCACAAAGGAGGGAGCGCAATTCGCGCCCCTCTTCAGCGAAGTCACCGTTCTGGCCGATGGGCGAGTGGTAGCCACCTGGACCGGCAACGGCACACAGCTTGGACAAGAGGATGATTTCGGCGTCTTCCAGCAGGTCTTCGGTCCGAGCGGGAACAAAATCGGCGGCGAAATTCGCGTCAATACGACGTCGACGGGTGAGGAATTCTGGGATGGCGTAACCTTTGACCTGTCCGACGGCAAATGGGCCACGACCTGGACCTCAACCGATCCGGTCAGTGGACTGTCGAACAATTTCCTGCAGATCTTCGACGCCAACGGGCGGGTCGGCGGTGAGGTACAAGTCAACACCGCGGATGGTGTCGGGAGCTCGGTGCAGAGCACCACCCTCCCCGGCGGTGACTTTGTGCTGACCTGGCATGGCCAAAGCACGCAGCCGGGCCAGGAAGACACGAGCGGGATTTTCTATCAGCGCTTTCATGCGGACGGCACCAAAGTCGGGGGCGAGACCCGCGTCAATACATCGACTGATGGCGATCAGCTCCCCTTCACGCTCACTCAGCTGGGCAACGGCTTCGCCGTCATGTGGCGGGGCTCAGGCACGCAGCCGGGGCAGGCAGACGACACGGGCTTGTTCCTGCAACTCTTCGATGAGGACTGGACGCCGATCGGCGGGGAGATTCTCGTCAACACCTTCGTGACCGGCCGGTTCGAATCTTTCAGCGGCTATACCCAACTCTCCAATGGCGGTTTCGTCATCACCTACAGGGCATCAGCCGGCGCCACCACGGAAGCCTTTCAGCAAGTTTTCGACGCCAATGGGACGAAGCGCGGCGGGGAAATCAAACTTCCCGTCGATACCGCGTCTTCCTCGCTTTCTCCGCGCGCTTATGCGCTGGCCGACGGCAAATGGATGACCTTCTGGCACGAAGGTTTAGTCCTCGACCCGCGGGACCTTTACTATCAAGTCTATGACGCCAACGGCGCCAAGGTCGGCGGCAAGATGCCGGCCACCGAATCGACGGAAGGCGAACAAATCCGAACGCAGATCCTGAGTTTGAAGGATGGCGGCCTGGTGCTGGTCTGGAGAGGCAAGGGAACGGTGGCCGGCCAGGACGATGCCGACGGCGGCTATTTTTTCCAGCGCTTCAATGCCCAAGGCGCGAAGGTCGGCGGCGAGACGCGCATCAACACCTCCAAGGACGGAGTCGTGGAAAACCTCTCCCTGACCGAATTGCCTGGCGGCCAGTTCGTCGCTGTCTGGGCCGGCAAAAGCACCGTGTCGGGGCAAGAGGACACTAAGGGCATCTTCCAGCAGATTTTCGACGCCAACTTCAATCGGATCGGCGGCGAGACGCGCGTTGCGACATCGGTCACCGGAGATCAGATCTCGCCGACAGCCACCGCTTCGCCGGACGGTTCCTGGTATGTCACTTGGATGGGCAACGGCGAGGTAGCCGGCCAGGAAGACCCCTATGACGATTCCACCGGCGAAGGCGGCGGCTTCTTCTTCCAACACTTCCTTCTGAACGCGGCCCCCACCGCCATCGCCTTGAAAGGCTCCATCCGCGAAGACGCCAAGGCAAGCGCCGTCGCGGGCACCCTTTCGGCAGTTGATGTCGACAAAGGCGATACCTTTACCTATCGCCTCATCGACGGCGCGGGGGGCGACGCGAGCCATCCGCTCTTCAAACTCGACGGCAACCTCATCCGGCTGAAGTTGGGTTCGACGCTCGATTACGAGAAAGCTCGCTCTCATACTCTGCACATCGAGGTCAAAGATTCGAACGGCGGAACCTACGTGCAGGACGTGACGGTCACCGTCACCAACCTCCTGGAAAAGACACCGCTGAAATTACGCGGCACCGCCGGCAACGACACTCTCTACGGCGAATTGGGCAACGACACCCTGAGCGGCGGAGCCGGAAATGACCTGCTCGCAGGCGATCTCGGGCAGGATTACATGGCCACCGGGACGGGGAAGGACATCGTGATGTTCAATACCCGGCCGATTAGCGCCAATCGCGATAAGGTGGCGGATTTCGATCCGCGGCTGGACTCGATCTATCTCGACAACGCCTTTTTCCCCAAGCTCGGCAAGGCGGGCACGTTGCAGAAGCCCGTGAAGCTCAACAAGGCGTTCTTCGCCTACGACGCGCCCAAAGACGCCAACGACTACCTGATCTACAACCGCAAGACCGGCGTCCTGTCATATGACGCGGATGGAAGCGGAGCTGGCAAAGCCGTCGATATCGCGGTTTTCACGAACAAGGCGAAGATCACCCTGGCAGACTTCTTCGTGATTTGACGAACGTCCGCCGCTCCGGAACGACAAGCACAACGGCTCGAAACCTGGGCCGCATGCGCCGCGTTTCAGATAATGCTACTGCGACGCCTCAAGCCTCCGGAGAAACGGTCATGCAATATCTCTCGCGCCGACGCTTCCTCGGAGCGCTCAGACTGGTCGCCTGCTCCGTCGGCTTTTGGAGCGCCGCCAATTCGAGAGTTTTTGCGCAGGTCTTTCCTCAGACCTTTTCGTCTTTCGCGGTCGATGTAAGTGCTCTGAAGGAGAAAGGGCTCGGTCCGTTCGCCGATCTTGTCGCCGCCGCCACGCTCGAAGAACTAACCCGCGCCTTCGCCGACCGGATCGACCGGCGAGGGCCACGTCTCATGGTGCGCCTGACCGGGATCTTCCTCACCCCATTTCCTGACGGCGGAGGCGGCGACCGGCGTTTTCAGGGCGGCGGAGGCGGCACGGATTCGCTCGAAGGCGAGGCTCTGGCGGTTGGACCGCGCGGCGAAATTCTCGCCCGCCACCCGCAACTGGCGGTCCGGCCGGTTAACACCAGCATTCTGACGCCGAACGAGCCGGGCCGCGCGGTCGAGGTGGCGCGGTTCTACGTGCAGTGGCTCAGGCGGCAGTTGATCAGTTAGCTTCCGCCGCTTCCTCGATCGGCACCAGCGGCTCGTCCTTGATCAGGTCGAGGGTCAGGGCCGTGCGAACGTTGCGCACGTTTGTCAGCGCCGTGAGGTCCGAGACGAAGTTCTGGAAGGCCGCAAGATTCGGCGCGACGCATTTCAGGATGAAGTCGATGTCGCCGGAGAGCGTCCAGCACTCGCGCACCATGGACCAGTCTTTGATGCGCTGCTCGAACTCGTTGAGTTCCTTCTTGCCCTGCACATCGAGCTGCACCATGGCGAAGCACACGATCTCGAAGCCCAAGGCCTTGGGGTCGAGCATGGCGCGATAGGCCTTGATGATGCCGGCGCTTTCCAGCGCCCGCACACGGCGCAGGCAAGGCGGTGCCGACAAGCCGACACGACGGGCCAGCTCCACATTGGTGATGCTGCCGTCGGCTTGCAGTTCCTTCAGGATGGCCCAGTCTATCGAATCGAGGCGTCCGCGCACGTTAACTCCGGGAAAGGCTCGTCTCGGCTGAGTAGACCGTGTAGAGAGGCAGCACAAGAAGGGCTGGCGATTAAGTCGCAACGAACTTCATGAACTCCACAGGCTCCTTGATCGAATGTTGCGTGAAATGGAAGGGCTGAGCGGACAGCCGGCCCTGTCATCCTGGGTCCTGACGGACGGAAAGGCGGGAGACGAGCTTCCGGCCCTGAGCGTGATGGACGCCCTCGGCCTCAAGCCCGAGATCAGGCGCGTGCGCCCAAAGGCCCCTTTCAGCTGGTTTGCGCCCTCCGGCCCCATCGACCCGCGCGAGCGGCCGAGCGCGCCGGGCAGCCCCATCGCCCCGCCCTACCCCGATATCCTCATCGCCTCCGGCCGACGCTCGGTGCCGTATATGCGCTTCGTGAAGAAGGCGTCAGGCGGGCGCACCTTCACGGTCTTTCTGAAGGACCCGCGCACCGGACCGGCATCCGCGGACTTCATTTGGGCGCCTGCCTATGACCGGCTGCGTGGCCCCAATGTGCTCAACACCCTGACCTCCCCGCACCGGGCCTCCGCCGAGCGCCTGACGGCAGCGCGCGAGACGCCCGATCCTCGCCTCGTCCATCTCCCGACGCCGAGGGTCGCGGTGATCGCGGGCGGCAACAGCCGTCACCATCGCTTCACGGATGAGGACATTGCCCGCTTCATCGCACACCTCACGGAGTTGGCCTCGACGGGCGTCGGCCTGATGATGACCGCCTCCCGCCGCACGCCGCGGGAATTGCGCGAGGCTCTGACCGAACTCGCCCGCAAGCATGGCGGTTTCTTTTGGGATGGGACGGGCGAGAATCCTTACGTGTCGATTCTGGCGCTTGCGGATTTCATCGTCGTCACGGCGGATTCCACCAACATGGTTGGCGAAGCCGCGGCCACGGGACGGCCGCTTCTGGTGTTCGAGCCGTCGGGCGGACATCGCAAGCTCGTGACCTTCATGAACGGCCTGAAGGCGGAGGGAGCTGTGTATCCCTTCGAGGGTCGGCTTGAAGGACGCGGCTACACACCCTTAAATTCCACCCTTCAGATTGCGAGCGCCATTGCCGAAGGGCTGGCCCGCCATCGCCGCGCTCTCGGATTGCCGGACGCGGCGCTTTCATTGGAGAATTCTTAAATGGCCCACACCCATGCCAAGCTCATCATCATCGGCTCGGGGCCGGCGGGCTATACGGCGGCGATCTATGCGGCACGCGCGCTGCTCGAGCCGATGTTGATCTCGGGCTTCCAGCCCGGCGGCCAGCTCATGATCACCACCGACGTGGAAAATTATCCGGGCTTCGCCGACGTGATCCAGGGGCCCTGGCTCATGGAACAGATGCGCCTGCAGGCTGAGCATGTGGGCACCCGCATGCATTCAGATCACATCGTCAAAGTCGACCTGAACCAGCGCCCCTTCCGCCTCGAAGGCGATTCCGGCGAGACCTACACCTGCGACGCGCTCATTGTGGCGACCGGAGCGCAGGCGAAGTGGCTGGGCCTGCCCTCGGAAGCTTTGTTCCAGGGCTTCGGCGTTTCGGCCTGCGCCACCTGCGACGGCTTCTTCTTCCGCGGCAAGGAAGTCGTGGTCGTCGGCGGTGGCAACACCGCTGTGGAGGAAGCGCTCTACCTCGCGAACCTCGCCGCCAAGGTCACGGTCGTCCATCGCCGCGACTCGTTCCGCGCCGAGCGCATCCTGCAAGAGCGCCTGTTCAAGCATCCCAATGTCGAGGTGGTGTGGAACTCGGCCGTTGAGGAAATCTGCGGCACGGAGAACCCGAATTCGGTCACCCATGTCCGGTTGAAGAACATGGTGTCCGGCCAGATTTCGGAATTGAAGACCGACGGCGTCTTCATCGCCATCGGCCACAAGCCCTCCACCGAACTTTTCGCCGGCCAGCTCGACATGAAGCCGGGCGGCTATCTCCTGACCAAGCCCGATTCGACCGCCACGAATATCCCCGGCGTCTTTGCCGCCGGCGACGTCGCCGACGATGTCTATCGCCAGGCCGTGACCGCAGCAGGAATGGGCTGCATGGCTGCGCTCGAGACGGAGCGCTATTTGGCCGCGCTGGAAGTGACTCAGCAGGCAGCCGAATGACTTTATAAACAGCTGGTTAGCATTCGGATCGAATTCCTGTTGCGTAAGGCCGGATGCTCATAAGAGATAAGACAACCTGCCTTTGCAGGGCGGGATGTCGGGGGAATACGCCGTGGATTGGGACAAGATCCGGATTTTCTATACCGTCGCGGAAGCGGGCAGCTTCACGCGGGCGGGTGATGATCTAGGGTTGAGCCAATCCGCCGTCAGCCGCCAGATCAGCGCGCTCGAGCGCGAGTTGAAGGCCCCCCTCTTCCACCGCCATGCCCGCGGCCTGATCCTGACCGAACAAGGCGACCTGCTGTTCCGCGCCGCGCGCGACATGCGCATGCGGCTGGAAACCACCAAGGCCCGATTGGTGGAAACGAGCGAGCGCCCCTCCGGTGACCTCAAGGTCACCACGACTGTCGGCCTCGGCTCGATCTGGCTCGCCCAGCGCATCTCCGAGTTCATGGATCTCTATCCAGATGTGCGCGTCGAGCTGATCCTCTCCAATGAGGAACTCGATCTCGCCATGCGCGAGGCGGACGTGGCGATCCGCCTGCGCCGCCCCGCCCAGCCGGACCTGATCCAGCGCCGCCTCTTTACCGTGCACTTCCACGTCTATGCGTCGAACGACTACCTGAAGCGGTTCGGCGAACCGAAGACGCTGGAGGATCTCGACGAGCACCGCATCATTTCCTTCGGCGGCGACCAGCCGTCCTATCTCATGGCCGTGCACTGGCTCGCCACCGCCGGCCGCGACGGGCGCGAGCCGCGCCAGTACCACTACGTCGTCAACAACATCACCGCGCTGAAGATCGCGGTTGAGACAGGCGCGGGCATCGCGGTGCTGCCGGACTACGCGGTCGTCGGCAATCCCAACCTCACGCAGATCCTGCGCGATATCGAGATGCCGTCGCTCGACAGCTACCTCGTCTATGCCGAGGAAATGCGCTCGGTCGCCCGCGTGCAGGCCTTCCGCGACTTCCTCATCACCAAGGCTCAGCGCTGGACGTTCTGAGGCTCGTGCGACGCGAAAGCGCGCTGCGGAGGGGCCGCAGTTTACAAGCGTGGCTGTAACGGTTCCGTGACTACCTCGAATGAATTCGGCTTGAGCGCACGGCCAAGCTCCATGGCCAGCAACGCTTTCAGGCTCTTAAGATGAGCCATGCATTCTGCGCAGCCCTTTTATGAGGCATGTTGCATTGCAAAAGGGCGCGATGCAGTCGATATGAGCATCGGCTGATTTCAACGCGGCATCGCTTTCTTCCTCCCGGCGCTGCCGTGTCGGCCGTTCCCTCTGGAAGGTTTTGACTTTTGTCAGACCTCTACTTAGCCGGGCCTTGTGCCCGGCTTTTTTCTTTTCAGAGGCTTGTTCGATGCGTGCCGCCTCATGAGGCAGGCGGCAGAACCTCGTCCTTCAGCACCCGGCGCAGCACCTTGCCCACATTGGTTTTGGGCAACGCATCGCGGAACTCGATGTGGCGCGGCACCTTGTATCCGGTCATGTTCTGGCGGCAATAGGCGCGCAGTGCATCCGCAGTCAGGGTCGGATCGCGACGCACCACATAAGCCGCCACCGCTTCGCCCGATTGCTCATCCGGCAAACCGATCACCGCCGCTTCCATGACACCCGGATGATGGGCCAAAACGTCTTCGACCTCGTTCGGGTAGACGTTGAAGCCGGAAACCAGAATCATGTCCTTCATCCGGTCCACGATCTTGATCTCACCGTCCGGCTGCATCACCGCCACGTCGCCGGTGCGGAAATAGCCGTCCGCCGTCATGACCTTCGCGGTCTCGTCGGGACGCTGCCAATAGCCCGGCATGACCTGCGGTCCCTTGACGCACAATTCGCCCCTCTCGCCGAACGGCAGAGGCGCGCCGTCGCTGTTGCGGATAGAAACATCGGTCGACGGCAAGGGATAGCCGATGGTGCCAGTGAACTCTTCGATGTCGAGCCGGTTGGCGCAGACCACCGGCGAAGTTTCGGACAGACCATAGCCCTCGACGATGGGTTGCCCGGACACCTCTTTCCATTTTTTGGCGACAGCAGCCTGTGTCGCCATGCCTCCCGACACCGCAAAAACGAGCTGCGAGAAATCCACATCTTTGATGCCCGGCGCATTGGCGAGCGCGTTGTAGAGCGTATTGACCCCCGACATCAGCGTGATGCGGTGTGACTTGAGGGTTTTTACGAAACCGGCGATGTCGCGAGGATTGGCGATGAGCAATTGGCAACCGCCGATCTTCGTCATGAAGAGCGCGCAAACGGTCAGGCCGAAGATGTGATAGAGCGGCAGTGCGGTCACCATCACGTGATCCTCCCGCTCACCGAAGAAAGGCCGCATCCAGGCTTCGCATTGCAGAACGTTCGCCGCGACGTTGCGGTGAAGCAGCACCGCGCCCTTCGCAACGCCCGTCGTTCCACCCGTATATTGCAGGAACGCGATGTCGTCCGGTGTTACGAGCGTCGGCTGCGGCGGCCGTTTCCTGCCTTCGGCGACAACCGCGCTGAAGGGCACCGCACCCGTGATGTGGAATGGCTTCACCGCTTTCTTCACATAGCGCGACACGAGATTGATGATCGCGCCTTTCAGGCCGAGAAGATCGCCGGGCTTCACGATGACGACGCGATCGACCTTGAGGTCCGGTAGTGCATCGGCTGCGGTCGCCGCGAAATTTTCGAGCACGAAGAGAAACCGTGCGCCCGAATCCCGCATCTGGTGCGTGAATTCCCGCTGCGTGTAGAGCGGGTTGACGTTCACCACTTCCGCGCCTGCGATCAGAGCCCCGAACATGACGGGCGGATAGGCCATCACGTTCGGCATCATGATCGCGACGCGGTCGCCTTTCTTCAACCCCTGCATCTGCAGCCAGGACGCGACCGCATTGGAGGCGTGCCCCAACTCGGCATAGGTCATTATCTTGCCGAAGCTCTCGGCGGCAGGGCGTGTCGGATAAGTCGCGACACCTTCCCGGAAGATGTCGATGACCGTTCCGATCCTGGCTTCATCGATGGTCTTGGGAACCTGTGGCGGATACGAGCGCACCCAAGGCCGTGCGGGGAAGTCTTCTGAAGCGCCCGCGGACGCGGTCGCCGGAATCGTTGCGCTCATTCATGTCCTCCGCTTTGCGCGGTTGTTCACTGGGAGATGGCGTCTCCGTCATAAGGTAACTTGGCGCGCCGGGGATGGTTTGTCGAGACGTAACAATGGCCGGTTTCGGGCGGAAACCGGCCATTCATCCAATCCTTCAATGGCTTAGTGCGCTTTGTGCAGAACCATCTCGGCGGGGCGTCCGCTCAGTTCGGCCATATGGTCGAACTTGGTCGAAAACGTCCCCACGCCGGCCGTGGCCGACCGCAGTTCCACGATCAGGTCACCGATCTCCGCCTCTGGGATTGTGGCGCTGATGACATCCCAGCCGGACCATCCCGGCCGCCCGTTATAACCGAGGATCTGCCCTCGCCGCGCGGTCACGAGCCCCGTGGCCTTGGACAATGCTTCAGTCGGCGTCGTGATCTCGACGGACAGGATCGGCTCCAGCAGAACGGGCTTCGCCTTTGGCAAAGCCTCCGCGAGAGCAAGCCTTGCCGCCGCCTGGAAAGCCGCGTCCGACGAATCCACGGTGTGGTAGGAACCGTCCGTCAGTTCGACGGCGAGATCGACGACGGGGAAGCCGAGCGGCCCCGATTTGATCGCGTCCCGCACGCCGGTTTCGACCGAGGGAATGTACTGGCGGGGCACCACGCCACCGGTGATGCTGTCCTGAAACGCGAACCCCTCGCCACGTGGCAAAGGCCGGATCTCGATCATCACATCGCCGAACTGACCATGGCCGCCGGTCTGTTTGCGGTGCCGCCCGCGCGCCGAGGCGTGGGAGCGGATCGTCTCGGCATAACCCACACGCGGCCTGCCCGTCTCGACTCCGACCTGGAAGCGAGAAGCGAGCCGCTCCACGACGACGCGCAGATGCATCTCTCCCTGCCCGAGCAGACGGATCTCGCCCATGTCAGGGCGGGCATCGACCGTCAGAGAGGGATCTTCTTCCGTCAGTTTGGTCAGCGCGCTGGAGAGGCGCACATCGTCCTTGCGATCCTTGACCTTGACCGACACCGCATAAACCGGCTCCGGCGGCGCCTGAGACAGAATGGCCTCGGGGCGGGTCTTGTCCATCGCGAAACTGTCACCCGTCGCGATGCCTTCGAGCCGTCCGAAGCCCGCGACGTCGCCGGCCTTCACTTCGCCGACCCGCGTGGTCGCGGTGCCGACGAGCGAGAGCAGACTTCCCACGCGCGCTTCCGCGCCGCGCGAGCCGAGCACCGTATCGCCCTCATGGAAGCTTCCGCGCAGAATGCGGGCAATCGAGAGCTTGCCACCCTGCCCCATATGCAACGTCTTCATCACCTGCGCGAGCGGCGCGCCTTCCGGAGAAACACCAAGGCGAGCACGGGTGTTGTCCAAGCCCGGCGCTTCATGCCGCAACGCCTTGAGCAATCGCGTCACGCCATTACCGCGATCCGCGGAGCCGATGAAGGCAGGCATGACATGCCGCTCTCGCAATTCGCGTGCCAGATCGTCGAAGACACGGTCGCGTGGAGGCTCGATCTCGGAGATCAACTCCTCCATCAACTCATCGTCGTAATCAGCCAATCGCTCCAGCATCGCAAAGCGCGCTTCGCGTTCGCGCAGCGCCTCGACATCAGGCAGATCAACCACTTCGCTCGGCGCGTGCTCGCGATAGATGAAGGCGCGCTCCAACGCGAGATCGATGAAGCCGACGGCGATGCCATCCTTCCAGATCGGAATCTGGCGCAGCAGCAGCGGTGTGCGCGATGCGCGTTGCAGCATCGACAGGGATTCACGCACGCGCCTTGTTGCGGTGTCGATCTTGTTGATGAAGAGGAAGCGCGGAATGTCCGCCTCTTCCAGCTCGCGCAAGACGATTTCGAGGGCGGGGATTTTGCGCTCATCCGCCTCGCACACGACGACGGCTGCGTCGCAAACGGGTGCGATGTTGTGCATCTCGTGCATGAATTCCATGGAGCCGGGACAATCGACGAAGGTCATGGTTTCGCCGAGAAATTGAACGGTCGCCACGTTGGGCTCGATGCTCATGACGTGTGCGCGGGCCTCCGCGCTTGCATCTCCAACCGTGTCCCCGTTGGTCACGCGACCTGCCCGGGTTATCCCCCCGGTCCGCTCCAGGATCGCCTCCAGGAGGGTGGTCTTGCCGCTTTGGAATGGGCCTACGATGGCGATGCATCGCGGGCCCGCCGGTCCTCTGCCGTTGGGTGCCATGAGAGTCTCCTTCCCTGCCCCCGTCAGCGCGGCCTTTGTGGCGGTCGCGTCCTGCACGATGCTCTGCCTCTCACGCGCCTTTGGCAAGACGCTTATCCGCAAGAGCAGTCTTTGGACGCAAAACGGCCGGGCGTTCACCCGGCCATGCTTGAAAAAGCAAAAGCTTTTAAGGCGCTGCCCGCAATACGAAATCGCCGACGCCAACGGCGAGATTGAGCCCGTTCTGACCGGTCACGGAAATCGGCTGCAGCGCGACGGATTGATTGGATCCGCCAACGAGGACATTTGTCCCAAGTCCGGCGCCTACGGTCGCTTCCACTGTCGCGCCGACATAGTTGCCCGCAAGCGAGCCGGGAAACGGGCTGCCATGCGCGAAGACAGCCCAGGCGAGAACGCCGCGCGATGTCCCGCCGATATCGAGGCCGTATTTGCGGATCACGCCGAGATAATGTTCAGGGTACCCGCGGCGCGGCTGAAACGTGCAGGCGGCCCCTTTTTGCGAAGTGACGATGAGCCCCACACCGCTGGAGACGTTGCAGGTGAGCATGCCGACCCGGGTGCGGGTCTGAGCCTGTGCTGATGTGATGCCGAAGGAAGCTGCCAAAGCGAGGGCAACGAGCGCGGTCGAAGTTCGCAACATAACCGATCTCCTAAGCTTGACCTGCAGTGCAGGCGTCAACGGCTTAAGAAGAATGCGGTTCCGAAAAAGGAGAGAAATCCTTTTTCATCATGGCCGGATTGGCACCGGCCATGATGATGTCGAAAGATCGAGAAACGTCTTAGCGCAGCGAAGCGCAGAAGCGCTGGATGCGGTTGCACGCTTCCTCAAGCGCGGCATTCGACGTGGCGTAGGAGATGCGGAAGTTCGGGCCAAGACCGAAGGCCGAGCCGTGCACTGCCGCGACGCCTTCGGTTTCGAGCAGCTCCGACACGAAATCCTCGTCCGTGTGCAGAACCTTGCCCGAGGGCGAAGTCTTGCCGATGGCCTCGGCGCAAGACGGATACACGTAGAACGCGCCTTCCGGCATCGGGCACTTCAGGTACTTCGATTGGTTGAGCATCGACACCACGAGGTCGCGACGCTCCTCGAAAGCCTTCTTGAACACCTTGAGGTGATCCTGCGGACCATTGAGAGCTTCCACCGCTGCCCATTGAGCGATCGAGCATGCGCCCGAGGTCTGCTGGCCCTGCACGAAATCCATGGCCTTGATCAGGTTCTCGGGGCCAGCCGCATAGCCGATACGCCAGCCGGTCATGGCATAGGACTTCGACACGCCATTCATGGTGAGCGTGCGGCCATAGAGGCCGGGCTCCACCTGCGCGGGCGTGACGAACTCGAAATCGCCGTAGGTCAGGTGCTCATACATGTCGTCGGTGAGCACCCAGACATGCGGATGACGCATGAGGACATCGGTGATCGCCTTCATCTCGGCATGCGTATAAGCCGCGCCGGTGGGGTTCGACGGCGAGTTGAGAATGATCCACTTGGTCTTCGGCGTGATGGCGCGCTCGAGAGGCTCCGGCTGGAGCTTGAAATTATGTTCCATCGTGGTCTCGACGAACACCGCCTTGCCGCCGCACAGGCCCACCATTTCAGGATAGGACACCCAGTACGGCGTGGGGATGACAACCTCGTCGCCCGGGTTCAGGGTGGCGAGCAGCGCGTTGTAGATGACCTGCTTGCCGCCGGTGGAGACGATGGTCTGCGCCGGGGTGTAGTCGAGCCCGTTTTCGCGCTTGAACTTGCGGGCAATGGCCTCGCGCAGCGGGACGATGCCGGGCACGGGCGTATACTTCGTCTCGCCGCGGCGGATCGCCGCCATGGCCGCTTCCTTGACGTTTTCCGGCGTGTCGAAATCCGGCTCGCCGACGGAAAGGCTGATCACGTCCCGACCCTGGGCTTTGAGATCTCGCGCTTTCTGCGTGATGACGATGGTCGCAGACGGCTTGATGCGCGAGAGGGCGTCAGACAAAAAGCCCATGGGAATCCTCCAATCGGGGCGTTAGAAGGGATTGTGACGGCGCGGGACCCTAGTCCGCCAAGGCCGTCCAAGCAAGTAAAACAGCCCCTCCCTGACGGGTTTTTGAGGAAATCGTCGCTCCCATGTCCACGTCTTTTACCCGCCGCTTCGCGCTCGGCCTTGCCGCCGGGATGACCCTGTTTGCTACCGCTGCCGGCGCGCAGACCTATCCGAACCGCATCATCAAGATGGTCGTGCCCTACCCGGCCGGCGGCCCCACCGATGTCATCGCCCGGATCGTGGCAGAAGATATGGGCAAGGAACTGGGCCAGAACGTGATCGTAGAGAATCTGGCCGGCGCTTCGGGCGCGGTCGGCACCCGCGCGGTCGCGAAGGCTGAAGCGGACGGCTACACCATCGTGTTCGGCAACAACCAGACTCACGGGAACAACATGTTCCTGCTGAAAGAGCCGGGCTACGACGCGGTGAAGGATTTCGCGCCGCTTGCGGGCGTGGGTGCGTTCGAGCACGTCTTCGTGGTCAGCAACGACCTGCCCGTTAAAACCATCCCGGAACTCATCGCCTTGGCGAAGAAAGACCCGGGCAAGCTCAATTACGGCTCGACCGGCATCGGCTCGGGGTCGCATCTGGCGACCGAACTCTTCATGGTTCGCACCGGCATCCAGATGACCCATGTCCCCTTCCGCGGGGCCGCTCCCCTGGTGACGGACCTCATGGCCGGTCGCCTCGACGTGTCGAACTCCACCCTGCCGAGCGTTCTGTCCCAGTTCCAGGCCGGTCAGATGCGCGCCATCGGCCTCGCCAGCCCGCAGCGCACGCCGCAAGCGCCGGACGTGCCGACCCTGCGCGAACAGGGCATCACCGATGCGGACGCGGAATCCTGGACCGCTTTCTTTGCTCCGGTGAACACGCCGAAACCGATCCTCGACAAGCTCTCCGGCACGATCATCGCGATCCTGAAGAAGCCTGAGATCAAGGAGCGCATCACCAAGCTCGGTTTCACCCTGAACGTCCGCGATCCGGAAGCCTTCAAGCCGTATCTCGCCAAGGAAATGCAGACCTGGGCCGAGATCATCAAGACGGCGAATATCAAGGCCGAGTGAGGATTGCAGTCGAGCACCGCCGCCTCTCCTCTCCCCCTTGCGGGGAGGGAAAGCGGCGGATGCCTCGCGAGAGGCGCATATCGGATTTGAGGTTGACGCGTTGCGCAGACGGGTTAGCTCTTCGAACCGCTCGTTTGACGGAGGCTTCATGATGCGCCCTTCCCTCGCCCTTTCCTTTGCCCTCGCACTCGGCGTGGCGCCTGCGGCTTTCGCGCAGGACACGCAGCGCGTTCGCACCGACAAGGTGGAAGTGATCGTCGAGACTGTGGCGCGCGGGCTCGAGAACCCGTGGAGCCTCGCCTTCCTGCCGGACAATCGCATGCTGGTAACGGAGCGGCCCGGCCGACTGCGCATCGTCTCGGCTGACGGCAAGCTTTCCGCGCCGATTGCGAACGTCCCACCTGTCGCAGCGCACGGACAGGGCGGATTGCTCGACGTCACGCTCGATCCGAAATTCGCACAGAACCGGCTGATCTATCTCAGTTTTGCCGAGAACCGCGGTGAAGACCGAGCGGGCACCAGCGTCGCGCGGGCGCGCCTGTCCGACGACGGCAAGACGCTTGAGAATCTGCAAGTCATCTTTCGCCAGGAGCCCGCACATACCGGCGACAATCACTTTGGCTCGCGCCTCGTCTTCGACCGCGACGGCAATTTGTTCGTCACACTCGGAGAACGCTTCGATCTGCGTGAGCAGGCGCAGAACCCTGCAAACCATCTCGGCAAAATCGTGCACATCAAGCCCGAGGGCGGTGCGGCCAGCAACAATCCGTTCCGGGATGTGCAAGGCACGCGACCGGAAATCTGGTCCATCGGCCACCGCAACGTGCAGGGTGCGGCGCTCAACCCGACAACCGGCGAACTCTGGACCGCCGAGCACGGCGCGCGCGGCGGCGACGAGATCAACATTCCCCGCAAGGCGAAGAACTATGGCTGGCCGGTGATCTCCTACGGTGTCGATTATTCCGGTGCGAAGATCGGCGAAGGTACAAAGAAGGCGGGCATGGAGCAGCCCGTCTATTACTGGGACCCGTCCATCGCGCCGTCCGGCATGGCGTTTTACACGGGCGACAAATTCCCCGCCTGGCGCGGCAACATTCTCATCGGCGGGCTCGCAAGCAAATCGGTGTCGCGCCTCGACATCGAGGGCGAGAAGGTGACCGGCGAGGAGCGCATGCTGCGCAATATCGGCGAGCGCATCCGCGATGTGCGGCAGGGACCGGACGGGCTCGTCTATCTCCTGACCGATTCAAGCGAGGGCCGCATCCTGCGCGTGAAGCCAGCCGATTAAAGCCCGAAAGAAAGAGCGTTTCTGTCGAGCGCGACGGGCACGACGCGTTGCGCGTCAGGCAGTGTCGACTTCGGCGGCGGCAGGCTGTGTCCGACCATGAACAGCAGGGCGCTGAGCGCCGCGAAGACGGAGAAGAGGAAGAACATTCCAGCTCCTCCCAACGCGCCGAGCGCGATGCCGCCGAGAAGCGGGCCAAGGAAGCTGCCGATCGACGAGAAGGCCTGCGCGCCGAAATAGCTGCCGCGATTGTCGTCATTCGCAATATCGTCGACGAGGATATATTCCGACGGCACCACGAGCACTTCGCCAAGCGTGAAAACGACCATTGAAACGACGAGCATTTCGAGACCGCTGGAGAGGGCAAACCCGACCTCGCCTGCGAGGAACAGGATGCATCCGAGAACCAGCGAAGGAAGCGCGCCGATCCTCTCCACCACATGGCGCGCAGGCACATTCGCCAACACGACGCCGATGGCATTGGTCATCACCAGAAGGGCGAAGGCGTTGATCCCGTCTTCGAAATTGCTGCCGACATATTGCGAGAGAGTGGCGGACCATTGGCCATAGACGGCCACGAGCAGCGTGCCGCCGCCGAGAAAGAATGTGAGCCGCCGGTCGCGTAGTGCCAGTCTAAGATTGCGCAGCCCCAATAGGTCCGCCACACCCCTCGTCACACGCTTGCCGCCGCTCACCGAAGGCACGATGAACAAGACCACAACGCCGTACGATGCATAAAGCAGGCTCGCCGCCACAAAGAGCGCTGATGAGCCGGTTCCCGTCGCCACGCCTATCATCGGGCCGATGGCGAATCCGGCATTGGTGACGAGATGTCGCCATGAGAAGAAGCGCAGACGCAGATGTGCTGGCGCGGCATCGCTGATGAGCGCCCGCGTCATCGGCTGGAAAACGGCCAGCGCGACGGCGCTCACGATTTGCGCGACGCAAAGCGTCACGACGGAGCCGGAAAGACCGATGCCCATAAGGCCCAGCGAAATGAGCGTCAGGCTTGTGAGAAACACACGCTTGCGGCCCACGCGATCCGAAACTGCACCGGCCAACGGCGCGGCAACCGCGCCCAGCAGCGGCCCTGCGCCCAAGATCGCGCCGATGGCGGCCGGAGCAAGCCCGAATTCGCGCTGCAACTTCAAAGCCATGAAGGTCAGCGTCATGCTTCTGGCAAGAGACGTGATGCCCGAACCCGCGATCAGCAGCAGGGCCACGGTCCGCCCGGTCCGCTCATCATAGATCGCCATATCTCCCCCCAAGCCCGATTGTTCTCGGGCGCATTCATTTCTTTGCGGTTCTTTAGCTAGCGCAAATTCCTACGTCTCGCGAGTTTCGATCCGAACCGGAATTCATCGGCCGCACGAGTTTAGCGGGTCTGGAAGATGAACGCCGCACCAAGAGCGATCAGCGCGAAGCCGATGAGGTGGTTCCAGCCGAGCGGCTCTTTCAGGTAGAGCACCGAGAAGCCCGCGAAGACCGTAAGCGTGACCACTTCCTGCATGGTCTTCAACTGCGCCGCCGAATAGACCGACGATCCGATGCGGTTGGCCGGCACCGCAAGCCAGTATTCGAAAAAGGCAATGCCCCAGCTGACCATAACGGCGATCCAGAGCGGCGTGACTTTGAATTTGAGATGCCCATACCAGGCAAAGGTCATGAAGACATTCGAGGCGACCAACATGACCAGCGGGGCGACATAGGGATTCATGGAAAACCATTTGGAACGAGCAACGGGAGGAGACTTTGGCTAATCCACTCTCTCCCATTGTCAAGCGCGGCCGGAGCGCTCAGCGCGCTCCGAGAAGCGTCAGCACGGCCTCGCCGCCGGCGATCTGTGGGTTGGATGGTTCGAAGCCCTCCCGCTCCTCGCGAGCCGTCACGAGGGCGCGCGCTTTCTCGAAGGCGACATCGAGCCGCTTCTCCTTGCGTAGCGCCTTGTTGAAGAACGCATCGCCGAAATAGGTCCAGGCCGCGCCGTCCCGGCAGCCGAAGGACGGCTTGTCCGCCGCGGCGGCGGTGATGACGAGGGTGCGCTCATCGGCAAGCGCCCGCGCGAAAATGCCGGAATAGCAGGCGGAGACGATGACCACCCGGTAACGCGCCTTGGTCTGATCCAACAGCGCTTCGACGTGTCTCGGCGTCAGAAGCCATTTGTTCTGCCGCGCAATAACGCCGACGCCGTCAGGCCCGCCATGGGAGGTTAGCACCAGAACGACGATGTCCTCCTGAGGGTCGATGACCTCGCCGACGGCCTCGGAGGCGGCGAGAAGGGTGGACGGCGCGGCGTCCGCGCGGCTCTTGGTGTTGGAACGGACGATGACGCGGCCCTTCGCGCCCCAATTCGCCTCGAGAATGCGCGCCGCGCCCCGCGCCTCGCTCTCAAAGACACTCTGCGGCCCCCACAACCCGAACGAGAGAACGTAGACGTCCGTATAGCCGGGCCGTTGCGGCTGGAGCTTGAATTCCCCTCCTCCACGCCCGTTCTGCGCCCCAGCCGAAACGGAGCATGCGAGCATGAGAGCGAGACAGATTAGGCCCTGGGCGAAAAGCTTGCGCATCGAAAATCTCCCCGGCGAGGTCCGAGGCAGCTTATCCGTAACGCAGTTTCATGGCGAGTATTAGCACCACCAGAACGAAGGTCACCGCGTTCGCGAGGATAAGCGGCAGGTTGCCCAAGAGGATTCCGTAGATCAGCCACAGGCCGACCCCGAGCGTCAGGGAGCTTTGCGTCACCAGCGACAAGGACTTCGTATCCTTGGTCCGCAAGGTCCGAAGGGCCTGCGGCAACCAGCAGAGGGTCGTCAGAACGGCGGCCACGAAGCCAAGGATTTCAAGTGCGGGCATGGATGGGTGAATCAGATCAGGGAATAGTGTCTCCTTATCACGCGTTCCCCGGTGCAGCCCATGCTATTCCGGCTCACCAGCCCTGCTTTGCTGTTTGCATCGGGCCTAGCCGCCATCGAGAGCTGAACTGAAGGGCGCGATCCGGGTTTTCTTGTCACCGGCTGTGACAAGAGGCTTTCATGGATATCGCTCTCGACAAGGTCTGCGAACTCATTCTCCACGCGAGAGCCATCGACGTGAAGGAAGGCCTGACGGACCCCGCCTCAGGCTCCAACCCCATCGACGACGGCAGCATCGACTCGCTCACCTCCTCCCCGGACGACGCGACCGAAGACGAGTTCCGCGATGTCATCGCCGGCCTCAACGACGACGAGCGCATCGACCTGATCGCGCTGGTCTATATCGGGCGCGGCGATATGGAGCCGGAGGAATGGGGCGCGGCCGTTCGGCTTGCCCGCGAGCGGGAGCAGGCAAGCTCCCTGCCGACCGCCGACTGGCTTCTCGGCATCCCGAACCTCGGCGATCTCTGGGAGGAGGGCTTGAGTGCCCTCGGCCAGAGCTGCGCTTGAGATGGCTTACCTCTTTTGGTGAGCTGCGGCACCATGTGGAAGGGCTCAGCGGCGCTTGAGCAACCTGTTCACGGTCCAGTGAGGTCGCGACCAATCTTGCGGCCATGCCGCAATTGCGACACCGATCACGCGAAAACTGGAAAATACCTCGAAAGGATGATGCCTCATGATCCGACGACGACCGCAGCCGCCGCCCGACCGAAGCGCGAGAAGCATTCTCGAGGAGGCTCTTGATGCCGCGCTGATCGATACCGTTCCCGCCAGCGACTCGATCAACCCGAGCCAGTGGACCGAGTTGCTGCAAGAAGAACTGGCGACCAACACATCCCCCGACGAAGCGTCGGAAGAAGCTCGCATCGAGCTTTACCTGAAAGGCCCCACGGCCTTTTCCGCCTAACGGCTTCTCTCGCATCCCGATCTCACGCGGCACCGGCGCAGCGCGCAGCAAAAAGGGCCGCTCGGCTTGAGCGGCCGCTTGCACCAATGCGTGTTTAATCAGAGCTTGCCGAGCTTGATGAACTGCGTCTCGCCCGAAGAATTGTCAACACCGTCATTGTCGGTGACGAAGTAGGCGTCGCCCGCCGCATCCACCGTGAAGCCCTCGACCTTGTCGAGCACATAGCCCTTGGCGGCTTTCAGATCCGGCAGCAGATCGCGCAGCTCGGTCTTCTTGACGACGGGCAGTTCGCCGCCGAGAGGCGCAGGCTTCATGTCGGCTGCAGCGATGACGTAAAGCTTCTTCACCTTGGCCTTCTCGGCGATCTGGTTGTCGCGCTCGATGACGATGAAGCGGTCGCCGACGGCGGTGATTTCGGACAGGCCGATCCAGCCGTTCTCCGTCTTGTCGAGCGGGTAGCGCACGGCGCCCCAGCTCTTGGTCGCGGGCGTGTAAGCGAGAAGCTTCACGAAACCCTTGCCATCATCCGCCCACTCACGCTGAACCGCGAGCCAGATGGTTTCGCTCGCACCCAAGCCCGTCACCGTGACGCCTTCAAAGCCGTAGTTCTTCGCGCCCTGTTCGAGGCTTGCGGAAACGTTGATCTCTTCCTGGATCGTGCCCTTGGCATCGACCTTGATGAGCAGGTTTTTCACGCCCTTTTCGAGATTGCCTTCCGACGCCAGCCAGAAGCCGCCATCAGACGCGGTGGCGATGCCCTCGAGATCGAGCTTTTCAGCGACCGCGCCGTTGCGGGTCACGAAAGTCTCGGCCATGATGAGAGCGGGCTTCTTGGTCGCATCGATGGTGAGGATGCGTGGAGCACCTTCATAGAAGCTGTCGGTGATCGCATAGAGCTTTCCGGCCTGCGTCCTGTCCGCCGCAAGGCCGGAGAGCGCTCCCCAACCCATCGGCAATCCGGCCGCGTTCTTCACGGAGCGGATCGTCGGATAAGCGGGAGCCGCGCGCTCGGCGCGTTCATAGATCATCACATGCGGCGCGACACCGCCTTCAGCCTGGAAGCCGGTTTCGCTCGTGGCGACGAACAGATTGCGCGAGGGGATCGCGAGAAGCCCCTCAGGACCACTGCCGGTCGGCAGGATCTGCAACGGTTCCGGTGCAGCGCCAGTGTCGCGATAAACCGCGACAACCGAACCGCGCTCGGAGCCGACGAAGATCAGACGATCCTTGCCGAACTCAGCGACCTCAAGACCTTCGATCTCGACGCCCTTCTTGTTGCGCTTGTCAGGATAGTGGCCGATGGAAACGATCTCATGCTCCAGGCTCGGGCCGGATTCGTAAGCCACCGAGCCGTCCTTGTTGAAGATGGTGAAGCCGCGCGATCCACCCTTCCAATCACCTTCGTTCGCAGTGACGAAGCGGTTCGCATCGAGCCAATGCACCGCATCGGGCTCGCGCGGAACGTCCTTCATCGAGCCGCTCAGGTCGATCTTACCGTCCTTCTTGGTGTCGATGTTCTTCAGGTCGACGCTGCCGGCAGAAAAGTGCGTCTCGATTTTTCCGCTGCGGCCATCGACGATCACGATGTGGTTGTTCTCCTGCAGCGAGAGAACGACCTTGCCGTCATCCGATACGTCAACGAATTCCGGTTCCGGGTCCTCACGGGCAATCGTCGCAAGGCCCGTCACGTCGACGGTCTTGAGGCTCGCGCACTCGAACTTGTCGCCATTGAGCGCGCCGAGCACCAGCATCCCGGCCGGCATCTGCGGCAGCGCGCCGTCATTCACCTTCTCGTCACGCTCGTTTTCGATGGCGATGGCGAGAACACCCGCCTTGGAGGAAATCGAGTCCGGCTGACCTGGCAGCTTGCATTCGCCGGAAATCTTCTTGTCGGCGAGATCGACAAGTACCAACTTGCCGCTCGGATTGGTGTAGCTTTCCGACGTGTTGACCGCAACGAAAGCGCGGGACCCGATGACCTTCACCGAGGTCGGCTCGCCGCCCACGTTCACGAGGCCGCCGGGCATCGGCTGGGCCGGGTTCGCGATGTCGATGAAGCCGATCGCCTTGCGCGGGCTGTCGGTATAGACGAGCAGCTTACCATCCTCGCTTGCGGAAATGATCTCCGCCACCGTCGCGCCCTTTGGATCCGCGTCCTTCGGCAAGTTCGCGATGATGGGGAAACTCGCGATGCGGTCGAAATACTCGGCGGCAGATGCCGAAAAAGCGGTGCCGGACAGAAGGATCGCAGCAAGCGAGCCGACGGCGAAACGATGATGCATGGTGCCCTCACTGGAATATATGCAGCAAGACCCACATGCGACATTCCCATGACGGGCGAATGACGCCCCCAACAGCCGGCAAGCGTCTCAACCGCGGTTGCGAGGCGATGACGCGGAACGCGCAAGCAGGTGGTCTTCCAGCTGGATGCAACCCAGGTCGGCCATTTTGTGGAACGTGCGTGGACGTCACCGAACTGGGACGCATCGCAACGGCCGTCGCCTCCTGCCAAGCGGGAAATCCTTGAACTCGCCGCGCTTATTTCCTTGCACTGAGCCCGTTTGGCCCATAACAACGGACGCAGAATGAAATGAAATTACAATGAGCTTTCCCTTGAGTGAGATCTGGAAGAAGTCCAACCTGTCCAATTGGAACAAGCGGGCCGCACTGCACATTCGCGATGCGACGGGTTTCTACGATATCGATGGCTTCATCGCCGGACGTGATACCCTCTACCCGGTAGAGGCCAGCGAAATCGGGGATGTGAAAGGCAAGCGCCTGCTGCACCTTCAATGTCATTTTGGGCTCGACTCGCTTTCCCTTGCGCGTCGCGGCGCGATTGTGACGGGGCTCGATTTTTCGCCGACAGCCGTGACAGCTGCGCGTGATCTCGCTGCACGGGCGAACCTGCAAGCGGCCTTCGTGGAGTCGGATGTCTATGACGCTCGCCAAAGCATCAAGGGTGAGTTCGATCTCGTCTACACCACTTGGGGCACGATCTGCTGGCTTCCGGACATCAAACGCTGGGCCAAAGTTGTGGCGGATATGTTGGCTCCCGGCGGCTCATTTTATTTTGCGGATTCACATCCGTGCGCCCAAATGCTGGATGAGCGCGAGGGCCGGATCGTTCCGAGCTTCGCTTGGCGCACACCTGTCGAAAAGCCGGATGTCTTTGAGGAAACGCAATCCTATACCGGCGATGTCCACGATGAAGCGAGCACTCAGTACAATTGGATCCATCCGCTCTCCGATATCATTGGTAGCTTAATGGAAGCAGGGCTTCGGCTTGAGACCTTAAGCGAGCACGAATTGCTGCCTTACAAGCTGTTCCCCTCGATGGTGTCTGCGGGCCATGGCATGTTCCGCCTGCCCGACGGCGCTGTGCCAATCCCGCTTTCGGTTTCGCTTCGGATGGTGAAGGGCATGGCCTGAGCCGGTCCGAATTCGGTCCGAACACCCTTCCCTCATCGGCGCTTTTGTACCATATTCGTTCTATGGCCAAGGCACCGAAGAAACCAAAGCTTTCCACCGGGAAGGCGTCGAAACCTGAGTTGAAACCGCTGGATTCCTATCTGGCCGATCTCCTCAATCCCGCCGTCAACCGGGAGCGGGAGGCGGCGGAAGGATTCGCCGAGCGCGTGCAGGAAACCTTCATCCACGGCGAGATGACGGATGTGGACCCCGCGCTCGCCAAGAAACTCGGCATGAAGGGATTCGACGATGGGCCGGATGTGGCGGATGAGTTGGGCGATGACGCGCCCCTCGGCACCTCTGGCGTGTCAGCAACGGTCGATGCGCTCACCAAGCTTCTGACGGAAGGCGACCCGCGCTTCAAGAACGGCCAACCCTGGGTGCCCCACCGGCCGCCTCGTCCCGAAAAATCGGAAGGCGGAATCCCTTTCAAGATCGTGTCGGATTTCAAGCCCGCCGGCGACCAGCCCACGGCCATCGCGGAACTGGTGGACGGTGTGCGCCGGAGCGAGCGCGATCAGGTGCTGCTCGGCGTCACGGGTTCAGGCAAGACCTTCACCATGGCGAAGGTGATCGAGGAGACGCAGCGCCCCGCGCTGATCCTCGCGCCCAACAAGACGCTGGCCGCGCAGCTTTACGGCGAGTTCAAATCGTTCTTCCCCGACAACGCGGTGGAATATTTCGTCTCGTATTACGACTACTACCAGCCGGAAGCCTATGTACCGCGCTCGGATACGTTCATTGAGAAGGAATCCTCCATTAACGAGCAGATCGACCGCATGCGCCATGCGGCGACGCGCGCCCTGATCGAACGCGACGACGTCATCATTGTCGCCTCCGTGTCGTGCATCTACGGTATCGGCTCGGTCGAAACCTATACGGCCATGACCTTCTCCGTGAAGGTGGGCGAGCGCATCGAACAGCGCCAGCTCATCGCGGATCTGGTGGCCCTGCAATACAAGCGCATTCAGAACGATTTCGCGCGTGGCACTTTTCGCGTGCGCGGCGATGTCATCGAACTGTTTCCTGCACACTTGGAAGATCGCGCGTGGCGCATCGGCCTCTTCGGCGATGAGATCGAAAGCATCGTGGAGTTCGATCCGCTCACCGGCAAGAAGACCAACGATCTGTCCTTCGTGAAGGTCTATGCGAACTCGCACTACGTCACGCCGCGCCCCACCCTGCAACAAGCGGTGAAGGGCATTCAGGACGAGTTGCAGCTTCGCCTGAAGGAGCTCGCCCGCATGGGCCGGTTGCTCGAAGCGCAGCGGCTGGAGCAGCGCACGCAGTTCGACCTGGAGATGATCGAAGCGACCGGCGTGTGCAACGGCATCGAGAACTATTCGCGCTACCTCACCGGCCGCAAGCCCGGCGAGCCGCCGCCGACCCTTTTCGAGTATCTGCCCGACAACGCCCTCGTCTTCACGGACGAGAGCCACGTCACCGTGCCGCAGATCGGCGGCATGTATCGTGGCGACTTCCGCCGCAAGGCAACGCTCGCCGAATACGGCTTCCGCCTGCCCTCGTGCATGGACAACCGCCCGCTTCGTTTCGAGGAATGGGATGCGATGCGTCCGCAATCCGTCCACGTGTCCGCGACGCCGCAGAAATGGGAGATGCAGCAGACCGGCGGTGTGTTCGTGGAACAGGTCATTCGCCCCACGGGCCTCGTGGACCCGGTGGTGGACATTCGTCCCGCGCGTTCGCAGGTCGACGACCTTTTAGGCGAGGTGAAGGAGATGGCGGCGAAGGGGCATCGCACGCTCGTCACCACGCTCACCAAGCGTATGGCGGAAGACCTCACCGAATATCTGCACGAGAACGGCGTGCGCGTGCGCTACATGCACTCCGACATCGACACGCTGGAGCGCATCGAGATCATCCGCGATCTGCGCCTTGGCGCGTTCGACGTGCTCATCGGCATCAACCTTTTGCGCGAGGGTCTCGACATTCCGGAATGCGCGCTCGTCGCCATTCTCGATGCGGACAAGGAAGGCTTCTTGCGTTCCGAAACCTCGCTGGTGCAGACCATCGGCCGCGCCGCGCGCAACGCGGAAGGCCGCGTCATTCTCTATGCCGACCAGATGACCGGCTCCATGGAGCGCGCGATTGCGGAAACCAACCGCCGCCGCGACAAGCAGATGGCTTACAACGCCGCGCACGGCATCACGCCGCAATCGGTCAAGAAGAACATCGCGGATATTCTGGAAAGCGTTTACGAGCGCGATCACGTCACCGTCGATACCGGCCTCGCGAAACAGGGCGAGACGGTGGGCCACAATCTCAAGGCCGTCATGGCGGATCTCGAAAAGCGCATGCGCGAGGCCGCCGCGAACCTGGAATTCGAAGAAGCCGCTCGCTTGCGCGACGAACTCAAGCGCCTGCAGGCGACCGAACTCGCGATCGGCGACGATCCCCTCGCCCGTCAGGCGGAGGTTGAGCGCGAAGCGGGCCGCTATGGCGGTGCACGCAAATACGGCCGCAGCGCCAACTTGCCCCCGAAGGGCCTGCCAGCCTCACCCGAAGGCGCCAGCGGCGGCGACGAGGACGCCGCCGCCTGGGGTCCCGCAGGCCGCGGCCGCTCGGACGAAGGCACCCGCATCCGCAAACCAACCCTCGACGAAATGGGCCCCGGCACGGACCGCGAAGTGCCGCTGAACTTCAAGGAACGCCCGATGGCGCGCAGTACGCAAGGGTTCGCGGGGCAGAAGCCGAAGTATAAGGGGCGGAAGGGGCGCTAAGGCGGCGCGCCATGGACCACTTACAGCGGCACAGCAAACGAGCAGCGCAGTCCTTCCGTCAGAAACCGCATATCCAGCGAGCCTTCGAGTTCGTGGCGGATGCCGCGCTCGATGAGTTTTGAGCCAAAGCCCTTGCGCGTCGGTTCGTGCACCGGCGGGCCGTTGCGTTCCACCCAATCGACCTTGAGGAGAGACCGGCCGCTGGAGTCCTGCTCGGTGCGCCAGGCGATATCGATGCTGCCCTGCGGCGCGGAAAGCGCACCGTATTTTGCTGCGTTGGTGGCGAGTTCGTGGAAGGCCATGCCGAAGGTGAGCGCCTGGTGCGGTGTGAGGCGGATCTCGTCTCCTACGGCGCTCACGCGCCGCTCGTCGATGCCGCCGAAGGGCTCGAGTTCGGCGGAGAGAATTTCGCGCATGCAGGCGCTTTCCCACAAGGCCTCCGTGAGGATGTTGTGGGTGGCCGACAGCGCCAAGAGGCGAGCCTGAAACGCCTCCTTGAAGGATTCAAGGCTGGTGCTGCCGCGCAGGGTTTGAAGCGCGAGGGATTGCACCACGGAAAGAGTGTTCTTCACCCGGTGGTTCAGCTCGTGCACCAAAAGGTTCTGGCGCTCCAGCCCCTGCTTGCGCTCAGTCACGTCAAGACACGCGCCCACCATCAACGGATAAGGCAACCGCTTCGGGTCGCGGATCATCCGACAGCGGCAATACATCCAGCGGATATCGCCGTCGGGAAGCACTGCCCTGAATTCGTATTCGCCGCTTCCCGTCTCCGCCGCCTTGCGGACGGCCCCTTCCACATAGGCCAGGTCCTCCGGGTAGACGAACCGTATGAACTCCGCACCGCGCCGGGGCACATCGGCAGGATCGAGGCGAAAAAGACTCGCCAGGGCTGGGTCCCACTCGATGCAATCCTCCCGAAAGTCCCATCGCCAGGTGCCCGCGCCCGTGGCGCCGAGGGTCGTCACGAGTTTTTCCCGCTCCACCTCCAGCCGCTCCACCGTGCGCCTTAGCGCGTCAGCGACCCAAACGGACAGCCCTGCGCCGGCAAGGTAAAGCCCCAGACCCACCAGTGTGCCGGCACTGAGCAGCGGCTTGCCCGTCTCCGCCGGAAAGGCCGCCGCAACAAAGAGCCCCAGCACAAGCGCCAGCATCCCTGCTCTGCCGCCGCCGAATACGGTGACCGTGAGCACGACAGGATAGAGCGTGATGTAGAGCAGGTTGTCGCCGAGCAGAGGCTGAAGGGCCATGCGCACCGTGATCGCAAGCGCCACCATGACCGCCGTAATGGCATAAGCGGCCGGGGAATTGGCTGGCGCAAGATTGGTATAACGGTTCAACAAGGAACGGCCCCGGCGATAGTTTCCGTAGCGGATATTGTTGCAGGTTCAGCATTGTGCGCGTCAAGTCAATTCCGACCCTGCGGAATGCCGCCGTGTTTTGCTAACCGCGAGGGCGCACGACACCCCCGCCACCCAAGGGGATCGGATGGCGGGGGCTGCCCTGGTAGTCCAAGGACACGACCGCACCGCCACGTCGGGGGGCGCGAGAGCGAAAGCGTCTCTCTACAACGCGACTTTCGGTCCTCGCTCGCCGAGGCGGCAGCGGCGCGATATCGGTACACCGTCACATCGTCGCGCGGTGTGCGACGTCGCACCGGCAGCCCTGCCGCACGCTAGATGCGCCCCAGCAACAGCAACACGATCAGAATGATGAAGAGGACGCCCAGAATACCGCTTGGGCCGTAGCCCCAGTTGCGGCTGTAGGGCCAGGAGGGAACCGCGCCCAGAAGAAGAAGGATGATGACGATGAGCAGGATGGTGGTGGCACTCATGTCCTGATGCTCCCCTTGTCTTTGCGCTGCCGCGTCAGCGCCCCGGTCCGCTGCACGCAGAACGGCCAAGGCGAGGACTAAGTTCCCTTTCAAGGCCGTGGCTCGAAAGGAATCCCATCCGACGGGGAACGATCCCCCAGGCTTGGCGTTGGTCCCTCAGTGGGGCGCTGTCCGTAAGCGCGCCCGCTCGGAGGTTGCGAGATCGAATGGAGCAGGATGGCGCCGTTAAGATGAAGAGTTCCAGACATCTCTCCGATTTCGAACCGACATCGGAGCCGCATAAGAAATCCCCTGCCGTGTCTCGCACCGTGCAGGCGCAGTTGGGCTTGCGTCTGCGTCAGTTCTACGAGTCCCTCGCCCTCGGCGAGCAGCCGGTCCCAGACCGGTTCGTCGAGCTCATCGACCGCTTGACCGAGGGGTTGTCAGAAAAGGCTCAGCCATGAGCATCGACACCTCCCTTCGCGAGTCCATGCTCCGGGCCACGCCGAACCTGCGGGCCTTCGCCATTTCGTTGACGAACAACGTGGATCGCGCGGACGATCTCGTGCAGGAAACGCTCATGCGCGCGATCGCCAATATCGATCGCTTCCAGCCCGGCACCAACATGCAGGCCTGGCTCTTCACGATCCTGCGCAATCTCTTTCACTCGGAATACCGCAAGCGCCGCCGCGAGGTGGAAGACGCGGACGGGAAATACGCAGCTTCGCTGTCGGTCCAGCCGAGCCAGTTGCCGCATCTCGATTTCGAGGATCTGCAGAAAGCTCTCGCGCGCCTGCCCCACGATCAGCGCGAGGCGTTGCTGCTCGTCGGCGCGTCCGGCTTCTCATACGAGCAGGCAGCCGAAATCTGCGGCTGCGCCGTAGGCACCATCAAAAGCCGGGTCAACCGGGCCCGGCACCGTCTAGCGGAACTGATGCACTTTACCGATATCGAGGAGGATATCGGCCCAGACCGCGTCATCCTGTCGGTGATGCACGCGGTCGCATGAGGCCTCTCGGCCCTAGGCCTTAACGCCGCCGGAACTGCTGATTACCGCGCTGGGGCGGACGAGGACCGCTCGAGGCGCCTGAATCCTTGTGGCGGAAGATGAGACGGCCCTTCTCGAGGTCGTAAGGCGACATCTCGACGGTCACGCGGTCGCCCGCAAGGGTCTTGATGCGGTTCTTCTTCATCTTGCCGGCCGTATAGGCAATCACCTCATGCCCATTGTCGAGCTGCACGCGATAGCGCGCATCGGGCAGAATTTCGGTCACAAGCCCTTCGAACGTAATCAGTTCTTCCTTTGCCATGCAAAGCCTTCCATCTAACAACAAAAAAGCCGCTCCCTGACGGAACGGCTTTATGCGAGAGGGCGCGCGAAGCGCCCTCTTGCACGAAACCTTACGCGTTCTGCAGGTTCACTGCGGAAGCGCGGCCGGTGCGCTGGTCGGTCTGAAGCTCGTAGGTGATCTTCTGACCTTCGCGCAGGCCACGCATGCCGGCGCGCTCAAGCGCCGTCGCGTGAACGAACACGTCCTTGCCGCCGTTGTCGGGCTGAATGAAACCATAACCTTTGGTTTCATTGTACCACTTCACGGTTCCCGTTTCCATGGGAATTCCTTTCACTGTCGTTTGCACGTGGATGGCGCCGAGGGCGACCACCCGTCGATATTGGTAGAGAGAGGAACGTGCGCTCGGCAGTGCCAAAGCGGTGTAGCCCAGTCGTCCGGCCAAATGTCGATGCGGAATAACTAGGGGAAGGACGGGCCAATTGCAAGGCGTGTCGTCTTAGCCTCATTGGCTAAACAAGGGGATCTTGATGCCGGGAAGGAACGGCCTAGTTTATCATGTTTCGCGCCAAGGTTGCGGGCGCTTTCGGGGCTTCGAACCCCAGGAACTCCCTCCATTTCCTCACGTTAGCCACGGTGGTGCAGCCCGTGCACGAACGGAGGGGTTCATGGCCACCCGCAACCGCCGCTATCGCGGCCACCCGCGCGATTGGCGGGGCCGCCCCGAGCGGGACCTCCGGCCGGAGGATAACGGCTATATCGCACAGCGCGGCTTCGGCAACCCGTCGGCGGGCTACGAGCGCGACATCTACGAGGACCGCTATGCCGTGGGCCCGGAGCGGGATTTCGGCGACTCCGCCGGGTATGGCACCGGCGGCTCGGAGCGTGACTGGCGCGATGTCGTCGGCGAGGACCGCATGGCCGGCGAAACCGCTTTCGGCATCGACTATGGCCGCGCCCGCGACCGGGATTACTACAGTTCGTCCTATGAGTACGACCGCGACGTTTTCGGTCGGGGCTCTCGCGATTACGGCGAAGAGCGCAGCCTCTTCGAGCGGGCCGGCGATGAGATCCGCTCCTGGTTCGGCGACGAGGAAGCCGACCGCCGCCGCGACATGGATGTCCGACACCTCACCTATCGCGGCCGCGGCCCCAAGGGCTATCAGCGCCCCGACGCGCGCATCCTCGAGGACGTCAACGACCACCTGACGGACGACCCTTATATCGATGCGACCGACATCGAAGTGTCGGCGACGGAGGGCGAAGTCACGCTGAGCGGCACCGTCGCCAGCCGGTTCGAAAAGCGCCATGCCGAGGATCTGGCCGATTCCGTTTCCGGCATAAAGCACGTGCAGAACAACCTGCGCGTCCGGCCCTATGCCGAGACCGGCGGCTCATCGTCCGCCTGAAAGCTACGGCCAAGCATCGCCATTTCTGAAATGAGGCCCTTGCCTTTCGCTCGGCGGCCTGCAACCCCATATCCATCGCTCAGGACCGAGGATCAGAATGGCCGGCATTTCCGTCACGCTTGATGGCGACAACATCCAGCTTGCCTTTCAGAAGGGCGAACAATCGACCGCGGTGGTCATGGACCCCCATGCGGCCCGTTCGCTCGTCAAGGCGCTGAGCCAGCTTCTGATCGCGATTGGCGAAAGCACGGATGAGAGCGACGCCATGGAGGAGATGATCGATGTCACCTCGCCGACCATCGATATCGGCATGGACGAACACGGCTCGGCGGTCGTTGCGCTGCAGGCGGGGCCCTTGCCGCCCTTCATGCTGCGGCTGAAGGACGACGAGGCGCGGCACATCGCCAGCAGTCTTTTGGAAATTCTGAACAGCCCGCGCGATGCGCGCATCTCACTCGGCGGGCATTGAGTAGGGCTTCAACGAAAACGCGGCCGGTTCATCACCGGCCGCGTTTCGCATTTTAAGGCTTGTTTGGCGCGATTAGCTTTGCTGCATCGCCGAAAGCTTCCAAGGGCCGCCCTGGTCGCGCCGGAAGGTCCAGAGTTCGGTCGCCTCGACCGGCTGCGACGGATGCCCCTCGACGACGCGGCTCGTCGCCTTGTCCATCGTCACGTCGATGAGCGAATAGCGCATGGCAACGGTGGCGTATTCGGCGCCTCCTTCGCGCCAGGATTCCGCGAGATCGCCCTGGAGCAGGCGGACGTCGGACACCTTATTCACCACGCCGCGCGCGGCATTGTCGTGCAGTTCTTCCTGCATGTAGCCGGCCATTTCGGGCGTCGCGAGGGCCCAAAGTGCGCCTGCGTCACCGCGCGTATAAGCGTCCTGAACGTCGATCAACGCCTTTTCGAAAGCGGCATAATCGCGCTCGCCGATGCCGACCTCGTCAACCGGGCCGGAACGGGGCGCCTGCTGCGCGCCTCCGAGACCGCCGCCCAACCCGCCGAGGCCACCGCTAAGACCTCCGAGACCGCCGGAAAGCCCCGCGCCCGGCATGGAGCGTTCATAACTTTGCCCCGGCCCCGCATAGGCTCCCTGCTGCCGGCGGCGGAACCACTTCATGGCAAAGGATACCACCAGCACGATGAGACCGATCTGGAGCAGGAGGCCGAGGAACGAGCCGATACCCGCCAGACCGCCGAAGAACCCGTGGCCCATCAACATCCCGAACAGACCCGCGCCGAGAAGGCCCGCCATCAGGCCGGTGCCGAAACCGAAGCGGCGGGGCTGGGTGGCCTGCGAGGCCATGCCGGGCTGGCTCATGCTCGGGCCCTGGTTCGGCGTCTGCGAACGCTGAATGGGCGCGGCCGCGCTCGGCGCCGTGTTGGTGCTCGGCGGAGCGCTATAGGTCCGCGCGCCGCGCGACCCGAAGCTGCTTTTTCCCCCGCCGACGCGAGCCTCAGCTGCGCTTCCGGCGAAAACCAACGCAGCCGCGAGCGCGACCATGATGCGGCTTCGGCGAGAGGCAATCTTCATCATTGTTTTCTTCATCCCTTGGAGCGAGACGCTCCCGCGCCTCATGTGGTGACGGCGCAGCTTCGTTGAAAGAGGCGACCTTTACGTCGCCCAATAACGGCGGACCCGCCGGCGCGCAGCGGCGAAACGCCCGCCCTGACCGGCTGCGGCGAATTTCCTCAGCGCCTCCCGACCTTGCTTCACCGTCTCACGGACCATGCGGACGACGACCAAGGCCTGCTGCCAGACCTTCGTGGTGACGAGCCAGCCATGCACGTAATCGCGGATCGCGATGGTTCGCCGAAAGCACCACGCAAACCACCGGATCGACAGCAGCTTGTCGCGCCCCACGGCAAAAAGCCGCTCTGCAAGGCCAAGACCGACGACCTTGGCGACTACGAAGGTCATCGTGCCGGAAATGAGCTTGCCCTGGCTGAAGAGATAAAGGGCATAGAGCTTGAACGGTTCGAGGATCGCCACCGGAATGAGAAACAGGAGCAGGATCACCGGCGCCGGCAGGGCGGCAATCGCCGCCTCGAGGCGCTTGATCGGCGCGAGTCGCGCCAGCGCCTGTACCGCGGGCACCACCACTGCCCGGAAGACGTCGTCGACGAGCACGACGACCACGGCAATCGCCAGGAGCGGCGCGTTCAGGAGGCGCTTCAAGACAGGGGACTTCATCATCGGCGCATCGCTCATCGCATGGCTTCCGGTCGCAGGCTTGGACGGAAATTGTGCGTTATATAAGACCGCCGACCGGACGGTACAAACCGTTCAGCCCAAGGATCAGAGCCCGGTTTCGCGCTTGAGCTGATCGATGCGCTTGGCCGCCTCGGCCTTGTCCAGTTCGGGATCGTAGGCTTCAGGCTCGTGGGCCTGCTCGGAGAGGTCTTTGAGATACTCGGCCTGGGCGGGCGTCATGGGTTCGAGCCCGATGACCCACTCCTCCGGGTCCTCGCCCTGCTCGGCGGGCGGGGCCGGACCGGCCTTGGGGTCGGCAACCTCGGGAGGATCGGGATGTCGGCCTGCGGTCCAATCGGCCGATTTGGGGTCCACGGACATTCGGGCTCGTATTGTTCCTGAAACGTTCCCTATAAGAACGTCTAGGCTGTAAGGACTGTTCCACAACGGAAATGCAGAGCGGCCAAGCGTGAGTCATCCCCGTTATCCACAGGAAACTATTTCGAATCTCGAAATTCCTCATCTTCCTCGTTTGTTCTCAACCCGAAGCCCCTCGCCTGCCCCAAACAAAAATCCCGGCGCGGGAACGCGCCGGGATTTTTCTGAAAGCGATCTTATGGCCGTTTAGGCGGCCTTGGCCTTCTTGGGCTGCACCTCGGCGGTGTAGTCGTCCATGAGCGTCTTGGTCATGTTGCCGGGCTTGAAGGTGTAAGACCCGATTTCGGACACCGGGGTCACTTCGGCCGCTGTGCCGGTGATGAAGCACTCGCTGAAGCTGGACAGCTCCTCCGGCATGATCCGGCGCTCCTGCACCTCGAAGCCGCGCCGCTTGGCGAGGTCGATCACCGTACGGCGGGTGATGCCGTCGAGGAAGCAGTCGGCGATGGGTGTGTGGACCGCGCCGTCACGGACAAAGAACACGTTCGCCCCCGTGCATTCGGCCACGCGGCCCTGCCAGTCGAGCATCAGGGCGTCGGCATAGCCCCGGCGCTCAGCGCGGTGCTTGGAGATCGTGCAAATCATGTAGAGGCCCGCCGCCTTCGCGGTGGAGGGCGCGGTTGCCGGATCGGGACGACGGTAATCCGCCATGTCGATGCGGATGCCCTTCATCTTCTGAGCCGGGTCGAAATAGCTCGGCCATTCCCAGCTCGCGATGGCGAGGTGGATCTTGTTGTGCTGCGCCGCGACGCCCATCATTTCCGAGCCGCGCCAGGCGACGGGACGCAGATAGGCATCCGTCTGCCCGTTCTTCTCGATCACCAGGCGCTTGGCCGCGTCGATCTCGGCCACGGTGTAGGGAATCTCGAAATCAAGGATTTCGGCGGATTTCTTCAGGCGCTCGGAATGCTCCGTGGATTTGAAGATCTCGCCGCCATAGGCGCGCTCGCCCTCGAAAACGCTCGATCCGTAATGGAGGCCGTGTGAAAGGATGTGAATCTTGGCCTCTTTCCACGGTACGATCTGCCCGTCATACCAGATCCATCCATCACGTTGATCGAAGGGGGTCGCGGACATCGTTTTTCTCCTTGGATATCGGCCTTCTGGCTCGCCGGGGCCTTGTAATTTCCGGCGCGCCTCCGTGCGGTTTCGAGTTCATTCATTTCACGGAAGCGCCTTGACGAGTAACAATCGTCCTGAGATATGTCAACAAGGCTGACATAAAATGGACTAAGGACGGTGCCTGACGCGATCCCGGCTGTACACTCCCCGACACTTGGCAAGGACCTCTTGGACGAGTTGCCCGCCTATGACCTTATCGAACTGTTCTTCTTCGCCTATCGCGATTTCGTCAGCGATCCGGACCGGATTCTTGACGAGTATGGCTTCGGGCGCGCGCACCATCGTGTCCTCCACTTCGTCGACCGGCAGCCGGGCCTGACGATTGCCGAGCTTCTCGACATCCTGCGCATCACCAAGCAGAGCCTCAACCGGGTGCTGAAGGAGCTGATCGAAAAGGATTTCGTCGAAAGCCGTATGGGAACGTCTGACCGACGGCAAAGGTTGCTCTATGTAACGGGCCAAGGCCATGATTTGGCCCTGAAGCTCGCCAAATTGCAGACGCGCCGCATCCTGGGCGCGTTGGCCGATCTGGAACCGGAGGCGAAGGAATTGGTCAGCAGCTACCTTCTGCGCGTCATCGACCCGGACGACCGCGAGCATGTGGAGCGCCTCGTATTCGGGGCCGGAAAAACCTGATAAACAGGACCCGATAGAAGCCTGAGCCGAATGGAAGCCACCCGTATCGACATTCCCGATCACGCGCCGCACGTCCTCGTGGTCGACGACGACCGGCGGCTTCGCGACCTCCTGGCTCGCTTCCTGACCGAGAACGGCTATCGTGTGACGACGGCGGCGAGCGCCGCCGAGGCGCGGGCGAAAACCGAGAGCTTCGTCTTCGACGTCCTCGTCCTCGATGTGATGATGCCGGGCGAGACGGGGTTCGACTATGCCCGCAGCCTGCGCCAGCATTCGCAAATCCCCATTCTGATGCTCACCGCGCGCGCCGATGCGGATGACCGGGTGACAGGGCTCGAAATCGGCGCCGACGATTACCTGTCCAAACCCTTCGAGCCGCGCGAACTTCTCCTGCGCCTCGGCAACATCCTGAAGCGCGCCATCGCTACGCCAAGTGACGGAGCCGGCAACGCGCCGGAGATGATCTATTTCGGACCGTTCTCCTTCCACTTCGACCGGGGCGAGTTGCGGCGCGAGGATGAGATTGTGCGCATCACCGAACGCGAGCGCGAGATCCTGACGATCCTCGGCACGAAAGCAGGCGACAACGTTCCGCGCGAGGCGCTCTCGGGCAACGGAGCCGCCGCAAACGAGCGCACGGTCGACGTCCAGATCAACCGCCTGCGCCGCAAGATCGAGATCGATCCGGCGAACCCCATCTTCCTCCAAACCGTGCGCGGTGTCGGCTACCGCCTTCTCGTCGATCGATGAAGATCGGCGCGCTCTTCAACTATGCCCCGCTCGACCGCGCGGCGCGGTGGTTTGGCCGGTTTTTGCCGAAGGGGCTCTATGCCCGTTCGCTTATCATCATCATCGCGCCCGTGCTGTTGCTGCAATCGGTCGTGGCCTATGTGTTCATGGAACGCCACTGGCAGCTCGTCACCCGCCGCCTGTCCTCGGCGGTGACGGCGGATATCGCAGCACTCGTCGATATCTACGACAGCTATCCGCAGGATGCGGATGCCACGACCTTGCAGCGCATTGCCTCGGATCGCCTGCAGCTCGACGTCGACGTTCTGCACGACACCGATCTACCGCCGCCCGGACCGAAGCCGTTCTTCTCGATCCTCGACGAAACGCTCTCGGAAGAACTGCGCCGCCAGATCGACCGGCCGTATTGGATGGATACGGTCGGGCAATCGAACTACATCGAAATTCGCGTCAAGCTCGATAAGGACAACGTGCTGCGCGTGATCGCGCGGCGCAGTCAGGCGTATGCGTCGAACTCGCACATCTTCCTGGTCTGGATGGGCGGTTCTTCCTTCGTGCTTCTCGGCATCGCGATCCTTTTCCTGCGCAACCAGATCCGCCCGATCCTGCGTCTGGCGGAAGCAGCCGAAGCGCTCGGCAAGGGGCGCGAGATCGAGTTCCGTCCGCGCGGTGCGCGCGAAGTTCGCCAAGCCGGCCATTCCTTCCTCGAGATGAAGCGGCGCATCGAGCGCAACATGGAACAGCGCACGACCATGCTGAACGGCGTGAGTCACGACCTGCGCACCATCCTCACCCGCTTCAAGCTATCGCTTGCTCTCATCAAGCAAACGCCGGAGGTAGAGGATCTCAAGCGCGACGTGGATGAGATGAGCCGGATGCTGGAAGGCTACCTCGCCTTCGCGCGCGGCGACACCGGCGAGCAGGCGATTCAAACGGATTTGCGCGTGCTCTTGGAAGAGGTTCAGTCCGACGCGGAGCGCCAGGGCCAGCCGACCGATCTCGATATCGTCGGCGATCCCATCATCACAGTGCGCCCCGACGCGTTCCGTCGCCTTCTCTTCAACCTCGTCGCCAATGCGGCGCGGCATAGCGAGAACATCTCGATTTCCGCCAACCACGAAACCCGGTGGCTCGTGCTGCATGTGGATGATGACGGGCCGGGAATCCCCGTTGAGATGCGCGACGAAGTGTTCAAGCCCTTCGTGCGACTGGATGAGGCACGCAATCAGGATGAAGGCGGCTCCGGCCTTGGCCTCGCCATTGCGCTCGACATCGCACGCTCCCACGGCGGCGACATCTCCTTGAGCGACAGCCCGTTAGGCGGCTTGCGCGCGACGGTACGCCTACCGGCCTGAAGGCAGAGCCCTCCACGTCTCGATGGCTTCACGGGCGGGGTCGGTCAACGTTTCGAGCGCAAGGGCTTTTGCCGGCGTGAACCATTCGATGACCGTGTGCTCGCCGCTCACGTTCTCCGGCTTTCCCTTCCACGCTTCGATCACGAACGTATGGTAGGTCTTCGGGCCGTTCACCTCAGGCTTCGGCTCGATGCTTAGCCCGAGCCGGCGGAACCGTGTCACGACGATACCGAGCTCTTCAAAGAACTCCCGCACCAGCGCCTGCTCAATCGGCTCTCCCTCTTCGACATGGCCGCCGAACAGGTCCCAGAAATGCGGATAAGAGAGCTTGTGCTCGGCGCGGAAGCCGAGGAGCACGCGCCCTTCAGCGTCGGCGAGAACACCTTGCGCGATATCCCGCATCAATAAAGCCTCCCCCCGATCGGCACGTCGCGATCCGGCCCGATCAGCATGACCTCGCCATTACCGTCCGGCACGCCGAGGGTCAGGACCTCCGACATGAACGGCCCGATCTGGCGCGGCGGGAAATTCACCACGGCGAGAACCTGACGGCCGATGAGGCTTTCAAGCGAGTGATTGACCGTGATCTGCGCCGACGAGCGCTTCGTGCCGATCTCGGGCCCGAAATCGATGGTCAGTTTGAACGCGGGCTTGCGCGCCTCCGGAAACGGCTCGGCGGCGATGATGCAGCCGACCCGGATATCGACTTTCAGAAAATCGCCAAACGCGATCTGCGGCGTCGCCGAACTGGATTGATCCATTGTGCCCCCTTTAATCTCTTAAATCGTTGCCGCCGGATTTTCGGCTTCACCGTCCTTGGTGCGCCCTCTGCGCCTGTGCGGCCCACAGCTCTCGATGACAGCCCGGCCGAACGCCCGGAACGGGGCCGTCAAACGCCGGCAATCGTCGGCGCGTTCAAGCATGCGCTCGCCACGGCGAAGCTCCTTGTCGAGCCGCGCCATGGTTTTGGCCTGAGACGGATCGTCGTCGTGGAGCCAGGTATCGAGCGTCTTGGCGAAGACGAGAGCCGCCCCTTGCAGCTTTAGCGCTCCGAGGGGGCCTTCCGTCGAAATGTTGGCGGCGGACAGCATGAACCGCTGGGAATTGATCGCAGCGCGACTGAGCGCCGCCAGCGAAAGCGGATCGAAGCGAAGTTCCTTGGCGATGCGCCGCAGCGCAGGCTTGTAGGGCGCCAGCGCATCGAGGCGGCGCATCATCACGTCGAAGATGCGATCGCGCGGCGGTTCCTTGGCAAGCTCATCGGTCGTGCCCTCCAGAACCGTGCGGTCGATCTGGCGCGAGAAGGCGCCGAGCACCGCGCCTTTCGAGGGGAAAGCGTCGCTGAATTCCGCAAGCGAAACGTTTGCCGCCTGCGCGATGTCCTTGATCTCGATTTCGGACCACCGCCGCCGCGAGGCCAGATCCATGAGGGCTTCGACAATCGCCTTGCGCTTGGCATGAGCTTCGGACGTCATGGCACTCCTCCTCGATCAGCCTCTCAAGAGCTTTAATCTAGGCCTCCGCCGGCGAACGAACATGGGTCGCTTAGCCCGCAAGTTCCTCCGCACGCCGCTTTGCCGCAGCAACGGTATCGCGCATCAGCGCCTTCAGGCCGTGGGGTTCGGCCATCAAAACGCCAAGCGCGGCCGCGGTCGTGCCGCCGGGCGAGGTCACGTTCTGCCGCAACGTTTCCGGCGACAACCCGCTCTGGAACAGCAACTCGCCCGCACCGATCACGGTTGCCCGTGCGAGGCGCTGCGCGAGGTCCGGCGGCAGGCCCGCTGCCGTGCCCGCCTCCGCGAGACATTCGACCAGATGGAAGACATAAGCGGGGCCAGAGCCCGAAACGGCGGTCACCGCATCGATCAGGTCCTCCGAGGGCAGCCATTCGACGATACCGTTGGCGCGAAGCAACGCGTCCGCCGTGCTGCGCTGCGCGTCCGTGACCTCGCCACTGGCGGCGGCCCCCGTCGCCCCCCGCCCGATGCTGGCAGGCAGGTTTGGCATGGCGCGCACGATGGCGGTGGCCGCCGGCAGACGGCTCTTCAAGTCGCCGATGGTTTTGCCCGCGAGAATCGAAACGATGAGCGTTTTCGGCCCCAGAAGGCCGTTGAGCCGCCCCGCCGCCTCGTCCAGCATCTGCGGCTTGATGGCGAGGACAAGCACCTCGGACACGGGCGGCTGTGCCGGATTGAGCGCGATTCCCCGCTCGCCGCACAGCCGAGACACCTCCTCGGAGGGACGCGGATCGATCACCGTCACGCCGGATGACGGCAGCCCCAGGGCGAGCCATCCCTCCAGCATGGAGCCGCCCATTTTTCCGGCTCCGACAAGGGTCAGCGAGGAAGGCAGTTGTGAGGAGGGTTTCGTCATGGGGACCTGGCAGGGGAATAAAAGCGGCTTAAACTGTAGCCATCTCCGCCCTGCCCTGTCGAGGCCGCCTCAGGCCTCGCCCTCGGTCTCGAAGAGCACGCTGTCCAGCGCCTCGCGGGGCGACTTGCCTGCCCACATGACGAACTGGAAGGCCTGGAAATAGCGCTCGCAGGTATCCACCGCGACGCGCAGAACCGCCTCGCATTGCCCATGCGTCGGCTCGGCGCCGCCGGCCAGAAGCAGCGCATGGCGGAACATCACCACGTTCTCCGAACTCCAGAGATCGAAATGGCCGACCCAAAGCTGCTCGTTGATGCGAGAAATGAGCTGCAGAATATCTTGGCGACGCCGCTCCGGCACCTTCAGATCGAAGGCGCAGGCCACATGCAGTGCCTCCACATCCTCGATCCAGGTGAAGGCGATGTGATAATCCGCCCACCGCCCCGAAACCGACACGGACATCTCGTCCGTTTCCGCCCGATCGAAAATCCAGTCACGCAGCGCGGCCAGGCGCTCGACAATATCGAGCGGATGCTCGGAACGCTCTATTTCGATGAGAAGCTGCGGCATGTTGATCCAGAGAACTCAATCGCCCGCACAATGAACGCACCCAGGCAATAGCGTTACGTAAATTCAGGCGCAGATCGAATGAAAACCACCGAATACGCTGAGTATTCGACACTTCCCCCCGCTCCAAACGAGAATCAGCTCATGAATCGACAGTCTTAGATTTTGATCTGGCTCACAATGCGCCGCTTCGCCCTGTCCACAGCAGCCCGTCTGCGCTTAGCGAATAGGGGGAGTGCTTGGGGGAGGATGGCTCGTGACGGCGGCGAAGGCCCCCCGCCTTCGGCTCAGCCCTGCTTTTCTTCCAGAGCCTTGATCCGCGCCTCGAGGCGCTCATTTTCCTCACGTGCGGCGACAACCATCTCGCGCAGCACCTCGACCTCTTCGCGAGTGGCGATGTCCATGTCCTTGATGAGGCGCTCGATCTGGGTTCGCATCACGGTCTCGACCTCGCGCCGGACCCCTTGCGCGGCACCGGCGGCATCCGTCGCCAGGCGAGCGAGTTCGTCGAAAATCCGGTTGGAAGACTGGGTCATGGATGCGTCCGTCATCGAATGGGGTGGTTTCGCCCACATGTGGGCTCATTTAAGGCAAACTGCAACAGGGTTGACGATCCCTGTGCCTCGGGTCCAATGGCTCCGCGTTTTGAAAGGCTTCATCACCCATGCCTCTCGTTGCCCTCTCCTTTCCCGTGATCGACCCGGTCGCCATCTCCATCGGCCCCTTCGCGATCCGGTGGTACGCGCTGGCTTATGTGGTGGGCCTTTTGGGAGGCTGGTTCTACGCCAAGCGCCTCGCGGCCAGTACCCGGTTGTGGGATGGCTTACGGCAGCCCAAGCCACTCGACATCGACGATCTCGTCGTCTGGGTGGCGCTTGGCGTCGTGCTCGGCGGCCGGCTCGGCTACGTGCTGTTCTACAACCTGAGCGCCTATCTCGCGGAGCCGCTCGAAATCCTGGCGGTGTGGCGCGGCGGCATGTCGTTCCATGGCGGCCTGATCGGGGCAACGCTGGCCGTCATCCTCCTGTCTCGCTCCCGCGGCCTCAACACGCTGGCGATGCTCGATCTCGTCTCGGTCGTCGCGCCCATCGGCCTGTTCTTCGGGCGCATCGCCAACTTCATCAATGGCGAATTGTGGGGCCGGCCCGCGCCCGACTTCCCCTATGCCATCGTGTTTCCGCATGCAGGGCCGATCCCGCGCCACCCGAGCCAGATCTATGAGGCGTTCGGCGAAGGCTTGATCCTCTTCATCGTCATGGCCTTTGCGGCGAACCGCTTCGGCTTCCGCCGCCCGGGCCTTGTCGGCGGCATCTTCATCCTCGGTTATTCCATCGCACGCATCGCGTGCGAGTTCTTCCGCGAGCCGGATGAGCAGCTGGGCTTCCTGTTCGGCACGACCGTCCAGGCGCTGAGCGGTGGCATCACCATGGGAATGCTATTGTCCTTCCCAATGGCGCTTCTCGGCATCGCGGTCATCTGGATCGCCGCGCGCGGCACCACGCGCCCGGCGACACTGGCATCGGCGTGAAACCGTTTGCGGACCAGTTGCGCGACCTGATCGCCCTCGAGGGGCCGATCACGGTCGAGCGCTACATGAGCATGTGCCTCCGGCACTACTACGACACGCGCGATCCTCTCGGCGCGGGCGGTGACTTCACGACAGCGCCCGAAATCAGCCAGATGTTCGGCGAACTGATCGGCCTCTGGATGCTGGAGATCTGGCAGGCCATGGGCAGCCCCGCCCCCTGCCGCCTGATCGAGCTGGGGCCCGGACGCGGCACGCTGATGGCGGATTTTTTACGCGCGACGCGCCTGATCCCGGATTTCCAATCCTCGGTGACCGTGCATCTCGTGGAGACGAGCTCGAGCCTGCACGAGCGGCAACGACAGATGCTCGCCACGTCCGGCTTTCACGTCACTTGGCATACGCGGATCGAGGACGTCCCCGAAGGCCCTGCCCTTCTGGTGGCGAACGAGTTCTTCGACGCCCTGCCCGTGCGCCAGTTTCAGGCAACGGATCGCGGCTGGTGCGAACGGCTCGTCGGGCTTAATGACGACCGCTTCGTTTTCGGCTTGCGACCAGAGCCAGAGGCAGCGCTCGGCAAACCGCCGCACGAAGGCGCCATTCTCGAATGGCCAGCGGCATCCATCGATCTGATGAAGGGCCTGTCGCATCGTTTCGCGAACGAAGGCGGCGCGGCGCTCATCATCGATTACGGCTATTGGGGCCCGGTCCTTGGCGACACGCTTCAGGCCCTGAAGCGACATGACTATCACGATCCGCTCTACGAACCCGGCGAGGCGGACCTGACGACGCATGTCGATTTTCACCACATCGCGGAATCAGCCGGACGGAACCGCGTTCGCATCCACGGCCCGGCGATGCAGGGTGACTTTCTCGACGCGCTCGGCATCGCAGCACGCGCCGCCGCCTTGAAGCAGCGCGCGACGCCTGCGCAAGCGGCGGACATCGACAGTGCGCTTTCGCGCCTCACCGCGCGCGGGCCGACGGAGATGGGTGAGCTCTTTAAGGTTTTGGCGATAAGCCACGCCGACATCGAAGCCGTGCCCGGACTGGCCCCTCTCCAGGCGAGACTGTGAAACATGTTCATCGAAGCGCCCGAACTCGCCTCCTATCCCAACATTCATCACGCGTTCTTCACGCGCCAAGGCGGCGTGTCGGAAGGGATCTATGCGTCTCTCAATGGCGGCCTCGGCTCATCGGATGATCCCGCGAATGTTGCCGAGAACCGCCGCCGCATGGCGGAAGATCTGGACGTTGCCTCGAGCGCGCTCATCAGCGTGCATCAGGTCCATTCGCCGGATGCGGTGACCGTCGAAGGACCATGGCCTGCGGAGCGGCCCAAGGCCGATGGCATGGCGACAGCGGTGCCGGGCCTCGCGCTGGGAGTTACGACGGCCGATTGCGGTCCGATCCTTTTCGCTGATCCGCATGCGGGGGTGATCGGTGCCGCCCATGCCGGCTGGCGCGGCGCGCTCACCGGCGTTTTGGAAAGCACGATTGCAGCGATGGAAAGCTTGGGCGCCAAGCGCAAGCAGATCGTCGCGGTGCTCGGACCCACGATCAGTCAGGCGGCCTATGAGGTCGGACCTGATTTCGTAACGCGCTTCACCGATGCGAGCGCCGACTACAAGCGCTTCTTCATGCCGAGCGAGCGGGCAGACCACGCGATGTTTGACCTTCCCGGCTTCATCGGCATGCGCGTTGAGGCGGCAGGCATTGCGGAATTCGCGAACCTCGGGCTCTGCACCTACACGAACGAGGATTACTTCTTCAGCTATCGCCGCACGACGCATCGCAATGAGCCCGATTACGGGCGGCTGATTTCGGCGATCACCCTCACTCCCTGACGCCTACGACGTCCGGCGTCTGCCAGGCGAGGTGCTGGCCGCCATCGACGGCGATCATCTGCCCCGTGATGCTGCGGGCGCTTGCGAGGAATAGGACGGTGTCGGCAATCTCTTCCGGCGTCGCGCCATGCCCGAGGGGGACGGCGGCGCTCTGCTTTGCGAAGTCCTCACTCTCCTGCCGTTCATTGGCCAATGTCGGACCGGGCCCGACCGCATTGACGCGAATGCGAGGAGCCAGCGCCTGCGCCATGGTTTGCGTCGCGGTAAACAGAGCCGCCTTCGTCAGCGTGTAGGAGAAGAATTGCGGCGTCGGCTTCCAGACGCGCTGATCGACGATGTTGATGATGCAGCCCTCCGCATCGGCGGGAAGCTGACCGGCGAAGTCCCGCGCGAGAAAGGCGGGTGCGCGCAGGTTGACGGCGAAGTGCCGGTCCCATCGCGCCTCGTCGAGGGTTAGCACCTCGTCGGGCTCGAACTCGGAGGCGTTGTTGACGAGAAGAGTCAAAGGCCCAAGCGCCCGAACGGCCTGCTCGACCAACTCAGCCACCGCCACCGCGTCCGCCAAATCGGCCCGGACGACGACAGCCCTACCCCCTTCGGAGCGAATGCGGGCGGCAATCCGCTCGGCTTCATCCGATGACCGGTTGCAGTGGATCGCGACGGCATAACCGCTGCGAGCGATTCGCTCGACGATGCACCGGCCGATTCGTCGTGCACCGCCAGTAATCAGCGCCACCTGCCCCATATGTTTCCCCTCGTTTACCAAATGTAACTCTCTTGCATTATGGTCCAATTGCCCAGAAAAGAACATTTTTTCTACGCCGCACCGAACCAAATGCGACCTTAAGCGTTAGGAATCCGCGTAATGCCAAAGGGGAATAAACTACAACTTGTCGCCACAATGCTGCCATAGTAGGATTTCGCTCTGTGGTTGTCATGTCACAGCTCTCATGAGGCTTCCGCTCTATATTGACCTCGTCGTCGGATTTGGCCTGAGACAAAAGTCTTCCGGCCCGATCGACCAAGACATCGATAGGAATGAGACCATGAAGAAATTCCTTCTTGCCAGTGTTGCTCTCTTCGGCCTCGCCGGGGCGGCAGCGGCTGCTGATCTTCCGGTTCGGGCCGCCCCGCCCGCTCCGATTGTCGTTCCGATCTTCACCTGGACAGGCTTCTACGTCGGCGTGAACGCCGGTGGCGCCTGGAGCAACAACAACAATCATGACGTTTTCGTCCCCGGCGTCGGCTTCGTGAACACCGGCGGCGGCAATAACGGCGGGTTCACCGGCGGCGGCCAGATCGGCTACAATTACCAGGTCGGCGGGTGGGTCATCGGCCTCGAGACCGATATCCAGTTCGCGGACCTCGGTGGCAACAACCGCGACAACGACTTCCTGTTCGTGAACAACCCGAACTTTTTCGGCCTCCGCAATAACAACAACGGCAACAACTTCTTCGGCACGGTCCGCGCCCGCGCGGGTTACGCCTTTGACCGGACGCTGCTCTACGTCACCGGTGGTTTCGCCTATGGCGACACCGGCGGCGGCAACGACTTCTTCGGGAACAACAACAACACCAACGCCGGCTGGACGGTCGGCGGCGGCGTGGAATACGCCTTCACCAACAACCTGACCGCGCGGCTCGAAGGTCTGTTCGTGAGCCTCGAGCGGAACCGCAACAACGACTTCCTCTTCCTGAACACCGTGAATACGTTCGGTTTCGAGAATCGGAAGAACAACGAGTTCGGCGTCGTCCGCGCCGGCCTGAACTACAAGTTCAACACCTACTAAGATCGTATCGCGTCAGCGATCAGCAAAAGGCCCGGGGAAACCCGGGCCTTTTTTCATGGATCAAGCCGTGAATTTTGTTTTTGCAAAGGCGGGTACGCGCGCCTCGAAATCGGCGAGCCACGCCACGAGCTTGGGATAGCTCTCGCGCCACTTTCCAGCCATGCGCAGATCGAGATAGCCTAACGCGCAGGCGAGCGTGATGTGGCCAATGTGGATCGTGGTGCTCGGCGTGGAGAGATGCGCCTCCGCATAGTCAAGCGCGCGCTGGACCTTACCCTGCTGATGCTCGACCCATTTCGGCTCGCGCTTGTCTTCAGCGCGCCAGCGGCCCTCATAAACCTGGAGCAGCGCGGCATCCATGAGGCCGTCCGCGAGCGCCTGCTGACGCAAAGCCGCGAAACGCTCCCACCCTGTGGGGATCACGCCGCCACCGGCGAGGTGATCGAGGTAGTCGACGATCACGCGTGAGTCATACAGCGTCTCGCCGTTTTCCAGGATCAGCGCCGGGATTTTCCCGAGCGGGTTCTGCTGGCGGAGCGTGTCGGTCGGGCTCGTTGTGTCGGCGTCTACAAGTTCGATCTTGTCTGACAATCCGAGAAGAGCCGCGGCGATCTTGACCTTGCGGCCGAAAGGAGACGCGGGCGAGGTGCGGAGAGTAAGCATGCGAGAGAGTCCTGCCAAAAGGAAGGCTCCCTTCATGGACCCGCAAGCATCAACCGGCAACGATTTTATGCGCTCGGCCCGAACGCCTCGCAGCGATAGCCGCCATAAGCACCGCGCGACAATCGCTCCGCGAGAGCGGGGAGCAGCGTCTCCGCTTCCTCGCGCAAGGACCAGGGTGGATTGATCACGAAGAGCCCGCTGCCGTTGAGCCGCGTCGCATCGCGCGGATCGTCCACCAGAAGCTCGAGGCGAAGGCCCGGACGCGGACATTCCGCGTGAAGCCGCGCCGCCACCGCATCGACCGGGGCGAGAGCCTTGATCGGATACCAGCCCGCATAAACGCCCGTCGGCCACTTCTTCACGGCGGCGAGAAGCTCGTCGCCCAGGCGCTCCAGTTCGTTCGGCTTCTCATAAGGCGGGTCGATGAGCACGAGACCGCGCTTCTCCTTCGGCGGGATCAGCGCGTGAAGCGCGGTCCATCCGTCGAGATGCAGGACCTTGAGATTGGTGACTTCGTTGAAGGCGTCGCTCAGCACCTTGTAGTCGGCGGGATGCAGCTCGACGAACACACCCCGGTCCTGCCGCCGCAGGATTTCGCGGATGATCGCGGGCGAGCCGGGATAGGCCGTCTCGCCGTGCCGCGCGCGCACATCGGCGATCACTTTGCGATAGGGCGCGAGAAGCACTTCCGCATCGGGGGTGAGTGCCTCATCGATCCGCCCGATTCCGTCGACCCATTCGCCTGTCCGCCCGGATTCATCGCCCGCAAGGTCGTAGAGCCCAATGCCCGCATGGGTGTCGATGACCCGTAACGGCGTTTCTTTCCGTTGCAGATAGGCGATGATCCGCACCAGAAGCGCGTGTTTCATGACGTCGGCGAAATTGCCGGCGTGAAAGGCGTGACGATAGTTCATAAAAGTCCTTACCGGATGGCCGGGATCGTGATTTCCTCGGCGCGGCATCCCTCGCGATCGACCTGCGGGCATTGGTGGAAGCCGCGAAGATCGCGATTGAGGCAGATGCGGATTTCCTGAAGGATGCGCCGCGGGCAGGAAACCGACATCATGTCGAGGTGCAGGCCGGGATTAGCCTCCACAAAGGCGCGCTCAATCTCGATGGGCATGACTTTGGTGTCGCTTTGCGGGCGCGTCAAGGCTTCCGGAATCTTGATAAAGTCCCGCGCGCGCTGTACGGCGCGAAAATACGCGCGTGGATTCTCGCCGCTGCAGGTTCCGTGCTTGCGCCATTCGTAGCGCGCAAGGTTGTCGTCGGGAAACAGCCCCCGCATGTCCTCGATCACCGCGCGCGGCACAAAGCGGCCGCTCGGCTCGCAGAAGCTCGGATAACCCCGCTCGCTCTGAGGCCACAATCCATGCAGCACGAAGCCGAGATTGTTGCCTTCGGCGCATTGCTTGCGCCCCTGGGTGGTGCCGGTGGTTTCGCAATACCCGGGCGACCAGGACAGGGACAAGACATAAAAGTCGAAAGCGCCTGAGGGCGCCCCCCTCACCTCCTGCATCGGCTGCGCGGTAGCGGTCAGCGACAGGAGGAGAAAACCGAGGGCGGCGAGAGAACGGTAAAAGGTCAAGGCAGAGCCTGTTTGCAATGCGGGGCGAACGCATAATAGCGGTCGAGCCCATCAATGCACCACTCCGTTCCCCAGCTGTACCCGATAAATCCCAGGCTCTCGCGGACGGAGAAATTGATCCGCCGCCGGTAGCCGTCCGAGGTCAGCACCGTGCCGGAGCAGAACCGGCGCGGAATGTAGTCGAGCCCCCAGGGCCGCCACGCCACTTCGCCGACACTCTCGAAGCCGACGATGGCGAGCGAGTTCCAGAACCGCCGTTCCTGCGTGCCGAAGCGCGAGGCGATGTTGGACAAGACGTCTGGATCCTCGCAGCCTGGCAGATAGGCGTGATAACGTGGATAGCGCTGTTCTGCCGGAAGAATGTCGCGGGCCAGGGCCGGAGCGCTCACAGCCAAGCAGGATACCAAAGCCACCAGCTTCTTCATCGTTCCGCTCCGACCTGTCAGTGGGTCCTATGAAGGACCATTTGGGCGGCATAGCGGAAGGTCAAGGTTCGGCGGGCATTAATAGAGCCCGTTCAGCGCGAGCGGCTCGTTCGCCGCCGGCCGCCGCAGGGGTAGCGGGGCATAGGTCTGCGCCAAAGGCTGCTGCACCGGCCGATAGGGTGCCGGCGGCGGCAGATCGGCCAGGAAACCGACGGAGGGACGCGGTGGCGTGCTGGGGACATACGGCGCGGAAGAGCCCGGCAGAGCGGCGGCGAGGTCCTGCTCCGGCACATCCTCCTCCATGTCGATGGGCGGCAGATCGGCGGCGGGCGGCTGCGGGATTTTCGCCTGCGCAAAAGCGCGGCCTTTATCAGGATCGATGCGCGCCGCGAACTTGATGATCGGCTTGCAGATGCGCCGCTCGCCACGCGGATCGTGCCGCGCCAGATCGATGTGCAGATGATCGTAGTGGAACTGATCCGACCCGGGCGCGAGCACGGTGGTGAAGTAGCGGCAGGCACCGACGAACGCCTCGCGCAAAAAGTCCTGCTCCCGCGGATCGCCGCTCTTCCACCCCTTCACCACGGATACTTCCCTGCCATCCGTCAGAACGAAGGCCATGATGTCGAGGGCGTTGCCGAAGGCGTGCTCGGAGAGCTTCGCGCCCCGCTGGTTGTTGCGCGGCCGGCAGGAATAGGACCCGGCTTTGAGGTCGACCACCTGCACGCCAAAATACAGTTCAGCCGCGGGCTTCACGATCTCGTCGAGCCAAGTGTCGATGCTCGGAATGATCGGGCAAGCGAGCGTCACCTTGGAGGTCAACCCCACCGAGCCGTTGGTGAAGGCGGAGACCTTGAAGGGGTGATCCATGCCGCAGATGCCCGGCCCGTCAATCTTCGAAGACAGGGCCATGTAGGCGGAAGGCTGCACGAGACGCTGAGAGAGGCACGCCTGTTCGGCTTGCGCGCGCCAAGGCTCGCGTTGTTCGAACCGAAACAACCCGCAACCCGTAAGCCCAAATCCGACAAGCGATAGGGCAAAAACCGCAACTAACCCACGACGCATGGGCCGGACCCTAATCCGGATTGCGTAAACATCGCGTCAACGCGCCTTCAGCGGCTCGAAGCGCGCGGATAGATTCCATCGGCGAAGATCAGGTCAGCCTCGCAATCGGAAGAAACAAAATTGCATCACGACGATTCAAGAAAAATCGCTTGAAGAACGGAGCTTTAGGATGACGTCTTCTAAGACGAAACGAGCGTTTAACACTTAAGAAGTAAATTCCACGATTCGACATTCCTCCACTGTGGAGCGAGTTCAAGCTGAACCTTTTCGCGCCCTGCGCCGTTTGTTAAGCTGGAACTCTGAACAGAGGGGAACGCCATGAACCCGATGTCCCGTTCTTATTCCGCGTCGACACTGCATATCGCGGCTTTCTGCGTTTCGCTTGGCTTCATCGGCGCCATCGTCATCGGCGTTTTCTAGATGACGTCTGCAATCATGATTCAGGGCACGGCGTTTCCGTGAACTCCCAGTTCGTGACGTTGATCGCGATACTGCATTGCGCGATCCGCGGCCCCCGCGCCGTCTTGAGGCACGTTTTCTGGCCGAGCTCAAAGAGCTGTCCGTTTGCGCGGCAATGGCAGTTGGGTTGATTTGGCGCCTGAGCCAGCTGGAATGAACCGGGCTCGGCACCCGCGCCGGGAGCACCGGCGAGCATGGCCGACAACACGACGACGTAGCGCATGACGCACCTCCGCTTCGCCAGCCCGGTAGAAGGGTCCTCCCAAGCTGCTATAACGTCAAGCGGAGCCGTTCGACGAATGCACCGGAGCCCTTATGCAGCGCACCTCTCCTCTTGATATCCGTTTAGGGACGCTGGCGGATAGCGCCGCCATCGCGCGGATTCTCGCTGCGGGCTGGCAGCAGGCCTATTCGGGCTTCATGCCGAAGGAGATGCTTCATCGGCGCGCCGATCCCGTCTATCGAGCCGGCGAGATCACGGAGTGGCTGTCGAGCGATTTCGACCCGGCAGTTGACCTGCTTCTGGTAGCCGAGCGCGCCGACACCGTTCTCGGATTCGTCGCGGCCCGTCTCGGCGACCGCGACGACACGGGAGCGGCGAGCAAGATTACGCTGCTCTACGTCACGCCCGAGGCGCAGGGGCAAGGGGTTGGGCGGCAGCTTCTGTTGTCGGCAATCTCAGACCTGAAGGAGCGCGCGCCCGGCGCCATCACCATCGCCGCATACGAGCAAAGCCCCTTCCGGAGCTTTTACAGCTTCATTGGCGGGCGGGAGTTAAAATCCATCACGTCGTCCGTCGACGGCCGTGAATGGCCGCTTGTGATTTATCACTGGTCGTCGCTGGAGGGGTTGGAGGATGGCATTCGCGCGACTGGGCGATCCTAAACCCACCGCCCCGCGGCAAGATCGTCCACGCCTTTGGCCTGGACCCACTCTCCCACCGTCCCGTCCTTCAGGTGTTCCCGTTTCCAGAACGGCGCCTGCGTCTTGAGATAATCCATCAAAAACTCTGCCGCATGGAAGGCGGCGTGGCGATGGGTGGAGGCGGTGAGCACCAGCACGATCTCCTCCCGCGGCGCGATCATCCCGAAGCGGTGAATGATCGTCAGCCCCATCAACGGCCAGCGCTCCTGCGCCTCTGTCGCGATGCGGGACATCTCCGCTTCCGCCATTCCCGGATAATGTTCCAGTTCGAGCGCAGATAGCCGCCCGCCTTCATCGCGGCACAAGCCCGTAAAGGCGACAACGGCGCCGATATCCGCGCGCCCAGCCGTCAGCCTCGCGGTTTCGGCGGTGACATCGAAATGCTCTGTCTGGATGCGGATGGTGACGGCCATAGGCCCCTGCCCGGCTTAGCCGCCCGTCATGGGCGGGAAGAACGCAACCTCGCGCGCCTGCAACACCGAGGCTTCCGGCTTGACATGCACATGGTCGATGGCGGCGCGGACGATGCCTTCATTCTCGAAGGCGTATTCATATTCCTCGCCCCGGCCTTTGAGCCAGCGCACGAGATCGGCGACAGTGGAGACGCTCGTAGGCAATTCCACATCCTCGTCCGTCTTGCCGACCCGCTCGCGCACCCAGGCGAAATAGACGAGCTTCATGAGAGCGCTATTCCTCGTCCATCAGGTGATGAATGCCGGTCTTGAGATAATCCCAGCCGGTATAGATGGTCAGGATGGCGGAGGCCCACAGCAGGATCGTGCCGATGAGCACCGTGTGAGGCAGCACCGTCTCGCCCGCAGGACCTGCGATCAGAAAACCGACGGCGAGAAGCTGCAACGTCGTCTTCCACTTGGCGACCTTGCTCACCGGCACGCTGACTTTCAACTCGGCCAGAAATTCCCGCAGGCCCGACACCAGGATTTCGCGACAGAGGATGACGATGGCCGCCCACAGAGCCCAACCCTGAATGGTCTTGTCGGCCACGAGCATGAGGAGGCAGGCTGCGACCAGAAGCTTGTCCGCAATGGGGTCGAGCATGCGTCCCAGGGACGATTGCTGCGCATAGGCGCGGGCGATGTAGCCGTCGAGATAATCCGTAACGGCCGCCAGTGCGAAGATGGCCAGCGCCGCCCACCGCGACCAGTGATCTTCCGGCCAGAACAACAATCCGACGACGACAGGCACTGCCACAAGCCGGCCATAGGTCAGCAGATTGGCGAGATTGAAGGCTTTGGATCGGCGCATGGATGGTGCGATGCTCATAAGCGGGCAGGAAACATGTCGGCGGTCCCTCCGTCAACCGGAGTCGGGTCACATCCCGGTTACGTGGAGGGATTGTCCCGCCTTGGCAAGCGAGGCCTACCCCCGTTCGTGGAAGAACTCATAGACCGCCTTGGCGGTCGCCGCGTTCACACCCGGCGCTTTCATAAGGTCTTCCAGCGCAGCGCGCTGGATGGCCTTCACGGTTCCGAAATGATGGAGCAGCGCGCGCTTGCGCGTCGGGCCGATGCCGGCAATCTCGTCGAGCGGGTTTTTCACCATCTCGCGCTTGCGCTTGGCGCGGTGCGTCCCGATAGCGAAGCGGTGAGCCTCGTCACGCAGCCGCTGGACGAAATAGAGCGCCGGGTCGCGCGGCGGCAGCTTGAAGGTCGGCCGGCCGTGCCGGAAAAAGGTCTCGCGCCCCGCATCCCGGTCCCGCCCCTTGGCAATGCCGACGAGCGCCACGTCGTTCTCCCCAACGCCGACTTCCGCCAGCGCCTGACGGGCCGCCTCCAGCTGCCCCTTGCCGCCGTCGATGAGGACGAGATCGGGCCAGGAGGGGAAGCTGTCATCGGGAGGTTCAGGCCCTTCGTCGCCCGCACCGGACAACCCTCTTCCTCCTCCTTGTGGGGAGGAGTTGGAGGTGGGGGTGTTGGCGCCAACATCTTCTGAGACCGGCGCTGACACCCCCTCCCCAGCCCTCCCCACAAGGAGGAGGGAGTTGGCGATAGCGTCAGAGGGAGACCGCGGCTCCTCCTTCACCAAGCGCGCGAAGCGCCGCTGCAGCATCTCTCGCATCATGCCGTAATCGTCGCCGGGCTTGAGATCCTCCGACTTCATGTTGAACGTGCGGTAATGCTGCTTCATGAAGCCGTTCGCACCCGCCACGATCATCGCGCCTACCGCGTTCGTGCCCATGATGTGCGAGTTGTCATAGACCTCCACACGACGCGGCGTTTTCTCCAATCCGAAGGCTTGGCCGAGCGACACCAGAAGCTTCTGCTGCGAAGCCGTGTCCGCCAGCCTGCGTCCCAGCGCCTCCTTGGCGTTGCGCATCACGTAATCGATGAGCTGGCGCCGCTCGCCGCGCTGCGGCGTGACGATCTCGACCTTCGATTCCGTGCGTGTGGACAAAGCCTCCGCCATCAACTCGGGCTCGTCGATCTGGTGCGAGAGCAGCACGAGGCGCGGCGCGGGTTTGTCGTCATAGAACTGCGCGAGGAACGATGTCAGAACCTCGCCGGGCGTCATCGTCTTGTCGGCCTTCGGGAAGTACGCGCGGTTGCCCCAGTTCTGCCAGTTGCGGAAGAAGAACACCTCCACGCAGAACTGTCCGGCCTGTTCGTCGATGGCGAACACATCTGCCTCTTCCACGGATTGTGTGTTGATGCCCTGCACGCCCTGAATGGCAGATAACGCCGCGAGCCTGTCGCGGCAGCGCGCCGCGCGCTCGAATTCGAGCATCTCCGCCGCTTCCTGCATTTCCTGCGTAATGTGTGCCTTCACCGCATTCGACTTGCCCGACAGAAACGCCCGCGCCTCCGCCGCGAGTTCAGCGTAATCGTCGACGGAAATTTCCTTGGTGCAGGGGCCGGAGCAGCGCTTGATTTGGAACAGCAGGCAGGGGCGCGTGCGGTTCTCATAATAGCTGTCGTTGCACGAGCGCAGAAGGAATGCGCGCTGCAATGCGTTGATGGTGCGGTTCACCGCCCACACGCTGGCGAAGGGGCCGTAGTAATCCCCTTTACGCTTGCGCGCGCCGCGATGCTTCACGAGCTGCGGCGCCTCATGATCGGCGGTGAGCAGAATGTAGGGGAGCGACTTGTCGTCCCGCAGCAGCACGTTGTAGCGGGGTTTAAGCTGCTTGATGAGGTTCGCTTCCAGCAGCAGCGCCTCGGTCTCCGTCGCCGTGGTGACGAACTCCATGGAGGTCGTCTCGGCAACCATGCGGGCGATGCGGTTGGAATGCACCTGACCGCGCGCATAAGACCCGACGCGGGCCTTCAGGCTTTTCGCCTTGCCCACATAGAGCACGTCGCCCTTGCCATCGAGCATGCGATACACGCCCGGCGCCTGCGGCAAGGTGGCCCAAAAGTGCTTGATGACCTCTGTCCCGCGCGTGACCGAGCCGGGATGGGCCTCCAGATCGAACTCGACATCCGACCCGCTCTCGACGGCAACGAGATCCTCATCCTCGTCGTCGCCTAGAATATCCGGCGGCACATCATTGGTGGTGTTGCGACTCATGGGCCAGATTTAAGAGGTCCCGGCTTCGCAGGGAAGAGCGGCCGCGAACTAGCCTTGCCACATCGTTTCGGTCTAAACCGCTAAGCTCGCCCTCCTCACCGGAGCCCCCCTCACCATGCGCCTGTCGATCGTCACGTCCGCCGTCGTTGCGGCCCTTGTGGGCTTCGGCAGCACCATCGCGATCATCATTGCGGCTGCTCAGGCCGTGGGAGCGGATGCGGCGCAGACGACCTCATGGGTGGCGGCCCTCTGCCTCAGCATGGCGGCGACCAGCGGCATTTTGAGCGTGCGCTACCGGATCCCCGTCGTCACCGCCTGGTCGACACCTGGCGCGGCGCTGATTGCGGCGTCGACCGGCATCTCGATTCATGCTGCGGTCGGCTCCTTCCTGCTAGCCGGCGGACTCATCGTGCTCGCCGCCTTCGTCAAGCCGTTCGGACGCCTGATCGAGCGCATCCCCTCCTCCATCGCCGCCGCGATGCTGGCAGGCGTGCTCATCCGTTTCGTGACGGCGGTGTTCGAGAGCGCGCAGACGGCACCAAGCCTCGTCCTGCCCCTCGTCGCGGTGTTTTTGGTGGTGCGTTTGTTCAATCCCGCGCTTGCGGTGTTGGCCGTGCTCTTTGTCGGCTTGGGGCTCGCCCTCGGCGGCGGTCATGCGCAGCCGCTTGCGGCGGATTTCAGCCTCTCGTCGCTGACCTTCATCACACCGGCCTTCGAGCCGACCGCGCTGATCGGCCTGGGCCTGCCGCTCTTTCTCGTCACCATGGCCTCCCAGAACCTGCCGGGCTTCGCGGTGCTGCGCGCGTCCGGCTATTCGCCGCCGACCCGACCGATTCTCGCCGTCACCGGCCTCTCCTCGATCGTCACCGCCCTTTTCGGCGCGCATACGAGCAATCTCGCGGCGATCTCGGCAGCGATCTGCACCGGGCTGGATACGCATCCCGACCCCGCCAAGCGCTGGCAGGTCGGCCCGTTCTATGCCGCGACCTACCTGATCTTCGCTGCTTTCAGCGCCGCCCTGATCGGCCTGATCGCGGCCCTGCCCGCCGCGCTCATCAAGACAGTGGCGGGGCTGGCGCTCATCGGCGCGTTTCTGGGGGCGCTGACCTCCGCCCTTGCGGACGAGCAAAAGCGCTTTCCGGCGGTGCTGACTTTGGTGGTCACGGCTTCGGGACTCACCCTCTTCGGCATCGGCTCCGCGTTCTGGGGGCTGGTCGCGGGGCTGATCGCGCTCACCCTTGAATCTCTTATGGTTTTTGCCCGTAAAGGGGTCTGAGCTGGACGTCGGGGGCCGCTTAAGCTTAAAATCCCGTTAACGTGAGTAACAGTTAAGGGAGATTCCATGGCTGCTGCAAAGCATGTGGGACGCATTACCGCCGTGATGATGATGGCCGCTCTGGGAGCCTGCAACGGCTCGAGCGGCAGCTTGAGTGGGTCGCCCGAGGGCGTGCCCATTGCGCTCGAGAGCATCGACGGCGCGCCGGCCCCCATGAAGACGGCGCTCATGGCAGAGCTGTCCACCGCCGCCACCGACCGCAAGGTCGAGCTTGTCGGCGCGAGTTCCCAGGCGCGCTATCGCGTGCGCGGCTACATCTCGACCGAGGTTGAGGACGGCGAGACGAAGGTCTCCTACGTGTGGGACGTCTTCGATTCGGAGAAGCGCCGCGCGAAGCGCCTCGCGGGCACGAGCCCCTTGCGGGTCGCCTCCATCTCGTCTCTCGACAAGGAAACGCTCGCCAAGCTCGCGGGCGCCAGCATGGACGAGATCGCCGAGTTCCTGGCGGCGGCCAAGGCCGAGACACCGTTCCAGACCGCGAATGCTGCGTCCGAGCCTGCGCCTGTTGCGGCGCAGTAACGCCCTTGAACAAGTCGAGAATGCCGCACATCTGCGGCCTCTCGCATATTGTGACGGTTTCTTATCGCTGCTAAGACCCAAGCGCCTTGCCGCGCAGGGGCAACAACGTGACGCGGCGAGCTCCTCAGGTCACACAGAGACAAAGAAGCCGTCATGAAGCTCGTTGCGGGAAATTCCAATCGTCCGCTGGCGGAGGCCATCTCCGCCTATCTCAATGTGCCGCTCGCCAAATGCCAGGTGAAGCGCTTTGCGGACATGGAAGTGTTCGTCGAGATTCAGGAGAACGTGCGCGGCGAAGACGTGTTCGTCATCCAGTCGACCTCGTACCCCGCGAACGACCACCTGATGGAGCTTTTGATCATCATCGACGCGCTGCGCCGCTCCTCGGCGCGCCGCATCACGGCGGTGCTCCCGTATTTCGGCTATGCCCGCCAGGACCGGCGCACCTCGGGCCGCACGCCGATCTCGGCCAAGCTCGTGGCGAACCTCATCACCAATGCCGGCGCCGACCGCGTGCTGACGCTCGATCTCCATGCCGGGCAGATCCAGGGTTTCTTCGACATCCCGACCGACAACCTGTTCAGCGTGCCGCTCATGGCGCGCGACATCAAGGAGCGGCTCGACGGCCGCAACCACATGGTGGTCTCGCCCGACGTCGGCGGCGTGGTGCGCGCCCGCTCGCTCGCCAAGCGCATCGACGCGCCGCTCGCCATCGTCGACAAGCGCCGCGAGCGCCCTGGTGAGTCGGAAGTCATGAACATCATCGGCGATGTCGAAGGCCGGTCCTGCATCCTGCTCGACGACATCGTGGATTCCGGCGGCACCCTGGTGAACGCCGCCGATGCCCTCCTCGCCAACGGCGCGAAGGAGGTCTACGCCTACATCACCCACGGCGTGCTTTCCGGCGGCGCGGTCTCCCGCATCGCCAATTCCCGCCTGAAGGAACTGGTGATCACCGATTCCATCATGCCGACGGAAGCCGTGAAGGTCGCCCACAACATCCGCGCCATCGGCATCGCCCCGCTGATCGGCGAAGCCATCGGCCGCACCGCGACGGAAAGCTCGGTGTCGAGCCTGTTCGACTAAGACAGGCGTCACTGTTCCAAAGGTGTCATGGCCGGGCTCGTTCCGGCCATTTTGCTTTCGGGACGTGGCGCGTGAGGCCCAAGATCCGCTCGACGTCTCCCACACGGGAGAGGTGAGGAGCGCCCTAGGTGCTTCTGAGCCCAACGCCGAGCGCTCCTCAGGATGGGAGGCCCGCCATTCCTTGCAATTGCAGCCCGCTTTCTCTATAAGCCGCCTCGCGCCCGCTCGACACCCTTGGAGGCACGGGCGCAAGCCGTGGCCGCCTTCAGGCGGCCTTCGGTTTTTAGCAACCTGATTTAAGGACCACGACCATGAGCGAAATTAAGCAAATCACGGCCGTGGCGCGCGACCGGGCCGGCAAGGGGGCCGCCCGGGCCGTTCGTCGCCAAGGCCAAGTTCCTGCCGTCATCTATGGAGGCGGCCAGGCCGCCGAGGCGATTGCTCTCGACTTCAACCAGACCAAGCAGCTGATCTTCGCCGGCCACTTCCTCACCACGATCTTCGAGATCGACGTGAACGGTAAGAAGACCCGCGCCATTCCGCGCGACTACCAGCTCGACCCGGTCCGAGACTTCCCGGTCCACGTCGATTTCCTGCGTCTTGCCAAGGGCCAGGCGATCAAGGTCGTCGTGCCGGTGCACGTCGTCGGCCAGGACAAGTGCCCGGGCGTGAAGCGCGGCGGCACGCTGCAGATCGTCGAGCACTCGGTGGAACTGCTCGTTCCGTCCGACGCGATCCCGGACTTCATCGAGGCCTCGGTCGCCGATCTCGACATCGGCACCTCGGTCCACCTGTCGGACATCAAGCTGCCGAAGGGCGTGAAGTCGGTTTCCGCTGAGAACGTCACCCTCGTCACCGTCGTTGCCCCGTCGGGCATGAAGGAAGAGGCTGCGGCTCCGGCGGCTGAAGCGGCGGCTCCGGCCAAGGCTTAAGTTTTCGAACCGGGCGATTACGCCCATCGAAACGGCTTTAACGCTCCGACCGCAAGGCCGGAGCGTTTCTTATGACCGCACTGAGATCGGGCTCTGGTGATGAAGCTGATCGGGAGCAGAATGGAGCGAGAGATCGAGGCCCAACTGCGGGCGTCGCAATCGTCGCTTCTCAATGATCCGGATCAGCAATTGCTCAGAACGTTGCTGACGAGAACATTTGGAGATCTTCGATCCGCCATGGTCGTGGGCTGGACGCCGGACCAGGGTGAAGATTTTTACAGTATCCTCGTCAATGGCTCGGCCTTTGCCTGTTTTGAAGTTCCCCGGGAGCCTGAGGCCGTGCTCGACCTAGCCGCAATTGAGGTGAAAGTCATACACCCAGTGGACTGGAAAAAGCACCTGAGAGGGAAGCCTAACAACCTCACCTATCTCATCGCCATGAAGATTGCTCGCGAGACCCTCGGCTCAGATCCGCTGACGATCGAGCGCGAGGAAAGGCGATCGCAGGGGAACACATAATAGACATGCGCCTCTTCGTCGGCCTGGGTAATCCGGGCGCCCGATATGCCGGAAACCGCCACAATATCGGCTTCATGGCCGTGGATGAGATCGCGCGCGTTCATCGCGCCGCTCCGTGGCGCAGCCGGTTCCAGGGCGAGACGGCGGAAGCGATGATCGGCGGCGAAAAGGTGCTGCTCATCAAGCCGCAGACCTACATGAACGAGTCCGGCCGCGCGGTGGCGGAAGCGCAGCGCTTCTTCAAGATCCCGCTTGCGGACGTGACCGTCTTTTACGACGAGCTCGATCTCCCGCCCGCCAAGCTTCGGGTGAAGGTCGGCGGCGGCAATGCGGGCCATAACGGCCTGCGGTCGATCACCGCCCATTGCGGCAACGATTATCGCCGGGTCCGGCTCGGCATCGGCCATCCGGGGCACAAGCACCTCGTGCACGGCTGGGTGCTGGGCGATTTCGGCAAGGCGGAGGCGCCCTGGGTCGATGATCTGACCCGCGCCATCGCCGACGGCGCGCCGCTTCTCGCCCAGGGCGAGGATGCGAGCTTTCAGAACAAGGTCCACCTCGCCATGGAGGCGAGAGGCTGGACGGACGTGAAACGGCCCGGTGAAAAGGCCGAAAGCAACAAGGAGTAAGGCCATGGGCTTCAAGATGGGCATCGTCGGTCTGCCGAACGTGGGCAAGTCCACCCTCTTCAATGCGCTGACGCAAACGGCAGCCGCGCAGGCGGCGAACTATCCATTCTGCACCATCGAGCCGAACGTGGGCGACGTGGCCGTTCCCGATGACCGCCTTGAAAAGCTTTCCGGCATCGCCGGCTCGCAGCAGATCATCCCGACCCGCCTCACCTTCGTGGACATCGCGGGCCTGGTGCGCGGCGCGTCCAAGGGCGAGGGCCTCGGCAACCAGTTCCTCGCGAACATCCGCGAGGTCGATGCGGTCGCTCACGTGGTGCGCTGCTTCGAGGACACGGACATCACCCACGTCGAAGGCAAGATCGACCCGCTGGCCGATATCGACATCATCGAAACCGAGCTGATGCTGGCCGATCTCGATAGCCTCGAGAAGCGCATCACCGCGCTCGAGAAGAAGGCCAAGGGCAACGACAAGGAAGCGAAGGAAACCCTCGACCTCGTCAACCGCTCGCTCGTCCTGCTGCGCGATGGCAAGCCCGCCCGCGCCGTCGAGCGCAAGCCCGAGGAAGAGCGCCTGTTCCAGATGCTCGGCCTTCTGACCTCGAAGCCGGTGCTCTACGTCTGCAACGTCGAAGAGACTTCGGCCGACCAGGGCAATGCCTTCTCCGCCAAGGTGTTCGAGCGCGCGAAACAGGAAGGTGCCAAGGCCGTCGTCGTCTCCGCCAAGATCGAGAGCGAGATCGCCGTTCTCGCGCCCGACGAGCAGAAGGACTATCTCGACGCCATCGGGCTTGCAGAGCCGGGCCTCAACCGCGTCATCCGCGCGGGCTATGAGCTCCTCGGCCTCATCACCTATTTCACCGTTGGCCCGAAGGAAGCGCGCGCCTGGACCATCACCCAAGGCACCCGCGCGCCGCAGGCCGCCGGCGTCATTCACACGGACTTCGAAAAGGGCTTCATCCGCGCGGAGACGATCGCTTTTGGCGACTACGTGTCCCTGAAGGGCGAGGCCGGAGCCCGCGAAGCCGGCAAGCTTCGCCTTGAAGGCAAGGAATACACGGTCCAGGACGGCGACGTGCTGCACTTCCGCTTCGCAAACTAACGGATTTGTGAACGGAAGCTTCGCGACACGTTCAGATCGGTTATGCGTTTCTGCTGCATGGAGGAGTCGATCCATGCAGGATTCGCTTGAAGATGTCGCCTACACGGTTGGCGGCGCCCTTGTGTCACCGGGGCCCGGAAGCGGCGAGCTTCTGATTGCCCTTCTGGTGGCCTGCTTCCTCGCGTTCACCGCGTTCCATGCCCTTTTCGCCAAGCATGGCTCGGACGAGACCGGGTGGAAGGGGCGTCGGTAAAGTGAAGCTGTCGTTCGCGTGGCGGGATGGGCCTGCCGGTCTGCCGGCGGGTCGGGGGAATTGAACTCGCCCATGCAGATCCATGCACGCCATTCATGGAATTTGTCCCCCTCTGAGGCCATCGCCCTTCAGAAAGAATTGCGATCGGAAGTCGTCTCCGACCTAGCCATCGATATCCACACGGTGCGGCTCGTCGCCGGCGTCGACGTCAGCGTGCGCAACAACCGGTCCCAGGCCGCAGTGGTGGTCGTGACCTTTCCGGATTTCGAACCCGTTGAAACGGTGCTCGCCGCGCTGCCGACGCCTTTCCCTTACATTCCCGGCCTGTTGAGCTTTCGCGAAGGGCCGGTGCTTCAGAAAGCTTTCGAGAAGCTGCGCAGCAACCCGGACGTGTTTCTGTTCGACGGCATGGGCATCGCCCATCCTCGCCGCATCGGCATCGCCAGTCACATGGGCCTGTGGCTGCAGCGTCCGACAATCGGCTGCGGCAAGTCGCTTCTCTGCGGGAGCTACGAAGCACTTGGGCAGGAGAAGGGAACGTCCGCGGCCCTGATCCATAAGGAAGAGACCATCGGCGTCGCCTTGCGCACCCGCACCGCCAAGAACCCCATGTTTATCTCGCCGGGCCATCTCGCCGACATTCCGAGCGCGGCGGCGCTCGTCCTGCAATGTTCGCCTAAATACCGATTGCCCGAGCCGATCCGTCTGGCGCACAACGCCGCCGGACAGTTTTCTCTTTGAAGAGAGCGCGGACCACTTCGCGCCGCCTCCCGCCCAGACAGACAAGCCCATGCCCCGCTTTGCTTTCGAAGACTTCGTGCCCGGTTCGACCCATATGCTCGGTCCTGTTTCGGTATCGAAGGAAGACATCATCTCCTTCGCGCGCGAATTCGACCCGCAGCCTTTTCATGTCGACGAGATCGCGGCCAAGGATAGTTTTGTCGGCACGCTGATCGCATCGGGTTGGCACACCTGCGCCATCAACATGCGGCTTCTGGCCGATGAGTTGCTGCTCGATTCCACATCCATGGGATCGCCCGGAATCGATGAGGTCAAATGGATGCGCCCCGTCCGCCCCGGCGACACGCTTCGGTCGCGGCTGACGATCCTCGACACGCGCCCCTCGAAAAGCCGCCCCACCATCGGCCTCGTTCAGTTTCACGGCGAGTTGCTGAACCAGAACGACGAAACCGTCATGTCCCAGGGCAACTGGATCATGTTCGCCCGTCGCGGCGTGGAGGTGCCGGCGATCCCGGCAGCAGCTCCTCACACGGATCCGGCGCCCGTGCGCGAGACCCAGGCCATCTCGGCCAATCCCTATCTCGAGGACCTGCTGGCGGGCGAGACCGATGAACTCGGCTCCTACACATTCCACCCGGACGACATCATCCGTTTCGCCAAACAATACGATCCACAGCGTTTCCACGTGGACCCGGAGGCCGCCAAGAAAAGTTTGTTCGGAGGTCTTTGCGCCTCGGGCTGGCACACGGTCAGCATCTGGATGAAGCAGATGATCGCTTATCGCGAGCACGTCCGTATGGAAGCGCTCGCGCGGGGCGAGCGTCCGGCGCGGCTCGGGTCCTCCCCCGGCTTCACCAACCTGAAATGGCTCAAGCCCGTCTATGCGGGAGACACCATCACCTATCGCTCGACGCTGGTGAGCAAGCGCGTTTCCGCCTCACGTCCGGGCTGGGGGCTCGCCTTCCACCACAACACCGGCATCAACCAGCGGGGCGAAGAGGTGATTTCGTTCGACGGCTCGGTGTTTTGGGAGAGACGGCCTGAGCGATAATCGTTCACATATTCGGGTTCTGCTTTAACGCATGAGCGCGCGTCTCCTCGTCGAGGATCGTGCGGATGCTTGCGATCAGCGGATGGCGGGACGTCTGCTTCAGTCCATAGGTCAGGTTGAAGGCGTAATCGAAGTCGGCCGGGTTAAGACCCTGATTGTGCTGCAGAATGGTTTCGAGCTTGTCGAAGCCTTTCGCCAATACGGCCTCGGGCGATGAGGCGGCCTCGTATTCCTCCCAGAGCGAGAGAATTTCGCTGCGTTGAGCAGGCGGCAGCGATTGCGTCAGCACCTGGAGGTCGGCGCGTTCCTGCTCGCTCTTGTTGGTGTCGGCACTCTGCATGATCGCTGGAATATCACCGCTCAAGGCCTCGCCGAGATCGTGCACGATGCACAATTTCAAAAGCTTCGCGATGTCGATGCCGGGCAGTTCATGCGCGAAGACGATAACCATCAGGCAGAGCCGCCACGTATGCTCCGCTGTGCTCTCCGGCCGCCCGCCGGACGTGTGCCCGCTGCGGAGGGTGTCTTTCAGCTTTTCGGCGCTCTTCAGAAAATCGAGAGCACCTTTCATGTCCTCGGCGGTCATGGCCCGCTCGTAATGCTAGTGCCCTTCGAAGCTGACGAGGCTACGCACCTCGACCCCGAGATCGCGCAGCTTTTTCGCGCCGCCGAGATCGGGCAGGTCGATGATAAAGCAGGCAGCGACGATGTTCGCGCCCATCTGGCGCAGGAGCTGCGTTGCAGCAACCGCCGTACCGCCGGTTGCGATCAGATCGTCGACGAGGACGACACGCTCTTCCTGGCCGATGGCATCCGTGTGGATTTCCATTTCATCGACGCCGTATTCAAGCGAATAGGCAATCCGCACGGTCTCGTGCGGCAGCTTGCCCTTCTTGCGGATCGGCACGAAGCCGGAGGAGAGCTGATGCGCCATCGCTCCGCCGAGAATGAAACCGCGCGCCTCGATGCCCGCGATTTTGTCGACACGTCCGCCGGCGAAGGGGTGAACGAGCTCGTCCACTGCACGGCGGAAGGCGCGTGCATCACCGAGCAGGGTCGTAATGTCCCGGAAGATGATGCCGGGCTTCGGATAATCCGGAATCGAGCGGATCGCGGCTTTGAGATCGGTAACGAGGCGCTGGTCCATAGGAAAGTCTGCCATAGGTCAGGAAGGTTGAAGATACTTAGCGGAGTTTCGCCATGCCCGAACCGTCCTCCCGGACCGTCCTGACGGATATCGATATCCCCTTTGGAAGCCTCGTCCTCTTTTTCGTCAAGGCCGCGCTTGCCGCAATCCCCGCCACCTTCATCGTCGCCCTGATCCTGGCCTTCATCGGCTGGATCTTCCGGCTCCTGTTCGGCTTCGGTCACATGGGCGGGATGATGACGTGATGAGATTTTAGAGCACCCGGCCCGCCACGGCGTCGAGTTTTTTGAGAAGTTCTGGGTCGCGGGCAGAGGGCGCAGTCATGATGGCGCCATCAAGGGCGCGGTCGGAGCCTTTGGGGCATGGCTCGTGCTCCGCCGGAAAATCGCGCGCCACGCGGGCGACGAGCCGGGCGACCTTGGTCGCGTTTTTCTGCGCCACCGCGACGACGGATGCGACATCGACATCGTCATGCTCGGGGTGCCAGCAATCGAAATCCGTCACCATGGCGATAATGGCGTAGGTAATTTCGGCCTCGCGGGCGAGCTTGGCCTCCGGCATCGCCGTCATGCCGATCACGTCGTAGCCGAGGTTCTTGTAGGTCATCGATTCGGCGTAAGTGGAGAATTGCGGCCCCTCGATGGTCACATGCGTGCCGCCACGGCTGAAGGGAATGCCCTCAGTCTTCGCAGCCTCGGCGATGCGCTCCTGCAGGCGCGGGCCGACCGGATGGGCCATCGGCACATGCGCGACGCAGCCCTTGCCGAAAAAGGACGTCTCGCGCTTGTGAGTGCGGTCGACGAACTGGTCCACCAGTACGAAAAAGCCCGGGTAGTATTCCTGCTTGAAGGAACCGCAGGCCGAAACCGAGATCAGGTCAGTGACCCCTGCCCGCTTCATCGCGTCGATGTTGGCGCGGTAGTTGATATCCGAAGGCGAGTAGCGGTGCCCCCGTCCGTGGCGGGCAAGGAACACCACCTCCGTGTTACCGACGCGCCCGATCCGCAGGGCATCCGACGGCTCGCCGAAGGGAGACGAGATTCGCTCCTCGCGCACGTCCTCCAGCCCCGGCAGATCGTAAACGCCCGACCCGCCGATGATGCCCAAAACCGCTTTCGTCATGTGATGGTCCCGCTCTTCTTAAGGAAACCATAGGGCGAGCACCGGCCGCAACACCACCGCCACCCTCGGACGATCCAAAGAAAAAGGCCCCGGAAGGGGCCTTTCTCAAATCGGTTCAATCCAGTGCGTCTTAGTGCTCGACGCGGGCCCAGATCTTCTTCTTCGTGAAGTAGAGGAGGCCGGAGAGGACGAGGAGGAACAGCATCACCTGGAAGCCGATGCGCTTGCGGGCATCGAGGTGAGGTTCTGCCGTCCACATCAGGAACGCCGTCACGTCTCGGGCGTACTGGTCGACCGTCTCAGGAACCGGCGACTTGCCGTCGGGTCCCTTCGGATATTCGACCTGGCCGTCGCTCAGCGGCTTCGGCATCGCGATCACGTTGCCCGGGAAGGACGTGTTGTAGTGACCGCCAGCCGGAACCGAGAAGCCTGCGGGAGCCTCATGATAGCCGTTGAGCACAGCAACCACGTAGTCCGGGCCGGTTTCCGCGAACTGGGTGAAGATGTCGAAGATGAACCACGGGAAGCCGCGCTCGTAGGTGCGCGCCTTCGGCATCAGCGAGAGATCCGGGGGAGCCTTGCCGCCATTGGCCGCGGCTGCAGCGTTCTCGTTCGGGAACGGAGCCGGGAAATGATCGGCCGGGCGGCCCGCACGTTCGAACATGTCGCCGGCCTCGTTCGGGCCGTCCTGGACCTTGTATTCCGCCGCGAGCGCCCTGACCTGGGCCTCGGAGAAACCGGGCCCGCCAGGCTGCGCCAGGTTGCGGAAGGCGACGTAGTTCAGGCTATGGCAGGAGGAGCAAACCTCCCGATAGACCTTGAAGCCACGCTGGAGCTGAGCCTCGTCGAACTTACCGAAAGGACCGGAGAAGCTCCACTTGAGCTGCGGAGGGGTCGAGCCCTCCGAAGCGATGGCCGGAGCCGACAGGCCGAGAACGGCGGCGGCGATGAGAAGAGTACGCTTCATCATTTTCTTATTCCCCAGCGCTCGCATCAGCCCTTGGACTGCGGCTCGGCATTGGCGCCGGACGGCAGGCCTGCCCCACCCTTCTGGCCGAGCACGGATTCGAGGATCGAATTCGGCAGCGGCAGCGGGCGCTCGATGAAGCCGAGCAGCGGCAGGATGACCAGGAAGTGGATGAAGTAATAGGCGGTCGCGATCTGCGAGACGATGACGTACCAGCCCTCCGGCGGCTTGGCGCCGAGCCAGCCCAGAAGCAGCGTATCGGCCACGAGGATCCAGAAGAACTGCTTGTAGAGCGGACGGTAGGAGGTGGAGCGCACCTTCGAGGTGTCGAGCCACGGCAGGAAGGCCAGGACCGCGATGGAGGCGAACATGGCGATGACGCCGCCGAGCTTGTCCGGAATGGCGCGCAGGATCGCGTAGAACGGCAGGAAGTACCATTCAGGAACGATGTGCGCGGGCGTCACGGAGGGGTTCGCCGGAACGTAGTTGTCCGCGTGACCCATATAGTTCGGGATGTAGAAGATGAACCACGCGAAGACGAGCATGAACACCGCGGTGGCGAACAGATCCTTGATGGTCGCGAACGGCGTGAACGGAACCCAGTCCTTGTCCGACTTGATCGGAACGCCGGTCGGGTTGTTCTGGCCCGGAACGTGCAGCGCCCAGACGTGCAGGACGACGACGCCCGCGATCATGAACGGCAGCAGGTAGTGGATCGAGAAGAAGCGGTTCAGGGTCGGGTTGCCGACCGAGTAACCGCCCCAGAGCAGGCTCTGGATCGTGTCGCCGATCACCGGGATCGCCGCCAGGATGTTGGTGATCACGGTCGCGCCCCAGAAGCTCATCTGGCCCCACGGCAGCACGTAGCCCATGAAAGCGGTCGCCATCATCAGGCCGTAGATGATCACGCCGAGGATCCAGAGGATCTCGCGCGGAGCCTTATACGACCCGTAGTAGATGCCGCGGAAGATGTGAATGTACACGGCGACGAAGAACATCGAAGCGCCGTTGGCGTGCATGTAACGGATGAGCCAGCCGAAGTTCACGTCGCGCATGATGTGCTCGACCGACTGGAAAGCCAGCGACGCGTGCGGCGTGTAGTACATCGCCAGGAACACGCCGGTCAGGATCTGCGACGCGAGCATGAAGGAGAGGATCGCGCCGAAGGTCCAGAAATAGTTGATGTTCCGCGGCACCGGATAAGCGATGAACGAGGAATGGATGAGGCTCGCAATAGGCAGACGGCTCTCGAACCATTTGCCGAAGGCGCTCTTGGGAACGTAGGTGGAGGAATGCTGGCTCATGATATCGCCTGATCGAATGGATCGTCGCCGAAGGGTTACGCAGTGGCGCCTTGACCGATAACGATCTTGGTGTCGGACGCGAAGGTGTAGGGCGGGATCGGCAGGTTGATCGGCGCCGGACCGCCGCGAACGCGCCCAGAGGTGTCGAACACCGAACCGTGGCACGGGCAGAACCAGCCCTTGTACTCGCCCTGCTGACCCAGCGGAACGCAGCCGAGATGGGTGCAGTTGCCGTAAACGATGAGCCACTGGGCATGGCCGGGCTTCACGCGGGCCGCGTCGGGCTGCGGGTCGCGCAGGGAGGCGACGTTCACATCCTCGGCGGCCTTGATCTCGGCCGGGGTCCGGTGACGGACGAAGATGAGCTTGCCGCGCCAGAAGACCTTCACGATCTGCCCTTCGGCGATCGGGGTCAGATCGACCTCGACGGGCGCGCCCGCCGCAATGGTCGCAGCGTCAGGCGTCATCGACTGGATGAAGGGCCAAACGAGGGCTGCACCACCGACGGCGGCGGCTGCGCCCGTGGCGATAAAGAGGAAATCGCGCCGTGTCGGCTCAGCGATGGCTGTGGTGGTCTCGGCCACTTGGCTCTCCAGCATTCTTCAACAAACGAGAACCGCGCGCTTGAAAATGCTTGGTAACCCAGGCATTCGGCACGCTGCCTCCTGTCGGAACAAGCATACGCGCCAACGCGCGCGCAATGCGACCGGGGGTCGCCGCGCAGAGGCTCTTTGGCACGGCGAAGCGCGGCTGTCCATAGCCGGATTGGAGTTGTTCCAGATGAGAAATCTCAGATCACCGCGGTTTCTTCGGCTCCGAGGAACCCACCCGACTGGCGCCGCCAGAGCCGCGCATAGAGCCCGTCCCGCTTCAGAAGCTCGGCGTGGCTCCCCTCCTCCACGATCTGCCCGCGCTCGATGACGATGAGCCTGTCGAGGGCTGCGATGGTGGACAGGCGGTGTGCGATGGCGAGTACGGTCTTGCCCTCCATCAGGGTCGACAGGGACTCCTGAATCGCCGCCTCGACCTCGGAATCGAGGGCGGAGGTCGCCTCGTCCAGCACCAGGATCGGAGCATCCTTGAGGATGACGCGGGCAATGGCGACGCGCTGGCGCTGTCCGCCCGAGAGCTTCACGCCCCGTTCGCCCACATGTGCGTCATACCCCCGCCGCCCGCGGTGATCCTCGAGCTGCATGATGAAGTCGTGCGCATGGGCAAGGCGCGCCGCCTCCTCGATGTCCTGCTCCGGCGAGCCTGGTCGCCCGTAGGCGATGTTGTCCCGGATCGAGCGGTGGAGGAGCGAGGTGTCCTGGGTCACGACGGCGATGGAGGAGCGCAGGCTGTCCTGGCTGACTTTCGAAATATCCTGCCCATCCACCAGAATCCGCCCGCCCTCCACGTCGTGGAGGCGCAGCAGGAGGGAGGTGATGGTTGTCTTGCCCGCTCCGCTGGTACCGACGAGCCCGACCTTTTCTCCCGCCCGAATCGTCAGGTTGAGGCGCTCGATAACCCCATCCTCCTTGCCATAGTGGAAAGACACGTCCTCGAAACGGACCTCCCCTTTCGCCACCTGAAGCGCCGGAGCCACGGGCGCGTCCACAATGCCGTGCGGGCGGGCGATAGTTTCCATGCTCTCCTGGACGATGCCGATATTCTCGAAGACGCCGCGCACGGTCTGCATGACCCAGCCCGACATAGCGAGGATGCGCATCACGAGAGCCAGACCGGCGGCCGCCTCGCCGCTCGTCATGGCCCCTCGCATCCACAAAGTCACGGAGAGCGCCCCGGTCGAGACCAGCAGGATGCTGTTCATGATCGCGAGAATGCCCGAGACGCTCGTGATGAGCCGGAAGGAATGCAAAAAGGCCTGGGTATGAGCGCTGAGGGCATCACGGACGGCGGAGCGCTCCTCCGCACCACGGGCGAAGAGCTTGACGGTCAGGATGTTGGTGTAGCTGTCCACCACGCGGCCCACCAGGACCGAGCGCGCATCCGCGACCTTGACGGAGCGCTCTCTCGCGCGGGGCACGAAGAAGTTGAGCAGAGCCACATAGCCGATGATCCACAGCCCCATGGGCAGGGCGAGCCAGGGGCTGACCGAGGAGAACATGCCCAAAGCGATAAAGGCGAAGATTGCCACATAGAGCAGCGTATCGAGCACCGTCACCGCGATTTCGCGGATCGCGGAGCCCGCTTGCGTGATGCGGTTAGCGAGGCGCCCGGCGAAATCCGCCTGGAAATAGCTCAAGGCATGGCCGAGCGTATAAACATGGGTCCGCCAGCGGATCATGTTGGTGCTCTGTGCCACGATGATCTGGTTCGTGATCGCCTCATGCATAAAGTGCAGAATCGGCCTCATGAAGAGGACTACACCGCCCACTACCAACAGCGTGTTGCCATGGTCGGCCCAGAACCGGTCGGGGGTCGCGTGAGCCAGAAGGTCCACCAACCAGCCCATGAGGACATAAAGAGAAGACTCGAACAGGCCGACGACCAACGAGGCGATGAAAAGTATCACGAACCAGGATTTGATCGGCTTCAGATAGTGCCAGGAGAAGGCTGCCACGGTCGCCGGAGGGGTCTGGTCTTCGTCGAAGGGGGCAAAGGGGTCGATCTTCTTTTCCAGTCGCCGGTACATTGTGCTCAATCTCCACCCTCAACCCTCGCGCGAGCCTCCTTAGCATAACGATGGCCGGAGGGGAGAGCGGCGAAGGGGTCACTTGACGCGGATGCGACGAGCCCCGATGACGCATGCCATGCCTCGCCTCGCCATCTATCAACCGGACATTCCGCAGAACACCGGCACCATGCTGCGCCTCGCGGCCTGCCTCGGCGTGCCGGTGGAGATCATCGAGCCGGCCGGTTTCGACGTTTCGGACCGGAACCTGCGCCGTTCGGGCATGGACTATATCGGCCACACGGCGATCACCCGTCACATCTCGTGGCGGAGCTTCGAGGCCTGGCGTCAGGAAAACAAAGCCCGCCTCGTTCTCGCGACCACCAAGAGTTCGGTGCCCTACACGGATTTTGCCTTCGCGCCGGAGGACATCATCCTCGTGGGCCGCGAGTCGGCGGGGGTGCCGGACGAAGTGCATGAAGCCGCCGATGCTCGGATCGTCATTCCCATGCAGCCGGGCCTTCGCTCCCTCAACGTCGCCGTGACCGCGGCGATGCTTCTGGGAGAGTCCCTGCGGCAGACTAAAGCCTTTCCCATCCCAGCCACCCCGGCACCCGGAGCGCCTACACCATGACCGACAACGCCGACATCGCTCACCTGCAAGCGGAAGCGCCGATCTGGTTCGCCTCGCTCCGTGACCGGATCTGCGCCGCCTTCGAGGCGCTGGAGGACGAGGTGACGGCCCCGCTTCCGCCGGAGGCCTCTGCGCCGGGGCGTTTCGAGCGCAAGCCTTGGGAGCGCAAGGACCACAGCGGCGCTCCGGGTGGTGGCGGGGTCATGTCCATGATGCGCGGCCGCGTGTTTGAAAAGGTCGGTGTTCATGTCTCGACCGTGCATGGCGAATTCGCCCCCGAATTTCGCGGCCAGATTCCGGGCTCCGATCAGGACCCGCGCTTCTGGGCCTCCGGCATCTCGCTCATCGCCCATCCCTGGAACCCGAACGTGCCGACCGTTCACATGAACACCCGGTTCGTGGTGACGACAAAGGCGTGGTTTGGCGGCGGTGCCGATCTGACGCCGGTTCTCGACCGGCGTCGGACGCAAGACGACCCGGATACTCTCGCCTTCCACGCGACCATGAAGGCGGCCTGCGACCGGCACCCGGATGCCCCTTATGAGAAGTACAAAAACTGGTGCGACGAGTACTTCTTTCTCAAGCATCGCAACGAGCCGCGTGGCATCGGCGGCATCTTCTATGACTATCACTGGACCGGCGACCGGGAAGAAGACCTCGCTTTCACCCGCGATGTCGGGGAAGCCTTCCTGAAGATCTATCCGGAAATCGTCCGCCGCAATGTCACGACGCCCTGGACCGAGGCGGACAGGATCGAGCAGCAGGTGCGGCGCGGGCGCTATGTGGAGTTCAATCTGCTCTACGACCGCGGCACGATCTTCGGGCTGAAGACCGGCGGCAATATCGAGTCGATCCTCTCGTCCATGCCGCCGACGGTTCGCTGGCCCTAAATCGTTTCCGACTAGTCGAGGATGCCGCGTAGCAATTGCGTGGTAGTCTCTTCATCCGTGCGGCAGCCCCCGGCAAGCCAAGTCTCGCGCGCCAGTGCAAGAAGCTCGCCGATCTTCGGTCCCTTGGGAATGCCGCGTTCGACGAGATCTGCACCGCGCAATGGGAAGACCGGCACTGGCTCCTCCCCGCTCTCGAAGCGACGAAGCGCGCTCAGCGCGTCGTCCCGAACGACAGGCGTGGGCTCGCCGGCAATAGCCGAAAGAGCGACGGACAGCGTCTCGACTCCGTGCTCGGCGACGAGGCGGCGAATGGCAACCGCGTCGAGCGAAGAAGCAGAGGCTTTGAGAATGCAGAGGACTTTGGCGTAAGCAGCGAGCTTGTTTTCCTCGTCGTTCGACAATCTCAAGCGCTCGCGCAGTCGCTCGGAGTCCTGCTCGACCATCACGGCAAGCACTGCGAGCCGCCAGATCGCAACAGGCTTCGCTGCATCCGCAGTGATCATTTTACGGAAGCGTCCGAATTCGGCGGCTCCGTCCAGAAGCCATGTCAAAAAACCGTGCTCTGCGAGAACCCGAACCGTGTCCTCCGCCCTTCTCGCGACCAGCAGCCGCAGGAGTTCATGCCTGATGCGTTCGCGCGAGAGGATGCCGAGTCCCTCGCGCTCGACACCGGCAGCGGCGAGCCCTTCAGGATCAGGATCGCCTTCCGCGTATTCTGCATGGAAGCGAAAGAACCGCAGAATGCGCAGGTAATCCTCGCGGATGCGAGTGTGCGCGTCGCCGATGAAACGGACGCGCCTTGCCGCGAGATCGTCGACGCCGCCGGTATAGTCATAAATGCGACCGTCTGCGCCCAGCGACAACGCGTTCATGGTGAAATCGCGCCGCCGCGCATCGGCTTCGAAGTCATGGCCGAAATGGACAACCGCGTAGCGTCCGTCCGTCTCCACATCTTCGCGGAGCGTCGTGACCTCGAAAGGCTCGCCATCCACAATCACGGTGATCGTGCCATGGTCGATTCCTGTCGGGACAGCCCTGAACCCGGCCTTCTCCGCGAGCATCATGATGCGGTCGGGCATGATCGTCGTGGCGCAGTCCAGATCGATCACGGGCCGTCCGAGCAGGGCATTGCGCACCGCGCCACCGACGATGCGCGTCTCGACGCCATCCCCGTTGAAAGCCGCGAGCAGTCGCGCCAGGTGGGGTAGCCGCAAAAGGTCAGCCAGTGCCTTTTGGTTGAGAGACTGAATCACTTGAACCGCCCGGGAACGACTTTTCCATTTTCGATATGGGTCGGCACAAAAGCGCCGGTCTCGTGGTCCGTGAAAATGCCAGCTGCGAGCAGTGACCCAATAACGACAACCAAACCCGCAATCACGAGCCAGACCGATTGATCGCTCCAAGACGACCATGCCAGCGGATTGCGGCGACGGACGATGAGGTAAACGGCAAAGGCGGCGAATGGCAGGAAGAAAAGCAGCAACTCCTGGATGATCGCCCGCGTCATGGCGTGTAGAGCCTCTCATAGAGATTGCGGATGATGCCCGCCGTCACACCCCAGATGTAACGCTCCTGATAAGGCATTGCATAGTAGCGGCGCACCCGGCCCTTCCACTCCCGGGCATGCAGTTCGTGATGGGCGGGGTCCATGAGAAAGCTCAGCGGAACCTCGAAAGTGTCCGCCACCTCAAGCGGATTAAGGTTGAGCGTGTATGAAGGCTCGACCCGGCCCACGACCGGCATGACCAGATAATTGGTCGTGGACAAATAGGGATCGAGATAGCCGAGCGGGCTGATGAAGCGTCGCTCCAGCCCGATTTCTTCTTCGGCCTCGCGATAAGCCGCCGCCAGAACGGAGGCGTCGGTCGGGTCGACGCGGCCGCCCGGAAAGGCGATCTGCCCCGAATGCTGCCGCAGTTGCGCCGCGCGCTCGGTCAAGAGCACGCTTGGCTCGTCCCGCGTCACGATGGGCACGAGTACGGCGGCGATCTTCGGGTTAAGCGGATGAACGAGGGGCTCCTCGTCGATGCTGTGATCCCCGCGCGGATTGGACAGGGCATCGGTCGGGTCCGGCGGCTCGGAGCGCAGGCGCTCGACCGCGAGCGCAAGGAAATGGTCGGCGTCCAACGGGGCCAGCTCCATCACGAAGCGCTCAGTTCCGAAACCGGAGCGATGGGAAAGAAGGCACCTTTCACCGCGACACCGAACACGGCCACGCCCTCGACCTGCCGCTCTTCGGCCAGATTGATCAGATCGAGCGCGAGCGCCCGCGTCAGGCGGGCCCACAAACCTCCCCGAATGCCGACATAAGGCTTCACACCCCCTCCCTCCTCCAGCTCGAAGCGCAGGGGATGGTCGGGCCCCACCTGGACCAGATCGTCCACATTGGTGCGGAATACGATGTCGCGGGCCTCGCCCTCCCCTTCGACCGCCATCTCGACCGCGACGAAGGGCACGTCCTCGACCACAATGCCGACCCGCTCGACCGGGGTGACGAGCACGTAGCGCTCCGGGTCCTTGCGCAGAACGGTCGAAAACAGCTTGACCAGAGCCGGCCGGCGAATGGGGGAGCCCATATAGTGCCAGGTCCCGTCCGCCGCGATGCGCATGTCGATCTCGCCGCAATAGGCCGGGTTCCAACGCTCCACGGGCGGCAAGCCCTTGCGGTCAGCGCCGGGGCCGAGCGTTTCGATGAGGCGCGTCAGTGCGCTACCGGGTGCAGGTGTCGCCGAATGTGTCATGACGCAAGCGTGAACAAGAAATTGAACCCCGAGGATCGACGAAATGCCATCATTGGATAATTCCTAGAGCATAGTGTTACCGATTTTTCCGTCCAGCTCACAAAACCCCGGATGCGGCGCACCGACCCGCTTGCATCGAACGAGCGACCGAAGGCAAAGTAGCTGTCTTCGGGGCGGACGCGAACGGTGGAGATTCCCTCATGACGGCCAGCATCGCTCAAGCTCCTACCGCCCTGGACGACGCCATCATCCGAAATGCAGAGGCGACGCTCGAGACGGTCGGCCAAGCTAGGGAAGCGATCCATTCGGTTATCTTCGGCCAGGAAAAAGTCGTCGATCTGACGCTCATCACGCTGCTCGCCGGCGGCCACGGGCTTCTGGTCGGCGTGCCGGGCCTGGCCAAGACCAAGCTCGTGGAGACCTTGGGCATTGTGCTGGGTCTCGATGCGCGCCGGGTGCAGTTTACCCCCGATCTCATGCCCTCCGACATTCTGGGCTCGGAGGTTCTCGACGAGGGGGCCGACCGACGGCGTTCCTTCCGCTTCGTGAAGGGCCCCGTCTTCACCCAGCTTCTGATGGCCGACGAGATCAACCGGGCGAGCCCGCGCACGCAATCGGCCTTGCTGCAGGCGATGCAGGAACATCACGTGTCGATCGGCGGCGAGCGGCACGATCTGCCCCAGCCCTTCCACGTCCTCGCCACGCAAAACCCCATCGAGCAGGAGGGCACCTACCCCCTGCCCGAAGCTCAGCTCGACCGTTTCCTGCTGCAAATCGACGTCGGCTACCCCGACCGCGACGCCGAGCGGCGCATCCTCATCGAAACGACCGGCGTCGAAGCCCATAAGCCCGTCGCGGCGATGAACGCCGACGGCCTCATGAACGCGCAGCGCCTCGTGCGGCGCCTCCCCGTCGGGGAAAGCGTGGTCGATGCGATTCTCGATCTCGTGCGCTCAGCCCGGCCCGAAGGCGAGCCTCTGGAAGGAGTGACCGACAAGCTGCTGTGGGGCCCTGGCCCGCGCGCCAGTCAGGCCCTCATGTTGGCCGTCCGCGCCCGCGCGCTCATCGAAGGCCGTGTCGCCCCCTCCATCGCCGACGTGGTCGCGTTGGCCGAGCCCGTGCTGAAGCATCGCATCGCGCTGACTTTCTCCGCCCGCGCTGAGGGAGAAACCGTCAAGACCGTCATCGGCCGCCTGACCTCGCGGCTGACAGGTTAGGAATTCGCGCATGGCCCGTGTCCGGGTTCTCCCGGAAAGCGCACGCTTCCCAAGTCATCGCGAAACCGAAACGGCGCTTTCCCTTTCGGAGCGCATGCCTCGTCTCGTGCTGGAGGCGCGGCGCGTCGCGGCCAACCTCTCACATGGTCTTCATGGCCGCAGGCGCGCAGGGCCAGGCGAAAGTTTCTGGCAATTCCGGCCCTTCGTTACCGGCGAGGCGGCGCAACGCATCGACTGGCGACGCTCCGCCCGTGACGACCGGCTTTATGTGCGCGAGCGAGAATGGGAGACGACGCAAACCATCTGGTTCTGGATCGACCGCTCCGCATCGATGGGCTTTGCCTCAAGCCTCGCACAGGCCCCCAAGATCGAACGGGCCATCGTGCTGGGCCTTGCCCTTGCCGATTGCAGCGTTGATGCCGGAGAGCGAGCGGGATTGCTTGGCCTCATGCCGCCCCGCGCGACGAGCCGCATCGCGGAACTCATGGCGGAGGCCATGGTGGCCGATCACGGAGCACTGACCGACGATCTGCCGCCGCAGGCCCCCATCCCCGCATTCCACGAGGCCATCCTCGTCAGCGATTTTCTCTCTCTCCCCGGCGAAATCGCCGCCGTGATCGAGGGCATCTCGGGCCACGGCGCGCGGGGCCATCTGGTCATGATCGTCGATCCGGTCGAGGAGACCTTCCCGTTTCAGGGGCAAGCGATCCTGCACGATCTTGAAGAAGGCCTTTCGCTGCGGATCGGCGATGCCGAGAGTTGGGGCAAGTCTTATCGCGAGCGCATCGAAAGGCACCGCGCGGAAGTCAGTGAACTGGTCCGCCGCCGCGGCTGGACGCTCACGATCCACCGAACAGACCGCCCTGCAAGCGAAGCGGCTTTGCACGTGCTCAACCTCGTGACCTCTTCGCGAGGCCTCGGACTGGGAGGGCGGTAGCGATGCTCGGCCCTCCGCTGACCTTTACTGCGCCGCTGGTCCTTGTGGCGCTGGCGGCGCTGCCGGCCATCTGGCTGTTGTTGCGGATCACGCCGCCGCAGCCGAGGCGGATCGATTTTCCTCCTTTGCGAATTCTCGCCGACCTCCGTCCTGATCGCGAGACGCCCGCGCGCACCCCGTGGTGGCTGCTGCTGTTGCGGCTCGTTCTCGCGGCCATCCTGATCGTCGCGGCGGCGGGCCCGATCTGGAACCCGCTGGCGGAAGGCGAAAGCCGCTCCCCGCTCCTCCTGATCGTCGACAACGGTTTTGCCGCCGCGCACGATTGGCGCGAGCGCATGACCATCGCCTCCGAGCGCATCGAGGGTGCAGCGCGGGAGGGGCGTGTTGTCACCGTGCTTGCGACAGCAGCCGAGCCGTCTGTCGTGCAGCCCTCGAATCCCGCGGATGCGCTCGAGCGTCTGCGTTCGTTCAAGCCGCAGCCGCATCTCCCCAATCGCCAAGCCCATCTCGACTCCATCGCAAAGTTCTTGAAAGACACGCCGGATGCCGAGATCGTCTGGATCAGCGACGGCGTCGCGGGCGTTGATGGACAGGGCTTCATCGACGGGCTCGCCCGCCTGGCTGAAGGACATCGCATCACCGTCTTGAGGGCCGAGCGCGCGCCGCCCATCGCGCTCGCAGGCATCGAGACGACGGGAGGACAGCCGCGTGTCCGGATTGTGCGAGCAGAACCGAACGGCCGCGATAGCGGAATCATTCGCGCCCTCGACCTGAAGAACCTTCCGCTAGCCGATGCGCGTTTCGCCTTCGCGCCCAATGCGACAGAAACCTCCGTCAGTTTCGACGTGCCGACGGAAGTGAGAAATGCAATCGCGCGGTTCGAGGTTCTGGGTGAGAATTCGGCCGGAGCGGTGAGCCTTCTCGACGAGAGCGGAAAGCGCCGTCGCGTCGGGCTGATCTTCGGTGGCACATCCGAACAGGCTCAGCCGCTGCTGTCGCCGCTCTACTACATCGAGCGCGCCCTCGCCCCTTACGGCGAAATTCGCTTAGGCCACGGCGCCGTGGCGGACGCGGTGAACCAGCTGATCGACGAACAGGTGTCAGTGCTCGTTCTTGCCGATGTCGGAGGGCTTGATCAGGAATCGCTTTCGAGAGCCACCGCCTTCGTTGAGCAGGGTGGATTGCTGTTGCGCTTTGCTGGATCGCGGCTTGCCGCCGGCAATGACGAGCTCGTGCCGGTGCATTTGCGTCGAGGTGGCAGAACACTTGGCGGCACGCTGTCCTGGGACACGCCGAAGACATTTGCGCCCTTCACGCGCGAGAGCCCATTCTTTGGGCTAAAGGTTCCAGATGAAATCGGCATCCGCCGTCAGATTCTCGCTGAGCCCGAAGGGGATCTTCCCTCCAAGATCTGGGCAGCACTCGTCGACGGCACGCCCATTGTCACGGCGGATAAGCGTGGCGATGGTTTGATCGTGCTCTTTCACGTGACCGCGGACACGACATGGTCGAACCTGCCGCTGTCAGGTCTTTTCGTCGACATGCTGCGCCGGATCGTTGCGCTCGCAGGATCGACGCGTGACATGAGCACAGAGGCGCCCGGCGCACAAAATCAGCTGGTTGCGCCGCGCCTGACCTTGGACGGCTACGGCGCCTTCACCTCACCGCCCGCGAATGCCCGCGCCGTGACGCGGGATTATGCGGAGCGCGCCAACGGCGAACATCCGCCCGGCTTTTATGGCCCCGTCGATTCCAGTTTTGTCGTCAACACGCTGATCCCCGGCGACCGTCTTGCGGCTTTGAACTTCGCACCGTTGAAGGCGCGCGAAGCGCCGCTCGCCGGCGCGCAGACGGTTGACCTGCGCGCGCCGCTCTTCACGCTCGCACTCATTCTCCTGCTGATCGATACGGTGGCGTCACTTTGGCTTGGCGGCCATCTGGCATTCTTGTCAGGACGCCTTCGTCGCGCTGGAACCGGCGCGGCCCTCGTCCTCGCGGCGGTTTTGATTGCCGCCTCCGGCTCCCCTCTTCGCGCACAGGAACTCAGGCAGCCCGCTCCCCGGGAGGACATCGCCTCCGCCCTCGTGACGCGGCTTGCCTATGTGATCACCGGCGATCCCCAGGTCGATGCGACAAGCAAGGCTGGTCTCTCCGGATTGACGCAGGTCATCGGTCAACGCACAGCGCTGCAACCCGGCGAGCCTATCGGCATCGATCCGGCCAGGGACGAGATGGCGTTCTACCCGCTGATCTATTGGCCGATTGTCGCGAACAGGCCACCGCCAAGCGAAGCAGCGACCCGACACCTCGATGCCTTCATGAAAGGCGGCGGAACGGTGATCTTCGACACGCGCGATGCGCTCAACAGCAGGCCCGACGGCGTCGTCAGCCCGGAGGGGCAATATCTGCGCCGTATGCTCGCGACACTGGATATTCCCGAGCTTGAACCGGTGCCGCGCGACCACGTGGTGACCAAGACCTTCTACATTCTCGACAACTTCCCGGGCCGCTACGCCACGGGCCAGACATGGATCGAGGCGCTGCCACCGCAGGCCGAGGGCGAGCAGGCGCGTCCGGCACGCTCCGGCGACGGCGTGTCTCCGATCATCCTCACGTCGAATGATCTCGCGGCGGCGTGGGCCGTCGGCCAACGCGGGGAATATCTCTACCCGGTCGTCGGCAACGACCAGCTGCGCCAGAGGGAGCTGGCCTATCGCGGCGGCATCAACATCGTCATGTATGCGCTCACCGGAAACTACAAGGCCGATCAGGTCCATGTTCCGGCGTTGCTCGAGCGCATCGGTCAATAGGGTGAGGAGGTAATCTTTGCTCTCAATCGGCTTCTCCCCTCTCATCCCAACCTACGCGCTGTGGTCGTTGGCCGCCGTCGTCGCCATGCTGACGGTACTGGCCTTCGTATCGCGCGGGTTTCTCGCCGCTTTGAGAGCGCTGGCCCTCGGCCTCATTCTGCTGGCACTCGCCAATCCGTCGCTCGTTCAGGAAGAACGGGAGAAGGTGAAGGACATCGTGGCCGTGGTCATCGACCGCACGACCTCGCAGACGCTCGGCGACCGGCAGGCGATGACGGATCAGGTCAAAGCCGAGTTGCAGCGCCGCTTCGGAGGCCTCGCCAATGTCGAGCCGCGCTTTATCGAGGCGGGCGACGACGGCAGTGATGGCGGCACGCGCCTGTTCGCCGCTTTGTCCAACGGACTCGCCGACGTGCCACCGGATCGCCTGGTAGGCGTCATTCTCGTCACAGATGGTGTCGTGCACGACATTCCCTCCAGCGCCGACAGCCTGGGCTTCAAGGCGCCGATCCACGCCCTCATCACCGGGCGACCCGACGAGCGCGACAGGCAGATCAAGCTTCTCGAAGCGCCCCGCTTCGGCATCGTCGGAAAAGACCAGACCATCCGCGCCGAGGTGATGGAGCGCGGCGGCACGGGATCGGCGCTCGTCACCATTCGCCGCGACGGGCAGATTTTTAATCGCCAAATGGTCAAGGCGGATACGCCCTTCTCCGTACAGGTGCGGATCGAGCACGGCGGACCGAATGTCATCGAACTCGAAGTGGAAGGATTGCCGGACGAACTGACGCTCGCAAACAACCGCGCGGTCGTGCCCATCGAAGGCATTCGCGAGAAGCTGCGGGTTCTGCTCGTGTCCGGTGAACCCAATGCGGGCGAGCGCACATGGCGCAACTTGCTCAAGTCGGATGCGAATGTCGATCTCGTCCATTTCACGATTCTGCGTCCGCTCGAAAAGCAGGATGCGACGCCGATCAATGAGCTATCGCTGATCGCTTTTCCGACGCGCGAACTGTTCCAGCAGAAGATCAAGGATTTCGACCTCATCATCTTTGATCGCTACGCCAACCAAACCATTCTGCCTGCGGCCTATTTCGACAACATCGTGCGCTATGTCCGCGAAGGCGGAGCGCTGCTTGTCGGAGCGGGGCCGGAATTCGCGGGCTATGACAGCCTTGCCCAGACGCGCCTGTCTCCGATCATCCCCGGCATTCCGGACGGGCGCATCGTGGAGCGCCCTTACAAGGCTGCGATTACCGCAACCGGCACACGGCATCCGGTGACGCGTGAACTGCCCGGCTCGGAGACGCAGCCTCCGTCCTGGGGCGATTGGCTGCGCATCATCGGCGCGCAGGTCCGATCCGGCGATACGGTCATGTCAGGTGCGAACGATCTGCCGCTTCTCGTTCTACGACGTGAGGAAAAGGGCCGCGTCGCGCTTCTGCTCTCCGACCATGCCTGGCTCTGGGCACGCGGCTATCAGGATGGCGGTCCGCATCTCGACTTGCTGCGGCGCCTCGCGCATTGGCTGATGAAGGAGCCCGCGCTTGAAGAGGAAGCTCTGCGCGCCTCGGCCGCAGGGCGTGACATTCGCATCGAACGGCAGACCATGAAGGACACGGTGGACCCCGTGACCCTGATCGCGCCGAGCGGCACGCAAAGCACCATCACGCTCAGGCCCGACAAGCCGGGGCTGTTTTCAGCGCAGGTGCAAAGCCACGAGACGGGCCTTCACACCCTACGTTCCGGCGACCTCGTCGCCTTCGTCAGTGTAGGACCCGCGAACCCGCGCGAACTGACCGACGTGTTCAGCAACACGGAGCTGTTGCGCCCCATCGCCGAGGCGAACGGAGGCTCGGTGCGGCGCGTGGCGATGGCGGGCGAGAAGAGCATCACCATTCCCCGCATTCTTGAAATCCGCTCCAGCTCACGTCTTGCCGGGAGCGATTGGATCGGCGTCAAGCCGAGCGATAGCGCCATCGTGCGTGGCGTCACCGTGATCCCGATGGCGCTTGGCTTCCTCGGCCTTCTGCTTCTGGTTGGAACGACGCTCGCGGCCTGGGTCGCCGAGGGTCGCAGGCAAGCCTAGAGCATTTTCCGACGAAGTGGACACCGGTTCGGCGAGGAAAATGCGGCAAGAGAAATAAGATAGAGCATCCGATATGATCCTGTCAGATCGGATGCTCTAGACCGGAAGAGCGGAAACGATTCCCTTGGCGCGAAGAAGAGCGCCCTCCGCCAATTCAAGCGCTAAAAAGCGGTCCGGATTGACCGGCCCGGGTAGCTGTAGATCGCGCGGCACGCGCTTGAAGCCGAACCGGCGATAATACGGCTCGTCGCCGACAAGGAGCACGAGCGAATGCCCCTTCTCCTGCGCCGCGTCCAGGGAACGGCGCATCAATGCGCCGCCGATCCCGCGGTTTTCGAACGCGGGCTCGACGGTCAGCGGCCCGAGCATCAGAGCGGGTTCCTTACCCGCTAGGACCGGCGTCAGGCGCACGGAGCCGACGAGCAAAGTGCCGACGAGCGCGGTGAAGGACAGGTCCATCAAATGCGGCGCGCCCTCGCGCAGCCGTGAGGCCGTGCGGGCGAACCGTCCAGGCCCAAAGGCGCGCTCGTGCAGGCGCTCGATGGCCTCGGAATCGATGGGCTGTTCAGTGCGGATCAAGAGAGAGAGTTCGGTCATGGACGGACTCGGGGCGAGAACGAAAAGCAATGGCGACTGAATCGAGATCAGCCGTTTCGTCGTCGCGAGATCCGAATGATGGTCATGAGCCGGAGCGTTCCCTTAAGTGTCCTTGGCCATAGCAGTGTCCGGGGGGCGGTGCAAACTCTTCTCACCAGGTGATTGTGGGCGGCGCATCCTCGAATATCTCGGCCAGCCGACGCCGGGTTGCACGGGTCGTTCCCTCCGGCAGCCGGTCGAGGGGGAAGAAACCGGCCTCGGCAATCTCCCTGTCGGGCGTCTTGGGGCCAAGAACCGAGTATTCGCGGATTACATAGACGAGCACATGGTCGCGCGGCGACGTCTTGGAGTTGAAGAAAATGCCCCACAAGCTAGGGGCTTCATCGATGACGATGTTGCCCTCCTCGCGCAATTCGCGCGTTAGGGCCTCCAGCGCCGTCTCGCCCGTTTCGACGCCGCCGCCCGGCAGATGCCAGCCGCGAACATAGGTGTGCCGGATGAGGAAGACGCGGTTCTCGGCGTCGAGGACCACGCCTCGCACCCCGAGCGTCAAGCCACGCGAGAACCGCCAATAGGTATGCAGTCCCCAACTGATGAAGCGGGAGATCACTTTCGGCTCGGGCGTATCGGACATCGCATCAACAAATCACAACAAGATTACAGGAACATGAACAAACCTATACATGAGACGCATATCTGTCCCTTGGTTAAGGCGCGTGACATGCATTCCACGCAGGAGTAGAAGGGCGCCAACCAAAAGGTGCTCCCATGTTCCTCTCCCTGCTTCTTGCCCGTCTGAACCGCACGGCCCGTTTCACTTGGTCGCCCGCTCTCGATCTTGAGGATCGCACGGTCTATTCGACCCTGATCCCCGGCGCCCAGTATTAATCAGCCCCTTTCGGGGGACAAGTTTTCCCAACAGGCTTGCAACGGCCCCGCTCCTGTTTAGAATATTTCTAAACAGGAGCTATCGATGAAGAGTCTCTCGGAACTGTCCGAGCGCGAGGTTGTCGCCCTCGCCATTGCCAATGAAGAGGAAGATTCACGGATTTATCAGGCTTTCGCGGATCGCCTCCGTCCCGATTTTCCTGCCTCGGCCGACATCTTCGCCGAAATGGCCGATGAGGAGCGGGACCACCGCAACTCCCTTTATGATTTCTATCGCTCCCGCTTCGGCGAACATCTGCCGCCGATCCGCCGCGAGGACGTGCGCGGTTTCCTGAAGCGCCGCGCCTTCTGGTGGAGCCCCCATCTCGACCTCGACAAGATGCGTCGCGAGGCCGAGGTGATGGAGCTGCAGGCCGCCAACTTCTATGACAAGGCGGCGCAGCAGACCCTCGATGTCGGCGTTCGCGAGCTTTTCACCAAGCTGGCGGAGGTGGAGCGTGGCCATGAACGCAAGGCCAACGAGCTGCACGAGGCTCACCTCAACGAAAACGTCGAAGCGGCAGAAGAACATGCCCGCCGGAAATTGTTCGTCCTGCAATATGTCCAGCCCGGCCTCGCCGGCCTGATCGACGGCTCCGTCTCGACCCTCGCCCCGCTTTTCGCGGCAGCCTTTGCCACCCAGAACAACTGGGAAACCTTCCTCGTCGGCCTTGCGGCCTCCGTGGGCGCGGGCATCAGCATGGGTCTGACCGAGGCGCTTTCCGACGACGGCGCCATCACTGGGCGCGGATCGCCCCTGATCAGGGGCATCATCTGCGGCCTGATGACCGCCGTCGGTGGCCTGGGCCACACCCTCCCCTATCTCATTCCCGATTCCTGGCCGAACGCCTTCCTCCTCGCAACGGCCATCGCCTCCCTCGTGGTCGCTGTCGAACTCGTCGCGATCTCGTGGGTCCGCACCAAGTACATGGATACGCCTTTCTTGAGGGCGGCCTTCCAGGTCATTGTCGGCGGTGTGCTGGTGCTGCTCGCCGGCATCTTTATCGGCAGCGCTTGACGCGGGCGGCCGGGTCGGCGAACTCTCGCCGGCCTTTCCAACCATCGGGCCGCCATGTTCCGCCTCGCGCATCTCTCAGACCCCCATGTGGGGCCGCTTCCCCGGCCCCAGCTGCGGCAATTGATGAGCAAGCGCCTGACCGGCTGGATCAACTGGCAACGCAGCCGCCGCGAAGCGCACGACATGGCCCTTTTGGCCACGCTGGTCGCGGATCTTCGCGCACAGCACCCAACACACATCGCCTGCACAGGCGACACCTGCAATATCGGCTTGCCGAGCGAATGGGCGACGTCGCGCGTGTTCCTGGAAGGCTTGGGCGATCCCGAGCATGTCAGCTTCGTGCCCGGCAATCATGATGCCTATGTGCCAGGTGCACTCGAGGGATTGCTGCGGGAGGTCGGCCCCTGGACACGAAGCGACGACGGATCGGAGCGCGTGTTTCCGTTTCTGCGCCGTTACGGCTCCATCGCGCTGATCGGTCTTTCTTCCGCGATCCCGACAATGCCCTTCATCGCGAGCGGACGGATCGGCCGCCAGCAGATGATGGCGGCGGAGCATCTTTTGCGCGATCTGGGGGAGGATGAATCTTGTTTTCGCATCGTGCTGATCCATCACCCACCGCATGTCGGCGGCACATCGGCCGGTCGTAATCTCAAAGACGCACGCGCCTTCGAAGCGATGATCGCGCGGGTTGGTGCCGAGCTTGTCCTGCACGGTCACAACCATGTGGGATCGGTGGCGCATCTGCCGGGGCCGCGGGGCCTCATGCCGGTTGTCGGTGCGCCCTCCGCCTCTGCGGGCAGCGGAACAGCGACGCACCGCGCGGGCTATCATCTCTTCGAGATCAACCAGACGGAAGCCGGATTCACGATCAGGGCGGAGCGGCGCGGATTGAAGCCGGATGGAAGCTTCGGCAGCCTCGGCCTTCTCTCGCTTACACCCCATACACTTGCGGAGGACTCATGAACGTTCAACTTCCTCCCAGCACGCAGCGCGTGCAGCGCGCAGCTGCGGAGCTTCGTCTCGATGTTCTCATTCGCGAGATGCCGCAATCGACACGTACGGCGGAGGAAGCCGCCGCCGCGTGTGAATGCGCCGTGGGCCAGATCGTCAAGTCTCTCGTTTTTCAAGGGGCGACGAGCGGCACCCCTTATCTTCTGCTCGTCTCCGGCAAAAACCGTGTCGATCAGGAAGGCGTAACGCGCACCATCGGCGAGGCGTTGACGCGCCCCGACGCGGCACAGGTGCGGGCGTGGACCGGCTATGCCATCGGCGGCATACCGCCTTTCGGGCACGACACGCCGATGCGCACGTTCATCGATCGCGATCTTCTCGATCACCCTGTCGTTTGGGCTGCCGCCGGCACACCGCAAACGGTGTTTTCCGTTGAGCCGAAAGCGCTCGCTCAGGCGGTCGACGCGACCGTTATCGCCGTCACTGGCGAATGAACGCCTCGACCTTCGCGCGCTGCGGCATGGGCGCAACCGCGCCTCGTCCGAGCGTCGAAAGAGCCGCCGCCGCATTCGCATAAGCCGCCGCGCGGAACGCGTCGCGGTGAACCACCCACTCCGCCAGAAAAGCGCCGTCGAAGGTATCGCCCGCGCCGGTCGCATCGATGGCCGACACGGGGCGCGCCGGAATGACCTCGAGACGGTCCGACGTCGCAACCATCGTGCCTGATTTGCCCATAGTCAACGCGACGACGCTACAGCCGAGATTGAGATAAAACGCGCAGACGTCCTCCGCGCGGTCGAGGCCTGTGAGTTGCTGTGCATCGTCGAGGCCGGGCAACGCGATGTCGGACAGCGCGACTGCGCCGTGAATGATCGCGCGCGCACGATCAAGCGGCCAAAGCCGCAGGCGCAAATTGGTGTCGTAGCTGACAACCGTATCGCTCGCTTTCGCGTGACGGATAGCGCCGAAGACCGCATCGGCGCAGCTCTCGGAAATCGCTTGGCTGATGCCGGAAACATGCAGCACGCGCGATGCCGCAATCTGCGCCAACGGCAATTCGCCAACTGTCACAAGGCTCGCGGCCGAGCCAGCCCGCGCATAGGAGAAGACGTGCCCCTCCTCGCCATAGCTGATGAAGTAAGCGCCCGTGCGCCCGTCCTTGCGCACGATCACCGACGAGCGGTCGATGTCTTCCCGATCCCAGAGTTTGAGAAAATCTTGCCCGAACGAGTCGCCACCAACAGCCGTGAAAATCGCAACCCTCGCGCCCTGCCGCGCAGCCGCAACGGCGGTGTTGGACACGTCGCCGCCGAAGCCCGGCAGATAGAGTCGCTCACCCTGTCGCTCGACCTCGGCGAACTCCATCAACGGCTCGCCGAAGGTCAGAAGATCGATCGATTTCATGATTGTCCTGTGAGTGCCGAAAACGATGCGGATTTGTTGTCGCCGAGCGCGATGACCTTTCCGGGGTTGAGAATGTTTTGAGGATCGAGAGTCTGTTTAAGCGCGCGCATCAGGTCGAGCGCAACGGGGTCCTTGTAGAGCTTCAGCTCATCGCGCTTGATGAGGCCGATTCCATGCTCGGCGGAAATCGATCCGCCCATGGCGTTGACGATATCGTGGACGATGTGGTTGAAGCGGCCCCACTCTGCGAGGAAGGCCTGTTTGTCCATGCCGACGGGCTGCGACAGGTTGAAGTGAATATTGCCGTCGCCAAAATGGCCGAAGGCGCAGACGCGCAACCCCGGCATCTCCGCCTCGCAGGCCTTGGTTGCGGCTTCGATAAATTCCGCAACGCGCGACACGGGCACGGCGACATCGTGCTTGATCGAACCGCCCTCGTAACGTTGCACTTCCGACAGGCTTTCGCGCAGCGCCCAGAGCGCGAGGCTCTGCGCCTCGCTCGACCCGAGCACCGCGTCGTCCACGAGCCCATCTTCCATCGCCGCCCCGAGAATGGTCTCAAGACGGCCTTGTAGATCAGCGTCCTTTTGTGGCGACGACAATTCGATCAGTGCGTACGATGGATAGCGATCAGAGAGCGGGCGGACCGCGCCGGACTTGTGCTTGAGCACGATCTCGAGGCCGAACTCCGGCAGGTATTCGAAGGCGGTGAGTTGATCGCCGGCGCTCTCGCGCAGCCGCTCGAATAGGTTCAGCGCTTTATGCGTCGAGGCCGTCGCCACGAACGCCGTCACCCGCGCCTGTGGTTTGGGGAAAAGTTTCAGCACCGCCGCCGTGATGACACCGAGCGTGCCTTCCGAGCCAATGAAAAGATCGCGCAGGTCGTAGCCCGTGTTGTCCTTGCGAAGCCCTTTGAGGCCGTGCCAGACGCGTCCGTCCGCGAGCACGACTTCGAGGCCGAGGGCCAGTTCGCGCATGTTGCCGTAGCGAAGGACAGCGGTGCCGCCCGCGTTCGTCGCGAGGTTGCCGCCGATCCGGCATGAGCCTTCGGAGGCCAACGAAAGCGGAAAGAGATAGCCCGCCGCATCCGCCGCATCCTGCACCGTCTTGAGGATGCAGCCGGCCTCGACGGTGATCGTGGCGTTCGAGCCGTCGATCTCGCGAATGCGGTCGAGACGGGTCAGCGACAGGACCACCCCGCCGAAGGGCACGCCGCCGCCCACAAGCCCCGTATTGCCGCCCTGCGGCACGACCGGGATACCGGCCCGGGCACATTCGCCGACGACGAACGACACCTCGTCGCAGTCGCGAGGCCGCACCACGGCAAGCGCATCCCCCCGATAAAGGCCCCGCGTCTCGGTGAGATAGGGTTCCTTGGACCCCGCGTCGGTCAAAACGGAGGCTTCCCCGAGCCTCGCGGTCAGGGTCTCGATCAGGGTTTTGCCGACGGCCGACGGGATCGCCATCCTCACTCCTCGTAAGCGAACCTAGTCATTGCGTCTTGTGGCCCGGATCGCAAGGTGTAGGAAGAAGAAGTCCGGCCAGCCTCACAGGAAGGCCGGGCTCAGAGAACCCCATAACCCACCAGCGCTCGCGGATTTCCCAATGGCTTATGTCATTCCTGCTCCCCAGCTCCCTGCCCTTCCAATCGCCGATTCGAGCGATCTATTTCCCGTGCGCCGGGTCTATTGCGTCGGGCGCAACTATGCTGCCCATGCGCGGGAGATGGGCGGGGATCCGACCCGTGAACCGCCGTTCTTCTTCATGAAGCCGGCCGATGCGCTGCAGGTCGTGCCCCAGGGCCGGACGGTCGATCACCCCTACCCGCCCAAGACCGCGAACTATCATTTCGAAATCGAGATGGTGGTCGCGCTCGCCAAGGGCGGCCGGGATATCCCGGTCTCGCAGGCGCTCGACCATGTCTTCGGCTACGCCGTCGGCCTTGATATGACTCGCCGCGACCTTCAGGACGAGGCCAAGCAACTGCGCCGCCCTTGGGAACTCGGCAAGGCGGCGGACCATTCGGGGCCAGTCGGCCCACTTTTCCCCACATCCCGTGTCGGCCACCCGACGAGCGGAACGATTTCCTTGAGCGTGGACGGGGTTCAGCGCCAGAAGGCTGACCTCTCGGACATGGTCTGGTCCGTGGCCGAACAAATTTCCTATCTTTCGGCCTATTTCGAGCTTTTCCCCGGCGATGTCATCTTTTCCGGCACCCCTGAGGGCGTGGGCGCGGTGGCGCAAGGTCAGACCATGACCGGAGCAATCGAGGGGCTGGGCCAGATCACTCTAAGAGTTGTTTAGCCCCTGCAACCGGCGCTTGCCTTTTTTGCCGGATTGGCGGTTACTGCGTTTCGGCGCGGTCTCCACGATCGCGGGAAGCAAGGCTCGCCGCCAAGCGCGAGTCTCTCAAAACAAGGGAACGATTATGAAGTTCTTCAAAACCGTCAGTCTGGCCCTCGTCGGCAGCGCCCTCGCCATCGGCGGCGCGGCGGCCCAGGGCAAGACGGTCAAGATCGCCACCGAAGGTGCCTATGCTCCGTGGAACTTCACGGGCGCGGGCGGCAAGCTCGATGGCTTCGAGATCGACCTCGCCAACGACCTCTGCGCCCGCATGAAGGTCAAGTGCGAGATCGTGGCCCAGGACTGGGACGGCATCATTCCGGCGCTCAACGCCAAGAAGTACGATGCCATCATGGCCGGCATGAGCATCACCGAAGAGCGCAAGAAGACCATCGATTTCTCTGCCGCCTATGCCAACGGCCCGAACGGCTTCCTCGTCGCCAAGAGCTCACCGCTGGCCAAGATGCCGGGCACCGGCCAGGCCTTCAATCTGACCAACCAGCAGGCTGATGCCGAAAAGGCGATCGAGGCCACCAAGGCGCTCCTGAAGGGCAAGACCGTCGGCGTCCAGGGCTCGACCATCCACGCGAATTTCGCCGACAAGTACCTGAAGGGCACCGCCGAAATCCGCGAGTACAAGACCACTGAAGCCCACGACCTCGACCTCGCCGCCGGCCGCATCGATGCGGTTCTCGCGGATGCGACCTCGATCATGGGCACGCTCGAGAAGCCCGAATTCAAGGACTACGCCCTGGTCGGCCCGTCGATCACCGGCGGCATGCTCGGCGCCGGCGTCGGCGTCGGCCTGCGCAAGCAGGACCAGGACCTGAAGAAGGCTTTCAACGAGGCGATCGATGCCGCCATCAAGGACGGCACGGTCAAGAAGCTGTCGATGAAGTGGTTCAAGGTCGACATCAGCCCGAAGAGCTGATCCGGCTATCAACAACACGACAGGGCGCGGTTCCGACCGCGCCCTTTTTGTATGAACCAAGGCAAAGTGCGACTGAAAACGTCAGCCCGATCGGGTTAATCGGCACCATGGGGGCTTGCGCTGGCTTGGCTTTTGGCTGTTACTTTTCGGGCCGGTCACCGCTCCCTGCGGGTCCGCCGGGAGATCGGGTGAAACGGCTCAACAAGTTCAATAACAGGGAACGACGATGAAACTGTTCAAGGCATTCGGCCTTGGCCTGCTGGCCTCCGCCCTCGCCATCGGCGGCGCGGCAGCCCAGGGCAAGACGGTCAAGATCGCCACCGAAGGCGCCTATGCTCCGTGGAACTTCACGGGCGCGGGCGGCAAGCTCGAAGGCTTCGAGATCGACCTCGCCAACGACCTCTGCGCCCGCATGAAGGTCAAGTGCGAGATCGTCGCCCAGGACTGGGACGGCATCATTCCGGCGCTCAACGCCAAGAAATACGATGCCATCATGGCCGGCATGAACATCACCGACAAACGCCTTGAGGTCATCGACTTTTCGCGCCCCTACGCCTCCGGTCTCCATGGCTTCGCGACCATGAAGGGCTCAGCCATCGCAAAACTGGCGGGCCTTGGACAGCGCGCCAACCTGGATAAGGATGCTGCTGGCGCCCAGACGATGATCGACGAGTGGAAGACCCTTCTGAAGGGCAAGACCGTCGGCGTCCAGGGCTCTACCGTGAACTCGGCGTTCCTGGAAAAGTATCTCAAGGACGTCATCACCATCCGCGAGTACAAGACCACCGAGCAGCACGATCTCGACCTCGCGGCGGGCCGTGTGGACGCAATCTTCGCCGCGCATTCCTCGCTGAAGGCGACGCTCGACCAGCCGGAATTCAAGAACATGATGATTACCGGTGGCGGCATGTCGGGCGGCGTTCTCGGACGTGGCGTCGCGGTCGGTCTGCGCAAGGGTGAGACTGAGCTGAGGGGCCAGTTCGACGCGGCCATCCAGGACGCGATCAAGGACGGCACAATCCAGAAGCTCACCCAAAAGTGGTTCACGGTCGATATGTCGCCGCAGAGCTAAGGCTCTTCCGCGATAAAGACCTTCCCGCACACGGTCATCCCCGCGCCTCGCGGGGATGACGCCCAGCAGGATATTCAATCGTGCAGCACTTGAGCTATTTCGAGCTCGTCGGGTTCGGGCCGCAAGGCTGGGGCCTCGCGTTGCTCACCGCGACAGGCATGACGCTGGCCGTTGCTCTTTGCGGCTTCCTGGCCGGCTCCGTCCTCGGCACGTTCGTGGCCTGGGCGAAGCTTTCGGGCGGCCTCGTCGCCCGTAGCGTCGCGGACGGTTACACCACCATTCTCCGCGGCATTCCCGATCTTCTCGTCATTTACCTGTTCTATTTCGGCGGCAGCGCAGCACTCGGCGCCATCGCGAGCCTCTTCGGCGAGGATGGCTTCATCGGCGTACCGGCGTTTCTCACCGGCGCGCTCGCCATCGGCATTGTCTCCGGGGCCTACCAGGCCGAAGTGTTCCGGGGCGCGTTTCAGGTCGTCAGCCGCGGCGAGATCGAAGCGGCGCGTTCGGTCGGCATGCATCGCTGGCTGATGTTCCGCCGCATCATCGCTCCGCAGGTTCTGCGCTATGCGATCCCCGGCCTCGGAAACACGTGGCAGCTGGTTCTCAAAGAATCCGCGCTGATCTCGGTCACCGGCCTCGTTGAGCTTCTGCGCCAGTCGCATATCGCCGCAGGTTCCACGCGCCGTCCGTTCGATTTCTACGTTACGGCAGCCATTCTCTATCTCCTCATCACCTGGGTTTCGACATACCTGTTCCAGCGCGCGGAAACCCATTCGATGCGCGGCATGCGGAGGGCTTCCTGATGGATTTCGAATTCATGCAGGACACCTTCCTGCGCCTCCTTAGCGGCGTGCCATTGACGCTGAACCTCGCGTTCACCTCGGTCGCCTTCGGCGCCGTCTTCGCCATGCTGCTCGCGCTCATGCGCATGTCCGGCGTGAAGGTGCTCGACTGGTTCGCGCGGGCCTATGTCTTCGTGTTTCGCGGCTCACCACTACTCGTGCAGATCTTCCTGATCTATTACGGCCTTGGCCAGTTCCGCCCGACTCTGCAGGAATGGGGATTGTGGACTTTCTTCCGCGAACCCTATTGGTGCGCCATTCTCGCGCTGACGCTCAACACCGCCGCCTATGCCAGCGAGATCATTCGCGGGGGATTGCAGTCGGTGCCGCACCAGCAGGTTGAAGCGGCGCGGGCCTGCGGCATGTCGGGCTTCCTGCTCTTCCGCCGCATCGTGTTCCCCATCGCCGTGCGTCAGGCGCTGCCGGCCTATGGCAGTGAACTCATCCTCATGGTCAAGGCGACGTCGCTGGCCTCCATCATCACCATGATGGAAGTGACGGGCATTGCCGCGAAGCTGATCTCGCAGACGTTCCGCGCCGTCGAAGTCTTCGTGGTTGCCGGGGTCATCTACCTGATCCTCAACTTCACCATCACGCGCATCATCATGGCAATCGAGTGGTGGCTTTCGCCCCACCTGCGCCGTCCGCCGGCCGTCAAGCCGGCTTTGGAGGCCGTCCATGTCTAGTGGAGTCACATCCGTGTCATCTCAGACCACTCCCGCCGTTTCCGTCAGCAATCTTCGCAAGAGCTTCGGCTCGCTCGAGGTCCTCAAGGGCGTGTCGCTCGATGCGAAGGAGGGCGATGTGATCTCGATCCTCGGCGCTTCCGGCTCTGGCAAGTCGACCATGCTCCGCTGCATCAACATGCTGGAGGTTCCCGATTCCGGCGACATCCGCATCGGCGGCGAGACGATCAAGCTGAAACAAGGCCGGCGCGGCATGGAGCCTGCGGATCGCGGCCAGGTCGACCGCATCCGCTCGCGTGTGGCGATGGTGTTCCAGAGCTTCAATCTCTGGTCCCACATGACCATCCTTGAGAACGTGATCGAAGCGCCCGTCCATGTGCAGAAGCGCCCCAAGGCGGAGTGTATTGCGGAGGCCGAGGAATTGCTCGCGAAGGTCGGCATTGCCGACAAGCGCAATCAATATCCCTCTCACCTCTCCGGCGGCCAGCAACAGCGTGCGGCCATTGCGCGCGCGCTCGCGATGCGGCCCAACGTGATGCTGTTCGACGAGCCGACATCCGCTCTCGACCCCGAACTCGTCGGCGAAGTGCTGCGCGTCATGCGCTCGCTGGCTGAAGAGGGCCGCACGATGCTGGTGGTGACGCACGAAATGGGCTTCGCCCGCGATGTGTCGAACCGCGTCGTGTTTCTCCACAAGGGCGTGGTGGAAGAAGAAGGCCCGCCCGCTGAGGTGTTCGGCGCGCCGAAATCGGAACGCTTCAAGCAGTTCATCTCAAGCCATCGATAAGAAAAAAGGCGCGGCCCCGACCGCGCCTTTTTCATGAGGCTGAAGACAGCTCAGCGCTCGCCAATGTGAACGCCGGAGCCGTCGATTTCACGAGGGCCCGCGTTTCCGCATGCCGAAATGTTCATGAATGATGCGCAGGTTTCGCATGTTCGCTTTGAAGAAGATGTCGAAGGCGTCTCCGGCAACGGGGACGGCGCCGATGGCGGTGTCGAAAACCAGATTGGCAATCATCCGCGCGATCTTCCGCCGTGGCAGGCCGAGCCTGCTCGCCTCCCAGATGATGTAGCTGCCGAGCGCCGCAGCGATCAGATCGCCGACGCCGGGAGCAAGGCCGATTACCGCGTCGAGCCCGATGCGGCGCCTCAAGCCCGGAATGCGGAAGGCGCTATCGAGAAGCGTGGCGACCAATGTTACGCGCGCAATGGTCTCCTCACGGCTCGAACCGACAACCTTGACGTAATCGAAGTACCCGGCACCGGATGCTGCCATTCCTCACTCTCCGTGAACGTAACGCCACCGAGGCAGAATGTGTGTCTTGTGACCATCCCCCACAAGGCTGAGGGATCGCAACTTTATTTCAAGAAAAATACAAAAACTCCAGCCTAAAGAATCTCATTTACTGCCTTGTTTTCCCACGCTTTGCGAACAAGCAACCAATTAATACCTCGATTGCACACTTGTCTTCCTAAACAAGCAGTTTAGTTAGCTTCGCTGTACGGGGGGCCAACGCCAGTTGACTGGCCACTAAGCGACGTAAACCGTCGCGCTGATCGTTTGCACGCGGTCAGTGGAAGTGGGGGCTCAAGACGGGGAGAGACCCGATGAGCACCGTCCCTCGAGTCCATCGAGCGCCTTGGCTCGTGCTTTTGGCGAGCGCGTTTTTGTCAGGAGTACCTGTTGCATCGGTCCATGCCGAAAGCGGCGAGGAGCAACCGCTCCGCTTCGCAAGCTTGCCTCCGGCAGATAGCTTGAAGCCCCCATCGAAAATGGGGAGCCTTCCCTCGCAAGGCCCCAGGACTTTGTCCGGCTTCTATGCCTATGTTGAGCAGGGCGCCATCACCGTCCAAGCCAGCGCGCCAACAAAGTGCCTGCCCGGCGATCTTAGGGAGGTTGTGGGCGACATCGCGGCCAAGTTCGGCACTGTCAGCATCGAATCCACCCACAGAACCGCCGGCCATAACTGGCGCGCCGGAGGGGCGCGCCACTCGCTCCACCTCTCCTGTCGAGCCATCGACATGCGGGTTCACTCCCGCACGAGGGGTCTGATGGCGTATTTACGCTCGCGTCCCGAAGTCGGCGGGCTTAAGATCTATCGCAACGGCCTGATCCATATCGACAATGGAGAGCGCCGAAGTTGGTGAGGACCCTCGCGCAGCATGACGAGACAGATTGACGCCACGGCCATCGCAGCCCGCATCGCGCAGGGCCGTGGTTCCGCTTCCGCCGACCTCGTCATCACCGACGTGCGCCTGTTCGATCTCGTCACCAGCACGCTGACTCCAACCGACATCGCCATCTGCGGCGACACCATTGTCGGAACATATGGACGGTACCGCAGTGCCCGCACCATCGACGGGCGCGGGCGCATCGCGGTGCCTGGCTTCATCGACACTCATCTGCACGTCGAGTCCTCCCTCGTCACCCCCTTCGAGTTTGACCGCTGCGTTCTCCCGCATGGCGTGACGACGGCGATCTGTGACCCGCACGAGATGGCGAATGTCATCGGCACAGCCGCGTTCGATTATTTCCTGTCCTGCGCCGAACGTACGATCATGGATCTGCGTGTGCAGCTTTCGAGCTGCGTGCCCGCGACACATCTTGAGACAGCGGGCGCACGCATCGAAGCCGCCGATCTTCTGCGCTATCGCGATCATCGCAAGGTCATCGGCCTTGCGGAGTTCATGAACTTTCCCGGCGTCCTGGCGGCAGATCCTGGTTGCCTCGCAAAGATCGAAGTCTTTTCCAACCGGCATATCGATGGGCATGCGCCGCTGCTGCGCGGTCTCGATTTGAACGGCTATCTCGCAGCCGGTATTCGCACCGATCACGAGACGACGAGCGCCGACGAAGCCCTGGAAAAAATCCGCAAAGGCATGACGGTGCTGATCCGTGAGGGATCGGTCTCGAAGGACTTGCACGCGCTCGCGTCCCTTCTCACCGTCGCAACATCTCCCTTCCTCGCGCTCTGCACGGATGATCGCAATCCCCTCGACATCGCCGAGGAAGGGCACCTTGATTTCATGATCAGGACGCTGATCTCGCTGGGGTGCGAGCCGCTTGCGGTTTATCGCGCCGCTTCGTTCAGCGCAGCGCAGGCGTTCGGCCTGACGGATCGCGGCATCATCGCACCGGGCAAGCGGGCCGACATCGTGCTTCTCGACGATCTCGAAGCTTGTGCGGTTTCGGACGTGATCTCCGGTGGCCGATTGGTGAACGAGACTTTGTTCCAGAGCCGCGAGATGATTGCGCCCGTCGGCCTCAACAGTGTCAAGTCTCGCGTTGTCAGCGCCGATCAGTTCAGAATCGAAGCAACCTCCGGCGAGACCCGAGTGATCGGCGTCATCCCGGGCCGGATCATTACAGAGGATCTGCACCTCACCCTCCCCGTTCGCGACGGTGTTCGGCAGATCGATCTTGGACAGGACGTCGTGAAAGTCGCCGTCGTCGCCCGTCACGGCATCAACGACAATATCGGCTTTGGCTTCGTGCATGGCTTCGGCATGAAGCGCGGCGCGATTGCATCCTCCGTCGGGCATGACAGCCACAACATCTGCGTCGTCGGCGCGAGCGACGCCAACATGGCAATTGCGGTCAATCGCCTGCGGGACATCCAGGGCGGTTTCGTCGTCGTGTCCGATGGTGTCGTCCGCGCGGAGTTGGCCCTGCCCATCGCGGGCCTCATGAGCGACCGGCCTTATGAGGAGGTGCGCGACGCGCTCAACCCCTTGCGCGATGCCGCCAAAGCGCTGGGCGTTACGCTACCGGAGCCGTTTCTACAGGTCGCCTTCCTGCCTCTGCCGGTGATCCCACATCTCAAGATCACCGATTATGGCCTTGTGGATGTGAACCGCATGGAGTTGGTGCATTGAAGCCACGCGCCTCCCGCTCTGAACAGCCCTAAAGCTTTGTAACGCGCAGCGAGAGCGGGAACCGGATGATGCGGCGCGTCTCAGGGTCGCCCCATGCGGCGATGAGTTCACGCTCGAAAGCTTCGATGGGCGCGCGGCCGAGCACTTTCTCGATGGCGCGAACCGCCGACCAGGTGTCCACATAGCCCGTGAAATCGGACGCGCGCCATGCGACCTCGATCGCCATGGGCGGCGTAGTCAGTTCCTCAAATGGGAAGTCGAGGGAGCGGTAACCCATCTCCACATGCCGACGCTCCGGTGGCCAATAAGGGCCGAGCACGGCTTTGTAGAAATGCTGAATGACGGGATCGATATCGGTGTCAGCTTGCACGACGCCATAGGAGATGAGGGCCAGCACCGCGCCCGCCTTCCCCACGCGCCGCGCCTCTGCATAGAAGGCTGGAAGATCGAACCAGTGGGCGGCCTGCGCAGCCGTGATAAGATCGACAGAATGGTCGGCAAGACCGCTGCTTTCGGCCGGCGCGACGCGGTATTCGACGCGCTCATGCGGTCCAGCTTTTTCGATCTGCTGTGCGCTGGCATCGGTGGCGATGACGCGCTTGAAGCGGTCCGCGAGCAGCACCGAGAGCTGCCCTGTTCCGCACCCCACATCGAGCGCGACGTCGGTCGCGGTGCAGAGGTCCGCCAGATAATCGACAAGCTCACGCGGATAGGTGGGTCGATAGATGGCGTAGCCGGCAGAGCTGGTCGAAAAATGGTCTTTGAACGACATCTCTCAGCGCCTGGAGAATGGCGCAATGGAAACGCCATTAGCCTCCAGCTTGGCACGAACCGTGCGCGCCATCGCGACCGCGCTCGCCTCATCGCCATGAACGCAGATGGTGTCGATCTCAATGGGGATGCGCTTGCCGGAAAGGGTTGTCACTGCCTTGTCCTGCAAGGCACGCAATACACGCTCCGCCGCCGCGTCAGCATCATGGAGAACAGAGCCCGGCTTCTTGCGGCTCGATAAGGTGCCGTTTTCCTCATAGGTCCGGTCGGCAAAAAACTCGCGCGCGACTCTGACGCCGACTTGATGCGACGCCTTTTCCATCAAGAGGCCCGGCATGCAGACATTGACGAGGCTTGCATCGACGCCCTTGACGGCGCGGGCGATGGCCAGCGCCAGATCCTCGTCCTCGTTCGCCATGTTGTTGAGCGCACCGTGCACCTTCACATAGGTCACGTGATGTCCCGCCAAAGCGGCGACCGCCTGCATCGCGCCGATCTGATAGGCGATCATGCGCTCGATCTCCGCGGGACTGTCGCCACGGATCACCCGGCGACCAAACCCTTGCAGATCATTGAAGCCGGGATGCGCGCCAATAGCGACCCCCTTACGCTTCGCCGTTTCCGCCGTTTGGAACATGATGGACGGATCGCCCGCATGAAAACCGCAAGCGATGTTGGCAGAGGACACGATGTCGAGCATCGCCTCGTCATCGCCCATGGGCCAGGGGCCGAATGCTTCGCCCATGTCGCAATTCAAATCGACGGTTATGCTCATGATTTACACCAGAACAGGCTGTGCGCTCTGCGCGCCCACATGGAACACACGCTTGTAACGCTCAATCTCGGCCCTCGGCCCCAGGGCCTTGGTGGGATTATCGGAAATCTTCACGGTCGGCCGCCCATTGGCGGAGATGACCTTGCAGACAATCGAAATCGGATCGAGTCCGCCATCCGGCACGAGGCCACGGAAATCGTTCGTCAGAAGCGTGCCCCAGCCATAACCGATGCGCATGCGGCCGTGGAAATGCTTGTGAATACGCTCGATCACATCGACATCGAGACCATCGGAAAAGATCGCGAGTTTCTCTTGCGGATTTTGCCCGCGCGAGCGCCACCACTCGATGGCCTCTTCGCCTCCTTCGATGGGGTCCTTGGAATCGACGCGAATGCCGGTCCAGAACGGAATCCAGTCAGGCGCATTTTTGAGAAAATTCGTGGTGCCGTAGGTATCCGGCAGGATGATCCGCAGGTTGCCTTCGTAATCCTCCTGCCAGTCGGCCAGCACGCGATAAGGCGCCTGCGCCATGTCGGCTTCGTCATCCGTCAGCGCGCTATAGACCATCGGCAATTCATGCGCGTTGGTGCCTACCGCCTCCACCTCGCGCCGAAGGGCGATGAGGCAATTGGATGTGCCGAGGAACGAGGAGCCCAGCCCCTCGATCATCGCCTGCACGCACCAGTCCTGCCACAGGAAGCCGTGGCGGCGGCGGGTGCCGAAATCGGAGATGGACAGGCCGGGTAAGGCCTTCAACCGCTCGATCTTCTCCCACACCCGCGTCATGGCCCGGGCATAGAGCACCTGAAGCTCGAACTTGCCCATGTCTTTGAGGATGCCGCGCGAGCGCAGCTCGTTCAGGATGGCGAGCGCCGGGATCTCCCACATGGTGGTCTCGATCCAGGGGCCGTGGAAGGTCAGGACATATTGGCCGTCCTGCTTTTCAAGCAGGTAATCCGGAAAGCGGAAGGCCTCCAGCCAATCCATGAATTCCGGCGAGAACATCTGCCGCTTGCCGTAGAAGGTGTTGCCGCGCAGCCAGGTCGACTCGCCCCGGGTCAGGGACAAGGAGCGCACGTGGTCCAGCTGCTCGCGCAACTCGCCTGCGTCGATGATGTCGGCCAGGCGGATGCGGGTCGTCCGGTTCTGGATGCCGAAAGTGACCTGCACGTCCCGGTGGCGACGGAAAATCGTCTGCGCCATCAGGAGCTTATAGAAATCCGTGTCCAGAACGGACCTGACGATCGGGTCGATCTTCCAAGTGTGGTTGTAGACCCTGGTCGCGATGTCCACCATCGCCTGCTCCTAGCCGCCTTCAGAAAGGCGCGACAATAGCGAAGGGCCGCCTACGATTTCAAGCTCGCAGCACCCTCATTGTCCCTCATAGGAGATGCGATAGATCGCGCCCGCCGTGTCGTCCGAGACGAGGAGCGACCCATCCGGCAACATCGCCACATCGACGGGCCGCCCGAGATATTCGCCGTTTTCCGTCAGCCAGCCTTCGGCGAAGACCTCGCTCTGGTCTGCCGTGCCGTCCGGCTTGAGGGAGGTGAACATCACGCGCGCGCCAATCGGCTTGGTGCGGTTCCAGGAGCCGTGCTGGGCCGTAAAGATGCCGCCCCGGTAGAATTGAGGGAACATCGTCCCCGTATAGAAGGTCATGCCGAGATTGGCGGCGTGAGCAGCCATCTCCACCTGAGGCGGGACGAGACCCGCCGGGAGGGGATCGTTCTTGTACTCGTTGGTCCGCACCCTGTCTCCGCCATAATAGGGGAAGCCGAAATTCTGACCGATCTGGGGCGCGCGGTTCAGTTCCTCCGGGGGCCGGTCGTCGCCCATACCGTCAACCTGATTGTCCGTGAACCACAGGGTCTTGTCGGCTGGGTTGAAGTCCATCCCAACGGAATTGCGGATGCCCGTCGCATAGACCTCACGGCTCTTCCCGTCCTGGTCTATGCGGATGATGCCGCCCACGCCAACCTTGTTGTAGAGGGCGATCTTGTCCCGCGGCGGCACGTTGTAGGGCTGGCCGAGCGCGATGTAGAGCTTGTTGTCCGGCCCGATGCGGCACACCCGGGCGGTGTGATTGTAGCTCTCCTCGGAGGGCGGAATGAGTTCGCCCTGCTTGGTGACGACGAACGCGGCAATATCTGGTCGCTCAAAGAGAGACTCGGCGGCCGGGAATTCGAGGACGCGGTTCTGTTCGACCACGAACAGCACGCCGTCTCGTGAGAAGCAGACGCCGTTCGGCACTCTGAATTGGATGGGAGGCGCGAAGGCCGTCACCTCGTCGGCTATCCGATCCTTGTCGCGGTCCGCCACCGCATAGACGTGGCCCTTACGGGTTCCTACGAAGACGATGCCGATCGATGGCCCCACCGCCATGTGCCGGGCATCCGGCACGATAGCATAGAGGCCGATCTTGAAGCCCGGCGGCAACCGGATGTTTTCGAGATGCTTGCGAATGACCTCCGCCCGCCGGCCGCCCTGCGGAATAGGCCTCGGCGCGACGGTTCCGGTGCCAGGGGACAGTTTCTCCAGATTGCCGGTAGGCGATTGCGCCACTGGTTGGGCGAGGGCGGGAGAGGCCAGGAGAAAGACCGCAGCCACAGCCAGCCGGATCGGCTTCATCCTTCCCTCCATCGCGTCTCAGGGAATGCAAAAACACAGGACTGAACTGCTTGCCGGGGCGATCAGTTTCAACGCGCGCGCCCTTGGGCCCGCTAGTCACTGCCTTATGATCTCAAGGGAAGGCCGCGTGCATGCCAAGCCGGCGAAGAAAACGCCTTAACGGGACGGCTGCGAGCCTATACATGGTAGGACAGAATATCGACAGAACCGCTGAGGAGGCCCCATCGTGGCAATTACCCGTGAACATGTGCTCCAGGCCCTCTCGACCATTCCGGTCGACGCGAGCGGGACAAGCCTCGTGACGTCGGGCCGCCTGTCGGAGGTGGTGGTGGACGAGGCCGCCAGGGTCATGTTCTCGATCTTCATCGAGCCCGCGGAGGCCGCCAGCATGGAAACCGTCCGCCGCGCGGCGGAAACGGCGGTGCAGGGCTTGCCCGGCGTCAAGGCGGTGTTCGCCAGCCTGACGGCTGAGCGCCCCGCCTCCTCTGGCCCGACGGTGGTACGCTCCAGCGGGAGCGAGGCGCGGCGTCCTGCAGCGGCGCAGCAATCCAAGACGCAGCGCATTCCGGGCGTCACCCACGTGATCGCCGTGGCCTCCGGCAAGGGCGGCGTCGGCAAATCGACGACGGCTGTCAATCTGGCCCTCGGGCTGAAAGCGCTGGGCCTGAGGGTCGGCCTTCTCGATGCGGATATCTACGGCCCCTCGATGCCGAAGCTGCTCGGCATCCACGGCAAGCCCAATCTGCTCGAAGGGCGCATCCTCGAACCGATGGAGGCCTACGGCATCAAGGTCATGTCCATCGGCTTCCTCGTTGATGAGGAGGCCGCGATGATCTGGCGCGGGCCGATGGTCATGTCGGCGATCACGCAGATGCTGCGGGAAGTCGCGTGGGGCGACCTCGACGTTTTGGTGGTCGATATGCCGCCCGGCACCGGCGATGCGCAGCTCACCATGGCGCAGGCGACTCCGCTCGCAGGCGCCATCATCGTCTCGACTCCTCAGGATCTCGCCCTCATTGATGCGCGACGCGGCGTTGCCATGTTCAAGCGGGTGGAAATCCCTATCCTCGGGATCGTCGAGAACATGGCGACCTTCGTTTGCCCCCATTGCGGACAGACCTCCCACATCTTCGGCCACGGCGGCGCTCGCGCGGAAGCGCAGCGCCTCGGCGTTCCGTTCCTCGGCGAGGTTCCTCTCAACATGACAATCCGCGAGCTGTCGGATTCCGGCCACCCCGTCGTCGTCGCCGATCCCGAAGGACCTCATGCGAAGATTTACAAGGACATCGCCCGTCAGGTTCTCGCCTCGTTGACAGGAACCGCAGCCGCGCGCGCCGCGCCGCGCATCGTGATTGAATAAACACACGTGATGACGCAGCATCCCGCGACACTCGGCGTCATTCTGGCGGGCGGGCGCGCAACGCGCATGGGCGGCATTGACAAGCCGCTTCTCACGCTAGGAGGCTGCACGCTCATTGCGCGGATCGTGGAACGGCTGTCACCACAATGCGAGGGGCTCATCATCAGCGCGAATGGCGATGCAAACCGCTTTCGCGACCTGGGACTGCCAATCATCCAGGACGATGTCCCTGACTATGCGGGTCCGTTGGCGGGCGTGCTCGCGGCGCTCGATTGGGCGGCCATCCATCGCCCGTCAATTGAATGGCTCGTGAGCGTGACAGGCGATGCGCCGTTCGTCCCCCAAGATCTGGTGACGCGCCTGCATCGGGTGCGGGATGCGGAGCAGGCTCCTCTCGCGTGCGCCGCTTCGAGTGATCGATCTCACCACGCCATCGGCCTTTGGCCGGTGAATTTGCGGCACGATCTGCACCAAGCCGTTACAGTTGATCACCTGCGTCGTGTGGAAGACTGGACGCGACGGCATAGAGTCGCGCGGGCTGTCTGGCCGACAACTCCGTTCGACCCCTTCTTCAATATCAACACGCCCGAGGATCTTGTTTCCGCCAAGGCAATGGTTGAGCAATTCGCGGATCGCCTCTAAAGGCAGTGCCAGGAGAAGCGTCGCGGATGATCGAACTCGACCTTTCAGGACTGAAATGCCCGCTGCCTGTGTTGCGGACACGCAAGGTTCTTCGAACCCTTGAGCCTGGCGCGACCTTGCGCGTCGTCTGCACCGACCCTCTCGCCTCCATCGATATTCCCAATCTCATTCGCGAGACAGGGGATGTTCTGGAAGACCAGCAGCAGGACGGAACGAAGCTCGCCTTCGTCATTCGCAAGGCGGGATAACAAAAAGGCCCGGCGCGAGGCCGGGCCCTATTGCATTTCAAATAATCAATCGCGGTTGCTGCGCTTTCAATGCGATCTTTACCGATTCCATTATCTTAAGCATAGAAGCAAGATCGCAGCATAGAATATGACGCGAATGGCGATCTCTGCATATTCTCAGCGCAGTTTTATTAATATTTATACATTCACAGTTGAACAATTCGTTGCGATATAGCGAAATAATAGTCGCACATCACATCGGCGAACAGAAATACGTTCAGCTCGGCAGCGAATTTGATGTTTCCGCAGTCATTAATGGCCTGGGTTCGACTCTACACGGCCCCACGAAAGGCTCAGCTTGGCGGAACAGAGTATCTTGTGTATATGTTATAATCTTTTAATGCCCGCTGACGAGCTATTTGATTGCCCAGGCCCGAAATACATTCTCGACAGTCTTATGATCACAGCGCGGAAAAGGAGACCGCCCGCCCGATGAGCCGACTGGCTCTTCTCGCCCATCAATTGACGACGCCGCTCTCGACGATCTCGACCCTTGCTCAAGGTATGATGCGGCGCACCGATCAGCTTAGTCAGGAGGACATTCGCGAGCGCGCGGAAAAGATATGGCGCGCCAGCCAGCGTCTTCAGGAATTGATCGACACGGTCATGTCCTATACGCGCGCCAATGCCGGTGCGATTGTTCCGGACCGCAGTCAATTCAACATCGAAGCGCTGTTGCGTCGCGTCTGTTCAGAACAGAGCGCGCAGGCTTCACCGCGGACTTTCGATCTCAAGATCCGCAACCTGCCGCCACTCATCACCGCCGATCCGATCCTGCTTGAACAGGTCTTGATTATCGTTCTCTCCAACGCCACGAAGTACTCGCCCCTAGATCGTCCGATTCATGTCATCGGCGACATGAAAGGCGACGAAGTGACGGTCACCGTCAGAGACGAGGGAATAGGCATCGGAGAGAATGACCTCCCCTTCCTGATGCAGCCTTTCTTCCGCGGAGAGAACGCAAAGTCCATTCCCGGAACGGGCTTAGGCCTTAGCCTCGCGTGGCATATTCTCAAGCTTCACGGCGGCCGCTTGCAGATCGAGAGTGCAAGAGATAGCGGCACGACCGTGACGATCATCCTGCCGAAGGCTTAAGCCGCTCTCTCAAGGGCGGATGAGAATGCAACGGAAGTCGTTGACGTTCGTCAGCGTCGGCCCCGTGATGACGAGGCAGTCAAGCTGCGCAAAGGCCGTGTAGGCATCGTTATTCACGAGATATGATGCGAGGTTGATCCCTCTGACGCGCGCATCATCGAGCAACTTCGCATCGAACCATGCACCGGCATTGTCTTCGGATCCATCGATCCCGTCCGTGTCGCAAGCGATGGCAGACACCCGCTCTTCGCCTTTAAGCGCCAGCGCCAGCAAGAACTCGGCATTGCGACCTCCCCGCCCCTTCCCCCTCACGGTGACAGTGGTTTCACCGCCGGAGAGCAGGACGCACGGTGCTTTGATCGGGTCTCCATGCTGAACGACGGAGTGAGCAATGCCCGCCATCACGCGCGCAACCTCGCGCGCTTCTCCCTCGATAGCATCGCCGAGAATAAGCGGCTGCAATCCGAACTCACGTGCCTTCACTGCTGCCGCATCGAGTGCCATCTTTGGCGTCGCCAGCATGTGCACGACGCCACCTGCTGCGCTGTTCTCCAAAGCATTGGCGCGTATGGCCGCAACGACGGAGTCGGCTACGTCGATGGAGTAATTGCGCAGGATCGACAGCGCAACTTCCGGATCGACGGCTTCGGGAATCGTCGGCCCCGAGCCGATGCTCGATGGGTTATCTCCGGGAACGTCGGAGATCAGATACGTCACAAGCTGCGCACCACGAACGCTCGCCGCGAGGCGGCCGCCCTTGATCGCGGACAACGACTTGCGCACGAGGTTCATCTCGCCAATCGGCGCGCCAGATTTCAACAGGGCGCGATTGATCGTCTGCTTGTCGGCCAGTGAAATGCCTTCGGCGGGAAGCGACAGCAGTGCCGACGCCCCGCCTGAAATCAGACACACCACGAGATCGTCAGGCCCAGCTTCGCGCGCCAATGTCAGAATGCGCCGCGCCGCATCCAACCCCGCCTCGTCGGGGACGGGGTGCGCAGCTTCCACGACCTCGACAAAGCGCGTCGGGGTGGTATGACCATAGCGCGTCACCACAAGCCCCTCGCAGGTTCCGCCATGGCGCGTCCAGGCCTCCTCGAATGCCGAAGCCATGCGCGCCGACGCCTTACCCGCGCCGAGAACGATGGTGCGTCCCTTCGGGATCGCGGGCAGTCGCCCCTCGAACTTGCCGTCGGGCAACGCCGCGTCGAGCGCCGCGCGGAAAAGAGCATGCAGGATTTCAGAATCGTTCGGCATGGTCGTGATCATAGGGTGAAGAAGGGTACGCGCATGACATGGCGATAGATCTCGCCAGGTCGCAGAGCGGCAGAGGGAAAGTGAGGCTCGTTGGGTGAGTTCGGATAGACTTGGGTTTCCAGCGCGAAGCCCGCGTGTTTGCCATAAGGCACGCCACCCTTTCCGATGGCGGGCAGTTTCTCGAAATGGTTGGCGGTGTAGAACTGCACGCCAGGTTGATCGGTCCAGATCTCCAACCCACGCCCTGAGCGAGGATCGGCAGCGTGGGCGGCACGGCGCAACGTTCCCTTCTCGCCGTTGATGCAGAAATTATGGTCGTATGCCGCCTCTGGCAGTTGCGAGAGATCATCGATCATCGCGCCGATGGGCCGCAGGGTCCCGAAGTCGAACGCCGTACCCGCGACCGGCGCAATCTCGCCGGTCGGAATCTTCCCCGGCCCCACCGGCGTATAGTGATCTGCCTCAAGCAGCAGCAACTGATCGCACACGTTGCCCGAGCCATGACCCGCAAGGTTCCAATAGCCGTGATGGACCATGTTGATGACGGTCGGCTTGTCGGTCGTCGCTTCGAAGACGACTTCAAGCGCCGGCTCTGCCGTCAGCCGGTAGGTAACAGAGGCCTCGACGCGGCCGGGATAGCCTTCGTCCCCATCGGGCCTGTCGAGTGTGAAGCGCAGGGTGTTTGACGCCTCGTCTGCTTCCGCGTTCCAGATCTGTTTGTTGAAGCCTTTGGAACCACCGTGAATGTGGTTGGGCGCCTCATTGACGGTAAGCGAATGGGTCTCGCCATCGAGGGTGAATTGGGCCTTCGCGATGCGATTGGCATATCGCCCACACACGGCACCTGCCGAGCCCCGATAGCGCAGGTAGGAGTCCAGATCGTCATAGCCGAGCACAATATCCTCGGAGCGGCCGTTCCGATCCGGAGCATAGAGTTCGCTCAGGATCGCGCCATAGGTGATGACCTTGGCCCGCAAGACCCCGGCATGGATTTCATAAGCGTCGACGGGCGAGCCATCGATGGCGCCGAATGATGTCCTCGTGATCCCCATTGCGCTCTCCTCAGCGCCACCCCGCCGCCTGCGAAGTCATATGCCGGCTAAACTAGACGCTTGATCTCGTTAAGCTCGTCTTTTAGGTCTCCTCACGAGAAGAACACAATGACGTTTCGAGGGAAATCCCCGGCATGCAAGACCGCCTTTTCGACCGCCGCCCTGCAACCCACGGAGCGGACGCATGAAGCCCCTTTCGCAATTCTCCCGCGCTGAAGCCCGCGCGATCCGCGCGGTCCTGACCGATATCGATGATACGGTGACGACCGAAGGTACGTTGACGGCCTCGGCCTATGCCGCCCTGGAGCAGTTGCATCGGGCCGGTCTTCTGGTGATCCCGGTCACCGGGCGTCCCGCAGGATGGTGCGATCATATCGCCCGCATGTGGCCGGTGGACGCAGTCGTCGGCGAGAACGGCGCTTTCTATTTTCGCTACGACCGGCAACAGAAGAAGATGCATCAGCATTTCTGGGCGAGCCGCGAGGAGCGCATTCGCAACCGCGCCCGCCTCGACCTGATCGAGAAAGAGGTTCTGGGGACCGTTCCCGGGACCGCGCTTGCGAGCGACCAGGATTATCGCGTGGCCGACCTCGCCATCGATTTCTGTGAGGACGTTCCCGCTTTGCCTGAATCCGAGGTCGACCGGATCGTCGCGGTGTTCGAGCGGGCCGGCGCGCAGGCCAAGGTCAGCTCAATCCATGTGAATGGCTGGTTCGGCGATTATAATAAGCTCAGCATGGCAAAGACGCTTTTGGCCGACGTCTTCGGTATCGATTGGGAAACGGCAAAAAAGAGCGTGGTCTTTGCGGGCGACTCGCCCAATGACGAGCCGATGTTTGCAGCGTTTCCCTTGAGCGTCGGCGTGGCGAACGTCCATGCTTTCGCTCACCGTCTGACGAATAAGCCCGCTTACATCACCGATGGTCACTCCGGCGAGGGCTTCGCCGAACTTGCGCGCATGGTGCTCGACGCTCGAGAGTAAAGAGATGAAAAAACAAAGGGCCTGACGATCGCTCCGTCAGGCCCTTTTTCGATCAGATGCCGCTCAGGCAGACATACTTGATTTCGAGGAAGCCCTCGATGCCGTATTTCGACCCTTCCCGGCCCATGCCGGACTGCTTGACGCCGCCGAAGGGCGCCATCTCGTTGGCGAGAAGGCCCGTGTTGACGCCGACCATGCCGCTTTCCAGCGCCTCCGCCACGCGCCACACACGCGACATGTCACGGGCGTAGAAGTAGGCTGCAAGGCCGAATTCGGTGTCGTTCGCCATCGCGATCACCTCGGCCTCGTCTTTGAAGCGGATGATCGGGGCCAGAGGTGCGAAGGTTTCTTCCTTCGCCACTTTCATCGATTGCTGAACCCCCGTGATCACCGTGGGTTCGAAGAAGGTGCCGCCGAGACCTGAGCGCTTGCCACCTACAACGAGCTTGCCACCCTTGGCGAGAGCATCGGCCACATGCTCTTCCATCTTCGTCACGGCGCGGTCGTCAATGAGCGGCCCCTGCGTGACGCCCGCGTCAGTGCCGCGTCCGAGTTTGAGACCCTGCACTTTCACCGTCAGTTTTTCCACGAAAGCATCGGCAACCGTGTCCTGCACGTAGATGCGGTTGGCGCAGACGCAGGTCTGGCCCGCATTGCGGAACTTCGACATCATTGCGCCCTCAATCGCCGCATCGAGGTCGGCATCATCGAACACGATGAAGGGCGCGTTGCCGCCCAGCTCCAGCGACAGCCGCTTGATGCTGTCGCCAGCTTCCTTCATGAGCCAGCGGCCCACATTGGTCGAGCCGGTGAAGGTGATCTTGGCAATCTTCGGATTGTGACAAAACTCCTTGCCGATGGGCGCGGCGTCACCCGTCACGACCGAGAAAGCACCTTTCGGCACCCCTGCCCGCTCCGCAAGCACAGCCAGCGCAAAGGCCGAAAGCGGCGTCTGGGCCGCGGGCTTCAACACCATGGTGCAGCCCGCCGCAAGCGCAGGACCCGCCTTGCGGGTAATCATACCATTGGGAAAATTCCACGGCGTAATCGCCGCGCAGACGCCGACCGGCTGCTTGAGGACAACGATGCGCTGGTCGCCTCGCGCCGGCGGAATGATGTCGCCGTAGATGCGCTTGGCCTCCTCCGCGAACCATTCGATATAAGCCGCGTTCGACAGCACCTCGCCCTTGGCCTCCGCCAGCGGCTTGCCCTGCTCGGTGGTAAGGATCAGCGCGAGATCGTCGGCATTGGCGATGATGAGATCATACCAGCGCTTCAGGATCTGGCTGCGTTCCTTGGCTATGCGCGCGGCCCATTCCTTCTGCACTTCATAGGCCTTGTCGATGGCCCGGCGTACCACCTCGGGACCCAGATCCGGCACTTCGGCGAGCAGCGCCCCGTCGAAGGGGTCCGTCACGGCGATGGTCTTGCCGTCCGGCGCGGAGATCCATTCGCCCGCCACATAGGCTTGCGACACCAGAAGGGAGGGATCCTTGAGGTCCAAAATGCGACGGTCGACAGGCTTCTGGTGAACGGTCATCTCTCAGCTCCAAGAGGGCAATCGACTTGGGGTATAAGCCCTCGTACGAGCGATGTGAACATACGGCAGCGCCGGTCAGGGTTGCCTTTCGCGGCGGGGCGGTCGCAGCCTTGCCCGACGGTCGGCCTTTCTAGGTGGCCAGGATCGTGGACTCCGTGGCCGCACGCTAGAGTTACCCTGTAGCCCAACGTCGAGTCAGTTCGGTCGAGCTTGATCATGCCAGGTAGCGAAACATTCGATTACATGGCGTCACACCTCAAGCGCGTTCGTAGAGATCGTCCAGCCGCAGGATGTCATCCTCGCCGAGATAGGCGCCGGATTGCACCTCGATCAGGATGAGGATTTCCGGACCTGGATTTTCGAGGCGATGGATGCACCCGCACGGCAGATAGGTAGACTGATTTTCCTTGAGCAAGGTCTCTTCGTTGTCACGGGTCACCAACGCCGTTCCGTTGACCACGATCCAATGCTCCGCGCGATGCTCGTGCTTCTGAAGCGACAGCTTCGCGCCCGGATTCACCGTGATCCGCTTGACCTTGAAGCGCTCGCCGGAATGGACGATCTGATAGTATCCCCAGGGTCGATAGGTCCGCACGGTCTGCGTCGCCGTTTCATGGCCGGATTGCCTCAGCATCTCGACAAGAGGGCGAACATCCTGGTCACGCCCCTTCGTCGTGACGAGAACGGCGTCGTGCGTCGCCACGACAATCAGGTCATGCACGCCGAGCGCCGCGACAAGAGGCCCATCGGAGCGCAGGTAGCAATCCCGCGCATTATGCGCTGTCGCGTTGCCCTCGACCACCGTCCCTTCGGCATTCTTGTGTCCTCTTTGCCAGAGCGCCGACCAGGTCCCGATATCCGACCACGAGAAGCGGGCAGGCACGACGACAGCGTTCTTCGTTCTCTCCATCAGGGCATGATCAAGCGAAACGCTCCGTGCCTCCGCGAAAGCCGCTGCATCGAGACGTAAGAAATCGAGATCGTTCCTCCCCGCTTCAATGGCCCGCTCGCAGGCGTGGAGCAAGGCAGGCTCCAGGCACCGCATTTCATCGATCAAAGCACGCGCAGACAAAAGAAAGATACCGCTGTTCCAAGCATAGTCATGCGATGCCAGATAGCGTTCTGCCGTTGCGAGATCGGGCTTTTCCTTGAATGCAAGGACCTTACGAACACCGTGCCCGACCGGCTTTCCCATATGGATATAACCATATCCCGTCACGGGCGCGGTCGGCTCAATGCCGAATAGAACGAACGACGCATCGCAAGCGCTTTCGATGCCCATCTTCAGAGTTACATGAAACGCCTCGTCATCACTGATGGCATGATCAGCCGGCATCAGCAGCAAGATACTCTCAGGGTCATCCCGCAAAGCGAAAAGCGCAGCGATCAGGGCAGCGGGCGCGGTGTTTCTCCCCATGGGTTCAAGAGCAATGCGTCTTGCGCTCATGCCAATACAGCGCAATTGCTCTGCAATAACGAAGCGGTGCTCTGCATTCGCAACCACGACGAGATCATTGAACAGCGCCGGATCGGCGACGCGACGCGCTGTCTGTTGAAGGAGGGTTTCCTCGGCCACCAGAGGAAGCAATTGCTTCGGATACGACTCCCGCGACAGGGGCCATAGCCGTGTTCCCGTTCCACCGGAGAGGATGACCGGCGTGATTTTCTTCATGAAGGCGCTCCGCGAAGCCGCCACGCCCCAACCTCAGCCGCGGCGGCACGACGGATCTTGGCGACGCCGCGATCCGACATCCGCATCGTATGTTACTTTATATCTACCGATCAATAGGCCCGCGTTACGGCATCGGCAATTTCGTTTTAGCGAAAAGGAACTACCTCACGAGAGGGCTTTCGAGCCGCTGTGAACGGCCGTCTCGGCACCTTAAGTTACTCGCGGGTTCAGCACGTCGGTGCGGTGGTGTTTCGCCGAGCTTGCTCAACTCAATCTGCAGCGCCGTCGAAAGGAGGGACCGTGCCGAAGCGATATCTGGTCACGGGCGGTTGCGGCTTTATTGGCTCACATCTAGCGGAAGCTCTGATTGCAGACGGAGCCGACGTCATCGTGATCGACAACCTTTCGACCGGGCATCGCAAAAACCTGACAAGGGATGTGGAACTTGTGGTGGGCGACGTGAGAGATCACGGCCCGCTCAAAACATTGTCGACGGGATGCGATGGCATTTTTCATCTCGCGGCTATCGCGTCGGTGCCACGTTGTACGCAGGAATGGCACGCCTCTCACGGCATCAATCTCTCGGCATCAATCGGTATCTTCGAGATGGCAGCGGAATCTGAAATCCCGGTTGTCTACGCCTCCTCTTCGGCCATTTACGGCGATGTGCAGAAGACGCCAATCAGCGAAGACGACCCCAAGATGCCGATCTCGGCCTATGGCGTGGACAAATACGCTATGGAGCTTCATGCGCTCGCTGGCGCAAGAACCAGAGACCTGAGATCGTTCGGCCTGCGCTTCTTCAACATCTACGGCTCGCGCCAGGATCCGCATTCGCCCTATTCAGGCGTCATCGCCGTTTTTATGCAGCGCGCGCGGGATGACGTCCCCGTTCTCATCCACGGCGACGGCAATCAGGTTCGCGACTTTGTCTATGTGACCGATGCTGTCAGAGTCTGCCAAGCTGCGATGGAACGGCTGCACTGCCAACGGTCGGCCACAGCTGAGATCAGCAATGTCTGCACAGGACAAGCGACCTCGATTCAAACGCTGGCGCATTCCATCACTGACTTGATCAGGCCGGGGCTTTCCGTCTCGAATGGCCCCGAGCGCCCCGGCGACATCAAGACGTCGATTGGCGACCCGTCTCGGTTATCCAACATGCTCGGAATCAAAGCATCGACCTCTCTCTCGGAGGGATTGATGTCGATGCTGACTTATGCGTGACGTCTTTATTCAATCAGCTTGTCGAAGCACGACCGCCGGCCGATAGGTGGCTTGCAGCCCAGATCGCAGCCTGGGTCCGATTCTTCGCACGGATTTTGCGAAGGATCGCCTTGACGTGAACTTTGACCGTCGCCTCCGTGATGTCAAACTTGCGCGCGATCAGCTTGTTAGAGTCGCCCTCCATCAGGCAGCGAAGGATGACCGTCTCACGAACGGACAATCCCTTCGGGGGCATCTTCTCATCGGACCGACCATCGTCGTCGCCCTCGGACAGCTCCGCCGCTTTCGTCCGTTCGCGCACTAGGTTGAGAACGGCCGATGGGAAAACCGTTTCGCCGAGCATGACGAGATCAAGTGTCTTGATCAGAACCTCGCACGAGACGGTCTTGGTCAAATAGGCATCGGCCCCCGCCTGAAACGCCGCAAGAACCTGATGCAGGTCATAGTCGTCCACAAGCATCACAACCCGTGCGGCCGGCACATCCTGCTTGAGGCGCTGGATATGCTGACACAACGTAGCGTGATTGGCCGTCGCATCGACCACCAGCAGGAACGGCGTTTCGCGCGCCACCTGCATGCGCCGGACGTCTTCGAGGTTTTGAGCCGCAACGACTGACCTATAGGCGGTGTCGGCCAGAATACGTTTCAAGCCCTCTCTGACGAGCGCGTTTGGCTCAACGAGAAGGGTGGTGACACAGTTCTCTCCGGACTCCTTCGGACGCTGAGCGAGACTCGGCAGAGCGTCGATATCACTCGCTTGGCTATCGCCCTCAGGAAAATTGCTTGGATCGACCAAGCTATCCAAGTCGTAATGTTTCCGCATGGGAGAGCCCTTCTGGCCCCAACGCGCCGGGAGTGCCGCGCGCTTTTTGCAATAAGAAAATTTAGCCTACAAGCGGATCTAGGACAATTAGACAGATGTTCAAATTATTTTTGAAATAATTACAGCCGCACACGCAAAGTACCCAGCGCGCGGATCAAATTCACAGCTTTCCCAAGTTCGCTTTCGCACGTTCCAAAGAAGTGAAAGTGCGGATTAAATGCACAGGCTATTTCTGCTCTAATCCGTCGGAGGGAATTGCGCAGCGGTCGGCACGGGGGAGATATGGATCCGAGGCTGGACAGAACAGGCTGGCAGACCTAGACAGGAATCGATACTGAGCAACGTCCGATGGCCGGGAAAATTAGCAGAAACAACATTACACCAGCGGAATGGGAGTACCTTCGCTCGACGATGAGATGCTATTTTCACCTCGTAAACGGCAATGAGAGGATCGCTGACCAGGACGGAATTGAGGTTCGCGATATCGAGCAGGCGCGTTCGCAAGCGTGGAAGGCAATCGAGGAATTGCGCGCTGAGGACGACGCGTCGGCGAGCGAGTGGAAGGACTGGCGCCTCGAGGTCACGGACGCCGACGGAAAGATCTATTTCTCTATCACATTAGGAGGAGCTCTTCATTGAGCTCGCTTTGGCCGCGGCGCTCATTCGCTTGAGGGCCGTCAGCTTTCGCAGCATGGCGCGCACGTGTTGCTTTACCTCCTGATCGGGCGGCTCGAAATTCTGCGATGTCGTCTGGCCAGTCTTCCGAGACATGAAGGGCTCCCCAGAGATTACTGCGGTGCAGGCATCCACGGACACAGCCTCGGCACATGCGGCCGGAATGGAGAGCGAACGCTCCGTCTACCTGCCTGCCCCCGCGCAGGCCGAGACCTTTCATGACACAACAAATTCAACTTCCGCTCGTCACGCCGCCCGGCGGTGGGAAGACGAAAAGAAACATATTTCGTTTAGAAATGATCGAAGCAGTTGTTTTTCGGATTTCAGCGATGGGCAGTCCATCCGCCTTCGGCATTCGTCCCTGGTAGATGAGCTACTGCCCACATCGCCGCTTGCGTTCTATTGGCTACGCGGATCTTTCGCAAAATTGCCTTGATGTGGACCTTCACCGTCGCTTCCGCTACTTCAAGCCTGCGCGCGATTATCTTGTTGGGCGCTCCCTCCATGAGGCAATGCAAAATTTCAGCTTCGCGCGTCGATAATGTCCGCAACGGCAAATCGGCCGAGGCCGCCTGCAGATCCTCAACACCTTCGGTAACAGCGCGCCGTTGCGCGTGAGACATTTCGGAATAGGTCGACAACGCTGAAAGAAAGACACCGGACGGGAACACGATTTCGCCCAGCATCGCGAGGTCAAGATATTTGACGAGAACATCGCATCCGATCGTCGCGAGGCAATAGCCATCGCCTCCCGCGTGCAGCGTCGACATCATGCAGTCTATGTCAAAATCGTCGGCCAGAGCGACGGCTCGCGCGCTGGGATATCTCGCCTTCAGCTCACGCACCGCATCGCCCGTCGCGGATTGATGGAGGTTTGCGTCAATGATGAATAGTTCCGGCGCCGCCTCTCCCAGTTGCTCGTACGTAGCCTCGAGCGAGAATGCTTCGACCTCGACGCTGAAGCGCGTCCCTGAGAGGATATGCTTGAGCCCCTCGCGAAGCATGGAGTTTCTGCAAACCAGAGCGGTCGCGACCTGCTGCGTGCCTCGGTACATCCGAAAAACCTTCTCTACTAACAGAGCCCGGTCACGAATTATATGAAGCAATCATTCCTTAACCATCGGGGAAAAGGGGTAGAGCATAATGCTTTTGAGGTATAAATCACGCCAAAAAAAACGAAATTATGTTCCAATTTGATATAGTTTCACCAACGTTATTCACATAAATATAAGATATTTTATAACATAATTCTAGGATTATTGGACTCTCACGGGATTTCAGGACGAAAGTAATTGTTCTTACGGGCAGATAAATTTCTGCGCTTATGCACCCAGTCGAGCGACTTCTCTTTTGGCGCAATCCTATTGCATGGAAAAACATCCCTCCGCGATCAGTAGAAACTTTGAATTAACCCGATGGGATAATCGATACATCCGAAAGTTATATAAGCACATTATTGCTAACATTAATTCATTATTTGCTAACACTTTTGGGCCGTTGCGCACCGTTGGTATGATGCCAAACTCATAACTACTATGCGCTAGCAACTAAAAAAATCATCAATGCGGATGATTACTTTGATGCTCCACCCAAGCCTGCCCGTCACGCCCGGCGCATCCTAACCCGGATCTGGCAGCTCAGTCGGTTCAATGCGTTAACAACACATCCGTTTCCGCGGGGCTCTACCAAAAAGGGATCTCACATGGGTGAGCCGCATGTACCTCAGGTGCCCTCCTCCACCATTGTCAGAAGCCTGGATGCGACGATGGTGTTGGGATCGAAGATTGCGACGCCATTTCACTTGGGCCTTGGGCGCGTATCGCGGTTCGGCAAACGTTCGCTCGACATCCTGGTCGCATCGTTGGCGTTGTTCCTCAGTCTGCCGCTTCTGCTCGTGATCGCAGTCTTCGTCGCGATGGATGGGGGCCCGGTCCTCTACAGCCACCGGCGGATCGGCACCGCAGGCGTTCCGTTCGGATGCCTCAAATTTCGCACGATGATCCTCGATGCGGACCAATGCCTCGAAGAGTATCTGTCGTATCATCCGGAAGCATGCGCCGAATGGGCGCGGAATCAAAAGCTGACCTTCGACCCGCGCGTTACGGCCGTCGGGCGCTTTCTCCGCCAATCCAGCTTCGATGAACTTCCTCAGCTCATCAACGTTCTGAAAGACGAGATGAGCCTCGTCGGTCCGCGCCCAGTGACGCAGTCGGAAATGGCACATTATGGGCCAGTGGCCGCGCTCTACAAGAGCGTCCGCCCCGGCATTACCGGTTTGTGGCAAGTCAGCGGGCGCAACGATGTCGGTTACGAGACGCGCGTGAAGCTTGATGAGCACTACGTCAAGAATTGGAGCTTCGGTTCGGATCTTTTGATCCTCTTCCGGACTCCTACCGCGGTTCTTTCTCGCCGGGGGGCAAAATGAACAAGAATGTCAATCTTCCCCTCGAAGCAACGCCGGCAGTCATTGAGCTCAGACCGGACGTTCATCGCATTCGCCGGCTGCAATCAGGGACGACCATCAGCGTTCTCATGTCGACCTATGCAGCCGAGACGGCGGTAAATCTCAAGGCAAGCCTCGAGAGTCTGTATGCGCAGACCGTGCCGCCCGACCAGATCGTACTTGTCGTCGATGGCCCCGTCGATCGAGGCCAGGAGGACGTCATTGCACAGTATCGCAACGATCGACGCATTCTGCACATGTCGCTGATCAGACTGCCGAAGAGCCGCGGCCTGGCGAATGCCATGAATGTCGGCCTGGAAAACTGCTACGGTGAGTTCGCACTGCGCATGGACAGCGACGATGTTTGCGAGCCGGATCGCATCGAGGTGCAGTTGGCTTATGCCAGAGCCCATCCCGAAATCTCGCTCATCGGAACGTGGAGCGAAGAGTTTTATGACGACGGAGCGCCTTCTCATCTCAAAGTCTCTCCGGCCAGTCACGATGCCATCGTGCGCGCCTTGCGATGGCGAAACGTCCTTGTGCACTCCTCCATTCTGGTAAGAGCGGAAGCGCTGCGGCGCGTCGGCGGATATCGCGAAACCTACGGCAAGCTCGAAGACTACGATCTCTTCATTCGACTTGCGCAGGCCGGCGTCAAATTTCACATCATTCCAAAGGTTCTTGTCCGCGTTCGTTCCGGCACGGAGCAGCGCATTCGCCGCGGTGGCCTGGCTTATTGCATCAAGGAAATTCGATTCCGGATCGACTGCTTCCGATCGGGATTTCTGAATGTGCGCCAGCTCGTCATGGTTACGGCGATGTACACGACCTTCCGCCTCGTTTCGGGCCAGCTCCGGCGGCGCCTCTATTCGCTCGTTCGTACTTAAGATCTCGCGAGGCCGATGCCCTCGGCGAGACGCTCAACCGTAAGAGAGACCCGCCGCCATGAATGACACGGCCTTCGAGAATCTTTCTCTCGCGAAGCGGTCAACCCTCAAAAGTGAGAAGCTTCATATGGCACCGCCCGCGACAGCGAAGATGAACCGCGGCTTCCTGAAATCTCCTTATGTTCGGCGCTTTGTTGCCGGCTTCGCGGTGGTCGCCGTTGCAGCCGCTGCGACTTGGCCGCTGCTGCCACGTCGCTACGAAGCGACCGCTTCTGTGATCATGCGTCCGACAAATGAGAATGGGCAGCTTGATCGGAGCGAATCTCTCCGCCAGCCGCTTGATGAAAATGCCATTCAGTCGGAGATGGACCTGATGGCGTCACCCGCCATCGCATCGGTTGTCATCGCACAAAACCACCTGGCCACCGATCCGGAATTCGGATCGGGCCCGACGAGCTGGAGAGCGCATCTCAGCGATTGGGCGCACGAAACACTGCCATCGCTCCTCGGTTCGCCCAAGAAAGCTCCCACGATCTCCACCGCCGACCTGCGCTATCGCCTTCAGAAGCGGCTGAGCATTTCTCGTGACCGCCGGTCGTATACGATCAAGTTCGGCTACTGGTCATCGGACCCAACCAAAGCCGTCGCGATGACGGAGAGCTTGCTCCGGGCCTATCTGGACGACCAGGAGGCACGCAAACGGAAGCTGGCAGAGAGCTTTTCCGACAGCCTGTCCAAGCGCGTCGCCGACCTGCGCGCCAGGCAGGAACGCTCTGAGCGCGCGGTCAGTGATTTCACGGTCGAGTCGGACCTCGTGGACAGCGCAACGCGGACCTCCCTGGAAAATCAACTGACGGCATTGAGCAAGGAGGCTGCCGACGCGCGGGAGCGGTACATCAACGCGACGATGCAGGCAGAACTGCAAAGGAGCCGGACCATCGGCGGAGCGTTGGAAATCCTGGCGCCTTCCTTCGAGGCGGATTCAAAAGATGCTGCCCTGCCCGACACCTCTCGACCCGTGACATGGCTACTAGACAACAAGCTTGGCTTCGGCTCGCCCGTTCAAATCATGAACATGGACGCCACGGCAAAGGCTTGGGCGGCGAGAGAAGAGGTTTTGCGCAAGGCTATGAAAGCCATTCGAGAAGAACTCGCCGAGCGGCATCGGGCAGAGCTGAAACTGGATGAGCTTCGCCAGGACGCAGCGACCGACAAGAGCGTCCTCGATGCGGCGCTGGTGCGTCTCAAGGAGCAATCAGCCCGCTTGGCTTCGCTCGGACCGGACGTCGAAATCCTGGCACATGCTGAGATTCCAGCGCGCCCCACCTTCCCCGATCCCGTGCTGGCGTTTTTAGGAACACTGCTCGCCGGAATCGCGGCGGGAGCGGCCATGGTCTGGCGTCCTCTGTCGGTGAAAGCTCGTCAATTGTTGGCGGCTCACTGAAACCGGAGCGGCCGGATATGACGCTCGCATCTTCCTCCGACCGGGCGATTTCAGTCGGCATCCTCCTTTGTGCCGCTGTCGGATGGGCAACGATACTCGCCACGTCCGCTAGCCTGGGAGAGGTTGCCTACGCAGCCCCGCTCGTCGTCATCATTTCCGGTCTTGCGGGAATCGCACTGCTGCACGCCATGCAGGGACGTGGTTACGCGACGGCGTGCTTGCTGGCATTCGTCGTTCTTGCTCTCAATCTCAATTTTCGCCAACGGGAAATCGGCGTCACCGGCCTCGACTTCCAGAGCGGCCTGAAGTTTGCGACGTGGCTGGCTTTGATCGCGATCGCGCTCGCCAGATGGCGCCAGATCGCTTTTCTGATCAGGGAACCGATTCTCGGCCTTGCCTTCGCCTACGGATGTGTCTCCCTCGCCTCCTCGGCGTGGTCCATTGTTCCCGCCTATACGGGCGCGAGCGCCATCGGCATCTTCGCTTATATCGCGTTGTCCTGCATCGCGATCATCGATCTCGGCGCGAACAACGCGCTTCGCGTCATGGTCTGGACGCTTGCGGTCTATCTCCTCGTCGGCGTTGTGGCAGGAGTGGTCGCGCCTGAGGCGGCATGGCTTCCACCCTCCGTCGAGGAAAACGTTTATCGCCTTCAGGGTCTTGCCGGGCATCCTAATGTGTTCGGCCAACAAATCGGCGTCTTCATCACTCTCGCCATCATCGCCCGCCGTCTCAGATGTCTACAGCGTCTCACCTATCTGGCGTTCCTGACCTTGGGGTTTATGGCGCTACTCGCCACCGGCAGCAGGACGACACTAATTGCCGTCGCCATTGCATGGAGTTTCATAGCCGTCCGTGAGCGAGGCTATGGCGCTCCGCTGACCTTTGCCATGCTGGGAGGAGTCGCGATCCTGCTCCTCGTTTCCGCGGTCGTAGGAATGGCCGATGTCGGCAGTCTCCTTCAAGGCCTCAGCCGCACCGGAACAACGAGCGAAATCTTCACGCTGACCGGGCGGACTGAAGTCTGGGATCTCGTCTGGCGTTTTTTTCTCCAGAAGCCGCTGTTGGGGTGGGGATTCAACGGAACTGAGGGACTGCTCTCCAACAACGTGAGCGCCTCCTTCGTCGGGTCAGCTGTGAACGCGCACAACATGTTTCTGCAAAGCCTGCTGTCCATCGGGATCCTCGGATCCCTGCCCGGTTTCGGCTCCATCGCCCTATTGATAGCGCGTTTCTTTCTGTCTCCCGATCCGGCCCGGGATCAGTTCGCCGTCTTCATGCTCATTGTCGGCCTGGGTGAGGTCGAGATTTTCGCGAGCCCGGTTCTTCTGACGCTGGCCGTCTTCTTCTTCCTCGCGCGGGACGCGAGCGGGGGCAGCGCTCGTCGACTGGCTTCGTCCGACAACGCCGGAAAGACCCTCGTAATCGCACCGGAAGGAGCCCATCCGTGAGCGCCGATCTTTCACGCCTGGATACGCGCCCGATCAGCAGCAGCGCAGGAAGCCATGGCGCGTTCTTGGTGGTCCGCAACGAAGTCTCCCGACTTCCCTACCATCTTGCCTATCATCGGACTTTGGGGGTCGATCGATTTTTCTTTGTCGACAACGGGTCTGAGGACGGCACCGTCGATTTCCTGCTCTCACAGCCCGATTGCCATGTCTTTCAAACATTCGCGTCGTTTGGCGAAGCGAATTACGGCATGCATTGGATAAACCTTCTCGTCGAGCGTTTTGGTATCGGCAGCTGGTGCCTTTTTCTCGACGCCGACGAGCTTTTCACCTTCCCGCACGCAGACGAACTCTCCCTTCCCGATTTCTGCCGCTTTCTCGATCAGACCGGCAACGAGGGTGCCTTTGCACTCTTGCTCGACATGTACAACCGCGGCCCCATCGCGGATGCGGTCTATGCGCCGGGAACCCCCTTCCTGGAAACCTGCCCGCACTTCGACAAGAGTTACCACATCAGACGCAAGGTCGGGCTGAAGTCCGTCAAACGTACTTTTGCGGAAGTCGAGGCGGTCGGCGGTCCGCGACTTCGGAAATTTTATCCCGAGTTCCTTCATGCCGGCGTCTGGCAGATGGCTCTGCACCGCGCGCTCCGCAAGCTGAGGCGCCATCCCCTCGGCTCGGCGCTGGGTCTGCGGCGGACGAAATGGGGCAGTGCCCTGCCGCCGGATCTCACCAAAATCCCCCTCATCAAGGGGCGCGCGGGTCGCCACTGGGTGTCGAACCACCGGACCACTCCGCTCAAACTCGCCGAGGTGAGAGGCGCGCTGCTGCACTTCAAGTTCTTCGCCGACTTCCACAACCGCGCGATCACCGAGGCGACACGCAAACAGCACTGGGACGGCGGCGCGGAATACGTCCGATACGCGTCTCTACTCACCGACGAACCTGCGACAACGCTGTTCTTTGAGGGAAGCGAAAACTATCGCTCGAACGATGAGCTGGAGAGACTGGGCATCATGAAAAGCTCGCCCCGGTTCGATGCGTTCGCCGCACGGCGATCCCGCAAGAATGGAAATGTTCCGGCAAGTTGCTGTGACGCGACGCAACTGGATGAAACTGACAATGACGTCGTCAGCTTTGGCGAGGCAATCCCGTTCCCTAGGCGGAGCCACATATGACGCCGACTCTGAATCCGGATGTCGGCGCGGAGCAATCGTTCCCGCTGCCGGGGGCCGTTCAGTCGATCCGTGCGTCACGCAGCCTGGCGTGGCTCGGTCACCCTCTCGTCTACACCATCGGCACCGCGGTCACGAGCTTTCTGAGCATCGGCACATCGCTCGTAGCGCCCTCTCTCCTTGGACCAGCGGCCTTCGGCGCTTTCGCTCTGCTAACGAGCCTGTTCCAGTTCGCGAGCAAGTTCGATCTCGGCCTGTCGCAACTCGCCGATCGTGACCTGACGAGAGAAGGCGCACCTGCCATCGAGCGCGGCGCTGATATTCTCCGGGCCAATTGGGCCATCGGCGGAATCGTCCTCCTGGTCATCATGCCGCTCGCCTCGCTCGCGGCGGCCATCAGCGGCGGGCTCTCGCCATTTGATACCGCTCTTGCGATTGCCGGTGGCGGACTCGGAATGGTGGCCAACGCGCCCGTCACCATTTTCAGAGCCGGTGCGCAGGTGTGGGAATTCACGGCTGTGGCTTTGACCCTGCAGGTCGGCATGACGGCACCACGCCTCGCCGGCCTCGTCTTTGGCGGGATCACGGGCTGCTTCGCCGTTTTGCTGTTGTGGTATGGCGGTTTCGCGATGTTCTTTGCGCGCACCGGCTTACACGCATCGACGCGTCCGGCTCGCATCTGGCCGCTGGTTCGTTCGGCGCTGCCGCTCTTCATCTTCAACGCGCTCTGGTTTGTTTATTTGAGCGCCAATCGCTGGATCGCGGCCTCCCTTTCCTCGCCGGACGATCTCGGCCTGTTCGCGTTCGGAGCTAATCTTGCCTTCGTCGGACTCGGAATGATCTCGACGATCGCCCAGGTCTACTATCCCAAGCTCCTTGGCCACGTTGCGCGCGCATCCCCCGGTACATGCTCGGGGTTGGTCGAGCGCCATGCGCTCATTCTCGGCCCGGGACTTGCACTGATCGCCGTCATTGCGCATTTCGCGACACACCGCCTGATCACGCTCGTCTTCCCCCATTTCGAGGCGGCAACGGCCTCGACCATTGCGCTTGCCGTCTCATGCATCTCCCTTGGCGTGATCGCGTGGCTCATCCCGGTCGTCATCGCCTTGTCGTCCAGCCCGAAACGGGATTCAGCATTCATGTTCGTTCCCGGATTTTTCGTGCTCGTTGGTGCGATGACTCTGGGTAGCCGCCTCGCCGGCATCGAAGGGCAGGCATGGGGCTGCGTCGCCGCCGGGCTTTTCCTGTTTGGCGGCCTCGTGTTGCGCATGTTCTGGCTCGGAGTCCTCAACCGGCGGTCCGCCGCGCGGATTTATGCCGTTCAGGTATTGCTGGTGATTGCGCTGACGGTCATCGCCTTTCTGCCCGGCCCCTCCCAAAAGGTCGTGGCGGCCATCCACACGACCCGCGTGGGAGACAGCGTGCCACCGAGCGGATGGAAGCTGGCCTTCGAGGATAGCTTCGGCAAAGGCCTTCGCCTGTGGAATGACGGCGCATCGGGTATCTGGGAGCCGCACTATCCATGGGGCGGACGCACGAACGCCTCCAATGGCGAGCTTCAATATTATATCGACCCGCGGTTGGGCGTGAACACGGGGGCGGCGGGCGAACCAAGTCCGTTCTCAATCGAGGGCGGCTCTCTCGTCATTCGGGCACGCGCGACGCGGAAGGCGGATCAGGCCTGGCAAACCGGCCTACGCTACACGTCAGGCCTCCTGACAACGGCCAAGAGTTTTTCGTTCACTTACGGCTATGCCGAAATCCGTGCCCGCGTGCCGCGCGGCCGCGGTCTCTGGAGCGCCTTCTGGCTTGCACCCGCGGATCAGACCTGGCCGCCCGAGATCGACGTCATGGAAGTGCTTGGGCATGACACGCGCACCAATGTCGTGACTGCCCACACGAGGGGCTTCCTCGGCTTCGCTTCCCGGTCGCAAATTCGAATCCCGACACCTGACCTCGCGGAGGCCTTTCATATTTACGGCGTCAAATGGACCCCGGAGGAAATCGTCTGGTATTTCGATGGGCGCGCGGTCAGCAACTTGCCGACGCCTCCCGACATGCACGGGCCGATGTATCTCATCGTCAACCTTGCCGTCGGTGGATCCTGGCCAGGCGCACCCGACACCACGACGCCGTTTCCAGCAGACCTGCGCATTGATCGCATTCGCGTCTTTCTTCCACCAAGTGCGGCAAGAACGGCAAAGCTTTGAGAGGAGCAGAAGTGCCATCCTGGCGGCATCACCTTTTCGCAACCGGCTTTTCCGCCATCTCGGCGACGCGGGCCGATATTTGGCTTCGCCCTCTTGCCAGGGGCGCGGGCGTTATTCTGATGTTTCACCATGTGAGGCCCTGGCACGAGAAGCCCTTCACACCGAACCGCTTCCTCGAAATCACGCCCGAGTTTCTTGCAAAGACCGTCGCCACGCTGAGGAAGGACGGCTTCGAAATCATCTCCCTGGACGAAGTCCCCGACCGACTACGCTCGACGCGCTCTCATCCTCCCTTCGCCGTCCTGACCTTCGACGACGGTTATCGCGACAACATCGAATATGGGTGGCCAATCCTGAAACGGCTGAAGGCGCCGTGGACGATGTTCGTGGTCAATGACTTCGCGAGCGGACACGGTCGCCTCTGGTGGCTCGAGCTAGAAATGGCGATCGCGCAGCTCGATCATATTGAAGTCACGCTGCATGAGGAAAGACTTGTGCTGACGACTGGCACGACAGCGCAGAAGTCGGAGGCGTTCGGGCTGCTACGCCGTCGCCTGAAAGCGGGACCTGAGGAGCACTTGCTCGCCGTCATCGGCGATCTTTCACGACAGATCGACCTCGATCCCGATAGCCTCGTCAAAAAACTTTGCGCAAGCTGGGACGAGGTGCGATTGCTCGCGAGGGACCCCGACGTCACCATCGGATCGCACACGCTGAGCCACCCGATCCTAGCCCGGCACGACGCCAAATTCTCCGCGGCGGAGATCTCGAGAAGCAAGCTCCTCATCGAGAGCCAACTTGGCCGGCGCGTTCGTCATATCGCCTATCCGCACGGCGATCCTAGCTCGGCCGGAGAGCGAGAATTCGGGCTCGCTCAACAAAGCGGATATGAAGCCGCGGTCACGACACGTCCCGGCCACATTTTCACAAGGCATCTCGCCCACCCCACCGCCCTCCCCCGCGTCTCGATCAACGGTCTGCACCAGAACGAAGCGGCCCTTCGGGCGCTTCTCTCCGGCGTCCCTTTCATGGCCCTGGATCTCGTCAAGCATCGCAGCCTAAGTGCCTAGGCAACCTTTCTACGCACCTTCAAGATGCCACAATCATCATGCCACGCTAGAGTAGCCGCCACGGTCCTATGCGACCTTGCCGGCTGAGAGAAAACGCTTGCAGCGTAGAGCGTTCGCATCACTGTTCCAGAATCATGCGCAAGACAGAGGCTTTCTGATGCACGGGACGGACAGTCACGCATCACGGGAGTCCAGCCGGCAGGAGATTTGTTGTGATCGTGCTGCTTTGTGCTGTTGTCGCCGGAGGAGCGATAACCTTCGCGCTGCTGTGGCCCGTCGGGCCTCTCCTCGCTCTGATGGGCGCGCCATTTGGTGCAAGCCTTGTTGCGGGGCTGACGGCCCTTTATCTGTACCGCCAATCCACGCACCCGACACAAACCCCCAATGCGTCAGGCCGCGACGCTCTCGGCAACGTCACCGAGGCACGGACGGACCTGACGTCTTGAAGCCGCGCAAAAAGCGATCCGGACCTCGACACCACTGAAAAAGGCCCCATCGAGACAAGCGATGGGGCTTTTCTCAATTGCAGGTCTTCCCCTCGACGAACGAGGGGTGAGAGGTGTGAACACTTACGCCCAGAAGTAGTCTGCCTTCGCGTGCAGCTGGCTCGCGGTGACGTGGTCGAGTGTCGTGACTGTCGACACAGTTCCGGCCGCCGACTTGTACTTGACGATCGTGTCGCCGGCGCCGGTGTCCACGAAGCTCAGGCGGCCATCGGAAACTGGGTTCGTTCCCTTGTAGCCGACGAACAGGCCACGCAGGTCGAGGACGTCAACGCCGACCGTGAAGTCGGTGATGTGGCCCGCCTTCACTGGTGCGCTCTTAAAGACGAACTGATCGCGTCCCGAACCACCCGTCAGGATGTCGGCATACTTGCCGACGTACAGGATGTCGTTGCCTGCACCACCGGAAAGCTTATTGGCGGCAACACCGTTCGAAATGAGCCGGTTGCTCAGCTCGTTGCCGACGCCGGTCTGGCTGGTCTTGCCGGACAAGGTGAGGTTTTCAACATTCGCCGACAATTTGTAGGAGGCAAGAGCGGTCTTGACCGTGTCGATGCCCTTCCCCGCGCTCTCGATGACTTTGTCCGCCTTGTGGTCGACGTAATACGTGTCGTCTCCCGAGCCGCCCAACATGGCGTCCGCGCCGGCCTTGCCGTTGATCGCGTTATGCTTGGACGACCCTTTGAGGTAGTCTGCAGCCGACGTGCCGATGATCGTTTTCGTCGTCGCGGCGCTGCCCGGCAAACTGAAGAGTTTCTGGCCAGTCGGAATAGGATTCGGCGTAGGCGCAGGCGTCGGCTGATCCGTGCTGCCGCCTGGAGTCGAGCCGCCTGGGGTCGCGCCGGCCCTGTAGGCGCGGATGTAGTCGATCTGCATGGTTGCGGGGAAGTGCGTGCTGCTGTTCGGGCTTCCCGGCCAATCGCCGCCGACCGCCAGATTGGCCAGCATGTACATGGGTTTGTTCATGTCGGCAGGAGTGGCGGTCTCATAGATCTTCACACCGTCGTGGTACCAGGCGATCTTGTCCTTTTCCCAGTCCACGCCGTAGGTGTGGAAGCCGGTGGTCATTCCCTGAACAGTCGTCGACTTGTTGTTCATCTGATAGCCGCCGGAATTAGAATGCACAGTGGTCTCGAGCTGGTTCGGCGAGCTGCCGATCACCTCCATGATGTCGATTTCCGGCGGCCACGAGCCGTCGGTCGGTAACAGCCAAAAGGCCGGCCACAGGCCCTGCCCCGCAGGAAGCTTGGCGCGCATCTCGAAGTAGCCGTAGGTCTGGCTGAACGAGTGGGCCGTAGTGATCATGCCCGAGGTGTAGTTGTAGCCGTTGATCAAGGACTTCGTCGCCGCGGAAGCAGGCGCGGCGTTGATGTTCATGATGCCATTGCTTGCGGAGTAGGTTCCCAGCCCCTGCGTCGGTGCATAGTTGGCGTTGATGTACCACTGCTCCTCATTGTTGCCCGCGTTGGTACCGCCATTCGCTGCGGTCCAGGGATAGCCGGTGTCCCACGTGCCAGACTTTCCGTTCCAATAGCTGAACGAATTGAACTCATCGCCAAACGTCAATGTTGCCGTCCCGGCAAGATTCTTTGGATCGATTGCCATTTAATACCCCATGCTTCCAAAGTATAATTCTTTGGTCAGCTTTATTTGTCCTTATGGAATTCGTTGTTTTAGGAAAAAGTGCTCTATAAATTCAAATTACGCGATTGAGAGACAGGAAATACATGGGCGGGAAAGTTATACCTTTCTTTGAACATGATCACATAGAGATATAGCCTGAAATGAAACACTATTATGCCATTGGAGAGCAACGGCTTATCCATAAGCTTTCCACCGTTGGTGTAGGCTGAAAAAGCGTAACGGAATGGAGATCGGCCGATCGGTCGGGAGGCCAAAAATCCCAGGAATCGGGGCCTTGCTGCGCCCCACTTCTTCTGAATAAAGAGAGGCTTCTAGGATTCCATAAAAAGACAATATACCTCACAAAAACGGCTCATCTTTGCATCCTCCCGGCGCTCGACATGCCATCACGGGGCGGAATGATGCAGATGAATACTTAAGTTTTTCTATTCTCTTCGCCGAGACCAAAGTCTGACGGCGCGAGAGTGGGTGAACGGGCAGTTAGACCAAGACGCCCAAGAGGAACCTTTTCCCCGCCCCTCTGCCGTCCGGCCGATTCAGACGGCAACATGCACGCGAAAGCGGCACGCGTTGCACAGCTTCGACCATGAAACCAATTGCCAATTGGTTCGCAATCAGCTTAGCTTCATTTCAAACAGTCGATCATTTTGGCAAGAACAGGCAAGTCGGGACAGCACCAATGATAACATTGGTTCATTCCAGGAAATCCGGATGACCAAGGATGAACGCCCCTCGGACAGCTCGGATTTTGCCCTCCGGCAGCTGCGCGCCCTGCTCGATTCCCGGGCGGCGGGCGATGACAAGCAGTTGCCGCCGGAACGCGCCCTCGCCCTCCAATTGAGTGTCGGCCGGCGGACGCTGCGGCGCGCACTCGACGTGTTGGAGGCTGAAGGTCGGCTCTGGCGCCACCAGGGCAAAGGCACCTTTCTCGGCCCCCGCCCGGCGCGGGCGGATACGAGCGTGGAGGAGCTTTCCAGCCGCACCAACCCGCTTGAGGTCATGGAAGCGCGCCTCGGCATCGAGCCCATGCTCGCGCGCCTAGCAGCCCTGCGCGCCTCGAACGGAGACATCGAGCGCCTGGAGCATCTCGCCCACAAGACGGGTACTTCCGCCGCAACCGATACGGACAATCGCGAACTCTGGGACGGCGCGTTCCACCGCGCCATCGCCGAAGCTGCGGGCAACAGTCTGCTCTTCGCGTTCATGGACATGATCAACCAGATCCGCCAGGACCCGACATGGCGGCGGCTGCGTGAACAGGCCCGCAGCCCTGCAGGCGAGCGGACTTACGTGCATTACCATCATCGGATCGTCGCAGCCATTGCGGCCCGGGACGGCCGCGGTGCCGAACAAGCCATGCGCGAACATCTGGAAGCCGTCCGTGAGAGCCTCGTCAAAATCATGACGAAGCCTGCGCAAGACAATTACGACATTCAAACCGCAAACGGGCAACCATCCAATGACCAAGGAAGACCTGCGGCATGATTAATGAAGCTGCTCTCCGGTCGCGAGAAACCGACCAGGCCGTCGCTCCCCGGCCCTCGCCAGAACCGCTTCTGCGCGTCGAGAATCTCTCGATCCGCTTCGACGGCGCGCCGAAGGGTGTCAATGTCGTCGACGACGTGTCCTTCTCGCTCGCCAAAGGTAAGACGCTGTGCATCGTCGGTGAATCCGGCTGCGGCAAGAGCGTGACTGCGCTTTCACTGATGGGACTTCTTCCGACCCCACCGGCGCGCATCGTTCAAGGCGCGGCCTATTTCGAGGGCAAGGACCTTTTCGGCCTGACCGAGCGCGAACGCGCGGATGTGCGCGGCAACCGGACAGCGATGATCTTCCAGGAGCCGATGACCTCGCTCAACCCGGCCTTCACCGTCGGCGACCAGATCGCCGAAGGCATCATGCGGCACCGCAAGGTGTCGAAGGCGGAAGCGTGGGAGCGCGCGCTCGAAATGCTGCGGCGTGTGCGTATCCCTGCCCCGGAAAAGCGCCTGAAGGCCTATCCGCATGAGATGTCCGGCGGCATGCGCCAGCGCGTGATGATCGCCATGGCGCTTGCCAACGATCCGCAGCTTCTCATCGCCGACGAGCCGACGACGGCTCTGGACGTGACGATCCAGGCGCAGATCATCTCGCTCATCCGCCGCCTGCAGGAAGAGAGCGGCATGTCGATGATCCTCATCACGCACGATCTCGGCGTGGTGGCGGAAGTCGCGGACGAAGTGGCGGTGATGTATGCGGGCCGCGTGGTCGAATCCGGCTCCGTCGAGGCCATCTTCGAAGACCCGCAGCACCCTTACACCATCGGCCTCATGGGCTCCGTGCCTTCTCTCGGTCGCCGCCAAGGTCGCCTCGCGACAATCCGCGGCTCCGTGCCCCCGGCGGAACTGATGCCGAAGGGATGCCGCTTTGCGCCTCGCTGCCCCTTCGCGGAAGCGCGTTGTGCAACCGAACCGCCGCCCCTCGTCGATGTTACGTCGGGGCATCAGGCGCGCTGCTGGTACGCGCCGCTCGAACAACACCGGGGAGCGGTTCTGTGACGACCACGAACAACATCATTCTTGAGGGCATTGGCCTCGTCAAACATTTCGGCGGCGGCGGTCTTCTCTCCTCCCCGACCGTCGTGCGCGCGGTCGACGGCGTTTCGCTTCAGGTCAAGCGCGGTGAGACATTTGCCATCGTCGGCGAATCCGGCTGCGGCAAGTCCACGCTCGGCCGCCTTCTTTTACGCTTGATCGAAGCGACCGCAGGCGACGTGCTCTATGAAGGGCGCTCTATCCGCGCGCTGAACCAACGCGACATGCGCCGCCTCCGCCGCGAATTGCAGATCATCTTCCAGGACCCGTTCGCATCGCTCAACCCGCGCATGACCGTGCGGGACATCATCGCCGAGCCCATCGCCCTGCATGGGCTCGCTCACGGAGAGGAACGGCGCAAGCGCGTGGACGAACTTCTCCGGACCGTCGGCCTCCTTCCGGCGCATGCGGATCGCTATCCGCATGAATTCTCCGGCGGCCAGCGTCAGCGCATCGGCATCGCCCGCGCGCTGGCCGGCGAGCCGAAGCTCATCATCGGCGACGAGCCCGTCTCGGCGCTCGACGTGTCGATCCAGGCGCAGATCATCAACTTGCTTGAAGATCTGAAGGAAAAGTTCGGGCTCACTCTCGTGATCGTCGCGCACGATCTTGCCGTCATTCGTCACATGAGCGATCGCATCGCGGTGATGTATCTCGGCGAGGCCGTCGAGCTGAGCGAGACGGACGATCTTTTCGACAATCCGCTTCATCCCTACACGCAGGCGCTCATGACCGCGATCCCGGTTCCGAGCCCGGTCAATCGCTCACCCAAGCCGCTGCTGCAAGGCGACGTGCCGAGCCCGACCGCGCCGCCGCCGGGCTGCCGTTTTCACACGCGCTGCCCGCACGCCAAGGCGCTGTGCAAGGAGCAGCATCCGAAACTCGAAACCGCTGAAGGCGGACGCAAGGTCGCCTGCCATTTCTGGCGCGACATCCAGAATGCGGGCGCGGGTGCTCTGGCTGCACCGCCCGCAAGCCCCGCACTCACCAAACGTCTCGAACTCTACAGAACTTGGCGTGACCGGCAGGACAAGGCCGGCGCGCCGGGCCGCTAAACCAGAGGAGAAAATCCATGAAACCTATTTCTATGATGGCCATGGCCGTCGGGCTCTTGATGAGCACCGCCGTCTCGGCCCAGACCCTGAAGATCGCCCTCAACGACGACCCGGACGTGCTCGATCCGCACCGCGCGCGCACGTTCACAGGCCGCATCGTGTTCGCGTCGCTCTGCGACAAGCTCATCGACATCACGCCCGACCTGAAATTCACACCCGAACTCGCCACAGAATGGAAGTGGGGCGAGGACGGCAAGACGCTGACCTTCAAGCTGCGCTCCGGCGCAACCTTCCACGACGGCGAGAAGATCGACGCGGCAGCGGTGAAGGCGAACCTCGACCGTGCGCGTACCCTTCAGGACAGCCTCCGCAAGAGCGAACTTAGCTCAGTCGAGAGCGTCGAGGTCGTTGACGATCTGACTGTCGCCATCAAGCTCGCCCGGCCGGACGGCACGCTGCTGTCGCAGCTCTCCGACCGCGCCGGCATGATGCTGTCGCCGAAAGCCTTCGGCGATTTCGCCCAGAAGCCCGTCTGCTCCGGCCCGTTCAAGTTCGTCGAGCGCGTGCAGAACGACCGCATCGTTCTCGAGCGCTTCAAGGAGCACTGGAACGCCAAGGCATACAACTTCGACCGCGTCGTCTTCACGCCGATCACGGACACCACCGTGAAGCTCGCCAACCTGAAGGCGGGCAACATCGACATGCTTGAACGTCTCGCCCCGAGCGACACGCCGAGCGTGAAGGGCGATGCAAAGCTCATCTTCGCGCCGGTCAACGGCATCGGCTATCAGGGCCTGACGATCAACACCAACAACGGCGATCGCTCCAAGACGCCGCTCGGGCAGGACAAGCGCATCCGTCAGGCACTTGAGCTGTCTATCGACATGGATGTGATCAACGAGGTCGTCGGACAAGGCATCTATCCCCCGGCGACGCAGCCCTTCCCGCTCGCCAGCCCCTATCACGATCCGAAGTATGACAAGCGCAAGCGCGACGTCGCGAAGGCCAAAGCTCTTCTGAAGGCAGCGGGGCAAGAGCGCGTCAAGTTCGAGCTGACCTACGGCACCAGCACGACCGCGCAGCAGATCTCGGAAATGATCCAGGCGATGGCCGCCGAGGCCGGCTTCGAGATCACCCTTCGTCCGACCGAATTCGCGGCCATGCAGAAGGAGGCCGCAGCCGGTAACTTCGATGTGAACGTGATCGGCTGGTCCGGTCGCGTCGACCCCGACGGCAATATCCACGCCTTCGCCACCTGCAAGGGCGCTCTCAATGACGGCCGGTATTGCAACCCGGAGATCGACAAGATCCTCAACGAAGCCCGCTCGATCACCGACGAAGGCAAGCGCAAGGCGCTGTATGATGCGGCGCAGGCCGTCCTGCTCGACGAACTGCCGATCATCTACACCTACTACCAGCCCTGGCCCTTCGCACTGTCGAAGAAGGTGACTGGCTTCAAGCCCTACCCGGATGGCCTCATCCGTCTGAAGGACGTGAAGTTCGCTTCCTGACGATCATGAATCGCGTGCCCGGCGATTGAGCCGGGCACGCCCCCGCCTTCCCTCTCACAGCAGATGACAGAGCCTCATGCTCCGCTATATCGCTCGACGCCTTCTGATCGCCCTTCCGACCATTCTTCTGGTGTCGGTTTTGGTCTTTGCCTTGCAACAGCTTCTGCCAGGCGATCCCGTTTTGACCATGGCGGGCGAAGAGCGCGACCCGCAGGTGCTGGCCTTCCTGCGTGAAAAGTATCGCCTCGACGATCCGATTCCGGTGCAGTATTTCGCCTGGCTCACCCAGGTCATTCAGGGCAATCTCGGCATCTCGCTGCGCACCGACATTCCCGTTCTGAAGCTCATCCTCACCAAGCTGCCGGTGACGATCGAGCTTGCGATTTTCGCGATGATCATCGCGCTTGCCATCGGCATCCCCGCCGGCATCATCTCCGCCGTCAAGAAGGGCAAGGCCATCGACTACGCCACGAACGTCGTGGCTTTGTCCGGCCTCTCCATTCCGAATTTCTGGCTCGGCATTCTTCTCATCATGCTGGTTTCGGTACAGTGGCAGCTTCTGCCCGCTTCCGGCTTCGTGCCGCCGAGCGAGGATCTGTGGCTCAATATCAAGACCATGATCATGCCTTCCTTCGTGCTTGGCACTGGTCTTGCCGCGAGCCTGATGCGCCACACCCGCAGCGCCATGCTCGGCGTGCTGCGCTCAGACTATATCCGCACCGCGCGCGCCAAGGGCCTGCTGGCACCGGTCGTGATCTGGAAACATGCCCTGCGCAACGCGCTGATGCCCATCATCACGCTCGCCACCCTGCTCTTCGGCGAGCTCTTGGCCGGTGCGGTGCTGACGGAGCAGATCTTCACCATTCCAGGCTTCGGCAAGCTCGTGGTCGACGCGGTCTTCAACCGTGACTACGCGGTGGTGCAAGGTGTCGTGCTGTGCACCGCTGTCGGCTTCATCTTCATGAATCTTCTTGCGGACGTTCTCTATGTCCTCGTCAATCCTCGCCTGAGGCACGCCCGATGACTCTCGCCATTACCGACGAAATCGCCCTTCCGAAGAAGCGCAACCGCATCCTTGCCAAATTCCTGAAGAACCGTGCTGCGGTCTTTGGGGCTGGGGTCGTGCTGTTCTTTGTCCTGATCGCGCTGATTGCGCCGCTCATCGCGCCGTTCGATCCGATCAAGCCGAGTTTCTCGACGATCCGCAAGGCGCCCTCCGCGCTCTACTGGTTCGGCACAGATGAGCTTGGGCGCGATGTGTTCTCGCGCATGCTGCTCGGAACCCGTGCGTCACTCAGCGCGGGCGTCATTTCGGTTGGCATCGCCATACTTCTCGGCGTGCCCTTCGGCCTGATCTCCGGCTATTTCGGCGGATGGCTCGACGCCTCGATCTCGCGTGCGACAGACGCTTTGCTGTCCATCCCCTTCCTCATCCTCGCCATCGCGCTCGCCGCTTTCCTCGGCCCGAGCCTGACGAATGCGATGATCGCCATCGGCTTGTCCGCCATGCCCATCTTCATCCGCCTGACGCGCGGACAGGTTCTGTCCGTCCGCGCGGAGGATTATGTGGAAGGCGCACGCGCCATCGGCCTGCCGGATTTCTGGATCATTGCCCGATACATCCTGCCGAATGCGCTGCCGCCCATCCTGGTGCAAGCGACGCTGACCATCGCCTCGGCGATCATTGCGGAGGCCAGCCTCTCCTTCCTCGGGCTCGGCCAGCAGCCGCCGAACCCGTCGTGGGGTTCTATGCTGAACACGGCAAAGAACTTCATGAGCCAGGCGCCGTGGATGTCATTCTTCCCCGGCTCCGCCATCTTCCTCATCGTGCTCGGCTTCAACCTGATGGGTGACGGCCTGCGCGATGCCCTCGACCCCCGCGAAAACTAGTCTCGTCAGCTCGGATCAGTTTCATGTTCACAACACGGCCTGAAATTCTCGGCACCTTCGGTGTCGTCACCTCGACCCATTGGCTCGCTTCCGCCTCCGGCATGGCGATGCTGGAGAAGGGCGGCAATGCCTTCGACGCCTGCGTCGCGTCGGGCTTCGTTCTGCAGGTGGTCGAGCCGCATCTCGTCGGTCCGGCGGGCGAAGTTCCCGCTGTCTTCTATTCGGCGAAGACCGGCAAGGTGGAAGTGCTCTGCGGTCAGGGCACCGCGCCAAAGGGCGCGACCATCGAGCACTATCGCAATGAGGACCTGTCCCTGATCCCCGGCAACGGCCTGCTCGCCACCGTCATTCCCGGCGCCTTCGATGCCTGGATGCTGCTGCTGCGAGACCACGGCACCCTGCGCCTGCGCGATGTGCTGGAGCCCGCCATCTATTATGCCGAGCAGGGCCACCCGCTGTTGCCGCGCGTCGCGGACACCATCAAAGGGCTGAAGGGTTTCTTCGAAACCGAGTGGCCGACCTCCGCCGCGCTGTTCCTGCCCGGCGGCAACGCGCCGGCTCCGCGCCAGATCTTCCGCAACGTGCCTCTTGCTGACACATGGAAGCGCGTTCTGCGCGAGGCGGAAGCCAAGGGCCGCAATCGCGAAGGTGAAATCGAAGCCGCGCGTGAAGCCTTTTATAAGGGCTTCGTGGCCGAGGCCATCGATGCGTTCGTCCGCAAGACCGAGGTGATGGACCAGAGCGGCTCACGCCATCGCGGCGTGCTGACGGCCGATGACCTGGCCTCCTGGTCCGCGACCTATGATGCGCCGCAGACGTATGACTATCACAATTACCGCGTGAACAAGATCCGCCCGTGGGGGCAAGGCCCGGTCTTCCTGCAGACGCTGGCGCTTCTCAAAGGCTTTGACCTCGCGTCGATGGGCCACTCTAGCGCGCCCTTCCTACACACGGTGGTCGAAGCCATGAAGCTCGCCTTCGCGGATCGCGAGGCCTATTATGGCGATCCGAACTTCGTGAAGGTGCCGATGGAAACGCTTCTATCGGACGCTTACAACGACGAGCGCCGCAAGCTGATCGGCGATCGCGCCTCGCTCGAACTGCGCCCCGGCCATGTCGAGGGTTACGAGTTGCAGGTCGAGCGCGCCATGAAGGCTTTGCGCGATCTCTCCACCACCGACCGCAAGGTGACAGGCGGCGAGCCGACGCTTGCCTCCATGCGCTCCGCACGGCGCGGCGACACGGTACATGTGGACGTCGTCGACCGTTTCGGCAACATGATCGCTGCCATGCCCTCCGGCGGCTGGTTGCAGTCCTCGCCGGTGATTCCGGAGCTCGGCTTCATGCTCAACTCGCGTGCGCAGATGTTCTGGCTGGAGCACGGACTGCCTGCGAGCTTGGAACCGGGCAAACGCCCGCGCACGACGCTCACCCCCACCCTCGCGGAGAAGGACGGCAAGCCCTACATGGTGTTCGGCTCGCCCGGCGGCGACCAGCAGGAGCAGTGGCAGCTGTTGCTTTTCCTGCGCCACGCGCATCACGGGCTCAACCTGCAGGAAGCGATCGACCAGCCCATGGCGCACACGGCGCACTTCCCCTCCTCGTTCTATCCGCGCGAGCAGAAGCCCGGCCATCTGGCGGCGGAGGAATCCTTCGGCACGGAGGTTCTCGACGAGTTGCGTGCACGCGGCCACGAGGTCGAAGCCGTTCCGGCCTGGACCGTCGGCCGCCTCGTCGCAGCGAGCCGCGATGCCGATGGCCTGCTCCACGGCGCGGCGACCCCGCGGCTTATGCAGGCCTACGCAGTCGGCCGCTAACAGAGGTTGACGAAAAAGGACGGGGCGCATCGCAAGCCGATGCGCCCTTTTTTCATTTCTCAGTGCTCAAACGCGCTTTGACCGCAGCCCGACTTTGGGACTAAACCGCCCTTAGCGGCAGGTCGACAGCCGCAATCGGATGGGGCACGGCATGATCTCGATATTCGGCTCGATCAACATGGATCTTGTTGCACGCGTGAGCGCCATCGCGCGACCGGGCGAGACGGTTCTCTCGCGCCGTGCCGACAGCTTCTTCGGCGGCAAGGGCGCGAACCAGGCAGTCGCCGCAGCGCGCGCCGCGCGCGGCGCTCTCGATGTCGCGATGGTGGGCGCGGTCGGCGACGACCCGTTTGGTCAGGCGTGCCTCATGAACCTGCGAGATAACGGCGTCGATGCCGTAGGCCTCAAGGCCGTTGCCGAGCCCACCGGCTGCGCCTTCATCACCGTCGATGAAAGCGGCGAAAACGCCATCACCGTGGCCAGTGGCGCCAATCTGGCCGTCCGCGCCGCGTTCCTCGATGATGCTCTTCTCGCCAAAACATCCGTGCTCGTTCTGCAAATGGAAGTGCCAGTCGAGGAAAGCCTCGCGGCCGCGCGGCGTGCGCGTGAACACGGTTGCAAAGTCATCTGGAATTTCGCGCCTACACCCGGCGAGGAACACCAGCATCTTATTCCCGACCTGCTCGCTGTCACCGATATCCTCGTCGTGAACGAGCATGAGGCCATCGCCACCGCAGCTCTTTTGGGCGCGGCGAAGAGTGGAGACGAACAGCAAGCGGCCTCTTACCTCGCGAAGTCCTTCGGCCTCACTTGCGTCGTCACACGTGGATCGCGCGGCGCTCAGGCGGTACTGCCCGACGGCACTCGGCTTCACGCGGCCGCTCTTCCGGTCACAGCAGCAGACACGACCGGCGCGGGAGACACTTTTGTCGGCGTCATGGCCGCCGCCCTCGGTGAAGGGCTCGACCTCGCACCGGCGATGGAGCGAGCCTGCGCTGCCGCTTCCCTCTCCTGCCTGAAACTGGGAGCCCAGGCCGGCATGCCGGGGCGGGACGAGATCGAGCGCGCTCTGGCCCAAAAGGTCGCTCCCGCGGCGAAGCGCGTCCCGTAGCCAAATTAGGATTCGACATTTCTGCCAAGTAAAGTAAGGTGATTAAACGCTTAATCAAACCCTCCTCGATTCATGTCCAATCCGCGCCCGCGCCCCAATTTGAGCGACCTCGCCGCGGCGCTCGGTGTGTCTGCGGCGACTGTCTCCAACGCCCTGTCGGGCAAGGGACGCGTCTCGCCCGAACTGATCGAGAAAATCCGGAAAACGGCGGCTGAATCCGGCTATATCCCCTCGCTGCCGGCCAAGGCCCTGCGCACGGGGCGAAGCGGCGTGCTCGGCCTTGTGCTGGCCGATATCGCCCATCCCCTCTTCCCGCAGATTGCGCAAGCCGTCGAATTCGCTGCCGCGAATTGCGGATACGGCGTTCTCATCGCCGACTCGCGCGGTGACATCGCAACGCAGACGGGAGCGATCAACCGGCTTCTGGAGCGCGGAGCGGACGGTCTCGTCGTTGTGCCGCGCAGGGGCACACGCGTCGGCGATATCGGCCGACCCGTAGTGGTGATCGACAGCCCTTCGACTCCCAGAAACACTGTTGCGGCCGATCACTGGAATGGCGGGCAGCAGATTGGGCAGTACCTTCTCTCTCAAGGCCATCGCCATTTCGTCATCATTGGTGGAAGCGCCACCTCGAACGTGCAGAACGACCGCGTCGGCGGCATCCGCTCGTCGCTGCCTGCGGATGCGACGAGTGAAGTGATCTGGATCGAGGATATTGAGAGCAAGAACGGCAAGGGCTGCGATCTTGGCCTCGTCGCGAAGGCCCGCGAGGGCGCGACGGTCTTCTGCGCGGTGTCCGATCTTCACGCCTTGCGCGCGCTGATGGAACTGCAACGCGGCGGCATCGACGTGCCGAAGGCCGCGAGTGTCACCGGCTTCGACGATCTCATCTGGTCGCCAGTCGTCACACCGTCTCTCACCACCATGCGCATGGACATGGCGACCATCGCCGACATCGCCGTCGCGCGCCTGCTTGAGGCCATTGAGGCCGAAGGTGGTGCAAAGTCTCCGAGTGAGAAGCCGGAGCCACACATTTCAAGCGTCCCCATGCAGCTCGTGATCCGTCAATCGAGCGGCCCGGCACCCGTTCGCCGACTTTCAACCTCTGGAGGAGTAGCGGTCCTATGAAAAAGGCACTTCTGGCATCTGGCGCAGCCTTGATGCTCTTGACACATGCGGCTCAGGCCCAAGAGCGCAAGCTCGTCATTTCCGTTTATGGCTTCGCGCAGGACGCCTTCAAGACCATCCTCTACGATCCCTTCGAGGCGAAATGCGGCTGCAAGGTCGTGGTTGAATCCGGCAACAGCGTCGAGCGCCTCGCGAAGCTCGAAGCCAACAAGAACAACCCGGTCATCGACATGGCCGTCGTCTCTACGCCGGACGCTCTCGCCGCTTCCCGCGCGGGCCTGATCGAGCGCATCGATACGTCGAAGCTCTCGAATTACGACAAGCTCTACGACATCGCGAAGGACCCAATCGGCGGCAATCTCAGCGTCGGTTACACCTTCTATGCCACGTCCATCGTCTACCGCGCCGACAAGGTCACCATCAATTCGTGGAACGACCTGTTCTCGAAGGAGCTGGCTGGTCGCGTCGCGTTCCCGAATGTCACCACCAACCAGGGCCCGCCAACGCTCTACATGATCGGCAAGGCCATGGGTCAGAACACGCCTGACCTGAAGGCGTCCATCGCCAAGGTTGCGGAGCACAAGGATGACTTCACCACCTTCTATGTCCGCTCCTCGCAGCTCGTGCAACTGATGCAGCAGGAAGAAATCTGGGCGGCGCCCATCGGCCGCTTCGCCTGGGAAGGCTTCGCCAAGATGAACTTCCCCATCAAGTGGGCCTCGCCCAAGGAAGGTCAGACCGGCGGCATGAACGTGATGGTGCTGGTCAAGGGTGCAAAGAACAAGGATCTGGCGCTGCAATTCATGGATTACTGGCTCTCCACCGAAATCCAGACCAAACTCGCCGAGCGCCTCATCGACAGCCCGGCGAACAAGGAAGTGAAGCTTCCCCCGGCGATTGCCGACAACCTGACCTACGGCGAAGACCTCGTGAAGGCGCTCGATCTGCAATCGGCTGAATCGATCCTCGACAATCGCGACAACTGGCTCGCCCAGTGGAACGCCAAGGTCGGCCAATAACAACAAGCCGCGACGACTTTCGCTTCCACGAGAGCCGTCGCGCCCCAATCACATCGGGCTGATCCCTCATGTTCCAGAACCGAGCCGAATCCCTGGCTCTTGCGCTTCCCGCCGCGTTGTTCGCGGCGCTGGTCTTCATTGCGCCTGTCGTCATCCTTCTCTCGGAAGGCTTGCGCAATTCCGAAGGCTGGTCGCTAGCGTCCTACATCACTTTCTTCACGACGCCGCTCAATCTCACGGTCTTCATCCGCACCCTCAAGCTCGGCGCAATGGTGACGGTGGCCGCCGCCATCATCGGTTATGCGACAGCTTTGTGCATCGTGAACCTGCCGCCGAAGGGTCGCGGGCGCATGGTGGGGTTGGTGGTTCTGCCGCTCATGATTTCCCCCGTGGCGCGCACCTATGCGTGGATCGTCATTCTGGGCCGCACCGGCTTCGTCAACCAGGCGCTGACCGCGCTTGGCCTGACCGATGGCCCGATCCGCATTCTGTTTTCCGAAACCGCCGTCTTCATCGGCCTGCTGCAGCTCTTTCTTCCTCTCATGATCATCGCGCTCATCAGCGCGCTCGAGAACATGCCGCGCGATGCCATTCCCGCCGCACGGGTGCTGGGCGCGAACTGGCTCCAGGTGTTCTGGAAGGTCATTCTTCCCCTCACCAAGGAAGGGCTCGTCATCGGTGGAACGCTCGTCTTCACCGGGTCGCTCACGGCCTATATCACCCCCGCCATCCTGGGCGGATCGAAGGTTCTCATGCTGGAAACGCTGCTCTACCAGCGCGTGACCGTCGCCAATGATTTCGCCTCCGCGAGCGTGATCGCGATGATCCTCATCGTCATGAGCTTCGCGGCGAACCTTTTGCTGAAGCGGCTCGCAACCGCGAGGACCAAGCGATGACATCCCGCTTTCTGTCGGCGTTCGTTCTCTCGATCGTCATGCTCTTCCTGATCGGACCGTTTCTGATCATCGTCGCGGCATCTCTGTCGGCAGGCGACAACCTCGCCTTTCCGCCGCAAGGGCTCTCCTTCAAATGGGTGCTGAAAGTTTTCGAGATCGAAAGCTTCAGGGCGAGCTTCGCCATGTCGATGATGCTCGCGATCCTCGGGACGCTCGCAGCGCTCGCCATCGGCATTCCGGTGTCATATGCGCTCGCGCGCTACAAGATGCCGTTCGGAGAAACTGTGCGGACCATCGTATCCGCGCCGATCATTGTCCCGGGCATCATCGTCGGCCTGGCGCTCCTGCGTTACCTCGTCATTCCACTCGGCTTCAACATCTCGTTCGCGCTGTTCATGGCGCACACGGCGCTGGTGCTGCCTTACGCGGTGCGCGTGGTCTCGGCCAGCATGGTGAACCTGCGCGGCGACATCGAGGAGGCAGCCGTGCTTCTCGGCTGCTCGCGCCTCGGGGCCTTTTCCCGTGTCGTCATGCCCAGCATTCGCGGCGGCATTCTCGCGGCCTTCATCCTCGGCTTCGTGACGAGCTTCAATCAGGTCCCCGTCTCACTGTTCCTCTCCGGCCCCGGCGTGCGAACTCTGCCTATCGACATGCTTGCCTATCTCGAAACCACCTACGATCCGTCCGTCGCGGCGCTGTCGGCGCTTCTCGCATTCATGTCCATCGGCATCGTGTTTCTCGCCGAACGCTTTTTGGGATTCTCTCGTTATGTCTGATGCTTCCTTTCTGTCCCTCGAGCGGCTGACCCTCGCCTATGGCGACACCATCGCGGTCAAGGATCTCGACCTTGGCATCAAGCGCGGCGAATTGGTCGCCCTGCTCGGTCCTTCCGGCTGCGGCAAGACCACGACCATGCGCTCCATCGCCGGGCTTCTGCAGCCGAAATCGGGCGCGATCCGTCTCGACGGCGCCGATATCACCCGCGTTCCCGCCAACAAGCGCGCGGTCGGCTTGGTGTTCCAGTCCTACGCGCTCTTCCCTCATCTCTCGGTGTTCGAGAACGTGGCCTTTGGCCTGCGTCTCAAGAAGGTACCGAAGCATGAACTTGAGAGCCGCGTCGAAAGCGGCCTGAAGTCGGTGGGTCTGAGCAAGTTCGCGGCGCGCAAGCCCGCCGAACTCTCCGGCGGCCAGCAGCAGCGTGTCGCGCTGGCGCGTTCCATGGTCATGGAGCCGAAGGTGCTGCTGCTCGACGAGCCGCTCTCCAACCTCGATGCCCGCTTGCGGCTGGAGATGCGCACGGAATTGCAGCGCGTGCAGAAGGAAAGCGGCATCACGATGATCTTCGTGACGCACGATCAGGTCGAGGCGCTCGCGCTTGCCGACCGCATCGTCGTCATGCGCGACGGGTTGATCGAGCAGATCGGCACACCGGAAGACATCTACAACCGCCCCACCTCATCCTTCGTCGCCGATTTCGTCGGCTTCGAGAACGTGTTTGCGCTGGAAGACGGACAGCTCAAGACGCCGCGCGGCCCAATTTCTCTTTCGAGCCCCGCGCCAGCAGCCGTGGCCGGCCTCGCCTGGCGCCCCAACACCGTAAAGCTCGACCAAGGCCCCTATTCGGGCACGGTGCTCGGCACGTCCTTCGCCGGACGCACGCGCGAATATCTTCTCGATACGCCGCTCGGTCCCATCAAGGCGGAAATCGATGCGAGCGTTCCCGGCCACGCGCCCGGCACCACGCTCTCCTTCGACCTGCCCGTTCAGGACGCCGCGCCACTCGCGCGGTTTGCGTGAGGTCGGAAAAAATGGGAGTCTGGATCGACACCGATATGGGGTTCGACGACATGCTGGCGGTCGCCATCGTCAGTCAGTCGGATCTCGTCATCGACGGCGTCTCGCTTGTTTTCGGCAACGCGCCACTCGAATTCGTGAAAGACAACGCCGCCCGCGCGGTCGCGGCCTTCGGCTGGTCCTTTCCGGTTCACGCAGGCCGCGCACGCTCGACCCTCGGCAAGATCGAGACCGCGCAGCGCATTTTGGGCGAGAACGGCATCCCGACCACAGGGGGCACCCTGCCAGAGGCAAAGCCGCTGCCGCACAGCGATGCCTTCACGGCGCTGAGCCGTTGGCTGGAGGAGACGCCGGAGGGTGAAACGCGACGCATTCTCGCCCTCGGCCCCCTCACCAACATCGCCGCCCTCGCTCTCGCACGGCCCGACCTCGCGCGGAGGATCAGCGACCTCACCTGGATGGGCGGCGGCGTCACCAGCGGCAACCACACGCCGTCCGCCGAGTTCAACGCCTATGCGGATCCGGAAGCGCTCGCCATCGTGCTCGCAAGCGGCATCCCGCTTCGCATGGTCGATCTCGACATTTGCCGAAAGGTTCTGGTCGAACCATCCGCCGCTCTTCCCATCCGTGCAGAGAAGGGCCGGCACGCCGCAGCGCTGGCCGACATGCTCGCAGGTTTCGTCGACATCGCCATCAAGCGCAACCGGCCGGCGATGGCGATTTACGATCCCATCGCGGCCATCGCCTTCACGACACCCGACGTGGTGCGCTTCCGTCCCGCGCAGATCGAGGTGGAACTTGGCGGTCTTCTGACGCGCGGACGCACCGTTGTCGACAGCCGCCCGAGCGCCGCCTTCAACGCTGAAGTTGCGAACACCATTGGCGTGGAGCGTGCCCGCACGATGACGCTGGAAGCACTGCGCCGGGAGGCCGCACGATGAGCGCCCGCATGGAAGAGCCTACGGATTTGAACCAGCGCGATCTGCGCAACCGGGCTGTTATGGCGGCGCGTGGCGATGCGCCCTTCGATGTGCTGATTACCGGCGGCACCGTGGTCGATATGGTGACCGGAGAGTTGCGCCTTGCCGATGTCGGCCTCGTCGGCCCGTTGATCGCAAGCGTGCATGAGCCGGGCACGTTGAACAGGGCAAGCGAAACTGTCGACGCCGCCGGCGCCTTCATCGCGCCGGGGCTGATCGATACGCATATGCATATCGAGAGCTCGATGGTCACGCCCGCGACCTATGCCGAAGCCGTACTGCCGCGCGGCGTCACCACCATCGTGTGGGACCCGCATGAATTCGGCAATGTCAGCGGCCTTGCTGGTGTGCGGTGGGCGATTGACGCGTCCCGCGATCTGCCGCTGCGCGTCATCACGCTCGCGCCCTCCTGCGTTCCCTCCGAGCCAGGTCTTGAAATGGCGGGCGCGGATTTCGGCCCGGCAGAGTTGGAAGAGCTTCTCTCATGGCCGGAGATCGGCGGGCTCGCCGAAGTCATGAATATGCGCGGCGTGATCGACCGCGATCCACGCATGACCGGCATCGTGCAGGCGGGGCTTGCCTCCGGCAAGCTCGTCTGCGGTCATGCCCGCGGGTTGCATGGATGCGACCTGAATGCCTTCATGGCAGCGGGCGTGAGTTCCGACCATGAATTGATTTCCGCCGCCGATCTGATGGCGAAGTTGCGGGCAGGTCTCACCATCGAACTGCGCGGCTCGCACGATCACCTATTGCCCGAGTTCGTCGCAGCGCTGAATGCGCTTGGCCATTTGCCGCAGACAGTGACTTTATGTACTGACGATGTCTTCCCGGACGATCTCGATGAAGGCGGCGGCCTTGACGATGTGGTGCGCCGCCTCGTTCGCTATGGCCTACGCCCCGAATGGGCTTTGCGCGCGGCAACCCTGAACGCCGCGACCCGCCTGGGCCGTGCCGATCTCGGCCTCATCGCCACCGGACGTCGGGCCGATATCGTCATCTTCGAAGATCTGACCGATTTCAAAGCGCGCCACGTCCTCGCCAATGGGGAGCGCATTGCAGTCAATGGGCGAGTGACGGCGCCGCTCCCGCCCGCATCGCTTCGCGACACGATGAAGCTCGAGTCGTTGAGCGAGGCGGATTTTATGATTCCCGCGCGCGGCAGGAAAGCGCGCGTTGCCACCATCGACAGGCCTCGCTTCACGCAATGGGGCGAGCGAACTGCAGAGATCCGCGACGGCTTCATCGTACCGCCGGACGATGCAGCGTTAATCGCCGTCGTTCATCGTCATGGCAAAGTGGATAGCCGCCCACGCGTCGGCCTTCTGACGTCGTGGGGTCAATGGACCGGCGCGTTCTGCACCAGCGTCTCGCACGACAGCCACAACCTCACGGTCTTCGGCGGCAATCCGCGTGACATGATGATTGCGGCAAACGCGGTGATCGCGGCGGGCGGCGGCATGGCGGTGGCGTCCAACGGCAAGCTCGATGCGCTTCTGGAATTGCCCGTCGGCGGCCTCGTCTCCGAAGCCTCCATGCGCGATGTCGCCGAAGGTTTCCGCGCCATTCGCACGGCGGTCGACCGCATCGCACCCTGGCAGCCGCCCTATCTCGTGTTCAAGGCCTGCTTCGGCGCAACGCTCGCCTGCAACGCCGGTCCGCACCAGACGGATCGCGGCATTGCCGATGTGGCGACGAATGCGGTTCTCGAAAGCCCTGTTCTGGAGATTTTGGATTGATTCCGCGCCAGATCCTCGACGACCTGACATTTCTGCGCGATCTGCGCCGGGACCTGCACGCGCATCCTGAGCTCGGCTTCGAGGAGGAGCGCACAAGCGACATCGTGGCGTCTCTGCTGACGGAAGCAGGACTTCAAGTGCATCGCGGCCTCGGCAAGACGGGCGTCGTCGGCACGCTGCAGATCGGCGACGGAACGCGCAGCGTCGGCCTGCGTGCGGACATGGATGCGCTCGCCATGCCTGAGATGGCGGATCGCCTCTACAAGTCCACCGTTCCGGGCAAGATGCACGCTTGTGGTCATGACGGGCACACAACGCTGCTGCTTGGCGCGGCGCGCTATCTCGCGCGCACGCGTAACTTTTCCGGCAAGGTGCACTTCATTTTCCAGCCGGCGGAGGAAGGGCGCGGCGGCGCAAAGAAGATGGTCGAAGATGGGCTCTTCAGCCTCTTTCCATGCGATGCCGTCTATGGCCTTCACAACATGCCGGGTCTCGCCACCAACCAGATGGCTGTCGTCGCCGGACCGCAACTTGCCTCCTCCGACAGCTGGCTCGTGACCTTCAAAGGTGTCGGTACCCATGGCGCGAAGCCGCATCTTGGCAAGGATCCGATCACGGCAAGCGCGCATTTCCTGTCCTCGCTCCAGACCATCGTTGGTCGTGTCGTCGACCCACTTCAGCCGGCGGTCGTGAGCGCGTGCTCCGTCCATGCAGGCGACCTAAAGGCGCTCAACGTCATTCCCGACATTGTTGAGATCGGCGGCACCGCGCGTGCTTATTCGAGCCATGTCAGGGATCAGCTGGAAACTGAGATCGGGCGTCTGGCGCGCGGTGTGGCCGCGATGTTCGGCATCGACGTCACTTACGATTTCATCCGCCGCATTCCGCCGGTCGTGAACGATCCCGATGCAACCGCGCGAGCGCTGAACGCAGCGCGCGCCGTGTGCGGCGAAAACGTCGTCACCGACTTCCCGCCCTCGACCGCGGGCGACGACTTCGCCTTTTTCGGTGAGGCCACGCCGGGCGCCTATGTGTGGCTCGGCAACGGCCCCGCCGTTGACGGCGCGTTGCACCACAATACGGCGTATGACTTCAACGACGATGCCATTCCGACTGGCGTTGCTTTTTGGGCGACGCTCGTCGAGCAGGAACTAGCCTGATGCAGCCACATGACTTTTGGCAGGGGATCCACCCGCCCGCGACTTTCGCGCGTCATCCGGCGGAGGGGCATCGCACCTTCTTCCCAGCCAACTTCGACGACGGGCGGCAGTTGCGCCTGCCCATCCGCGAATTGTCGGACGGCGAACATGCCCTTGCCTCGCTCATCATCAACCAGGCAAGCTTCGCGGTGGAAGCTGCGCTCTGCGCTGATCTTGCGGAGAAAGTTCGCACCTATGAACCGGATGTCGTGGTCGGCCTGCCGACGCTCGGCCTCACACTTGCACGCGGCACCGCGGCGGCGCTCGGCCACGCCCGCTATGTTCCGCTCGGCACATCGCGCAAGTTCTGGTATCGTGAGGAGCTTTCCGTCCCACTGACGTCGATCACAAGCCCCGGTCACGCGAAGCGGCTTTATGTCGACCCGCGCATGCTGGCTCTGCTTGAGAACAGGCGCGTGCTCCTGGTCGATGACGTGATCAGCAGCGGGACCTCCATCGTCGCCGCACTCGAACTCCTGACGCTCTGCGACATCACCCCCATCGCCATCGGCACGGCCATGCTTCAGACCGACAGATGGCGCAGCCGCCTCGCCGCCATCAACGCGAGATGGGATGAGCATGTTATCGGTGTGTTGCGCACGCCGCTGCTGCGGCGCACCGACCAAGGTGGCTGGACGGACACTTAGAGCTGTACGACCGACGACAGCGAGAAGTTCTCGCCGGGCGGGTTCTCGCCAACCACAAGCGTCTTGTCGTCGACAAAGCGGTAAGGCGGCACTGGCAGATTGTAAGGCGCCGGCACACCCCTGAACACGCGCCCAGCGAGGTCATATTTCGATCCGTGGCACGGACAAAAGTATCCGCCCGGCCACGACGCGTCGATGGTGGTGTCTCCCGGTTGTTCCTTGACATAGGGAATGCAGCCGAGATGCGTGCAGATCGCGACGATGACCAGAAACTCGGGCCGGCTTGAGCGGGACCAGTTCCTCGCATAGCCCGGCTGCTGAAGCACCTGCGAATCCGGATCGCTAAGCCTTGCCAAAAGATCCTTGTTCTTCAGCTCGGTCAGCGCCTGTTCGGTCCGATGCAGAATGAAAATCGGCTTTCCCTGCCACGTCACCGAGATCTGCTGCCCCGGTTGAAGCTGCGAGACATCAATCGTCACCGGCTCGCCGGCAGCGAGCACGTCGGCAGATGGCAGCATCGAGGAAACAAACGGCCAGATGAATGCCCCAGTGCCAATCGTGACAAAAGCACCGGTGGCGATGAACAGGACATCGCGCCGCGTGGCGGAGCTCTCCGTCGCCTCTCCGACGTCAGACGCTTCGGACATGGCGCGTCTCCCTTCCGACATGGCGAAAACACGACGCGGTGAAAGCGTAAGTATATTCGCTCATCGGGCGAAACGCCGTCGCCATATGACGGTTCCGATGAAAACGCTCGTCCCCTTAACCACGCAGTAATGACATGCCTCTTTGTTAGCATCTGGCCCGTCGCGTCTCGGGCCTTGGGGGGAAATGTAATGAAGATACGAACAAAGATCATTGCGCTTGTAGCAGCACTCAGCTTGGTCGCCATTCTCATCGCCGGCGTCGGCGTCAGCACCTTACGCGCCTATAACCAAGCTGTTGAGGACGTGAAGGTTGCGGCGACCCGCGCGCTTTATGGCGAGCGCCTCAACAGACTAGTGACGCATGTCGTCATGGAAGCACGCGGCATATATGCCTCCAAGGACACAAAGGAGGCTCGGAAGTTCGGCGACGGTCTCGTGTCTGCCCTCAAGGATATCGACGCCCTCCTGAAGGAATGGGAACCTCTGGTTCCGAGCGATGACCGCGCATTGTTCGATGCGGTGGTCCGCGATGCGGCGGAATTCAAAGTGTTCAGGAGCGAGACGGTTCGCCTCGGGGCTGAGGTTTCACCGGAGGCCGCCAATGCACAAGGTAACAACGATGCCAACCGTGCAAACCGGAAGGCATTCCAGACTAGCATCGATACTCTGACCAAACGCGGCAGCGAGCAGGTTACGACCGTCGAGGCGGGAGCGCAGGCGCTTTATGGCCAGCGCCTGAAACAGCTCGTGTCGATTGCGCTCGGCGGCACTGTTGTCGCACTCCTGATCGGGTGGCTCGTCGGCCACCGGCAAATCGCTCGACCGCTTCAAGGCGTCACGCAAGCAATCCAGAGACTTGCTTCGGGCGACTACAACCTGCCGCAAATCAGGCACAGCAGGGACGAGATCGGCGACATCTGGAAAGCAACTCAGGTTTTCGCCAATGCGATGCGGGATGCAGACCGGCTTCGTCACGCACAGGCCAATACGGAAATGCAGATGGCTGAGCAGCGCAAGGCGGACATGATGACCCTCGCGCGGAAATTCGAGGGGAGTGTTGGCGCTTTGGCTCAGCATCTGTCGGTCGCTGCCCAGCAGATGGAGGCAACGGCGCGCACGATGTCATCCACTGCGGAGCAAACCCATCAGCAGGCCAACTCGGTTGCAGCGGCTGCGGAGCAAACCTCAACAAACGTCCAGGCCGTCGCCTCGGCTACGGAGGAATTGGCTGCGTCGTCGAACGAGATCGGTTCTCAGGTGACTCAAACGTCGAAGGCCGCGGCGAAAGCCGTTGAGAGCTCGCGTAAAACGAACAGCCGCGTCGCGGTTCTGGCGGACGGGGCGCAGAAGATAGGCGATGTTGTTGCGCTCATCAACACCATTGCAAGTCAGACGAACCTTCTGGCGTTGAACGCAACCATTGAGGCGGCGCGTGCTGGCGAGGCCGGCAAGGGGTTTGCCGTCGTTGCTTCCGAAGTCAAGGAACTCGCGAACCAAACCTCAAAGGCCACTGAGGAAATCACAACTCAAATCACCCGGATTCAGGACGAGACCAAAGACATGGTCGAGGCGATTCAGGAGATCAGCCTCGCGATCGAGGAGGTGCACCAAGTTGCGCTGAGCGTTGCCGCCGCTGTCGAAGAACAGCAAGCGGCCACACAGGAAATCGCCCGCAATGTCAGCGAGGCGGCGCGCGGCACGCAGGAGGTGACAGAAAACATCGTCCAGGTTCAGGGGGCGGCAACCCACTCGGGTTCAGCCGCCTCGCAAGTGCTGTCAGCGGCCGGAGAACTTGCGCACAACTCATCAACGCTCAGCGACGAGGTCGAAAACTTCCTCCAAGGCGTCCGGGTGGCGTAGAGCGAGGGCGGTTCCACGATGAGCCGCGCTTCGAACTCATTTCAAGAGAGGGCGCGACAGCGCCCTCTCGCACTTCCGTCAGATCGAGCTGAAGCCTTCTCTACTCCGAAAGACTGAACGACCGTCGGCTGTGCCAACGAGGCCAATAAGCTAACCTTCGAGTGCAGAACCCCTCGACAACTGAATGCTGGCCAGAACGGTCTCATTGCGCATTACTGGGGGAAAGATGAAGGGCAAAGCAAAAGGTTGGTCCGTTCACACGGGCCGTGACCCCGGGCAAGAAGCGCAGAAGCTCAAGCGCCGGTTTCAGGCTGTTTCGGAGGCGAGTTTCAAGAAACGGAATTTTCGCAAGAAGCGCTGGTCCTCGAACAGCGCCATGATTCTCGCCGCGCTGTTCGCTATCGCGGCCTATCTTCTCTACGCTTGGGTTTGGAATTCCAACCTCTGGCCGTCGAACCAAGCGCTGCTTCAGGCCCGCTACATTCCCGATTGCGCATCTGCTCGGCTGATCGGTGTCACGCCCCTGTACAAGGGCTTCGCGGGATACAGAGAAAGCCTTGACCGAGACCGTGACGGAATCGCGTGTGAACCGTATCCGTTCTAGGCAATCACTTCGCACGCAAACATGCGGCGCAACAGGCCGCCGAAACGAGAGCCGCAATTTCGTGAGACCTTTCAGTATTTTACTGAGAAATGCAGGTCTTTAGAGAGTGGTAGCGGAGGAGAGATTTGAACTCCCGACACAAGGATTATGATTCCTCTGCTCTGACCAACTGAGCTACTCCGCCACAGGCACCGGGGCAGGCCCCGAGGTCAAGTGAGGGCGATATAGAAAAGGTTCTGGCCCGGTGTCAAGGAAGACCCGCGGCTACGCTGCGGATTTGTCGCGAATTAGGTGCCACACCTTTTCAACCTCACCCCTTCGGCTTCGTGCGCCAAAGCTGGAACCCCTCGGCTGCAATCGATTTTTCGATGGCGCGGCGGGCGAAGTTGTGGGGCGGGGCTTCGCGGGAATGGAGGGTGCCGGTCAGGCCCCAGGGGCCGTATTTGGTCGGCAGCTTGCTGCCTGCCTCGTCGCCCGCGAAAGCATGAAGATCGTCCCTGCTCTGCGAGGAGAACATGAAAATACGCATGGGAGCATCCTCCGTCCTGAGGAACCCGCGTCGCTCTTCAAATAGATAGGGCTTGGCCGCCGAAAGTCAGTCGAGAGGGGCTTTAAGCGCGTTTCCTAATCCGCATGAGCTTGAAGAAGCCCGCTGGGAAGAGCGAGCGCAGCTCCACGACCTCCATGCAGCCGGTGCTGCGCGCCCATTCCTCGACCCGCGTAGCCTTGAAGGACGAGCTCCAGCCGATGGCCTTGGCAAGCGGCGCGGCGATTTCCTCAAGCGTCGCAATGGGGCCGGAGGGCTGGCCGAAATGGTTGGCGAGCACGATCTCACCGCCGGGTTTCAGCACGCGGGCGAATTCCGAGAGCGCCTTTTCCGGGTCGGGCACGAGGGTGATGATGAACTGCGCGGTGACCGCATCGAACATCTCGTCGGCGAAAGCGAGATGGGTCACGTCCATGACCTGCAGGCTTTTGACATGGGTCAGGCCGCGTTTCTCGACCTTCTCCTGCGCCCGCTTGAGCATGTCCTCGGACAGATCGACCCCATAAACCTCGGCGGTCTTTGGATAGTAACCAAGCGACAGGCCGGTGCCGACGCCCGCTTCCAGAACCCGCGGACCGCAGGCAACGGTCGCGTTGACGGCGGCCCGAGCCGCCGGCTCGGTCAGCTTGTCATAGATAAGGTCATAGATCGGCGCCCAGCGCGCATAAGCCTTGCGCATCAGGGCCGTGGTCGGTCCTTCCGTCATGCGGGTCCCTTAAATGAGGCCTCAGGCCGCGGCGGCGGCTTCGGCAACGGTGCGAACGATGGTGCCCCCGCCGAGCACGCGGGCCCGGGGAGTATCGCTCTCATAGATGACACAAGCTTGACCGGGAGACACCCCATCTTCCGCTGCCAAAAGCTCCACCGTCGCGCCATCCACGCCATAGCGCAGGATCGCCGGGCGCGGCTCGCGGGTGGAGCGGACGCGCACGGCCACCTCCAGCCCCTCCTCGCCCAGGCTCTCGAGCGGCTGGTCGCCGAGCCAGTTCACCTCGTCGATGCGGATGAGCCGGGTCGCCAGCGCCTCGCGGGGGCCGACGATGACGCGCGCCTCCTTGGCGTCGAGACGAACCACATAAAGCGGCTCGCCCGTGGAGAGGCCAAGCCCCCTCCTCTGCCCGACCGTATAATGGATGATGCCTTCGTGACGTCCCAGCACCCGGCCGTCCACATGGACGATCTCGCCGCCCTGGACGGCTCCCGGCTTCAGGCGCTCGATGACGTCGCTGTAGCGCCCCTGGGTGACGAAGCAGATATCCTGGCTGTCGGCCTTCTCGGCGACCGTCAGGCCGAACTCACGGGCGAGTGCCCGGGTTTCGTCCTTCGGCAATTCGCCCAAGGGGAAGCGCAGCAGGCTCAGCTGCTCGGGCGTCGTGGCATAAAGGAAATAGCTCTGGTCCCGGTCCGGATCGGCGGCGCGGTGCAGCGCGCGGCGGCCATCGGGCAGGGCCCGGCTGGCCACATAATGCCCGGTCGCCAGAATATCCGCGCCCAGCTCCTTCGCCGTCTCCAACAGGTCGCGGAACTTGATGGAGCGGTTACATTCCACGCACGGAATAGGCGTTTCGCCGGCGAGATAGCTCTGGGTGAAGCGGTCGATCACCGCCTCGCGGAAGCGGGCTTCGTAATCGAGCACGTAATGGGGAATGCCGATGGCTTCGGCGACGCGGCGGGCATCATAGATGTCCTGTCCCGCGCAGCAGGCGCCTTTGCGATGCGCGGCCTCGCCGTGATCGTAAAGCTGAAGCGTAATGCCGAGCACGTCATAGCCTTCCCGCTTGAGAAGGGCTGCGACGACGGAGGAATCCACGCCGCCCGACATCGCGACGACGACGCGGGTCTTTGACGGGTCCTTGGGAAGATCGAGTGAGTTGAGCATCGTTCCGTCCAGAGGCGCCGTTCAAGGCGGCGCACGGGAGGGGGGCCAAAGGCCTTCTATAGCGATTGCGGTTCCAATGTTCCAGTGACGGAGCACCGAAATAAGGGCGCTTTAACCATTAGGGCCAAATCGAGGCACGCCCCGCAACGTCTTTTGCGCGCTTAGGAAAACATTAAACCCCGTCGCGTAGTTTCAGGCTCAACGAGGTCGTTGAATTTTTGTGTGAGCGTATCATGACCGAACCCCACCGCCCAAGGGCCAAGTATGTCATTGGGCCTGACGGCAGTCCCCTGACGATTGCCGATCTTCCCCCATCTTCCACGCGTCGATGGGTCATCCGCCGCAAGGCTGAGGTCGTTGCCGCCGTCCGCGGGGGCCTCTTGAGCCTTGAGGAAGCCTGCCAGCGTTACACGCTGACCACGGAAGAATTCCTGAGCTGGCAGCTTTCCATCGATCAGCATGGCCTGGCCGGCCTGCGCACCACGCGCATCCAGCAATACCGCCAGTAAAACCTTTCCCCCTGACCTCCAAGGGACGAGGCGCTGCCTTCCAGGCGGCGCCTTTTCCTTTGGTGGACTTTTGCCCGCCCATTAAGGGTTCACTAACCATGTTTCGGGCATGAATCGCTCTTGCCAAAAGCTTGCAAGAGATCGCGATTTGTCGGAACAGCCCCTTTCAGCGTCCCCCTCCCCCGCTCCGGGCCCGGAAACGGCCCGCTGGGTCATGATCGGCCGGACCGTGGCCGATGTGGAGCGGCATCTCATTCTCGATACCTTGGACTATTGTGTGGGCAACCGCACCCATGCGGCCAAGATCCTCGGAATCTCGATCCGGACCCTGCGCAACAAGCTGAACGAATATATGGAAGCGGGCATCCTGGTGCCGGAGCCGGGGCAGCGGCGCCAGGCCGCCTAACCCTCACCGTTTTCTGAGCCAGAGACTCGTCTCGAACGCACCGACCGGCAGCGGCAACTCTGCAAGAATGCCACCCTCCCGGCCCGGCAGGATGTGCCGCGCGACGAAATGGCTGGCAAAATCGATCTCATAGCCGCCGCCTTGCAGCAGCGTTCCGACCGGGATCTGCTCGTTGTAGGACCGCCAGCTCCAGGCCTCCGGATAGGCCTCGGGCAGCGTGATGTCGTGGATGTGGACGAGCGCGCCGGAAGCAAGGCGCGGCAGGACGTCCAGAAACAGCCGGTCCACATCCGTGCCCGGCATGGCGATGTGGCTGGAATCGATGAAGAGAATGTCCCCCGCCCTCAGGCCTTCGAACACGGCCGGGTCGGCGTCCTTCAGCAAAACCGGCTGATGCTCCACCCCTAACCGCGTCAACGCGGCGCGCGGGGCCGGGTCGATGCAGGTGATGCGGGTTGCAAGCCCTCCATCCTTGACCGCCTGGGCCATGAAGCGCGTGGAATGCCCGGAGCCGATCTCCACGATGCGCGCGGGCTTTTCCCGCCGGACGCTGGCATAGGCCGCTGCTGCATCGAGACGGGGAAACCAATCCTGATCGAAACGCGCCGGCCCTTCGCCGTCCCTGATCCGGCGAAGCTCCTCGGCATGGCTTTCGATGGCATCGAGCACGCTTTGGAAACTCGCCAGCGACGCCTCGAAGAGCGGACGCAACGCGGGATAGTCGCTGGCCTCGACGCCGGCGGCATAGCGGTAAGGAATGAAAAAGCCGAGGGGCTTGATTCCGAAAAGCGTCGAGAGACCGAAGCGCAGCCTTCGAAAGAAGACCGTCATGACGCCTCTCAGGCCGCCGGCGGGGGCGGGTCGACTTCTCCCCCCATCCGGCGACGCAGGGCCTGGGCCAGCCGCGCGCGCTCGAAGAGCAGCACGACGACGATCGACAGCGCAAACGGGATGAGCAGGTAGAACAGGCGGAACACGATGAGCGCCGCCAGCACATCCGCCTTCGGAATGTCAGGCATCGCGGTCAAGAACACGATTTCAAAAACGCCGAGCCCGCCCGGCGCGTGGCTGACGAGGGCCGCTGAGAATGAGGCCAGGAACACCGCGAGCACCACCAGGAAGCTGGGTTCGAGATGGGCGGGAAGGACGAAATAGATGATGCCCGCGGCCCCGAGCAATTCGAGCGGCGCGGCGACCAACTGCCGCCACATGATCGACGGGCGCGGATATTCGAGCCTCGCCTTGCGGATGGCGAGAGGCGGCAGACGCAGGATGGAACCCGCCGCGTAGAGCAGGACGAAGCCGAGCAGCAGGACGCCGACGATGCGCGCGGTCGCCGGGTTCGTCAGGGCCGAGGGCAACAGTTCTTCGAGGCGGTGCAGCAGCGTCGGGTCCACCGTCAGGACGATACCGCCAAGAAGAATGGTGCCGAGACCGAAGGTGAAGGAACACAGCGCCACGAGGACGGCGATCTGCGCCGCGTTCAAGCCCTTGGACGTATAGGCCCGGTAGCGCACGAGCGCGCCGGAAAACACCGACGCGCCAATATTGTGTGACAGCGCGTAGGTGGTGAACGATGTCATCGAGACGAAGAACCAGGAGATGTGCCGCACGCCCAGATGCAGAAGCGCGATGCGGTCGTACCAGGCGAGCGCGGCATAGGCGACGAGCGTGGAGAGTCCGGCCAAGGCGTAACGGTGTGTCGGAACCGCCTTCAGACTGTCCCACACGGCCTCCAGGGAGAGGCCACGAAGCTCGCGATAGAGAAGCCAACCGGAGACGACAACCGCCACAAGCCCGATCACAGGCCAAATGAACTCACGCACATTCTTCATTGAGGCGGCCCGGCTCCTGGTTCCCTTCTCTGTGCCCCACCCCCCTATATTCCGCAAGGGGGGGATTGCGTCCCGCGACGAGCGGCCACCCGGTCGGCTCGACAGAGGTCATTCGGAAGAGCAGGAGGGGGCCCCGCTCCACCATGCTTGCGCTCGTCACCGCCCCATGAGACATCGGCTGATCTTCCCACCCGACGAGGCCTCCCCGTGGAACTGAACCTCTCCGGCTATACCGATCTGCCACCCGGCAAGATCGCGTCGATCGTCACCTATCTGGAGATGCGCGAGGCGCCCGCCCTGTCGCCGGCGACCTTGCCCGACGGGTGGTCGCTTCAACGGCTGACAGGCGACCGTGACCGCTATCGCGCCCTGTTCCGGCGTGTGGGCGAGCCATGGCTGTGGTTCAGCCGGATCACGATTTCGGATGAGGAACTGGCGGCGATCCTCGACGATCCGAAGGTCGAGGCCTATGCATTACACGACGGTACCGCCGATGTCGGGCTGCTCGAACTCGATTTCCGCGTCGCGGGCGAAGCCGAATTGGGCTTTCTCGGCCTTGTGCCCGGAACCATCGGCAAGGGGGCGGGCCGCTTCCTGATGAACGAGGCCATCACCCGCGCCTTCGCCCGGCCCATCGGCCGTTTTTTCGTTCACACCTGCAACTACGATCACCCCTCAGCGCTCGACTTCTACCGCCGCTCGGGCTTCGTTCCTTACAAGTTCGCCATCGAGGTGGATGACGATCCGCGCGTGACGGGCGCGCTGCCGCGCGAGGCCGCGCCGCAGATTCCGCTTTTCGACTAAGCCAACAAAAAACGCGCCGGAAACCGGCGCGTTCTCGAAACTCAAAAGCTGCTTGTCTTACGCCGTGGCACGCAGCGCGCGGCTGTGTCCCATCTGTCCGATGGCGGCTTGCTCCAGCGTCCGCTCGACGGACCGCTCGCGATCTTCCAGGCTCTCGGCCCGCTTCAAGTCCTCGAACGCCTCGCCCAGTTCGGCCTTCGCATCGTCGAGCTGGGTATGAAGATTCCCGATCGACTGAAGAAGGTTGTCGCGCCGCGCCGCGGCGGCGCGCGCATAGGTCGGATAGGCGAAATGGTTCGGATCGGAGATACCGGCCTTATGCTCTTCCGCTGCGATCTCCCGATTAAGGTCGGCCGCCATGCGGTCGAACTCGGCGATCATCATCTCGATCTGCGCCACGCGCCGACGCTTGTCGTCGACCTGAAAGCGCTTGAGGCGGATGAGCGTGTCCCGCGACTTCATCTTGATTGAACTCCACACGTCGCTGCTGGAGCCGAGCGCATGCGCGCCTTGCCCCATACCATTGCTTGAGCACGGCCCGCCAATGGGGGCTTGCCGGACCCTGCTCGAAATGCGCCCCGCGGATCGCTCAGTTACCCGCCTGACACTCGCCACCATCGTCCATGGAAGTTGACTCTTCCTTACCGCCGACACCGAAAAATGCGGGCGGGTCGGCGGCGAGCCCGCATGGCCGGAGGGCCGGTCGAGCCCCGTCAACCTTTCATTTACCGGTTTCGTTAACACTGGCCTCGCGACAGCTTCCGGCCTTATGGGTGGAAGCCCGTTGCAGGCAAAAGACCTTGCAAACAAAGCTTTTCAGGGAATGCAGCGCGGTTCGGAATGACAGACCTGAATCACCATGACGGCGGCCTTGAACGACATCTTGTTGACGACATGTCGTTAATCGCTTGCATCTGCGAATCAGGGTTTGTTAACCATTCCGTATTAGCGTTGCGAATCAGTTCAAAAGGGCATCCGCCACAAGCCCTGTGGCGAGTGGGTAGCTCTCCGCTACTCGGTGGCTCAAGGGCAAAGGCTGGGGAATAAACTATGCGCGTACTTCTGATCGAAGATGACGGCGCCACTGCGCAAAGCATCGAGCTGATGCTCAAATCCGAGAATTTCAACGTCTATGCGACGGATCTCGGGGAAGAAGGCGTCGACCTCGGCAAACTGTACGATTACGACATCATCCTTCTCGACCTGAACCTGCCCGACATGTCGGGTTACGAGGTTCTGCGCACCTTGCGCGTCGCGAAGGTCAAGACGCCGATCCTGATCCTCTCCGGCATGGCCGGCACCGAGGACAAGGTGAAGGGTCTGGGCTTCGGAGCCGACGACTACCTGACGAAGCCGTTCCACAAGGACGAGCTGGTGGCGCGCATCCACGCCATCGTGCGTCGCTCGAAGGGCCATGCGCAATCGGTCATCACGACCGGCGATCTCATCGTCAACCTCGACACCAAGACCGTCGAAGTCAGCACCGCCCGCGTCCACCTGACGGGCAAGGAATACCAGATGCTGGAGCTGCTTTCGCTCCGCAAGGGCACGACGCTGACCAAGGAGATGTTCCTCAATCATCTCTATGGCGGCATGGACGAGCCGGAATTGAAGATCATCGACGTCTTCATCTGCAAGCTCCGCAAGAAGCTCGCCAACGCCTCGCAGGGCAAAAATTACATTGAAACCGTTTGGGGCCGCGGCTACGTGCTGCGCGAGCCGAGCGAGGCGGACGAGCGCATCGCGGTCTGATCGCATCGCCGACAGTTCAAGAAAAAGCCCGGTGAGAACCGGGCTTTTTTGTTATCCTCCCCCGCGCCAACCGAAGGGAGCCGCCCATGAAATCCGTCTTGCTGTCGTGGCAGTTCTGGGCCCTCTCCTCGGCCTCGTTTGCGGCGCTCACCGCCATCTTCGCCAAGGTCGGCGTCGAGCAGGTGAATTCCGATTTCGCCACCTTCATCCGCACCATCGTCATTGTGCTGGTGCTCGGCGCGCTCCTCGTCGGCACGCGGCAATGGCAACCGCTCGACACGATTCCGGGCCGGACTTACCTCTTCCTGCTGCTGTCTGGCCTTGCCACCGGCGCGTCGTGGCTGTGCTATTTCCGCGCCTTGAAACTCGGCGATGCGGCCCGCGTTGCTCCCATCGACAAGCTCAGCGTCGTGCTCGTCGCCATATTCGGCGGCATCTTCCTGGGCGAGCGCCTGTCGGGCATGAACTGGGTCGGCATCGCCCTCATCGCGGCAGGCGCAGTGCTGGTGGCCTTTCGCTAGATCCGCATCAACACGACGCCGCCGGCGATCAGCGATGCGGCGGCGATGCGCGCCACCCCTGCCCTTTCTTTCAGGAACAGCACCGCAATCAGCATGGCGAACAGAACGCTCGTTTCGCGCAAGGCCGCGACGAGCGCGATAGGCGCCTGTGTGAAGGCCCACACCGCGATCCAATACGACGCGAGCGACATTGCCCCCGCCGCCACGCCACTGCGCCATGCGGGAGCAAGGCGTGCGAAAACCGTCTTGCCGCGCGTGGCGAAGGCATAGGTGGTCGTAAAGAGCCCATCGACAATGGTGAGCATGATGATGAAGCCGGATGCGGATTCGGAGAGCCGCGCGCCCATGCCATCGACCAGCGTGTAGGACGCGGTGCAGGCCGCCGTGATGAGCGCGAAACCCAGCGCCTTCGGCGGCATCCGCCCCATCGCCCCGCCCTTCACCGACATGAGGCAGACGCCAAGCCCGATGGAGAGGATCGCCAAAACCTTTGTCAGCGTCGTCACCTCACCGAGGAAAACCGCGCTGACAATCGCAACGACCAGCGGAGCCGCGCCGCGCGCCAACGGATAGACCTGCGAGAGGTCCCCATGCTCGTAGGCTTTGACGAGCGAGAGCTTGTAGCAGACGTGGATGAGGGCCGAGGCGATAACGAACGGCCACGCCGCTGGCGCGGGAAGCGGAAAGAAAGGGAGCAGCACGAGGCTGATGCCCAGTCCCGACAGCGCCAGCAGAACAATGGATGAAAACCGGTCGAGCCCGACCTTCACCATCGCATTCCAGCTCGCATGCAGCGACGCCGCCGCGAGAACGGCGACAAAAACGAACGGCTCCAAGACGTCCCCCAATCCGGCAGCGATGTGGTACGCGACAGACCCGTCCACCCGCCTTTCTATGTGCTCTTGTGTCACTCATTGAGCCGGCTGATAATCGAGATCATCTGACAGAGAATGTGCACTTTCCTCACATGGCCAGACGCCGCCTTCCTTCGCTCAACGCCCTTGTCGCCTTCGAGGCATCGGCTCGCCTGGGCCGCATGACGCTCGCGGCGGACGAACTGGCGGTCACTCATGGGGCCGTCAGCCGGCATGTCCGCCATCTTGAGGAGGTTTTAGGGATCCGCCTGTTCGAGGGGCCGAAGAACGCGCTGCGGCTGACGGAAGCGGGGCAGACGCTTCTCTCGCATCTGACCACCGGACTCGACCGCATCGAGGCCGGAGTCCGCGCCGTTGCGGATGAGGAGGAAGGCGCGCTCGATGTCTCGTGCAACGGCACCTTCAGTATGCGCTGGCTGATCCCTCGTCTCTACCGATTTCAGGAGCTTCATCCCGGCATCGAGGTCAGGCTGTCCGCGTCCTACGCACCCGTGGATTTTGCGCGCGAGCGCTACGAGGTCGCCATCCGCTCGCTCGATCACGCATCGCAGCCGAACGCTCCGGTCACGGTTCTGTTTGCGGAGTCCGTCGGCCCGGTTCTCTCCCCGGCGCTCGCGGCGCGCTTGTCGCTCAAGCGGCCAAAGGACTTGGCACGCGCGCCGCTTCTGCACACCATCACGCGCCGATATGCCTGGGAGGATTGGGCGGCTCGCGCCGCCGACTGGCAGGGGGCGCACCTTCCGGGCACCGAATACGAGCATTTTTACTACATGCTCGAAGCAGCGACCGGCGGGCTCGGAATCTGCATCGCGCCCTGGCAGCTCGTGATCGATGACATCCGCGCAGGTCGGCTTGTCGCGCCGTTCGGCTTCGTGCCGAGCGGCATGGACTACATCGCCGCCCGCCGCCCGCGCCGTAACCGCAAGGCCGAGGTTTTCTGCGCGTGGCTGGCGCAAGAAGCCGAGAGGACGCCTACGCCGCCGTCGCGCGGATTGTGACCTCGTCACCCTCGATGCTGAAGGCGACCGTCATACCCGCAGCCCGAGCCACCATGCCGGCGTAGTAGATCTGGATGCCGTGGGCATCGACCGTGCCGGATTCGGAATCGCCGGCAAGCAGCGCCTCCGAATGCGCCGGAATGCGGGCGTTGAGGCCCTTCGAGATGATGGCGAACTCGCAAGCCTCGGCATCGCCCGAAACGGTTACAGAAATCTGGCCGCCACGCGGGATCGCCGTTATCGCGATCATGATGAGGTTGAGCAGCAGCTTCACGCGGTTCTTCGGGACAAGCAGGCGCGGCCCGCTCCACGCAAACGAGATCTTGTCGTCCTGAAACAGGCCCCGCGCTACTTGCTCAGCGTCGCCCAGATCGATGGAGGCGCCGGCGGAACCCGCCGCGCCGAAGGCTAGACGAGCGAATTGCAGCCGGGCCGAGGCCTGCCGGGCGCTCTTGCCGATCAGGTCCAGGGCGAAATCCCGCATGGAGGCGTCGTTGTCATCCTCGAGCACCTCGAGGCCGTTCACGATCGCGCCGACCGGCGAAATCACGTCATGGCAGACGCGGGAGCAAAGAAGAGCGGCGAGGTCGAGCGAGTCCAGGGAAATCGTGGCCATAAGGGCTCCGGAATGGCGGCAGGTTCAGCGATGTCTTTTCGTGGAAGCTGGGCTTCCGACCGCATCAGTACATCGGAACTGGAAAGAGAAGGTGAACCCGGATACCCGGCAATGAGTTCTTTGAAAAGCGGGTCAGAGGGATCGACAGCCCGCGTACAACCGGGCAAAAAGCTATGATGCGCCTCGAAGATCAGAATGCAGACGACGTTGCCCTCAAGCTCGCCCAGATCGCGGTGGAGGCGGGACGCGTCCTGCGCCGGATGGAATGCGAGGCTCTTGAGAAGCACATCAAGGATGACGGCACTCCCACGACGGCGGCCGATCTCGCCGCGGAGCTACTGATCATCAGGCGCCTCAACGAGGATTGGCCGGGCGTCCCCATCGTCGCCGAAGAAACCGCCAGCACCGCCGCTCCGAACAGCGAGTTCTTCCTTGTCGATCCGCTCGACGGCACGGGCGACTACATCAACGGAACGGGCGAATACAGCGTCAACATTGCGCTGGTGCGCAACCACCGCCCCGTCGCCGCCGTGGTCTCGGCCCCGGCCCTGGGCTCGATTTGGATTGCCGGAAACGGTGCCCTCGTCGGCGCAATCCCTGAAGACGCAGACGGCGACATCACTTGGCGCAAGGTCGGCGCCCGCGTCGCTCCCGAACAAGGACTCATCGCTCTCGTCAGCCGCCGCCATGGCGATGACGCGACCGAAGCCTGCCTGTCGACCCTCTCCATCGGCACGCGCCGCATGACCTCCTCGGCCCTCAAATTCTGCCTCATCGCGTCGGGGGAAGCGGATGTCTACGTTCGATGCGGCCCGACGATGGAATGGGACACGGCAGCGGGCGACCATATTCTCTCCCGAGCCGGCGGCTGTGTGATCGGTCCCGGCGGATCGAGCCTCACCTACGGTCATGAAGATCGGGGCTATCTCAATGGCCCCTTCGCCGCGCTGGGCGACATCGCGCTCGCACCGCGCCTCGCCCTGCCGGTGGCCTGCGATACGGCCAAGCATGTGGCATTCGGTCGCTGACGCGCCGGCAAGAGACAACCCTCCGTACAGAGATTGTTAGGGTTGATGACCCTAAGCTTGGGCTTCGTCGAGAGGCTCCCGGATTCGCCTGAGAGCCCTCCCCCTGCTTCATGCCGGAGCCGTTTTTCCGGCGTCTCGTGCGAGGAGATAGCCCATGCGCTCGCGCCATTTTTCGCTTCTCGGGGCGGCCTTCGCCGCCCTTCTTGGCACGCTTCCGATGGAAGCGTCCGCTCAGGGCGTCCAACGCACCTATGCGCAGAACCCGGGTGATCCGAATTCCTACAGCTCGAACGACCTCGTCGAATCGGGCCATCAATTCTTCGGTTCCGCCTCGCGCGGGTTGGCTCTGGCACTTCAGGAGGCCGTACGCCGCTGGGGCGAGCCCAACGGCTACATTCTCGGCCAGGAGGCCTCCGGCGCGTTCTTCGGCGGACTCCGCTATGGCGAGGGCAAGCTCTTCACCCGCAATGCGGGCGAGCACCGCATCTTCTGGCAGGGGCCCTCGCTCGGCTTCGATGTGGGCGGCGAAGGCGCGCGCACCATGATGCTGGTCTACAACCTGCCGCATAGGGACGCCCTCTATCGGCGTTTTGTCGGCATCGACGGCTCGGCCTATCTCATCGGCGGCTTCGGCGTGACCGCCGCGAAGGCCGACGACATGGTGGTCGTCCCAATCCGCACCGGGGTCGGCGCCCGCCTCGGCGTCAACATGGGCTACCTGAAGTTCACTCCCGACCCGACCTGGAATCCCTTCTAGGCCGCGCTAAATCCGGTTTTCTGGGGCAACTCTGCTCCGGGAGGCCGCGCAGGCACGAGGCACGGTGCTTGAGCCCTTTTCGGTCAAGCGCCTGGAGTTTGCGTCCGCGTGGTCGAAACGGTCATGATCTTCGCGTTGGGCTTCCTCGCGGCAGCCCTCATCGCGCTTCTCGTCATCCCGGCCATCAACGCCCGCGCAGAACGTCTGGCGCGACGCCGGGCCGAGGCGCTCTTTCCGCTCTCGATCTCCGAAATGACCGCCGAGAAGGATCACCTGCGCGCTGAGTTCGCCGTGCTGCAGAGGCGGATCGAACGCAAGGCCGAGAAGGCTTTTGAGGCCAAGCGCCAAAGCATGGAAGAGCTCGGCCGTCAGGCCATGCGGATCACCGCCCTCGACAACACCCTGGCGGAGCGCGACGAGATTATCGCGGCGCTCCGAACTGAACTGGACGGCGCCCGCCAGCACCTCGCCGCGACATCCCAGGAATTCGAGCGGGCCAAAGCGGCCCTGGCCGCGAGCGCGGAAACACCCGTCGTTGACGTCGCCTCCGTCGTGGCTCCCGAGGAACTGGCCGACCTGCGCACCGAACTGAAGCTGGTGAAGGCGGATCTCGCGAAAGCCAAACGCGAACTGGAGCAATCGCAGCAAAGTCTTGAAAAGAGCAAAGCCGCCTCAAACGATCTCGACAAGCGGCTGAATACGGTTTTGAAGGAAGTCGATGTCAAACGCATCGTGATTTCGGATCTGGAAACCCGCCTGATGACGCAGACCTCCCGCGGCGACGATTACGAGCGCATGCTCAAAGAGCGCCAGAACGAACTTGTCGACCTGCGTCGGCAGATCACGGAACTGGCCGCCAACCTCACCGCTGAGCAGGTGCGCGTGCTGGCGCTCGAAGAGCACCTTCACGATGCCGCACCTGAGCCCGATGGCGATCTGGAAACCCGCCGCGCCGCTCTACGCCGCCACATCACCGAAGTCGCGAACGAAATCATGCGGGTGGAGAAGGACGCGCCCCAAGCGCCGCCCGCGACAGCGGGCGAGTGAGCCTTACGCCACGCCCGCCGCGGGCGAGAGCGCCATTTCGAGATAAAGCTGCCGGAGCCTCTTGGTCAGCGGGCCAGGCTTTCCATCGCCTATGGAACGACCGTCGATGGTCACGATGGGCAGCACGAAGTTCGACGCGCTGGTCAGAAAGGCCTCGGCGGCATCATAGGCCTCTTCGACGGTAAAACGACGCTCGTCGAGAACGATGCCTTTCTCGCGCGACAACTGCAGCAGCGAACGGCGCGTCACGCCCGGCAGGATCGCGTTAGAGAGCGGCCGCACGACGATGCTGCCGCTTTTCGTGATGATAAAGGCGCTCGAAGAGCCGCCTTCGGTCACGTAGCCGTCCTCGACCATCCACGCCTCCTGCGCACCAGCCTCCTTCGCCGCCTGCTTGGCGAGAACCTGCGCGAGAAGCGAAATCGACTTGATGTCGCGCCGCTCCCACCGCAGGTCGGGAACGGTGATCACTGCAATGCCAGTCTCGGCGGCAGGCGCGTTCGCGATTGACTTGGCCTGCGTGAACATCGCGACGGTGGGCGCGGCGCCCTCGGGAAAAACGAAATCCCGCTCCGCCACACCGCGCGTGACTTGGAAATAGATAAAGCCTTCGGTCATGCCGTTGCGGCGGGCCAACTCTTCCTGAAGGCGGGTCCATTCCTCTCGCGTGTAGGGGTTCGAAATGCGGATCTCACGCAAAGACCGTTCAAGCCGCGTCAGATGCGCCTCGTTATCGATGAGACGCCCGCCCAGCACCCCGACGCCTTCATAGACGCCGTCCCCAAACAGGAACCCACGATCCATGAAGGACACTTTGGCCTCTTCGATGGGAAGGAAGGAGCCATTCAGGAAAACAATGCGGGACATGGGAACTCCGGTGCGGCGAGTCGATTAACCTTGGCCTTGGTCGGCGAAGACCGCCAAGGGCGCGGGGCAGTCTAGTGACCAGAGGTATCCGGATCATGAAATGCGCGCCAGCTTTCCTTTCGACGCTGCTGTCCGCTCTCGCGCTCTCTGCTCTCTCTCCTGCTTCAGCCGCGCCCTCGGCCCAGTCCTGGTTCGGGGACCAGGGCTTCGTTCCACCGAGCGCGACGATGATCGTTGCGTGCCACGGCTATGGCTGCTCGAGGCGTGCAGTTCTGGACATCGATGGGGCGTGGCTCAGTCGCGCACGGACGATGATGAGTAGCGCGCACGGCTCCCCGGAAGCGGAAAGGCGGGCCATCGGCGAGGTGGTGAGGGCCTACACGGCCTATCTGGCGCGTCAGTTCGGCGGCGCGCCCGATGCGCCGCGTTCGCCGCCGCAGCTCTCAGGGCAAAATGGACAGATGGACTGCGTGGACGAAACCGCCAACACGACGAGCCTGCTTCTGGTGTTGGAGGGGCAAGGCCTGCTGGCGCACCATATCGTGGAGCGTCCCCAGTCACGCGGCCTGTTCATCGATGGGCGCTATCCGCACGTCACCGCGATCATCGCGGAAAAGCGGACCGGGCGCGAATGGGCGGTCGATCCGTGGACGAAGGCTCCCGGCCAGTGGCCGGATATCCTGCCGCTCAGCCAATGGCGGCAGGATTCCTGAATTACAGCAGCGAGATTATTTCAGGTGCTGGGCGAGATGCTTGTTCATCTCGAACATCGTGACCTTCTTCTTGCCGAAGATCGGCTCAAGCTTGTCGTCCGCCAGGATCTCGCGCTTGTTCTCGGGATTCTGGAGGTTGTGCTTCTTGATGTACTCCCACATCTTGCTCACGACCTCGCCACGAGCGAGCGGGCTGGAACCGACGATAGCCGCCAGCTCCTTGGAGGGCTGCAGGGGCTGCTGGAGAGCGTTGGGCTTGGCCCCGGCCTTCTTGGCGGCAGGCGCCTTGGCCGCCGGCTTCTTCGCACTGGCTTTTCCGGCTGTCGTCTTGGTCGGCATGGATTCCTCCGAAAGTGGATGAAACGCCCTTCGACGGCACACGTTCGGCCGTGAAAAGCTCATTGACCGGCACCAAGCCGAGCGTAGGAGCATGTTCCCATGCATCCCTGGCCCCAACCAGGTGGTCAACATGGGCGGAGCTTATGTCTGGTCCGCGCCGTCAGCAAGCCGGACTTGCGCCGTGCGGCGCTACAAACCAAGGAAAAGTGTCCTGAAAAATCCGGGGAAGCAGGGCGCGCGACGGCTCAAGAATAGGCGCGTCGCCTCCGCGCCACCGCGTAGTGAACTTGCGAGACGATCGCCTCGTTCGGAAACGGCTTGGCCAAGAACGCGGCCCCCGGAGGGAGGTCCGCCGGATCCGGCCAATGCCGGCCCGACATGATCAAAATCTCCGTTTCCGGCCACGACTTATGCACTTTGCGGGCGAGTTCGAAACCGTCGCAACCGGCTGGCATATCGACATCGGTCAGAAGCACGTTGACCCGTAATCCCGACTCCAGGGCCACGAGCGCCTCGGCAGCATTCGCGGTCTCGATCACCCTGAAACCAGCTTCTTCGAGAAGGTCCACGAGGAAAAGGCGAATGAGGGGTTCGTCCTCAACCAAAAGAATTGTGGATTGGTCTTTCGCCATGGTCTCTCAGCTCGCCAAACGTTGCCGGTTAACGTCCTCGTGACAGCTGAGTTCCATACCATTTAGGAACCAGTTTCTACGACTTTCGGCGCAGTTGCTAGGACGCAACACTCATCCCCCCGGAACAACTTCCTCGAGGGAGCGAAGAATTGCCTCTTCTTCAAAGGGCTTGGCTATGAAGGAAGCCACCCGCAGCGTGTCCGGAACCTCGCCCGGGTGCGACGCCGACACGAACGCAAAAGGGATGTGCCGCTCCATGAGAACGGTCGCAACGCCAAAGCTTTTGCCATCAACGAGATCGATATCGAGCAACGCGCAATCGAACCCGTCTTCCAGATGCCCCCGCGCCTCGGCAAGCGAGTCGCAGACGCTTACGACCTCATGACCATCGTTCTCCAGGATCGCCTGCAGATCGAGAGCGATCAGAGGGTCGTCCTCCAAGATCAAAACACGCACGCCACGCCTCCACCGGCCCACCCACATTTTGATGACCCGTAGCCCCTGCCCGGATGCAACTCTGTACGAGGCAGGAAACGGGCTGCGCGCCAGGAAGTTCCGGTCCAGCACAGTGGCAATTTCGGCGAAACCCTTCAAATATCGGCGCAATTCTAATCCGGAAGGGTACCGCATTCGGGCTAATCCGGCGCTCTTGGGCGCTTTCGCCGCAACTCGTTGCCTGCTTCTCTCAAGCGCGGATCCTCCGCGTCGAGCATGTCCTCGACATATTCGCGTCCCGTGCGTGCGGCCTCGCGGGCATAGCGCAGTCCCTGGCTGCGCGCCGCATCCGACCAGCCGCCGAACAGCTCGTTCTCGCGGCGCGTGCGCGGCAGCAGGGCGCCAATGAGAAGTCCGACGGCAAATCCGACGAGCCCCACCACCAGAGGGTTGTCTGCGGCATAGTGCTGGATGCCGCTACGCGCCTCGGAAAAGCGCTTGGACGAGCGCTCGCGCAGGTGATGCATCTTTTCGCCGCGATGCCGATAGGCGTCGGAGGCCCAATCCGAGACGCGATCATAGGTGTCGTGCGCCCATTCCGTCGCATCCTCGTAAGTTTCGGAAGCCCGCCGTCGCGCCTCCTCGGCGACCTCGCGAACACGCTCAGCTGTTTCCTGCGCCCGCCCTTTCGTCTCGGTCACCTCCTGGGCATGCGGCATCGGCGAGTGCCCGATGTCGCCGACCGACGTCCCCGCGGAGACCCTTGAGCGGACGCCCTTTTCGGAATTGCCCTGTCTTTCGCTCGAAGACGCTTCGGACTCACGCTTGCTGTCGGCCATGGAACGCTCCTGTGTCAGCGTTTCAGATGCGAGACGTCGTGACCCGCCGGCGCTCCAACGCCTCTTCCGGTGGCTGGAATGGTGATGCGCCGGAGCCGTAAAGACGAAAGTCTTCCGGCTCTCCCATGACGTCCTCTTCATCCATCAGTCGTGTGCTTCGATGCTGCGCGGGCGGCCTGTGTCGGGCGTGTCGAACGAGATACCCGACACCGGCGGCGACGAGCAGCACTGGAATGGGGTGGCGCTTGATCGTGTCGAGGACGTTTTCGAAAAGCGTCGCGTATCGTCCCTTCCGCGCCGAGCCCAGAAGATCGTCGACAATTCCCGACAAGGTGATCCTGTCTTGCAGGCGCTCGATCGTCGTGTCGAGCTTCGCACGCGTCCGCTCGATATCCTTTTCGAGATCGTCAGGGTTGCGTGTCATCCCGTCACTCTCTCGGATAAGACCGCCGCATCGCGTTGGAGAGACCGCATGGTCCGGCGCGGCGCAAGCGAGAATCCCGCCATGACACGACGGCCGTAAAGCGCAAGCGCAGTGGCGATGAGCGCCATGACACCGCCGACGACCAAGGCCGCCAGCGGCGCTGAGCCGAGAACGGTCGCCAGCCAGTCGACCAGCGCCTGTGTCCACAGGACAATCGCCCCTATCGCGAAAACCGCCGCGGCGATGATGAGTGCCACGCCGAACGAAGCGGCGCGAACCTGCTCGCTTACTTCAAGCAGAAAAAGCGCGAGTTCCTTCTGTGCCAGATCGCTCGTATCTCGCAGGGCCTCGCCCGCCAGCTCCCGGATGGTCTGATGGCCGTGATCCGGCATGATCGCTCTCCGTCAAGGCGAAGGGATCGGCGCGCTTCGCCGGCGCTCCACACTCGTACTCTTGATGAATCGGGCGGCCATGAAACCAGCGGTGACCGACAGAACCGCCGTCATTGTCGGATGCCGCTGCGCGATATCTTCGAGATCCGCGAGCATATCGTTGAGGCTGCGGCTGCGAATGCTATCGGCGAATTGCTCGAGGCCCTCGGCGGCCGTATCGACAACGGCGCGAATGTCGGGCCGGTCGTCGAACGAGTGCGTCGCCTCCCGCAGGGATGTAGCTACATCGGCGACCGACTGCGCTGCACCATCCTTGCGGCGGTTTGCGAAGTCCGCGACCTGCATGCGTGCGATCTCGGTGAAGTGCCGGCCACGGCTGATGGCCGCGTCAGCCATGTCGTCGAAATCGCCCTTCAGCGCATCCCATTCCTCACTTGCAGACTCGCTCTGCCGCGCGCCGCGGCTTTGCTCTTTCCCAACCATCGCCGACCTTTCCCGAAACTCAGGGAAAACCGCTGCACAAGCAGCGAGTTCCGCGCGGGAGCGGAAGCGCCTGACGTTCCAACGTGAGACGCCGTTCCGGCTAGGCCGCCTTCATGTTCACGCGCGCTTCGGCCATCTGGGTTAGAAGCTTGTCCGTCTTCTTTTCCTCCTGCAGCGTCTTGTCGAGAAGGGCTGCAACGTCGTTCATTCCCAACTCCGACGCCCAGGTCTTGAGTGTGCCGTAGCGCGTGATTTCGTAGTGCTCGACAGCTTGAGCGGCAGCAAGAATACCGGCATCGAGAGCGACGCTGTCAGCGAAGTCCTCCATGACCTCGCGGCCCTCTTCGATGATTCCGGCCATCGCCTCGCATTGCACACCGCGCGCTTCCTTGCCGAGGATTCTGAAGATCTCCTCCAGACGCTCGATCTGCCCTTCGGTTTCGGTAAGATGGGTTGCAAACGCCTCTTTCAGCTCCTTCGTCTCGGCAGCCTTCGCCATCTTCGGCAAAGCTTTGACGATCTGCTTCTCGGCGTAATAGATGTCCTTCAAGGTATGAAGGAACAGGTCGTTGAGTGTCTTGCCCTTCGCGGCCATCGCAGGGTCTCCTTTAACATCAGAGTGTGCTCAACGGCGCTCAAAATGGGATGTTCCTGAGATCGCAGGCGCCGCCTTCACCGCGGAACAACGGCGCCGCGCCTGGCGTTCGACCCATCGAAGCAACGGAGATGCGCCGTGGAGAACGCGCCAGAGATCCCAGTCAACGGAGAGCAGAACCTGACCGCGGCGGAGCGCGCGGTTTACATCGTCGCCGGCCTTGGTCTCGCCGCCACGAGCCTGCGTCCGCGCCCCAACACTTTTCTAAGTGCGCTGGCGCTCCTCGGCGGGTCCTTCCTCGCCTGGAGAGGCTATCTCGGCCATTGTCCGGTGAAGGCCGCGCTGATCGGCTCCGCGTCGCTCGCACGGCAAAACTGAGCTGCATTGCGGACCGCGAGAGCGCGCAGCCCGCAAGGATCACTTCAAGAAGCAGGATCGGCTTCAGTAGCTCGTCGTGCGGCCGCGGCCCGCGATCAGCCCATAGACGAAGAGCACGACCACGGCTCCGACGATGGCGCCGATGAAGCCAGCCCCCTCGTCAGCCCGGTACCAACCGATCGCCTGGCCGAGATAGGTCGCGACGAAGGCGCCGACGATGCCGAGGATGGTGGTGAGGATGAAGCCCGACGGCTCCTTCTCACCCGGCATGATCATCTTGGCAATCACGCCGGCAACGAAACCGATGATGATGGTCCAAATGAAGCTCATGACATGATCCCTTATGTCTGGTGGCTCAACAGGGAACGCATGAGAAGTGGCTAAGGTTGCGCCCACTGGAACATTTGGCCACCGACGCGTCAAACCGCCCTCGTCTGACGAGGGCGGTTCAGGGACAATCCGGCTTGTGATCGCTTGTTCCCGAAGCTAAGCGGCGAGCGCTTCCTCGAGAATATCGAGGCCCTCGTCGATGAGCGCATCATTCGCGGTGAGCGGAACGAGAATGCGGATGGTGTTGGCATAAACGCCGCAGGAGAGAAGGATCAGCCCTTTCTCGCTGGCGCGGGCCACGACCCGCTTCGTTGCTTCCGCATCCGGCAGATCGGTTCCGGGCTCCTTGACGATGTCGAAGGCCACCATCGCGCCGGGGCCGCGCACGGCAGCGATGGGCGCGAGATCGTTCCGACGCCGCAAAGCTTCGAGACGTCCTTTCAGGCGCTCGCCGATGGCGTTCGCGCGCTCGATGAGCTTCTCTTTCTCGAACACGTCGAGCACCGCAAGCGCCGCTGCGCAGGCAAGCGGGTTGCCGGCATAGGTTCCACCGAGCCCACCCGGCTCGACCGCATCCATGATTGCAGCACGCCCGATGATGCCGGAGAGCGGGAAGCCGCCCGCCAAGCTTTTCGCAACGCAGATCAGATCGGGGGCGACGTCATAATGCTCCATCGCGAACATGCGACCCGTGCGGCCGAACCCGGTCTGCACTTCGTCTGCTACCAGGACGATGCCGTGCTCGTCGCAGATGCGGCGTAGTGCGCGCATCAGTTCCGGCGGAGCCTGATGGAACCCGCCCTCGCCCTGCACAGGCTCGATGATGATCGCAGCAACGCGGGAGGGATCGACGTCCGCCTTGAACAGGAAGTTGAGGTATTTCAGCGCATCCTCGACATCGACGCCAAGTTGCGGGACGGGGAACGGGACGTGCCAGACCTCCGGTTGCGCCGGGCCAAAACCTTTCTTGTAAGGCACGACCTTGCCGGTCATGTTCATGGCCATGATCGTGCGGCCATGGAAGCCGCCGGTAAACGCGATCACGCCCGAGCGGCCGGTGGCGGCGCGCGCGATCTTGATGGCGTTCTCGGTCGCCTCCGCGCCTGTGGTGAACAGGATCGACTTGGCGGGCTCAGGGATTGGCGCGAGCGCGTTCAGCCGCTCAGCAAGTTCGATGTAGGAATCGTAGAGCAGAACCTGGAAGCAGGTGTGCGTGAAGCGCTCCATCTGCGCCTTCACGGCCTCCATGATGACGGGATGGCGGTGTCCGGTGTTGAGGACCGCGATGCCGCCCGCGAAATCGACGTAGCGCCGGCCCTCCACGTCCCAGACCTCGGCATTCTCGGCGCGAGCGGCGGAGATAGGCGTCGCATTGCCGACACCACGGGGAATGGCAGCCTGGCGGCGCGTGAAAAGATCGGCATTGGATGACATGGATCGGCCTCGGTTGCGAAACACAGGGAAAGCCGAGCTTCCCCAAAGGACCGATCAGGAACAACGATCTATTTTGCGCCCAATCGGTGCCTCCGATGCACCAATGCCGGGGCCTGAGCCATAAGCCCGTGCACCCAGCCACGCAGCTTAGCGATGTCAGGGTCGTCCCAGCGGGCGCGCGGAGCGACGAAATAATAAGCGCCGAGCTCGATATCGGTCTTGCCGACTTCGATGAGGCGGCCCGACGCAAGATCGTCCGCGACAAGCACCTCGTTGGCGATGGCCACGCCCTGGCCGAGGCGCGCGGCCTCGATGGTGAGATGAGCATGCCACAGATGCGGCCCGTGCAACTCCGGCACATGGCGCAGACCTGCACGCCGCAGCCAGTCGCGCCACTGCACTGTCGATTCCTCATGCACCAGAGGCAGGTTCAAAAGCGCCGCCACATCGTCGCCGATGGGGCGCCGGGCGAGAAGCGCGGGACTGGCGACGGGAAATACCCGCGGCGCGGCCAGCATCTCCGCCAGCACAGCGTCGGAGGTGGGCGGATTGTCGAGATAGACGATCTCCACATCCGCCTCGCCGCGCGTCAGTTGCGGCCGCGAGATGGTCGGCTGAAGCACGATCTCCCGGTCGGGAAGAACCGCCTCAAGGTCAGGCAGGTTCGGCATCAGCCGCAAGGTCGCTAGGCCGGGGGTGCACCAGATCTCCAGCACGCGACGCTGGCTGCGCCCCAGCTCGGCGGTGGCTCTGGCAATCTGGTCGAAAGCCTGCCGGATCTGGGCGTGATAGCGCGCGCCATCCTCCGTCAGCGCGAGCCCGCGCCCTTTGGCGACGAACAGCGCCCGGCCGAGCCGGGCCTCGAGGTTGCGGATATGGCGGGAGATCACCGTGTGGCTGACAGACAGCTCCTCGGCCGCCGCGCGCACGCTGCCGCATCGGCCGACCGCATCGAAAGCGCGCAGGGCGATCAGGGGCGGCAGGCGGCCGGTCATTCACACACTCCAAAAACGTGACCGGCCTATCTTAGCGATTGAATAGCGGGGTCTTCAACGCTTGCGGTTGGTCCCGGCGGTATTCTCCACGTCACGGGCCATGTTCAGGCACTCCAGCACCTCGACATAGCTCGGGGCGACGCCGGGGGTCATGTTGGTCTCGGCCACGCATCGCGTCCGGTCGGCGGCCGAAAACTTTGCCCATTCACGGCTGAGCTGCGTGCGGGCACTTTTTTCTTCCTGCACGCAGTTCTTGTAGCTGGGGTCAATGGTCAGATCGAGCTGCGCCAGATGGCGGCATCCCGGCTCGAACTTCAGGTTCGGCGGCCCATCCGCGACCGCGACGACCATTTGGGATGAAAGAAATAAAGCTGCGAGCGGCATCATCATCGCCAACCTCCTCATCTCGCCTTCGCGGCCTATTTGTAACCTCGGCCGGGGACGAGAGGCTGTGGAACTCCGCCAAACCCATTAGGTGGAGCGGCATCGATCTCCCCGCAAGGACCGGACTGGACAGTCGTCCCGCATCACAGGGGCGATGCAAAGGGGAATTTCGATGCACCGCCGCACGACCTGGCTTGCTCTCGCCATCCTCGCGCCGCTTGGCCTCGCGACCGGAAGCGCGCAATCAGCCGACTTGACCGCGCCCCCCCTCATCGAGCCTCCCCCGCAGATACCCACTTGGACCTACCGCTTCGTTCCCTATGGCTGGCTGATAGGGCTTAGGGGCACGCAGACCGTGCGTGGGCGCAGCGTGAAGATCAATGCGAGCTTCATCGACGTTGCTGAGAAGGCCGACACCCTCGTGGGATTGATGGGCGATTTCGAAGCCCGCAACGGCCCCTTTTCCCTTTATGCCAATGCGGTCTGGACCAAGGTCGATTTTGCTGGAAAGCACATGCGGACGCGCTCCCTTGCACCCGGCATCACAGGCACGTTGGGTGCCTCCGTCGCGGCAAGCACTCAGCTCGGCATCGTCGAGTTTGGCGCCTTTTATGAAATCGCACGCCTGAACGGCCTTGCCATCGATGTCGTGGCCGGTGGCCGATACTGGTTTCAGGAAGCCGATCTCTCCTTCGATCTCGCCGGCACCGTCGATACCAGCGATCTTCGGATCGCCGATGGGCGTGCCATCGCGAAGTCAGGTTCGATCGACTGGCTCGATCCGATGGTCGGCGCGCGGCTGCGCTACACCATTGCGCCCGGTCACGAACTTTTTCTGCGCGGCGATATCGGCGGCTTCAATGTCGGCAGCAAATTCTCATGGCAGGCCATCGGCGGCTATGGAGTCGACTTCGCTATATACAAAGGCGTCACCTTCTCCGGCATCATTGGCTACCGTGCGCTTTTTGTCGATTATGTCCGCGGCCAGGGCCGGACACGCTATGAATACGACATGCTCCAACACGGCCCCATCCTCGGGATCAGCATGAAGTGGTAATGCCAATTCCTCGCCGGGCACCCTCCCATCCTCAATGGGTCGCAGGACCGTCGATCATCACGTGCGGGCACAAGCGTGAGCACCGCTCGATGCGGCCGTCTACCTTATAGACGCGCCGCAAAAGATCGGGCGTGATCACGTCTTCGACAGGGCCGCACGTGATCATGGTGCCCGCATCGATCACGAGCACACGGTCAGCCACGCGCATCACCTGATTCAGGTCGTGAATAGCCAGCATCACGCAAATGTCCCGCTCGCGGGCGAGCGTGCGGATCAGCGTGAGCACCTCGACTTGACGGTTCAGGTCAAGAGCGCTCGTCGGCTCGTCAAGCAGCAGGATCTTCGGATCGCGGACCAGCGTCTGCGCCAGTGAAACCAATTGCCGCTGGCCGCCGCTCAGCTCGCACAATCCCTTGAAGGCAATGTTCTCGATGCGAAGGGACGAGAGGATATGATCGACAACTTCGAGATCCTCGTCCCCTACCTTACGGTCCCTCCCCTGCTTGCGCGCCAGGAGAATGGACTCGTACACCGTCAGCACTGTGTTCACAGACGTGTCTTGCGGCATGTAACAGACCCCGCCAGAGACACCGACATCGACCTGGATTTGGCCCGGACCCTCGAGAAGTCCCGCGATCCGGCGAAACAGGCTGGACTTTCCGGCTGCGTTCGGCCCGATCACGGCCGTCACCTCGCCGCCTTTGAGGAGCGGCGTGGTGATCTCGGAGAGGACGCTTTGCTTGCCGTATCGCACGCCGACCTGGTGAAGCTGGAGTGATGCTACCATGACCGCCTCCGGTTGCTCATGATCAAACTGAAGAGGAACGGCACACCCACGAGCGCCGTGATGATTCCGATGGGAAAGATCGTGCCCGGCACGATCGATTTGCTGATGACCGATGTCAGCGACAGGATCGCCGCCCCCGACAGAACCGAGGCCGGAAGAAAGTACCGTTGATCCTCGCCGATCAGCATGCGCGCGATATGCGGACCGACGATGCCGATGAAGCCGATGGTTCCGACAAAAGCCACGGGAACGGCGGCGAGAAGGCTAACGACAAGCATCGTCTCCAACCGGAGCCAGCGCACATTGACGCCGAAGCTCGCGGCCTTGTCCTCACCGAGGCGAAGCGCCGTCAGCCCCCAGGCTCGGCGCATGAAGATCGGGAGGCAGATGAGGAGCACGACGCTTGTGATCACAACTTTGGGCCATGTGGCACGCGTAAGCGATCCCATGGTCCAGAAGACCACAGCCGCCAGCGCTTGCTCGGAGGCGAGATACTGCACCAGCGCCAGCAGGGCATTGAAGGTGAAGACAAGCGTGATGCCCAGGAGCACGATGGTTTCCACCGTCACGCCGCGACGCTGGCTCATGAAGTGAATGAACAGCGCGGCGGCGAGCGCCATGATTAGTGCGTTGAGCGACACCACATATTCGATGGCCCACGGGAGAAGGCCGATGCCGAAGACGAGCGCGAGCGACGCGCCGAAACTCGCGGCGGCGGAGATGCCGAGCGTGAAGGGGCTCGCGAGAGGATTGTTGAGAATCGTCTGCATCTGTGCGCCCGCGGCAGACAGCGCCGCGCCGACGATGACAGCCATGAGGGCTGTCGGCATGCGGATGTCCCAGATCACGACACTCATCTGGTGCGATACATCCGGTGACCCGATCAGGGCGAGGATGACTTCACTCATGCTATAGCGCGCAGGTCCGATCCCCAGATCCGCGACCACCGAAACAAGAAGGACGATGACGAGCGCAAGCAGCACAAGCTTCTTGCGGTTCACGAGGGCGCGGTATGCACCGCGCCCTGTCTGTAGCGAAAGTGAGGATGAACTGGCCAAGGCCGTTACTCTTTGTCCGAGAGTGAGACCCAATAGCCGGGCTTGTAGGCGACCGGCAGGAAGCGTTCGTGCAGGGTCCGCATGGTGCGATGCGGATCGAGATCCTTGAACAGATCGGGATGCAGCCACTTGGCCATCGCCTGAATGGCGACGAACTGATACGGGCTGTTGTAGAACTGGTGCCAGATGGCGTGAACCTGATTGGTCTTGACGGCCTTCACGCCCGTGAATGCCGGCCGCTTCATGAGAGCGGCAAGCCTGCGGCGGGCTTCTGCACCATCCGCTCCTGCGCCGACGCCGACCCACGCCCCGCCAGGAACATAAAGCTCCCAGTTCGATCCGGTGACGATAACCTGATCGGGATTGGCCGCGATGATTTGCTCCGGATTCACGACGCCGAATGTGCCCGGAATGATCTTGTTCGCCATGTTGATGCCGCCGGCGATCTCGACCATCTTGCCGAAATTCTCGTTGCCGAACGACATGCAGCAATCGTCAGAATAACCCGCTGCGCGCTCCATCATCACCACTGGCTTCGGCGGATTCGCGCCTGCCAGTCGCTTGGTGACGAGGTCGATCTGCTCGTTGCGGAATGCGATGAATTCCTCCGCACGCGCTTCCTTACCGAACAGTTTGCCGATGAGCCGCATGCTCGGATCGGTATTCTCGAAAGGCTTGTCGCGGAAGTCGACGAACACCACCGGAATGCCGACCTTGGCGAGTTTCTCGATCAGCTTGGAATCGTCCGTTGCGGTCTTCGCCTCGACATTCATAATCATGACGTCGGGAGCAAGCGAAATGGCCTGCTCGATATCGAAGGTTCCTTCCTTCGAGCCGCCGAATCTCGGCAGCTTAGCAATGTGCGGATACTTCGCGAGATAGTCCTTGTACCCGTCGAGATCCGCCTTTTCGAAATCGTCGCGCCATCCGACGACGCGCTTGAACGGCGCGTCGGTGTCGAGGGCCGCGACGAAATAGATCTGACGGCCCTCGCCAAGGATGACGCGCTCGACCGGTGCTTTGACCTCGACCTTGCGGCCGATGACATCGGTGACGGTGATTGTGCTGCCCGCTGCATGTGAGAGCGACGGTACCAGGGCCAAAAGCGACAAAGCCGCGTAGGCTGCGAAGTGATGGAGCTTCATGATCGTTTCCAACTCGTAAGACAGCTTCCTCGTAGAGTTGAAATACCCCCATCGCAACAATTATGTTTTAGAATTACTATAGGCTACGAAGCATTTGCGAAGTTTATATGATTTCTAAACTGTATATTAGAATAGTTATAGTTTGACCGAACCCACATCGACGAGTAAAGCATCGCCCAAATCCGGGAAACTCGACCGATGAGCGACAGTATGACGAACTACACGATCCGCGACGAAATTCGCGACTATTGGTCCGCGCGCGCAGCGACCTTCGACGAGCAGGCGGGGCACGAAATTTTTTCCGAAGAAGAACGGCAGGCCTGGCGCGAACTTTTTCTGCGCCATCTCGGACAGGGTGACGGACGCCGTGCGCTCGATCTCGCTGCTGGCACAGGCGTCATCTCTCACCTGCTCGACGGTCTCGACTTCGAAGTTACCGGCCTCGATTGGTCGGAGGCGATGCTGAGCCGCGCGAAGGCGAAAGCGAGAGCGCGCGGCGCAAATATCCGCTTCGTCATCGGCGATGCGGAACAAACGCTGGAGCAACCCGGCAGCTACGACGTGATCGTCACACGCCACCTCGTTTGGACTCTCGTCGACCCGCGTACGGCCTTTCGCGAATGGCATTCATTGCTCAAGCCAGGCGGAAAAGTGCTCATCATCGACGGCGACTTCATTTCGAACACGCTGGTCAAGCGTATGATTCAACTGATCGAGCGGCTGACGGGACGCAGCGTGGCGACTCCGCATACGCCGAATGCGATGCGTGAGACGCATGAGCGTATTCTCAAGCAGGTGCACTTCTCGAATGGAGCAAAAGCCGGGGACGTCGCCGATCTGTTACGCGATGCCGGATTCGCGAACATCCAGATCGATCAGAACTTGTCGCGCATCCACCGCGAGCAGGCGCGCAATCTGCCGTTCTTCAAAGCCCTCGAACGCCAAACGCAACACCGCTACGCCGTCGTCGCGTCGAAACCTGCTTGAGACCTCAATCGACCGCGCAGATGAGTTTCACAAATTTCTGAAGAGGATAGCGCGATAGGTTCCTTGGACCGTGCGCGCGCCGTGCTTCGCCATGATCCAGCAGGCCCGATGATGTCCTTTGAGTTATGTTGACGTCAAGGTATTTAGTCTTATCTTGATGTCAGGACAGTCATTCCGCTTGGCGCAAACGTACGGAACGCAGCCGAACCGCCCGTGAACCACCAATTGAAGGGCGGCTGGACTGCTCCATCCAGGGAGGCGTGTTATCATGAAAAGTGAACGGGCAATGGTGTTGATCGGGCGCATCATGAGCGGGATATTCGCGATCTTTTTGCTCGGGGCCTCAATCGCACCAAAGCTGGTTGGCGCGCGCGTCGCGACAGAGGCCATGACCGGGCTTGGCTGGCCCGCCGATCATGTGCTCATGATCGGCATTATCGAACTGGCGTGCGTTGTACTTTATCTAATTCCACGTACGAGTATCCTGGGCGCGGTGTTGACCATGGGCTTGCTCGGCGGCGCGATGGCGGCGCAGATCAGGGTGGGGAATCCTCTCTTCAGCCACATTCTCTTCAGCGTCTACCTCGGGCTATTCATGTGGGGTGGCCTCTGGCTGCGGGATCCGCAGGTCAGGGCGATCTTTCCCTGGCGGCGCGCGACGCCCGACGCGGCATGAAGTCGGCATCGTCGATCATTCGAATGAAAGGCTAGTCTGCAATGTCATTCCAGGCCTATCTCGACAACATCCAGGCGAAGACCGGCAAGACGCCCGAGGAGTTTATCGCGCTGGCAAAACAGAAGGGCTTTGCCGAGAACGGCTCCCTGAAGCCAGGTGTAAAGGCGGGGAATATCGTCGCGTGGCTAAAATCCGAATTTGAACTGGGTCACGGTCATGCCATGGCCATTGTAGCGCTGCTCAAGGGAAAGCGTTCATGATCACCGATTCCCGTCCATCGCGAGCGACGTGAATTGATGCCGATGCATATCCGGCAAGGCTTCGATCTTACCGAAACGATTCGGACTTTCACAGCCTAAGGCACCCAGGCTGCCGCGCTGATTATCTTGCTACGGGAACGATATCGGTGCGCCGCTTCGCATAGTCGTTGCGGCTACTGGCGTAGGCAAGTTGGCCTACGGCAGAAAATGGCGCGCCCGAAAGGATTCGAACCTCTGACCCCCAGATTCGTAGTCTGGTGCTCTATCCAGCTGAGCTACGGGCGCTTGCGTCGGCGGTGATTTGCGCGAGGCGTCATCTGCCGAGGCGGGTGACTTAAAGGGTTCCGGCGCGGTTGGCAAGCCTCATTGTGAAGAAGATTTACACAAGCGCCCCCCGCCCTTCTCCGTTCCCCTCCCGCCCCCCTGGGCGATCCGGCACGATGAGCTTGAAACAGGTGCCGGTTGGCGTGTCTTCCAGGGTGATCGTGCCGCCGTGAAGCTGGATGAGTTCGGCCGCGATGGTCAGGCCGAGGCCCGTCCCATTCTCCCGGGCCGAACTCTGGAACGGCGTGAAAAGATCGGCCTTGAGGCACTCAGGCACGCCCGGCCCGTTATCCTGCACCCGGATGACAACCTCCCTCCCCTCGCGTTTCGCCGTGATGTCGATAGAGGGGCATTTCTCCGGCGCGCCCGCGTGGCTCAGAGCCTGGACGGCGTTGCGGACGAGATTCACCAGCGCGCGGGAGAGCTGATCGTGGTCGGCATCGACCATCAGATCGTCGGGCACCTGCGCTTTAAACGCGATGCCGGCCTCGGGCGCGAGGTCGGTCAGGTGGGCAAGATCAGCGACGAGGGGCTTGAGCGGAATAAGTTGGCGTTGCGGCAGCCTCTCCGTCGCCCGGCCGTAGGCCAGGGTCGATTCGCAAAACGCGATGGCACGATCGAGGGTGGCGACAAGGCGCGGCGCGACGCGCTGAACGGTCGCATCGTTGACCCGGTCCAGCCTGTCGGTGAGCAGATGCGCCGTGGTGAGAATGTTGCGCAGTTCGTGATTGATCTTGCTGACCGCGAGGCCCAGCTGCGCCAGCCGACGCTTCTGGCGCAGCTCGTCCGCGAGCGTGTGCTCCATCCGCGCGAGCGCCTGCTCGGCGTGCCCGATCTCGTCGGCGCGATTCGAAGGCTGGATGACTCGCGCGGCATCCTCGGGTTGCTCGGCAAAGTCGGTGATGTTGCCCGTCAATCGCCGCACGGGCCGCACGATCACCCATTGTAGCGCGAGATAGACCAGCCCCGCCGTCATGGCCGAGATGAAGAGCGAGAGGAGCAGGATGTTGCGGGAAAAGATCAGCATCGCAGCCCGCAACGGCCGCTCGTCGAGAATCAGCTCCACGAAATCCACGCCCATGCCCCAACCGACGACCCGCATCGGCTTGTCGGAGGGAAAGAGCAGGGTCTCGAACGCATCCCTCACCAGATCGATCCGGCTGGCATAGCGCAGGTCGACGGTCTTTCCGACCTCGGGCGGCATGTCGCCGGTGGCGAGCAGGCTTCGCTTGCCGCCAGCCCGAAGGGCGATGGCCTTGGCGCCGACCCCGTTGAGGAGGCGCATTTCCAGCTCTTCGGAGAGCCTTTCTTCCGGCGCGGCGTCGAGAACGAGCGCGGCGACCCGCGCGGCGGCGAGCCGGTCGCTCAGCCAAGTCCGCCTGAAATCGGCAATGGACGGCACATAGATCAGCACTTCCGCGATCATGACGAACAGGACCGTCAAAAGGAGCAGGCGCGCCGAGAGCCCGAAATGCCCCCAACGCCCTTGAGCCGGTTGCGGCTGCGTCACACTCATGCCTGCCCTATCCCCATCGGCGAACCAAGCCGATCAGCCGCTTGAGCCAGGGATTTGGGGCGGAGCGCTTCCGAAATTCCATCGCTGCACCCTTCGAGGCCTCCGAAAAAGTCGGATAGGGGTAGACGAGACGGGCGAGATCGGAAACCGGTAATTGCCGCACCATGGCCAGAGCCCACGGCATAATGAGTTCGCCCGCGTGGGGGGCCGTGATGGAGCAGCCGAGAACCCGCCCCCGACGCGTCAAAATAGCCTTCACGTGGCCCGCAGTCGCCCCCTCGATCTGCGCCCGGTCGATGGCGGAGAGCGGCCAGCGCAGGATGCGGATGGAGCGATATTTCGCCCGCGCCTCCGTCTCGGTCAGGCCGATCGCAGCCAGTTCTGGGTCGGTCCTGACAACGCGGGGAACGGGTGTCCGGCCGAGCCAGCCGGGCATTCTGAACAGGGCATTGCGGATCACCAGCCCCGCCTCGTATTGCACCGAATGGGCAACAGGCCCACTGGCACAGCTCCCGATCGCGTAGACGAGGGGATTCGTCGTCCTGAAGCCCCGATTGACCAGAATTCCCGACCAGTCAGTCTCGATTCCCGCCATCTCCAGCCCCAGCCCTTCCGTCCGCGTCCGGCGACCGGTCGCAGCCAAAAGGTGACTGCCCGCAATCGTGCTGCCGCCGTCGAGGTGGACGACGAGGCCGCCGGTCGGCTGCGGCTCGATTCTTTCAATAGCTGCACTGGTCTTGAGACAAACGCCCTCACGGCGCAGGGCGCGCTCGATCACCGCCGCTTGCTCGGGGTCCTCATGGCGAAGGATTCGCGCTCCCGCTTCGATGAGCGTGACCGGAACGCCGAGGCGGCGATAGGCCTGCGCGAGTTCCGCCCCGCTCGCACTGCCGCCGACCACGACGAGATGGTCGGGCCTGTCCGCGAGATCGAAGAGGGATTCGTCGGTGAGGCAGGCGACGTTCTCCAGTCCCGGAAGATCCGGAACGACAGGCCGCGACCCGGTAGCGAGAACGAAACGACGCGCCTTGATGGTCTTCTTTCCGGCAAGGACCGTGGAGGCATCCAGAAACCGGGCCTCGGCTCGGATGACCTCGACGCCCATGGCGGTATAGCGGGCCGTCGCGTTCATGGGCGCGAGGGTGGCGAGAACGTCCATCGCGTGCTGCCTGAGGCGAGGTAGATCTACGGCTGGATCATCATCCGTCGATTCGCTGGAGAACGCCCTGGCCGCTCGGGCTTCATGCATCCGCTTGGCTGCGGCGATGAGGACCTGCGAGGGGACGCAGCCGGACTTCAGGCTGACCTCCCCCATCGGCTCCTTATTGACGAGAACGACCGAGCCCCCGAGGAGCCACACCGCCGTGGCGGCCACGGACAGTCCCGCCGCCCCTGCTCCGATGATGCAGAGGTCCGGGGTTAAAACCTCGGTCTCGATCGGTCCCGTCACACGCCTTCCCTCGACGCCCATTCGACCAATCCCGGCCGGGGAGCCAAAGTTCCTATAATCGGTGGGACCTCAGGCAAATTCCGGTAGGGATGGCGGCAGCGCCCCTCTTCAAGTAAGAACGGTCTTGGCCGCCGACGAGGCACCCGGGGTAAAGGCGCTTTTTGCGGGGCTTGGGGGCGCCGGGTGCGTTGACTTTGGCTCATCCTTCCGTCATAAGCCCGCAAGCTGACAGCGCTCTTCTCGGGCGCTGATCGTTTTTTAGAGACAGTTTCGGGGGCAACCCCAAGTATTCAGACGGGCGCGAGCCTTCGGGCACCGCTGCCCCATTCGACCGGAGATGAGCCGTGAAGAGGACGTATCAACCGAGCAAGCTGGTTCGCAAGCGCCGCCATGGCTTCCGTGCGCGCATGGCGACCAAGGGCGGCCGCAAGGTCATTGCCGCTCGCCGCGCCCATGGCCGCAAGCGCCTTTCGGCGTAAGCAGCGTTAAGGCAAGCCCGATGCGCGCGCCTCGCGCACGCTTGATCGGGCGCCTGACGAAACGACCTGACTTCGTTGCGGCGGCCTCCGGCCGCCGCTTTCATACGGAGCGGATGACGGTCCAGGGCCGTCCGCGGGACGATCTGGGCCTCGGCCTGCGCTTCGGCCTCACGGTCACGAAGCGCGTCGGACATGCCACGGAGCGCAACCGCATCAAGCGCCGTCTCCGGAGCGTCTGCCAGGAGGCAGGCACAGACTATGCGGCCGTGAATGTGGACGTCGTGATTATTGGACGGCGCGACATCCTGACGGCTGACTATAACCTGCTCATCGACGATCTTAGGCGCGCTCTTCGGACTGTGACCAAACCCAAGAGCAACAAGCCTTCCGATTGTCCTTCCTCCCCACCTCACCCCAACGGCGAGCGTCGCGGACATACTCATGCGTGAAGATAGCAAAAACCTCATCGTCGCCATCGCGCTGTCAGTGGCGATTCTGCTCGGCTGGCAATATTTCTACGCCACGCCGCAGGCGGAGAAACAGCGGCAGGCCGCGCAGCAAGCGGCCCAGCAGACCACGCAGGTGACCCCGAATGCCCCGACCGCCGGGCAGGCGCCGACGCCCGCCGCGCCAGGCACGGTTCCCAACGCTTCCGCTCCTGCGGTCGTCGAAACCCGCGAGGCGGCCCTCGCCCGCTCGCCGCGCGTCGCCATCGACACCCCCTCGATCGCCGGTTCGCTGAACCTGCGCGGCGGCCGCATCGACGACGTTTCGCTGAAGCACTACCGCGAGACGGTCGATCCCAAGAGCCCAAACATCGTCCTCTTCTCTCCCTCCGGCAGCCCGCACCCCTATTACGCCGATTTCGGCTGGGTCGGTACGCAGGCGGGCATCGCCCTGCCGACCGCCGACACGGTGTGGACGGCGGACAAGACCACGCTGACCCCCTCGACCCCCGTTACCTTGAGCTGGGACAACGGCCAGGGCCTGATCTTCCGCCGCCAGATCAGCGTGGACGACAACTTCATGTTCACGGTGAAGAATTCGGTCGAGAACAAGGGCGCAAGCCCCGTTACCCTGAATTCCTACGGCCTCGTCTCCCGCCACGGAAAGCCGACCACCCTCGGCTATTACGTGCTGCATGAAGGCATGATCGGCGTCCTCGGCGACAAGGGCCTGCAGGAGGTCACCTACACCAATCTCGACAAGGAAAGCGCCCTGCCCGGCCAGAACGCGGTCGGCAAGATGTGGGACGGCGTGACCGGCGGCTTCGTCGGCATCACGGACAAGTATTGGGCCGCCGCCGTCATCCCTGATCAGGCGCAGCCCTTCCAGGGCTCGTTCACGGCCCGCGATGCGAGCAACAACCGCGTCTATCAGGCAAACATGCTGGGCAGCAACCTGACGCTGCAGCCGGGCGGCACCGCGGAAGTGACGCAACGCCTCTTCGCCGGTGCGAAGGAAGTGGCCGTCGTCGACGGCTATCACGACTCCCTCGGCATCAAGAACTTCGATCGCCTGATCGACTGGGGCTACTTCTATTTCATCACCAAGCGGCTCTTCCAGGTGCTGGACTACTTCTACCGGTTGTTCGGCAACTTCGGCGTCGCGATCCTGCTCGTGACGGTCATCCTGAAGGCCATCTTCTTCCCGCTCGCCAACAAGTCTTACGCCTCCATGGCCAAGATGAAGGCGGTGCAGCCGGAAATGACCGCGATCCGCGAGCGCTATGCGGACGACAAGATGAAGCAGCAGCAGGCGCTGATGGAGCTTTACAAGAAGGAGAAGATCAATCCGGTGGCCGGCTGCTGGCCGGTGCTGATCCAGATCCCGGTCTTCTTCGCGCTCTACAAGGTGCTGTTCGTCACCATCGAAATGCGCCATGCGCCGTTCTTCGGCTGGATCCGCGACCTTGCTGCGCCGGACCCAACCTCCGTCTTCAACCTCTTCGGCCTGATCCCCTACGATCCGGGCGCGGTGCCGATGATCGGCCACTTCCTGATGCTCGGCGCCTGGCCGCTCATCATGGGCGTCACCATGTGGCTGCAAATGAAGATGAACCCGGAGCCGCCGGACCCGGTGCAGAAGCAGGTCTTCGCCTGGATGCCGGTGATCTTCACCTTTATGCTCGGCTCGTTCCCCGCCGGTCTGGTGATCTACTGGGCCTGGAACAACCTGCTCTCCGTGACCCAGCAGGGGTTCATCATGAAGCGCAATGGCGTGAAGATCGAACTCTGGGACAACCTGCGCAACACCTTCTCCCGGAAGAGCCCCGCCAAGGGCTGACGGACCTGAAGGGCCACAGAAAGATCCCCGGGACAGCCCGGGGATTTTTTTTGCCAGCGCTGCCGACACACGCAGAGGCGCGATGAGCCGCATTGAGCCATCGGGCTTGCGCCCCATATGATTCCTTACAGCGATCATCCGACGTTCCTTTGCATGAGCCCCGCTCGACCCAAAAAGAGGAAGCTCGCGGCTGCGCCCGTGGCAGGCAAATCGCGTGAGGTCGAGCTGAAACTCGAGCTCGACTCCGACAAGATTGCCTCGCTTCTCGGCCACCCTGTCTTCGCGCACGCCTTTCCCCTGCCCGCGCGGGGCGGAGCGCTTCATGCGGTCTATTACGATACAGACGATTTCGCCCTGCGCCGCGCAGGGCTCTCCGTGCGCGTCCGCCGCGAGAACGGTCAATACACGCAAACCATCAAGGCCGAGCGCAAGCACCGCTCTCTCGCGCTCGATCGCTCCGAATGGCAGTGCATCGTCAATGGCGAACTCGACATGGCGGCAGCGGCGGGAACACCACTCGCCCCGTTTGTCTCCGACGAATCTCAAGCCGCAAACATCCACCCCGTCTTCATCGTGGATACCGACCGGAAGGCCTATGAGGTCGAGCGGAACGGAACGGTCATCGAACTCGCCCTCGACACAGTGAAGGTTTCTGCGGGCCAGTCCTCCTCGCGTTTCTGCGAATTGGAGCTGGAACTGAAGAGCGGCGATGCCGCCAATCTTTTTGCGGTCGCGCGCGATCTCACCGAGGCCGCGCCTCTGCGGCTGACGCCGGTCACGAAATCCGAACGCGCCTATGCGCTTCTCGACAGGCGCGCAATTCAGCCGGTCTCCGCCACGGACATCGACCTGCCGCGCGGCACGTCCAGCGCGGACGCATTTCGGATCATCGCGCGATCCTGCCTGGCTCAAGTGGTGCGCAACGAGGCCACGCTGCGGCGGGATCAGGACCCGGAAATACTGCATCAGATGCGCGTCGGATTGCGGCGCCTCAATGCTGCGAACATTCTCTTCAAAGAGATGCTCAATAGCCGCGAGAGCCGGTCCATCAAGTCCGATCTTCGCTGGGTGGGAAAGCAGCTTGGCGCTGTCCGCGATCTCGATGTCTTCATCGGCGACCTGCGCAAAACAACACCTGAAAAGCCCAACGATGAGTGGATGAAAGAAGCCGAGCGGCGACGCTCCGACGCCTACCAGGTTCTCTTGCAGACCCTCGAAAAGCCACGCTTCACCGACGCGATCCTCCACACTGCCGCCTGGATCGAGTCCGGTAAGTGGCTGACCCGCAACAAAGGCGCGATCAGCACCGCCCGCGCGCTGGCCGTGGAAGAACTGGCCGCGACGGAGCTGACACGGCATTGGAAGCGCATTCGCAAAAGCGCGAAGCGCATCGCGGAGCTGGACTTCGACGAGCGTCACCGCCTGCGCATGCGCATCAAGAAGATGCGCTATGGGGCGGAATTTTTCTCCACCCTGTTTCCCGGTAGCCCGGAAAAGAAACGCCGCCGGTCGCTGCTCGGCTTTCTGCGCAAGCTGCAGGACGTCCTGGGCGAGATGAACGACATCGTGGTCGGGGAGGCCCTGGCGCTCTCCCACGGTGAGGAGAAGCCCGCCCGCTCGGGGCAGCGGCTCAAAAAGCTCCACCGCGAAGCCGAGGCCGCCTGCGGCAAGCTTCTCAAGGTCGAGCCCTTCTGGGGCTAGGCCTCTTCAAGATAAGGTGCCTTGAACAACGGCTTGCGAGCGCCGATAAGGGGCTCATGACCGAGATGGCACCTGACACCGACCACTTCCTTGAAACCGGCCGCAAGATCTTTGCGGGCGAGGCCGATTTCATGTGGGCCGCGAATTCCCTCAAAAACCTGCCGCCCCAGAGCAAGGTCGAGATCGCCTTTGCCGGGCGCTCGAATGTGGGCAAGTCGAGCCTCGTGAATGCGCTCACCGGGCGCAATACTCTGGCTCGTACATCCCACACGCCGGGGCGGACGCAGCAGCTCAATTTCTTCGACATCGGCGGGCATTTCCACTTGGTGGACATGCCAGGTTACGGCTATGCCGCCGTCGAGAAGGAAAAGGTCCAAGCCTGGACCAAGCTGATCCACGACTACCTACGCGGCCGGGCCAGCCTGGCGCGTGTCTATGTGCTCATCGACTCCCGCCACGGCATCAAGCCGGTAGATGCCGCCGTGCTCGACGGGCTCGATACAGCCGCCGTCTCCTACCAGATCGTCCTGACGAAGGCGGACGAGCTGAAGAAGGGCGAGATCGAGAAATGCATCGCGGACACGGCCCAAAAGATCGCCAAGCGCCCCGCGGCCTTCCCCGAGATCATGCCGACCTCGAGCCGTTCCGGCGATGGCATCCCTGAATTGCGGGCGAACATCGCAAGGCTCCTGCATGAGAGGGGGGCGTGATGAGCTTGCCCGACCGGGTTCTCATCGCGCTCGCGGCCCTGGCCGGCCTTGCCGGCGTCGCCCTGTCGGCGGCGGCCGCCCACGTCACCGGCGGCAGCCTGTCGACGGCGGCGCAGTTCCTCCTGTTTCACGCCCCTGCCCTGCTGGCGCTCGTCGCCCTCATCGCGAGCGGGGCCGTCAATGCCAAGCTTGCCCGGCTGGCCGGGTACCTCCTCGTCATCGGCCTTGTGCTCTTCTCGGGGGACCTCGCTCGGCGAGCGCTGGCAGGCGAGGCACTGGCGCCCATGGCGGCCCCGACCGGCGGCATTCTTCTCATACTCGGCTGGGCTTTGACGGGCGTCTCCGGCCTCCTCGGCCGCCGCGGCTGAACTCCCTGTTTTCATGACGGCGTAGCTGGGCTAGAAGGCTCGCCGTCTCAAGTCATCCGAGCCGGAGCCCTCCATGTCCGATAATCCTGCGTCCGATCAGCTCCCCAACGTGCATGTGCGCGCCGAGGTGCTGGTCCAGGCCCTGCCCCACATGCAGCGCTATGACCAGCAGGTTGTGGTCGTCAAATACGGCGGCCATGCCATGGGCGACCGCGCGGCAGCTGAGGACTTCGCCGAGGACGTGGTTCTGCTCGAGCAATCGGGCATCAAGCCCATCGTGGTGCATGGCGGCGGGCCGCAGATCGGCAAGATGCTAGACAAGCTCGGCATCAAGTCGGAATTCAAGGGCGGCCTGCGCGTGACCGATGCGGCCACGGTCGAGGTCGTCGAGATGGTGCTCGCGGGCTCCATCAACAAGCAGATCGTCGGCTGGATCGGGGCCGAGGGCGGCAAGGCGGTCGGCCTGTGCGGCAAGGACGGCAACATGGTCACCGCCCGTAAGGTGACCCGCACCACGGTCGATCCGGATTCCAACATCGAGAAGGTCGTGGATCTCGGCTTCGTCGGTGAACCGGAGCAGGTGAACCGCGCCGTTCTCGACCAGGTGCTCAGCGCCGAGTTGATCCCGGTTCTCGCCCCCGTCGCCATCGGCAAGGACGGTCACACCTACAACGTGAACGCGGATACCTTCGCGGGCGCCATCGCCGGCGCGATGAACGCCAAGCGCCTTCTGCTCCTCACCGACGTTCCGGGCGTGCTCGACAAGAACAAAAACCTGATCCCCGACATGACCATCGACGATTGCCGCCGTCTCATCGCGGACGGCACGATCACGGACGGGATGATTCCGAAGATCGAGACCTGCATCTACGCGCTGGAACGCGGCGTGGAAGCGGTCGTGATCCTGGACGGCAAGGTGCCTCACGCGGTGCTGCTGGAATTGTTCACCGATCACGGCGCCGGAACGATGATCCGTCGAGGGTAGCTCTTTTCTGGCCACCCGACCCTTCTTATATTCAACTCAATGGGGCCGTCCGGCCCCATTCTCGTCTGTGAATGAAATGAAAGCCGACAAACCCGCCTCAATTGCCCCGGTCGCCGAACACCGAAGCTTCGCGCATGTGGACACCTGGGTTTTCGACCTCGACAATACGCTCTATCCGCACAGCTCGCGGATCTGGCCCCAGATCGACGCGCGGATCACGCTTTACGTCGCGGACCTGTTCGGCCTCGACGGCATGTCCGCCAAGGCGCTTCAAAAGTATTTCTACCACAAATACGGCACGACCCTGCGGGCACTGATCGAAGAACACGGCATCGATCCGCACCAGTTCCTCGATTTCGCGCACGACATCGATCACACCGACTTGGAACTGAACAGCGACCTCGGCACCGCTATCGAGCGCCTTCCCGGTCGCAAGCTGATCCTCACCAACGGATCGCGCAAGCACGCTCGGAACGTCGCGACAAAGCTCGGTATCTTCGATCACTTCGACGACGTGTTCGACATTGCGGACGCCAATTTCGTGCCGAAGCCCGAGAAGCGGGCCTATGAGATCTTCCTCGAAAGGCACGACGTCGATCCGGCCCGGTCCGCGATGTTCGAGGATCTCGCGAAAAACCTCGTCGTTCCGCGCGAGCTTGGCATGACAACGACGCTCGTTGTGCCGAAAACCTTCGATCCCTTCCGCGAGGCTTTCGAGCAGGAAGCGTCAAAGACGCCCCATATCGATTACATCACCGACGATCTGGCGGTCTTCCTGCAATCCTGCCTGAAGCCGTAACGGCGATTCTACTCGGCCTTCGGCTCCTGCCGGATCATGCCGTACTTGTCGTGCAGCTTCATGATGCCGGCGAGCGTCTTGTCGTAGTCGTGGACTTGGTCGGCCTTCCGCGCGGAGAGTTCGAAGACTTCCTTGAAGAACGTGCCGAAGCCGCCGGGCGTGTAGACAAAGAGAACGCGCGCGGACGTAACTTCAGGATTCCACCAGCGGAAATAAACGCCGCGCGGCACGAAGAGCGATCCGCCCGCGGTCAACTCCGTGACTTTGCCATCGAGCTGGAAGACAAGCCGCCCCTCCATGAGATAGCCGGCCCAATCCTCGCGCGTATGCGTGTGCGGCAGCGGCGGAGACTTGAAGTTCGGAGAAACCCAGCGCTCGATCAGGTCGAATCGTCCGCCGGTCTCGGCGCTCGTCAGCACGAAACGCATTTCCTCCGCACCCATCTTGATGCGTTCACCCTCTCCATTTTGACGGGCAAGAGCTTTCAAAATCGCAGCGGTCATGGGGGGCACCTCAGTGAGACTCCCTATACGTCACGTTATTTCATCTGTCGAGCCGATTTGCGGGAAGGCGCTCTTGCATACGAAATATCGTTGCTCATGCGTCGCCTTTCGGTTACGAAACGGAAGCTTTTATTCAGAGGTTTCGATGGCCACCTTCACCTACGATCCCGATACCAGAACCTACATACTGGCCGACGAGATTACATTTGATCTCGGGTCGCTCAATCTGACCGAAGCTCGCCATGTTCGTGGCAATCGCCTGAGCAACACCATCATCGGCGACGGATTTGCCAACAGTCTCGAGGGAGGCGAAGGCGTCGACTTTCTGCGCGGTGGCGGAGGGGCGGACACCCTCATCGGAGGACTCGGCGACGATTACTACGTGATCGACAAGGACGATCTCCTCATCGAAAACCCCGGCGAGGGCATCGATACCGTCGAAGCTAACTTCAGCTACACGCTTCTGCCGACTTTCGAGAATCTGATCCTGTCAGGCGCCGCAGACATCGACGGCACCGGCAACGACGCCAACAACGTCCTCACCGGCAAAGGGGGCAACAATCGCCTCTTCGGCGGAGACGGGAATGACACGCTGGACGGCGGTGGGGGGCACGACACGCTCGTCGGCGGGCGCGGCAACGACGTGTATCGTGTCGACGAAGCGTGGGTTGAGCTGGTCGAGGAACCCAATGAAGGGATCGACACGGTCATCGCTTCGATCAGCTATACCCTGAAAACCAGCTTCGAGAATCTCGTTCTCTTCGGCATCGACGGCATCGACGGCTTCGGAAACGACGCCAACAATGAACTGCACGGTAATGGCGGTAAAAACCGCCTGGAAGGCGGAAAAGGCAACGACACGCTCGACGGCGGCGCTGGCGCCGACACGCTCGTCGGCGGGCTGGGCGACGATGTCTATTTTGTCGATGCCCTGGACACAATCATCGAGGCCGCAAACGAGGGGTACGACACAGTCTTTGCCCTATCCGACTGGACGCTCGCCGCCAATCTTGAGGCCCTCATCCTCCAAGGCTCGCGAAATTTCAAGGGCGTCGGCAACGACCTGAGCAACGTCATCGTCGGCAATAGCGGAAACAATATCTTGATCGGCGGAGGGGGCGGCGATTACCTGGATGGCGGCCTCGGCGCCGACCGGATGGAAGGCGGCAAGGGCAACGACACTTATGTGGTCGACAACGTCCGCGACGTCGTTGTTGAGGCGTCCAGCAGCGGCACCGATCTCGTCGTCACCTCCATCGACTACCGCCTGGGCGCCAACCTGGAAGATCTCATGGCCGTTGCCGGAAAGGCGCTCCTTTCGCTGACCGGCAACACTCTCAAGAACAAGATTGTGGGCAACGACGGCAGCAACAAACTCTATGGCGGCTTGGGTAACGACACTCTTGTCGGCGGCAAGGGCAAGGACACGTTCGTATTCGACACCAAGCCGAACGCCAAGACCAATCGCGACGTGATCGTCGATTTCAACGTCAAGGACGACACGATCTGGCTCGACAACAAATACATGCCCGCGCTCGGCAAGGGCGCGCCGGACAGACCGGTCAAACTGCATAAGAAAATGTTTTGGATCGGCCCGAAAGCGCACGATGAGGATGATCGTATCATCTACGACAACAAAAAGGGCATTCTCTATTACGATCCCGACGGCACCGGCTCCGCAAAAGCGATCGCCCTGGCAGTGTTGCCGAAGAAACTCAAGATGACCTACGCCGACTTTTACGTCATCTGACGCGCGGCGTTGTGGCGCTCGCGGTGCGACTGAACGGCGGCCTTCGAGGCCGCCGTTTTTATGTGAGGGAGCGTTTCTGCTCCCTACTCCACCGCGCGCCGATTACGTCCCTGCAGCCGCAACAAATCCGCCTGCCCATGCGCGCTGCTGTCTTCGAATTCCAGCGCCCCGATCTTCTGGCCGCGCGTCACGACCTTGCCGGTTGAAATCTTGATCTGCCCGACATCCTCCTGCGCCTGCCGGAAATGGGCGTCGAGCTTGGCAACTAGGCCGGATCATTCCTGAGGCGATCCCGCCACTTGGACTCTTCCTTCATGCCGTATTTGGCATGAAGAGCCATTACAGCGGTGAGAGTAGCGCCATAGTCGTGCACCTTGTCCGTCCTTTTTGCTGCATGACTGATAACTTCGCGAAAATACTCTCCAAATCCGCCGGGAGTGTAGAGGGCAAGGACACGGGCAGCTATGGGATCAGGATTCCACCAGCGGAAGAAGACTCCGCGAGGAACGAACAAGGATGCACCGGTCTTGAGTTCGACTTCTTCTGAATCGAGCCGAAAGATAAGGCGCCCTTCAAGAAGATAGTAGAGAAAATCTTCCTTCGTGTGGCCATTCGCGACGGGAGGGGATTCGAAGTTTGGCGAAACAACCCGCTCGATAAGATCGAAGGCCCCGTTCGTCTCCTGACTTGTGAAGACGTATCGCAGTTCCTCTGCACCAAGGCTGATCTTGTCCCCTTCCTGAGCCTGCCGGATAGCCGTTTGAGGCCTGGTAGGCTGTTTGCGATTTAACACGGTGTTTTCGTCCCTAGCGCAGCGTCTTACCCCTACATCCTACTATGAAGATTTTTCTGCAACGGAAATCTTGTAACCTACACTGCCTGTGAAGCAGGCCGCATAAGGCGAAAACAAAGGCGGCCTCCTGATTGAGACCGCCTTGCAACTTAAGCGAGCGCGCCGATCAATCAGCTTTCGTATTGATCTTGCTCTCCGCTATCCGGTTCAGTTTCTGATCCGTGGCCCGTAGCGCCAATCCTTCCGATTTGCGGTGTCGCCAACATGCAAGCGCCAGCGTTCGCGTGGCGCGTTGGCAAACCTCGCGAAGGAAATGCAGTTCCGAACCTATTCGGCAATGCGTAGATCACGCCCTTTGCAGCCGCAGTATCTCGGCGCGGACCTGTGCGTCCCCGTCTTCAAACTCCAGCGTTTCAATCCGCTCGCCGCGTTTCACAATCTTTTCCGTTGAAATGCGGATCTGGCCCACGTCCTCCTGCGCCTGCCGAAAATGGGCGTCGAGCTTGGCGACGCGACTGTCCAGCCGCTCGATGTCCTCCAACAGCTTCTGCACCTCGACCTGGATCACGCGCGCTTCTTCGCGAACGCGCGCATCGCGTACCAGCGCCTGCATGACCTGAACCGCAAGGGCGAGAAGCGACGGTGAGACGATCACGATGCGGGCGCGATGCGCCTTCTGGATCACGTCGTCGAAATGCTCGGCGAGATCGGCATAGATCGACTCGGCGGGCACGAACATCATCGCCATGTCCTGCGTCTCGCCGGCGATGAAGTATTTTTCCGAAATGTCCTTCACGTGCACGAGCATGTCGTTGCGCACACGGCTCGCGGCCTGCTTGCGCGCGTCGTCTCCCTTCGCCTCGCGGAACTGGCTGAACCCTTCGAGTGGGAACTTGGCGTCGATCACGAGGCCGCGCGAGTCGCCCGGCAGGCGCACGATGCAGTCCGGCCGCGTGCGGTTGGACAGGGTCGGTTGAAACTCGAACGCGCCGTTGGGCAGCCCGTCGCGAATGATCGCCTCCATGCGGCCCTGCCCGTAAGCGCCGCGGCTCTGCTTGTTGGCCAAGATGTCCTTCAGGCCGACGATCTCGCCGGTCAGATCCGTCAGGTTCTTCTGCGCGGCGTCGATCACCGCCAGCCGTTCGTTGAGTTTCGACAGGTTTTCTGTCTGGCGCTGCGTCGTCGCTTCCAGCCCCTGCCCCACCCGGTGCTGGAGCCCGTCGATCCGCTCGGAGATCAGCCGCACGAAATCGCTCTGGCGGGAGCCGAACACCTCCGCGATGGTCTGCATCCGCCCGGTCATCTCGGCTTGGATGCGGGTGAGTTCGGCGACCTTGTCATCCATCTCCCGCGCCCGTTCGCCCGAGACCGCCGCCTCCAGGGCTCGCTCCCGCCGAGTCCGCAGGAGCAGGACCGTCACCAGGACGAGAAGCACAAGGCTCACAACGGCCATGCCGAGCACGACCTTGCCCCAGGTGACGGGCACCGAGCCGACGAGAAAGAGGATGTCATTCATGAAATGCGAACTTCCGGTTGACCGGCGCATCCGAACATAAGACGAACGATTTGACCATCCCGAGCCAAGCCCTTATCTCCGGCAATCATGACCATCAGACCCCTTGTCATCCTTCCCGACCCCAAGCTCCGCCTCGTTTCCGAGCCGGTGGCGAGCATTACCGACGAGATCCGGCTGCTCGCCGACGACATGCTGGAAACCATGTATGACGCCCCCGGCGTGGGCCTCGCCGCGATTCAGATCGGCGTGCCCCTGCGGGTCGTGACGATGGATGTCTCCAAAACCGAGGACGAGCGCCAGCCCCTGGTGCTGCTCAACCCCGAGATTGTCTGGGCCTCGGAGGAGAAGCGGGTTTACGAGGAAGGCTGCCTCTCGATCCCCGAATATTACGAGGAAGTCGAGCGGCCCGACCGGGTGCGCTTCCGCTACATGAACCTCGCTGGCGAAACCATCGAGCAGGAAGCCTCCGAGCTTCTGGCGACCTGCGTGCAGCATGAGATCGACCATCTCAACGGCGTCCTGTTCATCGATTACCTCTCCAAGCTCAAACGCGACCGGGTCATGACCAAGTTCAAGAAGGCGGCGAAGCGCGAGGTGGGCGGCGCATGAGCCTTCGCGTTGTCTTCATGGGCACGCCCGATTTCGCGGTGCCCACTCTCTCGGAGATCGTCGGCCAGGGACACGAGGTCGTGGCGGTCTACTCCCGTCCCCCGGCGGCCGCCGGCCGCGGCATGGAATTGAAGCCCTCCCCGGTGCATCGCATGGCCGAGCGGTTCGGGCTGCCCGTGCTCGCACCCAAGACCCTGCGCACCGAAGAGGCGGCGGAAACCTTTCGCCAGCATGAGGCCGATGTGGCCGTGGTGGTGGCCTATGGCATGCTGCTGCCGAAAGCGATCCTCGACGCCCCTACCCTCGGCTGCCTCAACCTTCACGCCTCTCTGCTGCCACGCTGGCGCGGCGCAGCGCCGATCCAGCGCGCCATTATGGCGGGCGATAAGGAAACCGGCGTCGCGGTCATGAAGATGGAAGAAGGCCTCGACACCGGCCCCGTCGCCATGGTCGAGCGCGTGGTGATTGCGCCCGACATGAATGCAGGCGAATTGCACGACAAGCTCATGGGGCTCGGTGCGGACCTGATGGTGCGAGCGCTCGCGGCGCTTTCGCGCGGCGGATTGAGTTTCACGCCTCAGCCGGAAGATGGCGTGACCTACGCGCAGAAGCTCGCGAACGACGATGCGCGCATCGACTGGGCAAAGTCGGCGCAGAACGTGCACGACCATGTGCGCGGCCTCTCGCCCTTTCCGGCTGCGTTCTTCACCGCCGATTTCGGGAAGGGGCCGGAGCGCGTGAAGGTTCTGCGCACGACGCTCGCGGAAGGTTCTGGCGCGCCTGGCCAACTGCTCGATGCCGATGGCGTCGTCGCTTGCGGCAACGGCGCGGTTCGTCTGCTTCAAGTGCAGCGCGCAGGCAAAGCCCCCATGAGCGCCGGCGACTTCCTGCGCGGCGTCCGCCTTGGCGCGGGGGCAAGCCTCGCATGACGTCTTCCTTAAGGATCCGCATCGAGGAGTCTACCGACCGCGCGGCGATCCGTGCCATTCACGCTGCCGCTTTTGGCGGCAATGCGGAGGCCGATCTGGTGGATCGCCTTCGCGCGGATGGCGATCTCACCCTTTCCCTCGTCGCCTGCGCCAGTGACGATGTGGTCGGACATATCGCCTTCTCGCCGCTGGCTCTCGCCGATTGTCCATCCGTGAAGGCTTGCGCACTCGCGCCTGTCGCGGTCCTTCCGCCGTTCCAAAACCGTGGGATCGGTGCCGCGTTGATCGAGGACGCGCTTCAGCGTCTCGCCGATGCGGACATGGACCTCGTGCTTGTTCTGGGCGAGCCAGATTACTACGGCGATTTCAGCTTTCGGGTGGAAGCAGCGGAAGGTCTCAAGACGCCTTACGACGGCCCCTATCTTCAGGCTCTGCCGTTGTCGGAGAACGGACGCACGGCCTCCGGGCCGGTCGTGTATGCACGCGCCTTCGCGGAGCTGACCTGACATGCCCCGCTACAAGCTCGTCATCGAATATGACGGCACGCCCTTTACTGGCTGGCAGCACCAGACGAACGGTCTTTCGGTGCAGCAGGCGGTGGAGGATGCGATTGCGCGTTTCGCGGGCGAGACAGTGCGCATTCATTGCGCCGGGCGCACGGATTCGGGTGTTCACGCCACCCATCAGGTCGTCCACGTGGATCTGAGCAAGGATTGGCGCACCGACACGGTGCGCGATGCCACCAACGCGCATCTGAAGCCTGCGCCCGTCGCTGTTCTTTCCGCCGCTTTGGTGCCGGAGACGTTCAGCGCGCGCATCTCGGCGATCAAGCGTCATTACGTCTATCGCATCCTCAACCGCCGCGCGCCGCCGACGCTTGAAGCCAATCGCGTGTGGCATGTGGCCTGGCCGCTTGATTCCGATGTCATGCACGAGGCTGCGCAGACGCTGATCGGGCGGCACGACTTCACCACCTTCCGCGCCGCAGAGTGCCAGGCGAGCGGCCCCGTGCGCACACTCGACCGGCTCGATGTGGAGCGCATCGGCGACGAGATCCGGGTTTACGCTTCCGCACGTTCGTTCCTGCACCATCAGGTCCGCTCGATGGTGGGAACGTTGGAGCGCGCTGGAGCGGGACGCTGGAGCGTCGACGATGTCCGCGCCGCACTCGACGCGCGCGACCGCACACGCTGCGGCCCCATGGCCCCATCGATGGGGCTCTACCTCATCGGCGTCGATTATCCTGATTAGCCGAGTAGCCCTCGCATCGCGGCGCCGACCAGCATGTTGAGCACAAGGCCCAGCGCGACGATGCCGAAGGCGGCTATCCCCGGCACGTCGAGCGTGGCCTTAGTGGCGAACCACTGAAGCCGCAGAAACACCACCGCGAAAGCAAAGCCGAAAATAGTGGCGAGCCCGGCCGAAGCGAGGCCCAGAAGCTGCAGAAAGGCTGGGAACGACAGCACCAGCAGCCCGATGGCCGTGACCCAATTGTTGACGATGACGAAGGGAACGTAGCGGTCGGTCAGCTGCATGCGGCGCGTAATCCAGATCATCGCCACGGGCAGCGCGATGAAACTCGCGCCATAGCCAAGCGCCACCACGAGATCGATCCAGAAACTGCCAAGCATGCCCTGCTCGGACAAGCCGAGGCGAAGACGCTCTGCGGCCACGGAGACGATATAGGCTGGAAGCGTGAGCCAGATCGCGTTGAACGAACGCCAGAAGCCGTTCTCGCTCATGTCGAAGGCCTGCAGGCCCTCGACCCGGCTGTTGAGCAGTTCCAGCGCTCCCCGGAACGAGCGGTTTACTTCTTGCGCGTCAAGGATCATGGGCAAACACCGAAAGACGTTGCCCACGAAAACCGGCGGACGCGGCAATCGTTCCGGTTGATATAGACTTTGGTTCTAGAAGATCCGCCTAAACCGCTGCGGCGAAATAGGCTTCCAGAACCTTGCCGTAGATCCCCACGAGCCGGTCGAGATCGGCCACAGCAACCCGCTCGTCGATCTGGTGCATCGTCTGTCCGACGAGCCCGAATTCGACGACCGGGCAATAGCGCACGATGAAGCGCGCATCCGAGGTCCCGCCGGTCGTCGACAGCTTGGGGCGAATGCCAGTTTCGGCCTGGATAGCATCCGCGATGAAGCCGACGAAAGCGTTCGGCTCGGTGATGAAGGCCACCGCATTGGTGGGCTCGCAAGTCAGCGTATAGCGCACGGTATTTCCGGCGGCCTCGCGGAGACGGCGGGCGATCTCTTCCTCCAGGCTTTGCGGCGTCCAGAGGTCGTTGAAGCGGATGTTGAAGGTCGCCCGCGCCTCGGCGGGGATCACATTCGCGGCGGGGTTGCCCACATCGACCGTCGTCACCTCGAGATTGGACGCGTCAAAGTGCTCCGTGCCGCGATCGAGCGGCTCGCGCAGCAGGCCGTCGAGCAGGCGCAGCATGCCCGGGATCGGATTATCCGCCAGGTGCGGATAGGCCACATGGCCCTGCTTGCCGTCGACGACGACTTTACCGGTCAGCGAGCCGCGACGGCCGATCTTGATCATGTCGCCGAGCGTATTCGGATTGGTCGGCTCGCCGAGGATGCAATGGTCGAACCGCTCGCCCCGCGCCTTCGCCCATTCCAAAAGCTTGACCGTGCCGTTGATGGCCGGCCCCTCCTCGTCTCCCGTGATGAGGAAGCCGATGGAGCCCTTGAAATCCGGGTTGCTTCGAATGAACGCGAGCGCCGCCGCCATCATGCAGGCGATGCCGCCCTTCATATCGACCGCGCCGCGCCCGAAAAGCTCGCCCTCTTCGATCATTCCGCTGAACGGATCATGCCGCCAGTGATTGATGTCCCCCGGCGGCACGACATCTGTGTGCCCAGCGAACAAGAGATAAGGTTCGCCCTTGCCGTAACGGGCGTAGAGGTTTTCGACATCCTGCGTACCGGGGTCAGAAAACACCGGCCGATGCACCTCGAACCCGGCCTCGTTCAAAACCTCTTCGATGAACGCCAGCGCCCCGCCTTCCGCCGGAGTAACGGAGGGGCATCGCAGGAGGGATTGGGCGAGGTGAAGGGGCGAGATGTCGTGCGTCATGGCTTTTCATGACTTACGTTGCTGTCGGAAATCAATCCCCGGCAGGCTGCAATTGCATGGCCGGTTGCGCTTCGCCGAGTGGGTCAGGCCCGAACCGGTTCGGCCCGACGGTGCCGCGGAGGAAGCCGACCTGCACGAACAGCCAGATCGAGAGCCCCCCGAAAGCGATCCACCCGAGCATGAGAAAGGAGGACAGGTGCAATATCGATCCAACAACCAAGACCGGGATCGCCGCGACGGGAGCAAACATCCACCAGCCGCTGAGGTCGCAATCTTGGAGCCTCTTTATGATCGTGACGAGCGATGGAAAAAAGGCTGCCAGAGCAAAGGCAGCCTTGAACAACTCCACCGCAATCGGCCCCACAATGCGCGCGAACAGCGGGCCCAGATATTCGAGGGCCACATCGGCAAGGAACAGCGCTATTATCACCTTCCAGTAGTGCGCGCGGTTCACGCGCCCCTTGAAGCTGAAGAACAGCTCAAACAGTTCCTTAGCGTTACTGTCGGGGTGCGTTTGCTCAAGTGCGGGCATGGGAAACCAAAATTGATATGATAAACCATATCAATTTCAACTTCGATGATTGTCAATCCCGCAACAGCTCGTTGATCGCCGTCTTGGCGCGGGTCTGCGCGTCGACGCGCTTCACGATGACCGCGCAGTAGAGCGACGGGCCCGGAGTACCGTCGGGGAGCGGCTTGCCGGGGAGCGAGCCGGGGACGACCACCGAATAGGGCGGCACGCGGCCGATGAAGACCTCTCCGGTGTTGCGGTCGATGATCTTGGTCGAGGCCGAGATGAAGACGCCCATGGAGAGCACCGAGCCCTCGCCAACGATCACGCCCTCGACCACCTCCGAGCGCGCGCCGATGAAGCAATTGTCCTCGATGATGACGGGGTTCGCCTGGAGTGGCTCCAGTACGCCGCCGATGCCGACGCCGCCGGAGAGGTGCACGTGCTTGCCGATCTGCGCGCAGGAGCCGACCGTCACCCAGGTGTCGACCATGGTGCCCTCGCCCACGTAAGCGCCGAGATTGACGAAGGAGGGCATGAGGACGACGTTCGGCGCGACATAGGCCCCCCGGCGCGCGACGCAGTTCGGCACGGCACGGAAGCCCGCCTGCTTGAACTCGGTGTCCGACCAGCCCTCGAACTTGGAGGGCACTTTGTCCCACCACACGGCCTCGCCCGGGCCGCCCTTGATCACGGCCATGTCGTTGAGGCGGAAGGATAGGAGAACCGCCTTCTTCAGCCATTGATTGACCTGCCATTCGCCGGCGACCTTCTCCGCGACGCGGGCCTGGCCAGAGTCGAGAAGCTGGAGCGCCTGCTCCACGGCTTTTCTAACGGTACCGGTGGTGGAGGCGCTCACGTTGGCCCGGTCTTCCCAGGCGGCGTCGATGGTCGAGGCGAGATCGGTGTAGGACATGGGGAACTCAAGCGAGAGGGCAATACAGACTGATTAGCAATGGCATTTCGGGCTGTCACCTGAAAGACTGTTTCAGCAGCCCCATTTAGCGGCCTGACAACCACCGCGCGAATGGGCTACACAATTGTGCACCTTTTCGCATCTAGAGTGCGCGTATCATGACCACTGCCCGCGACGTGCGCAGCGTTCTGTATGCAACCGCGATCCTCTTCGCAGTCGCGGTTGTGGGCATCCGTGGTCTCTTCCTCTGGATCGAGCACCGCAACGCCATCGGTCGGGCCGAGGCGTCGACGCGGGACCTCGCCCTCCTCGTCGAGGAGAATACCGAGCGGACGCTGGAAACGAGCGATCTGCTCGCACGCCAAGTGATTGCCTATTTGCGGGCGAAGGGCAGCGTGGAGACCGCAAGCGGCGCGCTCGACGTTCATGAGTATCTCGTCGAACTGACCCAACGGTCCGAGGCCAGCGAACAATTCCTGATCGTCGACAAGTATGGATTTACCGTCTCGACATCGAACAGCCCCATCCCGCTGCGGACCAGCTACGAAAACGAGACCTGGTTCCTGGCTCTTCGTGACGGAGCCAAAACCTATATCGGCGATCCGATTATCCGGCAGGGTACCAACGAGGTCCTTTACAGCTACAGCCGCCGCATCGACGACCTCAAAGGCGTATTCTCCGGAGCGGTCCATGTGGTCTTAAGACCGGCCTTTCTCGAAACCGTGACCGGGCCGGGGGCCGAGAGCGAGAAGCTGATCCTGGGACTTTGGGGTGATGACGGACGCATCATCGCCAGGACGGGGCTTACTCCCGCACAGCTCAACGTCTCCCTCAACCAATCGCGGATCCTGCACCCGCTGGCCTCAGAGCCGATGGGAACCTTCCGATCCGATACGACGGCTGACCGGGCGGAGCGGATCGTCTCGTTTCGCCGCATCGATCAATGGCATGTGATCGTCACGGCCAGCATCCCGGTGGCGACGGCCCTCTCGTCCTGGACGACGAATTTTTATTGGAGCACCGCGCTCGCAGCCATCATCCTCACGGCCTTCGGCGGATTGACGACCATCGGCTCAAGAATCAGCTACCGCATGGAGGAGACGCAGAACGAACTGCAGCTGGCGAACGACAACCTCGCAAAGGCGAATGCGGAACTCGAAAAAGCACTCGGGGACAAGGTCGTTCTATTGCAGGAAATTCACCACCGGGTGAAAAACAATCTGCAGGTCACATCGAGCCTTCTGCAAATGCAATCGCGCCGCTTCACGGACCCTGTCGTCAAGACAGCCTTCCGCGAAACACAGGACAGGCTTCGCTCCATCGGCCTCATTCACGACACGCTCTATCGCAAGGAATCCGGCGGATTGATCGATCTGCAGGATTATTTTGATCGCCTGCTGAAGGAATTGTCGGCGACCTATGGAGCGTCCGATCGCGGCATCTCGGTGGAGCTTGAAGCCCAGCCGATTTCAATCGACCTCGAACGCGCCGCTCCGCTGGCGCTTGCGGTCACGGAGGCGATCTCGAACGCCTTCAAGCATGCCTTCGCACCCGGCCAGGGAGGGCGCATCATCGTCTCGACTGCGCGTGTCGCCGATCAGATCGAGGTCACAGTCCACGACACCGGCAAGGGTGTTTTTGGCGTCAAGGAGACGGATTCCTCCCTCGGCATGAAACTGATCCGCGCGTTCACCGACCAGCTCGGCGGCACCTTCGGCATCGAGGCGCATGACGGAACCGTTTTCAGGCTGACAATTCCGGCGGAGGGTTAGAACGTCGTGCGCTGGCGGATCGCCGCCGAGAGCGTGCCTTCGTCGAGATAATCGAGTTCGCCGCCCACCGGCACCCCGTGGGCGAGTTTCGTGACCTTCACCGGCAGGTGGTTCAAAAGATCGGTGATGTAATGGGCCGTGGTCTGCCCATCGACCGTGGCGCTGAGTGCCAGGATCACCTCCGCGACGCCGGATTGCGTCGCCCGCTCCACGAGACGGTCGAGATTGAGATGCTCCGGCCGCACGCCATCGAGCGGCGAGAGCACGCCGCCGAGCACGTGATAGAGCGCGTTGATCGCGCCCGAGCGCTCCAGTGCCCAGAGATCGGACACGTCCTCCACCACCACGATGATCGACGCATCGCGCCGATGGTCGCGGCAGATCGTGCAGGGGTCGGACGTATCGACGTTGCCGCAGGAGGAGCACACGACGATCCGCTCGTTGGCGACGCGCATGGCCTCGCTCAACGGATTGAGCAGCGTCTCGCGCTTCTTGATGAGATGCAGTGCAGCGCGCCGGGCCGAACGCGGACCCAAACCCGGCAGGCGGGCCAGAAGCTGGATCAGGCGTTCGATCTCGGGGCCGGCGACGGACTGGGCCATCGAATTCTCAGAAGAGTTTCATGCCGGGCGGCAGAGGCAGGCCCTTGGTCAGCTCGGCCATGCGATCCTGCGCGGCGCGGTCGGCTTTGCCGCGCGCATCGTTCATGGCGGCGACGATCAGGTCTTCGAGAATTTCCTTCTCGTCCGCATTCATGAGTGAAGGGTCGATGCTGATGGCTTTGAGTACGCCTTTGCCCGATACCTTGACGGTAACGACGCCGCCGCCCGCGCTGCCTTCGACTTCGACATTGTCGAGTTCAGCCTGAGCGTCCTGCAGCTTCTGCTGCATGGCCTGCGCCTGCTTCATCAATCCCATCATGTCGCGCATCGTCTCTACTCCACTTCGTCTTCGGCGTCGGTTGCGCCGAGCATATCCATGTCCGCCTCGGACGCACCGTCCTCGGCCGCCTTCGCGCGCTCGATCACGTTGACGACCTGCGCGCCGGGAAATTTCGCGAGCACCGCCTGCACCAGCGGATGGTTCGTCGCGCCTTCCTTGCGCTCGCGCTCCGCCGTGTCGGCCTGTTCGCGTAAGGTGGGGGCACCCGCGTCGGATGACAGGGCGACCATCCAGCGCTGGCCGGTCCATTGTTGCAGCGCGCGCGCCAGATCGTTGGCGATCGTGCGGCTACCGCCTTCAGCCAAGTTGAATTCGATACGCCCTTCCTCGAAGCGGACGAGGCGCACATCCCGCTCAAGCGCGGTTTTCAGCACGATCTCGCGCTGCTCGGCGGCTAAAGCCACCACGTCCTCGAAGCGACGCAGACGCATGACGGGCGCGGTGCCCTGCGGCTGAGGCCGCGGCTGCGGCATGGGCTGCGGCATGGGCTGCGACGTCGCAAGCGCCACGTTGCCGGACACGATGGGGCCCGAAGGCGGAGGCGACGACGGCAGCGGCGCAGACGGTCCACCCGTCGAGACGGGAGCGCCGTCTTTCAGCGCGCGCAAAGCCTCGTCCGGCGTAGGCAGATCGGCAGCATAGGCCAAGCGCACCAGCACCATTTCCGCCGCCGCGATGGGGCGGTTCGAGGCCTGCACCTCAGGAATACCCTTCAGCAAAATCTGCCAAGCACGGGAGAGTGTGCGCACCGAAAGCTTTTGGGCATACTCGCTGCCGCGCGACCGCTCGGCCTCAGACAAGGCCGGGTCTTTCGCCGCATCGGGAATGAGTTTGAGCCGCGTGACCACATGGGAGAAGGCAGCGAGATCGGAGAGGATGACGCTCGGGTCCGCACCCGCATCGTATTGCGCACGAAGTCCCGCGAAAGCGGCAGGCACGTCGCCGCGCATCACCGCCTCGAACAGGTCGAGGACGAGCGTGCGGTCGGCAAGGCCCAGCATGTCTCGCACGGTCTCGGCCGCGACATGCCCCGCGCCGTGGGCGATAGCCTGATCGAGCAGCGAGAGCGAGTCACGCGCCGAGCCTTCCGCCGCGCGGGCGATGGCGGCAAGCGCCTCTTGATCGGCCTTCACACTTTCCGCGTCACAGATGCGGCCGAGATGCGCGACGAGCTTGTCCGTCTCGATGCGGCGCAGGTCGAAGCGCTGGCAGCGCGAGAGAATGGTGACCGGGACTTTGCGGATTTCGGTCGTCGCGAAGATGAACTTCGCATGCGGCGGCGGTTCCTCCAGCGTCTTCAGGAAGGCGTTGAACGCCTTCTCCGAGAGCATGTGAACCTCGTCGATGATGTAGACCTTGTAACGCGCGGAAACCGGCGAATAGCGGATACCGTCGATGATCTGGCGGACGTCGTCGATGCCGGTGTGGGAGGCCGCGTCCATTTCCAGCACGTCCACATGCCGCGATTCCATGATCGCTTCGCAATGCACGCCAAGCTCAGGCATATGGATGGTCGGCCCACCGGTGCCGTCGGCCCTCTGATAGTTCAGGCCGCGCGCGAGAATGCGGGCCGTCGTGGTCTTGCCGACGCCGCGGACACCGGTCAGCATCCAGGCTTGCGGGATGCGGCCCGTCTCGAAAGCGTTCGAGAGCGTGCGCACCATCGCTTCCTGGCCGATGAGATCGTCGAAGGTGCGGGGGCGGTATTTGCGGGCGAGAACGCGATAGGGCGAGCCCGGCGCGGCTGCAGGCGCGGGCGGGAAACCGGGCAAAGCCGGCTCGTCGTTCAGGGGCGTGCCGGTTGTGGTTTCGTCCATCGGCTCTTGAGGCTCTGGGATGTGAGGCGCCGACCTGAAGCGCCAGGGTGGGAGGCTGGACGAAGACCCGTTCGGTCTCGTTAGGGCTGCTTCCTTCCGGACCTGACCCGGTTGGCGAGTGAGACGTCCCTCGCCAACCTCCCGCCGCCTATATGGAGTTTTCGTCAGAGGAACGCAAGTTTCATAGCCGAGCGGGGTGGGGATAGGCACCGCCGGTCAAGCTCGGGTAACGTGAGGCCATGAATTCACATTTCCAGCTCGATTCGCGGCTTGAGGCCGATACCATCCCGGTCGGGGATCTGGCCCTGTCCTCGGTTCTCCTCCTCAACGACGCCCGCTTTCCCTGGTTCGTACTGGTGCCGCGCGTCCCGACTGTCAGCGAGATCACCGATCTGTCGGACGCGGATTACGCCCAGCTCACACAGGAAATCCGCATCGCGACGAAGGTCATGATGGCGCTGGCCAAGCCCGACAAGGTGAATGTCGGGGCGCTGGGGAACATCGTGACGCAGCTTCATGTTCATGTGATCGGGCGCTTCCGCTCCGACCCCGCCTGGCCAGGCCCGGTCTGGGGCCACGGCACCCGTACCCCCTATCGGCCTCACGCAGCGACTGCCCTCATCGAGCGCGCCGCGGCCCTTTTTGCAGCAGCCTGACCATGACATTCGCTCCCGGCTACATCACGAACGCCCTCGTGCGCCACAGCGCCGAGGAGGACCCGGACGCGCTCATCCGCCACCTCGGCAACCCCGACGCGGCCATGGTGATTTTCGCAGGCGACTTGCCGATCCTGCAAGTGGGCGCGCCGGGAACCGGGCTGCTCCCCTCTTCTGCCCTGGCACGACTTAAAAACCACCACGAACAGGTCCTCCTCGGGACGCTGAACGACCGCCCGGTCATCGCGACTCTTGCGCCGCCGGAATCGGCGGAGCTGTTTCAGGACGATCCCGCCTTCACCGTCACCGATCTCCGCTCGGTCGCGGTGCAGGGCCTCGTACCGTTCGAGGAACTGGGCACGCTCGCCATGGCGAAGTCCATGCTTGGCTGGCATGCGCGCCATCGCTTCTGCGCCAATTGCGGCGCTCGGACAGAGCCCGCGCATGCGGGTTTCCGGCGCGATTGCGCAGCCTGCGGCACGGAGCATTTTCCGCGCACCGATCCGGTCGTCATCATGCTGGTGACGCGCGGCGGCAAATGCCTCATGGGACGCCAGAGCCGGTTTACGACCAAAACCTATTCCTGCCTCGCGGGCTTTCTGGAACCCGGTGAGACCATCGAGGACGCGGTGCGGCGCGAGACCTTCGAGGAAGCGGGCGTGCGCGTTGGCAAGGTGCGCTATCTCTCCTCGCAACCCTGGCCGTTCCCGTCATCGCTGATGATCGGCTGCGTCGCGGAAGCCGAGACCGACGCCATCACCATCGACACTGCGGAGTTGGAAGATGCGCGCTGGTTCACGCGCGACGATATCCGCCGCATGCTCGACGGCACGCACGAGGATTTTGCCGCGCCCTCCCCCATCGCGATTGCGCATCATCTGTTGCGCGAGTGGATGCGGAACTGACGCTTCAGCTTCTCGGAATCGGCTCGAAGCGATAGCCGATTTCCGTCACGGTCTGTCCGCGCAGTTCGAGCCGCTGCTCGACCGTCGGCCTGCCGCCAAGTATTTCGTAAAAGCTACGTGCGGAAAAGTTCTGCTCAAGCACCCAGAGCCCAGCGGAGGCGAAGTTCTGCGCGAGATGGTCGAACACGCCTATCGCCAACCGCCGACCGATGCCCTGGCGCTTCACGCGGTCGATGAGGTAGATCGCGTAAAGCTCGGACTCGGTATCGAGCGGCGTCGTGCCCTTCTCGCGCACGGCGCCGCCGCGCGCAAAGCCGACGATGGTGCCGTCCACATCTTCAGCCACCAGAAACTTCGCCGTCGGATCGGGCCTGGAGAGTATGTCGCTCCACATCCGAAACCGCTCTTCGACCGACAAACCCGCAAGCGATTCCGCGTTCAGGAAATCCTTGTAGGATTCACGCCAACCCTGCACATGCGCGCGGGCGACGCCTTCTGCGTCCTCGACCCCGCCGTCGCGGACGAGAATGGTCACTCGGCCGCTTCCTTGATCTTTTCGCGGAACAGATGCGCCGGATAGACGCCGAGGATGCGCAATTCGCGCGAGAAGAATTCAAGCTCCTCGAGCGCGCGCTTCAGGTTCACGTCATCCGGGTGGCCGTCGACTTCCGCGTAAAATTGCGTCGCCAAGAACTCGCCTTCCAGCATGTAGCTTTCGAGCTTCGTCATGTTGATGCCGTTCGTCGCGAAACCGCCGAGCGCCTTGTAGAGCGCGGCCGGCAGGTTGCGGACGCGGAAGACGAAAGAGGTCACCGTCGGCCCCTTGCCTGCCGCGACCCATTGCGGCGTCTTGGAGAGAATGACGAAACGCGTCGTGTTGTGCGCCTCGTCCTCCACATCCTCGGCGAGAATTTTCAGGCCGTAGATGTTCGCAGCCATACGTGGCGCGAGCGAAGCTTTGGACGGGTCCTTCCACTCGGACACCTCGCGCGCGGAGCCCGCCGTATCGCCCGCCACATGAGCCTTCAGCCCGAGCTTGCGGATGATCTTGCGGCACTGGCCGAGCGCGTGAACGTGGCTGTGCACGCTCTTGATGGTGCCGAGATTGGCTTCCGGAATAGCCATGAGCTGGAAATGAATCGGCAGAAAGTGTTCGCCGATGATGTGCAGCCCCGAAGTCGGCAGCAGGTGGTGGATATCCGCCACGCGGCCCGCGATCGAGTTCTCGATCGGGATCATGGCGAGACCCGCCTGCCCCTCGTCCACGGCGGCAAAGGCATCCTCGAAGGTCGGGCTCGGCAGCACCTGCCAATCGGGGAAAACCTCATCGCAAGCGATATGGGAGTTGGCCCCCGGCTCGCCCTGAAACGAAATGACCTTGTTCATGATGTCCTCCGCGCCGCGATGATCTCGCGCGCCCTTTCCAGATCGTGGGGCGTATCGACTCCGAGCGGCACATCGTCGACCACGACCGCATCGATGCGCATTCCGGCTTCCAGCGCCCGCAACTGCTCAAGCTTCTCGCGAAGCTCCAGCGGCGACGCGGGCATGCCGACGAACCGTTGCAACGCTTTGCGGCGATACGCATAGAGGCCGATATGGTGATAGAGCGGCCCGCCCCCATAAGGCGCGGTCGCCCGGGTGAAATAGAGCGCGCGGAAGCGGCCGGGCGAAACTTCGCTGCCGACCATCTTCACGACGTTGGGGTTGGTCCGCTCCTCCTCCCGCTCGATCACCGCAACCAGGGTCGAGACATCGACAGCGGCGTCCGAAAGGGGGGCGATGGAGGCGGCAATGGCGCGGGGGTCAACCGTCGGCAGGTCCCCCTGCACGTTCACCACCACGTCGTGCCGCCCTTCCGGGTCGAGCTTTTCCACAGCCTCGAAGATGCGATCGGAGCCAGAGGCGTGGTCGGAGCGGGTCATGACGGCCTGTCCCCCGGCGCGGATGACGGCGTCGGCGATCTCGGGAGCGTCAGTCGCTACCGCCACCGGCCCGATTCCGGCCTCGACGGCCCGGCGCCACACATGGACGATCATGGGCTCGCCCGCGATATCGGCGAGCGGCTTGTTCGGCAGGCGGGTTGCGGCAAGGCGTGCCGGAATCAGCACGAGAGGATCGGACATGGTGCGCCCCAATGAAACTCGGGGCGGTCCTTACCAAGGCCGGGCGGTTTTGTCATGAGCGGCCCCTGCCCCGAAAAGACCGCGCTGCGACCACGAGACCGGCGAAAACCCGCTCGCCCCCCATTGTCAAAACCCCATCTCTACGGCTAAGCAACGCCACGGTCGCGGGCGCCCGCTCGCGGCTGCCCTATTCCGTTGCGCTGATTTCGCCGCTGAGAGGCGAGGAGAGCCTAATCCATGAATATCGAGACCAATAAGATCGCGGGTGCCGTATTCGGCTCGCTTCTTTTCGTGGTCGGCGTCAACGTCATCGCCGGTGGTCTGTTCGCGCCGAAGAAGCCTGCTGTGCCGGGCTACGATCTTCCGGGAGCGGCAGAGACGGCAGCCGGTGGCGCAGCCGCTCCGGCAGCTCCTGCGGAGCCCCTGCCCGTCCTCCTCGCCAAGGCCGATCCGGCCAAGGGCCAGTCGGCTGCCAAGAAGTGCGCCGCCTGCCACACCTTCGAAAAGGGCGGCCCGAACAAGGTCGGCCCGAATCTCTACGGTCTCGTCGACCGTCCTGTCGCCTCGCACGAGGGCTTCAACTACTCGGCAGCTCTCAAGGCCAAGGGCGGCAACTGGACCTACGAGAAGATCGACCACTTCATCACCTCGCCCAAGGGTGACGCCCCCGGCACCATCATGGCCTTCGCAGGCGTCGCCCAGGCGCAAGAGCGCGCCGATATCCTGGCTTACCTGCGGACCCTCTCGGACAACCCGGTCCCCTTCCCCGCCAAGTAAGGCGCGGACCATACCCCTTTCGAGAAGCCGGGCCGTTAAGCCCGGCTTTTTGTTTTGTGCGTTATCACAGGAATCGATTCGGCTTCGTGACGCCCCATCCACTTGACGGACAAGCGGTTTTTCCTTGTCCTGTGAGCGCCGGGACGCGCGGCCCCGGATAGACGCCTCACGCAGGAGATGCCTTGTGATCCGCCCCGTTCTGCTCAGCCTTGCCGCCGCCTGTTTTGCCGCCTCCCCCCTTGCGGCGCAGGAATGGCGGCACGGCTCGACGCTCCTCGGCCAGCCGAAATACGGTCCCGGGTTCAAGCATTTCGACTATGTGAACCCCGACGCGCCCAAGGGCGGGCTGGTGCGTCTCGGCGCCCAGGGCACCTTCGACAGCTTCAACATCGTCATCGCAGGAGTCAAAGGCGTCCCGGCGGCAGGCCTGAACGACGTCTATGAAAACCTGACCACCTCGTCCCTCGACGAGCCGAGCGCGAGTTATGGGCTTCTGGCCGAGGCGTTCAGCTATCCGGATGACTTCTCCTCCGTCACCTTCCGCCTGCGCCCCGAGGCGCGCTGGCATGATGGCCGATCGGTCACGGTCGAGGATGTGGTCTTCTCCTTCCAGAGCTGGAAGACCCTCAACCCAGCCCAGGCCTTCTATTATGCCAACGTCGTGAGCGCGGAGAAGGTCGGCGAGCGCGAGGTCAAGTTCACGTTCAACCAGAAGGGCAACCGCGAACTGCCCCACATCATGGGCCAGCTTTACATTCTGCCGAAGCACTGGTGGGAGGGAACCGCTCCGGACGGGCGCAAGCGCGACATCAACCAGACCACCCTGGAGCCGCCACTCGGCTCCGGCCCTTACCGTGTCAAAAACTTCGATGCGGGCCGCAGCGTGTCCTATGAGCGGGTGAAGGATTATTGGGGTGAAAACCTCAACGTGAATGTCGGCCAGTACAACTTCGATGAACTGCGCGTGGAGTACTACCGGGACGCAACGGTGCTGCTGGAAGCGTTCAAGGGCGACCGGACCGATTTTCGCACCGAGAACAGCGCCCGCAACTGGGCAACGGGATACGACTTCCCAGCCCGCAAGGACGGCCGCGTCATCATCGAGGAATTCCCATTGCGTTCCATGGGCGTGATGCAGGCCTTCGTGCTCAACCTGCGACGCGACAAGTTCAAGGACCAGCGCGTCAGGCGCGCATTGAACCTCGCCCTCCCCTTCGAGGAGATCAACAAGACCCTCGCTTACGGCCAGTACAAACGCATTTCGAGCTATTTCGACGGCCTCGATCTCGCCTCCTCCGGGCTGCCGGAGGGCCAGGAGCTGGCCATTCTGGAAACCGTGCGGGACAAGGTGCCGCCCCAGGTATTCACCACGCCCTACACGAACCCCGTCAGCGACTCACAGGAGGCGATCCGCAACAACCTTCGCGAGGCAGACAGGTTACTCCGCGAGGCAGGTTGGGAGGTGAAAGACCGCAAAAGGGTCAATGCCAAGGGCGAGCAATTCACCATCGAGCTTTTGGGTGACAGCCCCAACGACGAGCGGTTGTTTCTGCCCTACAAGGCCGCGCTCGATCGCCTCGGCATCTCCACCACCGTGCGCATCGTGGATGATGCGCAGCAGGTCAACCGTATCCGTTCTTTCGACTTCGACGTCACAATGGGCGCGTGGGCCGAGAGCCAATCACCCGGCAACGAACAGCGTGAGTTCTGGGGTTCAGAAGCAGCGGAGCGTCCCGGCTCGCGCAATATCGCGGGTATCGCCGACCCCGGCGTCGACGCCTTGATCGACCGCGTCATCTTCGCGAAGAGCCGCGAGGAGTTAGTAGCCGCGACTAAGGCGCTCGATCGCGTGCTTCTGGCACATGACTACATGATCCCGCACTGGACTTACGGGAAGCAACGCACCGCCCGCTGGGACCGCTTCAGCCACCCTGAGACAATGCCGCGCTATGGCGGCGCCGCCTTTCCGACCATCTGGTGGTATGATGAGGCAAAAGCCGCCAAGACCGGAGCGCCGCGATGAAGCACCCTAACCGCCGAGGCATCCTGATCGGCGGGGCCGCGATGACGGCCCTGTCAGCCTTGCCACGACGCGGCTTCGCGCAGACAGCATCGGACATCGAAACCTACGGCCTGTCGAGCTTCGGCGACCTCAAATACGGCCCCGACTTCAAGCATTTCGACTATGTGAATCCCAATGCGCCGAAGGGCGGCCTGCTGGCGATCCAGCTCAAGCAGGGCACGGGCAATCAGAATTTCGACACCTTCAACACGCTCAACATCTTCGTGTTGCAAGGCGACGGCGCGGCCGGCATGGGCAGCACCTTCGACAGCCTGATGACGTCGGCGGCGGACGAACCGGATGCACTTTACGGCCTCGTCGCCAAAAGCGTTCGCGTCTCGGCCGACAAGCTGACCTATCGCTTTCTGCTGCGGCCCGAAGCGCGCTTTCATGATGGCTCAAGGCTCACCGCAAGGGACGCGGCTTTCTCGCTCAACGTTCTCAAGGAGAAAGGCCACCCGGTCTTTCGTGCTGTTCTGCCGCAAATGACATCCGCCGAGGCTGAGGCGGACGATGTGCTGCGCGTTCAATTCTCTCCCAAGCGCAGCCGCGATATTCACCTCGTCGTCGCCGGCCTGCCGATTTTCTCGGAACGCTACTGGCAAGGCCACGACTTCGAGGCCTCGACGCTGGAGCCACCGCTCGGCTCCGGCGCCTACAAGGTCGGAAAGTTCGAGCAGGGCCGTTTCATCGAATTCGAACGCGTGCCGGATTACTGGGCGAAAGATCTGCCGGTGAATGTCGGCCTCAACAATTTCGACCATGTTCGGTACGAATATTTCCGCGACCGTGCGGTGGCTTTCGAGGCCTTCAAGAGCGGCGTGCTGAACTTTCAGGAGGAATACACCTCCCGCATCTGGGCGACGGGGTACGATTTTCCCGCCATTCGCGAAGGTCGCGTGAAGAAGGAAGAGTTGCCGAACAACGCGCCCTCTCCCATCCAGGGCTGGTACTTCAACACGCGCCGCGATGCGTTCAAGGACCCGCGCATCCGCGAAGCCATCGGCCTTGCTTTCGACTTCGAGTGGACGAATGCGAACATCATGTTCGGCTCCTATCGCCGGCTCACGTCGTTCTTCGAAAACTCGGACATGAAGGCGGTCGGCCTGCCCTCGCCGGAGGAACTGGCGCTTCTTGAACCCTTCCGGGGCAAGGTGTCGGATGCGGTCTTCGGCGAGCCCTATCTGCCGCCGGTCTCCGACGGATCGGGCCAGGACCGCAAATTGCTGCGCCGCGCCGACGAGCTTCTGCGCGCAGCCGGGTGCAAGCGCGACGGCGGCGTGTTGAAGCTGCCGAACGGTCAGCCTTTCCGCATCGAATTTCTCGATTTCTCCGCCGCGTTCCAGCCGCACACCGAGCCGTTCCAGGCCAATCTCAAGAAGCTCGGCATCGACGCCACGTCGCGCATCGTGGATGCCGCGCAGTATCAGCGCCGCTTGAACGACTACGATTTCGACATGACGAGCCGCGCACTCAGCGGCTCGACGACGCCCGGCGATGACTTGCGGATCGTCTATGGTTCGGAAGCCGCGCGGACACCTGGCAGTCGAAACATCGCCGGCATCGAGGACCCCGCCGTGGATGCGCTGGTGCAGCGCATCGCAGATACAAAGAGCCGGGCCGAACTCAACGTCGCCTGCCGCGCCCTCGACCGGGTGCTGCGCGCAAACCAATACTGGGTGCCCATGTGGTGGAAGGCGAACAATTGGCTGACCTTCTGGGACCAATTCTCGCGGCCCGCCATAAAGCCGCGTTTCACCACGGGCGCGCCAGACACCTGGTGGTACGACGCGGAAAAATCCAAGCGGATCGGGCGGGGCTGAGAGTGTGAGCGAAAACACCGCATCGCCGGCCATCGCGGGCACTCCTCGGACGATCCTGCGGCTAGAAGGACTGGCACTCTTCACGATCGCAAGCGTGGCCTTCAGCTATACCGGGTTGTCCTGGTGGCTCTATGCGGCACTCTTCCTCCTTCCCGATGTGAGCTTTGTCGCCTATGGGGCTGGCCCCAGGCTCGGAGCTATGATCTACAATATCCTTCACACGATGATCGGGCCTGCTCTCCTGATCGGAATCGGGCTTTTTCTGGCAAGCCCGCTTCTACTGGGACTGGCCGCGATCTGGGCGGCTCATATCGGGTTTGACCGCATGTTGGGGTACGGATTGAAATACGCGACCGGCTTCTCAGACACCCATCTCGGCCGTATCGGTCGTGACCGCGCGGGCGCTTGATGTTCGCCTATATCGCGCGCCGCATCCTGCTGATGGTTCCGACGCTGCTCGGAATCATGCTGATTTCCTTCACCATCGTGCAATTCGCCCCCGGCGGCCCGGTGGAGCGCATCATCGCTCAGCTTCAAGGCCAGGATTCCAGCGCCACCTCGCGCATCTCGGGCGGCGGCGGCGACTTCTCCGGCGGACAAAGCGCGGCAGGCGGCGGCGCGGCGGAGGCCTCTTCCTCGCGCTATCGTGGTGCGCAGGGACTCGACCCGCAATTCATCAAGCAGCTCGAAGTGCAGTTCGGCTTCGACAAGCCCGCGCCCGAGCGCTTCGCCAAGATGCTGTGGGACTACGCGCGCTTCGATTTCGGCAAGAGCTATTTCCGCGACATCTCGGTGTTGCAGCTCATCAAGGAGAAACTGCCCGTCTCGATCAGCCTCGGGCTTTGGATGACGCTTCTCTCCTACGCCATCTCGATTCCCCTCGGCATCCGTAAAGCCGTGCATGACGGCTCGTCCTTCGACATCTGGACCTCGGCGATCGTCATCATCGGCTATGCGATCCCCGGCTTCCTCTTCGCGATCCTTCTGATCGTGCTGTTCGCCGGCGGCTCGTTCTGGCAGCTCTTCCCCTTGCGCGGCCTGACCTCCGAGAACTGGTCGCAATTCTCGCTCGCTGGCAAGGCGGTCGATTATCTCTGGCACATCGCCCTGCCGATTACCGCCATGGCGCTCGGCGCGTTCGCGACCTCGACCTTGCTCACGAAAAACTCGTTCCTCGATGAGATCCGCAAGCAATATGTGCTGACGGCTCGCATGAAGGGGTTGTCCGAGGGCCAGGTGCTTTACGGCCACGTTTTCCGCAATGCGATGCTGATCGTGATCGCCGGCTTTCCCGGCGCATTCATCGGCGCGTTCTTCGCAGGTGCGCTCCTCATCGAGACCATCTTTTCGCTCGATGGGCTCGGCCTTCTCTCGTTCGAGTCCATCGTGAACCGCGATTACCCGGTGGTGTTCGCGAACCTCTACATCTTCTCGCTCCTCGGGCTTGCGGTGAACCTGATCTCGGATCTCACCTATACCGGGATCGATCCGCGCATCGATTTCGAAACGCGGGAGACGTGAGATGAACGAGAGCATCACCGTCACCCCGCCTGTCGTCGCCCCCGTCGCGCCGCCCGTGCCGCGCGAAGGTTGGCTGCGTCTCTCGCCACTCAACCGGCGGCGGCTGCAGAATTTCAAGGCAAACCGACGCGGCTACTGGTCGTTCTGGATCTTCATGGTCCTGTTCGTCTTGAGCCTCTTTGCCGAATTCATCGCCAACGACAGGCCGATCCTCGCCTCCTACAAGGGCGAAATTCTCTACCCCGTTTTCGTCGACTACCCGGAAGAGAAATTCGGCGGCTTCCTCGCGCAGACCGATTATCGCGATCCCGTCATCGCGAAGGAGATCCAGGCGAACGGCTGGATTGTCTGGCCGCCGATCCGCTTCTCATACAACACGCACAATCTCGACCTGCCGGTGCCCGCCCCCTCGCCGCCGACCTGGATGCTGACGGACGCGCAATGCCGTGCAGCCGCCGAGCGCGTCGGCGACAAGACATGTCGCGACATCGAGTGGAACTGGCTCGGCACGGACGATCAGGGCCGCGATGTCGTCGCGCGCCTCATCTACGGCTTCCGCCTCTCCGTGCTCTTCGGCCTCGTGCTCGCGGGCATCTCATCCGTCATCGGCGTTCTCGCCGGCGCGGTGCAGGGCTACTTTGGCGGCTGGGTCGATCTTCTGTTCCAGCGCTTCATCGAAATCTGGACCGCGATCCCCGCGTTGTATCTCCTCATCATCATTTCAGCCATCATTACGCCAAGCTTCTTCGTGCTGCTCGGCATCCTGTTGCTCTTTTCGTGGGTGTCGCTGGTCGGCGTGGTGCGCGCGGAATTCTTACGTGCGCGAAACTTCGAATATGTGCGCGCCGCGCGAGCTTTGGGCCTATCCAGCACCACCATCATGTTCAAGCACCTGTTGCCGAATGCGATGGTCGCGACGCTGACCTTCCTGCCCTTCATCCTCAACGGCTCGATCACGACGCTGACCTCCCTCGATTTCCTCGGCTTCGGCCTGCCCCCCGGCTCGCCCTCCCTCGGTGAATTGCTGGCGCAGGGCAAGGCGAACTTGCAGGCACCGTGGCTGGGTCTCACGGGCTTTTTCGTGATCGCGCTCATGCTAAGCCTCTTGATCTTCACCGGCGAAGCCGTGCGCGACGCTTTCGATCCGCGGAAGGCTTTTCGATGAGGGAGGCTGGTTCGGTTCGCATTTCGAGGAAACAGCCATGGCTGCTCACGGCCGTGTGTGCATTGCTGCTTAATCCTTTCGTTTTGGCGTTTTTCACAAGGCCGTTCGATTTCCTATCGTTCGTCGACATGCTGGTCACAACGGCAATTATATCCGCTGTTATATATCTCGTCGGCTTTGTCAGTGGACCTATCGGCCTCGTGCTCTCAGCGTCTTTTCTGCTGCACCAGATCGTCTTCGGGTTGTCCGAAGATGAAAAAGAATTGCTCAGTTGCCTACCCAATCGTGCCAGCGGCATGCTCCCCGAAATCGGGATCGCTCTTCTGCTTCCTGCATCGGCCTTATGCACTTTCCTTCTCTTCACTCGCTACGTTCTTAAGAAGCCGCCCAATCCCTGGCACGCGTTCACCGTGTTCGCAGTCAGCGCCTTAATGGCTAACGGCGCTCTGTGGCGTATCTCCGCCCTGCAACGGGAGGCATCTCTTGTCCCATGCTGAGATAACTCCCAACACTCCCCTCCTCTCCGTCCAAAACCTCTCCGTCGCCTTCCGCCAGGGCGGGCGCGATGCGTTGGCGGTCGACCGCGTTTCGTTCGACATTCGCAAGGGAGAGACGGTGGCGCTTGTCGGCGAGTCCGGCTCGGGCAAGTCGGTCTCCGCCCTGTCGATCCTCAAGCTCCTGCCCTATCCGACGGCGCATCATCCCTCCGGCCGCATCCTGTTCAAGGGACAAGACCTGCTCGCGGCGAGCGAGAACGACATCCGCCGTGTGCGCGGCGACGACATCACCATGGTGTTTCAGGAGCCGATGACTTCGCTCAATCCGCTCCACACCATCGAGCGACAGGTCGGCGAGATTTTGAAACTGCATCGCGGTCTGTCCGATCGCGATGCGCGCGCGAAAACGCTCGAGTTGCTCCAACTCGTCGGCATCCGCGATGCGGAAAGCCGCCTCGGCGCTTATCCGCACCAGCTTTCCGGCGGCCAGCGTCAGCGCGTGATGATCGCCATGAGCCTCGCCAACGAGCCCGATCTTCTGATCGCCGACGAGCCCACCACGGCGCTCGACGTGACGGTGCAGGCGCAGATTCTAAAGCTGCTCGCCGAGTTGAAGAGCAGGCTCGGCATGGCGATGCTCTTCATCACGCATGATCTCGGCATCGTGCGCAAAGTGGCCGACCGCGTCTGCGTCATGCTGAAGGGCGAGATCGTCGAGCAGGGGCCCGTCGACGAAGTCTTCGGCAACCCGCAGCATTCTTACACGAAGCGCCTCCTCGCGGCGGAGCCGAAGGGCCGTGCCAATCCTGTGCCCGCCAATGCGCCCACCGTCGTCGAGGCCGGGCCGCTGAAAGTCTGGTTTCCGATCAAGCGTGGCTTCTTCCGCAAAATTGTTGGCCATGTGAAAGCGGTCGATGGCGTCTCCGTTCGCGTGCGCAAGGGCGAGACCATCGGCGTCGTCGGCGAGTCCGGTTCTGGCAAGACGACGCTCGGCCTTGCGATCCTGCGCCTCGTCGCGTCTGAAGGTCCGGTCGTGTTTCTCGGCAACCGCATCGACGGTCTGCGCTCGCGCGACATCCGCCCCATGCGCAAGGATTTGCAGGTGGTGTTCCAGGACCCCTACGGCTCCCTCTCGCCGCGCCTCTCGGTGGCGGAGATCGTCGAGGAAGGCCTGTCGGTGCAGAACAAGAGTCTCTCCTACGCCCAGCGCCGCGATGTCGTTGCCCGCGCGCTCTACGATGTCGGCCTCGATCCGGCGACGATGGACCGCTATCCGCATGAATTCTCCGGCGGCCAGCGCCAGCGCATCGCCATTGCCCGCGCCATGGCGCTGGAGCCGCAATTCATCGTGCTCGACGAGCCGACTTCCGCGCTCGACATGTCCGTGCAGGCCCAGATCGTGGAGCTGCTGCGCGATCTCCAGAAGCGGCGCGACCTCGCCTACATGTTCATCAGCCACGACCTGAAAGTGGTGCGGGCGCTCGCGAACCACGTCGTCGTCATGCAGAACGGCAAGATCGTCGAGGAAGGCGCGGCGGAAAGCATTTTTGCCGCGCCACAGACCGATTACACCCGCGCCCTGTTCGCCGCCGCCTTCAACCTCGAAACGCTCGGCAACAACGCCGTCCGGCAGTAGCATACCTCCCCTATCGCCTCTTCTCCCGTAATGCCGTATCAGTGTCCGATTCTGATCGCTTGAAGGATTTTGCCATGCCCCGCGCTCTCATCATCGTGCTCGATTCCGTCGGCATCGGCGGCGCTGAGGACGCGGACATCTATGGCGATGCCGGCGCAGATACGGTCGGCCACATCGCGGAAGCCTGCGCAGAAGGCCGGGGCGACCAGGTCGGCTTGCGCCAGGGACCGCTGAACCTTCCGCACATGACCGCGTTCGGCCTGGGCCTCGCGTGTGAGGCCTCCACGGGCCGCATGCCGCCGAACCTCGCTCCAAAGGGCCCTCTGAAAGGCGCCTGGGGCTACGGCGTCGAAACCTCCAACGGCAAGGACACGCCCTCCGGCCACTGGGAAATCACGGGCGTGCCCGTGACTTTCGACTGGGGCTATTTCCCCGACACCGTGCCGTCCTTCCCGAAGGAACTAACGGACGCGCTGATCGCCCGCGCGAACCTTCCCGGCATTCTCGCCAACAAGCACGCCTCCGGCACCGTTGTGATCGACGATTACGGCGCGGAGCATGTGCGCACGGGAAAACCCATCTGCTACACCTCCGTCGACAGCGTGCTGCAGATCGCGGCGCACGAGGAAACTTTTGGGCTTCAGCGCCTCTACGATCTCTGCAAGATCGCGCGCGAACTCTGTGACCCCTACAACATCGGCCGCGTCATCGCCCGCCCCTTCGTCGGCACGGCGGAAACGGGTTTCAAGCGCACCGGCAACCGCAAGGACTTTGCGGTGTTTCCGCCCGCCGACACGATTCTGGACACGTTGCAGAAGGCGGGCCGCGCCATCGTCACCGTCGGCAAGATCGGCGACATCTTTGCCCATCGCAGCACTGGCAAGGAAGTGAAACCTTCCGGCAATGATGCGTGCCTGTCAGCCGCCATCGACGCGATGAAGGATCTGCCCGATGGCGGCTTCGTCTTCGCCAATCTCGTCGATTTCGACACCGAGTTCGGCCACCGCCGCGACATCCCCGGCTACGCTGCAGCCCTCGAAGCCTTCGACCGCCGCGTTCCCGAGATCGAAGCCGCGCTAAAACCCGGCGACCTCGTTATCATCACCGCCGATCACGGCAACGACCCCTCCTGGCGCGGCACCGACCACACCCGCGAGCATACGCCGATCCTGGCCTTCGGTCCGGGCGTGAAGACGGGCAGCGTCGGACGGCGGGAAAGCTTTGCGGATATCGGGGCGAGCGTGCTGGCCCACTTGAAGGTGCCGCATCCTGGCAAGGGCACGTCCTGGCTTTGAGCTGCGGCGTGATGAGTGTTAGCGCGCGGCGCTACATTCGTGACGTATCTGGAGAAGAGCGTGATGGAAACACCCCCGGAGCTGAAGTTACGGTGGGCTCGTGAAGCACTTGAAGGCATCGCCGATGAGGCCACGCAGCGGGTCTCCTGGTTCGGTCTGGACCCCAACCTCCGAGACTCGCCTGGCGACGAGATTTGCGATCTCCTGCCACCGCTGGATGAGGGCGAGCATAGCTTCATCACCGATAAGGAACTTGCGCTCTCGCCTCAGGCACAGGCGGCTCTCCGGCGACTCCGCAATACTATCCAAGCCTACCAGCAGGAGGTTGGATCAGATCCGGACCCCAAGATTACGATCGACCATCCAAAGTGGCGTGAGATCCGGGCCATTGCCCAGGAAGCTCTGAAGCTCATATTTAACCCGCCGTCCGTGCTGCGGGCGCTTCCGATGACCGAAGAGCAATTTTTGAACGTCATTGACTGCCCGATCTCGGACAAGGGCCACCCGGATATACCTTTTTGGAAGATCATGATTGACCTCGGCCGAGCAATTTCGGCCAACGCAGTCTTCGCGGTTCTCGACGAGATCAGCCGCCCTCCGAGAAGCGCAAAGGTCTCTTTACCGGCGCAAAGGGACGTCATGAATTATTGGCGTGCCGGGTTTGATCACCCGCTGGCCGAGGATGTCAGCGAGGTGGCTATCGCTCGAATTGGAGGGCGCTGTATCTCGACTGAACAATGTCTCGCGCTCATGGACACGATCTCCCACCATCCAGGCCAGTACGCGGCTCTGAGCATCGTCTACTTCGCCTGCGAGAGGGACGAGACCGGGGAGGTCGACAGGAGGTGGGACAATATCAATGATCAATGGCGAAGGCAGTTTCCGGCTTGAGGATTGTCCAGCTCCATTAATCGCCGCGCCCGCCTCGTCATGGCCGGGCTTGTCCCAGCCATCCGCGTCTTGGACACGCCGCACTGCTGTCATTCCGGGGCCGCGCAGCGGAGCCCGGAACCCATAATCGCTGATGGTGCTGGATAAGACGCCCCGAGCCCGAAGGCGCTTGCTCTTTGAAAACCAATCTTTGCGCCGTCCTCAAGGAAGCCTTGAGTGATCGACATCATTGACGTCCTCGTAACTTCGGATCAATCTACCGTAGATCGTAAGGAGGCGCTCCGAACGGTCCTTTCGGAGAGTCCTCCACCGCGTGGAAGACCCCGATGAACTCGCCGAACCGCACGACCCATATCCGGCTGACCTCCCATCCAGAACCCAACGCGGCCACGATCCGCCGCCCGATCAAATGGGGTGCAGGCGATCCGAGGGAGCGCGGGCCGATCATCGGCTCCGTCACTAACCCCTCCGACCGCAATGTCATCGGCGCGCATGGCGGGTCCTATTCGCTCTATCGGGCGCTCGCGATTTCAGCCCGCGCGCTCAACCCGGTGACGCGGCCGGACCTGCACAATACGCACCCCACCGCCGATATCGGCCCCCATCCGCAATGGTTCGAGCCGGGCCGCATCGTCTCCCTCGATCCGTGGGGCCATCTGGTCGGCGCAGTTTACGGAGATGAGATCGCCGGCGGCCTCGATATCCGCCCCACTATCGCGATCACCAAGGCGCGGCTGAACATGCCGGAGATTTTGGGTGCCATGGGGTCGAAGCGGCTGAAAGCCGATGGCGGTGTGCTGCACGCTTCCGGCGACATCGCTGTAACCAAGATTGCGGTCGATCCGGTCTGGTATCTGCCCGGCATTGCGGATCGGTTCGGTTGCTCGGAAGGCGAGTTGCGGCGCACCTTGTTCGAGCAGACCGGCGGCATGTTCCCCGAACTTGTGACCCGGCCCGACATGAGCGTGTTTCTGCCGCCTATCGGCAACACGACGGTCTACATCATCGGCGATGCGGCCAAGCTCAACGATCCGAGGACCCGCATCGCCTGCCGCGTTCATGACGAATGCAACGGCTCGGACGTGTTCGGCTCGGACATCTGCACCTGCCGCCCCTATCTCGTGCACGGCATCGAGGAATGCGTACGGGAAGCCCAAGGCGGCGGAGTCGGCATCATCGCCTATAACCGCAAGGAAGGCCGGGCTCTCGGCGAGGTCACGAAGTTCCTCGTCTACAACGCTCGCAAGCGGCAGGAAGGCGGCGACACGGCCTCGACCTACTTTGAGCGCACCGAATGCGTGGCGGGCGTGCAGGATGCGCGCTTCCAGCAGCTCATGCCCGATGTGCTCAACTGGCTTGGCATCCGCCGCATCGACCGGCTCATGTCCATGTCGAACATGAAGTACGACGCCATCACCAGTGCTGGCATCGAGGTCGTGGAGCGCGTGCCGATCCCCGCAGAATTGGTGCCCCCCGATGCGCAGGTAGAGCTGGAAGCCAAGAAGGCCGCGGGCTACTACACGCCGGATGGTGCGCCCGAGGCCTCGACGCTGGAGCGGGTGAAAGGGCGCGATCTCGAGCACTTCTAGAGCAGCGGTCAGTCATGCTATCGCTTCCGCGTCGAAAGCCCAGGAGTTGCGCGTGACGGACCCCTCGCCCCTCGCCCCGGATACACAGGCCGCCAAAAACCTCCTGAGCGCTAAAGCGGTGCGCGACCGTTCTCATCAAATTTTACAGCACGGGCTTGAGGGCCGCCTGGCGCATTTCGCGGTTCATCTCGACCGGCTGGACGCCTGCGCCGACGAGGTGGTGGCCACCATCCGCGAAGCCTATCCGTCCCTCGACGTCCCTTTCCATGCCCGCTGGCGACACTTCGCGGCCGGAGATTATGACCGCTGGGGCGCGGTGGTGCACGGCGCTACCTGGACCAATACCGGCGAGATGGCCCGCGCCGCCTTCGACCTCGCCATCGTCTCGGTTCTGCTCGATGCGGGCGCGGGTCCCGACTGGCGTTATGAGGAAGGCCGCACCGGCGAAACTTACGCCCGCTCGGAAGGTCTTGCCGTCGCGAGCTTCAACATGTTCGTCAGCGGCCTGTTCTCAAGCCACCCGGAAGACCCGTTCCGGGTCGATGCGGATGTGCTCTTGAGCCTGCGGCCGGAGGATCTGGCCGAGGGATTTCAAGTTTCGGCGGATAATCCCATCCTCGGCCTCGACGGACGCGTCGCCCTCCTCAACCGTCTCGGCCGGGTCGTGGCGACGAACCCCGACATCTTCGGCCAGAACGACGATCCCCGCCCCGGCGGACTTTTCGAGGTCATCGAGGCGACCGCCGAGAACGACACGATCAAGGCGACCGCCATCCTCGACGCCGTTCTCACCCATCTCGGCGCGATCTGGCCGAGCCGCATCACGCTCGGCGGCGTCCATCTCGGCGATACCTGGCGGCATCCCCTCGTCGATGCGCCGGACGCGACCAACGGCCTGATTCCGTTCCACAAGCTCTCCCAGTGGCTCTCCTATTCCCTCATCGAGCCGCTGGAATGGGCGGGCTATGACGTGGTGGAAATCGACGGCCTGACGGGCCTGCCCGAATACCGCAACGGCGGCCTGTTTCTCGATGCGGGCGTACTGTCCTTGAAGGATCCGGCTGAGGCCAATCGTCCTCACGCGGTGGATTCCACCCTCGTCGTGGAATGGCGGGCCTTGACCGTCGCGCTTCTAGACCGCATTGCCGATCCGATCCGTGCGAAGCTCGGATTGAAGGCGGAGGATTTTCCCCTCGCCAAGGTGCTTGAAGGCGGCACCTGGGCGACGGGGCGCAGGCTTGCCAAGGCACGGCGCGGCGATGGATCTCCTCCGCTTACGATAATCAGCGACGGGACGGTGTTTTAAATGAACCAGCACAAGACGATTGAAGGGCAAAAGAGCATGCAGGGCGTCACCGTGGTCGATCATCCGCTGGTTCAGCACAAACTGACCCTGATGCGGGAGAAGGAGCGGTCAACGAAGGGCTTCCGCCAGCTCCTCAACGAGATCGGCATGCTCCTCTGCTACGAAGTGACCCGCAGCCTGCCTGTGGAGCGCGTGACCATCGAAACACCGCTGACCATCACGGAAGGTGTGCAGATCGCCGGCAAGAAGCTCGTCTTCGCCCCCATCCTGCGCGCCGGTGTTGGCTTTCTCGACGGCATGCTGACCCTCGTGCCCGCCGCGCGCGTGGCCCATATCGGCCTCTATCGTGATCCGGAATCGCTCCAGGCGGTCGAATATTATTTCAAGGCCCCGTCCGACCTCGCCGACCGCATGGTGCTGGTGCTCGACCCCATGCTTGCCACCGCCAATTCGGCGGTTGCCGCCATCGACCGGCTCAAAGAGCGTGGCGCAAAGGATCTACGCTTCGTCTGCCTGCTCGCCGCCCCGGAAGGCATCGAGCGGATGCGCAGCGCCCATCCCGACGTGCCGATCTGGACCGCCGCCATCGACAACCACCTCAACGATCACGGCTACATCGTGCCGGGCCTCGGCGATGCGGGCGACCGCATGTATGGAACGCGCTAAGGGCCAGCCCGGTTTAAATCCTCGGACCCGCAGGATCGCCAGCCTTGCGCTTCATCGTCGCCGATTGGGGAACAACCCGTTTTCGCGGTTATCTGATCGAGAACGAAACCATTCTCGATCAGGTCTCTTCCGATGAGGGCGTCTCCGCCCTCAAACAGGGCCAGCATCGCGACGTGTTCCTTCGCCACTGTGGACGCTGGCTCGATGTCGAGCCGGATGCTCCCGTCCTCCTCGTCGGCATGGTCGGCAGCCGCGAGGGCTGGGTCGTCGCTCCTTACGCCTCCTGCCCGGCCGGCCCGGCCGAGATTGCTGGCGCGATGATTCCGGTTGATCTGGATCACGGCCGCAAGGCCTACATCATCCCCGGCCTTTACTGCGAACCCACCCCCGGCGCGCCGGATGTCATGCGCGGCGAAGAAACGCTCGTGCTGGGCGCCGGCGTCGAGAACGGGCTGGTCTGCTCCCCCGGCACGCATCCCAAGTGGATCGAGATGCGAGGCGGCAAGATCGAGCGCTTCGCCACCTATATGACCGGCGAAATGTATGCACTCCTGCGCGAGCACTCGATGATCGGCCGCCCCGCAACCGAACCGGAAGACCCGCGTGGCTTCGATCTCGGGTTGGAGGCCGCCCGCCGCAACAGCGGCGAAGGCGGACAGCATGTCGGCCTGCTCCACCTCCTCTTCGGCGCCCGCGCCGCCGTTGTTTCCGGGCACATGGAGACGAGCCTGCTCGCGCCCTATCTGTCCGGCCTCCTGACCGGGGACGAGATCAACGGCGCCCTGTCACAGTTCGGACGCCCTTCCGCGGTAACCATTATCGCAGATCGGCCCCGCGCCGATCTCTACCGCCATGCCCTTGCCCGCCACGGCATCGAGACCCATGTCAAAGCCCCGCAGGAGGCCCTGATCGCCGGGCTAGCCCGAATCGTCAGGCATCACCGGGCCGGTTGAAGCCTGGGTGAAAGAAACCATAATCCGACCTGACCCACCGAGTAGTCAGACTTCATTCATATCCGATCCTCAAGATCGCGCCTCACTGAAACCTCCCATTCCGGATGGACCATGTTCCCCAAGCCTCAAGTCGCTCTCTCGCCGAACACCTACGAGTACGAATCCTTCCCGCTCGTAAAGCCGACCGGCTTTCGCGAATACGATGCTCGCTGGCTGTTCGAGAAAGAGATCAACCTCATGGGCATACAGGCCCTGGGCATGGGCCTGGGCACTCTGATCCATGAGATGGGCGTACGGCCTGACCTGGTGACGGGCCACGATTTCCGCGGTTATTCCTCCTCCATCAAATACGCCCTGGTTTCCGGCCTCATGGCCGCGGGCGTGCGCGTGAAGGATATCGGCCTCGCGCTTTCGCCTATGGCCTATTTCGGCCAGTTCGAACTCGATTGCCCGGCTGTCGCCATGGTCACCGCCTCCCACAACGACAATGGCTGGACCGGCGTGAAGATGGGCGCGAACCGCCCCCTCACCTTCGGCCCCGACGAAATGGGACGCCTGAAGGACATCGTCATGAACGCGGCGTTCAAGCTGCGCGACGGCGGCTCCTACCAGTTCGTCGAAAACTTCCCGGCCCGCTACATCGCGGACCTCACCAATCGTCCGAAGCTGAAGCGCAAACTCAAGGTCGTCGCGGCCTGCGGCAACGGCACGGCGGGTGCGTTCGCACCGAAGGTGCTGGAGATGATCGGCTGCGAGGTGATCCCGCTCGATGCCAATCTCGATCACACCTTCCCGCGCTACAATCCGAATCCAGAGGACATGAAGATGCTTCATGCCATCGCGGACAAGGTGCGCGAAACCGGCGCGGATGTCGGCCTCGGCTTCGATGGCGACGGCGACCGCTGCGGTGTTGTCGACAACAACGGCGACGAGATTTTCGCGGACAAGATCGGCGTGATGCTCGCGCGCGATCTCTCGAAGCTCCATCCCAATGCAACCTTCGTGGTCGATGTGAAATCGACCGGCGTGTTCGCGACCGATCCCGAACTCACAGCGCAGGGCGCGAAGACCGACTACTGGAAGACCGGCCACTCCTACATCAAGCGCCGCGTCACGGAACTCTCCGCGCTCGCAGGCTTCGAGAAGTCGGGTCACTTCTTCTTCAACAAGCCAGTCGGACGCGGCTATGACGACGGCGTTCTGACCGCGATTGCCGTGTGCGAAATGCTCGACCGCAATCCCGGCAAGTCCATGGCCGATCTTTACGCTGCCGTGCCGAAGACCTGGGGCTCGCCGACCATGGCCGCAAAGTGCGCCGACGAGATCAAGTACGATGTCGTCGAGCGCGTGGTGAAACGCTTCATCGACCTGAAGGCCAAAGGCGAGAAGGTCGGCGGTTATGCGATCAAGGATCTCGTCACCGTCAACGGCGTGCGTGTGGTGACCGAAGACGGCACCTGGGGTCTCGTGCGCGCGTCCTCCAACAAACCGGAGATCGTGGTCGTCGTTGAGAGCCCGGTGGCGGAAGCGCGCATGCACGAGATGTTCAAAGCGGTCGATGCCGTGCTTCACGAGAACTCGGAAGTCGGCGCTTACAACCAGACGATCTGATCCCTCCTCTCCCAATCCGGCAGGCACCCCTGCCGGATTTTCTCATTCCACCGAGACTGTTCGATGCCCCACTCCCTGCTTGCCTTCCCGCATGAAGCGTCACTCCCGATCTGGCTCGTGAACGACGCGACCTGGCCCGGTATTCTGGAAAAATTCCCCGCAGCCACGCGCGCCTTTGCGAAGGCGCAGGGGTTCGACGCGAAGGCCGGTAGCCACTGTGTGTTGCCCGATGCGGACGGAAATATTCTCGGCGTCGTCTTCGGCCTCGACAGCAAAGATGCCAAGCGCATCGACCCCTTCCTGCCCGGCAAGCTCGTCACGCTGCTGCCGGACGGCGTCTATCGTTTCGAGACGCAGGCGCCGAACCCCACCCTTGCTACGCTCGCGTGGATTCTCGGGGCATATTCGTTCAACCGCTATCGCAAGCGTACCGAAAAATCCGTCCGTCTCGTCCCACCGGAAGGCGTCAATGTGGATGAGGTTTCGCGCATCGCCGATGCGGTGATCACAAGCCGCGATCTCATCAACACGCCCACCAGCGATCTCGGCCCCGATGGCATCGAGGCGGCGGCCCGCAAGCTCGCCGAAAAGCACGGTGCGAAATTCAAATCCATCGTCGGTGACGATTTGCTGAAGCAGAACTTCCCGATGATTCACGCGGTCGGCCGCGCCTCCGCTACGCCCCCGCGCCTCATCGATTTCACCTGGGGCAAGGAGGGCGCGCCGCGCGTCACTCTGGTCGGCAAGGGCGTCGCGTTCGATACCGGCGGTCTCGATATCAAGCCTGCCGCCTCCATGCTGATGATGCGCAAGGACATGGGCGGTTCGGCAGCAACCCTCGCGCTCGCCGACATGATCATGGGCGCGAACCTGCCGGTGCGTCTGCGCGTGCTCGTCCCCGCCGTCGAGAACTCGATTTCCGCCAACGCTTTCCGCCCTGGCGACATCCTGCAGAGCCGCAAGGGCATCACGGTCGAGATCGGCAACACGGACGCCGAAGGCCGCCTGGTCCTCGGTGATGCGTTGGCACTAGCCGACGAGGAAACGCCGGACCTCATCGTCGATTTCGCGACGCTGACCGGTGCGGCGCGCGTGGCGCTCGGCCCCGAGCTGCCCGCCTTCTTCACGGATGACGATGCTCTGGCGCTCGACGTCGCCCGCCACGGCGAAGCGCAGAACGATCCGGTCTGGCGCATGCCGCTCTGGCAATCCTACCTGTCTCAGCTCGATTCCAAGTCCGCCGACATCAACAACACGGGCGGCCCCATGGCGGGCTCGGTCACGGCTGCGCTGTTCCTGACCCGGTTCGTGTCTGCGGCGAAGGCTTATGTCCACTTCGACATCTTCGCCTGGAACAACGCCACCAAGCCCGGCCGCCCCGAAGGCGCTGAGGTGCAGGCAGCGCGACTGATGTATGCGCTCCTGAAGGATCGGTACGGCCGCTAAACAGATACGGGGTTGCGCCGCTCGCCCGGAACCCGAATAATACGGGTCCGAAACGAGCGGTGCGGCCATGCCTGTCGAGTTACGAGCCTCGCAATCCCTCAAGCTGTGGCACGACGTCCATCTCGACCTCGTGCATCAGGATGGCGACCTGTCCTCGCGTCAGATCGCCATTCTGCTGACGATCTATCTCGAGCCGCCGCCGCATACGGTGCGCGGCCTCGCAAAGAAGCTGAACGTCACCAAGCCGGTTATCACCCGGGCCCTCGACACCATGGGCAAGCTCGATCTCGTCTCCCGCCGCCGGGATGAGGTCGATCGCCGCAATGTTATCATTCAGCGCACGGTCGCTGGCGCATTGGCGGTAGAGCGGCTAGGAGATATCGTCACGGCCCGCGCCAAGGAGTTGCCCCTATGAATTTCGACCGCCGCATCACGCCCTTCCGTGCCGATCTGGCCGACGAGCGCCTGCGCGGGCAGGTCGAAGCGGAGCGGTTTTCTCCGGGCACCGCGAAGCGCGTCATTGCCTCCTATATCTCTCTGCACCGCAATCCGTCGCGCGAGGCGCCGGTCGACACGCAGGCGATCTATGGTGAAAGCGTAACCGTTTACGACGAGCACGAGGGCTGGGCCTGGGTGCAGCTGCGCGACGACGGCTATGTGGGATATCTGCCGAGCGCCACGCTCGGCGAACCGGGACCCGAGCCGACTCACAAGGTCGGCACGCTCCGCACCTTCCTCTATCCCGGCCCGAACCTGAAGCTGCCCAATGAGGGCTTTCTGACGCTGCATTCAAAAGTAGCTGTCGTCGGCATCGAAGGTGAGTACGCACGCTTGGCAAGCGGCTGCTACGTCTTCGCAGCCCACCTCGCCGCTCTCGATTCCTTTGAAACGGATTATGTCGGCGTCGCCGAGCGTCTTGAGCACACCCCCTATCTCTGGGGCGGCAAGACCACCGTCGGGCTCGATTGCTCCGGCCTCGCGCAAACCTGCCTGACGGCAGCCGGCATCAAGGCGCCGCGCGACAGCGACATGCAAGAGAAGTTGCTCGGCGCAGCCGTCGAGGTGAAGCTCGATCTCAGCGGCCTGCGACGCGGCGACTTGGTATTCTGGAGAGGCCATGTCGGCCTGATGATGGACGAGACTCGTCTCATCCACGCCACCGGCCACAGCATGACGGTTTATGTCGAACCCCTTGCCGTGGCCGAAAAGCGTATCCGCGAGACGAGCTACGGCGCGATCAGCAGCATCAAGCGCCTTCGCTAGTAGCCGCGTCCCCGATCCACCACATGCTGGAACGGCTCGCCCGCCGCCTCATGGCGGAGGATCTGGTGCGCGATGTAGCGCGCCGTCATCTCCGGATCGCTTGTCGCGGAATTGTGCGGCGTGACCGTGACGCGCGGATGGTTCCAGAGCTTCGACTCTTGCGGAAGCGGCTCGACCTCGAATACATCGAGCGTCGCGCCCTTCAGTGTGCCATCATCAAGGCAGGCAAGAATATCCGCCTCGACCTGCGACCCGCCGCGCCCAGCATTGATGAGGATAGGGCCACCGAGATGTCCGTCGCGCGCCAGTTTCTTGAACAGATCGCGCTTGAGAATGCCGCGTGTCTCTGACGTCAACGGAAGCAGACTGACGAGAATATCCGTGCGCGCGAGGAACTGCTCTAGTCCCGCCTCACCGGAGAAGATCTCGAAACCGTCGACCGACTTCGGCGTGCGGCTCCAACCGGCCACATCGAAGCCCATGACCTTCAACTTGCGCGCTGCATCCTGACCCAGCGCACCAAAGCCCATGACGCCGACGCGCACTTGGGCCGCAATCGGCGGCGCACGGTCCGGCTCCCAGCGCTTCGCCTGCTGGTCCGCATCGAACCGGCGCTGATCGCGCAGGTACATGAGGCAATGCATCACCACATATTCGCTCATGCGGTAAGTCAGATCATCCTGCGACACGCGCACGATCGGCACATCAGGCAGGTCGGGATATCCCATCAGGTGATCGACACCGGCACCGAGCGAAAAGATGGCCTCGAGCGATGGGAGATTCGATAAGCTGCCGGGCTTCGGGCCCCACGTCGCGACATAGCGCACGCGCGCCCTGTCGAAATCCTCGCCCAAAACGACGATGTCACGCCCCGAGAGATGACTTCTGAACCGTTCGACCCACGGCTTAGGGTCCCAGGTCAGCGCGACGAGCAGGGTCACGACGTGGCTCCGATGCGTTCGAGGATCAATGGCCCCGATTTAGCAGGGGCATCACCGACGGTATAGGCGGCGCGGACCGCACGCGTAGCCTCTTCGACCGCGGCTTCGCTGCGCGCGTGAACGATGGCAAGCGGCTGCTGCGCATCGATTGCCGCACCGACACTCGCCAACTCCGTCAGGCCGACGGCGTGATCGATAGGATCCTGCGGACGCGTACGCCCACCGCCGAGCGCGACGACGGCAACGCCGACATCGCGGGTCGCGATCTTCTGAACGATGCCCGCGCGCTCCGCATAGATCGGACGCACGAACGGTGCCGCTTCGAGCCGCTTGTCAGGATGTTCCAGAAGGTCGCTGGGACCGCCGAGCGCGACAACCATACGCTGAAAAATCTCCGCGGCCTTGCCCGACGCAATAGCGTCTTCGATCTTCGCTCTCGCCTCAGTAATGTCGCTTGCAAGCTTGCCGAGCACGAGCATCTCGGCGCTTAGCTCCACAGTCACGCGATGGAAGCGCTCCTCGCGGCGGCGCCCCGTGAGGTAATCGGCAGTGTAAGCAACCTCCACCCCGTTGCCGGCAGCGGAAGCAAGCGGCTCATTCATGTCGGTGAGAAGCGCGCTCGTCGGCAGCCCGGTGCGGTTCGCGACGAGAACGAGACTTTCGGCAAGGGCGCGCGCATCGGCCGCGTTGTCCATGAAGGCACCGGAGCCGAACTTCACGTCCATGACGAGGCCGTGCAATCCGGCTGCGAGTTTCTTCGCCAGGATCGACGCGGTGATGAGATCGATGGATTCAACCGTCGCCGTCACGTCGCGGATGGCATAGAGGCGCTTGTCGGCGGGCGCGAGATCCGCGGTCTGGCCGATGATGGCGCAGCCGATTTCGCGCGTCACGCGTCGGAAGGTCTCGATGTCGGGCTGAGACACGTAACCGGGAATGGAATCGAGCTTGTCGAGCGTTCCGCCCGTGTGGCCGAGACCGCGACCGGAAATCATCGGCACATAGCCGCCGCAGGCCGCAACCGCCGGAGCCAGCGCGAGGCTCACCGTATCCCCCACGCCCCCGCTCGAATGCTTGTCGAGCACCGGACCGGGGAGATCCCATTTCAGCACTTCGCCGGAGCGCATCATCGCCTGAGTCAGCGCTACGCGTTCAGGCACCGACAATCCACGGAAGAACACTGCCATGGCGAACGAAGCCGCCTGCCCTTCCGAGACGCGTCCGGTCGTCAGGCCTTCGATGAAGTCCTGAATCAGCTCGGCCTCGAGCACACCGCCGTCGCGCTTGCGGCGGATGATTTCCTGCGGAAGAAGAGTCATGTCAGTAAGTCCCGGCGGCGGTCGTGCTCGCTCGCCCTTCGATGGCTGCAATCAGCGCGTTATAGACGCTGCTGGCTCCAATGCGGAACGTCTTGGGCGTCGCCCAATCAGCACCCATGATCCGGTCGGCAAGGTCGAGATAAATCTTTGCATCCGCGACGGTGCGAATACCGCCCGATGGCTTGAGCCCGACGGGGCGACCGGAAAGCTTGATCGCATTGAGCATGATTTCCGCCGCTTCGGGTGTGGCGGAAACGGGCGTCTTGCCGGTCGAGGTCTTGATAAAATCGGCACCCGCTTCGATGGCGATCCGGCTTGCGGTGGCGATCAGTTTCGGATCGGCGAGTTCACCCGTTTCAAGAATGACCTTCAGGAGATGCCCCTCGCCGACAACCTCGCGCACCGCTTCAACCATCTCGCTCGCTGTGCGCAGATCACCGCGACGCACTGCCGCACAAGGCAGCACGAGATCGATTTCATTGGCGCCATCGGCGAGCGCTTCGCGCGTATCGTCGACGACGCGGCCGATGTCCTCGCCACCGGCAGGGAAGTTGACCACCGTCGCGATCTGGACGGAGGAGCCACGCAGCGCATCACGCGCACGCGCCACGTATTGTGGCCACACGCACACTGCGGCGACAGGGCCGTGCGGATTGAGCGCCTTGGCGCAAAGCGCATCGATCGCCTGGTCAGTGCAGTTATCCGTCAAGTCCGTCAGATCGAGACTGCGCAGGGCGCGTTGTGCGATTTGGGCGTCAGACATGAGACAACTCCGCAACGAACGAGCGAATGAGACGCTTGAACCTCTCCGATGCCTCGGCGGCCGTATCCTTCGTCTCCTGATGCGACGGCGATGCGCCTTCAATGCCGGCTGCGAGGTTGGTGACAACCGAGATTGCCGCGACCTTCAGGCCATAATAACGCGCGAGGATGACCTCGGGCACAGTCGACATGCCAACAAGATCGCCGCCGAGAATCTGTGTCATGCGGATCTCAGCCGGCGTCTCGAAGCTTGGCCCGGAAAGCCACGCATAGACGCCCTCGGGCAGGTCAATGCCTGCCTTCTTCGCCGCTCCTTGCAAGGTCCTGCGTAGGCCCTCGTCATAAGCGCCGGTCAGCGAAACGAAACGGCCGTCTGTGTGATCCTTCAGCAGCGGATTTGTGCCGGAGAGGTTGAGGTGATCGTTGATCGCAACAAGACTCCCGGGGCGGATCTCGGCGCGCACGGAACCGGCGGCATTGGTCAAAACCAGCGCCGGCACGTTCAGCTCCCGCACTAGCGCCACTGGCACGCGCATCGCGCCCGCATCGCCGGTTTCGTAATAATGCGCGCGGCCCTGGAAAAGCAGGACACGCTTGCCTTCCAACATACCGGCAACGAGACGCCCCGCATGGCCGGAGACGCCGCTCTTCGGAAAGTGTGGAATGTCCGCATAGGGCAAGCTGACTGCGTTGGTCACTTCATCGACCAAGGTGCCGAGACCGGTGCCGAGCACGAAAGCGGCGTCGAACTTCCCGTCAAAACCACGCGCTCGAACGAATTCGGCTGTTTCCTGAACCTTCTGTTCCATCATCATCTCTCGGAGCATAATCTCCATCACGCTCCTCCTACTTTCAAATCTCGTGAAGCTTTACGCCGTGTCTTATCGGGTGCCGAGGTTGTGAGGCCCGAAGGAGAAGGGCAGTAACTCATCGAGCGTAAAGCTCTTTCGAATGCCCTCCGGGCCCGCCACGTGAATGGGTGTATCCGGCGCGGCGAATTCGCGGATGCGCTGGCGGCAACCGCCGCAGGGGGTGACGAGCGCATCGCCTTCGCCCATCACAACAATCGCAGCGATGCGGCTCTCACCGCCCGCCACCATCGCCGAAATCGCGCCGCCTTCTGCGCAGGAGCCCACGGGATAAGCCGCGTTCTCGACATTGCAGCCCGAGAAGACTTTGCCGTCCGGCGTCATGATCGCAGCGCCGACCTTGAAGCGGGAATACGGCGCGTAGGCTTTCGTTTGCACAGCCTTGGCGGCTTCGAACAACGTGTCGAGAGATGCCATGTCACCGCTCCTTCACGTAAGGAACGCCGGATGCGCGCGGCGGAATGGCTTTGCCGATGACACCGGCAAGCAAAATCACCGTCATGAGATAAGGCAAAGCCTGAATGGCCTGCACCGGCACTTCGCCGATGCCGGGAAGCGCGATGCCCTGCAGGCGAATGGCAGCGACCTCCAGCACGCCAAACAGGAAGCAGGTGCCGAGTGCCGGCCACGCGCGCCACTTGGCAAAGATCAGCGCCGCGAGCGCAATGAAGCCCTTGCCCGCCGTCATGTTGGGCAAGAATCCAGCCGACTGGCCGACCGAGAGATAGGTGCCCGCAAGGCCGCAGAGGGCGCCGCAAATAACAACGGCCGCATAGCGCAGCTTCGTGACGGAAATGCCAGCGGTATCGACCGCTGCGGGGTTCTCACCGACGGCGCGAAGACGCAAGCCAAAGCGCGTCTTGCCGAGGACGAACCAAGTCACCACGACGGCAAGCAGCGCGATGTAGACCGGAGCGGAGTGGCCCAGAAAGACCTCGCCGAAACGCTCGGCGCCTTCGAGCGGCGGCGTGCGGCCGCCCTGGCCGTACCAGGCGTTTCCGACGATGGCCGTCAACCCGACGGCAAGCATGTTGATGGCGACGCCGGAGACGATCTGATTGCCGCGCTGGCTAATCGAGGCAAAGCCGTGAATGAGCGCGAACGCGACGGAAGCGCCGATGCCGGCGAGAAGCCCAATCCAGGCGGAGCCAAACGCGTGCGCTGCCGCTGCCGCCGCGAAGGCTGCGACCAGCATCTTGCCCTCAAGCCCAATGTCGACGACGCCGGAGCGCTCCGACCAGAGCCCTGCGAGGCACGCCGCGAGAAGCGGGATCGACAAGCGTAGCGAGGAATCGAATACAGTGACGAAGAAGCTGAGATCCATGATGATTTTAAGCCCTCACTTGCTTCAGGGCCGGCGTCAGCATGCGCGCCACGACGCGGCGGAAAAGCCCTTCGAGCGCCCCTGCGAACAGGATGATGATGCCGCCGATCACGACCACCATGTCGCGAGTGATGGCTGGCTGCTCGAAAGCGAGCTCCGCACCGCCTTGATAGAGAATGCCGAACAGAAGCGATGCGAGAATGATGCCGAGCGGATGCGCGCGTCCCATCAACGCAACGGCGATGCCGACGAAGCCGTAGCCCGAGGTGAATTCAAGCAGCAGCCGATGCTGATAGCCCATCAACTCATTGACCGCGAGGCCCCCGGCCAGCGCGCCGGAGAGGATCATCGCAATGACCGTAACGCGCGCGGGCGAGATGCCCGCATAGACCGCCGCCAAAGGATTGAAGCCGATGGTGCGGATCGCATAGCCGAGGCGGGAGCGATAAATGAGCAGCCAGATGCCATAAGCGGCGGCCAATGCCAGCACGAAGGTAAGATTGAGCTGCGACGGCGCGATCTCGATTCCGAACGCGGCGAAGACATCATGCATGAACGGGATCTGCGACTGCACCGGAAATGCCGGCGTCTCCGGGTTCATGTTGGTCGGTTCACGCAGCACGTTGACCAGCAGGTAGACGATCAGCACGCTCGCGAGCCAGTTGAACATGATCGTGGTGATCACGATATGGCTTCCTCGTTTCGCCTGCAGGTAACCGGGAATCGCAGCCCAGAGAGCGCCGAATGCCGCAGCGCCCAGGATGCCGAGCGGGATCAGCAAAAAGCCCGGCAGGAATCCCAGATTGAGGAGGACGAGAGCCGCGCCGAGGCCGGCGAGCGTCGCCTGGCCTTCCGCGCCGATGTTGAACAGGCCCGCATGATAGGCCACCGCCACCGCCAACCCCGTGAAGATGAAATTGGTCGTGTAGAACAGCGTGAAGCCAAGCCCCTCGCCGGTGCCGAGGCTGCCCTGGATCAGGAGGCGGGTTGCGGTTAGCGGATTCTCGCCGATGCCGACCACGACGAGGCCGGCCACGAGGAACGCTGCCACCACCGAAACGGCGGGTACAAGGGCCGTGTCGACCCATTTGGGAAGATCGATGGGTGCGCTCACTTTTGATGATCCGGCAAAAACATATGTCCCTCGTCGTCAAGGGGGAAAGAAGGATTCCAGGCAACCTCCCAGAGGTGTCCGTCCGGGTCGGCGAAATAACCCGAGTAGCCGCCCCAAAACACATCCTGCAGTGGCTTGAGTTCGCGCGCGCCGGCTTTCAGCGCCAACGCGAAAACCTCGTCGGCCTCCGCCTTTGAACGCGCGTTGTAGGCAAGCGTGACGGCGGAAAAGCCGGTCGGCCTATCTTCCACATATGCATCTGCAGCGAGGTCCGCACGCCCAAAGAGTGCAAGCGCCAGACCATTCGCCTGGAAGAATGTGACGCTCGGCTGACTGGCGGACGAAGCCTTCCAGCCCCACGCCTCGTAAAAGGCAGTCGCTTTCGCGACATCGGCGACGCCGAGCGTCACAAGGGTCAAACGTGGTTGCATCATGCCGCCTGCTCCGTAACGCCGGCCATGAGAAGGCCGAGATCCTGCTCGTCGGTCTCGCTCGCCTTGCGCTCGCCGGTGATCTGCCCGCCGCACATTGTCAGAATGCGGTCGGAGAGATTCATGATCTCGTCGAGTTCGACCGACACGAGAAGAATGCCAACGCCCGCATCGCGCAGAGCGATGAGACGGCGATGGATGAACTCGATGGCACCGATATCGACGCCACGCGTCGGCTGGCCGACAAGCAGCACCTTCGGATTACGCTCGATCTCGCGGGCCAGAACAATCTTCTGCTGATTACCGCCGGAGAACTTAGAGGATTTCAGACGCGGCGCGCGCGGGCGCACATCGTAGGCTTCCATCTTTGACGACAGATCCGCGATCATGCGGTCATGATCAAGGAGCGGCCCCGGTCCCAAGCGCGGATCATCGGTGAAGCCGAGCGCTGCGCTCTCGAAGGCCGGGAACGCGGACACGAGACCCATGCGCAACCGGTCCTCCGGCACATGCAAGAGGCCAAGCTTGCGCATCCCATGCGGGTTGTGCTCGGCAAAGCCGATCTCCCGCCCTTCGAACTTGATCGTGCCGAGAACAGGCTGGCGCATGCCAGCCAGCGTCTCAAGCAATTCGCTTTGGCCGTTGCCCGCCACACCTGCGATGCCGACGATTTCGCCTGCGCGAACGGTCAGCGAGACATTCGCCACCCGAAGCACGCCGCGATTGTCGATCACGGAGAGATTATCCACTTCGAGCAGCGGTGCGCCCGGCTCCCGCTCACTCTTCTCGACGTGCAGAAGAACGTGGCGGCCTACCATCAACTCAGCAAGTTCCGGCGGAGACGTGTCTTTCGTCTCAACCGTCGCGACCATCTCACCACGTCGCATGACAGAAACGCGATCCGTCACGGCCATGATCTCGCGCAGCTTATGCGTGATGAGGACAACGGTCTTGCCCTGGGCGCGCAATGCGCGGAGCAGTTTGAAGAGCGCATCCGCCTCCGCTGGCGTCAGCACCGCAGTCGGCTCGTCAAGAATGAGGATATCGGCCCCACGATAAAGGGCCTTTAGAATTTCAACACGCTGCTGCAAGCCGACCGAGAGTTCGCCGACGATGGCGTCGGGATCGATCTCGAGTCCGTAGTCGTGTGCAAGGCGCGCCAGCTCCGCGCGAACCTTCGCCTCGCCGCCGCGCAGCATGGTGCCGCCTTCGGCGCCGAGCATGACATTCTCGACGACGGTCAACGGCTCCACCAACATGAAGTGCTGATGGACCATACCGATGCCCGCAAAGATCGCGTCGTTGGGAGAGCGGATCGAAACCGACTTGCCGTTGACGCGGATCTCGCCGGAATCGGCTTCGTAAAAGCCGTAGAGGATCGACATCAATGTCGACTTGCCTGCACCGTTTTCACCAACGATCCCGTGAATCGTCCCGCGCTCGACCGTGAGATTCACGTCCTTGTTGGCGTGAACCTCACCGAAGCGCTTGTTAATGGCGTGCAGTTCAATGGCGGAAGGCATGAGCAAACTCACACATCATCCTCGGATCGGCAGCGCAAACTCCGACGGATGAAAACGGATTTCGCGACCGGACGCCACGAACGGCACCGGTCGCGTTTAAAACCCAATCCGCCGCGCAAAATGCGCGGCGGGAGGAGCAGAACCCTGGTGGCTTATTGCACCGGGCACTTCGAGTCGGACATGTAGTCATGCACCTTGATGGCGCCGGACTTGATGCCCTCGGCAGCCTTGTCGGCAGCAGCCTTCATATCGGCGGTGATCAGCGACTTGTTGTTGTCGTCGAGCGCCCAAGCCACACCGTCTTCCTTCAGGCCAAGCACGGAGACGCCGGCCTTGAAGGTGCCCTTCTTCGCCTGATCGAAGGCGTTGTAGGTGGCGATGTCGACGCGCTTCACCATGGAGGTGAGAACCTTGCCCGGGTGCAGGGCGTTCTGGTTCGAGTCGACGCCGATGCTGAGCTTGCCCGCATCCGCAGCTGCGCGCATGACACCAACGCCGGTGCCACCGGCCGCGTGATAGACGACGTCAGCGCCGCGATCGATCTGGCTCTTGGCGAGCTCGCCGCCCTTCACCGGGTCGGTCCAGGCCGCGCCCGTGGTGCCGGTCATGTTCTGGAACACTTCGGCGTTAGCCTTGGCGTATTTCGCGCCCTGGACGTAGCCGCAGGCGAACTTGCGGATCAGCGGAATGTCCATGCCGCCGACGAAGCCAACTTTGCCGGTCTTGGAGGCCTGCACGGCCAGAAGGCCGACAAGGAACGAGCCTTCATGCTCCTTGAAGACGACCGACTGGACGTTCGGCTTCTCGACCACGGAGTCGATGATGGCGAACTTGGTCTTCGGGAACTCGTCGGCGACCTTCTTCAGAGCCGTTTCCTGGCTGAAACCGACGGCAACGATCGGCGAGAAGCCGTCGCGCGCGAAGCGGCGGAGCGCCTGCTCGCGCTGGGCGTCGTTCTGCGGCTCGAAGTCACGATAATCGGTGCCGGTGTCCTTCTTGTACTTCTCGGCGCCTGTATGGACGCCTTCATTGAAGGACTTATCGAACTTGCCGCCGAGGTCATAGACGATCGCCGGCTTGAACGCGTCCTGTGCAAAAGCCGCCGTGGCGGAAAAGGCGAGGCCCGCGAGCGCAAGGCCGAATTTAGTTGCTTTCATAAGCTTTGTTCCCCTGTTTGGCGCGCCGGCTTGTTACCCGGTTGCGCCCAGACGATGGCATGGGAAGGGTCACATCGCCAAGCTCCCTGTCAAGCCGTTTACGCTAATTCCGCCGTGAAATGGTTGATAGAGCCGGCCATGACGCTAAGGTCAGGCCATGTCGCTCACGCCCGATGAAATCGACCGCTACGCCCGCCACCTCGTTCTTCACGATGTGGGTGGACCGGGGCAATTGAGACTGAAGGCCGCGCGGGTGCTGGTGGTCGGAGCGGGGGGACTCGGCGCGCCACTCCTGCAATATCTTGCAGCGTCGGGCGTCGGAACCCTCGGGATCGCGGACGATGACGTGGTTTCCCTCGACAATCTCCAGCGTCAAGTGATCCATGGCACACCGGATGTCGGCTGCACCAAAACGGAGAGCGCAGCGCAGGCCATCGCGCGGCTGAACCCTCACGTAACGGTAGAAACCCATGCACTGCGGCTGAACGCCAACAACGCGCGGGAACTCGTCCGCCGATACGACGTCATCGCGGACGGGTCGGACAACTTCGAGACCCGGTATGCGATCTCGGATGCCTGCTTCTTCGAGAAAAAGCCACTCGTCACGGCGGCTCTGGGCCCGTTCGACGGGTCGCTAACAACCATTCGCGCCTATGAAATCAGCCCAGACGGTAAGCCGAACCCCACTTATCGCTGCCTTTTCCCCTCCCCGCCCCCTGCCGGCACAATCCCAAGCTGCGCGGAAGCCGGCATTCTCGGTGCACTCGCCGGGGTCATGGGAAGTCTGATGGCGATGGAGGTGATCCGCCAGATCGTCGGCTTCGGCGAGGGTCTCGTCGGACGCCTGCTGATGGTCGATGCACGCTCGATGCGGTTCGACACGGTGCGCTACGCTTGGGATGAGGCGAACCCCTTAAGCGGCGCGAAAGAGCCATCCCGGACAACGACCCTGTCGCGTCCGGGATAACATTTTTAGACTTTATCCGCGCAGCACCGCGCCGGTCTTCTTGGCGACTTCGCCGACGATCTTCTGCGACACGGCCTCGATCTCGACGTCGGTCAACGTCTTCTCGGTCGGCTGGAGGGTAACCGCGATGGCGACGGACTTCTTGTCCGGGTCGATGCCGGTGCCCTCGTAGACATCGAACACTTCGACCGCCGCGATGAGCTGGCGCTCAGCCCCTTGCGCCGCCTTGATGATGTCGCCCGCCAGCACGTCGCGCCCGACCACGAAGGCGAAGTCGCGGGTGATGGGCTGGAAGTCCGAGAGAACCAGCTTCGGCTTCATCTTGGTCGGCTTCGCCTTCGGCGGCGGCAGGGCGTCGAGGGTCAATTCGAAGGCGACGAGCGGCCCCTTGAGGTCGAGCGCCTTCAAGACCTTCGGGTGGACCTCACCGAAAGTGCCGATCACGTTCTTCGGCCCGAATTGCACGGTGCCCGAACGGCCGGGATGGAACCATGCCGGACCGCCGGGAACCACCTGCAGGCCACCGGTCGGAATACCGAGCGCATTCATAAGCGAGAGGACATCGGCCTTGGCGTCGAAGGCATCGACGGCAACGGCGCCGCCGTCCCAATGACGTCCCACACCCTCCGCGCGGGCCGAGCCACGGCGCACGCCCGTCGCCTTGATGGTCTGGCCTTCCGGCTCGTCCGAGGCGAAGCACTGGCCGACCTCGAACAGCGCGACGTCGCCGAAGCCGCGATCCGCATTGCGCTGGGCCGCTTTCAAAAGGCCCGGCAGCAGGCTCGGACGCATGTCGGAGAGGTCCGATGCGATGGGATTTGCCAGCGCCAAACGCGCATCACCGCCACCGAAAAGCTCAGCCTCGCTCTTAGCGATGAAGGACCAGGTGACGGCTTCCACCAGCCCGCGCGAGGCCAGGAGGCGACGGGCCAGACGGGTGCGCTTCTGGATCAGCGTGAGGACCGGCTTGGCGACGGTGTCCTCAAGGCGCGGCAGGGGTTTTGGCAGGATGCGGTCGACGCCCGCGATGCGGATGACCTCCTCCACCAGATCGGCCTTGCCGTCGATATCCGGCCGCCAGGACGGCGCGATGACCTTCACGCGCTCGCCGGAGCCTTCAACGACGAACCCGAGCTTTTCCAGAATCTTTCGCGATTCGGCAGGCTCCACATCGAGCCCCGACAGGCGCGGAACTTCCGACCAGGGGAACTCGTAGACCTGCTTCGTATCGGGCACCTTGCCCGCGACGACTGACTCGGTCGCCTCACCGCCGCAGAGGTCCTGAACCATCTTGGTCGCGAGATCGAGGCCCGGCACCGTGAAGGCCGGGTCGATGCCGCGCTCGAATCGATAGCGCGCGTCGGTGATGATGTTCAGCTTGCGGCCCGACTGGGCGATGTTCAGCGGGTCCCAGAGCGCGGACTCGATGAGCACGTCCGTGGTGTTCTCGTCGCAACCGGAATGCTCGCCGCCCATGATGCCGGCAATCGACTCGACGCCGTTCTCGTCGGCGATGACGACATTGCCGGCTTCGAGCTTGTAGGTACGCCCGTCGAGGGCCACGATCTCCTCACCGTCCTTCGCGCGCCGGACGGTGAGGTTGCCCTTCACCTTCTTGGCGTCGAAAACGTGGAGCGGGCGCCCCCGGTCGAAGGTGATGTAGTTGGTGATGTCGACCAGCGAGTTGATGGGCCGGAGGCCGATGGAGAGCAGGCGGCGCTGCATCCAATCCGGCGAGGGGCCGTTCTTCACGCCGCGCACGAGGCGAAGCGCAAAGGCGGGGCAGAGCTTTTCATCGCCTGTTGCGAAATCGAGCTTCACCGACACCGGGCATGCGCCCTTGGCAGCAACCGGCGAGATCGCCTCGCCCTTCAGCGTGCCGAGGCCGGCGGCCGCTAGATCACGGGCGATGCCGTGGATCGAGGTGCAGTCGGGCCGGTTCGGCGTGAGGTTGATCTCGATGACCGGATCGTCGAGCCCTTCATAGGCCGCATAAGCGACGCCGACGGGCGCATCGGCGGGAAGCTCGATGATGCCGTCGTGATCCTCGGAGAGTTCGAGCTCCGCCGCCGAGCACAGCATGCCCGCGCTCTCGACGCCGCGAATGGTGCCGACGCCGAGGGTGATGTTCTTGCCCGGGATGTAGGTGCCGGGGGGCGCAAAAACGCTCTTCATACCGGTGCGGGCATTGGGCGCGCCGCAGACGACCTGGATCGGCTTGCCTTCGCCCGTATCAACCATGCAGACGCGCAGGCGATCTGCGTTCGGATGCTGCTCGGCCGAGATCACATAGGCGATCTTGTACGCGCTAAGCGTCTTCGCCTTGTCCTCCACGCCTTCGACCTCGAGGCCGATGCGGGTGAGCGTTTCCACGATCTCGTCGAGAGACGCCGTGGTGTCGAGGTGGTCTTTGAGCCAGGAGAGGGTGAACTTCATCTTTGCTCTCCTTTACGCGGTCAGGCCGCTGACGAGGGACGGAATGTCGAGCGGGCGGAAGCCGTAGTGGTTCAGCCAGCGCACATCGGCCTCGAAGAAGGGGCGCAGGTCCGGCATGCCGTATTTCAGCATGGCGATGCGGTCGATCCCCATGCCCCAGGCAAAGCCCTGGTACTCGTCCGGATCGAGCCCGCAATTCTTCAGCACGTTCGGGTGCACCATGCCGCAGCCGAGAATTTCGAGCCAATCCTCGCCCTCGCCGAAGCGGATTTCACCGCCCTTGCGTGAGCACTGGATGTCGACTTCCGCCGACGGTTCCGTGAACGGGAAGAAGGACGGGCGGAAGCGCATCTTCACCTGCTCGACCTCGAAGAAGGCCTTGCAGAACTCCTCCAGAATCCACTTCATGTGCGCGATGTCGGCCTGCTTATCGATGACGAGGCCTTCCACCTGGTGGAACATCGGCGTGTGGGTCTGATCCGAATCGTGGCGATAGGTGCGGCCCGGAATGATGACCCGGATCGGCGGCTTCTGCGCCATCATCGTGCGGATCTGTACGGGTGAGGTGTGAGTGCGCAGCACCTTGCGCTCGCCCTTCTCATCGGGCGCGAGGAAGAAGGTGTCGTGCATCTCGCGGGCCGGATGGCCCTCGGGGAAGTTCAGCGCCGTGAAGTTGAGATAATCCGTCTCGATATCCGGCCCTTCGGCGACAGAGAAACCCATATCGGCGAAGATCGCCGTCAGCTCTTCGATGACCTGGGAGATGGGATGGATGCGTCCGCGCGTCTCGGGGCCTTCCTGCACCGGCAGGGTGACGTCCACGCGCTCGGCGGCAAGGCGGGCCCCAAGGGCGGCCTCGGCGAGCGTTTCCTTCTTCTGCGCGAGGGCTGCCTGAACCGCGTCGCGCAATCCGTTGATGAGCGGCCCGCGTTCCTTGCGCTCGTCCGGCGTCATGGCGCCCAACGTCTTCAGGAGTTCAGAGACGGAGCCCTTCTTGCCGAGCGCGGCCACGCGCACAGCTTCAAGAGCCGCTTCGTCACCGGCGGCTTCGATCTCTTTAAGCAGATCACTTTGGAGTTGGTTGAGGTCGGTCATCGGTCCCGTGCCAGAATGCGTGCGCTTGAGTGAGACGCGGCGCGGGAACCGTCAAGCCTTCCGAGCCGCAAAAAGTCAAACGACAGCGTCATGCGCCGTCGATGCGAAGGGTCTCGGAGGCGGGATAGAGGCGGCGCGACGGGAACCCCGTCGCGCCGGAGCCAGGTTGTCCTTAGGCGGCCTGCGCAGGCAGGGAGGCCTTGGCGCGCTCCACGTAAGCGGCGAAAGCAGCCGGCTCGTGGATGGCCATTTCGGACAGAACCTTGCGATCGATCTCGATCCCAGCCTTGCCGAGACCGTCGATAAATCGGGAATAGGTCAGGCCATGCAGGCGGACTGCAGCGTTGAGGCGCTGGATCCAGAGAGCGCGGAAAGCGCGCTTCTTATTGCGACGGTCGCGAGTAGCATACTGCATGCTCTTCTCGACCGCCTGCTTGGCGATGCGGATGGTGTTCTTGCGGCGGCCGTAGAAGCCCTTGGCAGCCTTAAAAACCTTCTTGTGCTTGGCGTGGGCGGTAACGCCCCGTTTGACGCGCGACATGGAAAAACTCCTTCAAAATCCGGGATGTGGGAAGCCGTCTCAGCCGTTCGGCAGGAAGAACTTCTTCACGTTGTACGCGTCACTCTCGAACATGGTCGTGGTGCCGCGCAGGTTGCGGATCTGCTTCTTGGTCCGCTTGATCATCCCGTGGCGCTTGCCGGACTGGGCGTAAACGACCTTGCCGGTGCCAGTGATCTTGAAGCGCTTTTTCGCGCCCGATTTCGTCTTCAGCTTGGGCATTTTGCTCTCCGTATAAGTGGGGCCTCTCGGACCTAAGCCCTTGAAAACCCTTGTATTGCTGCATGAGCAAAACAAACCGCCACGGCAGCCCTGACAGCCGGGCGGTTCGGTGAAGGCCGGCTTATGGCAGAAGACGGCTTGAAAAGCAATGGCTCGGGCAGAGGTGAGTGGACGCGGCGGGGGGCCTCTCCCCCGCATTGCGCGTCGTGCGCTCGTGTCACCGGGCATGAGACCGCCACGTCCCCTCCCCTTCGCCCCCAAAACGACAAAGGGCGTCCTTTCGGACGCCCTTTCACGGCCCTTGAAACGAGGGCCGCAGTCAAAAACGCGATTACCGTGGCGCCAGTACCATCACGACCTGACGGCCCTCGAAGTTCGGCTCCATCTCGACCTTGGCGAGTTCGCCGACGTCCGACTTGACGCGCTCGAGAACCTTGAGGCCGAGATCCTGGTGGGCCATTTCGCGGCCGCGGAAGCGCAAGGTGATCTTGACCTTGTTGCCTTCCTCGAAAAAGCCCTTCATCGCCTTCATCTTCACATCATAGTCGTGATCGTCGATGCCGGGACGCAGCTTGATTTCCTTGACCTCGACGGTCTTCTGCTTCTTGCGCGCCTCGGCGGCCTTCTTCTGCTCGAGAAAGCGGTACTTGCCGTAGTCGAGGATCTTGCAGACCGGAGGAGCGGAGTTCGGAGCGATTTCGACGAGGTCGAGGCCCGCATCCTCTGCAAGGCGCAAGGCGTCGAAGAAGGGCATGACGCCTTTATTCTGCCCGGTATCGTCGATCAGCTGCACTTCGCGGACACCGCGAATGTCTCGGTTGGCGCGCGGTCCGTCCTTTTGCGGCACCGGCATAGGTCTCATTGGTCGGCGAATGGCTCGTATCTCCTGTTTAAGGGCTCAGTCGAGGCCGGAGACTCTTAATCGAATCTCTGCTCACTCGCCTGACTGTGCCACGAACGAACTGACATTTCGCGCAAATCCGCGCGAAGTCAACTTGTTCTGCGTGTGAAATGGCCCTCCAGCAGGGCCGAATAGACATCAAGCGTGCTGGTGACCATGTTCTCCAGCGAGAAGTGCCGCTGGACATGGGTGCGAGCGCGGTTGCCTAACGCATCGCGGGCGCTGGCGCCAAGCGACAGGGCCGCCCCGACCGCCTCGGCAAGCGCGCCAGCATCGTCCGGCGGAATGCGCCACCCGGTGCGCTCATGAGGCGCAACCGCGGGCGGCGAGAGCACGGTCTCCGGGACCGCGCCGAGATCGGACACGACGACCGGGGTGCCCATGGCCTGGGCCTCGACAGCGGAGCGGCCGAAAGCCTCAGGCTCCGTCGAGGGAACCGTGACCACGGACGCGGCCAAGAAGGCCGCGGGCATGTCGGTGCAATGGCCGACGCGGCGCACGATGCCGTGGAGTCCGCGCTCCTCGATGAGAGCGTCCAGTTCGCGAACATAGGAATCGCGGCCCTGCGGATCGCCCGCCAGAATGTAGGCGGCGTCGGTGACGCCAGCATTGCGCAGCTTGGCAGCGGCCTCGATCAGAACTTTTTGGCCTTTCCAGCCCGTGAGCCGGGCGGCCAGCAGCACCACGCGCTCGTGCGGCGCGACGTTCCACGCCTTGCGCAGGGCCTCCACCCGCTCCGGCGCGACGGCGGTGGGGGAGAAGCTCAAGAAATCGGTGCCGCGATGGATGACCCGGACACGCCCATCGGCAATCGGATAAAGCGAGCGGATCAGGTCGCCGGTGTAATAGGAATTGGCGATCACCACATCGCCGCGCGCCATGACCGAGTTGTAGAGCACTTTGACCGAGGAACGGCCGGAATAGCTGCCGTGATAGGTCGTGACGAAGGGAATGTTGAGCCGCCGCGCCGCGCCGAGCGCCACCCAGGCCGGAGCACGCGAGCGGGCGTGGATCAGCGACACCCTCTCCTTCCGGCAGAGCTTGGCGAGCCGTCGCACGTTACGCAGCATGGAGATCGGGTTCTTGCTCGCAGCCGGGAAAGGAAGCCAGATGCCGCCCTTGGCCTGGAGTTCACCGACAAGCCGCCCGCCTTCGGTCGCGACCAGCGCCCGCGCGCCCACATGGGCTAAGCCCTCGGCGATATCCACCGCCGTGCGCTCGGCTCCCCCAGCTTCCAGCTCGGGAATGATCTGGAGAATGGTCCGACCCGCCAGCGGATGGGAATGAGAGGTCGGAAAGGCCGCCCCTCCGACGGGTCGCGCTGAGAAACTCACTGAGGTAAGAGCCTTCTTCAAAATCGAATCGTTTGGGAAATGCTGGCTTTAAGCAGTTGAGGATCCGTTAACCATGCCGCAAACCATCACGGTGGGCCAAGGAACCCAAGCGCGTCAGATCGCGGTTTTAGCACGAAAAGGCAAGGGAAAGCCTGTGGTCTGGCTCGGCGGCTTCAAGTCCGACATGCGCTCCACGAAGGCGGAAGCACTCGATGCCTGGGCGGAAAAGGCCGGGCGGCCCTTCGTGCGTTTCGACTATAGCGGCCATGGGGAATCGGGCGGAGCCTTCGAGGAAGGCACCATCTCCCATTGGCTGGAGGATGCGCTGGCCGTCCTCGACCGGTTCGTCGAGGCGAAGCCGATCCTCGTCGGTTCCTCCATGGGCGGGTGGATTTCGCTTCTCGCGACCCGCCGCCTTCTCGACGATAAGCCGGACAGCGCGCCCGCCGGGATCGTGCTCATCGCACCCGCGACGGATTTCACCGAGCGGCTGATGTGGGACCGTTTTCCCGAAGACATCAAGCGCACCGTCCTAGAGACGGGCGTCTACTACCGTCCTTCGGAATATTCACCAGACCCCTACCCCATCACGAAGGGGCTGATCGAGGACGGGCGGAAGCACCTGCTTTTCGGCGCGCCGATCAAGACCGGCTGCCCGGTCCATATCCTGCAGGGCATGCAGGACCCCGACGTGCCTCCCGCCCATGCGCTCCAGCTGATGGAGCACCTGCCGGGAGACAGCACATCGCTGACCCTCATCAAGGACGGCGATCATCGCCTCTCCCGGCCGGAGGACCTAGAGCGGTTGATCAAAGCGGTCGAGGGGATTTAGCCGCGCCACTCCGGAGTGCCCCCGGAATGGCGCCATCGTCGGGAAATTAATGCAGGCTCACGGTCTGCAGGTCGTGCGCCCAGGCGTTAGCCACTGCGGCGTCGCGGGAATCGGCCAGCAGGATGGGCTCGCCGCTGGCGGAGAGCAGGGCGAAGAGCTGGAGGCCCGGCTCGATTTTGGGGGCCTGCGGGAAGAGCCTCGCCACGTCATCCGACCGCAAGGGCTTCACATAGGCCATGCGGCCTTCGCCCAAAGCGGCCAGTTCCGTGATGTTCTGAGGCTGCCCGGTGTGCGTGTCGGTCGTATGAGTCTTGTGCATCGTCCACTCCTCGCGCGGCGGCGTTACGCCTTGTCCGGGGCCGCGATGTCGATCTTACGGATGATCCGTTCCGGCTCGGGCCGGGCGAGATCGATCGACAAAAGGCCGTTGGACAGATCAGCGCCCAGAACCTCCATGCCGTCGACAAGGAGAAAGGCCCGCTGAAACTGGCGTGCGGCGATGCCGCGATGCAGGAAGTGTCTCGTCTTATCGTCGGATTGCCGACCGCGGATGACGAGCTGGTTTTCCTCCAGAGTCACCTCCAGCTGGTCGCGGGTGAAACCGGCGACAGCCAGCGTGATCCGAAGGCGCTCGGGATCCTGCGCGGTACGAGCCAGGCGCTCGATATTGTAGGGAGGGTATCCATCGCCCGCGGCTTTCGCGACACGATCAAGCGCCTGCTCGATCTCGTCGAAGCCTAACAGAAACGGATGCCCAAAGGGCGACTGACGCGACATATTCGAAGCCCAAGGTTAGAGGCACTTCGGTTGATTGTGGGCCCGCTCATGCGGCACCCAGGCGACCGTGACAGGTTCGCTGCAGCGAATATGGAGACGATGTTTCAGGGGATCAAGAGGTGTGGACCGAGAGTGGTAAGCGGTCGGCCGAGGGGGTGAAAGACCAACCGCCCTCCCCTTTTTCTCACACCTGCCCGCGCCACCAGGCGATCTGCTCGGCGACCCGAACGGGGGATGTTCCGCCGAAGCTCGTCCGCGAGCGGACGGAGTTCTGGACGCCCAAAACCTCAAAGATGCCTTGGTGGATGCGCGGCTCGACCGCCTGCATGACGTCGAGCGGCAGGTCTTCCAGGGTCGAGCCCCGCTTTTCCGCCTCGGAGACGATGCGACCGGTAATGTGGTGGGCATCGCGGAAGGGGATGCCGAGGCCGCGCACGAGCCAGTCGGCGAGGTCCGTCGCCGTGGAGAACCCGGCGCCTGCGACCGCTGCCATGCGATCCGGCACGGGCTCCAAATCCTGGATCATGCCGGTCATGGCCGCGAGCACGATCTCAATCGTGTCGGCAGCGTCGAAAAGCTGCTCCTTGTCTTCCTGCATGTCCTTGGAATAGGCGAGCGGCAGGCCTTTCATCATGGTCAGAAGCGCCATGAGCGAGCCGAAGATGCGGCCCGTCTTGCCGCGCACAAGCTCAGCCGCGTCGGGGTTGCGCTTCTGCGGCATCATGCTCGACCCGGTGGTCCAGCGGTCAGGCAGGCGGACGAAGCCGAAGGGGGCCGACATCCAGATGATGATCTCTTCCGCCAGCCGCGACAGGTGCACGGCGCAGATCGAGGCCGCCGAGACGAATTCGATGAGGCTGTCGCGGTCGGAGACCGAATCGAGCGAGTTGCGGGTCGGCCCGTCGAAACCCAGCGCCTTCGCCGTCATGTGCCTGTCGATGGGGAACGAAGTGCCGGCGAGCGCGCCGGAGCCCAGCGGGCACTCGTTCAGGCGCTTGCGGGAATCGCGGATGCGGCTGCGGTCGCGGCCAAACATTTCGACATAGGCCATGAGATGGTGGCCGAATGTCACAGGCTGGGCGCTCTGGAGATGCGTGAAACCCGGCATGACGGTGGCGGCATGCGGCTCGGCCTTGTCGAGCAGCGCCTTGATGAGGCTGGTCAACTGCAGGTCGGTCCGGTCATGGGCGTCGCGCACCCAGAGGCGCGCATCGACGGCGACCTGGTCGTTGCGGCTGCGGGCCGTGTGCAGGCGCGCCGCCGGATCGCCGACGACCTCGCGGAGCCTGCTTTCCACGTTCATGTGGATGTCTTCGAGCGCCTTGGAGAAGGTGAAGCTTCCGCTTTCGATTTCGCCGAGCACGCGCTGCAACCCCTGATGGATCGCGTCGCGATCGCTCTCGGCGATGATACCCTGCTTCGCCAGCATGGTGCTGTGGGCAATCGAACCCTGGATGTCCTGGGAAGCCAGGCGCTTGTCGAAATCGATGGACGCGTTGATCGCTTCCATGAGCGCGCTCGGGGATGAGGAGAACCGCCCTCCCCACATGGTGTTGGCACCGGCTTTCTTGGCTTCTTCAGACACGTTTTTCATCCAGCTTCGTCGGGTCCTTCAGCCTTTGCCATAGGTTACCCCCGAAGGCCAAGCCGGATCGTCTCTGCACGGGAATTAAGCATGAGGCATTATGTTTGCCAGTTTAAAACCAGTGATGGACTCGACAGCGACCTTTTGATTTGTATTCATACCCAGGCACAAAGCGCATTCGAGCGCTGCAAGGGAATGGCCCACATGAAGCATCTTCCGAAATTCATCCTATCCGCCGCGATGGTCGGCGCGATGGCAACATCGTTCTCCGCCGTGCAGGCGGCGACCCCTCCGGACACCCTGGTCCAGGCTTGGCAGAGCGACGACATCATCTCGCTCGACCCCGCCGAGGTTTTCGAGTTCAGCGCCTCGGAAATCGCGGGCAACACCTATGAGCGCCTGATCTCCTACGACATCAAGGACGTGTCCAAGATCTCCGGCCAGGTCGCCGAGTCCTGGACCGTGTCGCCGGACGGCAAGACCTATACGTTCAAGCTCCGCCCGAACAAGAAGTTCGCTTCCGGCAGCCCGATCACCGCGGAAGACGTGGTGTACTCGCTGCAGCGCGCCGTGATCCTCGACAAGTCCCCGGCCTTCATCCTCGGCCAGTTCGGCCTCACGAAGGACAACGTGAAGGACAAGATCAAGCAGACCGGCCCGCTTGAGGTGACCCTCGAAGTCGACAAGCCCTACGCGCCGACGCTCGTCCTTTACTGCCTTGGCAACTCGGTGGCCTCGATCGTCGAGAAGAAGGTTCTCGTGCAGAACGAGAAGGACGGCGACTACGGCTACAACTGGCTGAAGACGCATTATGCGGGCTCGGGCCCCTACATCATGCGCGAGTGGAAAGCCAACGAGGTTCTCGTTCTCGAGCGCAACCCGAACTACGACCAGAAGACCCCGCTCGCCCGCGTGATCTATCGCCACATCAAGGAAACCGCGAGCCAGCGTCTTCTCCTCGAAAAGGGCGACGTCGACGTGGCCCGCAACCTGAACCCGGAAGAACTCGCGGCGGTTGCCAAGAACCCGGACGTCAAGCTCCAGAGCGGTCCGAAGGGAACGGTCTACTATCTCGGCCTGAACCAGAAGAACCCGAACCTGGCCAAGCCTGAAGTTCGCCTCGCCCTGAAATATCTCGTCGACTACTCGGCCATTGCCGACACCATCATGAAGAACAAGGGCGACGTTCATCAGAACTTCCTGCCCAAGGGCTTCCTCGGTGCGGAAACCACCAACCCCTACAAGCTCGATGTCGCCAAGGCGAAGGAGCTTCTTGCCAAAGCCGGCCTGAAGGACGGCTTCTCGGTGACCATGGACACCCGCTCCACCGCCGAGATCACCGGCATCGCGCAGGCCATGCAGGCGACCTTCGCCCAGGCGGGCGTCAAGCTCGAAATCCTGCCGATGGACAGCAAGCAGGCTCTCACCAAGTACCGCGCCCGCCAGCACGATATCTATATCGGCAACTGGGGCTCGGACTATCAGGACCCGAACTCGAACGCTGATACGTTCGCGGCGAACGACAACAACGCGGACGATGCGAAGGCCAAGCCGCTGGCGTGGCGTAACGCCTGGGATCCGGGCGCGCTGACCGCGAAGACCCGCGCCGCCGTGATGGAGCGCGATGGAGCGAAGCGCGCGCAGATGTACAAGGAACTGCAGAAGTCGGTTCTCGATGACGGCCCGTTCGTCGTCTTCCTTCAGCAGACGGAAGTCGCCGCCGTGCGCAAGAACGTGGACAACTTCGTCCTCGGCCCGTCGTTCAGCGACAATGACGTGTCGCAAGCCAAGAAGAACTGACGCTTCGATGACATCTGCAGTCATGAGCCGGGGCGGAGGGCACGTCAGTGCCCTCCGCTCCTTCCTTAAGAAGATCGCTCAATTCGTTATCGTCCTGGCGACGACTCTGCTCGGATTGGTTGCGGTCACGTTCTTCATCGGCCGCGTCGTCCCCATCGATCCGGTCATCGCCATCGTCGGCGACAGAGCACCCGCGCATGTTTATGCGCGCGTCCGCCAGGAACTCGGCCTCGACCTGCCGCTGATCCAGCAATTCTGGATCTACCTGAAGAAGGCAGTCTCCGGCGATTTCGGCAATTCGGTTCTGACCACGAACCCGGTCTTGACCGACATCGTGAACGTTTTTCCCGCCACTCTTGAACTGGCGACGCTCGGCACCATTATCGGCACGTTGATCGGCATTCCGCTCGGCGTTCTCGCCGCGGTCAAGCGTGGCACGCTGATCGACCAGTGCGTGCGCGTGCTCGGCCTCATCGGTTATTCGATTCCGATCTTCTGGCTCGGACTGATGGCGCTGCTTCTGTTCTACGCCAAGCTCGGCTGGGTCGAAGGCCCGGGCCGTTTGGACGTGACCTATTCCTATATGTACACGCCGGTGACCGGCATCGTGCTGATCGACACGCTGATGCAGGGGCAGATGGATGCCTTCTGGAACGCGGTGTCGCATGTGACCCTGCCCGCCTGTCTGCTCGGCTATTTCTCGCTCGCCTATATCAGCCGCATGACGCGCTCGTTCATGCTCAACGAACTGGCGCAGGAATATGTGATCGCGGCACGCGTGAAAGGACTGTCCGAGATCCGGGTCATCTGGCGCCATGCCTTGCGCAACGCCGCCGTGCCGCTGATTACCGTGATCGCCCTGTCCTATGCGCACCTGCTGGAAGGATCGGTTCTCACCGAGACGATTTTCGCCTGGCCCGGGCTTGGCCAATACATCACCAACTCGTTGCAAAACGCGGACATGAACGCGGTGCTTGGCGGAACGCTCGTCATTGGCGCAGCCTTCGTCGTTCTCAATCTCATGTCCGATTTGCTTTATCGCTTGCTTGATCCGAGGACTCGCTCATGACGAGTGCCGCTTCCCTCCCTCAGCCGGCCGGTTTTCGGGCTTGGCTGCTTTCGCCCGAGCCGGCCTCCCGATGGCAGGCGCGGCTCGGCCGCGCCTATCTCGGCTGGCGCACCTTCACGAAAAACCCGCTTGCGGTGTTTGGGCTTTGCATCGTCCTGCTGCTTCTGCTCGTGGCCGTGTTTGCGAATTTCCTCGCGCCGTATTCGCCCATCGCCGGCGGGGACTTGCGCACGGCGCGATTGTTGCCGCCGAGCGCCGCGCATTGGCTGGGCACTGACGATCAGGCGCGCGACATCTATTCGCGCGTCATCTACGGCTCGCGCATCACGCTTTGGGTCGTGCTGCTCGTCTCCGTCATCGCGACGCCGATCGGGCTCCTCGTCGGAACAGTGGCTGGCTATCTCGGCGGGTGGGTCGATACGGTTCTGATGCGCCTGACCGACATCTTCCTCGCCTTCCCCCGCCTCGTTCTGGCGCTTGCCTTCGTCGCAGCGCTGGGCCCTGGCATTGAGAACGCCATCATCGCCATCGCGATCACGTCCTGGCCGCCTTACGCGCGCATCGCGCGCGCTGAGACGCTGATGGTGCGCAACAGCGACTTCATCGCCGCCGTGAAGCTGCAAGGCGCATCGACGCCGCGCATTATTTTCGGCCATGTGGTGCCGCTGTGCATCTCCTCCGTCATCGTGCGCGTAACGCTCGACATGGCGGGCATCATTCTAACTGCGGCGGGCCTCGGCTTCCTCGGTCTCGGCGCGCAGCCGCCGATGCCCGAATGGGGCGCGATGGTCGCGACGGGCCGCAATTATCTCATCGACCAATGGTGGGTCGCCGCCATGCCGGGTCTCGCCATTTTCGTCGTGAGCCTTGGATTCAACCTGCTGGGCGACGGCCTGCGCGACGTTCTCGATCCGAAGGCAGCCAAATGACGAAGCCGCTTCTCGAAGTTGAGGACCTGCGCGTCCGCTTTCACCTGCGCACCGGCACCGTGGATGCGGTGCGCGGCGTGTCGTTCCAGCTCGGCCGCGAGCGGCTGGGCATCGTGGGCGAATCCGGCTCCGGCAAGTCGCAGACCGGGCGCGCCATTCTCGGCCTGACGCCGCCGCCCGGCGAAGTTGCGGCGAAAAAGCTGAGCTTCGACGGCATCGACCTTCTCACCGCCTCGAAGCGGACGCTGCGCACCTTGCGCGGCGGGCGCATCAGCATGGTGATGCAGGACCCGAAATATTCGCTGAACCCGGTCATGACCATCGGCGAGCAGATCATCGAGGCCTATCAGGCGCACGCCAAGGTGAGCCGCGCGGAAGCGCGCGACAAGGCACTCGCGATGCTGGAAGCGGTGAAGATGCGCGATCCGGGCCGCGTCTTCGCGCTCTATCCGCACGAGGTTTCGGGCGGCATGGGTCAGCGCGCGATGATCGCCATGATGCTCGTCACGGACCCCGACCTTCTGATCGCCGACGAGCCGACTTCCGCGCTCGACGTGACGGTTTCGATGGAGGTGTTACGCATTCTCGACGAACTCGTCGCGGAACGCGGCATGGGCCTCATCTTCGTCTCGCACGACCTGAAGCTCGTCTCCTCGTTCTGCGACCGCGTGCTGGTGATGTATGCGGGCCGTGTGGTCGAGGAGTTGGAGGCGAAGCATCTGCGTGAGGCGCAGCACCCCTATACGCGCGGGCTGATGAATTGCCTGCCGACGCTCGCCGCCGATGTTCGTCCGCTGCCCACCCTCAACCGCGATCCGGCCTGGGCGCTGTAAGGAGGCGTTCAATGCTCGACATTCAAAATCTTCGCGTCACCTATGGCACCGGCCGCCTTCAAGTCGATGCGGTCAAGGACGTTAGCTTCCAGGTGAAGAAAGGCGCAGCCTACGGGCTCGTGGGCGAATCCGGCTCCGGCAAGTCGACGGTGCTGCGCGCCATCTGCGGCCTCGCGCCGATCTCTGGCGGCCGCGTGCTCGTGGACGGCACGGAAGTGAAGACGCCGCGCGATCAAACTTTCTATCGCACGGTGCAGATGGTCTTTCAGGACCCCTATGCCTCGCTTCATCCGCGCCACACCGTTGACCGGACGCTCGCCGAACCGCTCGCTATCCACGGCGAGAAGAACGCGGAGGAGCGTATCGCCCAGGCTCTGCGCGAGGTGGGGCTCGGCCCGTCCTTCCGCTTCCGCTATCCGCACCAGCTTTCCGGCGGCCAGCGCCAGCGCATCGCGATTGCACGCGCGCTGATCCTGCGTCCGAAGGTGTTGCTGCTCGACGAGCCGACCTCAGCACTCGACGCTTCCGTGCAGGCGGAAGTGCTGAACCTGCTCGACGAACTGCGTCACAAGATGGGCCTGACCTACATTCTGGTCAGCCACGACCTCGCGGTCGTCGCGCACCTATGCGACAAGCTTCTGGTGATGCGCCACGGTGAGGGCGTCGAGGAGACGACGGCCGCAGCTTTGCGCCACGGCACCGCGTCGAACGACTATACGCAGTCCCTCATCCACGCGAGCAGCGGCTATACCAGAGAGGTGCTAAAGCCCGCTGCCGCGTAGAGCATGATCAGTGGACACCGGTTGTTCGCCCGGATCATGCGGCAAAGCAAAGAGATAGGGAGCAAAATCCGATCCCGTCGGATTTTGCTCCAGATGATCGTTTTCAATTCAATCTGTCTGGTGTGACATGGCCCGCTCTTCTTTGATGCCCGTCTTCGACGGCCATAACGACGTTCTGCTCCGCCTCATTCGTGGCAAGACCGAGCCGGAGCGCGATTTCCTCGAAGGCGACAATCAAGGTCATCTCGACCTGCCGCGTATGAAGAAGGGCGGTTTCGTCGGCGGCTTCTTCGCGGTCTATGTCCCCTCCGACAGCGGCGGCCTCGACATTGACGCGCTGATGACGAAGCCGGAATACGATGTGCCGCTGCCGGCGGAACTCGACCTCGCGCCGAGCCAGAAAGTAACGCTACATATGGCATCCCTCCTGATGCGCATCGAGCGCGCATCGAAGGGCACGGTGAAGATCTGCCGCACCGCCGCCGATCTGCGCCACTGCATCGACACCGGCACGCTTGCCACGATCCTGCACATCGAGGGCGCCGAGGGCATCGACGCCGATCTGCACATGCTCGATGTGCTTTATGAAAGCGGCCTTCGTTCCATCGGTCCTGTGTGGAGCCGCCCGAACATCTTCGGCCACGGCGTGCCCTTCCGCTATCCTTCGACGCCCGACACCGGCCCCGGCCTGACGGAGCGTGGCAAGGACCTGGTGCGCGCCTGTAATCGCCTCAAAGTGATGATCGACCTCTCGCACCTGAACGAGAAGGGTTTTTGGGATGTGGTGAAGCTCTCGGATGCGCCGCTGGTTGCGACGCATTCCAACGCGCATGCCATCAGCCCGCATTCGCGCAACCTCACCGACAAGCAGCTCGCCGCCATTCGCGAGAGTCGCGGCATGGTGGGCGTGAACTTCGCGACCTCGTTCATCCGCCCCGATGGCCAGCGCAACGACGACACGCCGCTCGAAGAAATGATCCGCCACATGGATCACCTGATCGAGCACGTGGGCGTTGACGGCGTCGGCTTCGGTTCCGATTTCGACGGCGCAACGATCCCGAACGAGATCGGCGACGTCGCCGGCCTGCCACGTCTCGTCGATGCCATGCGCAAGCACGGCTATGACGACGCCACCTTGCGCAAGCTCTGCTACGAAAACTGGGTCAACGTGCTGGAACGGACCTGGGGCAAGTAAAACCCGAAAACAAAAAGCCCCGGCCTCACCAGCCGGGGCTTTTTTCATGATTGGATCAGGCCGCGTTACTGCTGCGCCTTCGATGTCAGCGCAAAAATACTGGCGATGCCGCCGACGCCGAGCATGAGCATGAGGCTGACCGCATTGATCGCCGGCGTCGCGCCTTCGCGCATTTGGCCGTACATGGTGATCGGCAGCGGCGGATCGGAGCCGACGAGCATCAAGGTCGTGTTGAAGTTCTCGAACGACATGAGAAGCGCCACCAGCCCCGCGCCGATCAGCGCCGGTTGGAGGAACGGCAGCGTCACGGTGCGCAGCACGCGGGTGCGGCTGGCGCCGAGATCGAGCGCGGCTTCTTCCAGCGAGCGGTCGAACTTCCTCAGCCGCGCGGCGATGATGAGCGTCGCGATGGTGAGGATGAAGGAGAGCTGACCGAGGATCACCAACGGCAGGCCCGGACGCAGCGAGTCGATGTCGGTGTTCAACACATCCTCGAGCCCGTTCGCGGTGCGCGAGAAGAAGGCCAGGATCGAGATGCCGAGCACGACGCCGGGGATGACGAGCGGCCAGAGCATCATCATCGCGAGCAGTGTCTTGCCGCGGAACTCCGCGCGCTCCAGCACCCAGGCGTTCACTGTGCCGATGATGACCGCAAGCAGCGCCACCGGCAGCGCGATCTTGAAGCTGTTGCCGATGGTGGTGAGCCAGATCGGGTCCATCAGCACGCCGGGCTTGCCGAAGACGGAGCCGTTACCGATGAACCATTCGAGCGTAAAGCCCTTCCACGGCGGAGACGGGAACGGGCTGGCGTTGAAGGCGAAGATCGCCACGACCAGAAGCGGCGCGAACAGGAAGACGTAGAACGCCGCGATGTAGAGTTTCCAGAGGATCGACGGACGGTTCATGGATCAAGCCTGCCGCAAAGTCGTGCCCAAGCTCTGCCCCGTAAGGCGCAGGCCCGCCGCCACGATGGCGGACGAGAGCAGGAGAAGAAGGATGCCGAAGGCTGCGCCCTGAGGCCAGTTGAAGCGCGTGATGAACTGCGCGTAGATCTGCTCGGTGAACCACAGGCCGTTCTTGCCGCCCAGGAGCACCGGCGTCGCGAAATTGCCGACGGTGAGCATGAACACGATGATCGAACCCGCGACGATGCCGGGCATCGCGTGTGGAATGACGATGCGGCGCAGAACCGTGAAGCGGCTGCCGCCGAGATCGAAGCCCGCCTCAACGACAGATGGTTCAAGGCTCTCGAGCGCATTCGCCAGCGGCACGATCATGAAGAGCAAACCGCCATAGACGAGGCCGAGGATGACGGCGCCGTCATTGTAGAGAAGCTCCACCGGCTGGCTTGCGAGGCCCGTCAGGCGAAGCAAGTACGAGATGATACCGGTCTCGCGCAGAAGCATCATCCAGCCGAGCGTGCGGACCAGTTCCGACACCCAGAACGGCAGCAGGCAGAGAAGAAGCAGCATCGCCTTCAGACGGCCCTGCGCCACGCGCGCGATATACATGGCAATCGGAAACGCGAGCACGAGCGTGATCGCGGTGACCATGATCGACATGATCGCCGTGCGTGCGAAGGTGCGCCAATAAAGCGGCTCGGTGAAGAACTCGAGATAATTGCCCAGCCCGAATTCATAAACCCGCGGCGCAACGCGCTGGCTGAAGGAGAGAACGAGAATCTCCACATGCGGCAGAACGATGAGCAGCCCAAGCCACAGGATGGCCGGGGCCATCAGGAGAAATAGGGTGAGACGCTGCGCCGGGTTCATGCGGCGAAAACCTTCATCGCCTCGGCCGTCCAGCCGAGATGAACCGCAGCGCCAACCTCGATTCCTGCAAGCGGACCGGCCTGCGGCAGCACCGCGCGCACCGGCTGGTCGAAACCGGGCGTCTTGATGAGCAGGCTCGATGCCGCGCCATCGAAGAGCACGGCGGAGACGCGGCCTTCATAGCGGTTGGGCAGACTTGAGAGCACGGAAGCATCCTGCGCCAGCGCCACCGCTTCCGGCCGCACGAAGGAGAGCGTTGCACCTTGCGAGGCGTTGCCGTGTCCATGCAGCGTGCCGCCGGAGGAAAGGCGCACGTTGACCGCGCCGTTGGAAGCCGAAGCGACCTCGCCCTGCCAGCGGTTGGTTTCACCAACGAAGCTCGCGACGAACGGCGTTGCGGGATTGTGATAAAGCTCGCGCGGGCTGCCGACCTGCTCGAAGCGGCCCTGGTTCATGACCGCGATGCGGTCGGACATCACGAGGGCTTCGGACTGGTCGTGCGTGATGTAGGCGAAGGTCGTGTTGAACTGACCCTGCAACTGCTTCAGCTCGATCTTCATATGCTCGCGCAGCTTGAGATCGAGCGCGCCGAGCGGCTCGTCGAGCAGCACGAGGGTCGGTTCGAGAACGAGACAGCGGGCAATCGCCACGCGCTGACGCTGGCCGCCGGAAAGAGCCGTCACGCGGCGTTCGCCGAAGCCCTTGAGGCCGACGCGCTCCAGCATGCGGGTAGCGCGCTCATCGGCCTCCGCGCGGGATACGCCGCGGCAGGTCAGGCCGTAAGCGACGTTCTCGCCCACGCTCATCATCGGAAAGAGCGCGAGGCTCTGGAAAACCATGTTGACCGGGCGGCGGTTCGCCGGAACGCCGATCATCGACTTGTCGCGAATGCGGATGTCGCCGCTGGTCGGATGCTCGAAGCCGGCGATCATGCGCATCAAGGTGGTCTTGCCGCAGCCGGACGGTCCGAGGATCGAGAAGAATTCGCCGCGAGCGACGCTGAAAGTCACGTCATTGACGGCCGCATGCGCGCCGAACTTCTTCGTGACGTTGACGAGATCGAGATCGGTGGATTGGGACATGGAAGGTGCAAACATAAAAAAGTCGCCCCCCGGACGAGCCGGGGGACGATGATCAATTGATGGACGAGATTACGAACCAGCCTTCAGGCGGTCGAGAACCTTGCCCTCGATCTCTTCGATGCCAGCAGGCACCGCCGGATACCACTTGATGTTGTCGATGGCGGCCTTCGGGAAGCTCTCGGCGAACTGATCCTTCAGCTTGCCCTGCATGAGCTTGTCGGCGCCGTTCGAAGCCGTGAAGTTGCCGGCGGAAGCGGCCACCTTCGCAGCGATCTCAGGACGCATGTTGAAGTTGATCCACTTGTAAGCGGCATCGTCGTTGCGGCCCTTGGCGGGGATCGCAAACGTGTCGACCCAGCCCAGTGCGCCCGACTTCGGAGCGACGAACTTGAGGTCCGGGTTTTCGGAGTTCAGCTTCCAGCCGCCCGTATCCCACGCCATGGCGGCGACGACTTCACCCGAACGCAGGGCGTTGAGGAGCTGGTCCTTGCCGTCCCAGAAGAACTTCACGTTCTTCTTGCACTCGGCGAGCTTGGCGCCGACCTTGTCCATCATCGCGGAATAGGCCTTGGCGTCCTTGTACGACGCGAAGGGATCCATGCCGTTGGCGAAAGCGAACGCGATCAGCGCGGGGCGCTTGGCGCGGAAGCTCGTCTTGCCGGCAATCGCCGCATCGCAGAGGTCGTTGTAGTCGGCAACCTTCGGGGCTGCCTTCGTGTTCACGATCAGGCCGTCGGTGCCCCAGATGTGCGGAACGCCATAGACCTTGCCGTCGATGGTGGTGTTCTTCTTGGTCGCTTCGAGCATCGAGGCGATGAAGAGATCGCCCTTGAGCTTCGACAGATCGATCGGCTTGTAGATGCCGAATTCGACCTGCGGGCCGGCGATGCGGTCCTGGCTCGGCTGAACGAGGTCGAAGCCCGCGCCCTGCGTGGCGCGCAGCTTCGAGATCATCTCTTCATTGTTCGAGAGCGTGACCTCAACTTCGATGCCGGTTTCCTTGGTGAACTGCGCCACGATGTCTGCCGGTGCGTAATCCGCCCAGGTGAGAAGGCGCAGTTTCTCGGCGGCATTCGCCGAGCCGGCGATCATGAGAGCCGCAAAAGCCGTAGCCAGCTTAAGGCCGGCGCGCTTGGTCAACATCATATTCCTCCAATGTGATCCGGGCTTGAACCCGTGGTTCCCCGTTGCAAAATTATATGACACTCGGACGACACGCCACCTATTTTCCGCACGTTATACAATCTTTGTAAGCCGGCTTAGTTAACTCGCACCGGGCTGACAGACCACTACCCTATGGGTATGAAGGAGCGAGCCCGGAGCCTGTATCGATGCGCACTTTCTACCCTGAGATCGAACCCTACGACTACGGAATGCTGGATGTCGGGGATGGACACCGGGTCTATTGGGAACTCTGTGGTAACCGGAACGGCAAGCCTGTCGTGTTCCTGCATGGCGGGCCGGGTGGCGGCTGCACGCCGACCCAACGCCGCCTGTTCGATCCCAAAAAGTATCGCATTCTGCTGTTCGACCAACGCGGATGCGGACGCTCAACGCCCCATGCGAGCCTGGACGCCAACACCACCTGGCATCTCGTGGCGGACATCGAACGTTTGCGCACCATGATCGGCGTCGAAAAATGGATGGTTTTCGGTGGGTCGTGGGGTAGCACGCTGGCATTGGCCTATGCGGAGACACATCCCGAGCGCGTGAGCGAACTCGTGGTGCGGGGCATCTTCACGTTACGTCGTGCGGAGTTGCTCTGGTACTACCAGGAAGGCGCGTCCTGGATGTTCCCCGACCTGTGGGAGCGTTATCTCGCGCCGATCCCGGTCGAGGAGCGCGGAGACATGATGGCGGCCTACCGCAAGCGCCTGACCCACCCCGACCCGGCTGTGCAGACTGAGGCCGCAAAAGCCTGGAGCGTGTGGGAAGGCGAGACGATCACGCTATTGCCGAACCTCGATTACAGCGTCCAATTCGCCGAGGAGCATTATGCCCTCGCCTTCGCGCGGATCGAGAACCACTACTTCATCCACGGTGGATTTTTCGAGGACGGGCAGCTCATCCGCGATGCACACCGGCTCAAAAACATCCCGGGCGTAATTATCCAGGGCCGGTACGACGTCGCTACCCCGCCGAAGACGGCCTGGGAGCTGCATAAGGCCTGGCCGGAGGCCAAGTTCATCATGGTGCCGGATGCAGGCCACGCGGTGAGCGAGCCCGGCATCCTGCATCATCTGATCGAGACGACGGACGCTTTCGCGAAGGCTTGAACCGGCGTTACTTCGCCGTCCAGCCGCCATCCATCGACAGGTTGGCGCCGGTGATCTGGCTTGCGGCATCCGAGCACAGGAACACGGCCAGAGCCGCAATCTGATCGACCGTCACGAATTGCTTGGTGGGCTGCGCTTCGAGCAGCACGTCGTTGATGACCTGTTCTTTCGTCAGCCCGCGTGCCTTCATGGTGTCGGGAATCTGCTTTTCGACGAGCGGCGTCCAGACATAGCCGGGGCTGATGCAATTGACCGTGATGCCGTGGGTCGCCGCCTCAAGCGCGACCGTCTTGGTCAGACCAGCAATGCCGTGCTTGGCCGCGACATAAGCCGACTTGAACGGCGAAGCGATGAGCGAATGGGCGGAAGCCGTGTTAATGACGCGTCCCCACTTTCGCGCCTTCATGCCGGGCAACGCCGCGCGGATGGTGTGGAAGGCCGAGGAGAGATTGATTGCGATAATCTGGTTCCACTTCTCGACCGGAAAATCCTCGACCGGCGAGACAAACTGGATGCCGGCATTGTTCACGAGAACATCGACGCCGCCATAGGTCTTTTCGGCCAGGCGGATCATGCCCTCGATTTCCTCCGGCTTCGACATGTCGGCCGGGGAATAGATCGCCTTCACGCCGAACTCGGACTCGATGGCGGCGCGCTCCTTCTCGATCTCATCGGCGGGACCGAAGCCGTTGATGAGGACGGAAGCGCCCTCCTTCGCGAGGGCGCGGGCAATAGCCAGGCCGATGCCGCTGGTGGAACCGGTCACGACAGCCGTCTTGGACTTCAACATCGTCATCTACTCCCAAAAAAGCCTGCGTCGCAGGCTTCAATCTCGGTTACGACATAGCATGGAGCGCGGGGCCATCAACATGCACCTTCGGCATACCAAAGGCGCATGACGCGGAGCCTTTCCGTTGAACGATCGGCCCCGATGTGACATGGGACCATTTCAAGAAATTGGGCATAGTCGACGATCAATATGGTGCGGACAGCGAGAATTCTCCCCTGCGGCGACAGCGCGCTCTCCGTCGAGTTCGGGGACGCCATCGACCCGGACCTGAACGGAAAGGTGCTCGCGCTCGAGGATCTGCTGCTGGCCTCCCCGCCCGCGGGCCTCATCGAGACCGTGCCGACCTACCGCTCGCTGACGATCCAATTCGACCCAACACTTACGGATTACGACGCGCTTGCCGCCTTCCTCACCGAAAAGGCGGCGACGATTGCCCCCCGCAACGCCATCGGCCGGCGCTGGCGGGTACCCGTGGTCTATGGCGGCGCTTTTGGAGAGGACCTCGACGAGGTGGCGGGGCAGCACGGCCTTTCGCCGCAACAGCTCATCGAGATCCATTCCGCCGCGATCTACCGCGTCTACATGATCGGCTTCATGCCGGGATTCGCCTATCTCGGCGGGCTCGATCCCAGGATCGCGACCCCGCGCCGGACACAGCCGAGGGCCAAGATTCCAGCCGGGTCCATCATTATCGGCGGCGCGCAGGCCGCCGTGATGTCCATCGAAGGGCCGAGCGGCTGGCACCTTTTGGGCCGCACGCCTGTGCGCAGCTACGCGCCCGAGCGCGACCCGGCCTTTCTTCTGGCTGCTGGCGACGAGGTCGTGTTTCAGCCTATCGACGCTTTCCAATGGGCCTCCCTTGAACGCGCAGCGCTTGCGGGCGAGCTAGTGGCGGAGCTTGTGACGCCATGACGGAGCTCGTTGTCAAAACCTGCGGGCCGATGACGACGCTGCAGGATCGTGGACGGCTCGGTTACCAGCGCTTCGGCGTCTCCCCCTCTGGTGCGATGGACAAGCGTTCGCTCGCGCTCACCAACGCGCTGGTCGGCAATGCGCCCGAGACCGCCGCCCTCGAATTCATGAATCTCGGCGGGACGCTGGCCGCGTCCGGCGGCGATCTGCGCATTGCGCTTGCGGGCGCGGGCGCAACCTTGCGCATCGAAGGCACCGCCATCCCGCCGCACACGACGGCGATTTTGAGGGATGGCGAGACGGCCGAGATCGGTCATGCCCGCACGGGCACCTTTGCCTATCTCGCGGTCGCGGGCGGCTTTGCCATCGCGCCGCAGCTCGGCAGCCTGTCGTTCCATCCCCGCTCGAAACTCGGCGGCCACAATGGCGGCTCCATTCAGCCTGGCGACCGGCTGCCCTGCCGGGCGGAGGCGCAGGAAGGTGCGCCGGTGCATTTTACGGGCGACCTCCCCCAACTGCCCGATACGATCCGCGTGATGCTGGGGCCGCAGGACGATTATTTCACGGAAGACGCCATTCGCTTGTTCCTGGAAAGCGAATTCACCATCACCCCCCAGGCGGACCGCATGGGCTTTCAGCTTTCCGGGCCGAAACTCGACCATGCGAAGGGCTTCAATATTGTTTCCGACGGCATCGTCGACGGGCATATCCAGGTGCCGGGCGCAGGACACCCCATCGTGCTGATGCGCGACCGGCAGACCACCGGCGGCTATCCGAAGATCGCCACCGTGATCAGCGCCGATCTCGACCATTTCGCGCAGTTGCGGCCCGGCTCGCCGGTGCGCTTCCGCGCCGTGTCGCGAGAAGAAGCGGTGGCAGCGGCGCGCGAGGCCAAGGCCTGGATCGCCGCCCTACCCGATGCTCTTATCCCGGTGCGCTTCGCGCTGACGACCGAGCACCTGCTCAGCACTAACCTCATCGGCGGCACCGTCAACGCCTTGGCGCCGAAGGTCGCGGACGCTTAAAGCCTCACCCCTTGAGAGCCGCGAGCACCTCCGCGTGCAGCGCCGGGGTTGCAGCTGCGACCACGCGTCCGTCGCTGTTCAGGCCTAGTGCCTTGCCCGACCAATCGGTGATGACGCCGCCCGCGCCCTCGATGACCGGCACGAGCGAGAGGTAATCGTAAGGCTGAAGATCCACCTCAGCGACCACGTCAACATGTCCGCTCGCGAGAAGCGCATAGGCATAGCAGTCACCGCCGAAGCGGCGCAAAGCCACGCGCTTGCTCAGCGCCTCGAAGCAATCACGGTCGCGGCCGGTGAAAATATCCGGCGTCGTTGCGTAAAGGATCGCGTCCGACAGCTTCGTCTTTCCGCTCGTGGCGCAGGGCTGGCCGTTGTAGCGCGTGACCTCGCCTGCTTGTCCGACCCAGCGCTCGCGCAGCACCGGATGGTCGATGACCCCTACTTTGGGAGTACCACTTTCGAGATAAGCGATCAGCGTACCGAAGGTCGGCATGCCGGAAATGAAGCTCTTGGTGCCGTCGATGGGATCGATCACCCACATGCGCTCGGCCTCGGCCTTGTCCAGGCCATGCTCCTCGCCAAAGAGGCCGTGATCGGGAAAGCGTTCGCGGATCTTATGGCGTACGGCGAGTTCGATCTCGCGGTCGGCAATGGTCACCGGCGAGGCATCTGCCTTGGATTCGACCAAAAGCTTTTGGCGGAAGTAACGAAGCGCAATGGGCGCCGCCAACGCCGTCAATTCCTCGGCAAAAGCCGCAATCCGCCTGAAGTCGCCGCTCGCATGACGCTGCATAAAAATCCCCCAAACAAGGTAGTGGACAAGATATCGTGTATTTGTAAGTCTGCTAACTAATTACACAAGCGCAACATGCGCAGAGGGGACTGGCAAAATGAAAGTATGGAATGCTCTTGCCTTAAGTCTTTTGCTTTCCGGCGCAGCACATGCCGGTACGGTCACAGCATACACCGCGCTCGAGGAAGATGAGATTGCGGATTATACGGCAGCAGCCAAGAAGGCACTGCCCGACATCGACCTGAAAGTGCTGCGGCTTTCGACGGGTGAGCTTGGCGCACGCATCCTCGCCGAAGCATCCAACCCGCAGCACGACGTGATCTGGGGCTGGGCCGTCACGAATACGATGGACCCGCGCATTCTCAGCTTGCTCGAGCCTTATAAGGCGAAGGGCGCGGAAAAGCTCGCGGCCCCCTATCACGCGGCGGATGACAAGTGGTTCGCCGCCACCGGATACATGGCCGCGTTCTGCGTCAACAACGAGCGCGTGAAAGCCAAGGGCTTGCCGGTGCCGAAGGATTGGGAAGACCTGCTCGATCCCAAGTTCAAGGGCGAAGTGGTGATGCCGAACCCGGTTTCCTCCGGCACCGGCTATCTCCAGATCGTCGGCATCCTGCAGCAGATGGGCGAGGAAAAGGGCTGGAAGTTCCTCAAAGATCTCGACGCCAACGTCGCGCAATACATCAAGTCCGGTTCGCGTCCGTGCAAGGCGGCGCGCGCGGGCGAGTTCGCGGTCGGCACGTCGCTGGCGTTCGCGGCCGTCCAGTCGGTCACGGAAGGCTTCCCCGTCACCATGGTCATTCCGGCCAAGGGCGCGGGCTACGAGCTTGAAGCATCCGCGCTGATGAAGAGCGCGAAGAACAAGGCGGATGCGCAGCGCTTCCTCGATTGGACGCTCTCGCCGGAGGCTGCCTCGATCTACGGCAAGTACAAAGAGATCGTGACCACCGCCGGCTACAAGCCCTCGGCCGACTCGATCAAGGCCGGCCTGCCGGCAGATGTCACCAAGGCGCTGCTCCCCATCGACTTCGCCAAGTCGGCTAAGGAGCGCGACGCCATTCTGGAGCGTTGGCAGAAGGAAATCGGCCGCTGACGGAAGCCAGCCCGATGAAGCTGCACCTTCAGAACATCACCAAGGAGTTCGGACCCGTCGTCGCCCTCGACGACGTGTCCTTCTCCGCCGAGGCTCCGGAATTCATCTGCCTCCTCGGTCCGTCCGGCTGCGGCAAGACGACATTGCTCCGGCTCATTGCCGGCCTGTCGATGCCTGACAGGGGACAATTGCGGCTCGATGGCGAAGACCTGACGCGCATTCCCGCGCGCGACCGCGGCTTCGGCATCGTTTTTCAGGCCTATTCGTTGTTTCCCAACATGACCGTGGCCCAGAACATCGGCTACGGATTGAAGATCCGCGGCAGGCCTACCGCCGAGATCAAGGAACGCGTCGGCCAACTTCTCGATCTGATCCGCCTGCCGCATCTGGCGGATCGCTATCCTTATCAGCTCTCCGGCGGCCAGCAGCAGCGCGTGGCGCTGGCGCGCGCCGTCGCAGTCGATCCAAAGCTTCTGTTGCTGGACGAGCCGCTCTCCGCGCTCGACGCGAAGGTGCGCACCGAGCTGCGCGCGGAAATTCGCGAGTTGCAGCAGCGCCTCGGCATCCTCACCATCATGGTCACGCATGATCAGGAAGAAGCGCTGCTTCTCGCTGACCGCGTGGTGTGCATGCAGCATGGCAAGATCGCGCAGGTCGGCACGCCGGGCGAGCTTTATGCAACGCCGGTGAATCGCTTCGTTGCGGACTTCATGGGCGTCAGCAACCTCATGGAGCAGAGCACGATCCGCCAATGGGCGTCGCATCTGCTCAACGGCCACACGCCGCCCGCCGACTATATCGCCTGCATTCGCCCGGAAGATATCACGCTTCGCCCCGGCGCGACGGGCGCGCGTGTGCGGCAGGTGCACTTCCTCGGCAATCTCTCCCGCATCGAGCTGGACTGGCCGGGCGGAAAGCTTGTCGCCGAAGAAGCGGGCCGCACCAGCCTCGTGCCGGGTGCGGAAGTCGGCATCGACATCGCGCCCCATCGCTGCGCTTGGGTGGCGCCACAATGAGTGCGACCGCTGCGCCGGCATGGCGCGAACTCGATATCGACAAGCTGTTTCTCGGCTTCTGTCTCTTCGTTCCACTCACGGCACTGACGATCTTCTTTGCCTATCCGCTCCTCACCGTCGTCACCCGGAGTCTCACGGAAGCCGACGGGGGAATCGGCATCGGCAACTACATCCGCATTCTCAATGCACCGAGTTTTTGGCGCGCGACCGTCAACAGTCTGGTGATGTCGCTCTCCACCACGGCGGCGGTGCTGATGTGCGGGCTTGTCGTGGCCTATGCGGTGCATCGCTGCAAGGTGCCGGGACGCGCGCTTCTTCTCGGGGCGGTGTCGCTGCCGCTTCTCGCTCCCTCGCTGGTGCAGGGGCTCGGCCTCATCTTCCTGCTTGGACGCAACGGTATCGTCACCAAGACGACGGGCCTCGACATCAACATCTACGGCTTCTGGGGCCTCTTGATCGCCAACGGGCTTTATGCGCTGCCGCAGGCAGTGCTGATCATCGGCGCGGCGCTGCGGGCGGCGGATGCGCGTATCTATGAAGCGGCGGAGATTCTTGGCACGTCGGGCTTCAGGAAGTTCGTCGACATCACGTTGCCGAACATCAAGTTCGGTCTCCTAAGCGCGGGCTTTATCGTCTTCACGGTCACGATCACCGATTTCGGCAACGCCGCGACCATCGGCGGCGACTATGCCATTCTCGCGACTGAGATCTACAATCAAGTCGTGGGGCAGATGAACTTCAACCTCGGCGCGGTGGTCGGCATCCTGCTCCTGCTGCCGACAATTCTGTCGTTCTATCTTGAACGCGTCGCCTCGCAGCGCCAGTTCGGCTCGGTGAGCGATTCCGCCGTGCCGCTGGTGCCGACCTTCACGCCGAAGCGCGACGTGCCGATGACGCTTGCCGCGTGGCTCGTGGCCCTTCTGCCCGTCGTCACCGTCGCCATCGTCATCTATGGCAGCTTCGTGTGGCTCTGGCCCTATCGTTTCGATCTCACGCTCAAGCACTACGCGGTCAAGGTCGCGGGCGGTTACGATCCGCTCTGGACGACGGTGCAGATTTCCATCGTTGCCGGCGTGATCGGCTCACTCATGCTTTTCGCGCTCGGCTTTTCACTGCAACGGCTGCCGCGCCACATCGTGAAGCCGATCTATTTCCTCTGCCTGCTGCCCGCGGCGGTGCCGGGGCTCGTGCTCGGTCTCGCCTATATCTTCGCCTTCAACGTGCCCGGCCTTCCGGTCTATGCGCTCTACGGCACCGCGACGCTGCTCGCGATCTGCAACGTGACGCATTACTGGACGCAAGGATTCCTGACGACGATGACGGGCCTGCGGCAGGTGCCGCCGACGCTGGAAGAATCCGCCGCGTGCCTCGGCGCGAGCTTGCCGCGCCTGGTCCGTGACGTGATCGTGCCATCCATGGCGCCGACGCTTGTCTCCGTCTTCTTCTTCATGTTCATGCGCTCCATGGTGACGCTCTCCGCTGTCATCTTCCTCATCACCGCGTCAGTGAGCGTCGCATCGGTGTCGATCATGCGGCTGGATGAAGCGGGCTTCACGTCGCAGGCGGCAGCCTATGCCACCTGCACCATGGGCATCGTGGTCGTGGCCTCTGTGCTGATGCGCGCATGCCTGTGGGCTTTGAAGCGGAAGCAGTGACGGTGCTCAAAGCACCAACAAAAAAAGCCGAAGGCGATATCGCCCTCGGCTTTTCATATGCGATGCGTGAGAATTAACCCGCCGCCTTGGCCTCCCGGCGGCGTGCATGCAGGACCCACTCGGTGTAGCCGTTCGGCTGCGCGCGTCCCTTGAAGATGAGATCGGCGGCGGCCCTGAAGGCCGGGCCGTCGAAGCCGGGGGCCATCGGCCTGTAGAGCGGGTCGCTTGCGTTCTGGCGATCCACCACCTCGGCCATGCGGCGCAAAGTCTTCGTCACCTGCTCTTCCGTCACGATGCCGTGGCGCAGCCAGTTGGCGACGTGCTGGCTGGAAATGCGCAAGGTCGCGCGGTCTTCCATGAGGCCGACATCGTGAATGTCCGGCACCTTGGAGCAGCCGACGCCCTGGTCGATCCAGCGCACCACGTAACCCAGAATGCCCTGGCAATTGTTGTCGAGTTCCTGCTGCACCGCCTCCGGCGCCCAGTTCGATTGCGACACCGGAAGGGTGAGGATGTCCGAGACCTTCGCAGGCGCGCGCTTCTTCAGCTCGGCCTGCCGCGCCCACACATCGACCTGATGATAGTGTAGCGCATGCAACGTGGCGGCGGTGGGCGACGGCACCCAGGCGGTGTTCGCGCCAGCCTGTGGGTGGCCGATCTTTTGCGCCATCATGTCCGCCATCTTGTCGGGCGCGGCCCACATGCCTTTACCGATCTGTGCCTTGCCGGGCAGGCCGCAGGCGAGGCCGACATCGACATTGTTGTCTTCATAGGCCTTGATCCAGGCGGTCGACTTCATGTCGTTCTTGCGCACCATGGGACCCGCTTCCATGGAGGTGTGGATCTCATCGCCTGTGCGATCCAGGAAGCCGGTGTTGATGAACACGATACGCTCGGCCGCCGCCCTGATGCAGGCCTTGAGGTTGATCGTGGTGCGCCGCTCCTCGTCCATGATGCCCATCTTGAGCGTATTGCGGGGAAGACCAAGCTTCTCCTCCACGCGCGCAAAAAGGTCGTTGGCGAAAGCGACCTCGTCCGGCCCATGCATTTTGGGCTTCACGATATAGACCGAGCCGGTACGGCTGTTGCGCCGGTCGCTCTTGCCGTTGAGATCGTGCATCGCGATCAGCGATGTCACGGCGGCATCGAGAATGGTTTCGGGAATGTCGTTGCCATGCTCATCGAGCACCGCATCGGTGAACATGTGGTGGCCGACATTGCGCACGAGCATGAGGCTGCGCCCATGCAGGCTCACCTCGCCGCCCTTCGCGCCGCGATAGACGCGGTCGGCATTCAACCGGCGCTCGACCTTGCGGCCACCCTTGTCGAACGTCTCAGCCAGATCGCCCTTCATCAGGCCGAGCCAGTTGCGATAGACGACGACCTTGTCCTCCGCGTCCACGGCGGCGACGCTGTCCTCGAGGTCCATGATGGTGGAGATGGCGGACTCGATCACCACATCCGCGATACCCGCCGGATCGTCAGCCCCGATGGGGCTTTTACGGTCGATGCGGATGTCGAGATGCAGGCCGTTGTGGCGCAGAAGGATCGATGAGGGGCTCGGTCCCTCGCCCTGATAACCCAGGAACTGCGCCGGATCGGCAAGGCCGGTCTCGGTGCCATCCTGAAGCTTGACCTTCAAGACGCCGCCTTGGATCGCGTAGCTGGTTGCCGCCTTGTGGCTGCCCTTGGCGAGCGGTGCCGCCTGATCCAGAAACTCGCGCGCCTTCGCCACGACCAGGGCGCCGCGCACCTTGTTGTAGCCGCCCGCGCGGGTCGCACCGCCGTCCTCCGGAATCGCATCCGTGCCGTAGAAGGAGTCATAAAGGCTGCCCCAGCGGGCATTGGCGGCATTCAGTGCATAGCGGGCGTTGGACACCGGCACCACGAGCTGGGGACCCGCAATGCGGGCGATCTCGTCATCCACATTCTGAGTCGCGACACTGAAAGCCTCGGGCTCGGGGCGGAGGTAGCCGATTTCCTTCAAAAAGCGCTCGTAATCCGCCTGATCCAACGGCTTGCCGGCGCGGGCGCGGTGGTAACCGTCGATCTTGGCCTGCAAATCATCGCGGAAGGCGAGCAGGTCCCGGTCACGCGGCGCGAACTCCTTCACTAGGGCCGAGAGCCCCGCCCAGAAGGCATCAGGGGCGATTCCGGTGCCCGTCAGGGCTTCCTTTTCAATGAAATCATGGAGAACCGGCGCGATCTGGAGGCCGCTCTTTTGAACGCGTGTCATCGTTTCCGCTTTCGTGGATTTGGATTCCTGCCCCCTACTTTAAGGCCACAACCCGAAAAGAGAAGATGAACGCCCCTTGGCCATGAGTCGGAGGGGCACCGCCGTCTCAGCGCAGTTCCTGCCCCATCAAGTCCCGCAGGCTATCGAGAAAAGCCTGAAAATGGGGGCTCGTCCTCGGCGATTTGTTGGAAGTTCCACCCGGCAGCGGATAGGCGTTTGAGCCCGACACATCGAGCGTCCTGTCTTTGTATCGAATAGCGATCCGCCACTGTGTGCCGTCTTTCACCCACGGATTGGGATAGCTCTTCTTCCATTTCCAGACCGCAAGCCGATCCAGCCGCCCGCGGAAGCGCCGCCACGCCTCCGGCGAAGGTTCGATGACTTCCCTTCCCGGATTGCGGACATGCCGCTCCAAAATGAGCCGTTGTCCGTCTTCGAGCCGCACCGTAACGAAGCCGAACAGCCCGTTTCCATAGAAGATATTGAACCGCTGCGGCGGCGATAGGTCCTTGGCGGATGCCGCCGGAACCAAGAAACCGAATAGAAGGGAGAGAAGGACGAGAGTCGGCGCTTTCTTCATGCCCCATGAATGTAACTAAAAAACATGAAGACACAAGAAGTCGCTCCGCACTGCAACGTTGTCGAGAAACACGCATGTTCACCCGAACGGGTGAAGAAACTAGCCGAATAGAGGGTATCACTGGGTGCATGGCACGACCCCGACGGTGGGGCTGAGGGAGGCACCATTGGGGACCGGAAGATCGCAGACCATGAGCCCCTTGTCCGGTACATGGAGCCTGTCGCTGGATTTGCCGAAAAGCGCCAACGCCCGGCGCCCCCTGATCCTTTGCGTCGACGACGACCTCTATGCGCGCGCCGACGTGGTGGAAGAGCTCACCGCCTCCGGCCATGAGGTGACGGAGGCGGGCAATGGCGCCGAGGCGCTCGTGGCGTTGCAGGATCGAAAGCCCGATCTCATCCTCTGCGACATCACCATGCCGGTCATGAGCGGTTATGATCTTTTGCGGGTCATCCGCGAAAAGAGGCCGGACCTGAACGATGTGCCCTTCATCTTCCTCTCCGGCCTTGGCGAGCGGGCCGAGATCATCCGAAGCAAGCGTATCGGCGCTGACGACTTTCTGACCAAGCCGGTGGATTACGAGCATCTTTTGGCGACGGTAAAGGCCCGCCTGACCCAGATCGAACGGATGCGGCGCAGTCTGCTGGCGGACCTGGAACGAGAACGCAGCACGGCCATCGAGAAGGCACAGCATGAAACGCGAAACGCGCTGGATGGCATGGCGCGCGTGCTCGACGGCATGTCCAGCGGATTCTTGATCGTCAACGGCCAGATGCAGCTGCAGTTCGCCAATCAAACCGCCCGCCGGATCATCGATGAGAAAGACGGTCTCACCATCGCGGTGGGGCAGCTGCGCACGAGCGTTCCACGCGCGACGCGCCAGCTCAAGCAGGCTGTTCGCGATGTGCTTGAGGAGACGGCCAGGAGCGGCGCAGTGACGGTGGCGAAAGAGCTCGGCCGTCCCCTGCTGCTGCAGGTCTTTCCCTTCAGCGCAGGTGACGCCGCCGGCAACCCGGCAGTCGCGGTTTTCGTGCTGGATCCGGAGCGGCGCCCTTCGCTTGATCAGAAGGTCGTGGCAGAGATGTATGGGCTAACGCCGGCGGAAGCGCGCCTCGCCACCGCGATTGCGGAGGGCAAGCGACTGGAAGAGATCGCCGACACGTTCAGCGTGTCACAGACCACTGTTTCCTTCCATCTGCAAAATCTTTTCCGCAAGACGCAGACGAGCCGCCAGAGCGATCTTGTCGCGCTTCTCATTCGCAGCGCGTTGACCACACTGCACGCCGAGGCATGAGGACAGGCGCTAGATGTCGCTGGCCTGATGCGCCAGTCGGACGAGGGCGGCTTGGCGAGAGGTGCCGGTTTTCTGAAACAGGTTCTGCAGATGCGTCTTCGCGGTGTTGCGGCTGATCTGATGACGCGCGCAGAATTGAGCGATGGTTTCTCCCGCCGCCAAAGCCTCCAGAAGCCGCGCCTCGGCAAAGGTCAACTGAAAGGCCTTCTGCATGAAATCGGCGGTCTGCACGCGCTTTGCACCCGGCGCCTTCACCGTGAAGAGCGCCTGCTGCTGCATCCCGCCCAGCCAGAAGTTCGACATCGGGACAGGGACAATCGTTCCCCTCATGACCTCACCGTGGGAAGAGCGCAGAGCAACGATTTCCGCCGCTTTGCCATCGACCACCTGCTTCAAGGCGTTGCGAAACGCCGCGACACTCTGCAGTTCGCTCGGCACGAGGCGTTCAAGCTGCAATTTGAGAAAGGCCCCCTCAGCGAGCAGGCGATGCGCCTCGGCATTCATGTCGCCGACCGCGCCGTCGCGGCTCAACAGAAAAGCGGCAATCGAAAGCTCTCCTAGCGTGCTCTTGGTGATGGGAGATAACACGGGCTGCTGACTGAGCCGCGTGCTGATATCGACCGCGCGCCGCAGATGCGGAACGAGTTGGGCCAGATCATTCATCTCCCGCTCATTGAAATCGCGGTCGCCGGTGGCGCGATGAAAGGTGGCAAACATCGACACCGAGTGATCAATGCTGAAGCGTGTGCCGATGCAATGATAGAGCCGCTGCGGATGCAGCCAGTCGATGAAGTACTCCGAATTGTCCAACACCGCCTTCGAAGTCAGGTCGAACATGCGCGAGACCTTGGAATCGGGCGCGTTGAGCGCTCCGAACAGCAGCGGGTTCGTGGCGCCATAATACGCTTTGAAGCTGTCGATATACGATTGGTCGAACCCGTCGCTGACTTCCATCACAAGGTTCGACGAAGCGGCGTCGTGCACGAATAGGGAGCCCGTGCCGCCAAAAATCTCCGCCATGCACGACACCACCGCGCCCCACCCATCGGGATCAACAGCGGCCTTGTAGATCAGCTCGATCAAATCGGAGATCGCGGGGCGGACGGTCATGCGGGAACAGTGCTTCTTAAGCCGAGCGACCCTTTGCCGAACGGCAGTGTAAACGCACAATTGCTCTCAGAACAAAGGACCCCTTCAGTCCGAATGCGGCTCGCTTTAACGAGTGATATCAACAGCATCGATCGCCTTATCATCCATCTTCCCTTGCGGAACAACCACAGCATCTCGGGAAATGTGCGCCAACGCACAAGCCGCAAAGACAAATCACCTCCCCCCAAATCCTCCATAGAACTATTACAATAGTAAATTTCAAAGCAGATATACGACATCTGCTTTAGAATTGTTCCATGTCAACGCTGTTAAAGGTAATTAATTGCGGGCAATAAGTATCTGCCACCCCATGTAAACACCTAGGGACGCGCCGTTTTCCCCAATGTTAACTCCCGTCTCTGCAGAGAACCGCGTCTCCCGTGGACGGGTTCATCACAAGGGAGAAGGATTGTGACATATCGAATTTGGGGAACTGAGGACGACGTACGCACCCGAAGCGGGACCTCCGTCGACCGAGACTTCATCGGCACCCTTCCGACCGGCGGATATGTCGTCGGCTGGCGGGAGGGGCAAAAGCTCTACTTCCAGATCTACACCTCCACCGGCGTGAAGATGGGTGGCCCTCACGCCGTTTCGACCAGCGGCGCGGTGTATCAGAACAGCGGCACGATTCAGGCCGTCGGAAACGACGGCAGCTTCGCGATAAGCTGGAACGAGTCGACCGGCTCCGTGAACAGCTCGGCCATCAAGACGAGCGTGTTCAACGCCAGTGGCGCTTTGGTGGGCTCCACGCGAACGGTGGTCGACAATCAATCGCTCGGCCAGTTGGATACGCCGTCTCTTGCCCGCTATGGCGACACCGGGTTCCTCACGGTTTACAACACGAACGACTCGCTGCGCCTGGCGGCTCACAACCTGGACGGAACGGTACGAAGCGACATCAACGTTCTCCAGATGGTGGGCTTGCAATATCCCGATATCGTCGAACTCGGTGGGGATCGTTTCCTTCTGAGTTACGCACGAAGCGGTTCAATAAAATACCGCATGATCGACCTCGCCTCGGGAACGCCGATCGGAAGCGAAGTGGCGGTTGCCAACGGAACCTATTCGGACACCGTGGTGCAGAAGAACGCCGCCGGTGTAGCAACGGGATTCGCCGTTGTTTATAGCAACGGTGCAAGCGTTGTCGCACAGTTCTACAATCTCGCAGGCGTCAAAGGGACGACGGTCGACATCACCACGTCCGGATTGTACGATGGCGATTACATCAGTTCAGTCGCGCTCCGCGACGGCCGTGTCGCCGTTGTCTATAGCGAGAAAAGCCCGGATGACAACGGCGACATTTATCTCAAGGTCGTCGACGGGAACGGCAATGCGACCGAGAAGCTGCTGCTGAACTCCCACGCTGCCACCGACAAAATGAGCCAGCAATATACGCCTCAAATTTCCGAGATGGCGGACGGGCGGCTCGCCGTCACGTGGTATGACCCCGCGGCTGTTTATGGCCTGATTTCGACCACCATCGTCGACGCACGCATCGCTCCCGTGACGGTCACGGGAACGGGCGTCAACGACGTTTATATCGGCACCGAATATGCCGGCGACCGGCTTCTCGGCATGGGAGGCAACGACATCCTCACCGGCGGTCTCGGCGGCGACACCATCGATGGCGGCGATGACATCGACACCGCCTCGTTCCAGTTCGCAACCGCGGGTGTTGCGGCGAGCCTCGATACGAACACCGGCACCGCCGGAGAGGCCGCTGGCGACACCTATATCAGCATCGAAAACCTCCTCGGCTCGAACTACGCAGACACTCTCACAGGTGGCGATGGCAGCAACTACTTGTGGGGCGGCGGCGGCAACGACGCGCTGACCGGCAGCTGCGGCGCTGACACTCTCGACGGCGGTGCTGGCAACGATATCTATTACATCAATGACGCCGCCCACGCGATCGTCGAGGCCGCCGGGGGCGGCACGGACTACATTTATACGAGCGTCAGCTACAGCCTCGCGAGCGCGCCGAATGTGGAGTACATGTACGCCACCGGCAACGCCGCGATCACGCTGACGGGCAGCAATACAGCCAACATCTTTGTCGGCAACAGCGCCGCAAACACGTTCATCGGCCTCGGTGGCGACGACACGTATTACGTCGGCGTTGGTGACCAGGTCGTGGAAGGCTCCGGACAGGGGTACGACCGCGTCTACGCCAACTTTTCCTACGCCCTCGATGCGACTGCGGATATCGAAGAGCTCATCGCCTATGGCGTCAACGCCATCAGCCTGACCGGCAGCAACACCGCGAACCGAATTATCGGTACGCGCGGCAATGATGTCCTCAAGGGCCAGGGCGGCAATGATGCGCTTCTCGGCAACGCCGGACGTGATGCGCTCTATGGCGGCATCGGCAACGACAAGCTTTACGGCGGACTCGACAGCGACGTGCTCAAGGGCGATGCCGGCAAGGACATCTTCGTCTTCGATACGAAGCTTCACGCCTCGAAGAACGTCGACAAGATCTTGGACTTCAGCGTGAAGGACGACACGATCTGGCTCGACAATGCCGTGTTCAAGAAACTCGGCAGCGGCTCGCCGACAAAGCCGAAGAAGCTTGCGGCCGATATGTTCCACATCGGCACAAGCGCCCATGATGCAAGCGACCGCATCATCTACAACAAGAAGACCGGCGTGCTCTACTACGATCCGGATGGCATCGGCGGGGCAGCCGCGATCAAGTTCGCGGTCCTGTCCAAAAACCTGAAGATGACCTACGCTGATTTCTACGTCATCTGATCGCTTCCTGACGAACAGATCGTCGCGGCTCTCCGACCGCGACGATCGAGCTTACGCGCGAGTCTCGATGCAAGCATCGGCGATACCGGTTCAAAACCCCATCATGTGAACGAGAAGATAAACCGCTGCCACGGCTCCGAGGAGCGGATAAGGCCCGATTTTCGTCAGGTAGAGCGCGGCGCCAGAGATGGGCGGCCTGGGCGACGGCGAGAGGACCGGCGAAAATCAATCCGACCGCGACTGGCCCGAGGCCGCGCTCGATAGCAACGCTCCAGGGGCCGCCCCGCTGCCGCTGCCACCAGCGTCCGGTCATGTAAACGACCACCGACGCCGAAGATGGCGGCCGTGGCAATCACCGATCCCACTATCGTGCGGCGGAGTGATCGCTCCGCCGCACGGCCGCCCCCCCTGGCTGCTAGATGACGAAGAAATCCGCTGCCGTCAGCTTCAGGTTCTTATCGAGCTGAGCGAACATCAGAGCCGCGCCTGAACCGCTTCCATCTGCATCGTAATACAAGGCACCCGTCTTCTTGTCGTAGATGATCCTATCATTCTCATCGGTTGCCGCCTTGCCGATCGTGAACATGTCAGCCTTCAGCTTCACCGGCTTCTTCACCGACCCCTTGCCGAGCGCCTTGAAGATCGCGTTCTCCAAGTGGATTGAGTCATCCTTGACATTGAATTTGACGATCTTGTCGACGTTCGTCTTCTTCTTGTCGATTTTCGTGCTGAACACGAAGATATCGCGCCCCGCACCGCCATCGAGCGTGTCCGAGTGAAGGCCGCCATCGATGCGGTCGTTACCAGCCCCGCCGCGGATAACATCGCGCGCCCCCTTACCTTCGAGGCGATTGGCACCATCATTCCCGATGATCGTATTGTTGGTTTCAGATCCCGTGAGCGAGATGGACGCGGACCCTCCTGCTGCGCAAAGAACCTCAACCTCCATACGCGAGCCAAGAACATAGTTCGTGCTTGCGTAAACCGTGTCGTAGCCTCCTCCGGCGAGTTCCACGACGACGTCAGATGCGACATCGACCAAATAGGTATCGTTCCCGCCGCCGCCTTGAAGCACATCGCTTCCGGAACCACCGTCGAGATAGTCGGCTTGTGCGGAGCCGATGATCACATCGTTACCTGCCATCCCATAGACGGTGACGGAGGTCGCCGGGTTCGCGGTGAAGTGATCGCCATAGGCGGTCAAATAGAACGCTTCGACGCCGGTCACGACGTCACCCAACGCCGCTCCGCCATTCGCGGCCTGATTAGACAGGTTGACGACGACACGACCGCTCGCGGTCGCCCACGTCACTGTGTCGAAACCATCGCCACCATTCAGGTTGTCCGCACCCCCGCCGGCCTGCATCCAATCGTTCCCGCCACCGCCGAGGAAGTAGCTGCCGGAGCTCCCCGCGATGAGAACGTCATCAAACTGAGATCCTTCGACGCCTTCGATGCTGATAAGAACGTCGCCCACCGCATCGCCGGTACTGAGCCCTATGCCTCCAAGATCCATGCGGACGGCGCTTGAGGATCTCGCGTAGCTGACGATATCAAACCCGTCGCCACCATCGAGCGTATCGGCACCCGCACCGCCTTCCAGAATGTTGTTGCCTGCGTCACCAATCAGCCAATCGTTGAAAGCGGAACCGATCAGCCCCTCAATACCGAGATAGCGGTCGCCGATGGCGTCGACACCTTGATTGATGCTGGGATCAGCCAGGGACACCACCACGGCTTCAGACGAGTGGGCGTAGGACGCCATGTCGATACCGTCGTCCCCTCTCAGAGTGTCGGCGCCAGAGCCTCCTTCGAGAAGGTCATTCCCTTCTTGGCCGATCAACAGATCTGCCCCGCTTCCGCCAAGCAGCGTGTCGTTGCCGGCCTCGCCAGCGAGATAATCATCCCCACCGAGGCCACTTAGGGAATCATCTCCTGCATTGCCAATGAGATAGTTGACTTCATCATTACCGCTCATCGTGTCGTTGAAGGCGGATCCGAAGACTTTCTCGATGTCGATAAGAACCTGCCCTGCTGCGAAGCCACCTTGTACAGCGCCAGGCATGAGCGAAATGATGACGGATGATGTGGCACCCCAATAGTCGACCGTATCCATACCTCGACCACCGTCCATGGTGTCCGCGCCCGCAGAAGCGGTGAAATAGTCGTCTCCGTCGCCCCCGAGGAAGTGGTTCGCTGCGCCATTCCCAATGAAGGAATCGCCAAACGCGCTTCCATAGGCACCTTCGATGCCGACATAGACGTCGCCCGCGGCATCTCCGTACTCGCCTCCTCCCTCCTGGAGATTGACGTTAACGCCCCACGAGGTCGAAGAACGATAATCGGCATAGTCGAACCCGGCTCCGCCTATGAGGGCATCGGCGCCAGCGCCACCGTCCAGAATGTCATTCCCGCCGGCCCCGTCGAGCTTGTCGTTGCCGCCCGCTCCGTGCAGCGTGTCATTAAAGGCCGTACCGATGTAATCGTCGTTGAGTGCAGTCCCGGGAAGTTCGATGCCGGCTTCGCGCGGCTCGAGAATGCGGGCATGGACGGCTCCGGACGATGAATCCCCATTGTCCGACCACCAGGCAACGACCACGCGGCCATCGACCAGCGTGGTTACGGAAGACTTCTGCTGATTGTGTATTCCCCCCGTCGTGACGCGGAACTCGCCGCCGTCCTTTGCATAGTGACCGCCGGAAAGTGCGAAGATCTGCCCCTTCACCTCGTAGTCGCTTTCCACGAACTCGCTATTGTCCGACCAGGTCACCATGAAACGACCATCGTTCAAAGCCGTGACCGTCGGCTCGATCTGCTTATCGAACGTCGAAGAATTGACCGCGAATTCGCCCCCGATCGGAGCCCCGGAAGCGTCATAAACGCGAGCCGCGATCTCATAGTCGTTCAGCTCGCCGCTCTGCCATGTCACGACAAATCCGCCATTGGCGAGGCGAGTGACCTTGGCATTCATTTGATCGCCGCCCACCTCCGTGTTGACGCGGTTTTCCCCAGTTGCGAATGTCCCGTCGCTGTTGACGATGCGCATCTTGATTGCGGCGCTCTGGTCGGCATCGCCCGTCTGATCAGTCCAGACAACGACGAACTTTTGATTGCCGAGATCGGCCATAGCAGGCGACGTCTGGTCGTCTTGTGCCTTGACATTGACCTGTATTTCGCCTGTGCGAGGCGTTCCGTCTCCATTATACATGATCGTGCGGATGGACGAGCCGGACGAGTCGGTTCCGTGCGGATTGTCGTCGTGCCAGGAAACCGCGAAACCCGCTGTGCCGGAGATCGCGCAGACACTCGGCAACATCTGATTCCCATTTGTCGATCCGCCGCCCATCTGCATCGGAACAAGAAACTCATTCCCTACCGGCACTCCATCGACATTGAATACCCGGCCGTAGACTTCCACATTCGGATTCGCTTCCGTCGATAGACGGTCGTCGGCCCAGACGACGACGAAATTGCCGTTGCTCAACGCCGTGACCGACGGCTGATGTTGATTGTTCGTCGTCGTGCTGTGAACGACGAACTCATTGCTCTTCTTGGAACCATCCGCATTGTACATCTGAGCGCGGACGGTCGTGTCGCCTTCCCCCTGGCTCCAATCGGTCCATGTCACCACGAAACGTCCATCAGCGAGGGCCGTAACGACAGGCTCGTTCTGGTCATTCGTCGTGGTCGAGTTAACGGTGAATTCGCTGTTCCAAAATGCTGGCGCGGTCATGATGTCCTTAACCTCGGTTGATGCGCTGATTTCGCGGGGGATTCGCAAAAAAGCTCGTGTCCAACCTTCGAGTCTAGGAGGCTCACGCTCTCGCGTCTCTGGACGAGAGGGAACTCTGATTGGTCCAGAGAGAACTGTTTTCGCCCGCCTGCGCCCACTTCAGACAAACTTAGTTTTAGCTTTGAGACACTATACTATAAATATAACTATATGTTATTCTCTTCTATATGCATATGATACATCATTTACATCTGTGCATGATACATCATTACTAATTGCCTCAAGACCTCGCATGCCCCTCATCTTCGATACAAGTGCCCTAAAGACTGAAGATCAGTTTCCCTTCTGGCTCGATGTGATCTGCGACTCCTTCCTCGGCATGAAGGCTGAGCGATCGGGTCGCGGAGCGTTCGAAGCTCGCGTTGAGATGTTTGGTCTCGGCGCGGTAAACCTGTCGCTTGCCCGCCTTCCCCCGCAGCGCATGTACCGTGACGCGGCGGAAATCCGCCGCGCGACCGAAGAGGCATATTGCCTTCAGTTCATCAATGGCGGAACGGCGCATTCCGTCGCTCGCAATCAGTTTTCCCTCAGCACCGGTGATATTGCCATCTTTGACACCACCGCTCCAAGCGACGCGTTCATTCTCGACCGGAGCCTGAACACGACGACCATCCATATTCCGAAGCGTCTTCTCGACAGCCGCCTGGGAGCAGCTTTCGATGTCAGTCAGCAACTGTCAAAAGACTCAGGCGTTGTCAGACTTCTGGCCGACTACGTTTCTTCGCTATCCCGAACGATCCGCACGCTGCCGGACGAAGTCGGCGAGAAAGCCGGGGAAATTCTCTGCGATCTCCTGGCTGCAACTGCAAAGCCCGGGGAGGTGGAACAGCTTCGCGGCGGGCTGCGCGCGGCACGGCTTGCCGCAGCGAAACGATTCATCCATCAGAATCTCACGAACCCGAACCTGAACCCGACCAAGGTCAGCCAGCATCTCGGCGTTTCGGAGCGCTATGTTCATAAACTTTTCGAACTTACCGGAAAGTCTTTCAGCGAGAACATGATCGCCGCGCGTCTCGATGCTTGCCGGCATGTCTTACGCACGCCGTCTGAGGATCATAGAACGATCGCCGACATTGCCTTTGAGTATGGCTTCAGTGACCTCTCGCATTTTTATAGGCGCTATCGCGCACAATGGGATGAAACGCCGGGAGACACGCGCAACGGCCGCCGGTCCCTGGCGTCATGCGCATGACGTGCGCCGCCGTTTGAGGCAAAACGCAGAGGCTTATGATCACGGCCCCCTGCGTTGTCATCGCGCGTTTGTCGTCCCCAGAGAACTGCGCTCTGAGTAGAACTTGACGAGTATGCTCGCCTTAACGGCGGGATCTTACGCATTCTTTGTAAGTTGACCCGAATAGACGACGCCGATTTTCATGTCCGCACGCCCCACGCGCCAAATTGCGTGCCGCCATAGAACGCCGCGTGATAGCTGTCGACAATCACCGGCGAGGCCCGTTTCTCGACGTCAATCGCGCTTTGGCTATAGCCATCAACAAAACTTAGATGTCAGTGGTCGGCGAAGAGGTCGGCACCAAGGAAGAAACCTCCGGTCGACCGATCAAACGTCGCCACATTACCATAGCTATTCGCGCGCGCCCATGCACCGAAACCCTGCCCCATACGGTCAGAGCGTTTCCGCCCCAAGAAAGCGTCGCCAGCTTTGCGTCATTTGGCAAGTTGTGCGCTTCAAACGAGGTCCGGATCCGATTTAGCATCGCCTCACGCACATAGCGGCTTTCATCGAGCGAGACGCCTACACAAAACCTTGGACTTCATAGAAATCTCTCGGAAGGAACAGGCAGGTCAATTGCAACACGACACCGCACGCATCCCCAGATAGATAGATGAGTGAGAGACGATGACGGCTAAGGATAGGCCGCGCGTCAGGCGGCTTCGCTCCATGGAAACGCGCGTCGTGGCGTTATGAGGCGCTCCGCGCGAGTTGGGGCCGATTGCCATCTCCTTCAATTTCGACGACGGCTCGCGTCATGCTGAACCCCATCTTCCTTGTCAGTTGCGCAATATGCTCTTCCAACTCTGAGGAATAGACCTTCGTAACGAGCCCCGTGGCCTTGCAAATCAGCACCATATTGACGGCGCTTGGCACGGCCTCAGCCAACGGCGCGACAGCGAATTTCTTACTGAGATTCACTTTGTAGATCAGCCCCCCCGAAAGCAGAAAGTCCAGGGCTCTGTAGATGCTGGTCACATTGACCTGCTTTCCAAGAGAGCTGAGATTGTGCGCGATTTCATAGGCTCCAATGCTCCCATTCACCGCTATCTCCCGATAGACACGCTGGCGCATCGGCGTGAAGTTCAATCCTCTCGCCAAGCAGAACTCTCTTGGAGTCATCAGGAGTGTATCGTCTCGCATTTTCGTCTTCATTGTGAGCAATGTCCGCGTCTCGTTTTCTGTAAAGAGGAAAAGCCCTAGTTATATCGCCAGTTCGGAAGCTTCTCCTGATCCGAGAAGCCACGGAGATCTGAATAACCATCGAGCCAGGATACCAGCCTGGATGCGAAGCTCCGGCTTCGTCCGCTTCTATTGAGCTTCGCCCGCCAGTTTGCCGACCGCTTGCTGCCAAAGCTCTTGAAACCAATCCAAACGGCGAGCTTGACAAGTATGGCTCCCGGGAGGTCGTTTAGAAGAAAAACCAAACTGAAAATCGCGAGCAGAGCGATCATATAAATTTCTGAGAAGAAGTATAATCCCTCTCTGAAATCAAGATCGAGCAAACTGCTCGCGCCCAAGTTCAACGCAACCAATACCACGAGCACATTGATACTAAGCATCGATATCACGTGCAGTGCCGGCGTTATGAGGCTGACTTTTCCATATCCATGGTTGTCTTTCTTCATGATCGTGCGCTTCCAATGGATCGTCCATTTGAACAGATCGTCTGCAATCGCCGCTGGACCGAGCGGATCATCGCTCAGCTTCGCAATAGCATTTCGCATTCGCGATCTCGTTTCCGAAATGCAACCTGGTCAAGTTCAGGATATATGTCTTGGCGTGCGCGGAACTAGAATTGGCTAGAACGGAACAGTTTCCATGTATGTATGTTATAATACGACCGCGCCCTTCAGGTCCGGACTTAAAAGTCGAAGGAAAAGAGTTGCTTCGAGATACATCGGAACAGACAAATCGCGAGCAAGAACACGCTCAGCGCTTACAAGGACGGCTGTCGCGCTGACATCAGAAATAAAAAACCTCGGCGCGGGGGCGCCGAGGTTCGAGTTGCGTCTGATTTCCAGCGTTAGATAATCATGAACTCGTTGGCGACAAACTTGATAGCTTTCTTCGTCGTGAAAATCTCAACGCCCCCCCTGCGCCCGATCCGTCGGCATCGTAGTAGGTCATAGCGCGAGCGAATGGCGCTTGGCGAGAGGCAGGCGGTCGGCGGTGAAACAAACCTGATGCTCCACCGGCACGAGGCGTGAGAGTTACTGCTTCGACTAGATGACGTAGAAATCCGACGCCGTCATCTTGAGATTCTGCCGAGTTAGGCAAACTTCAGGGCTGCGCCTTTGCCGGATCCGTCTGCATTGTAATACAGCGCACCTGTAGGTTTCCGGTGAAGTAATCGGCGAATCACTTCCGACATCGCACGAAACATGCCCGAAAACTGAAGAGCCCCGGCAGTTGCCTGCCGGGGCTCTGTTCGCGCGATGCTCTTCGTTTAGATGAAGAACAGCTCCTTATAGATGAAGTTCTTCAGTGCCTTGTTCTTGCTGAAGGTCGCGATAGCGACGGCAGCCTTCGCACCGTCACCGTCCGCATCGTAATACAAGACGCGCTTCGTCGAGTCGTAGACGAAGTAGGCGTCCTTATCCTTCGCCTTGTCACCGACAGTGAAGAACTTGCTGGCGAGCTTGGCAGGCTTCGCCTCGGTTCCCTTCTTGATCGTGGCGTAAAGCGCCTTGTTCGACTTGAAGAGGGTGTTTTCCAACCAGATCGAGTCGTCCTTGACGCTATAGTCCTTGATCAGGTCCTTGTTCGTCTTCGCGTTGAACTTGGTGTCGAAGACGAAGGTGTCCTTTCCTGAGTTACCAGTCAGGACATCCTTGCCGAGGCCGCCTCTCAGCACGTCGTTACCGGCACCGCCAGCGAGAACGTCGTTTCCACCATTGCCGAAAATTGTGTCATTTCCAGCATTCCCTGAGAGACGATCAATGCCCGCTCCGCCCTTGAAGATGTCATTGTAGACAGATCCGAGGGTGAATTCTCGCGGCATGTCGGTGACAGAGATCGTCAGCGATTTTTCGAATGTCCCACCGGCGGTATCCTCCACCTTGATTTTGACCAGGTGAGACGTCGCCTGTTCGAAGTCGAGCTTGAAGCCGTTGTCCACGACCAGGACGCCGTTGGTAATCTTGAAGCGCCCGCCTGCATTGTCGATCAAGGTATAGGTGAAACCGCTCGTATTATCGGCATCAACGGTCGACAGTTGACCGACGACAGTCGTCTCACCGCTGAGTTCCTGGACACTGTAATTCGACATGGTGATGTCGGTCGGCGCGCGGTTCTGGACGGGGGTCGTGTCGTCATTGCGGATTTCGCCGAAGGCAACACCCGTGTCGATCACCGCGTTCTCCGGATTAACCAACGTCACGGCGAAGCCCTCGTCGGCTTCGACAACGGTATCACCCTTGACCTTGATCGTGATGACTTTCGTCGTTTCGCCGTTCGCGAAGACAACTGTGCCACTCGTCGTCTCGAAGTCGCTTGAGGCTGCCGGATTGTTTCCGGTTCCGCCCAGCGACCAGTCGACCGTCGAAAGACCGACGCTGCTGTTGCGCGTGACGGTAAAGGTGAAATCGGTCGTCCCCGTATCACCTTCAGCCTTCACAGCGTCCGTCGCAACGATGGAGACGGTCGGAACGCCCGGCGCCACATCGTCATTGTTGATGACGCCAGTCGCGGAAGCGCCGGTGATCGCCCCGTTCGTGGCGCCCGACAACGTGACGGTGAACGCCTCATTCGCCTCAAACACCGTATCACCCTTCACCAGAACGGTGATGGTCTTGACGGTCTCCTTGTCCGCGAAACTGACCGAGCCGCTCATGCTGACGAAGTCATCCGCCGTCGCCGGATCATTTCCCGTCCCCGCGACGTTCCAGTTAACGCTCGAGGCTCCGACTCCGTGGCTTCGAGTGACTGTGAAGGTATAGGCGGTGGTTCCGGAATTCCCCTCATTCTTCACTGCGTCCGCGGCGGTGATCCAGATGGTCGGTATATCCGCGGCAACGACATCGAAGATGTGAGAGATTTCAGGGCTGATCAGGGAGCCGTTTGCAGAGTCATATGCAACGACCTTCAGAGTTTTCTGCCCGACGTCGCTCGCCGTCACTGCACGCGTGGTCGTGATCTGGCCAGTCGTGGCGTCGATCTTGAACAGGCCCGTATCGTCGGTCAGGCCGCCATTGCTGAAGCGGTAGCTGTTGTTCGAGAAGCCGCTTCCGATGGCATCCGGATCGACGGCATTCGCCTTCACAACCTGGGCATTCGCCCCCGTCGCACCCGCCTGGACCGCCTGAACGTTCGTGAAGGTCACCCCGGTCGGCGCTTCGTTCACGTTGTTCAAGTTGATCGTGAAGTTCTGCTGCGTCGACAGGCCGGTCCCGTTCGTGTCCGTCACCGTCACCGTCATCGTGTAGGTGTTGGTGCCTTCATAGTTGAGAGACGCGCCGTTCTTCACCGTGATCTGGCCGGTGGTGGCGTTGATGTCGAACACCGAGCTGTTCGTCGCGTAACGAAGACCCGACGCGCCGCCGTCGTCATCCGCCGTCACGGTCCCAACAACCGTGCCTGCCGTCGAGTTCTCGTTCACAGCCGCCGTCGTGCCACCTGCTGTCAGGCGGACATTGGTCGGAGCCGTGTTGGTCGCGGCCTGCACGGTGACATTGTACGCCACAGCTGGGCCGACAAGGCCTCCGTCATATGCAACGACATTCAACGTCTTCGTTCCGGCGTCGCTCGCCGTCACTGCACGCGTGGTCGTGATCTGGCCAGTCGTGGCGTCGATCTTGAACAGGCCCGTATCGTCGGTCAGGCCGCCATTGCTGAAACGGTAGCTGTTGTTCGTGAAGCCGCTTCCGACAGCATCCGGATCGACAGCATTCGCCTTCACAACCTGGGCATTCGCCGCCGTCGCACCCGCCTGGACCGCCTGAACGTTCGTGAAGTTCACCCCAGTCGGCGCTTCGTTCACGTTGTTCAGGTTGATCGTGAAGTTCTGTTGCGTCGACAGGCCGGTGCCGTTCGTGTCCGTCACCGTCACCGTCATCGTGTAGGTGTTCGTGCCCTCATAGTTGAGAACCGCACCGTTCTTCACCGTGATCTGGCCGGTGGTGGCGTTGATGTCGAACATCGAGCTGCTCGTCGCGTAGCGAAGACCCGATGCGCCGCCGTCGTCGTCCGCCGTTACGGTGCCGACAACCGCGCCTGCCGCCGAATTCTCGTTCACAGCCGCCGTCGTGCCACCTGCTGTCAGGCGGACATTGGTCGGAGCCGTGTTGGCTGCGCCCTGCACAGTGACGGTGTACGCCACAGCCGGGCCGACAAGGCTTCCGTCATACGCAACGACATTCAACGTCTTCGTTCCGGCGTCGCTTGCCGTCACTGCACGCGTGGTCGTGATCTGGCCGGTCGTGGCGTCGATCTTGAACAGGCCCGTGTCGTCGGTCAGGTTGCCGTTGCTGAAACGGTAGCTGTTGTTCGTGAAGCCACTTCCGGCGGCATCTGGATCGACAGCATTCGCCTTCACGACCTGGGAATTCGCCCCCGTCGCACCTGCCTGGACCGTCTGAACGTTCGTGAAGTTCACCCCAGTCGGCGCTTCGTTCACGTTGTTCAGATTGATCGTGAAGGTCTGCTGCGTCGACAGGCCGGTGCCGTTCAAATCCGTCACCGTCACCGTCATCGTGTAGGTGTTCGTGCCCTCATAGTTGAGAACCGCACCGTTCTTCACCGTGATCTGGCCGGTGGTGGCGTTGATGTCGAACACCGAGCTGTTCGTCGTGTAACGAAGACCCGCGGTGCCGCCGTTGTCATCCGCCGTTACCGTCGCAACAGGCGTGCCTGCCCCCGAGTTCTCATTCACAGCCGCCGTCGTGCCACCCGTCGTCAAGCGGACATTGCTCGGAGCCGTGTTCGTGGGGGCGTCATCAGAAGGGTCGTTAGTGACCGCGATGGTGAACTCCTTTTCGACGAAGAGCCCCGCCTTGTCCGTTACGCGCACCGTTACCTTGTGAGATTGCTTCGTTTCATAATCGAGGCTCACGCCCGCGCGCAGGTAGAGTTTGTTGTTGGTGATGACGAACTTGGCGTCATCATCCTTCGTAATCGAGTAGGTCTTGGTATCGCCTGCATCGAGGTCGGATGCGGTCAGGTTGCCGATGAGGGCACCGGCTGAATTCTCAACGATTGACGTGTTGGAGAGATTGAGATTCTTGGGAGCCTCATTAACGTCCGTAAGGCTGACGTTATAGCCGCCTTCATGCTGAACGACTCCCAACGCGTCGACAACTTCGATCTTGAGGTTGAAGAGCGAAATGTCCTCGTAATTGAACTTAACATCGCCGCCGTCAGCAACGACGATCTTGTCTCCAACAATCTTAAAGCGGCCCTCACCATCGTACAGGACGCCGCCAACCGTCTTGAAACGGAAAGTATAATTCTTCGTCGTGTCAAAGCCGACCATCGTGCCGATCACGGTGTCGGTCGCGATGTTCTCGGGGAAAATGACCGTGTACGGGCCGTTGCTGCCCGTTCCCTGTGTTCCCCCGGATGCGGCAACGATTGTGAGATTGTAAGCCATTATTGAATCTCCAAATTTCTCGTGTCAGGACGCACTGGGCCCCACTAGATGTGGGGCCCACGCCTTTTTCTTGATCAGATGAAAGGGGAATTGACGTTGTCGTAGATATAGAAGTTGCTGAACGTCAGAACCGGCTTCTCGTCTCCGGCGAAAAACGCGATCTCACGCATGGTGAAATCTTCGCCGCTGCCATCGGCATCGTAATAAAGCCGGCCTTCTTCGATATCATAGATAAAGCGTTGATCTTCCGTCGTCGCCTCCAATCCGACAACGAAGGCCTGTTCCGTCAGCGCACCTATTGCACCCGCGGTAACGTAGAAGCCCTTCGCCAGATAGATCATGTCTTCCGCGGTGTTGAAGTCGTGGATGGTGTCTCGATTGGACAAGGTTTGGGGCTGGTCAAAGACGAACACGTCGTGGCCCACACCGCCATACAGGCGGTCACGCCCTTCACCACCGATGAGGGTGTCGTTTCCGCCGTTGCCGAACAACATGTCATTGCCGACATCGGAAAGCATGAGATCATCGCCCTCAGTCCCGCGCGTCAGTTCCGGAGCCGCGTCGCGGACGCTGATGGTGATCGTCTTCTGGAATACACCGCCATGGCCGTCATCGACCTGTACGACGATGTCGTGTTCCCGCTGGCGCTCAAAATCGATGCGGAAGCCATCCCCAACCACGAGCTTGTTATTCCGGAGGGGATCGAGGGCGAACAATCCGCCGGCATCGTCGATGAGCGTGTAGGTAAAGGTATCGCCAGCATTCGCATCTTCCGTCGTGAACAGGCCGATGCCGGAACCGGGGAGATCATGCTCAAGGACCGTCAGGTCCGAGAGAATGATGTCGGTGGGCGCCGAGTTCTGCTCTTCGCCGATGAAGACTTTGCCCCACGTGTTCATTTCCCGGCCCACCTGATCCATCATGGCGACGCGGAAATTGACCTGATGACCGATTGGATCTTCCAGATTCGAAGTCCAGTAAGTTAGTGCATGAAGAAATTCGGTTACCCGCTCCATAGTCGCGTTCGAGTTCGCTGACAGATTCATCCCATTCTGGGGACCGAAGTCCTGAAGAGCTCCGATGATGGTCCCGTCAACGCTCACGAACGTCGAGCCGTCCTGCTGCACCAGCTGGACACGTCCGCTTGTATCGACACTCCAATGGTCAATACCGTCGCGCGCGCCTTCAATCTGCACGTATATATCACGGATGTCGTCATCAATGAGGGTTGTCTTCGACAGGAAATGGATCTGCTCGCCGGCCTTCACATACCCACCGATTTGTCCGGTGAGTTCAGGGACGAGATTCGTGTAGGTCCCAGCACTGTCTTTAACGACGGAAATGCCTTGCTTGAAGAGCCGCTCCACCTCTGCAGCGGTAAACGCAGCGCCGCCGGTCAAGATGAGAGTGCTGCTGCTATCGTTGCTACCGCTCACCGCAAGCGCGACATCCTTGCTGTCAACCGTGAGCAACATCTTGGAGCCGTCAAAAATGATCTGCTCGATTCCAAGGATCGTCTTGCCGACGAGGCTGGTGACGCCGCCGGTCAGGACAAGAACGTCCGTCCCCGCACCACCAGAAATCGTCAAAACATCCCGAAGGCGCTCGGCGGAAATCGTGATATGGGTGCCCCGGTCATCGCCTTGAATAACTTCGATGCCATCAAACGCCTTCAGTGAGGACAGGTCTGCAGCAACCGACACCATCAAAGTGTCAATCCCGTCGGCCCCATGAAGTTCGTCCTGCGACGAGAGATCGGTGTAGACATTCACGCGAAACGTGTCGTCGCCGCCCGTCCCGAAGAGAGCGTCCGCCCCGGCCGTCAGCTCATAGACCTGCCCCGGATTGGCGGACTGCACGGAGGAGGTATCGGCCAGCGACGCCCCGCCTTCGATAGGAGTCGTCAGCGCCTTCTCCTGCTCCTCCCAGTCAATCCCATTGACGGAAAGCTGATTTGCCCCAAACGCCTCGTTAGCCATGGCGTACCCCCTCACGTTAAAACTGCGGTTAGGGACGCGAACCGGATTTTGACGGAATTTGTCCCTATGCAACGATCTAACGCGAGGTCACCGAGGGCGTCTTGGCCCCCAAGGAACGGTTATTGGCTGCCAGGGAACAGAGCGGTCGCTCGTAGCGATGTCGCTGGCCGGAATGCAGGCCAACAAAGCGTCTGTAAAAAGCAAAGAGCCCCGATCCATGTCGGGGCTCAGCACTGGCGTTGCGGCCAGGCCACTAGATAACGAAGAACTCGCTCGCCGTGAACTTCACGACACTTTGCGTCGTGAAAATCTCAACTGCCTTTCCAGGACCTGATCCATCCGCATCGTAGTAAAGTGTCTTCTTCCGCGGATTGTAGATCAGATAGTCGTTGCTGTCCTGAGCGGCCTCCCCAACGACGAAGTAATTTTTGTTCAGCTTCAAGGGTTTGGTTGGCGAGCCCTTGCCCAGCTTTCGGAAGATCGCGTTATCAAGATAGATCGAATCGTCGCTCACACGATAGTCGACGATCTTGTCGCGATCCGCCTTCCCTCCCGGCTTGATATCGAAGACGAAAATATCCCTTCCAGCGCCCCCGCTCAGTGTATCTGCACCCAGGCGTCCATAAAGTTTATCGTTGCCGGAGCCGCCCGCGATATTGTCGCGTCCGGCACCGCCGATGAATGTGTCGTCACTGGCACCTCCGGTCACGTTCTCCGGCGAAACATCGAGAACGGTAACCGTTACGGATTGCTCAAGATACGCGCCACTCTTGTCTGTCACGCGGATTCGTAACTGATGCGACGATGCCTGCTCGTAGTCGAGCTTGGTACCGTCGGCGACCAAGAGCCTGTTGCCTTCAATCATGAAGCGGCCAGCAGCCCCATCATCGGCGATAGAGAAAGTGAGCGTGTCGCCCTCATCGGCGTCCAAAGCAACCAGCGTTCCGATCTCGGTGCCCTTTGCGGTCAATTCGTAAACTCTCAGATTGCTGACACCGAGAGCGGACGGCGCGCGGTTGGGCAGAGCCTCAGAAATGTCTTGAACGACGATGGTGAAAGTCTGATCAAAGGTGAGGCCATACTGGTCCTTCACCCTCACCGTGACTTGGTGGGAGGCCTGCGTTTCATAGTTGAGCGCAGTGCCGTTGCGAACCTGAAGGAGATTGTCGACGACCTGGAATTTTTCATCCGGATCGCTGACAATCTCGTATGTCGCTGAACTCGCGGCATCCTGATCGATACCGTGAAGAATACCGATCGTCGTGCCTCCAGGGACATTCTCCTTCACGCTGGTCGACGAGAGCGTCAGACCGGAAGGAGCTTCATTGAGGTCGCTCACCCGGATCGTGAAAACTCTTTCATAGGACAGGTGTCCCTGGTCGAGCGCCCTGATTTTGACCTGATGACTGGCCTTGCTCTCGAAGTCGAGAGACGCCCCGGCCCGGACTTGGAGCACGCCGCCCGAGATTTGGAACTTTCCGTCGGGGTCATCGACGATCTCGTACGTGAAATCATCTCCCGCATCGTGGTCTACCGCGCTGAGCAGGCCGATCTCGGTGCCGCCCAAGGCGTTCTCATCGACCCTGCTATTCGAAAGCGTCAACTCGATCGGGGCTTCATTCACATCGTGGACGGCGATGGTGAAGATCTTGTCAAGGAAGAGCCCATTTCGGTCGATCGCCCTGACCGTGACCTGGTGACTGCTCTTGGTCTCATAGTCGATAACCGCGCCGGCTTTCAGAACCAGCGCATCGTTGGAAATCTGGAACTTACCGTCCGGATCGTCAACGATCACATAAGTCAGTCGGTCACCAACATCAGGATCAACACCCGTCAGAAGGCCGATCACCGTTCCTCCAGGCTCTCCCTCCATGATAAAGCGCGTCGAAAGCGCCACGTCGGTCGGCGGTCGGTTGTGCGGTGTCTCATCGACATCGTTGACCGATATGGTGAACGTCTTGTCGTGAAACAGATTGTTCTGGTCGATGACGCGAATGGTCACCTGATGGCTCGCTTTCTTCTCATAGTCGAGAACAGCGCCAGCCCGCAGACGAAGCTCGTTACCAACGATCTGGAACTTGCCATCGGGATCATCGACGATGGCGTAGTTGAAGGCATTTCCCGCATCCGGATCGACGCCGGTCAGCATTCCGATCAACGCATTACCGGCGCTGTCCTCGTCCACGCGACTGGTGGAGAGAAGAATGTCCGTTGGCCGTTCATTGGCATCGCCGCCCGTAATGTAAAAGATTTTGTCAACGAAAAGCCCATTTCGGTCGATCGCCCTGACCGTGACCTGGTGACTGCTCTTGGTCTCGTAATCGATGACCGCGCCGGCTTTCAGAACCAGCGCATCGTTGGAAATCTGGAACTTACCGTCCGGATCGTCAACGATCACGTAAGTCAGTCGATCACCAACATCAGGATCAACACCCGCCAAAAGGCCGATCACCGTTCCTCCGGGCGATCCCTCCATGACAAAGCGCGTCGAAAGCGTCACGTCGATCGGCGGTCGGTTGTGCGGTGTCTCATCGACATCGTTGACCGATATGGTGAATGTCTTGTCATGAAACAGATTGTTCTGGTCGATGACGCGAACGGTCACCTGGTGGCTCGCTTTCTTCTCATAGTCGAGAACAGCGCCAGCCCGCAGACGAAGCTCGTTACCAACGATCTGGAACTTCCCATCGGGATCATCGACGATGGTGTAGCGGAAGGTATTTCCCGCATCCGGATCGACGCCGGTCAGCATCCCGATCAGCGCGTTACCGGCGCTATCCTCGTTCACGCGACTGGTGGAGAGAAGAATGTCCGTTGGCCGTTCATTGGCATCGCCGACGGTAATGTAAAAGATCTTGTCATACGTTAGGCCACCCTGATCCTTGACCCTGACAGTGACTTGATGGACGGCTTTCGCCTCGAAATCCAGCGTCGCGCCGCTCCTGAGCTGCAGGGTGTTTCCGACGATCTGGAACTTACTGTCCGGATCGTTGAATATCGTATAGGTAAAGGTATTCCCGGCATCCGGATCGTCCGCGCTCAGCTTTCCGATGACGGTGCCTCCCAGCGCGCTCTCACTCACGCTCGTCGCCGTCAGAGTGATGTTGACCGGCGTGGAGTTGGGAACGGGCTCGGGCGCATTGCCGACGGCAATCGTAAAGGTTCTGTCGAACGACAGGCCATTCTGATCGATGACGCGGACCGTCACTTGATGCGCGCTTTTTGTCTCGTAGTCGAGAACAGCACCCGCGCGCAGCTGAAGCAGATTGTTGACGATCTGAAACTTCCCGTCCGGATCGTTGACGATCTCATAGCTGAACGTATTGCCCGCATCGGGATCGATGCCGCTTAGCGTTCCAACAATCGTGCCGGGCGGGCTGCTTTCGCTGATTCCCGTCGCGGACAACGTTATCCCGGTCGGCGCCTCATTGACGTTGTGAACGAGAATAGTGAACGTCTTATCGAAAGACAGACCACCTCGGTCGAATATCCGGATCGTCACGGAATGAGAACTCTTCGCTTCGAAATCAAGCGAGGCCCCATCTTTGACCTGAAGAGTATTGCCTACGATCTGGAACTTGCCGTCAGGATCGTTGATGATGGCGTAAGTGAAGGCGTTCTCAAAATCGGGGTCGACTCCGGTCAAGGTGCCGATGACACTTCCGCCAGGCCTGTTTTCATCGATGCTCGTCGTTGCCAGAATGATGTCGGTCGGCCGCTCGTTCACATCGGTTACGGCGATGGTGAAGACCTTCGTATAGGCCAGGCCTCCCTGATCCATGACGCGTATCACAACCTGATGCGCCGCTTTCGTCTCGTAGTCGAAAGAAGCTCCGCTCCGGACCCGTAGCAAATTGCCAACGAGCTCGAACCGCCCATCCGGATCCTCAACGATCTCATAGGTGAACTCATTTCCCGCGTCAGGATCGATGGCGGCCAGAGAGCCGATATAGGTGCCTCCGCCGGCATTTTCGGCAACAAAGGGTGTCAGCAGGGTTATGTCGGTCGGCGGACGGTTAGCGGGATCTTCCGGCACATCATTCACTTGAATGATGAAGGTCTTATCGTAGAACAGTTGTCCATCCGACACACGGATCGTGACTTCATGAGAGGCTTTCCGCTCGAAGTCGAGCGTCGCCCCTGCTCTCAGCACGAGACGGTCATCGACAATCTGGAACTTCCTATCCGGGTCGTCGATGATTGCATATGTGAAGCCACCAGGCGTGTCCGCATCCGTGGCACTCAAGAGACCGACAAGCGTTCCGCCGAGTTTGTTCTCATCGATATTGGTCGATGAGAGGGAGATGTCGGTCGGGGCCTCATTCACATTGCTGACATGGATCGTGAAAATCTTGTCGAAGCTAAGTTCTCCGTCGGATACCCGAACGACGATCTGATGCGTAGCATTCGTTTCATAGTCGAGAACAGCGCCCTCCCTCACCTGAAGCCAATCGCCCACGATCTGGAACTTCGAATCCGGATCGGTGACGATGGTGTAGGTGAAGCTTGAGCCGCTGTCCGGATCGTCTCCAAAGAGCTGCCCGATATTCGTGCCGCCGTGGCTGTTCTCTGCAATGACGGCGTTCGACAGCACGATATCGACCGGAGCCTCATTCACATCGCGAACAGTGATCGTGAAGGTCTGATCATAGGTAAGCGTCCCATCCGAAACACGGATCGTGACCTGAAGCGTCGGCTGGCTTTCGTGATCGAGAACCACCCCGTCCTTCAATCGCAAGGTACCATCGACGATAACGAAGAGGTCACTCGGGCCGACGATGGAGTAGGTGAACGGCCCCGCACTATCCGGGTCACTGGCCCCGAGCACCCCGACGATATCCCCACCCTTCATGTCCTCGTCGATTTCGGTCGATGAGAGGGAGATGCTTGTGGGAGGCTCATTCACGTCATTCACTTTGATCGTGAAAGTCTTTTCATATGACAGACCGCCTGAGTCGACCACCAGGACCGTGACCGTGTGCGAGGTCTTGCTCTCGAAGTCGAACGTTGCACCGTCTTTGAGACGCAGCTCATTGTCGACGATTTGGAATTTCCCATCGGGGTCGTTCAAAATGGTGTAGGTATAGACGTCATCGATATCGAAATCTTCCGTTGAAAGAAGACCGATCACGCCGCCGCCTTGAAGCGTCTCATCAACTGTTGTCGCAGACAGCATGATGTCCGTGGGAGCATCGTTCCCGATCTCGCTCAGGTTGTTCACGTATATCGTGAATGTCTTCTCGAAGGAGTACGTACCATCGGAGACGCGCACCGTGACCTGATGGGATGTCTTGGACTCGAAATCCAAGACCGCCCCCTTCTTCACAACGAGTTTGTTATCGACGATGTCGAACTTCCCGTCGGCATCAGCCACAATCTCGTAGGTGAGGGCAGCGTCTTCGTCAGGATCCACTCCGCTCAGTCTTCCGATGAGCGTGCCGCCTGGCGCATTTTCGTCAATGCGGGTTTGCGAGAGCTTCAGATCGCTCGGAGGCTCGTTGACGTCTGCAAGCTGTATGCCGAAGTTGCCCTGCGCCTGTACGACGCCTTTCTTATCAACGGCCTCCACCCGGATGGAATGAAGGATCTCGTCCTCGTAGTTGAAGGTCTCCGATCCGCCGTTGGCGACAACAATCTGGTTTCCTTCAATCTTGTATCGCCCGCCAGCATCCTGAATTTCGCCATTGATCGTCACGAAACGGAATGTCCACTGCGCGACGGGACCGGAACCCGAAATCGTGCCGACGACAGTGCCTGTGGTCAGGTTTTCGTTAAAGATAACCGTGAATGGGCCATTCGTTCCGGAACCCTGGGCACCACCTTCGGCGACAACGATCGTAAGACTGGAAGCCACATTTACCTCGCGCTGAAATCAGTGAATCGAATGAAAGGCGCGCTCGGTAAGCCTGAGAGGGTGGTCAGGCCACGAAAGTTGCAAGCGCCTCGTCCTTTGGAATTGGGTCCCATGAGCGAGGCGGAAGCGTAGCCATTACTCTAAGTTGCGTCTTGGCCATCAAGGAACGGTCATTGGCTGACAACGAACTCTCGCGATCAGCAAACCTGACAATGACCGGGGAGCCGACTGACGGGCGACCATCACGCAAAAATCTGCGGCGCAGTCGGGTGCGCTGCCTCTTGGCCGGCCGCTACGGAGCAAAGCGGTCCGTGTTCCTGGCGGATGGGGGTTGCATCAGGCCACTAGCAGCCAACAAAACCCTTCAGACCGCACGCCTTGAAACAGCGGTCCCGAACGCGCCCCGGAGAAGTTGCAAATTGTGGAGAAGAAAACGGCCGCAAAGGACCGGGCCAATCTTGGAACTTTAACTGCCTGAGACGTGGCCAACCCCAGCCAAACCGCCAAGTCTTTGAGAAAGCGTGTTTTTGGGAGTGTCTCGGGAACGACGGCTCTCTGGCCTGTTCCCTACAAGTATTTGGTGGAGCCAGGCGGGATCGAACCGCCGACCTCTTGCATGCCATGCAAGCGCTCTCCCAGCTGAGCTATGGCCCCACTCTAATCCGCAGTGTTGGGGCACCGCGGAAAGGGTCACCGCCGAAGCGGTGCGTCTCTATAGTCGGGTCCGACGCGAGGTTCAAGCCTCTTCGTCGTCTTCGATGTCGCTATCGATCAAATCCGACACGTCATCGTCACCTTCCTCTTCATCTTCAAGGAAAGTGTCGTCGTCGCTGACATCCTCACCGACGTCGATATCGTCTTCCGAAGGCAGATCCTTGCCCTCTTCTTCCGCCTCGACCTCATCGAGAGAGACGAGTTCCGGGCCCGCTGATTCGAGCTCGGTATCCTCTTCATCGACGGGGGCGGCGGCGGCGCGAGCGACCACGGGGGCGGAGACGCGGCTCAGCGCGACGGCCTCGAAGACGGTGCCGCATTTCGGGCAGGTCGCAGGATCCCTGTTCAGATCGTAGAATTTCGCGCCGCAGCTCATGCACTGGCGCTTCAAGCCGAGTTCCGGTTTGGCCACGGTATTTGCCCTACAAAAGTAATGGTTGGGAACGCTCCGTTAGTCGCGGGGCCATTCCTTGTCAAATGCGAAATTGCCGGAGGTGCCCCTTCCCGCGCAAGCTTCAAGATGACGGTTCCGAAACCCCGTGTTAGGAGCCCCCTCATCGAGAAGGCGAAGGAATAACAGAATGTCGCACGCGCATGGCTTGGCAACCCCCGTCACCAGCAGGCCCGGCAAGGCCCTGAAGGGACGTTTGCGCGTCCCGGGCGACAAGTCAATTTCGCACCGCTCCATGATCTTCGGTCTTCTCTCCATCGGCGAAACCCGGGTCGAGGGGCTTTTGGAGGGCGACGACGTGCTGCGCACGGCCGAGGCCTGCCGGGCGCTCGGGGCCACCATCACCCGCGAGGGACCGGGTAGCTGGCGGATCGTCGGCGTCGGTATCGGCGGCCTCACAGAGCCCGCAGGCGTTCTGGATTTCGGCAATGCGGGCACCGGCTCGCGCCTCATGATGGGCGTGGCGGGTAGCCACCCCATCACCACGACCTTCGACGGCGACGCTTCGCTGCGCAAGCGCCCCATGCGCCGCATCCTCGACCCGCTCGTCAAAATGGGCGTCACCGTGGTCAGTGAGGCGGAAGGCGGGCGCGTGCCGCTGACCCTGCGCGGCCCGCGCGAGACCATCCCGATCACCTATGAGACCCCGGCGGCCTCGGCCCAGATCAAGTCGGCCATCCTGCTCGCCGGCCTGAACTCACCGGGCCAGACCACCGTGATCGAGCGCGAGGCGACCCGCGATCATACCGAGCGGATGCTGCGCCATTTCGGCGCCAAGGTCGATGTGAAGCCCCATGGCGAGGATGGCCGCGCCATCACCCTCCAGGGCCAGCCCGAGCTTCGCGGTTCCACCGTCGTGGTGCCGACCGACCCCTCCTCTGCCGCCTTCCCGCTGGTGGCGGCCCTCATCACCCCGGGCTCCGACATCATCCTCGAAGGCGTGATGATGAACCCGCTGCGCACGGGCCTCATCACGACGCTTCTGGAAATGGGCGCCGATATCGAGCGGCTGAACGAGCGCGAAGAGGGCGGCGAGACGGTTGCCGACCTCAGGGTGCGCACCAGCCGCCTGAAGGGCGTGACGGTGCCTGCCGCCCGCGCCCCGGCGATGATCGACGAATATCCCGTCCTCGCGGTCGCGGCCTCCTTCGCGGAAGGCACGACCCGGATGCAGGGCCTGCACGAGCTCCGCGTGAAGGAATCCGACCGCCTTGCCGCCGTCGCGGCGGGCCTGGCCGAGGCCGGCGTGCAGCATGAAATTGTGGGCGACGACCTGATCGTGCAGGGCGGCAACGGCAAGGTCCGGGGCGGCGGCAAGCCGGTCGCAACTCATCTCGACCACCGCATCGCCATGTCCTTCCTGGTCATGGGCCTCGCCGCCCAGGAGCCGATGACGGTCGACGACGGGGCGATGATCGCCACGAGCTTCCCGACCTTCATCCCCCTCATGCGCGAACTCGGCGCGACGATTCAGGACTGAGGCGGCCGATGATCATCGCCATCGACGGCCCCGCCGCATCGGGCAAGGGAACGCTCGGCAAGCGCCTGTCGGAGCACTTCGGGTTCGCCCATCTCGATACGGGCCTGCTCTACCGGGCCGTCGCGCGGGTCATGCTGGATCGTGGGCTCGCCCTCACCGACAAGGAAGGCGCGACCTTGGTGGCGCAGAATCTCGACGTGACCCATCTCGACGATCCGCGCCTGCGCGGCGCGGAAATGGGCGAAGCGGCCTCGACGATCTCCGTCTACCAGCCGGTTCGCGATGCGCTTCTGGCCTTCCAGCGCCAATTCGGCAGCCAAAAGCCGGGCGCAGTGCTCGACGGGCGGGACATCGGTACCGTGGTGTGCCCGCACGCGGATGTGAAGCTCTTCATCACCGCCGCGCCGGAAGAGCGGGCGCGCCGCCGCCATCTGGAGCTTCTGAAGCGGGGCGAAGACGCGGCATATGAGACCATTCTCGATGATATCCGCCGCCGGGACGAGCGCGACATGAACCGGGCCACCGCCCCATTAAAGGCCGCCGAGGACGCGCTGACCCTGGATACGACCCATCTCGACGCCGATGCCGCTTTTCGCGCCGCCCTGGACCTCGTGGAAACGCGCCGCGCCTGAAATCTCGGCTTTGCGGCGGAAAAGGAAGCTGGCACACTCTTTCGAACCGATCCTGCTCCCAAGAGGAGACGATGATGGTTCGCGTCGGTTTTGCCCGCATTCTAGCCGGCCTCGCCCTGGCCTTCGCCTTGACGATCCCGCCGGGCCGCGCGCTGGCTGAGACCGACGTCGATCTCGCCCTCGTCATCGCGGTCGATATTTCCTTCTCCATGGACACAGAGGAGCAGGCGCTTCAGCGCGAGGGCTTTGCGCAGGCCTTCCGGTCGAAGCAGGTGCATGACGCCATCCGCGGCGGAATGCTCGGCAAGATCGCGGTGACTTATGTCGAATGGGCGGGTGCATCGGACCAGAAGGTCATCGTGCCCTGGACTGTTCTCGACAATCCCGAAAGCCTCATGGCGTTTGCCGAAAAGATCGCGTCGACGCCGCTGCGGCGGGCGCAGCGGACGTCGATTTCCGGCGCAATCGATTTCAGCACGAAGTTGTTTACCGAGAGCAACGTTACGCCGACGCGCCGTGTCATCGACGTGTCCGGTGACGGCCCGAACAACCAGGGCCGCATCGTGACGGATGCGCGGAAAGATACACTCGCCAAGGGCATCACCATCAACGGCCTGCCGATCATGATGCGCCGGCCCGGCTACCTCGACATCGCCGACCTCGATCTCTATTACAAGGATTGCGTCATTGGAGGCCAAGGGGCGTTCATGGTGCCGGTGCGCGAGCGCGACCAGTTCGTGCAGGCGATCAAGACCAAGATTTTGCTTGAGATCGCCAATCTGACACCGCCCGAAGGCCTGATCCATCGGGTGCAGAACGTCCCCAAAGCCAATTGCCTCGCCGGCGAGATGCAATGGCGCGACCGGACCTATAACTGACGTCAGATCGAGCATGAAGAACCTCACATTGGCGCTCGTCGCGCACGACGCCAAAAAAGACGACATGTCCCATTTCGTGGCCATGCACGAAGCGACCCTTCGCCCCCTCACGCTCTTCGCCACCGGTACGACCGGCGGGCGCATCATGGAACGATGCCCGTCTCTTACCGTCACCCGATTGAAGAGCGGGCCGCTCGGCGGCGACCAGCAGATCGGCGCGATGATCGCGGAGGGCAAGATCGATGCCCTGTTCTTCTTCGTCGATCCTCTGTCGCCACATCCGCACGATGTGGACGTGAAGGCGCTGATGCGTCTGGCGCTGGTCTACAACATCCCCATGGCTCTCAACGTCGCGACGGCGGAGCGGCTGATCGCGAGCTTTGAGGACTAAGTCCCGCGTGGCTTGGCGCGCCTTGTCGGCGGCGCGGTCAGCGGGTCTTCGGGCCACGGGTGCTTGGGATATTGCCCACGCATGTCGGCCCTCACCGCCGCCCACGATCCGCGCCAGAAACCCGGCAGATCGCGGGTGATCTGGATCGGGCGATGCGCCGGCGAGAGAAGGTGCAGGACGAGCGGCACGCGCCCGGCGGCAATCGTCGGATGCTTGTCGAGGCCAAAGAGTTCCTGCACGCGTACAGCGAGCACCGGGCCTTCTTCCGATCCATAATCGACCGGGATTTCGGAGCCGGTCGGCACCTCGAAATGGGTCGGCGCTTCCGCATCGAGCCGCCGCTGGAGATTCCAGGGCAGCAGGCTCCGTAAGGCCTCGCTCAAGAGATCCGCCCCGATATCGTTGATGCCTGCCTTGCCGACAAGATGCGGCGCAAACCATTCCTCCGCTGTCGCGACGAGCGCCTCATCGGACAGGTCCGGCCATTCCTCGCCTTCGGCCTTGCGCAGAAACATCACCCGCTCGCGCCACTGCGCCAGCGCCTTCGAGAAGGGCAGTCCATCGATGCCAAGCGACACGAGACCGGTTGCGAGCGCACGCGCCGCTTCCTCTGTCTCAGGCACCCGGAGCGGACGCTCATTGAGAGCGATCGCCCCATAGCGGCGCACGGCACGAGCGCGCAGGGCGCGGGCCTGACGATCGAACGTCACTTCCTGCCGCTGCTCGATCTTGTCGCCAAGGAACGCTTCGATCTCATCCGGCGCAATCGGCGCGGCGGCGAGAACGCGGGCGGAGGCCGCGCCACCGGAGATTTCGGCGATGGCGAGATAAGGCTCCTTCGCCAGCCGGTCATGGGGTTCGAGCGCGGCCCCGCGCCCATTGGCCATCAGGTATTCGCCGGGCTTGCCGCGTGCTTTGGCGAGGCGGTCGGGATAAGCGAGCGTCAGCAGCGCACCGGAGGAATGCTTCTCGCCATTGGCTGAAGAAGCAGCCGCCTTCGCCCAGCCCTCCGCCATGCGGCGCATATCTTCGGCGCGTTTCGAGCGATCACGGCGGAAACGCTCGACACGCTCGGAGAGATCGACGACGTCACCGCCAAGACCGCGCTCCACCAGCACGGCGGCGAGGTCCGCCGCATCGCGCGCCTGTCCGCTCTCGCCGGCTATCAGCACCATTCTTCCTAAGCGCGGCGGCAAGGGCAGATCGCGCAGGCGGCGGCCGGTTTCGGTGATGCGCCCCTCATCATCCAATGCCTGCAATTGCTGTAGAAGCGCCCTCGCCTCTTTCACGGCGGGCTTCGGCGGCTTGTCGAGGAAGGCGAGGCTTGCCGGGTCGGTCACACCCCAAGCGGCGCAATCGAGAAGCAGCGGCGCAAGATCGGCGGAGAGAACTTCAGGACGCGCGAAGGCCTCTAGAGCGCCGGTCGCGGCTTCTTCCCACAGGCGATAGCACACGCCCGGTTCCGTGCGCCCGGCGCGGCCCCGCCGCTGATCGGCGGCGGCGCGGGAGACGCGCACAGTTTCAAGCCGCGTCAAACCGATATCAGGCTCGAAGACCGGCACGCGCGCCAAGCCTGAATCGATGACGACGCGCACGCCCTCGATGGTGAGCGACGTTTCGGCAATCGAGGTGGCCAGCACCACCTTGCGGCGACCGGGCTTGGCGGGGCTCACTGCAAGATCCTGCTCGCCCCGTTCCAACGCGCCGTAAAGCGGCGCGATGTCGATGGCGGGATCGGTCACGCGTTCACGCAGAAGCGTTTCAACCCGGCGAATCTCGCCCTGCCCCGGCAAGAAGACGAGGACGGAGCCGGTCTCCGCCCGCAAGGCGCGAGTAACCGCGTCCGCGACCTGCTCGTCGATCCGGCGGTTGGGATCGCGCCCGAGATAGAGCGTCTCGACCGGATAGGCGCGCCCTTCTGATTCGATCACGGGTGAGCCACCCAACAGCCCCGCAACCCGCGCCCCGTCGAGCGTCGCGGACATGACGAGAAGCCGCAGATCCTCCCGCAAGCCGCCTTGCGCATCGAGCGCGAGCGCAAGCCCGAGATCGGCATCGAGGGAGCGTTCGTGGAATTCGTCGAAGAGAACGGCGGCGACACCCTCAAGGGAGGGATCGTCCAAAATCATGCGGGCGAACACGCCCTCGGTCACCACCTCGATCCGGGTCTTACAGCTGATCTTGGAGCCAAGACGCACCCTCAGGCCCACGGTTTCGCCCACCGCCTCGCCCAAGGTCCGCGCCATACGGTCCGCCGCCGCGCGGGCGGCAAGGCGCCGGGGCTCGAGGAGGATGAGCTTTTTGCCCTGCACCCAAGGCTCATCGAGGAGCACGAGCGGCACCCGGGTCGTCTTGCCCGCGCCGGGCGGGGCGACAAGCACGGCATTGGGGCGCGCGCGAAGGCTCTCCGTCAGATCGGCAAGGACGGCATCGATCGGCAAGGAGGAGTCAAAGGCGCGCATGGCCGCCTGATGGCCTATGTGGGGCTTAAGGGCAAGCGGGGGCGTTGAACGCCTCTGTCATTCCAGAGCGCTGAAGGCGGAGTTCCGGAATGACAGGGTGGTTTGTCAGACAGGAAACCCGTGCTGGCGCAGCTCGACCGCAAGATCGACGCTCTCGACAAAATGGATCGCGTGCATGCCAACGGCCTTCGCGCCTTCCACATTGGCCTTCGAATCGTCGATGAAGATGCAATCCTCAGCCTGCAACCCATAGCGGCTGAGCAGCAGATGGTAGATCGCCGGCTCAGGCTTGAGCAGTTGTTCATCGCCGGAAACGATGATGCCGTCGAAGCTCGCGAGGAAAGGATAGCGCTTCTTCGACAGGCCGAGCTTCGGCGAGGAAAAGTTCGTGATGCAGTAGTTCGGCACGCCGGCATCGCGCAGGTGGCCGAGCACCGCGACGTTGTCCTCGAACACGCCCGCAACGGTTTCTTCCCAGCGGTCGTGATAGGCGCGGATGGCGGTGTGGTGGTCGGGAAAGTCCGTCACGAGAAGGGCGACCGCCTCCTCCCAATCGCGGCCGCGATCCTGCTCGAGGTTCCACTGGTTGGTGCAAACCGTGGAAAGAAACCACTCCATCTCCGCCTCGTCAGAAAAGACCTTGCGGTAGAGATTGCGCGGGTCCCAGCGCAACAAAACATTGCCGATGTCGAATACGACGGTGGTGGGCGCTTTGGCAGTCACGTTTTCCCTCATCCGTTATGAGCAGAAAGACGGTCTAGCGTTTTTGAGGCGGCTAATCTACCGCAGCCGGCAACGACCCTGAGAGAACCTATGGAACACGTTACGCTCCTGCAATACGCCCTCGTCGCCATCTGTGCCTTGTCGGCGGGAACGCTGGGCGGAATTGCGGGCTACGGCACCGGGCTTCTCATGCCGCTGATCCTCACACCCATCGTCGGCGGCGAGGCCGTAGTGCCGATCATCGGGGTTTCGGCTCTGTTGACCAATGCCAGCCGCGTCGCGGCCTTCCGTGATGAGATCGACTATCGCCGCGCCCTGCTGATCGGAGCCCTGGCGCTGCCGACCTGCATGCTCGGCGCTTATGGCTACACGTTTCTGTCGGGCAAAGGCGCAACCTTGGTCATCGGCACCTTTCTCATTCTCATGGTCCCGGCGCGGCTTCTGCTGAAGCGTCTGCGCGCTCGCTTGGATGGCGGCGGTCTGATGACGGCGGGCGCAGGTTACGGGCTGCTGGTCGGCGGCACCGCGGGATCGGGCGTGGTGCTTCTCTCGATCCTGATGGCCGCCGGCCTTAACGGCCGCGCCGTCGTCGCGACGGACGCGATCATTTCGTTCGGCCTGGGACTGGTGAAGACGGGCACATTCCACGTTGCGGGCGCGCTGCCGTTCTCGGCCTGGATCATGGCGCTGATCGTGGGGCTTTCCGCGACACCCGGCGCTTTCATCGCGAAGCGGCTGACACAGGCGCTGCCGATTCACATCCACAACGCCATTCTTGACGCCGCCATCATCTGCGGCGGCGTCGTGCTGATCGCGCAGGGTTCGCGTTAACCGCCGATGTTATAGGCCGCCAGCGCTGCCATATTGACGATGTCCGCATCGGTTGCGCCGAGCGAGACGATCTGCACCGGCCGGTCGAGGCCGACGACGAGCGGGCCCAAAACCATCGCGCCGCCGAGTTCCTGCAGCATCTTGGTCGAGATCGAGGCCGAGTGGAACGCGGGCATGACGAGCACGTTCGCCGGGCCCTTCAATCGGCTGAACGGATATTGCGCCATCAGGTCCCGGTTGAGCGCCACATCCGCCGACATTTCGCCGTCGTATTCGAAATCGACGCGCATATCGTCGAGGATCTCAACCGCTTCCTGAATCTTCTCGGCACGCTCGGCACGCGGATGGCCGAAGGTCGAGAAGGAGAGCAATGCCACGCGCGGCTCATAGCCAAGACGGCGTGCGACGCCCGCAGATTCGATAGCGATTTCCGCCAGTTCCTGCGCGGTAGGCATTTCATGAATCGCGGTGTCCGCGACAAGCACGGTGTGGCCGCGCGCGAGGCAAAGCGAGACGCCGATGACGCGGTGGCCGGGCTTCGCGTCGATGACGCGGCGGATATCGGAAAGCGCGGTCGAATAGTTGCGGGTCGCACCCGTCACCATTGCATCCGCATCACCGAGCGCCACCATGGAGGCTGCGAAGTGATTGCGGTCCTGATTGATGAGGCGCTGGCAATCGCGGAACAGGAAGCCCTTGCGCTGCAGGCGCTCATAGAGGAACTGCGCATAGGTGCTGTTGCGGTGCGACAGACGCGCATTGTGGACCTCGATGCCTTCGCGGCCTTCGAGATCGATGCCCGCATGCGCGGCAGTCTCGTAAACGCGATCCTCGCGCCCCACGAGAATCGCGCGCCCAAGCCCCTGGTTGACGAAGGAGATCGCGGCGCGGATCACCTGCTCCTCCTCGCCCTCCGCGAAGACGACGCGCTTGGGGAACTTGCGCACGCGCTCGAAGATGCGGTTGAGCGTTCCGGCGACAGGGTCGCGCCGCGCGGAAAGCTGTGCCTTATAGGAACGCATGTCGACGACGGGACGGCGCGCGACGCCCGTATCCATGGCCGCCTTCGCAACCGCCATCGGGATCGTGTGGATGAGGCGCGGATCGAACGGCACCGGGATGATGTACTCGCGTCCGAAGCGCGGGCGCGCGCCCTGATAGGCGGCAGCCACCTCGTCGGGCACATCCTCACGCGCAAGGTCGGCTAGCGCTTGCGCGGCGGCGATCTTCATTTCCATGTTGATTGTCGTCGCCTGCACGTCGAGCGCACCGCGGAAGATGTAAGGAAAGCCCAGAACGTTGTTGACCTGGTTCGGATAGTCCGACCGGCCCGTGGCGATGATCACGTCATCGCGGATCTGCGCCACCTCTTCCGGCGTGATTTCCGGGTCGGGATTCGCCATGGCGAAGATGATGGGGTTCGGCGCCATGGAGCGGATCATGTCTTCCGTGAACGCGCCCTTGGCAGACAGGCCGAACACGGCATCCGCGCCCTTGAAGGCATCGGCCAGCGTGCGGGCATCGGTCTCGGCAGCGTGGGCCGACTTCCACTGGTTCATGCCCTCGGTGCGGCCGCGATAGACGACGCCCTTGGTGTCACACAGGATCACGTTGTCGGGCGCGAAGCCCATGGCCTTCAAAAGCTCGGTGCAGGCGATGCCGGCAGCGCCCGCGCCATTCACCACGAGCTTCGTCTTCGCCATGTCGCGTCCGGTGAGATGCAGCGCATTGATGAGACCTGCCGCCGCAATGATAGCCGTGCCGTGCTGGTCGTCATGGAAGACGGGAATGTCCATCAGCTCGCGCAGCTTCTCCTCGATGATGAAGCATTCGGGAGCCTTGATGTCCTCCAGATTGATGCCGCCGAAGGAGGGTCCGAGATAGCGCACGCAATTGATGAAAGCGTCCGGGTCTTCCGTGTCGACCTCGAGGTCGATGGAATCGACGTCCGCAAAGCGCTTGAAGAGGACCGACTTGCCCTCCATCACGGGCTTGGAGGCGAGCGCGCCGAGATTGCCAAGGCCGAGAATGGCCGTGCCGTTCGAAATCACCGCCACCATGTTGGCGCGGGTGGTGTAGTCGAAGGCGAGCGAGGGGTTTTCCGCAATCGCCTTCACGGGCACCGCGACGCCGGGCGAATAGGCCAGCGACAGGTCGCGCTGGGTCGCCATGGGCTTGGTGGGCACCACCTCCAGCTTGCCGGGGCGGCCCTGCGCATGAAATTGCAGGGCCTCCTGGTCGGTGAAGGTCGGGCGGCTGCGGCGGTTCGAGGGCTGATCGTTCATGGAACAGGTCTGGCGTTGTCTGGGCGTTTCCAAAGGGGCTGCGACTTTAAGACAAGGTGGCGGCCTCCCTCAAGACTTGTCCACACCCTTTCCTTGAAAGCCATGAGGCGGGTGAAAGCCGGGGCCGGCTTTGCTAGACAGGCAGGATGTCGTCCCAGGCCCTCTCCGAATCCCCCGAACCGACCGAGCCGCCCGCAGTGAAACCCGCGCCGGAGGCCCGCGTCACGCCCATGATGGCGCAGTACGTCGAGATCAAAGCTGCGAACCCGGACAGCCTCCTGTTCTACCGGATGGGGGACTTTTACGAGCTGTTCTTCAACGACGCGGAGATCGCGAGCCAGGCCCTCGGTATCGTTCTGACCAAGCGCGGCAAGCACCAGGGGGAAGACATCCCCATGTGCGGCGTGCCGGTGGACCGGGCGGACGACTACCTCCAGCGCCTGATCGGCCTCGGCCACCGGGTCGCCGTCTGTGAGCAGACCGAGGACCCGGCGGAGGCGAAGAAGCGGGGGGCGAAATCGGTGGTGCGCCGCGACGTGGTGCGCCTCGTCACCCCCGGCACGATCACGGAAGACCGCCTGCTCGATCCCGGCCGGGCAAACTATTTCCTCGCCATCGCACGTCGCCGCGCCTCCGACACGCAATGGGCTTATGGGCTCGCCGCCGTCGATATCTCGACCGGACATTTCGTTCTAAGCGAGACGGACGGCACCGGGCTTGCGGCGGAGATCGCCCGTTTCGAGCCACGCGAAATCCTCATCCCCGATGTGATCCATGACGACCCCGAGCTTGCCGCCTTCTGGCGCGAGACGCGGACCGCCATCACACCGCTCTCTCGCGAGGGCCTCGACCCGGCTTCCGCCGAGCGGCGGCTGAAAGATTATTTCGGCGTTGCGACGCTCGACGCCTTCGGCTCGTTCAGCCGGGCGGAGATCACGGCGGCGGGCAGCGCGCTGTTCTATATCGAGAAGACCCAGATCGGCAGCCGCCCGGTCCTCAACCCGCCGAGCCGGGAGAACGCAGGCGCGGCACTCGCCATCGATGCCGCCACCCGCGCCAACCTTGAACTCACACGCACGCTCGCCGGTGAGCGGGCGGGCAGTCTGCTGGCGACCATCGACGCCACGGTGACGCCCGGCGGCGCGCGGTGTCTCGCCGAGCGGCTGGCAGGTCCCCTCACCGATGTCCGTATGATTCACGACCGGCAGGATGCGGTTGGGGCGCTCGTCGAGAATGGCGACCTGCGCGAGCGGGTGCGACGCATCCTGAAACGCTCGCCGGACCTCGCCCGCGCCCTCTCACGCCTCGGCCTGGGGCGCGGCGGCCCGCGCGATCTCGCTTGCGTCCGCGACGGTTTGTTTGCGGCACGCGATCTCGGGCTTGAGCTGGCGAAGACGCCCGACCTGCCGCGCGAATTGTCCGCCGCCGCCGAGCGGCTGAAATCGCTGCGCACGGACGTTGCCGACAAGCTCGCCGCAGCCCTTGCCGAAGAGCTGCCGCTGCTGAAGCGCGACGGCGGCTTCATCCGTCAGGGCTTTTTGAGCGACCTCGATGAGCTGCGCGAGTTGCAGCAGGATTCCCGCCGCTTCATCGCCGCCCTTCAGGCGCGCTACGCCAACGACACCGGCTGCCGGACGCTCCGCGTAAAGCATAACCACATGATCGGCTACTTCGTGGAAGTGCCGCAGAATGTGGGCGAGGATCTGTTGAAGGAGCCGTGGAAGGACACCTTCGTCCACCGTCAGACGATGGCGGGCGCGATGCGCTTTTCCACTATGGAACTGGGCGAACTGGAATCCAAAATCGCCTCCGCCGCCGACCGGGCGCTGAAGATCGAACTCGGATTGTTCGATACGATGGCGCAAGAACTGCTCGACCTGTCGGGCGATGTGGCGGCAGCAGCCGAGGCCATCGCGGTGGTCGATGTCACCGCGGCCCTCGCGGACCTTGCCGTGCGGCTCGATTGGCGACGTCCTACCACCGACAACGGCCTCGCCTTCACCATCAAGGGCGGGCGGCATCCGGTGGTCGAGGCGGCGCTCAAGCGCGAGGGCACGGCCTTCATCGCCAACGATTCCGATCTGTCAGGTAAGGACGCCGGGCACATCCTGCTCATCACCGGCCCGAACATGGGCGGTAAGTCGACCTATCTGCGCCAGAACGCACTGATTGTGGTGCTGGCGCAAATGGGCTCCTTCGTGCCTGCGAAGGAAGCGCATGTCGGCGTCGTCGACCGCCTGTTCTCCCGCGTCGGCGCGGCGGACGATCTCGCGCGCGGGCGCTCGACCTTCATGGTCGAGATGGTGGAAACCGCCGCCATTCTGAACCAGGCGACCTCGCACTCCCTTGTGATCCTCGATGAGATCGGACGCGGCACGGCGACCTTCGATGGCCTCTCCATCGCTTGGGCCGCCATCGAGCATCTGCATGAAGCCAACTGCTGTCGCGCGCTCTTCGCTACCCATTTCCACGAGCTGACCGCGCTCGCCGACCGCCTGCCGCGCATCGCCAACGCGACGCTGAAGGTCACAGAATGGAATAACGAGGTGGTGTTCCTGCACGAGGTCGTGCCGGGTGCTGCCGACCGCTCCTATGGCCTGCAGGTGGCGAGGCTCGCGGGCCTGCCGCATGCAGTGGTCGAGCGCGCGAAAACCATTTTGAGCGAGCTTGAAAAGTCGGACCGGGAGAAGCCGAAGCGGGCGTTGGTCGATGATCTGCCGCTGTTCGCCATGCCCGTCCGCCAGGAGCCGGTTGTCCAACAGGCGAAGCTCGACCTGCTGCGCGAGGCTCTCGCCGCCATCGATCCGGACCAGATGACCCCACGCGAGGCGCTGGACGCGCTCTATCGCCTGAAGGCGCAGGGCTGAGGGTCACTGCGCGAGAAGCACAAGGCCGCCTGCGGCCAGCGCGCCGCTCCAGAGCGCGTCGAGGTTGATCCAGCTTCTACGCAGGAAGGCGAGCCCTCGGTCGTAGACGATCAGGCTAACCACCCCAATGGTCGCCAGCATCGCGGCGGTGTGGACTCCGAGCGCCGCAAGCGCAATCGGGAGCGAGGTGTTCGCCCCGACTTCCGCCGCCGGGCCTGACGAGGCGCAGAGGGTGAGAAGCGGCGGCACGAGCATGAGCCCCGCCCCATGCGCGCCCGCCATCATGAACGACCATAGGGCGAGGCCGACGAGGCCCGCCTGCATGCCGACGCGCACACGTCCGCGATGGCCAAAGAGCGCATGCGCCAAGGCCCAGATCACGAGGACGATGCCGGAAGCGCGGGCCAGAAGCGTCATGTCGAGAACGGCCCCGAATACCACCACGGCCATGAGCACGACGGCCACCGCCGCCGCGTGGCCGAGGGCGATGGGGGCAAGCGCGAGAAACACAACGCCCCGGCTCTGCCGGTGAAGGCCGAGCGCGACAGCAAAAAGCCATCCCATCGCGGGGTTCAGCCCATGAAAGGCGCCGAGCCCCGCAAGGGTCAGCCAAGGCCAGAGGGTGGACGACATCGCGCTCATCGCGTCACGGATAGCAATAGGAATCCGACGAGCAATCGCCGCCTTCGAGCCTCACCTGATGCGGCCGGTGTCCCTTGGGCCATTCGATAAAAAAGTCCTCGTCGAGCGACATGCCGCCTCCCGGCTCCACATTCACCTTTGCCATCCAGCCATCGAAGCCGCGGTCATAAAGCTGCCCATCAATCACGCCGTAGAGCGAGTTAGTGAAATAGACCCGCCGACCATCCCGGCTGATCTCGACCATCTGCGGCGCGCCCGTGAGATGGCCGTTGCCCGCCTTGGGATGGGTTGCGCGGGAGACGACCCCGCCGAGTCGCACCTTGCCAGTGAGCTTCGGATTGAAGGGGTCGGACACGTCATATTGCTGGAGATCGCCCGTGCCCCAGCAGGCCACGTAGAGAAAGCGGTCGTCCATTGACAGGTCGATGTCGGTGACGAAGGGCGGAACCGCCGAAAACCCTTTGAGGATCGGCGGCAGATCGTCCGGATTCGCGGGCTCGGCCGGGATGGTGATGACCTTCCTGACGGCCCACCGGTCGCCATCGCGGTACCAGGTCCAGATCGAGGACGAGAGATCCTTGAGGCTGATGACGCAATTGACGAAGCCGTAGGCCTTGGTCGGATCGTGCGCGGGACGCAGCTCAAAGATAAGCTGGTACTCCTCCCCGAAGTCGATCTCCTGCACATGCTTGCGCTTCAAAAGATCCCAGAAATGGATGCGCCGGCCGTAGCGCGAGCCGAGAAGCACCTCCGGATCGAGCCCTTTCTCAAACGTGTCGGGCGTTCCCCACTCGCTCGTTACCAGCGTGTCGTAGCCGAGATGCCACCAGGCGTCATAGGCGAGGCGCTGCGAGCCTCTGTCGACCTCCCACTGCCCCAGCGGCTCGAAGGTTTCGTGGTCCATGACGAACATGCCACCGGGCGCCTTGCCCTCCGCATTGCCGAGGGCAGTCACATAGATGCCTTCGGGCCCGCAATGAACCGTATGGGGCCTCGTGTAGCCCGTCCGGTCCGCGATCTCTTCCGGCTCGATCACCTTGACGATTTTTGGATGGCGCGGGTCGGGCTTGGTGTCGAGGATATGGATGCGCGAGGAGCGCAGGCCCGGCACCACGAGATAGCGCCGCTCCACATGTGGGTGGGGCATGTTCGGGCAAAGGCACGAGGAGCACGCGTTCCACCCGAAATGGTGTAGCTCATCGCCCACATGCGGCATGGCGACGGTTCCCACGATCTGGGAATAGGACGAGGATTTCGGATCAAGATCGACCACTGCGATGCCATCGGGCTGCTGCTGGTCCGGGTCGACCATGGCCACATAGGCCAGCGTCTCGGGCGGAGCCTTTTCCGCCATGCGGGGGGATGGATAGAAACTCGGATCTGGCTGCCAACGCATGACGACACTCTCCCTTGTCGCCCCCGGGGCTCACGGCAAGTGTCTTGGTCTTTGTTGCGAGGGGCGGATCATACCTCATCGCTCGCCCGGTGTCCCCTCGCCGGCCAAAGATTCATCAGGGTCCGGCCGGCCTTAACGGATCAAAATGAAACACTATCGCGCCGCACCCAGTCGCGCTAAAACTCGGCCATTGCCGGGGAGGGTTCAGCCTGATGGTCATGCGCGTTTCAACGGTCGCCTTCGAGGGTATCGAAGCGCGGGCGGTCGATGTGCAAGTCCAGATTTCGTCCGGCACGGTCGCCTTCATGATCGTCGGCCTGCCGGATAAGGCAGTGGCGGAATCACGCGAGCGGGTGCGCTCGGCGCTCATCGCCTCCGGCCTCGCCCTGCCCGCCAAGCGCATCACCGTCAATCTCGCGCCCGCCGATCTGCCGAAGGAAGGCAGCCATTACGACCTGCCCATCGCGCTTGGCGTCATGGCCGCCATTGGGGCCATTCCCGGCGATGCGCTGAACGGCTTTACCGTTTTGGGCGAACTGGCGCTCGACGGGTCGATCACCCCGGTGACGGGTGTTCTGCCCGCCGCCATGGCAGCCTTCGACCGCCAGCACGGGCTGATCTGTCCCGAGGCCTGCGGCGCGGAAGCCGCCTGGGCCTCGAGCGAGATCGAGATTCTGGCGCCTCGGTCGCTCGTACAACTCGCCAACCACTTCAAGGGCACGCAGGTGCTGGCGCGGCCCGAACCGGCGATCATGCGGCTCTCAAACGCCCTGCCCGACCTGCGCGACATCAAGGGGCAAGAGAGCGCCAAGCGCACGCTCGAAATCGCAGCGGCAGGCTCTCATAACCTCCTAATGAGCGGCCCTCCGGGCGCAGGCAAATCCATGCTGGCGCAGCGTCTTCCCTCGATCCTGCCGCCGCTCTCCCCGCGCGAGTTGCTGGAAGTGTCGATGATCCAGTCCGTTGCGGGTTTGCTGGAAAACGGCGCGTTGTCCGACCGCCGTCCGTTCCGCGCACCGCATCATTCGGCCTCCATGGCGGCGTTAGTGGGCGGGGGCCTGAACGCTCGGCCCGGCGAGGCCTCGCTCGCCCATCACGGCGTTCTCTTCCTCGACGAGTTGCCGGAATTCCAGCCGCAGGTGCTCGATTCCTTGCGGCAGCCTTTGGAGGCAGGCGAGATCCTGATCGCCCGCGCGAACCATCGCGTCACCTACCCTGCCCGCTTCCAGCTCGTTGCCGCCATGAACCCCTGCCGCTGCGGGCAGGCGACGGAGCCGGGCTATGTCTGCCGCCGGCAACCCAACGAACGCTGCATCGCGCAATATCAGGCCCGGCTCTCCGGCCCGCTGCTCGACCGTATCGACCTCGTCATCGAGGTTCCGGCGGTGACGGCGGCGGATCTGATCCTGCCGGCGCCCGTCGAGGGATCGGCGGAAGTTGCGGCCCGGGTCGCCCGGGCGCGGGAGGTGCAGGCGAAGCGCTATGCCGCGCTCAACCTCGACGGCATCGCCACCAACGCGGCCTGCCCCGCCCCGCTGCTGGAGGAGGTGGCGCAACCTGATTCGGGTGGCCTGACCCTGATTCGGGACGCGGCGAACGCCATGCGGCTCTCCGCACGCGGTTTCCACCGGGTTCTCAAAGTTGCCCGCACCTTGGCGGACCTCGATGGCGAAGAACGGGTGCAGCGCATCCACTTAGCCGAAGCTTTGTCCTATCGCGCCCATAGTGATCGGCGCCCGGCTGCGGCATGAAAGCAGACCTAAATCACGAAAAATCTTGCTAAGCCGGCTTTTCACCTCGATATCTGTTGTCACAAAACCGTTCGAAATGAGCTTTATGTCACGACGCAAGGCGGCTGGCCCCGAATCCAGCCCAGAACGAAGAACCGGAACGCGTCCCCACGAGGCTTCGATGATTCCCTCTCCGTCGACAAACGCGGCAACCATGCAGCGACCCGCCCTGGCGCCTGTGATCAACACGCTCGTCTCGCCCAAGGGCATGACGAAGTTCATTCCTGGCCTGTCCAAGATCGTCCGACATCACGGCTCGCTCGACCCCGTACTTGGCCGCCTCGGCTCTCTGGAGGTGCGCCTGGCGACGACCACCAAGGAAATCCGCAAGGCGCAGAAGCTGCGCTTCAAGGTCTTCTTCAAGGAGATGTCGGCAGCTCCGAACGGCGCATCGCTCATTTCCCGCCGCGACGTCGACGAATACGACGCGCTGTGCGACCACCTGCTCGTTCTCGACCACGATGCCAAGAAGCGTTTCGGCAAGCAGAAGCCGAAGGTCGTCGGCACCTACCGCCTGCTGCGCCAGGAAGTGGCAGACAGCCATTCCGGCTTCTACACCGCGGGCGAATACGACATCGCGCCGCTGATCAAGGCGCATCCTTCCTTACGTTTTCTCGAACTTGGCCGCTCCTGTGTGCTCAAGGCCTATCGCAACAAGCGCACCGTTGAACTGCTGTGGCAGGGCATCTGGAATTATGTGCAGCACCACCGCATCGACGTGATGATCGGCTGCGCGAGCCTTGAAGGCACGGACCCTAAGGAACTCGCCCTGCCCCTGAGCTTCCTGCACCATTATGCCGCCCCGCCGACCGGATGGCACGCCGCCGCACTCCCCGAGCGATTCACGGCGATGGACATTTTGCCGAAGGAGGAGGTCGATCCGAAGGCGGCGCTGCACGCACTGCCGCCGCTGATCAAAGGTTATCTCCGCCTCGGCGCCAGCTTCGGTCGCGGCGCGGTGATCGACCATCAGTTCGGCACCACCGACGTGCTGGTCATCCTGCCGGTCACGGCCATCAGCCCGCGCTATGTCGGCCATTTCAGCGCGGCGGCAAACCGTCAGGCGGCGTAAGCAGCTTCCCATTCCGCGCGGACTTGCGGATCGGTTTCATTCTCCGATCGCCCCTTTGCATGAGCGGCCAACACTTGCGGCGACGTGAGATGCGCCAGCGCCCACACGGCCATGGCGCGCACCAGCGGCGATGCGTCGTCGAGCAGACGCTCAGCCTCGACGGCGAGGCGCTCATCGCCTGAATTGCCGATGGCGATGAGGACGTTGCGCACGAACCGATCACGCCCGGTGCGCTTGATCGGCGTGCCCGCAAAGAACGCGCGGAACGCCGCATCATCGAGCCGCGCCAAATCGGCCAGCGGCAAAGCGGCCAAATCTTCCCGCTGCTGCAATCTCACCTCGCGCCCAACTTGCGCGAACTTATTCCACGGGCACACGGCCAAGCAATCATCGCAACCGAAGATGCGATTGCCGATGCCTTCGCGAAGGTCCGGCGGAATATGCCCCTTATGCTCGATGGTGAGGTAGGAAATGCAGCGGCGCGCATCGAGCTGATAGGGCGCCGGAAAGGCCTTCGTCGGGCAGATGTCGAGGCAGCGGCGGCAGGAGCCGCAATGATCTTTTTCCGACGCATCGGCGGGAAGCTCCGCCGTCGTGAAGATCGCACCGAGAAAGAGCCAGTTGCCGAATTCGCGTGAGACCAGAACCGTGTGCTTGCCCTGCCAGCCGAGGCCCGCCGCTTCTGCCAGCGTCTTTTCCATGACCGGCGCGGTGTCGACGAAGACCTTCACATCCGATCCACCCTTGGCGGCGAGGAAGCCGGCAGCCTCCTTCAGCTTGCCCTTGATGACGTCGTGATAGTCGCGATTGCGGGCATAGACGGCAATCGAGGCGCGGTCCTTGAGCTGAAGGGCGGCGAGCGGATCGCCGCTCGGGCCGTAATTGAGGCCGAGCAGCAGGACGCTTTTCACGTCCGGCCAGAGCACGCGCGGATCGGCGCGGCGCTCAGCCGTTTCCGCCATCCACTCCATGGAACCCTGGTGGCCTTGGGCGAGCCAGCTTTGCAGCCGCTCCGGCGCAAGCGGGATCGCATCCGGCCTTGCGACGCGGACGATATCGAAGCCGAGCGCCCTGGCGCGGGCGATGAACGCCTCTTTCAGCGCGCGGGCTTCTAGAAATCCAGATTGTCGTAGTGATCCGCCGGGGCCATGCCCGCCACCCGGTCCGCCAGAAGCGTGCGGAAGGACGGCCGGGATTTCACCTTGGCGTACCAATGCTTGGCTGTTTCGTCCTCGTCCCATGGCACGTCGCCGAGATAATCCACCACCGAGAGATGAGCCGCCGCCGCCAGATCCGCATAGGTCATCTGGTCGCCCGCCAGCCAATTCCGCTTCGCGGTGAGGAAGCCGATATATTTCAGGTGGTATCGCACATTGGTGCGGGCTGCGCGAATCGCGCTCATATCCGGCGGTCCGCCGCCAAGCTCGGCGGGCATGAAACGCTTGTAGATCTTTTCCGTCGCCAGATAATCCGTCACCTCCTCGTGGAATTTCACGAGGAACCAGTCCATCAGGCGGCGCACCTCAACGCGCTGCGCCGCGTTCTGCGGCATAAAGCGGCGGTCGCCGGCGCTCTCGTCCCACGTTTCGTCGAGAAACTCCGCCAAAATCCGCGCGCCCGGCACTGCCAGCCCCTCATCGTCGATGAAAAGAGGCAGGTTTCCGGCCGGATTGAGTTCGAGAACGGGAACGCGCCGCTCCCAGGGTTTTTCCTCGACAAGGTCCGGCTCGAGGCCCAATTCGGCCAAAACCAAGCGCGCGAACCGCGAATGCGGACAAAAGGGATAGGAATGAAGGATGGCCATTGGCGTGTCAGACGCGAAACAGGCGGCGAGAATAAGGCCACGTTTCGTTAAGACCCGGTAAGGATTTTTGGTGAATCTGACAAGGCCTATGCGAACAGTTTCACTACCCCGCAAGTTGCCTTGACAGCTTGAGCCAACACCCGCCATCTGGCTGGGACTTTTCCCAGGATCTTCCCATGACTCAAATCCTTGAGGCGCTTTTTCTCGGCCTGATCGAAGGCCTGACCGAGTTTCTGCCGGTCTCCTCGACGGGTCACCTGCTCCTCGTGGGCCACTTCCTGGGCTTCGAATCGACGGGCAAGACCTTTGAGGTGCTGGTCCAGCTCGGCGCGATCCTGGCGATCCTGGCGGTCTATTTCGGCAAGCTTCTGTCCATCGCGAAAGCCCTGCCGACCGACCCGGCGGCGCGCCGTTTCGTCACCGGCGTCTTTCTCGCTTTTCTCCCCGCCGCCCTCATCGGTGCGGCGCTGCACGGCTTCATCAAGGATATCCTCTTCAACCCGTGGATCGTCTGCATGACGCTGATCGCCGGCGGCTTCGTGCTGCTGTTGGTGGACAGCATCCCGCTCCAGCCAAAGCAGCACGACGCGACGCGTTTCCCGCTGACGATGTATGTGAAGATCGGCTTCCTTCAGTGTCTCGCCATGGTGCCCGGCGTCTCGCGCTCGGGCGCGACCATCGTCGGCGCGATGCTGCTGGGTGCTGACAAGCGGGCGGCAGCGGAGTTCTCGTTCTTCCTCGCCATGCCGACCATGGCGGGCGCATTCGCCTACGATCTGTTGAAGAACTACAAAAACCTCTCCGCCAACGACGGCCTGCTCATCGTCATCGGCTTCGCGGCGGCCTTCGTGTCGGCGCTCGTCGTGGTGAAGACGTTCCTCGACTATATCTCCCGCCACGGCTTCGCTCTCTTCGCCTGGTGGCGGATTATCGTCGGCGCAGCCGGCCTTGCGGGACTGATCGTCTTCGGCTGAGCGGTTCAGAGAGTCTTTGCCGGATAGCGGCAGAGATCGTTGATCGGGCAGCGCGGGCATTCCGGCGTGCGCGCCTTGCACACATAGCGCCCGTGCAGGATCAGCCAGTGATGGGCGTGCAGCTTGAACTCATCCGGTACCAGCTTTTCCAGCGGCGCCTGCGTCTCCAGCGGCGTCTTGGTGTGGACGAACGGAATGCGGTTCGCGACGCGGAAAATATGCGTGTCGACTGCGATATGCGGAATGTGGAACGCAATGTTCATCACCACGCTCGCGGTCTTCTGACCGACGCCGGGTAGCGAGGTCAGCTCTTCCATGGTGCGCGGCACCGCGCCGCCGAACTCTTCCACCAGACGCTTCGACATCGCGATGACGTTCTTCGCCTTGGTATTGAAATAGTTCAGCGTCTTGATTTTCTCACGCACTCCCTCCTCGCCGAGCTCCAGCATCCTTTGGGGCGTGTCGGCGAGGGGAAAGAGAAGCCGCGTCGCCTTGTTCACGCCGACATCCGTCGCTTGCGCGGAGAGCAACACCGCGACCAGAAGCGTGTAGGGATTGACGTATTCCAGCTCGCCTTCGGGATGCGGATTGGCGGCCTCGAACCGACGAAAGATTTCGATGACCGTCGCCTTGTCGACAGGCTTCGGCCGGCGCCCGGGCTTCGCAGCGGATACCGAGGGTTTTGACGTTGCCTTGCGGCGCGGTGGCGGCTTCAGATCGGACATGGTTGCGTTATAATTCAGGCATGGTCAGCGGCAAAGCGACATTCGAGGATGTGGAGAGGTTCGACCGGCCGGTCTTCTCGGCGGTGATCCGGCCTCACCGCTCGCTTGGACCCAAAGGTTTCAGGATCATGATGATCCTGTTGTGTCTCACCTCCATCGTCGCGAGCCTGCCCTTCGTCATTCTTGGCTTCTGGCCCATCGTCGGTTTCTTCGGCCTCGATTTTCTGGGGCTCTATATCGCGTTTCGCATCAACTATCGGCAGGGCGAGTCCTTCGAGCTTCTGGAATTGAGCCCGGTGCGCCTGCTTCTCCGCAAGATCAGCCATCGGGGCGAGGTGCGCGAATGGCGCTTCAACCCACTCTGGACCCGCCTCGATCGCGAGGTCGACGACGAGTTCGGCGTGCAGGAACTGACCCTCAATTCCCGCGGCGAGCACGTGGTGATCGCCCACGACCTGTCCCCGCCGGAGCGCGAAAGCTTCGCCGACGCCTTCGGGCGTGCGCTTTCGGACGTGAAGCGTGGATACTAAGGCCAGCGCATTTCGCGGCCATCACAGGAAACGGGTGTCGTCTCCCCGCGTCAAGGCTAAAATCGCCGGCAAAAGGAGCACACCCATGCTCGACATGTTGCACGACATCACAACCGAATCGGAAGCGCCGGCCCTGGCCGAAGGGCCTTGCGCGGATTACGAGCGCGTGCGCCGGATCATCGCCTATATCTCCGAGCACTGGCGCGACCAGCCTTCGCTGGAGGACATCGCGGAGCAGGTGGGCCTCTCGACGACCCATGTGCACCATCTCTTCCGGCGCTGGTCGGGCCTGAGCCCCAAGGCCTTCTTGCAGGCGATCACGCTCGACAATGCCAAGACACTGCTGGCCGATTCAGCCAGCGTGCTGGATGCGACCTACGAGGTCGGCCTGTCCGGCCCGGCGCGGCTGCACGACCTGTTCGTGACCCATGAAGCCATGACGCCCGGCGATTACCGCACCGGCGGCGCGGGACTCACCATGCGCTACGGCTTCCACCCCTCCCCCTTCGGAGAAGCGTTGCTGATCGCCACCGACCGGGGTCTCGCCGGCCTCGGCTTCGTCGATGACGGCGACCGCGCGGCGGCGCTGGCTGACATGACGCGCCGCTGGCCAAAGGCAGCGTATGTGGAGGACCCGAAAGCCATCGCCCCTCTGGCAAAGCGGATCTTCGATCCCGCCAGATGGCAGGAGGAGCAGCCACTGCGGGTCGTCCTGATCGGCACCGATTTCGTGGTCCGGGTCTGGGAGACGCTTTTGCGCATCCCGCGCGACAAGGCGACGTCCTACTCCGACATCGCCCGCCACATCGGCAAGCCCGCCGCGGCGCGGGCGGTCGGCGCGGCCGTGGGGAAGAACCCGATCTCCTTCGTCGTCCCCTGCCACCGGGTCCTCGGCCGCTCCGGCGCGCTCACCGGCTATCATTGGGGGCTCACCCGAAAACAAGCGATTTTGGGGTGGGAAGCGGGACGGAGTTCGGCTCTGGAGTAAGCTTGAACGACCTGATACTTTATCACTTGATATGGTGTAATCAGAGAACGTTCTTGATAAACCTAATCGAACATCTGATCGAAGCCCTCTTTGAGCGTCTGATACCTAGGGCCATCAAGGAAGTTCTCGGAAAGCTTGTGGCTGCAAGCATCTGTGCGGGCCTGATCGTTTTCGCCCTCTATAATCTCTATAGTTTCGCCGGCTCCTGGCTCATCTTCGCCATGCCTCGCGGCGGCAAGGCTGGGTGGATTTCTTACGCAGACGATCCAATTTCTTTTGTGACATGGGCTGTAGTTGACAGCTTGCCGCTCATAATCGCAGCTCTCGCCATCGTCGGATATTTTTTATCCAAGAGAGCGCACAGGCGAGCTGCCTTCCGAGAATTCACACAGGGATCAGGGTCGCGACCGGTGGTGCGCCAGCTGGAGGATTAACCAGCCGAATCTTGGGATAATAAAAACAACTGCTTGGGCGCTCTCCAGGGCGCCCAAGATCGGCTAAAGCTGTTTGGTTAGGAAAATCCGACTGGTTCCCGGCGGCTCGCATGCGATCTCGCCAAACCGTCGCCAGCCATGGCGCTCGTAGAATTCAGGTGCCTGGAAGCTGATCGTGTAGAGAACACCCGCCACGCAACCTCGGCGCCGGCCTTCTTCCTCGAAAGCTCTAAGGATGGCCGTGCCGAGCCCCGCGCCGCGCAAGTCCTTCGGCAGATAAAATAAATCCAGGAACAGCAGGCCTAAGGACGAACGCCCCGTTGCGCCACCGAGAACATGGCCGGTGACCGGGTCCCTCACCAAAACGGCAAGCGCCTGCCTGTCCGCATATCCAGTGACTTCGTCATTGAAGGCATTCAACCCACCGCCGATGAGCTTTTCGATCTCTTGATCGATAATGTTTGTCACCACGATTTCAGGCTTTGACATAATAATCCCAGCTTAAGAACGGGCTCTTTCTAAACGGGCCGGGCCATTTAACATGGTGGATCGCCCGTTAAGAGGAGAATCAGTTGAACCAGAGTCTTGCACATATCGCTCTTGTTGTTCGCGACTACGACGAGGCCATAGACTTTTACACCAACAAACTTCGGTTCGATCTGGTCGAGGACACGTATCAGCCGGAGCAAGACAAGCGCTGGGTTATCGTTCGCCCGCCGGGCGATGGGACGACATCGCTCCTTCTGGCACGCGCGTCCTCGCCCCACCAGGAGACGTTCGTCGGCAACCAGGCGGGCGGACGGGTCTTCCTGTTCCTGCGCACCGACGATTTCCACCGGGACTACGCGGCAATGATTGAGGCCGGCATCACCTTTGTTCGTGAGCCGAAGCAGGCCCCCTACGGCACCGTCGCCGTGTTCGAGGATCTGTACGGCAATTTGTGGGACCTCGTGCAGTTCACGGATGGTCGGCCCTGACACCCTGCAAATCCGATGGGCCGGAAGCCCCCTTTTCAGCCGCGCCGCCCTATGGCAGAGAGGCCCGCTTGGGGCTAAAGCCGCGCGATTGAGGCCAACGAGGTCTCACGTTCGACTTGCGGCGTTTCGCGCCCCTTCTTATATCACCGCCAGAGCCGGGAACGCCTTTTAGGGGCGGGGCCCGGCCATATCGTCAACTTGAAGCCATGGGCCGCACCGCTTCGGGGTGCGGCGGTCTGCTTGAAAGTGAGGGATCCCGCCATGGGTAAGGTCATTGGTATCGACCTCGGAACTACCAACTCCTGCGTCGCCGTTATGGAAGGCGCGCAACCTAAAGTCATCGAAAACGCGGAAGGTGCGCGGACGACCCCGTCCATCGTCGCCTTTACCGACGACGGCGAGCGTCTCGTCGGCCAGCCGGCAAAGCGCCAGGCGGTCACGAACCCGTCGCGGACGTTTTTCGCCATCAAGCGCCTGATCGGGCGCACCTTCGACGACCCCATGACCAAGAAGGACATGGGCCTCGTCCCCTACCACATCATCAAGGGCCCGAACGGCGACGCCTGGGTCGAAGCCGACGGCAAGCAATATTCGCCCTCGCAGATTTCCGCCTTCACGCTCCAGAAGATGAAGGAAACCGCAGAGGCCTATCTCGGCCAGACGGTGACGCAGGCCGTCATCACGGTTCCGGCTTACTTCAACGACGCCCAGCGCCAGGCCACCAAGGACGCGGGCAAGATCGCCGGCCTCGAGGTGCTCCGCATCATCAACGAGCCGACGGCGGCAGCGTTGGCCTACGGCCTCGAGAAGAAGAATCACGGCACGATTGCGGTCTATGACCTCGGCGGCGGCACCTTCGACGTGTCGATCCTCGAGATCGGCGACGGCGTGTTTGAGGTGAAGTCGACGAACGGCGACACCTTCCTCGGCGGTGAAGACTTCGACATGCGCCTCGTCGAGTATCTCGCAGCCGAATTCAAGAAGGAACAGGGCATCGACCTGACGAAGGACAAGCTCGCCCTTCAGCGTCTGAAGGAAGCGGCCGAAAAGGCCAAGATCGAGCTGTCCTCGGCAAGCCAGACCGAAATCAACCTGCCCTACATTACCGCCGACGCTTCGGGTCCGAAGCACCTCGCGCTCAAGCTCTCCCGCGCCAAGTTCGAGTCGCTCGTCGACGATCTGGTGCAGAAGACCATCGAGCCCTGCCGCAAGGCGTTGAAGGATGCCGGCATCTCGGCCGGCGAGATCGACGAAGTGGTTCTGGTCGGCGGCATGACCCGCATGCCCAAGATACAGGAAGTCGTGAAGTCGTTCTTCGGCAAGGAGCCCCACAAGGGCGTCAACCCGGATGAAGTGGTCGCCATCGGCGCCGCGATCCAGGCGGGCGTGCTCCAGGGCGACGTGAAGGACGTGCTGCTCCTCGACGTGACCCCGCTTTCGCTGGGCATCGAGACGCTGGGCGGCGTGTTCACCCGCCTCATCGAGCGCAACACGACGATCCCGACCAAGAAGGGCCAGGTGTTCTCGACCGCGGAAGACAACCAGAATGCGGTCACCATCCGCGTCTTCCAGGGCGAGCGCGAAATGGCGGCGGACAACAAGCTGCTCGGCCAGTTCGACCTGATGGGCATTCCGCCGGCTCCGCGCGGCATGCCGCAGATCGAGGTGACCTTTGACATCGACGCCAACGGCATCGTCAACGTTACCGCGAAGGACAAGGCGACGGCCAAGGAGCAGCAGATCCGCATCCAGGCCTCGGGCGGTCTCTCGGAAGCCGACATCGACAAGATGGTGAAGGACGCCGAGGCTCACGCCGAGGAAGACAAGAAGCGCCGCGAGCTTGTCGAAGCCAAGAACCAGGGTGAGAGCCTCGTTCACACCACCGAGAAGTCGCTGAAGGATTACGGCGACAAGGTCTCGGAGGGTGACAAGCAGGGCATCGAAACCGCCATCGACGCCCTCAAGCAGGCGCTCGCCGGTGAGGATGCCGAGACCATCAAGGCCCGCACGACGGACCTGATGCAGGCCTCCATGAAGCTCGGCGAGGCCATGTATCAGGCCCAGCAGGCGGCCGGCGAAGGCGGCGAGCATGCCGGCGCAGAGCCCAAGAAGGACGACGTCATCGATGCCGACTTCCAGGAAGTCAGCGACGACGACAAGAAGAAGCGGGCGTAAAAATAAGCGAGTGGGGGTGGCGAATGGCGAATGGCAGGAACACGGCGCTGAAGCTTTGTTCCCCGTTCGTCACGCGCCACTCGCCATTCGCCCTATCGAGGGGCTAACCCGCTGATGTCCAAGCGCGACTACTACGAGGTTCTCGGCGTTTCGAAGACTGTGACCGAGGTGGAGCTGAAATCCGCCTTCCGGAAGCTCGCGATGCAATTTCACCCGGACAAGAACCCGGGAAATCACGAGGCCGAGGTCAAGTTCAAGGAAATCAACGAGGCGTATCAAACGCTCTCGGACGGCCAGAAACGCGCGGCCTATGACCGCTATGGTCACGCCGCTTTCGCCAATGGCGGCGCAGGCGCGGGCGGGCCGGGCTTTGGCAACGACTTTTCTGACTTCATGTCGGACATTTTCGACAACTTTTTCGGTGAGGGACGCGGGCGCGGTGGCGGCCGTGGCGCGGGCGGGCGCGAGCGTGGCGCGGACATGCGCTACAACCTCGAAATCACTCTCGACGAAGCCTTTCGCGGCAAGACTGCCGAGCTCAAGATTCCAACCGCAATCACCTGCGAATCCTGCTCGGGCAGCGGCGCGAAGCCGGGTTCCAAGCCCAAGACCTGCCCGACCTGCGGTGGCGCGGGCCGGGTGCGCGCGACGCAAGGCTTCTTCTCCATCGAGCGCACCTGCCCCAACTGCCACGGGCGCGGCGACATCATCGACGATCCGTGCGCCGAGTGCGGCGGCGCTGGTCGCGTCACGCGTGAGCGCACGCTCTCGGTCAACATTCCGGCTGGCGTCGAGGACGGCACCCGCATCCGCCTCGCGGGCGAGGGCGAGGCTGGCCTGCGTGGCGGGCCGCCGGGCGATCTCTATATCTTCCTGTCGCTCAGGGCCCACCCGTTCTATCAGCGCGACGGGGCAGATCTTTTCTGCCGCGTGCCGATCTCCATGGTGACGGCAGCGCTCGGCGGCGAACTCAATGTGCCGACCTTGGATGGCACGGAAGCCCAGGTGAAGGTTCCTGAGGGCACCCAATCCGGCAAGCAGTTCCGCCTTAAGGGCAAGGGCATGCCGGTGCTGCGCTCGCGGGACGTGGGCGACCTCTACATTCAGGTTGTTGTGGAAACCCCGCAGAAGCTCTCCAAGCGCCAGCGCGAGCTTCTGATGGAGTTCGACCAGGAATGCTCGAAGGAGAATCACCCGGAAAGCTCGGGCTTTTTCTCGCGTTTCCGGGAATTTCTGGACGGCTTCGGCGGCACCGCCTAGAGCGTGTTTCACGAAAGTGAAGTCTGGCCGTGAGAAAAGAAATGCATCCTTTCCGGTCCTCGGAGCATTTTCATGAACCAGACTTCGTGAAAAATACGCGAGCTTGACGGTCGTTTTCCGAGAGTTCTAAACAACCAACGTGATCCGCCCGAGCGAGGGGTCTTCTCAGTGCTTCAGTCGTTTCAACGGCCTACGCCCCGGAAATTGCCCCTCCGCAAGGACCGATTCGAGGATGAAGCCCGTTTTCTGCGCTCCTGGCTCGAACGCCCGCTCATTGTTGGGGCGGTAACCCCCTCCGGTAAGGCTCTAGCCCGCACCATGGCGTCCTATGTGGACCCGCGCATTCCCGGCCCCATCATCGAACTCGGCCCCGGCACCGGCCCCGTCACCGACGCCCTGATCCGGCGTGGCGTGGAACAGGAACGACTGATCCTGGTCGAATACAGCCATGACTTCTGCCAGCTTTTGAAGCGGCGTTTCCCGAAGGCGACCATCGTTCAGGGCGATGCCTACGACCTGCAGGAGACCTTGGGCGATCTGCTGAAGGAACCCGCAGCCGCGACCGTCTCCAGCCTGCCGCTCTTCACCAAGCCGATGGACCAGCGCCTCGACCTGCTCGAAGCGGCGCAAGCCATGATGCACCCCGAGGCTCCCTTCATTCAGTTCACCTACGCGGTCGTGCCGCCCATTCCAGCGCGCTCGCAGGCGTATAAAACCCGCGCTTCGAACCGTATCTGGCGCAACCTCCCCCCGGCCCGAGTCTGGGTCTACAATAAGGCGACGACACCATGAGCCCAGCGATGCCCCTTTCCTCGGAGTCCATTCCGGCAAGGGACATTCGCGACAGACTCATCATCGGGCTCGATCTTCCCTCCGTGGAGGAGGCGCGCGCGGTCGTCAAACGCATTGGGGATGCGGGGACTTTCTACAAGATCGGTTATCAACTCGGCTACGCGGGCGGCCTCTCCTTCGCCGAGGAGCTGATCGCTGAAGGCAAGAAGATCTTTCTCGATCTCAAACTCCACGACATCGGCAACACGGTGGAAGAAGGCGTGCGCTCCGTCGCCCGGCTCGGCGCGACGTTTTTGACCGTCCACGCCTATCCGCAGACCATGCGTGCGGCAGTGGCCGGCAAGGCTGGTTCTAAGCTGAAGATTTTGGCGGTGACGGTGCTGACCTCCTACGACGACAAGGATCTTGTCGAGGCGGGCTACGCCCCCGTGCCGGCGGCGGAGCTGGTTGCCAAGCGCGCCGCCCAGGCGCGTGACATCGGCATCGACGGCATCGTCTGCGCCGCGACAGAAGCGGCGAGCGTGCGCGCCATCGTTGGGCCCGAGCGCTTCATCGTCACGCCCGGCATCCGGCCTGCGGGTTCGGAAGCCGGAGATCAGAAGCGCGTCGTGACGCCCGGTGACGCCATCCGCAACGGCGCCACACATCTCGTCGTGGCGCGTCCCATCGTGAAGGCGGCCGATCCGCGCGCGGCGGCCGAGGCGATCGTGAACGAAATCGCCTCGGTCCAATCTTAAATCCAGACTCAGTTGCCGATGTTCTCGCGCACGATGAGCGGCTTCACGCCGAACACCGCCGGATCGTCCGGATCGACGGTGACACGCACCGCCTGCACCTGATCCGCGCCCATCACCTGAAGGCGCATGGCATTCGGGATCGGCTTGAACTCGGTGTTGAGCAGCGGAACATATTCGAAGGTGTGTTCGTCACCCTCGATCACCAGGATCGGGCGATTGAGAGTCTTCGCGGCGCGCTCAAGTCCCTTCACCGTGTTGACGAAGGCCGACGCGACGGGCAGGCCGCCCGTCTTCTGGCGGATGTCATAAGGGTTCGCCTGGAAAGCGATGACCATGGCTTTCGCGCCGCGCTCGGCCGCACGCTTCACGCTGTCGTCGAGCCAGGCGATGTTGGCTTTGTCACGCTCGAAATATTCCATCGCCGTCTTAGGGTTCACAGGCTCGAAGTCGTTGTTCGACCCCACGACGTGAAGCGTGACGAACATGACGCCGTTCTTCTCGAAACGCGCGTTCTCCACGAAGGTCTTGTATTCCGGCATCACGAGGGCCTGGCTCTCGACCGGCATCGGCTTGCGGCCTAGTGACATGTCGGGCTTGGAAAAGAACATCGAGCGGATGACCGACAGGCGCTCCAACGGATCGAACTTGCCGGCGGCCTCGCGGTGGCAGTCGGTCCACTCATTGTCGCCGGGCGTGTAGACGAGAGGGACCTCGAAGGTCGCGAACTGCTCGAACACCTTCTGGAAATTCTCGTTCGTGCAGAGCGACGAGCCGGACTTGATGTCGCCGATGTGAATCGAGAAGGCCGGGCCGTTCTTGTTGATCGTCGCGATCAGGCGGTCGAACTTCTCGTAGTCTTTCGGAATGTTGTACGGCATGTCGCCGAGCGCCACGAACTCGAAGGCATTCGGCCCCGTCGCGAGGCTTGGGGAGGTGAGCGCGAGAAGGCCGAGGCAGGCCGCTGTGAAAGTCCTGATCATGGAAAACCCCTTGGTTGGACGGGGCCTTCGATACGTCGCGACCATCACAGCGGCGTGACAGCGGCGGAGATCGGATGAAGGGCGCTCTTCCGCGATTGACGCAAGATCCCGTCTTGACGGGTTCCTCAGCTTGGCGTTCGGTGCAGCATCACGATTGGAGCTGTCGCCATGCCTAAAGCCTACATCATCGCCCGCGTTACCGTGACCAATCCGGAGGCCTACGCCGAGTACGCCAAGGGCGCGACGGAGGCAATCCGTCAGTACAACGGCCGGCCGCTGGTGCGCGGCGGCGCTTATGAGGCTCTGGAGGGCGAGGCCCGCGCCCGCAATGTGGTGATCGAGTTCGACTCGATGGAGGCCGCGAAGACCTATTACCACTCGCCCGAGTATCAGGCCGCCAAGGCCAAGCGCGACGGGGCGTGCATTGCCGAATTCGTGCTCGTCGAGGGGGCCGCGTAATGGCCAAGGGCTATTGGATCGGCCGCGTCGACGTCTCCAACCCCGACGCGTACCAGAACTACGTCAAGGCCAATGCCGTCCCCTTCGCCAAGTTCGGCGCGCGCTTTCTGGTGCGCGGCGGCGCGTTCAAGACGGTGGAAGGCGAGGCCCGCGCCCGCAACGTGGTGATCGAATTCCCATCCTACGAGGCGGCGCTGGCTTGCTGGGATTCGCCCGAATACAAGGCCGCAAAAGCCGAGCGCGACGGCCACGCGGTAGCGGATATCATCGTCATCGAAGGGTATGACGGGCCGCAGCCGGGGTAGTTGCCGGAAAATGTGCCGGGGTGAAATGCGCCTGGCAGTTCCACGCCGCCGTCGGCTTCTCAGGCCCTCTTCCAGCGGCTATACCGGCTGCCGACAAAGGAGAGCGGGCATGAGCGAGATGCGACTCGTCGTGGTGGGCGCGGCCGGACGGATGGGACGCATGCTCATCAAAGCGGTCGCCGAAGCCGAAGGCTGCCGCCTCGTCGGGGCCATCGCCAAAAAGGGCTCCAGCGCGCTCGGGCAGGATGCCGGGCAGCTTGCGGGACTTGGCCTCCTCGACGTCAAAGTCACCGACGATCCCCTCCCCGTCTTCGCGCAGGCCGATGGCGTGCTCGATTTTACCTCGCCCGCCGCCACCACCGCTTTCGCCGCGCTGGCCGCCCAGGCCCGCATCGTGCATGTGATCGGCACAACGGGCCTGCAGGATCAGGACTACACCAAGCTCGAAGCGGCGGCGCGCCATGCGCGCATCGTGCAGTCCGGCAACATGTCGCTCGGCGTGAATTTGCTGGCGGGACTCGTGCGCAAGGTGGCCGCGACTCTCGATAACGAGTTCGACATCGAAATTCTGGAAATGCATCACCGCATGAAGGTGGATGCGCCCTCCGGCACCGCGCTCCTTCTCGGCGAGGCGGCGGCGAAGGGGCGGCAGATCGCGCTAAAAGATCATTCGGTGCGCGTTCGCGACGGGCATACCGGCGTGCGCAAGGCCGGCGATATCGGTTTTGCCAGCCTTCGCGGCGGCTCGGTCGTTGGCGATCACACGGTCATCTTCGCCGGCCTCGGCGAGCGTCTGGAGCTCTCGCACCGCGCGGAAGACCGCAGCATTTTCGCCCACGGCGCTGTGAAAGCCGCCCTCTGGGCCTTCGACAAGAAACCCGGCTATTACGGCATGAACGACGTGCTCGGCCTCGACAGCCTGTGACCGGCCAACGCATCACGACATCAACTGGAGACCCTACGATATGAAGCGCCTTCTCGTCCTCGCCCGCCATGGCCAGAGCGACTGGAATCTCAAGAACCTGTTCACCGGCTGGAAGGACCCGGGCCTGACCGATCTTGGCGTCGAAGAAGCGCGCGCCGCGGGTCGCCGCCTGAAGGCGCTCGGCATCCAGTTCGACGTGGCCTACACCTCCGACCTGTCACGCGCCCAGCGCACCTGCCAGCTGATTTTGGACGAGATCGGCCAGCCGAACCTCACCACGATCAAGGATCAGGCGCTGAACGAGCGCGATTACGGCGATCTGTCCGGCCTCAACAAGGACGACGCCCGCGCCAAGTGGGGCGAGGAGCAGGTGCATGTGTGGCGCCGCTCCTACGACGTGCCTCCGCCTGGCGGCGAGAGCCTGAAGGACACGGTCGCCCGCGTGATGCCCTACTATGTCAGCGAGATCCTGCCCCGCGTGATGCGCGGCGACCGGGTGCTGGTGGCCGCGCACGGCAATTCCTTGCGTGCGCTCGTGATGGTACTCGACCGGCTCAACGCCGACACCATCCCCTCCATGGAACTCGCGACCGGCGTGCCGCTGGTTTACGAACTCAAGGACGATACCACCGTCGCCACCAAGAAGGTGCTCGAAGCGTGACCGACATTCGCCTTCTCGATGCGGAACAGGCCGAGCGTGAGCGCATGAGCCTTGCCGAAACGCTCGCCGATTGCGTGGCGGGCGGAGCCTCGGTGAGCTTCATGTGGCCGTTCCCCGTCGAGGAGGCCTATGCCTGGTGGGGCGGCGTGATCGAAAGCGTCGCGGCGGGCCGGACGATCCTGTTCGGCGGCTACGCCGACGGGGTCTTGTCCGGCACCGTGCAGCTCGGCCTCGACACGCCCCCGAACCAGCCCCACCGCGCCGACGTGAAAAAGCTTCTCGTCCACCGTCGTGCGCGTGAAAAGGGCTTGGCGGGCGCCTTGATGACGACGCTGGAAAACGAAGCCCGCCGCCGTGGCCTACACCTTTTGACCCTCGACACCGTCACCGGCTCCCCCGCCGAGCGGCTGTACACACGGCTCGGCTGGACGAAATCCGGCATCATCCCTGATTACGCACTCTGGCCGGACGGGCGGCTCTGTGACACCACGGTTTTCTGGAAGAAGCTGGGATAATCGGACCTGCTTCTGATCGAGCGCCCCGCCCGCTAAAATACTGCCATGACCAGCGTCACGCTCGCCCCGGGCCTCATCTACTACCCCGACTATCTCGACCGCTCCGCTCAGGAAGCCCTGCTTCTGGAACTGCGCGACATCACGCGGCAGGCGCCGCTTTTCACGCCGCGGATGCCGCGCACGGGCAAGCCGTTTTCTGTGCGCACGACCAATTGCGGACGGCTGGGCTGGGTGTCGGATATCGACAGCTACCGCTACCAGCCGACCCATCCCGAAACCGGCAAGCCCTGGCCCCCCATGCCGCAGCGGGTGCTGGAAGCCTGGGCGGAACTCTCCGGCTATCCGCATCCGCCCGATGCCTGCCTCGTCAATTTCTACGAGCCTAGCGCGCGGATGGGGCTGCATCAGGACAGGGACGAGCAGGAATTCGATGCGCCCGTCGTCTCCCTCTCGCTCGGCGACACGGCGCTGTTTCGCTATGGCGGGCTGAAGCGCAACGATCCGACACGCTCGATCAAACTGAAATCGGGCGATGCCATTGTGTTCGGAGGCCCGGCGCGGCTGATCTTTCACGGCGTCGACCGGCTGATCGCAGGCACGTCGGACCTGTTGCCACAAGGGGGACGACTGAATCTCACCTTGCGCAAGGTGGAGAAGCCGCTTTAAGCCTTAAAGAGAAGCATTTGGAGGGCGACCTTATGAAGGGTTTCGTTGCCGCAGCGTTAGGCCTCACCCTGTCTTTTTCCGCCGCCTTTGCGGCCGAGCCGGTGTTTCCGCCCGCCTCGCGGATCGGCATCGTGCCGCCGGAGGATATGGTGCCCTCGAAGCGCTTCGCCGGTTTCGAGAACGAGGAGAAGGCCGCCGCCATCACCTTCGTCGAGATGCCCCCCGAGGCTTATAGCCAGCTCGTCTCCGGCCTGACCAAGGAGGCGTTGAAGCGCCAGGGCATGAGCGTCACCTTCCGCGAGAATTTCAAGGTCGGTTCCAGGACCGGCGTGCTGATCGGAGGTACCGTCTCGGGGCCGGACGCGGGCCGCAAATGGGTGCTGGCGGTGAAAGGCGGCGATCTGACCGCGCTTCTCGTCGCGCAGGTCCAGGGCGGCTCCGACGGCTATAGCGAGGCGCAGATGCGCAGCGCGCTCAAAAGCGTTGCCCTGCGTGGCCCCGTATCATTGGACGAGCAGGTTTCCGCCCTGCCCTTTCGGGTGACCGACGCCGCCGGGTTCCGCCCGGTGAAGGTGCTGTCCGGCTCGTCCGTGCTGTACACGGAGGGGCCGCTAGACACCTTCAAGGCCATGGAGCAGCCTGTCGTGATCCTGGCCGCGTCGTTGACGCCCCCGCCGCCGCCTGGCGAGCGGCGCGACCAGTTTGCGCAGGCGGCGCTGACCTCGAACAAAATTCTGAAGGACGTCGCTTACGAGCGCTCGGAATCCTTCCGCTTCAAGGGGCAAGAATGGCACGAGATCGTCGCCAAGGCGACGGATGCAGCGTCCAACCAACCGGTCATCGTGTTGCAGACGATCCGCTTCGATTCGGACCGCTATGTGCGCATGGTTGGGATGGCGAAGATCGACCAGCGCGAGCAACTCATGCCCCGCTTCCGCAATGTGATCGATAGCGTGGATATGAAGCGCTAGAGCGTTCGGCCGCATGAAAGACACGCTCCCGCAGGATTTGCTGGCCGCCATCGCGCTTGTCTACGAGCCGAATGGATTCTCGTGTTCACCGCCGCGAGCGGAGCCGGAAAGTCTGGACTATGGCGCCTGCGCGATTGAGCTGAGCGGCCGGGCCTTGTGGTTTAGGGTGTCGAAGATCACGCCCACAAAAATCGGGCAGTTCGTGACCTTGTGGAAGCGGAGCGGCCAAGGCCCGATCCAACCCTTCGACACCTCAGACCCGATCGATCTTTTCGTCATCAGTTGTCGTCAGGATCAGCGCCTGGGCCAGTTTGTCTTTCCCAAATCTGTCTTATGCGAGCGGGACATCGTTTCCCGCGACGGCAAGGGCGGCAAACGTGGAATGCGCGTCTATCCGCCCTGGGACAGGCCGACGAACCGGCAGGCCCTGAAAACGCAGCACTGGCAACTCGACTATTTCTTGCACATTGCGGGCGACCGGCCTTTGGACCACGCTCGAGCCCGGACGCTCTATGGCCTGGCGACTTAGTCCCGCCGGGGAAACGCCGGAAGGGACCAGCCGCGCAGGAGCGCGAGCGCGCGCAAGGTGAAACCTGCCGCGAAGCCGCATCCCGCACTCAGGAAGGGATCGAGGCCAAGGCTGCCGAGCGCAACCATGACCGCAGCGCCCAGCGCCGCTGCCGTGACGTAGATCTCCTGCCGCAGCACGAGTGGCGTCGTTCCGGCAAAGATATCGCGGATGATGCCGCCGAAGGTCGCCGTGACGGTGCCGAGTGCAATCGCGGACAGGGCCGGCACGCCCGCCGTCAACGCCTTGCCGGTTCCCATGACGGCGAAGAGGGCAAGGCCCACAGCGTCCGCCCACAACAGCACCCGCCCTCGCCGCCCGCCTTCGATGCGAGCCACCCGCTCAGGGCCGAGTGCAAAGACCAGTTCGGCCACGAGTAGGCAGACGAGCACATCGGTCGGATCACCCACCCAAAAGACCGGCTTGATACCAATGAGCACGTCGCGCACCGTGCCGCCGCCGACCCCGGTGAGGGTGGCAAGCAGGGCGAAGCCGAAGGGGTCCATGCCCTTGCGGGCCGCCATGAGCGCACCGGACAGCGCGAAAACGGCAACGCCAATGGATTCGAAGGGAAGATTATCGAGAAAGGTCACGAGGGCATGATCCGGGAAGGGAGAACCCCTTCCGACAGGATCATGCCCGGGAAGTCAACCGCGGCAAAGCCTTACGAGGCAGCTGAGGAATTGTCGGCGGCCTGCGATTCGCCGCCATTGGCCTTCGGGCCGCCCTTAGCGACGCCAACGAGAGCCGGGCGCAGCACCCGGTCGCCGATGACGTAGCCCGACTGGACTACCTGGACGACGGTGCCGTTCGGCACCTCCGGATTCGGAACCTCGAACATGGCCTGATGCAGGTGAGGATCGAACTTTTGGCCCTGCGGGTCGAGCTTCTTCACGCCGTGGCGTTCCATGGTCTTCAAAAAGTCCCGCTCGGTCAGCTCGATGCCTTCGATCAGGCCCTTGAAAGCGCCCTCGGCGCCGCTGAAGGCTTCCGCCGGGATGCTCTCAAGCGCGCGGCGGATGTTGTCGGCCACGTTCAGCATGTCGCGGGCGAAATTGGCGACGCCGTAGGTGCGGGCATCCGCCGTCTCGCGCTCGGAACGGCGGCGGAGATTCTCCATTTCCGCCATGACGCGAAGAATCTTGTCCTTAAGATCCGCCTTCTCGGCCTCGAGCGTGGCGATGGGATCGGGAGCGGCGGCCTCGGCGGCGGGCTCCTGAGCGGTCTCGGTCTGCGGGGTCGCATTCGGGTCTTGGGTATCGTTCGGCTTCATCATCGCTCAACAGAGATGGGAAAAAGGTTCGGGCCACATATCAGGTCCCTGGCGTCACAAATCAAGCGCTCCGGCGCGGAGGGGGTTCCCTTTCCTCCCCTTGGAACACCTCGAGCAGCGTGCGGCGGATGGTGGTCTGGCGGCCCGAATGGGTGACTTTGGTGCCGGTCAGGTCCGTGACGTAAAATACGTCCACGGCCTTTTCGCCGAACGTCACGATATGGGCCGAGGCGATGTTGAGGTTGAGTTTGCCGAGCGCCGTCGTGAGATCGTAAAGCAGGCCCGGCCGGTCGAGCCCCGAGACCTCGATGACAGTCTGGCGGTTCGACAGGGAGTTGTCGATGACGACCTCGGGCGGAACATGAAAGGCCTTGGCGCGCTCCTTTGCCGGGCGCTTACCAGCGACGAGATCGGCGATCTTCACCTCGCCCTTGAGCGCCCGCTCGATGGCCTTCGCGACACGCGCAGCCCGGCGCAGTTCGTCCTCATCCCGGTCGAAGGCGCGCGACAGGACGATGGTGTCGAGCGCCATGCCGTCCGTGGTGGTGAAGATTTGCGCATCGACGATGTTGCCGCCCGCCGCCGCACACGCGCCGGTGACGATGGCAAGAAGGCGCGGATGATCGGGCGAGAGAACGGTCAATTCGGTCACGCCGCGAAAACGGTCGGTCTCGTAAGCAGTGGTGACGGTGCGGCCGGCCTTGTCGGCCTCCCTCACGAAACGCGCCTGCTTGGCGCGACGCTCCTCATCGGTCTTGAGCCAATAGGCAGGCGAATGACGCGCGGCGTATGCCTCGAACATCTCATGCGGCCAATCCGCCAATTCCGCACGCAACTTCTCCTGCGCGAGGCGCACACGCTCGGAGCGCGCAAGGTCCGCCGTGCCGCCGCCGAGCATGACCTCCGTCTCATGATAGAGGTTGCGTAGGAGTTGCCCCTTCCACCCGGTCCACACGCCGGGCCCGACGGCGCGGATATCGGCAATCGTCAGCACGAGCAGAAGCTTCAGCCGCTCCATGGTCTGCACCACGTCGGCGAAATTCTTGATGGTGGCGGGGTCCGACAAGTCGCGGCTCTGCGCGGTGTTCGACATCAGAAGATGATGCTCGATGAGCCACGCCACCGTGTCGGTCTCGGCAGCCGTCAACCCGAAGCGTGGGCCGAGTTTGCGTGCAATGACGGCGCCCGCCGTCGAGTGATCCTGCGGGCGGCCCTTCGCGATATCGTGCAGGAAGACCGCTACATAGAGCGCGCGGCGATTACCGATCGACGAGAAGATCTGGTTGGCAAGCGGGTGATCGCTTTCGAGCTGGCCGCCTTCTATCTCCGTCAACACGCCGATGGAGCGGATGAGATGCTCGTCAACCGTATAGTGATGATACATGTTGAATTGCATCATCGAGACGATGCGGCCGAAATCGGGAATGAAGCGTCCCAAAATGCCCGCTTCGTTCATAAGGCGCAGCACCACTTCCGGCGCGTTCTTAGACGTGAGAATGTCGAGGAAAAGCTTGTTGGCCTCCGGGTCGTTGCGCAGTTGCGGGCCGACGAGCGACAACGAGCGGGTGGCCAGCCGCTTCGCATCGGGATGGACCGGCAGGTTGTGCCGGTCGGCGAGCCAGAACAGGCGGATCAGGTTGACGGGATCGCGCTCGAACGCATTTTCCGCGCGCACATTGATGCGGTTATTGTCGATGAAGAAGTCGGCACCAACGAGCGCCCCACCACGCCGACGGCGAAGGCGGCCGAGCATACGGTCGAGCACGGGGCGGCGCTTGGCCTGACGGGCTTCCAGCTCGGCACAGACGATGGCGGTGAGATCGCCCACATCCTTCGCGATGCGGAAGTAGGTCTTCATGAAGCGCTCGACCGCCGACAAGCCACCGCGGCGGGCAAAGCCGATGCGTTCGGCCAGAACGCGCTGCAGATCGAAGGTCAGGCGCTCTTCCGCGCGGCCCGTGACAAAATGCATGTGGCACCGAACGCGCCACAAAAACTCCTCGCAGCGCGCGAAGAGTCGGAACTCCTCCGGCGTGAACAGACCCGCTTTCACCAGCTCTTCGGGCTCGCGCACGCGGTAGACATATTTCGCGATCCAGAACAGCGTATTGAGATCGCGTAAGCCGCCCTTGCCGTCTTTCACATTCGGCTCGACGAGATAGCGCGAGGCGCCCGCCTTCGCCACGCGCGCATCGCGCTCCTTCAATTTCGCATCGGCGAAATCGGCGGCAGAGGTGGCGACGACCTCCCGGTCGAAGCGCGTGACGAGTTCGTCGTAAAGCTCGCGGTCGCCGAAGAGGAAACGCGCTTCGAGAAGCGAGGTGCGGATCGTCATGTCCGCCAGGCCTTCGCGGATGCAATCCTCCACCGAACGGGTGGCGTGGCCGACCTTCAGCTTCAGATCCCACAGCACATAGAGCATCGCTTCGACGACGCTCTCGCTCCACGCGGTCTTCTTGTAGGGCAGCAGAAACAGGAGATCGACATCCGAGCCCGGCGCCAGCGTGCCGCGCCCATAGCCGCCGGTTGCGACGACGGCGAGACGCTCGCCCATGGATGGATTGTCCGCCGGATAGAGATGGCGGACCACCGCATCGTGCACCGCCCTCACCACCTGATCCATCTGCGCGGAGAGCATCCGCGCGCAGGCGAGGCCGTTCTGTTTTTCCAACAGAACCTTCTCGGCTTCCGCCCGTCCTTCGTCGAGATAGAGCTTCAGTTCTGGAACCAGCTTGGCGCGAAGAAGCGCCGCCTCGCGCAAAGGCTCGTCACCAAGGTTTTTCAGAATGGTCTCAAGGCTATGACGCGGCATGGAGAACCCGGCTCAAAGGATAAGAGGGCTTTACCACCCCCGGAGATTTTCGCCCACCGTCGCGTCCCGGCAAAATACAGATTCGTTCTGTATAAAATTCGTGTTTGACATTAAGAACATGTAGTTCTATAAAACGGACACGCGCCGATTTGAGCATGCAGTTTGCGGGCGCGAAACATGTGCAGCTAAAGCGCCGGGCGTCTTCAGCCTCAACGGTCGAAGTCCCATGCGCCAACATGGGACTTCAAAACATGAGCCTCGCTTTGCAGCAGGCGGGCGTGATTACCCCCGACACGAAGGTGAAGGCCGCTGTCGATGCCTTGATCGACCGCAGCCTCGCCACCGCGTCGCGCTGATACGTTTCATCACGGGAGAGCGCCGTGACAGGCCAAGCCACAAGCAACGCCTGGTCCTCCCTTAAGGGGTCTGCCGCTCTCGCGGCCCCTCGCCTTGCCGAGAAGCGCCGCGCCTTCGATGCGCGTGTTCTTCTCGGCTCTTTCTTACCTGTCACCATCGCACTCGCCTGGGAAGCGGCGGTGCGTTTCGGCTTCCCGCAAGGCCGCCTCGTTCCGCCGCCGAGCCGCATTATCACGACGCTTGCCCCCTTCGAGGCGGCGGTGCGGCGCGTCTTGACGGCCCTCGATCATTCGCTCAACACCCCGCAGGAACCGCCCCGCGTACGCGACCGGCAGGCCGCCGCGTTGTAGTGGTAGAACGACAACGGAGGATCGCCCATGGACTCGACAACCTTGCGCACGTTGCAAGCGTCGCTGAAGGACCAATACCGCAACGACCCGGATTCCGCCGTCATTACGCTCAAGGCGCAAGGTAGGCTCGATGACCAGCACATCGCCTGCAAGGTCGAAACCGGCCGCGCTCTGGCGGTGGCGGGATTGCACCCGGCGACCGGGGGCTCAGGCGCGGAACTCTGCTCCGGCGACATGCTGCTCGAGGCGCTCGTCGCCTGCGCGGGCGTGACACTGAAAGCGGTCGCGACCGCACTCGAAATCGAGCTGCGTCACGGCGCGGTAAAGGCTGAAGGCGATCTCGATTTTCGCGGCACGCTCGGCGTCGACAAGACCGCGCCCGTCGGCTTCAAGGACATCCGCCTGTCGTTCGAGATCGACACCGACGCGTCGCAGGAGAAGATCGACCAGCTGCTCAAGCTGACCGAGCGCTATTGCGTGGTGTTTCAGACGCTCAACAACAAGCCGGCACTGAGTGCGACGATCACAAAGCGGTAGCCTGTTGCGATCAGTTGCCCGCCATGAGCGTTCGCGGCGCGCCGCTGACCATCACCGCCGCGCCGTTGCGGATTTCCTGCACAGCGAGCGCGCGGTCGTTGGTTCCGTCGCCCTTGAAGCGAAACACGCCATCCGCGCCCGCGAACCCGGCTGGGTTAGTGAGCACGTTTTCCGCAAAGCGCTGCGAACCCTGCACGCGCGTCAACGCGGCGGCGAGCGTCACCGCATCGTAGGACAGGGTGGCAAGACGGATCGGATCGGTGTTGTAGCGGGCGCGATAGCGCGCGGCGAAGGCGGCAAAGCCGCGATTATCCGGCGCTGCGAACCAGCTGCCCTGCAAGGCAGGCAGCGCGAACACGCGCGCCTCGTTCCACACGCCGGTGCCGAGCGGCTTGACCTGTTGCGGATTGAAGCCGACGCTCTGCAAGGCCGCCGCGACGGCGGGCAACCCGTCGCCGTTTTCGGGCAGGAACAGCGCATCGGCTTGCGCCGAAGGACCGCCGATGACGCGAGCAAGACGCTGCACGGCCGCTTGCGGCTGGCCTGCCGGATAGCGCTCGACGGCAACGACGCGCAGACCCTGCCGCGCCGCCGCTTCCTGGAACTGCGCTTCCGCCACGTGGCCATAGGTGGTCTCGGGCACGAGGGCCGCCACCGAGCGGCGCCCCTGCGAAGCGGCGAAGGAGACGATGCGGTCGACCTCCGCCTGCACGAGAAAGCTCAAAAGATAGATGCCGCGCGTGGCAACCGTGGCGTCGGTGGAAAAGGCGATGACCGGTCGGCCGGATTGGCGCGCCACCTGCCCTGCCGCCTGGACGGAGGGGGCGAAGAGCGGGCCGAGGATGAGTTCCGCGCCCTCGGCGAGGGCCTGGCTCGCAGCCTCGCGCGCGCCTTCGGGCGTGCCGCGATCATCCTTCACCAGAATGGTCAGCTCGGCGCCGGGCGTTTCGCTGAGCGCCAGATCGGCCGCGTTCTGCAAGCTCTGGGCGGCGACGGCGCTTTGCCCTTGACCGGAGAGCGGCAGGATCAGCGCGACGCGCACGGGGCCGTTGCCGATGGTCGTGCCGGTGCCCACCGGCCCCGGCATGGGCGCGTTGGAGGGCGCGGAGGCGTAAGCCTGCGGCTGGCTCTGCGGCACGCCCTCCGGCGGAAGATCGGCCTCGTATTGCGGCGGGGCGGCGGGAGCCTGAGCCACGCGGCGAGGGGGCCGCATGCTGCCGGAACCGACGCAACCCGACAGCACCAGCGAACCTGCCAGCACGGCGACCCAGACTTTCAGCCCCAGGGACCTTGTCTCTCGGGTAGAAACGAGAGGAATGCGCGCCATTTCCGGCCTCCCCATCGAAGCGGATTTCGACAAATTGGCCCGATGGTGGCACGGAAAGGTAAACATTGTTTCCAAGCCCTCAGGCTTCCTCCGGACCGGGGCTTTATGCGACACTGAACGACGATGACGCACAGAATCGACAACCGGACCAGGCGGCGCGAACCCGGCGCCCAGGCCTCGACTTTCACCGCCTTCGGCCTCGCCGCCGAGGCTGAACCGCTCTCGCCCGGCCTCTATGTGGTCGCGACCCCCATCGGCAACCTGCGCGACGTGTCCTTCCGCGCGCTCAGCGTGCTGGCGGCGGCGGACGCGGTTCTGGCGGAGGATACGCGGGTTACGAAAACACTGCTCGCCCATTACGGCATCACCACGCCGCTCGTGGCCTATCATGAGCACTCCAACGAAGCTGTGCGCGAGCGCATGATCCACCGCGTCCGCGAAGGACAGGCTTTGGCGCTGGTGTCAGATGCCGGCACGCCGCTCGTCTCCGATCCCGGCTACAAGCTGGTGCAGGCGGCGATTGAGGAAGGGCTGCCGGTCACGCCGATCCCAGGCCCCTCGGCAGTGCTGACCGCGCTGGTGGTCTCTGGCCTGCCTACGGATCGCTTCTTCTTTGAAGGCTTCCTGCCGGCCAAAAGCGGCGCGCGCCGGGCGCGATTGGCGGAGATCGCCTCGATCCCCGGCACGCTGATGCTTTTCGAGGGCCCTCACCGCCTGCCGGAAATGCTCGCCGACGCCGCTGCAGTGTTGGGCGAACGGCAAGCCGTGGTGGCGCGCGAACTCACCAAGATGTTCGAAACCATCCGGCGCGGCACGCTGCCGGAACTCGCAGCCCAGTTCGCGGAAGAAGGCCCGCCGAAGGGCGAGATCGTGGTGCTGATAGGCGAAGCGACGAAGGAGATGCATGCGGCGGAAGCCGATGCCGCGCTCGATGGAAAACTCGAGGCCGCATTGAAGAGCCATTCGATCAAGGACGCGGCAGCCCTCGTGGCGGCGGAACTCGATCTGCCAAAGCGCGAGGTTTATGCCCGCGCGCTCACGCTGGCGAAAAAGGACACATGACCCGCGCCCTCGAGCGTCGCCGCGCGACCTTTCTGCGCGGACACCGCGCTGAGACGCTTGCGCTGCTGTTTCTGCTGCTCAAAGGCTATCGCCCCCTCGCCCGCCGGTATGCGGCGGCGGGCGGCGAGATCGATCTCATTGTGATGCGGGGCGACACCATCGCCTTCGTCGAAGTGAAGGCGCGACGCGCGATGGATGATGCGCTCTCCGCGATCACCGCTACCAAGCGCCAGCGCTTTTCACGTGCCGTGCGCAGCTGGCTTTCACGCAATCAATGGGCTGAGGGTAAGACATGGCGCGCCGATGCTCTGTTCATCGCGCCGAGACGGTGGCCGCAGCACATTATATCGGCATTCGAGCTGGAGATCGCTTAAGGCTGTACCTCACGCCGCCAGACGCCGCTGCTCCGCGACCGCCTGGCGGATGTGGCGAGCCATTTCCTGCGCGATCTGCGTGCCGCCATTCTTCGGCAGGTAGAGGTTGACCGCAAAGGGCGGCAGCGACGGCAGGCCGGATTCCTTGCCAAGCACTTCCAACCCATTCGGCACGCTCGATGCCATCACCGCCATCACTGCGGTGTCGGCGACAGCAGTGGCGACCTGCGCCGAGGTATTCGTGACCTCGGAGGCCGAATGCCACTCGATGCCGGCCTTGTGCAGCACTTCGCGGATGGGCGCGCGGAATGCGCAATCCGCGCAGCCGATGGACACCGGCAGCGGCCTTTGCCGGTGGGCCTCACCACCGCGCGCGCCGACCCAGACGAGGCGATCGCGCACGAGATTTTCACCCGTCGGCCCGCACTCCATTTCCGTGGTGAGCGTGAGATCGAGCTTGCCCGCGTTGAGCTGATCGAGAAGGTTGACGCTCGACGTGCATTTGATCGTGATCTGCACCTTCGGATAAGCCTGCTTGAAGCCCTTCAAGAAGGTCGGCAGATAGGTCGTCACGATATCGCTCGGAATGCCGAGGATCACCTCGCCCTCGTAAACGGGCGTGGTCATGTCGGACCAGATCTCATCATTGAGCGCCAGAAGCCGCTTGGCGCGCCCGAAAAGCCGCTCGCCCGCATTGGTGAGCCGCACGTTGCGCCGCTCGCGGCTGATCAGTTCCTCGCCGAACGTGTCCTCCAGCCGCTTGATCTGCTGGCTCACGGCGGCCTGGGTCAGATTGAGGGTCCGGGTGGCCGCGGTCATGCCGCCCGCATCCACTACCGCCACGAAAGCCCGCAGGAGACCGATATCCAGATTGTGGGGCATCTCCCGTCTCCATAAACATTCGTTATTTCAAATATAATGAACATTCGTTTTCTTTATGCAAGAGTAAGGCGTATGGTTCCTTTGTCGCTCCTGCAAAAGGCCTCTCCCGAGGGTGCCGGAGCGGCCTGTTGAACTGGGGTTGTTCGCTGGAATTGTCGAGCGTGCCTGACGGCGTCGGATGCCTGTCCGCCGGACGGTGGCGTTTGGCCGAAAGCGAGGCGGCCCCACCGTTTGGAGAAGGAGTGAGCCATGTCGATGCCGATGACCCGCAATGCCGCCGCAAGCCTTTCGGCCGGGCTTCCGGCCGTCACACGCCCTTCGCTCCTGAGCCGTATCGTTTCCGCGATCGCGCGTGAAATCCGCCTCCGCCGCGACATGCGGCTTCTCGGTTCGCTCGATGACGCCGCGCTGCACGATTTGGGTCTTGTGCGCAGCGGGGTGGAGGACGTCGTTCGTCACGGTCGCGCCTACACAAAGGGACCGATGACCTTCGATCAGCCGTTGCCGGACGCGACGGCGACGATCACACCGCTTAATCTGACCGAATGGCGTTAAAGACCCACCGGTGCAAACACGGTATGGCGCGCAACCTCGTCCCGCGCGCGATGCCCATCTTTTCGTTTACTCGGACTTGGCTTTGCTGTTGCCTTCCGCGAGAAACAGTCCAATAAACCTGCTTCCCGAGGAGGCTGACCTATGACCCTCACTGTTGCGATCCAGATGGATCACATCAACAGCATCAAGATCGCCGGCGATACCGGCTTTGCGCTACTGCTCGAAGCGCAACGGCGGGGGCACAACATCCTGCACTACACGCCCGACCGTCTGTCTCTGCGCGACGGCAAGGTGTTCGCGATGGTGGACCCCATCGAGGTGCGCGACGAGGTGGGCAATCATTACACCCTCGGATCGCAAGAGCGTGTGGACCTGTCCACGGTCGACGCCGTGCTCATGCGCCAGGACCCGCCCTTCGATCTCGCCTACATCACCGCCACCCATTTTTTGGAGCGCATTCACCCCAAAACCCTAGTGGTGAACGATCCCGAGCACGTGCGCAATGCGCCGGAAAAAATTTTCGTCACGCATTTCCCGCATCTCATGCCGCCAACGCTGATTTCGCGCGACAAGGCGGAAATCGAAGAGTTTCGCCGCGAGCATGGCGATGTGGTGATGAAGCCGCTCTACGGACACGGCGGCGCGAGCGTGTTCAAGGTCAGTCGCGAAGATCCGAATTTCGGCTCGCTCTACGATCTCTTCTCCAACCTGTTTCGCGAGCCCTGGGTGATCCAGCGCTTCCTGCCGAAGATCACGGAAGGCGACAAGCGCATCATCCTCATCGACGGCGAGGCGGCAGGCGCGATCAATCGCGTTCCGGCGGCCAACGATATCCGCTCCAACATGGTGCGCGGCGGCGCGGCCAAGCCCACCGATCTCTCCCCTCGCGAGCGTGAGATCTGCGAGACCATCGGCCCTGATCTGAAGCGCATGGGCCTCATTCTCGTTGGCATCGACGTGATCGACGGCCACCTCACCGAGATCAACGTGACCGCCCCCACCGGCATCCGCGCGATCAAGCGCCTCGGCGGACCGGATCTCGCGGTGACGGTGTGGGATGTGATTGAGAGCAAGGTGAAGCGATAGATGCCTCTCGAAATGCGGCCTCATCCTGAGGAGGCCGCAGGCCGTCTCGAAGGACGAGGCGCCTCCAGTGCACACTGGATCATCCTCGAGACGCCGCGTTCGCGGCTCCTCCGGATGAGGTGACCCAACCCAACGCTTAAGCCGCCAGCTCCGCGATTACCGCATTCAACACCGGAAAGCCCTTCTCCGTCACGCTCAGGCGCGTGCCGTCTATGCGGATGAGGCCTTCCTCCCGCAGTATGCGCAAGCCGCGTTCATTGAGCGGCTTTCCGGTGAACGCTTCATAGCGGCGCGGATCGACGCCTTCCTTCAAGCGAAGGCCCATGAGCAGAAACTCGTCGCCCTCGGCCTCGGAGGTCAAAACCTCCTCTTCGATTACGCCGTGGCCTTCACGCTCGACGCGCTCGAGCCATGTTTCGGGATGTTTTTCGGTGGCGGTCGCAAGCCGCGCATTGCCGGTGACAAGGCGGCCATGGGCGCCGGGGCCGATGCCCGCATATTCGCCGTAGCGCCAATAGACGAGATTGTGCCGCGATTCCGCGCCAGGCCGGGCGTGGTTGGAGATCTCATAAGCCGGCAAGCCGCGCCGCTCGCAGACCTCCTGAGTCACGTCATAGAGCGCGCGGCCTGTCTCCTCATCCGGCACGGTGAGCTTGCCCGCCTGATAGAGCCGTTCGAACCATGTGCCCGGCTCGATGGTGAGCTGGTAGAGTGAGAGATGCTCAACCGCATGGCTGATCGCCCGCTCCAACTCTTCTCCCCACGCCTGCGGTGTCTGGTCGGGCCTCGCATAGATCAGGTCGAAGGAATAGCGCTCGAAGATCGAGGCAGCGACCTTCACGGCGGCCAGCGCCTCATCGACGGAGTGCATGCGTCCGAGACGGCGTAGATCCGGGTCGTTCAGCGCCTGCACGCCCAGCGAAACGCGGTTCACGCCAGCATGACGATAACCGCGAAACCGCTCCGCTTCGACGCTGGTGGGGTTTGCTTCCAGCGTCACCTCCGCATTGGGATCGATGCTCCACGCGCCGCCGATGGCGTCGAGGATCGCGCCAACCGTGTCCGGCTTCATGAGCGAGGGCGTACCGCCGCCGAAAAAGATGCTGGTGACCGTGCGCCCCGGAATGCGCGCCGCGGTGTGTGCGATCTCTTGGCTAAAGGCCGCGAGAAAGCGCTCCTGGTCCACCGGCTGATGGCGGACATGGCTGTTGAAGTCGCAATAGGGGCACTTCGAGGCGCAAAACGGCCAGTGCACATAAACACCGAAACCCGCATCGCGCGTGGGATGATCGATCATGCGCCCGCTTATGGCAGGTTGCACGTTCGGCGTCACGCTCCTGCCTTGCCGCATCGGTGTCCATCTTGTGAGGAGACTTGCGCTGGCTTCCCCGCGCTCAAGGGCCTAATCTTAAAAGAGTGAACTAAGGAACCACCATGCGGCATTGGCGCGGCCCGTTCGACAGGCAGGGCTATCACCACGGCAATCTGAAGGAGGCGCTGATCGAGGCGGCGCAGCGCTTCATTGCCGAGCGAGGCCTAGGCGGGTTCACGCTGGCCGATGCGGCAAAGCTCGTGGGCGTGACGCCCGCTGCGCTCTATCGCCACTTCAGGGGTCGCGAGGACCTAGTGGCCGAGGTGGCCTTTCGCGGCTTCAGCCAGCTCACCGAACGGCTCGGCCATGCCCTGACAAGCCAGGGCACGCCGCTCGAGCGCTTCACGCGCATGGGAGAGGCCTATCTCGCCTTCGCGGAGCAGGAGCCGGGCTTTTACGCCGCCATGTTCTCCGCACAGCCCGAAGCGGATGCCAAGGACAAGCCGGGCGGGCACGCTTTCGACTTTCTCGTCCATGCCCTCTCGGAAACCTTTCCGGACGGCTTCAAGGATGTCGATGTGCGCTTCATTGCCATCGAGGTCTGGGCGCTCTCCCACGGCATCGCGATGCTTGATGCGGCCGGCCAGCTGCCGAAAGGCCCCGGCCTGCCGAGCAAGTACGAACTGCTGCGCGCAGGCGTGCTCGCCCTCGTCCACGGAGCGCTCCAGGGCGGCCGCAAGGATCCTTAAAAATTGAGGCCGGGCCTGCCCTTGAAAGCGCCAAAATCGAACCGCATGTAAATGTTGTTAGCATTAACATGCGGGAGCTGCGATGTCTGACTCTGCTTCGTCTGCCTGGAATTCGGGGCCTTATTCGGGTCCTCAATCCGGCCCTCACGGGGGTCCGTGGGGAGCCAGCGCTCATCACCGATGCGGCGGGCGTCCACCCCGCCGCGCGTTGGAAATCATCGGCATCATTGTCGCGTTCGTCTGGTTCTGGCCGCTCGCGTTGGCCTATCTGGTGTGGAAGCTCATGGGATATCCCAAATTCGACGAGGCGAAGGCTTTCCTTCGCGAGAACTTCGGCCGCCCGATGGACGATCTGTTCGCGTATCGCCGTCCGGCCGGCGGTTTTAGCAACGGAGGCTTTGGAACGGGCACCGGCAACGCTGCTTTCGAGGAATACCGCCGCAAGGAATTGCAGCGCCTCGAAGAGGAGCGCCGCCGTCTCGACGAGGAGGCCCGCGCCTTCACCGAATTCGTCGAGGAATTGAAGCGCGCGAAGGACCGCGAGGAATTCGACGCCTTCATGGCCAAGCGCCGCACTGAGAAGAACGGCCCGGTCGATATCTAAGCCAAGCATTCAGCGGAGCGCCTCGTCAGGCGCTCCGTCTCGTTTCACACAGCGCGCTTCGGCAGGCAGCCGGCGGCGAGGTTCAGGAAGGCGCGCGCCCGGTGCGACAGGGCTTCCGGCTTTGGCTTCGTCCAATCGATGCCGTGCTTTTCTTCCGATGAGATCTCGCCAAACGTCTTGGTGAAGCCGTCCGGCTGGAACAGGGGATCGTAGCCGAAGCCCTGATTGCCACGGGGCGGCCATACGACGTGGCCGAAGACGCGGCCCTCGAACAGCTCCTCGTGCCCATCCGGCCACGCGAGAACCAGCGCCGAGGTGAAATGGGCTTTGCGATTGCCGTCCGCGTCCACACCGCGCTTCTGCAATTCGCGTTCGACCCGCGCCATCGCCGCCGAAAAATCCTTGCTTGGCCCCGCCCAGTTGGCGGTGAAAAGCCCCGGCGCGCCATCGAGCGCATCGACGCAAAGCCCCGAATCGTCGGAGAGCGCGGGCAGGCCCGTAGCCTTTGCCGCTGCATGCGCCTTGATGGCCGCGTTCTCAGAGAACATGAACCCGGTCTCGTCCGGTTCGGGCAGGCCAAGCTCGGCCGCCGACACGGCCTCGATCCCGAACGGCGCGAGAAGTTCTTTCATCTCGCGCAGCTTGCCGGAATTGTGGGTGGCGATGACGACCTTGCCGGTCAGGGGGCGGTGCATGGATGCCTCCACGGTCATGGGCGGTAGGCGGTTTACGCCACCGCCTTCTTCTGCAAATCCACGAGCTGCGAGACACCCGCCTTGGCGAGACGTAGAAGGGTCAAGAACTCGTCCTCGGAGAAGGGCTTGCCCTCCGCCGTGCCCTGCACCTCGACGATGCCGCCGGAGCCGGTGATGACGAAGTTGGAATCCGTCTCGGCCGCGGAATCCTCGGCATAGTCGAGGTCCAGCACCGGGGTTCCCTGATAGATGCCGCAGGACACCGCTGCCACCGGCTCGCGCAGCGGGTTCAGCGAAATGATCGAGCGGCTCTGCATCCAGCTGAAGCATTCGTGCAGGGCCACCCAGGCACCGGTGATGGACGCCGTGCGGGTGCCACCATCCGCCTGGATGACATCGCAATCGACCACGATCTGCCGCTCGCCGACGGCGGGCAGGTTAACCACGGCGCGAAGCGAACGGCCGATCAGGCGCTGAATCTCCTGGGTGCGGCCGGAAGGCTTGCCGGCGGTCACCTCGCGGCGGGTGCGTTCATGGGTGGCGCGGGGCAGCATGGAATATTCCGCCGTCACCCAGCCCTTGCCGGTGCCGCGCAGCCACGGCGGCCCCTTTTCCTCGAGCGAGGCGGTGCAGATCACCTTGGTATTGCCGAAGGTCACGAGGCACGAGCCCTCCGCGTAACGCGCGACGCCACGCTCCAGGGTGACAGGGCGCAGTTGGTCGGGGGCGCGGTTGGAGGGACGCATCATCTATTCTCCCAGAAAATGGACGCTCTCCTTAAGCCTCGGAGCCTGGAGGGGCAACCTCCAAAGCCTCAATCCGAGAGGATGCAGAGGATTTTGACCTGGCCTTTCTCCTGAACGATGTCGATGGAGGGGACGCTGTTCGGGAACTTCTTCGCCAAGGTTTTGCGGCTCGCGACGACGCTCCGACCCAGGAGCCGTCGAACCTCGCTCAGCTTGGAGGCAAAGAGGATTGCCTCCGTATGAATGCCGTTTTCGTTCCCAAGCTCGAATTCGAGCCCTGAGACCGGAAGCCCCTTAAACGTGCCGGCCAAAGGCACGCTTATTGAGACGTACTCGCCACGATCGACCGCCCGCAGGGGGCCCATGGCCTTCTTGATCTCCTCCGGTGCGACGATGGGATTTTGCAGCGAGCCTGAGGACGTATACCACTCACCCAATGAGGCAACGAATGCCCCGTATTCGTCCGATCCAGTACAGCCGCCCTGGAACTCCCCGAGAAAGGCATCCAGTTTCCGCGCCTGCCCGGAAGACGGCGTTGCCGCGGCAAGCGTTACCGCGAGCAAGATCCACTTCACACTTCGTGTCATCAGAGGGCCTTTCTCCAATGCGGAGGGGTGAATTTCCTCCCCGCGCTCGGACCTTGGCAACCTCAGGCGCGTAGAAATGTGGGGGAACACACATCCCTGTTATGGCGGTGATCGCCGGGATTCGGCCACGGCATAGACCGTGTTTAGCGCTGGCGTTCGGGACGCGAAGCTCCCATATTCCTATCGCCGCCCTGTCCCTCACCGGATGAGCTTGTCCAGACTTTCGATTGTGATGCCTATTTCGAGTTCTTCGCCCTCCTCACTAGAAGCCCGCCTCGCTGCGGACCTGAACGAGCGCTCGCGCGAGATTTTTCGCCAGATCGTCGAGACCTATCTCGTCACTGGTGAGCCGGTCGGATCGCGCAATCTTGCGCGCGTTCTGACCCATCCGCTCTCCCCGGCCTCGATACGCAACGTGATGGCGGATCTGGAGGCGGCGGGGCTGGTCTTCGCGCCCCATACCAGCGCTGGACGCCTGCCGACGGAGACGGGCCTGCGCTTCTTCGTCGATGCCATGATGGAAATCGGCGACGTGACGACGGAGGAGCGGGCCCATATCGAAGCGCAGATGAGGGCCGCCGCTTCCGGCCACACCCTGGAGACCGCGCTGGCGGAGGCCTCGACGCTGCTGTCCGGCGTGTCGCGGGGCGCAGGCGTGGTGGTGACCTCGAAATCCAATGCGGCGCTCAAACACATCGAGTTCGTGCGCCTCGACCCCGCCCGGGCCCTCGTGGTGCTGGTGTCCGAGGACGGATCGGTGGAAAATCGCCTGCTCGACTTACCCGTCGGCCTGCCCGCCGGTGCGCTGGTGGAGGCGGGAAACTTTCTCAACGCGCGCATTCAGGGCCGCACTCTCGGCGATCTCCGGCAGGACATCCAGCGCCGGCGTGCCGAGATGGAGAAGGAACTCGACGGCCTCACCGCCAAGCTCGTCGAGGCAGGCCTCGCGACCACGGTGGGGCCGGTGGAATCGCGTCAGCTCATCGTGCGCGGCCAGGCGAACCTGCTCGATGACCTGAAGGCCACGGAGGACCTTGAGCGCATCCGCCTGCTCTTCGCCGACCTCGAAACCCAGACGGACGTGATTGACCTGCTGAGCCGCGCCGAAGGCGGCGAAGGGGTGCGCATCTTCATCGGCTCGGAGAACAAGCTTTTCTCGCTCTCCGGCTCGTCGATGATCGCCGCGCCTTTCCGGGACGGGAACCAGAAGATCGTCGGCGTCGTCGGCGTCATCGGCCCGACGCGGCTGAACTATGCCCGCATCGTGCCGATGGTCGATTACACCGCGAAGGTGGTCTCACGCATTCTCGAGCGCGGACGCTAACCCGCCGTCCTAGTGCCCGGTGCGGTCCGCGCCCCGGCTGGCCTCGAAGAGGAACCACGTCCGGCGTTCGGTTTCGTCGATCCAGACCTCGATCATGCTGACGGTTGCGACGTCGCCGTTGTCGTCGCAGATCTTATGGGCCGCGCGCATGTTGGCAGTGAAGGCTTTGTTGTCGGCCAGAAGCTCTCGCAGCATATCGAGCGGCGGCACGAATTCGGCATCGTTGTCGTCGACCCGCTGCAGTTTCGCGATGTGGCCGATGGAGCGGATGGTCATGCCGCCAATCTTGCGGACGCGCTCCGCCATGTCGTCGGTCATGGCAAAAATCTGCTCGGAATGCTTGTCGAGGAGCAGGTGGTAGTCGCGAAAATGCGGCCCGCTCATATGCCAGTGAAAATTCTTGGTCTTTAGGTAAAGAGCAAACGTATCGGCAAGGAGCGTATTGAGAGCTCTGGAAATCTCGACCACGGCATCAGGCGCGAGGTCGGTCGGGGTATCGAGAGCGGCCGCCTTCCGCTGCGGCCGGAGCATGCGTACTTTCGTCATCGTCCGGGTCCTTTTGTTGGTTGGACGGGCCGGGCCGTGAGCCGCCCGGCGCGAACTGCCCCGGAAGGGGAAGCGCCTCGTCAACGCCCCAAGGCCCCAAAGCGTTGCCCACCCTGGCCCCAAGCCGAGGCTTTCCCGCCGATTTTCCCCTTCGCGACAACGCCTTCGCTTGGCTTCCTGTGCCCGCGCTGCTATGTGCCCGGCATGAGCGCACATACTTTCGACCTGATCCGCAACTTTTCCATCGTGGCCCATATCGACCACGGGAAGTCGACCCTTGCCGACCGCCTGATCCAGACCACGGGGGCGCTCACCGCCCGCGAGATGACGGAGCAGGTGCTCGACAACATGGATATCGAGCGGGAACGGGGCATCACCATCAAGGCCCAGACCGTGCGCCTGGAATACAAGGCTGAAGACGGTAAGACCTACATCCTGAACCTCATGGACACCCCCGGCCACGTGGACTTCGCCTATGAGGTCTCACGCTCGCTGGCAGCCTGCGAAGGTTCGCTCCTGGTCGTGGACGCCTCGCAAGGGGTGGAGGCGCAGACGCTCGCCAACGTCTATCAGGCTATCGACGCCAACCATGAGATCGTGCCCGTCCTCAACAAGATCGACTTGCCCGCCGCCGATCCGGACCGGATCAAGGAGCAGATCGAGGAGGTGATCGGCATCGACGCTTCGGATGCCGTGCCGATTTCCGCCAAGACAGGCCTCAACATCGAGGGCGTGCTGGAAGCCATCGTCAAGAAGTTGCCTCCGCCGAAGGGCGATGAGAACGCGCCGCTGAAGGCGATGCTCGTCGATTCCTGGTACGACGCCTATCTCGGCGTGGTCGTGCTCGTGCGCATCATCGACGGCGTGCTGAAAAAGGGCATGACCATCAAGATGATGGGCACCAACGCCACCTATGGCGTCGACAAGATCGGCGTTTTCCGCCCGAAGATGCAGGACATGGCTCAACTCGGGCCGGGCGAGGTCGGCTTCCTTACCGCCTCGATCAAGGAAGTGTCCGATACGCGCGTCGGCGACACCATCACCGACGACCGCAAGCCCACCGCCCAGGCGCTTCCGGGCTTCAAGCCCGTGCAGCCGGTGGTGTTCTGCGGTCTCTTCCCCGTCGACGCCGCCGAGTTCGAGAACCTTCGCGCCGCCATGGGCAAACTTCGCCTGAACGACGCCAGCTTCTCCTTCGAGATGGAGACCTCCGCCGCGCTCGGCTTCGGCTTCCGCTGCGGCTTCCTGGGGCTGCTGCACCTCGAAATCATTCAGGAGCGCCTGGAGCGCGAGTTCAACCTCGACCTCATCTCCACCGCACCGAGCGTGGTCTATCACCTTAAGATGACCGACGGCACGGTGAAGGAGCTTCACAACCCAGCCGACATGCCGGACGTGATGAAGATCGAAGCCATCGAGGAACCGTGGATCCGCGCCACGATCCTGACGCCCGACGAATATCTCGGCTCGGTGCTCAAGCTCTGCCAGGACCGGCGCGGCAACCAGATCGACCTCAACTATGTCGGCAAGCGCGCCATGGTCGTCTATGACCTGCCGCTCAACGAAGTGGTGTTCGATTTCTACGACCGCCTGAAGTCGATCTCGAAGGGTTACGCTTCGTTCGACTACCACATCTCCGACTATCGCGAAGGCGATCTCGTGAAGATGTCGGTGCTGGTGAATGCCGAGCCCGTCGATGCGCTGTCCATGCTGGTGCACCGCACCCGCGCCGAAAGCCGCGGCCGCGCCATGTGCGAAAAGCTCAAAGAGCTGATCCCGCCGCACATGTTCCAGATCCCGGTGCAGGCCGCGATCGGCGGCAAGATCATTGCCCGCGAAACCATCCGCGCGCTGCGCAAGGACGTGACCGCCAAGTGCTACGGCGGTGACGCCAGCCGCAAGCGCAAGCTGCTCGACAAGCAGAAGGAAGGCAAGAAGCGGATGCGCCAGTTCGGCAAGGTCGACATCCCGCAAGAAGCGTTCATCGCAGCCCTTAAGATGGATAGCTGAGGTTTCACTTCACTCACAAACAAAAAGGGCGCGCTGCAAGCGCGCCCTTTTTGTTACGCCGCGATCTTCACCGGCACTTTCAGATAGCGCACGCCGTTCGCATCCGGCGGCGGCAAATTGCCGGCGCGGATGTTGACCTGGATGGAGGGGAGAAGAAGCGTCGGTGCAGCCAGCGTCGCATCTCGCGCCTCGCGCATGGCGACGAACTGCTCTTCCGTCACGCCGTCCTTGAGGTGCACGTTGTTCGCGACCTGCTCACCGACCGTGGCCTCCCAGGCGTAGTCGCTGCGGCCCGGCGCTTTGTAGTCGTGGCACATGAACAGGCGCGTCTCCGGCGGAAGGCCGAGGATCTTCTTGATTGAGCGGTAGAGGCTCTGTGCGCTGCCGCCGGGAAAGTCAGCGCGGGCGGTGCCGTAATCAGGCATGAACATGGTGTCGCCGACGAAGACAGCATCCGCGATCTTGTAGGCGATGTCGGCGGGTGTATGGCCGGGGACGTGCATCACCTCCACTTCCAGCTCGCCGATGCGGAAGCGCTCGCCATCCCTGAAGAGATGGTCGAACTCAGTGCCGTCGCCGGATACGTCGGCGGCATCGAAGATGGGCCGGAAGATTTTTTGCACCTCGCGGATATGCTCGCCGATGCCGACCTTCGCGCCGGTCTTCAGCTTGACGTAGGGCGCGGCGGACAGGTGATCCGCATGGGCGTGCGTTTCCAGCACCCATTCAATGGTGTAGCCCGCCTCCTGCGCTGCCGCCAAAAGCCCCTGCGCCGACTTCATGGAAGCTTTGCCAGAGCGATGATCGTAGTCGAGCACCGGATCGACGATGGCGGCCTTCTTGGTCGCCGGATCGGCGACGAGATAGCTGACCGTGTTGGTAGGTTCGTCGAAGAAGGCGCGGATGACGGGCTTCGCCTGAGAGGTCATGGACAGCTCCTTTTGAGATCGTGCTTGACATATATATTAGTGATAGCTAATTTAGCAATATCTAATTTAATAGGACGACGTCATGACCCTTCCCCCGCCGGACCTTGCGGATTTCGAGGCCAACGCCCTCGAGGTTGCGAACATCCTGCGCGCGCTCGGCAACGAGCGGCGGCTGATGATGCTGTGCAAGCTGGCGGAGTGCGGCGAGGCGACGGCGGGCACGTTGGTGGAGGCCTCGGGCCTCAGCCAGTCGGCCCTGTCGCAGCACCTCGCCAAGATGCGCGACGAAGGCATTCTCGCCTTCCGGCGGGAGAGCCAGACGCTCTGGTACCGTATCGCCGACCCGCGCATCGAAAGCCTCATGGCCGAGCTTCATCGCCTCTATTGCCGCCGTTAACGGCGGCGTCTCACACGGAGTTTCCCAAAGTGTCTCTTGCAACCATCTCGCCCCAGAAGGCCAAGGACCTGATCGCGAAGGGTGCCGTGCTCGTCGACATCCGCGAGGCGGACGAACATGCGCGTGAGCGCATTCCCGGCGCCCATCATCATGCCTTATCCCGGCTCAACGGCTCCGTCGGCACCAGTGGCAACGCCGTGATCTTCCATTGCCGGTCGGGCCAGCGTACTGCCGGCAACGCGCAACGCCTCGCGTCGGCTGTGGCCTGCGACGCCTATATTCTCGAAGGCGGCATCGACGCCTGGAAGAAAGCTGGGCTGCCGGTTGCGCAGGACAAGAGCCAACCGCTCGAAATGATGCGTCAGGTACAGATTGCGGCAGGCTCGCTCGTGGTCCTCGGCGCGCTTCTCGGCACGTTCGTGAATCCCTGGTTCTATGCCCTTTCCGCCTTCGTCGGCGCGGGCCTGATCTTTGCCGGCGCTACGGGGTTCTGCGGCATGGCGCGGCTTCTAGCGCTTGCGCCTTGGAACCGGAAGCCTGCCGCTCCAGCGAAGGCCTGACCGACATGTCGCTGCTTATTGCCAATGGAATTGCGATGGGGTCCGGCGCTCTCGTTGGGCTGATCCTGGGACTCGTGGGTGGCGGAGGCTCGATCCTCGCCGTTCCGCTTCTCGTTTATGCGGTCGGCATCGCATCACCGCATGTCGCCATTGGTACGAGCGCGCTCGCCGTGTCTGCCAGCGCTTTCGGCAATCTCATGGCGCATTGGCGCGCGGGAAACGTGAAGTGGCGCTGCGGCCTCGTCTTCGCGAGCGCGGGCGTTCTTGGCGCGCTCGTTGGAGCGAGCCTTGCGAAGTCGGTTGATGGGCAGCGATTGCTGGCGCTCTTCGGTCTTCTGATGATCGTCGTCGGCCTGATGATGCTGCGGCGGAAGAAAGCGGGAGGCGATGCCAATGTGCTCCTGACGCGGGACAACGCGCGCAGGATTCTGCCCGCCCTGCTCGGCACCGGCTTCGGCGTAGGTCTCCTCTCCGGATTTTTCGGCATCGGCGGCGGGTTTCTCGTGGTACCGGGCCTGATGCTCGCCACCGGCATGACGCTGCCGCTCGCCATCGGCAGCTCGTTGATCGCCGTGACGGCCTTCGGCGCGGCGACCGCTTTCAGTTACGCCTTCTCCGGCCTCGTCGATTGGGGGATCGCTGCCCTGTTCATCGGTGGCGGATTGATCGGCGGCCTTGGCGGCGTGTCGCTCGGCAAGCGCCTCGCCGGACGCAAGCAAGCTCTCGCGATGATCTTCGCGGGGCTCGTCATCACGGTCGGGATCTACGTGGTTATCCGCGGCGCGAGCGCGCTCTTTTAAGCTATCGCGGCGCGACGCCCGGCGGCGTCGATGACAAGCTCGCCGTCCTCTTTCCTGAACTCGCCGAGTTGCGGCACGGGCAGAATGTCGAGCACGGCTTCAGACGGGCGACAGAGCTTGACGCCGTAAGGCGTCACCACGATGGGGCGCTCAATCAGGACCGGGCGCTCCATCATGGCATCGAGGAGCTGATCGTCCGTGACAGAGGGATCGCCGAGCCCAAGCTCATCGAAGGGCGTGCCCTTCCGGCGCACCACATCACGCACACCGATCCCCATGCGTTTTATGAGCTGGCGCAGGAGCAGGCGCGTCGGCGGCGTCTTGAGATACTCGATGACATGCGGCTCGATGCCCGCATTGCGGATCAGGCCGAGCACATTGCGCGAGGTCCCGCATTGCGGGTTGTGATAAACGATCACGTCCATAAAAATCTCCTCACGCGGTGCTTAAGGGAAACTGCATCGTGCATTCGATGCCCCTGCGGTGGTAGCTGATCTCAACCTCACCTCCAAGTTCGTGGGTGATGCTGCGCTGGATAAGCCGCGTGCCGAAACCCTCGTGCGTGGGCTGATACACGTCCGGACCGCCGAACTCATGCCAGAGGATCGAGAGCTGTCGGTCCACGCTCCCGTTCGCCTTCACGATCCAGGACACCGTGATGCTGCCCTGCGGCGTCGACAATGCGCCGTATTTGGCCGAGTTCGTCGCCAGTTCGTGAAAAGCCATGCCGAGGCTCAGCGCCTGCTGGGGCTTAAGTTCCACCGACTCGCCGAGGGCGCTGATCCGCTGCCCGTCGATGCCGCCATGGGGCTTGAACTCCGCCGCGATCACATCGCTTAAGGGAGCACCTTCCCACAGGGTGCGGGTGAGGATGTCGTGCGTTGCCGAAAGAGCCATGAGCCGCGCCAGAAAAGCGGTTTGAAACTCCTCCGGCGAGTGGCTGCTACGGAGCGTCTGGCTGGCGAGAGACTGAACGGTGGTCAGGGTATTCTTGACGCGGTGGTTCAGCTCATGCAGCAGCAAGACCTGGCGCTCCTCGGCACGCTTACGGTCGGTGATATCGACAGAAGCACCGATCATATAAAGCGGGCGACCATCCGCATCGCAGACCGCGCGGCTGCGTTCGAACATCCACTTGACCGATCCATCGGGAAGCACCGCGCGAAACTCATAAGACGCTACCTCTCGCGTGCGCACGGCTTCACTGACCACATTGAGCATCAGCTCCCTGTCGTCCGGGTGAACGATCGCAAGGAACTCTTCCAGCGTTTTCGGTCCATGCCGATAGTCGCGCTCGAACAGATCTCCCGTCGCCGGGTCCCATTCGACCACATCGCTCCGCATATCCCAACGCCAGGTTCCGGTCTTTGAGGTCGCCAGCGCCGCATAAAGCTTTTCCTGCACGGCCTCGACGCGCGCCAAGGCTCCTCGCATCGCGCCGACGGCGAGCACGATGAGCAGCGCGACACCGACATAAAACACGGCGGCCGCGCCGACCTCAAACGACACGGCCCCGAAGGCGAAGGCTGGAGGAATGAAGAAGTACCAGACGGACAGGACCGCTGCGACAATGGCTACAAGACCGGGAATGACCCCACCAATCAATGCTGCGACCAGCGCCGCCGGAAAGATAGTGAGAAAGGGAGAGGTCGCACCGAGCAGCGGCGTGAGCGACATGCGGGCCAAGGTCGCGAGAGCCACGCACAGGAGCGCGATCACGATGGCGATCGGCGAATTGGCCGGGACAAGCTTCGTGAGACGCGTCAACATGGAGCCAGCCCTGTCGAAAACGGGTTGGGAGCGTTCTTCAGCTACCGTAACGGCAGAGGCGCTGCCATGGCAATGGGGGCTCGTTGGCCTCCCAGCGCTCTTTGCGCCCTCCCCCGCCCGCATCGAGGCTATCCGCGCTGCACTGAAACGCTGCCACCAGCGCGGACGATTACGGTATCCAGCCTTCAGCACCCAGCGCCATCCTGTACGCGCAAACCGGACAGCACCTGCCACACGAGCGCATTATAGGTTTCGCGAGCCTCGACATTGCTCAACGAGAGTTCGAGAACCCAATCACGAGACAATGGCACGATGACGGTCTCGACCGTCAAAGCATGCGATAAGCCCGGTAAGTTCGCGTCGATCCAGGTCGCGCTCCAGCGCACGGCTCCGGCCACGGGCGAGACGAGCGAAACGGCTTGCGCGGGACGGCCGAAAAGACCCTCATAGTCCCGCTGAAGCAAGGCCGCATCGCGGCGTGCGAGATCGGTTTGCGGCAGATTCCACAGCTCCCGCGCAGATCGCAGGTTCAGGCCGAGTTCCGCGTCCGACGAAGTAGCGCTCAAGCTCGTCTTGAGATCGCCGGTATCCACCCGCCATTCCTGCGGCAGCGCCAGCGAGAAACAAAGGTCGGGCGTTACACGGCTTGCGACGCGTGTTTCCTGCGAAGCAGGATCGAACTGAGCCCTGACGGTTTCAGGCGCGGCAACGAACGCTGACGGCGCGGCAGAAGCCCCGACGGAAGGCGCCACGAAGCAGGCGGCGAGCGCGACGACACAGCGCTTCGCAGTCAACATGACTGATTCTCCTCAATATTTCGCGGCGCAAGCTCCACGGCAAAAGCAACGCTTTTGAGGCCATCTGGTTGCCTCCCTGCGGCCTGCCGGCCTTGAGTTGCAGCGTCACAGCCCTACCTCGCAAACAGCGCGAAGCGCGACGGTGAGAGGAGAAAAACAATGCGGAAAGCCTTGTGCATCTCGTTGACCGCGGCCCTCGTGTGTCTTGCGGGCCAGGCCTCGGCGGCGACTTGCCGCGACCCCGCGGGTTTTGAGAAATGGCTCGGTGACATCCGCCAGGAAGCCGTGGCCGAAGGCATTTCCGCCAATGCAATCCGCACCGCTCTGAGCGGCGTGACGTTCGATCCGAGCGTCATCGGCAAGGATCGCGGCCAGGGCGTGTTCAAGCAGAGCTTCGAGCAGTTCGCGGGCCGCATGGTGTCGCCCTATCGGCTCAGGATGGGAGCGACGCTTCTGAAAAAGCACGCCGCGACTCTCGCGCGGATTCAGCAGCGCTTCGGCGTTCCGGGCCCCGTGCTGGTGGCGATATGGGGGCTAGAAAGCGATTTCGGTGCGGTGAAAGGGAACATGGCGACGATCCGCTCGGTCGCGACGCTCGCTTATGATTGCAGGCGGTCGGAGATGTTTGAACGGCATCTTCTGGACGCCATCCGCATCGTCGAGCGCGGCGATCTGACGCCAGCCGAGATGCGCGGCGCTTGGGCGGGCGAACTCGGCCAGACCCAGTTCATGCCGTCCGCCTACTTTAAGTACGCGGTCGATTTCGATGGCGACGGCAGGGCCGACCTGTTGCACAGCGCGGCCGACGCGCTCGCGTCCACGGCCAATTTCCTCGTCGGCCATGGCTGGGTCCGCGGCGCCGATTGGTCGCCCGGCGCACCGAATTTCGAGGTGCTGCGCGAATGGAACAAGTCGCAAGTCTATTCGCGCACCGTCGCCTATTTCGCCAAGAAGCTCGCCGGCGGTGATACCTCCGACATCAGCAATTAGAGCCAGGCAAGCGCAATCCGCTCGCCCGGCTCACGTGATCAGCCACGCGCGCGGGCGCGGATCATGAAGCTGTCGTAGGCGTATTCGGCGACCTGGAACCAGAGATATTCCTCGCCGCGGAACGCCTTGTAGCTGTCGTACAGCTTCTTGAAGTTGGGGTTCGAAGCGGACAGTTCGTCATAGATCTCGTTCGCCGCCTTATAGGCCGCATCCATGATCTCCTGCGAGAACGGGCGCAGCTGCGCGCCGGCCCCGATCAGGCGACGCAGGGCCGCCGGATTGCGCGCATCGTACTTCGCCTGCGTGTCGACATTGGCGTAGCCGGCTGCCGCTATCACCGCCGCCTGATAGGATTTCGGCAACTCGTTCCACTTCTGCAGATTGATGAAGAAGTGAATGGCGGGGCCGCCCTCCCAGAAGCCGGGGTAGTAGTAATAGGGAGCGACTTTGTTGAGACCGAGCTTCTCATCGTCGTACGGCGCGACCCACTCGGCGGCGTCGATGGTGCCGCGCTCGAGCGAAGGGTAGAGGTCGCCGCCCGCGATCTGCTGCGGCACGACGCCGAGTTTCCCCATGATCTGGCCCGCGAGCCCCGCGATGCGCATCTTCAAGCCGGAGAGATCCTGCACCGTCTTGATCTCTTTGCGGAACCAACCACCCATCTGCGCGCCCGTATTGCCCGCAGGCAGCGCGAAGAGGTTGTACTTGGCATAGAACTCATTGAGCAGTTCGTTGCCGTTGCCGTGATAGAGCCAGGCATTGGTCTGGCGCGAGTTCATGCCGAACGGCAGGTTCGTGCCAATGGCGAAAGTTGGGTCCTTGCCGATGTAGTAATAGGAGCAGGTATGCGCCATCTCGATGGTGCCGTTGCCGACCGCATCGGCCGCCTGCGGCGTGCCGACGATCTCACCGGCCGCGAAGGGCTGGATGATGAACTTGCCGTCCGTCGCCTCCGCCACGTATTTCGCCAAAAGCTCACCGCCCCCGAAGAGGGTGTCGAGCGACTTCGGGAAGCCGGAGCTGAGACGCCAGCGGATCTCCGGCATCGACTGGGCAATGGCAGGTTTGGCAATCGCTCCCGCCGCCACTCCGGCGGTGGCGGTTTGCAGAAAAGCGCGGCGCTTCATCAAAACAATCCTTTCGCGTTTTCACGCTCTCACGACCCCGCGGACAGAATGTTTCGCGCTAGGGCCGTGAAACGCACAACTTGGTGCGCCCCTCATAGCGGCCTGGACAGGATGTAACAGACTCAAGGCAGCAGGGGGTTCATGCACTCAGTGCATGAGTTGCTGCAAAATTGAGCGGAAGGATGTCGGAATTGCGGGGCGGAATGCCGCTAGGCGACCACCGTCACCTTGTCGGCGGCACGCGTCAGGCCGGTGTAGAGCCAGCGGCTGCGATGCTCTCGAAATGCGTAGGATTCATCGAAAAGCACGAGATCGTCCCATTGCGAACCCTGCGCCTTGTGAACGGTCAGCGCATAGCCATAGGTGAATTCATCGGACTCGCGGCGCAATACGAAGGGGATACCCTCTTCCGCTCCCTCAAAGAAGGTCTTGTGAACCGCAACCTCCACCGCGCGGCGGCGCGGATCGTCCTCCGCCGCCACGTCCATGCGGACGAAATCGTTGCGGATGCCGCGTAGCGCAAGAATGGTCCAGATGCCGCCGTTGAGCAGCCCCTTGGTCTTGTCATTGCGCAGGCAGACGAGCTTCTCGCCCGCTGCCGGCATCGGATCGCGATAACCGTTGAGTTCGCGCAGGCGCGTGTTGTAGAGCCGACGCGTCTTGTTGAGGCCGACAAGAACCTGATCGGCAGCCATCACCGCCGCAGCGTCGATCTCGCGGCGGCGGATGACGCGGCTCTCACCATAAGACCCCGGCTCCAGCCTTCCGCCCTCGCGCACCTGCATCGACATATGAATGATCGGATTGTCGCGCGCCTGGCGATGCACCTCGGTGAGCATCATGTCGGGTTCCGCTTCGGTGAAGAAGCCACCGCCCTTCACCGGGGGAAGCTGCGCCGGATCGCCTAACACGAGGACGGGTTGGCCAAAGGACAAGAGATCACGCCCGAGCTCCTCATCGACCATCGAGCACTCGTCGATAATGATGAGCGAGGCCTTGGAGGCCGGGCTCTGGCGGTTGAGCACGAATTGCGGGCCGCCCTCATCGGACTCCCGCGAACGGTAGATCATGGAGTGAATGGTGGAGGCATCCGCGCAGCCTTTGGCGCGCAGAACCGAGGCCGCCTTGCCGGTGAAGGCGCCGAACGCGACTTCTCCCTCCACCCCTTCGGCAATATGCCGTGCGAGCGTCGTCTTGCCCGTGCCCGCATAGCCGAACAGGCGGAAGGTCTGCCGGTCGCCACGGCGCAGCCAATCGGCGACCGCTTTAAGCGCAGCATCCTGTTGTGGCGACCAACTCATTCCGATCTTGCCTCGCGACGCAGACTATAGACGAGGCCTACGACGATGCAGGCGCTCCCCGCAAACACATAGGGATCGAGCTGCTCCTGATAAAGCTGCCAGCCGGCGAATGCGATGAGCGGAATACGCAGGAAGTCGAGCGGCACCACCATACTCGCATCGCCATGGCGGTAGGCGTTGGTGAGGCAGTAATGGGATAGGAGCCCGCCGAGGCAGATGCCCATCAGGGGCAGAGTGTGGGCCAGCTCGATCCTGTGCCAGAACGCACCACCGACCCCGGCGAGGTTCAGAGGCAGCTGGATCAGGTTCATGAAGAAGATGATCGAGAAGGTGCTCACGGTCCGCGTGAGCCGCTTGGTGAGGATGGCGACGAGGGCAAACATGAAGGCCACCGCAAGCACGATGAAGCTTGCCGGCTGCAGCGTGCCGATGCCCGGCCGCTGAATGACGAGCACCCCCGCAAAGCCGAGCACGATGGCAACGAAACGCCCGCGATTCATTCGCTCCTTCAACAGCGGGATCGCCAGCAGCGCCACCCAGGCGGGCGAGGTGAACTCGAGCGCGAAGACGGTCGCGAGCGGCAGAAGCGTGAGGCTGTAGGCCCACATATCGGTGCTCACGAAATGCAGGACGTTGCGGACGAGATGGAGCGTGAAGCGGCGCGGCTTCAACCCGGGCCGCAACTCCGGCATCACGAAGGCGGAGCCAAGGAGGATCGCGAGGCCGGATACGTTGCGCATCGACATGATCTCGAACACCGAGAAGGTCGACGACAGCTCACGGATGGCGACCGCCGCTGCGGAGAAGGAGAGGAGCGCGCCGCTCATCCAAAAGACGACGGCGAAAATGTTGCGATGAGGCACGGTGGATCGAGGATCGTGGCGGGGCCACACCGATAACCCGCCGCGCCCGTCGCGTGAAGACTCGATGAGATGATCGGGGCGACGCATGCCACCTCATATGCGCCTCGACAGGCGTATCGCGAGGACAAATTCTGCCGCTACGTCACGTATCGGCGCAGGTGATTCTTGACTCGCTGCGCAGGGCAGACGCCCCTCGGCGACTCCAAACCGCGTTTTTTCGACGCGCATCACAACTTTTTTTTCGAGCCTCTGAAGAGCCGATTTCGGAGTCTTCAAACGCGTGCCGCGCAACTCCGTCGACGATGTGTCTGAAAGCGCGCCGCGCGCATGCTGACGAAGCGCTACGGCGTTTTTCAATTCCTGTAACGCATTGTTTTAGAAAGGATTTTTTGAATCACAATTCGCCTCTTCTATCGCGTTTCAGATGATCCAAGAGTCGCCCAAGCAACGCATTTGCGACTCGCATTCGCCGCTCGCGAGGGCGCTCTCGGAGCGCAAGTTCAGACCTACCAACGGGTCAAAGTATCCACAGAAAATGTGATCGTTCTACTTTCTACACTTTCCGTTAATCGGAACCCGCTTGGTATAACGACGTTGCCTTGCAAGCGTGACGGTTGCACGCGAAGGCCCTTGAAGGAGGCGGCTATGCCGACAGATGATAAGTCCAACCCGCTGACCATGCTGTTCACGGGTGATACCGGTGCGACCCGCACCAAGAAGAAGACCAGCGCGCGTCGCTCGACCAGCAAGAAGGCGGCCAAGACCGGCGCCAAGAAAGCTGCTGCGAAGAAGCCCGCCGCTAAGAAGGCAGCTGCGAAATCGGCCGCCAAGAGCGCTGTGAAGAAGAGCGCTGTGAAGAAGAGCGCGGCCAAGAAGCCCGCCGCCAAGAAGCCCGCCGCTAAGAAGGCGGTGAAGGCTTCGGCGAAGAAGAGCGCCGTGAAGGCCTCGGCCCGCAAGACCGCTGCGAAGAAGACCTCCGCACGTTCGGCGGCCAAGAAGTCCGCCGCTAAGAAGCCCGCCGCTAAGAAGGCGGTGAAGGCTTCGGCCCGCAAGACCGTTGCCAAGAAGACGGCTGCGAAGAAGACCACGGCTCGCAAGACCGCTGCGAAGAAGACCGTCGCGCGTTCCGCGAAGAAGACCTCCGCTCGTTCGGCCAGCCGCACCGCGGTGAAGGCCAGGAGCACGGCTTCGAAGCCCCGCGCCGCCAAGAAGGCCACGAAGCGCGCTGCCGCCGCTACGAGCCGTACCTCGGCGACGAAGAAGTCGAAGACCGTCGCCAAGCGTTCGGCTCCCCGCAAGGGCGCGAAGAAGCGCTAAGCGCGCCATGTCGGCCCGCGCCGGAAGGGGAGTCCATCTCCCGTTCGCCGGCGCATCGGCATAAAAAATCGCCCGGCTCCGGCCGGGCGATTTTCTTTTGGAGGGCAACCGCCCGTCAGCGGCCGACGCTCATGGGATCGTCCTCATCCCAATAGGGGCTCGCATTGTAATAGCGATGGACGTGCTCCTCCCATTCGCGATCGTAGGAAAGGTCGTGTCCCTCGGCGTTGCGGCGCGGCGCACCGCGGAGCTGCTCCTCGGAGAGATTGAGCTCATAGGCATCCAGGCGGGTATTGTAGGTCAGCACTCCCCAGGGCAGCGTGTAGTATTCCTCGCCTAACCCCATGAACCCGCCGAAGCTCATGACCGCATAGGCGACCTTGCCGGATTTCTTATCGATCATCACGCGCTCGATGGTCCCGATCTTCTCCCCGTCCATGCGACGGACCGGCGTCCCTTCCACCTTGTCGCTGGCGATCAGCTCATGCGCAATTTTGGCGCCGCCACCCTGCGCAACCGTCGGCATCGTCTCGCTCCCTGTCTTTTGTCGATTGCGAAGGAAACGCCCCGGCTGAAATGCCGGTTCCGGCTCTGGGAAGCCCGGCCATGGCCTGTCGAGCGCGGCGACAACATGCACCACCGGACGGCCATTCCGTTGCTTGGCAGCACAGGCTAGCTTGAGAGCATGAGTAAGATTCGATGCTTGGCCATGTGCGCGGCCCTCCTCATCGGCGGCTCCGCTTCCGCCCAGGACAAGGGTACGCTCAATCCCCAACCACTCCCGCCGCTCGCCAATCCCGACGCACCAGGGACGGCGGCAAAGGAACTATTCGGCCGCCGCGACAAGCCCGCCGCATTGCCTTCACAATCCATCGGCAGCTACGCCAAGGGCTGCGTCGCAGGCGCGAGCGCGATCCCCATCGACGGCGACACGTGGCAGGTCATGCGCCTGTCGCGCAACCGCAACTGGGGGCATCCACAGCTGGTCGCGCTGCTTAAAAAACTGTCCGCGCGAGCCCCACAGATCAACGGCTGGCCCGGCCTTCTGATTGGCGATGTCTCGCAGCCGCGCGGTGGCCCGATGATAACCGGCCATGCCTCGCATCAGGTCGGACTCGATGCGGATGTCTGGCTGACGCCGATGCCCACGCGCCGTCTCACCCGTCAGGAGCGTGAGGAGCTGCCGGCGACCAACGTGGTCCGCGAGGACATGCTGGACATCAATCCGCAGACCTGGACGCCGCAGCACACCGCCCTCCTCCGCGCTGCCGCGAAGGAGCCGGAGGTGGCGCGGATCTTCGTCAATCCGGCGATCAAGAAAGCTTTGTGCCGCGAGGCTGGCAATGATCGCTCATGGCTGACGAAGGTGCGGCCGATGTGGGGGCACAATTATCACTTCCACATCCGCATCGCTTGTCCGCAGGGCAACGCCTGCGAGGACCAGGATCCGCCACCCGCGGGCGATGGCTGCGGCGCGGAGCTGGCGCAATGGTTCACGCCCGACATGCTGCACCCGAAGCCCGGCAAGCCGCGCCCGCCGCTGACGATGGCGCAGTTGCCTGCGGAATGCCGAGGCGTGCTCAGCGCGCCCTAAAAAATTTCAGGCGGTGTTCTTCGCTGCTTTGTGGTTGGAGCCACCTTCCGCGATGCGGTCGGTGAGCGCCAGGACGACGCCGGAGCCGACGAAGACGAGGTGGATCACCACGAGCCAGGTGAGGTTGCGGTCCGAGACGTTCTCAAGGTTCATGAAAGCCTTGAGCACCTGGATCGCCGAGATCGCGACGATGGAGGAAAGCAGCTTCAGCTTGAGGCCGGTGAAGTCGATCTTGCCCATCCAGTCGGGCCAGTCCTTGTGGTCCGCAGCATCGATCTTCGACACGAAGTTCTCATAGCCGGAGAAGATCACGATCACGATGAGCGAGCCCGTGAGCGTGAGATCGATGAGCGTCAGGACCCCAAGGATGACATCCGATTCCGTCGCCTGCAGCGCGTGGGTGACGAAATGGAAAAGCTCCTGCATGGCCTTGAGCAGCAGGAGCGCCAGCGAGAAGACAAGGCCCACATAAAACGGCGCCAGGAGCCAGCGGCTCGCAAACAGAAAACGCTCCAGGACCCGTTCAATCATCATGCTCTCCCTTGTGATCGGGGTGGGATGCCATGATGGCGGAACGTGCGCAATATCTTAACCGGCCGAGACGCCCACTCCGATGGGGCACGAGACGCCCGTGCCGCCAAGCCCGCAATAGCCATTCGGGTTCTTGGCGAGATATTGCTGGTGGTAGCCTTCGGCAAAATAGAACGGTCCTGCATCGAAAATTTCCGTCGTGACGGGACCGTAGCCGCGCCCCTCGAGCGAGCGCGCATAAGCCTCGCAGGAGGCCTCGGCGGCCTTTCTCTGGTCATCGCTAAAGACATAGATACCGGAGCGATATTGCGTGCCGGTGTCATTGCCCTGACGCATGCCCTGCGTCGGATCGTGACTCTCCCAAAATGTCTTGAGCAGCATGTCATAGGAGATGCGCTTGGGATCGAACACGACGAGCACCGCCTCGTTGTGCCCGGTGAGGCCGGAGCACACTTCATCGTAAGTGGGGTTCGGCGTGATGCCGGCCGTGTAGCCGACCGCCGTGATCCAGACCCCCTCCCCCAATTGCCAGAACTTACGCTCCGCGCCCCAGAAGCAGCCGAGCCCGAACAGCGCCTTCTCCATGCCGTCCGGATAGGGCGACTGGAGGGCGCGTCCATTGACGAAGTGATGGCTCTCGGTCGGGATCGGCGACGCCCGGCCCGGCAGGGCCTCGCCTGCGGTCGGGAGATCAAGGCGCTTTCTGAAGATCGACATGGGGACCTCCTCAATGGTCCCTCTCAATGTAGGTGCTTCAGGAGCGCGACGGGAGGGGCGCTACCTTCCCGTGAGAGGGCTCAGCGTCCCGCGAGGTAGCCGATGGGCTCGAGCGGCTTCTGGCCGAGCCACAGCAACGAGCCGCCCAGCACGAAGGCCGTCAAGGAGGCTGGGAACTGAAGCACGTGGACCATCACTGGGTCCCATAGCCACGGAATCGCGGGGTGAGCAATGCTGGCTCGCAGCCCCGGCACGCCGCCCGGAAATAGTGCCGTGACGAGTTCGCTCAGGGTTTTGAACGATATAGCGTCGTTGACGATCGATCGCGTTCCGTCGATCACCAGGCCGATAAAGCCGGCGGCGACAAGCAGGAGGCCGAGACTACGCGCCAGAAACTTCAATATCGGACACCTCCCCGAACAGAGGGGACACTAATTCGTTTCGGTCGGAGGGAAAAGTCGGCAACCACCAACTTCACACAAGTTCGATCTTGCCTTGTGCCCGCATTTAGCGATACACGAACCGCCTCCGCACGATCCGGCGGAGATAAGCCTGTCCCGCGTCGGCGTTCCCACCGAGACAGGATTATAGGGCCCGCCAAGGGCCTGTGCAGGAGGGGTGGCCGAGTGGTTGAAGGCGCACGCCTGGAAAGTGTGTATACGGGAAACCGTATCGAGGGTTCGAATCCCTCTCCCTCCGCCACCGTCTAACTTCTTGATATTGTTCAGTTTTTAGATTTAGAACTAGTTCTGAAAGTGGCCGAAATGTCGGCGCTTTTCGGCGAACCGCATTCTCTGGCGGCCTGAAATAAGGGCCTCAACGCGCTAGCAAATGGGTCGAATTTCGCCCTTCTCTCCCGCGCCAAATGTTGCAGTCCGGTTGTGAAATTGAAAGGTCTGCAGGCTCAGCGGAGGATTGCGTCGATCCGAAAATCAATGAACTACCCACTGGAGGCGTTTGTAGCTCTCTCTTGGGGCTGGATTACCGGATGTCGTTGGCAGCTGAACTGTATCGATATCGAAGTTTCGAATCTCGCGCGGTCCGCCACACTTAGCAATTCGGCGCTTCTTGCGAACCAATTGACCGCCGTTTTCCCGCTATAGCCCTCCTTGAAACCGCGTTGCCGCGTCTTCCGTCCGACGGAGCAATCGGGAGTGCCCCCGACCTTAACAGCGTCAACACTCTGCTGTTCCTCGAGCATTCGCCTTGGAAAGCTCGTGGTCAAAAAATTCCTCACTTCGCGATCCGTTTCCGCCACCCGCTTCGTCTTTGGTGTGTCCATATGAAACGGAGACATTCCAATGACCACCATTAAGCCCGTCATTCTGATCAATCTGCTGAAGGTCGAACCCGGCAGGCAGGCTGCGCTGATCGCCCTTCTTCAACGGAACATCGAAGCCGTGGTCAGCACGCTCGGCGGCTGGAAAACAAGCCGGCTGATCGCCGCGAAGGACGGGGCCAGCGTCGTCATCTGTTCCGAATGGGAGACGCCCGCTGCTGTCGAGGCCATGCGCAACGATCCGCGGATGAAGGCCTATTTCCCGCAACTCCTCGAACTGGCGACCTTTGACTCGATCCTGGGCGAAGCGGTTCTCAGCAACAATCGGTGAGGGCCAAACCATGCCTGGAATGGATTTGCGGGCGCGGACATTCTCTCCGCCCCGCGCTATCGTTCCAATGGCCTACGGGCTAACGGTGGGAGAAGAACCGGTGAGGCTCGATACATGAATGCGGATGACTTCGAGAAGCTCCTGCGGGAGCTCAGGCCACGGCTGCACCGCTATTGCGCTCGCATGGTCGGTTCGGCCGTGGATGGGGAGGACGTGCTACAGGATACGTTGATCAAGGCCCTTCGCGCGCGGGCGGAAGGCACGGTAGCGGAAAATCTCGAAGCCTGGCTGCTCCGCATCGCCCATAATACGAGCCTGGATTTTCTGCGCCAACGCTCCCGCAACAACGTCGTTCCGCTCACCGAAGATCTGGAAGACGCGCCGATGCCCGAAGCAGACATTGTCGTGGTCGGTTTTCAAACGTTCCTGCAACTGCCCGAACTTCAGCGCTGCACCGTGATTCTCAAGGACGTTCTCGGCCACTCGGTCGAAGAGATCGCGGCCATCGCCGATTGCACACCGGCCGCGGCCAAATCGGCACTCCAGCGCGGGCGGGTGGCGCTGCGGCAGCTGGCTCAACAGCCAGACGATATGCGGCTGCCTCTGACGTCGGATGCCAGCCGACAGAAGATGGCCGCCTATGTCCGCCTGTTCCAGAACGGGGATTTCGATGCAATCCGCGCCATGCTCGCGGACGATGTAAAGCTGGATCTGGTGAACCGGCTCAAGCTCGAGGGCCGTGAGAGCATCGGCCGTTACTTTACCCGGTATGCCGAGGAAACGAAGTGGCGTTTCGTCTTCGGAGCGGTCGAAGGGCGCCTGGCGATGCTGGTGTTCGACAGCGGTGGTCCAATGGAAAAGCCCGCGCATTTCGTTCTGCTCGACTGGCAGGATAACCGGATTGTCGCGATCCGCGATTTCCTGTTTGCTCCTTATGCGATTGAAGCCGTCGATTGGGTGCGTCTAGCTTGAACCGGATCAGTGTGTAGAGGGCGCGGTGTTGCCATGAGCAAGCGCCCGTTCCACGAGGTCCTTACGGCTGAGGGACGCCATACCCGCAAGCGCCCGAAATGTCGGTGCTTTTCGGCAACCCGCATTCTCTGGCAGCCCGAAATAAAGACCTCAACGCGCTGGCAAATGGGTCGAATTTCGCCATTCTCTCCCGCGCCCAATGTTCCAGTCCGATGCGCAAACAGCAGGCGAAATATGCCTGCAATCGGCGGCAGCCTCTCGCCGAACAGTTCAACATTCTGGCTGCGTGAGACCACTGGCGGGAATAGCCCTCATACCTATCGAGAATTCGCGACAGAACCGTCATAGCCTCTTGGTTTCGAAGATCAGGGGATGCCCGGTCTCGACATGGCCTATGTAGGACCGCCGGTCCCGTAGTTCCGGCTGAGATAGTCGATGATCGTCTTTGCATCGGCGTCATCGATCGGCGCACCGAAGGCCTTGATCATCTTGGTCACCTCGGCTTCCCACACCTTCTGGTCGGGAAAGGGGGAGTTCATCTGGATGTAGTCCAGGCTGTGGCAGGCGGCGCAGTTGTTCATCACCACATCCCGGCCGGGAGCGTTTTTGAGGGTGATCACCGTCTCGTCGGCGTGGGCCGCAGTGGACACGGCGAGAGCGAGTGCTGCCAGAAGCGGTTTTCTCATGGTGGACCTCATGCAACGGTGACGCTGACGCGATGCATCAGATTGTGATGATATCCGGCAGGGTTCTGGATCAAGGCCGAGGTCTGGGTTTGGCCGATCGCATTTGAGGCTCGCGCCATGAGTGTCAGGGGGCCTTTGCTAGTCGCCCTCACCTGAAACGTCCAGGGCCGGAACGAGTAGCGGCCGACATCCGGACCGAGCGTCGCCCGCGCCCAGGATTGGCCTTCGTCCGTCGAGACCTCGACTGAAGTGATGCCGTAGCCGCCATCCCAAGCTACACCCTTGACCGTGAGCGTCGAGCCCATCCTGACGGCATCGCCTGCGGCCGGCGCCGTGATGACGGAGTTCACGACCATTTCGGTAATCGGGGTACTGGCGACCGTCTCCTGGCTGAGAAAGCGCTGAACGAGGGGGAACTTGCCGGTGGGAATGCGATAGGCCGCCTTCATCCAGAAATTATCCTCGGGCGTGGAGCGCGCGGTGATCCGGGTGACGTGCTTCATCCAGTAGGTTCCAGCCCATCCTGGGACCACGATCCGCGCCGGAGCGCCGTTGAAGTGAGGCAGAGCTTGCCCATTCATCTCGTAAGCCACGAGCGTGTCGGGATCGAGCGCCTTCCAGATCGGGATGCTCTTGACGAAGTGCGGCGTCTTGTCGAAGGCCGGCCCATCGGTTCCCTGGAAGGAAATCTCGATGGTCTCTTTGGCGAGGTTCGCGCGCTCAAGGATATCCTTGAGCCGGACACCCTTCCAGCGGGCATTGCCCATGGCGCCGTAGCCCCATTCGACGCCAGGCACATGAGGGTCGAACAGGCCGCGCCGGTTGCCCGCACACTGGCAGAGCGCTGCGATCTCGATAGGCGCGAAATCCCGCTTGAGAGCATCGAGCGTCAACTCGAATGGCTTTGCCGCTGCATCACCGCCGATGGTCAGACCCCAGGTGTTGGGATCGACCTCCGGGATATCCGAGAGGTGATAGCGCACGAAGAACGCATCGTTGGGCGTGAAGAGATCGTTGAAATAGCGAAGCGGCGTTTCGTAGTTCGGTGGGCGATAGCTCAGCTTGATGAGAGGCACCTTACCGGGCAAAGCCTCCAGGGCGGCTTCGCTTAACGTTCCTGCTGGAAGGTGCGGATCGAGGCCCAGGCCCTCCGCCGCAACCGCCTTTCGGAGGAGCGCCGGAGCCGCCAGGGTCGCGCCGATCATGAAGGATCTTCTCGTGGCCATGGGTGTTCCCGCCGCTGGTTAGGCTTTTTAGAAAGAGTAGGGTCGAACTGGCCTCTGTCGAGGGAACCAAGGGATGCGTGGGCCGAGGTAACGGGTGTCGCTGCTCGCCTCTGATCTACCAATCCAAGAGGTGAGTCTGTCTCAAAGACTCAGGTTGTTGTCGGCGCCCCATGGCAAGGCTGAAGGAGGCCATCACGCGACCTTCTGGACGCGCTTGCGCGGCAGCGGCTCCGGCGACGACTTGACGCTTTGCTTCCGCCGCCGAGACTTCGCCAGTTCGCGGGCACCGCCAAACACGGTTAACCGTTCCGACAAGACGCCGAGAATGGGGGCGCAGTTCCAGGCAAAGCTCGCCCTTGCCCTCGGACGCGCAATGCGATGAGGACGATACTTCAGAGGCGTGTCATGCCATCCTTTTCCAGCACCATGGTCCGTTCGCGGTCGCTCGATTTGAAGCCGCGCTTCTCGTAGAACGAGAGGCCTTCCGCATTGTCCTTGTCGACATCGAGCTTTAGATACGCGCATCCGCGCGGCATTTCCCGCGCGACGGCAGCGCGCAGCAGTCGCGTACCGATACCCAAACCGCGCGCTTTATCTTCCACGAAGAGATCCGAGACATAGATACCCGGTTGCCCCCGCCAAGCGGAAAAGACGATGGAGTAGAGCGCGATGCCGATGATCGCGCCCTGCGCTTCCGCGACGAGAATTTCGGTGCAGCGGTGACCGAGGGGACCGTACGCTGCGAGATCCTTCGCCGTGACCTTCGGCTCAGCGCCAACATGATGCCCGAGTTTCCGAAGCATGGCGGCTACCGCCGCGTGGTCCGAGGCCGCGATCTCGCGGATGATAATGTCCTTCGTCTCGACGCTCATGGCATCCCTGTTCAGCGGCCGCCGAGATAGCGGTTCATGATGTTGGCCGTCACCTTCTCCACCATGGGGTCCTTGCGCAAGAGCCCGGCGACCCATTCACAGCTGCCCGCGTGGAAAATCTCGCCCTTGCCCATCGGGAAATTGACTATCATGCCGGCGCCGCGCTTTACCTTCTCCACCGCGTCGGGCTTGTCGTTGCCGATCAGCGTTCTCGCGACGAAGCGCGCGTCCTCGTCGGAGAGGAACTGATCGTCGGCGGGAATGTCGGCGCTCTCCTCCTTGAGTGAGGACATGCCGAGCGCGAGGATCTGCAGGCCTTCCGGCGCGCCGCTGCCGTCCGCCGGACGCGGCAAGCCACCCTCGATCACATAATCGAGGCCATCCACCTCATAGCCGAAGACGTGCGAATCCGCCCCGAGGATATCGCCGTAGTAGATGCCGGTTCCCTCGAAGGCCCAGTGCTCGGGGCGGTAGATCGGGAACCCACGCACCCCGCGTGGCGCGCAGCCGCCCCAGCCCACATAGAGACCGCGCGTCGCAAGGAGGCCGAAGGTCTCCGATCCCGGACGGCCGACGCGGGCATCTTCCCACGACGTGCTCAATCGGGTCAGGTCGCGGCCATTGAGAATGGGGTCTTCCGCGGCGCGGTACTTGTAGCAGACCTGACGGCGGCCCGCGTCTTCGAGGCGCGTCTGCCACATGAAGTTTCCGGCAAAGCGCCCGACCTTGCCACCCATCTTCACATAGCGCTCGACCGCGTCGCGCATCTCCCAGGTCCAGTATTCGTCGTGACCAACGAAGACCACGCAATCGTAACCGTCGAGAAGCTCTGGCTCGAAATGCAGCTCGTGCTGGCTGGCGAGGTCGATGGCGTAGCCCGCGCGCTCCGCCCAGCGGAAGAAATGGCTGTCATAGCTCGCCCAGCCGGAGGAGGCGTACTTCTTGCTGTAGCCATGGGCGTAGGCCCATTCCATGTGCGGGTAGCGTGGCGGCAGGGCGGGAGGAACCTGGAACTCGAGAGGCACGCGCGGCGCCTCGGGAGGCAGCACAACGAAGCCGCGGCAGAAGGGCCGCTCGATGCTGACCACCGGCGCGTATTGATTGCGCTTCAGACCGGTGATCCCCTGATAATGGTTGGAGCCACCCCAGGTGTTGTAGGCGGTCCAGGTGCCGGTGGCAGCGACCTGGAGAATGCGCTTCGGCTTCTTTCCCATCGTGGGGCGCAGGATAAACAGGTGATAGCAGCGGATGAGCCGCCCGTCGCGCCCCTCCGCCGTCAGGGTGATGCGGTAGGCCCCCGAGCTCCACTCGGAGGGAATCCGGATCTCGTGCGAGGCCTCCCAGCCGCAGCCGACGACTGAGCATTGATCCGGTGTGTCCTGCCATGACGCGCTTAGGCGCTCCGCCGTCAGAACGGGCGTCTCCACGCCACCGTCGCGAACGATCTCGAGCCGGTAGCGTTCCGCCGTCGAACTCACAAACAGGGTGAGCACATCCCCGGCACGGTACGAATAGCGGTCGGTGTAGCACCAGATTTCTCCGCGGGCGCCGTCCATGCCGGGCTGCTCGTAATAATGCCCGAGAACCGCGCGACGCCGTTCCTCATGGGTGAGGCCGTAATCGGGATAATCGTTACGTGTCATGACCAATTCCTGTTCGTCGTATTCGTCTGGCGCGCGGCGCGTCTCAACCGGCCAAGTGTTTCTTGAGGAAGGTGCGCGTCCGGTCCATCCTGGGGTTGCTGAAGATCTCGCTCGGCGGCCCTTCCTCGACGACGATGCCGCCGTCCATGAAGAGGACCCGGTCGGCGACCTCGCTGGCGAAGCGCATTTCATGTGTGACGATAATCATCGTCATGTGCTCGCTCGCCAGTTGCTTCATCACCAGATTGACCTCGTCGACGAGTTCGGGATCAAGCGCGGAGGTCGCCTCGTCGAACAGCATCACCGAGGGCTCCATGGCAAGCGCCCGCGCAATCGCGACCCGCTGCTTCTGGCCACCGGACAATCGCGACGGATAGGCGTCGTACTTGTCCTGAAGCCCGACCTTTCCGAGAAGCTCCATGGCGAGATCGCGGGCGCGGGCGGCAGGCATCTTCCTGAGCTTGATTGGCCCGACGGTGACGTTCTCGCCGACGGTCATGTGCGGGAACAGATTGAAGTGCTGGAAGACCATGCCCATGCGCTGGCGCACACTGTTGATGTGTTGCTCGAAGGCGTGCCCGGTGAGCGGACGATTCACCTGGATGCCGTCGACCCAGACCTCGCCCTTGTTGAGGGCCTCCAGATGATTGATCGAGCGCAGAAGTGTGCTCTTGCCGGAGCCGCTCGGGCCGATGATAGCTACGATCTGCCCCTTGTTCACCGAGAGATTGATGCCCTTCAGGATCTCGAAGGCGCCAAAGGATTTGTGCGCATCTATGACCTGCACCATCGGGCGGTCGTTAGCGCCCGCGAACTTGCTGGCCGCGTTCATCGGGTGGCCTCCACTCTTGTCTCGATCACTTTCAGGATGCCTTCAAGCGCCAGGTTCAGGACATAGTACAGGACCGCGGCGATGACGTAGAACTCGAACGGCCTGTAGGTCTCGCTGATGGCGAGTTGCGCGGAATGAACGAGTTCGGTCACCCCGATCACGGAGACGATAGCCGATTCCTTCAGAAGCGCGATGAGGTTGCCCCCAATCGGCGGCGCGGTATTCAGAAGCGCCTGCGGAACGATGACGTAGCGAAGGGTCTGCAGGCGCGAGAAGCCGAGCGTGCGCGCGCCTTCCGTCTGGCCCATGTCGACGGCGGTGATGCCGGCGCGGAGAATGTCCGCGTTGTAGACCGCGAAGTGGAGGCCGAGCCCGATGATGCCCGCCGCGAGCGCCGGGATGTCGATGCCGATCTGCACCAAACCAAAATAGATCAGGTAGAGCTGCAAGAGCAGCGGTGTGCCCATAAAGATCCAGCTGAACAGGCGCATGGGATAGCGCAGAGCCGACGGTCCATGGAGAACCGCCACGGCGAGAAGAATGCCGCCGAGCACGCTGACCAGCGATGCGGAGACAGTGATGGTGGCGGTCCACCAAACCCCGACCCAGATGATGTCGAGATACGAAGAGACGACGCTGAAATCCAAACCCTGCATGAAATCTCTCCGTCACGCAGCGGCGTAGCGACGATCGAGGAAATCGACCACCTTCGACAGGGCATAGATCATCGCCATGTAGAGAATTGCGGCGACGGCGAAAATCTCGAATGGCTTGTAGGTGGAGCCGATGAAGCGCTGTGCGGTGTAGGTAAGGTCCACAACCGAGATAGTGGAGACGAGCGCGGTTCCCTTGACGAGGGCGACCGCGTTCACGCCGAGCGGCCGGATCATCAGTTTCGCCGCCTGCGGCAGAACGACGATCCGCATGGTCTCGAAGCGGCTGAAGCCGAGCACCCGCGCCGCCTCGGTCTGTCCCCGATCAACGGCGAGTATCGCGCCGCGCATCGCCTCGGCCATGTAGGCCCCGATATTCATGCCGAGCCCGATAGCTCCCGCCGCGAAGGGACTGAGATTGATGCCGATCTGCGGACCGCCGAAATACAGAATGAAGAGCTGGATCAGGCAGGGCGTGCCGCGCATAAGGCTGACATAGAGCGTGCCGATCGCACGCAGGGTCCGTAGGCGTGACAGCCGGAACATGGTGATCACAGCCGCGACCGTGAGACCGAGAGCGAGCGAGAGCAGCGACAATTCAATGGTGACCAGCGCGGCTTCCAGGAAGAACGGAAAAATGCGCGCCATCAGGCCGAAATCCATTGACCTCTCCTCGAAACGAGTCGTTTAACGGAGATCCCGGAACCACAAGGTCCCGGGATCCGCAAGAGCGATGACGGGATCAGCGGATGTCGCGACCGATCCACTGCTGGGCGATCTTCTCATAGGTGCCGTCGGCCATGATGTCGTCGAGCGCCTTCTGCATCGCCGCTTTAAGCTCGGGATTGCCCTTGCGGATGGCGATCCCGATACCGACGCTGCCGCCTTCGATGTTCGGCGTCTCGAGCTGACGAACCTTGTCGCCGCTGCTCTTGACCGCGACGAGAACCGCCACGTTGTCGGCGACGATCGCGTCGATGCGTCCGGATTTCAGCTCCAGAAGAAGCTCCGGCAGACCCTTGTAGGTCTTGACGGTCCAGCCATCCTGCTGCTTCGCCCATTTCTCATGGGTTTCGCCTAAGGTGACGGCAGCGGTCTTGCCCTTAAGATCCGTCAGAGTCTTGACATTAGAACCTTCAGTGACGAACACACCGCGGCCCGCGTGATAATAAGGCCCGACGAAATCGACGACCTTTTCGCGCTCGGGCGTGATGGTCATGCTGCCGACAATGGAATCGTATTTCTTGGCGAGGAGACCGGCGATGATGCCGTCCCACGCCGTCGTCACGGTCTTTGCCTTGACGCCGAGCTTCTGCGCCAGCGCATTGGCGATCGACACGTCGAAACCGACCACCTGGTTCGTCGAGGCATCGACGAAGTTGAAGGGCGGATAGGCGCCGCTCATAGCCGCCGTCAGCTCGCCGCTCTTCTTCACATCGGCGAGATCGTCGGCGCGCGCGGCGACGGACGAGAGCGCGATGGCTACCGCCAGACCCATAGCCAAACCGCGGGACGAAAACTTAAACATTGTGAGCCTCCAGCCCCGATGCCCTCGTTTTGGCTCTCCGGCTTTCGGAGCACAAGCCGGACTCTGCCTTTCATTGAGGGCACTAAGAGATCGGCCGAGGGAGCATTTCGCAAATAGATATTCGGAATAAGTTTGATAGGTTTTGTGAATGCAACCCGGGAGGCGCGGCATTCCTGATACGTTATTCCGCCCGTGATCCATCGGGAATGCGCGCCATTCGGCGTTTCTATTTGACTGGAAGACGCAATGAAGTTCTGTCGAGAGGTGAGCGCCGCGTCTGCCGGCGTCCGATATCGAGGTCACGATCACGATGCCCGTCGACGACACTTTCCGAAGCGACCTGCGCGCAGCGATTGAAGCCCGTCGCGATCAGGCGCTCCAGCGCCTCCACCGTCTCGTCAGCGCGGACACGACCCTCGGCAAGGAGCAGGCCGGCCAGGAAATCATGGCCGGAATCTTCACTGAGATGGGCCTTGCGGTCGAGACCTTCGATGTCGACGTCGATGCAATCCGCGATCGCTCCGGTTTTTCGCCGCCAGTTCACCAGGACTACACCAATCGCCCCAACGTGATCGCACGGCACGTTCCGAAAGGGCGCGCTCAGGGGCGCTCTCTCATCTTCAACGGGCACATCGATGTGGTGCCCCCCGGGGAGGCGGAATTGTGGACGACTCCCGCCTTTTCGCCGAGCGAACGGAACGGGCGTCTCTACGGACGCGGCGCGGGCGACATGAAATCCGGCCTCGTCGCCTATTGCCTTGCCTATGAGGCGTTGCGCGACCTCGGCTACGCGCCGGCGGCCCCGGTAATGTTCCAATCGGTCATCGAGGAAGAATGCACCGGCAACGGCGCGCTCGCCTGCGTGGCACGCGGATACAGGGCGGATGCGGCGATCATCCCGGAACCGTTCCAGCAGACGATCATGACGTCCCAGCTCGGGGTAATGTGGGTAACGCTGCGCATTCTCGGCAAGCCCGCCCACGTGCTGGAGGCCTCCGTCGGCGTCAGCGCGATCACCGCTGCCTACATGCTGTTTGACGGCTTGCGCGAACTGGAGGAGGATTGGAACCGGCCGGAAAACCGGCACCCAGAATTCACCACCAACCCTCATCCGGTCAATTTCAATCTCGGCCGCATCGAAGGCGGAGACTGGGGTTCGACGGTTGCGTGCTCCGCAACCATGCTCGTGCGCGTCGGTTTCTATCCGGGCACGTCACTGAAGAGCGTGAAGAGCGCCATCGAGGCGAATGTCGCGGCGACGAAGGCGAAGCATCCCGGTCTCGCTAATATCGGCATCGAGATCTCCTACCGCGGCTTCCAGGCCGAGGGCTGCACCATCGATCCGAACGCGCCCTTCATGCAGGTGCTCTCCGCGGCGCACCGGCAGGCCGTCGGGAGCGAGCCGCAACGGTTGGCATCCACCGCCACGACGGATGTGCGCTTCCTTGCACTCTACGGCGACACGCCCGCAACCTGTTATGGCCCCATCGGCGGCAGCTATCACGGCATCGACGAGTGGGTATCCATCGATAGCATTCTCAGCGTCGGCGAGGTCCTGGCGCTCTTTGCCGCGGAATGGTGCGGCCTCGAAAAGGCATAAGAAGAAAAAGATGGCAGCTCCGTGGATCTCCGTGCGCGAGACTGTGCGCGACGAATGGGTCGACTTCAACGGTCACATGACGAACGCGGCCTATGTGGCGGCTTTTGACATCGCCTCCGTCGCGCTCCTGCATCGCGTCGGCATCGATCCGGTCTATCGCGACGCGAAGCGATGTTCGACCTTCGCTTTGGAGCTACATACCGTCTTCCACCGCGAGCTTCCCCCGAAAGCGCCCTATGAGATTGAGACGCGGGTCCTCGATTTCGATGCCAAGCGCATCCACCTGTTTCACCAGATCAAGCACGCGCAAGAGAATTTCCTCGCCGCGAGCCTCGAAGTGGTGACGATCCACGTGGATCTCAACCAGCGCCGCTCCACGCCACTGCCGACGGAAATCGTGGACAGGCTCACAGATTTTCGCCGAGCCTCCGACGCCCTGGGATGGCCCGAAATCGCGGGCCGCCGCGTCGGCCTCAAGCGCGACTGAGGATCGAGCCGAAGGATCTCACACCGCATCACTCGGATAGGTGCGCTCGGACAAGGGTGTCTCGTCGATCTGCGTCAGCAGCCTGTCGAGAAGCAGCGCTTCCGCCCGTGTGCGACGGGCCTGCGGGTCGAACGTCAGGTAGACGTCGATTTCCGGCGGCTCCTCATAGGGCGGCAGGCGCCACAAAAACCCTTTTCGCACATCGTCCTCGACCACGTGGATCGGAAGGGGGCCGAAGCCGAACCCGGCGATGATCAGGCGCTTGACCTCTTCGAGATGCGAGGAGGTGCCGAGGATAGGGCCGGTGAACTTTTCCTGCTGGCGCAGCATCGCGATCGGCCACAACGCATCCGCCATCTGGTCGGTCTTGAACGAGACATAGGCCTCGCTTCGCAAGTCCTCGACGTTCAACCCCTTTTTGCCGAACAGGCGGTGCTGGCGGCCGCAGAAATAGCCGAAGCTCTCGCGGTAGAGCGGTTGGAACTCCAGTTTCGGATTGCGTTCGTGCAGCAGACAGACGCCGATGGCGGCGTCCTTCCGCGCCACAGACGTGATCACCTCCTGGCTCGACAGAACGGACGTCGCGAAGGTCACCCGGGGGTGATCCCGGTGAAACTCCGCCAGGATATCGTCGAGCAGCGGGCAGACCACGTGACTTGCGAAGGCCATGTCGATCCGGCCCGTGACCTCGTCCGGCTGGTCGTGGACGAGGGTGTGCAGGCCGGACACGGAATCGAACAGGGCGACGCATTCCGCGTAGAGACGCTGGCCTGCTGGGGTCACCTCGAAGATGCCAGGACGGCGTTCGATCAACCGGCAGTCGAAGTGCCCCTCCAGACGGCGCAGCGCGTTGCTGATGGTTGGCTGCTTCAGGCGCAGCTTCTCCCCGGCCGAGGTGATGCCCTTCTCCTGCACGATGACCATGAAGGTCCGCAGCAAATTCCAGTCGATGTCCCAGACGAACCGTTGCGAGCGCCGCTGCTTCACGGATGATCATTCCTTTAGAGAATGCGATGCGTTCATCCTATTTATTTGCGCGTTGATGTCGAGCGGTGTTTGCTTGGCAGCCCATCTTAGGGAATGCCGAAAAGGGACAGAAGAGAGAACGCAATGTCGAACCTGTTTTACCAGACGCGGCTGCGTCGTCCTCTTCTGGACCGTGCCGAGGGTGTCTACATGTGGGATGTGGATGGCAAGCGTTACCTCGACGGGTCCAGCGGCGCGATGGTGTCCAATATCGGCCACTCCAACCCAGCGGTGCTCGAAGCCATGCGCCGGCAGATGGAGAAATCCACCTTCGGCTACCGCCTGCATTTCGAAAACGAGCCCGCCGAAGAATTCGCCCGCCAGATCGCCGCGCGGATGCCGCAGGGTCTCGACCGTGTCTTCTTCGTCTCCGGCGGATCGGAGGCGGTGGAAAGCTGTCTAAAGCTCGCCCGCCAATACGCGGTCGCCATCGGCGAAGCCTCGCGCTGGAAGGTGATTTCCCGCTTCCCTTCCTATCACGGTTCGAGCCTCGGGGCACTTAGCGTCACTGGCATGTCGCTCATGAGCGCTCCGTTCTCGCCCATGATGCGCGAGATGCCGAAGATCCCGGCTCCGACCTGCTATCTCGACCGGGACGATCTTAGCGATCATGAGCGCGGCCTGAAATATGCGCGCTACCTGCGCGATGAAATTCTCCGCCAGGGCCCAGAAACGGTCCTTGCCTTCATCATGGAACCGGTGGGCGGCGCTTCGACCGGTGCGCTCGTCGCACCCGATAGCTATTACGCGGAAATCCGCAGGATCTGCGACGAGTTCGGCATTCTCCTTATCGCTGACGAGGTGATGAGCGGCGCGGGACGCACGGGGCAGTATCTCGCCTGCGATCATTGGGGCATGAGACCCGACCTGATCGCGTTCTCCAAGGGTTTCGGCGCGGGCTATATGCCGCTCGGCGCCATGGTGGCCGACCGGCGCATCGCTGATGCGGTCATCGACAGCGGCGGCTTCATTCACGGCTTTACCTATGCAGGCAACCCGCTCGCTTGCGCCGCCGGTCTTGCGGTTCTGGGCGAGATCGACCGCCTCGGTCTCATCGACGCCGCCCAGGTGCAGGGCGATAAGCTGAGCCGGCGGTTGCAGGCGCTCATGCAGCGCTACGAATTCATCGGCGACGTGCGTGGCAAGGGCCTCCTTCTCGCCTTCGAGCTCGTGGCGAACCGCGAGACGATGGAGCCACTGCCGGTTGGACTCAACGCCCATAACCGCCTCGTCGACCTCGCCTATGACCGCGGCCTGATCATCTATTCCCGCCGCACCCGCGGGGGACGCATCGGCGATCACTTCCTCGTCTGCCCGCCCCTCATCACGACCGATGAACAGATCGACGAGATCCTGGCGGTCCTGACCGACAGCCTCGATGCCTTCGCGCAGGAGACGGGTCTCGAATACGGAGCCGCCGCATGAGCAAGCCGGTCATCATCACCTGCGCCGTCACGGGGTCCATCCACACCCCGACCATGAGCCCGCATCTTCCGGTGACGCCGCAGGACATCGCTCGACACGCCATCGACGCAGCAAAAGCGGGCGCGGCGATCATCCATCTTCACGCGCGCGATCCACAAACCGGCATCCCGTCAGCCGATCCGGAGCTTTTCCGAGAGATCCTGTCGACCATCCGCAAGGAAACCCACGCGGTTCTCAACATTTCCACCGGCGGCAGCTCGCGCATGACCCTGGACCAGCGCCTCGCCGCCGCCCACCTTCTCAAGCCCGAGATGTGCTCTCTCAACATGGGCTCGATGAATTTCGGGCTGTTTCCCATGATCGATCGCTACACGAATTGGCGTCACGATTGGGAGCCGAAATTCCTGGAGGCGACCCGCAATATCGTCTTCCAGAACACCTTCGGCGACATCGAATCGATCCTGCGCGATCTCGGCGAACAGCAGGGTGTCCGCTTCGAACTCGAATGCTACGATGTCGGGCATATCCAGACCGTCGCGTTCTACAAGAAGCAGGGATTGCTCAAGGGCCCGATCTTCCTGCAGTTCGTCCTCGGCGTTCTGGGCGGCATCGATCCGGCGCCGGAGCAGATCATGCACATGAAGACGACCGCCGACCGCCTGCTCGGTGACGATTATCATTTCTCGGTCCTCGCCGCCGGCCGGCATCAGTTCCCGCTCGGCACCATGGGCGTGATTCTCGGTGGCAACGTCCGCGTCGGACTCGAGGACAACCTGATGATCGAGCGCGGCAAGCTCGCCATGAGCAATGCGGATCAGGTGCGCAAGATCCGCAAGGTCGTGGAGGAACTCGGCCACCGAGTGGCGACGCCCGACGAGGTGAGAACCCTGCTCCAGCTCAAGGGCGCCGAATCGGTCGCCGCTTGATCAGATTTCGCGCCAAGGGAACTCGCGTGATCCGCCGCACGCCCTTCCCTTCCGGGATCTGAGAGCACTCGGGGTTGATCCGGCTCTGTCGCGCCGTGCTCGACAAGAATGCGTCGGAATCGCCATACATCAGGCCCGAAAGCTGTCTTTGGCGGCAAGCCCGAAGAGTTGGTTGGCGAGGCGGACTTCGCCTGGCGCTCTCGGCAGTGATCTCGGGCGGAGAACGGCGGCGCTTGAAGATCGGGACAGGGAGCCGCTCCTCAAGGAACCGCTCCGGACCCATTAACGCAACAGTCCCTACATGCCGCGCGCGTTTTCCGCCAGTCGTGACGAGATGAGTCGACCGAGCTCGATGATTTCCGAGATTACTCGCGTTTCGTCACTCGCCGTTCGCCGCTTGGCGCCGAGCATGAAGACGATACTGCCGCAAATCTTACCGTTTGCGTCGAAAACGGGAGCTGCGTAGCCGGTCACACCTTCGTAAACCTCACCGCATGTCACCGCGTAGCCGTTTTCCTTCAGCGCGTTCATGGCGGTGCGAAATCCGCTCCAATCCGCCGCTTCGCCGGCGGCCCTCAATGTTTCAGCATTCTCGGCATAAATCGCCTTCAATCGCGGATGCGGCAGATGGGCAATGATGATCTTCGCCATCGCCCCGCGCAAAAGCGGCATCGTCCGACCGCGTTCGTAGCTGCTCGGCGAGTCGCCGTCGGGCGTGAGGATCTCAGAACACACCACACGCCGGCCAAAATAACTGCACAGCATCACGTTGAGGCCGAGGCGCTCGGAGGCTTCGACCATCGGTCCGCGCGCGGCCGAAAGAACAGGATCGTGCAGCCTGATGAGCCGGTCCAGTTCCATGATCCGCGGGCCTGGCACGTATGTGTTCTCACTCGCCGACGACAGAAGTCCCGCCTCGCAAAGATTCTGAAGATAGCGATAGGACGTGGCCCGCGACCCTCCGGTCAGTTGCGCCACCTCCTCCCGCGTAATGGAAGTCTTTTCCTCGGTGAATGCCGCGAGCACGCTCAGCATCCGGTTCAGGCTGGACTCCTTCCCCATGTGTCTTCTCCCCATGCCTTTCGCTTCTCATGGTCGACAACATTTGTTGTTGCAAGCCCAGAAAATCCCGACTAAAAAGCATCAAATCTCATATTATGAGATTATGAAAAGAGCTTGATGGCCAAAAAGGGGGGAAACCATGGCGGAGCGCAGCATTCCCGTCGTCACGAGAGCCACCGCGCTTGACACCGGCACGGCGCAATCCGGGGATTGTGTGCGCCACAGCGGCGTGAGCCCCCAGCACACGCCAGCGACGAAGATCTGGTTCGGCCGGGTGAGCAACGAGCCCGGACACCGCTCGCCGCCGCATCATCACGGCGAATGCGAAACGGGCGGCTATGTCCTCAAGGGACATGGACGGATCTATTACGGCGAGGGCTACAAAGAGTTCGTCGACCTCTACGAGGGTGATTTCGTTTTCGTCCCGCCCTTCATGCCTCATGTCGAGGTGAACATGAGCGTGACCGACGAACTGGTTTGGCTGACGTGCCGGACCCCCGACAATATCGTCGTTAATTTCGACGACATCCCCGACAGCGAACTCCAAGGCTACCGTCGCGCATAAAAAGGCGCGCTCCATCTCGATCGTCTGCCGCATCGCACGGGAGGAAAACGATGCAGGGAGCAAAGCCATACGTGTTTGATGGTGGTTCGCTGAAATGCTTGGGGCGATTTCTGCGACGAGCACGGAGACGGTACTATCGTGCTGATCCGCTCCCCCAGACACACAGTCGGGCCTCGTTCTCGTGCGCACAGAAGGCGGAACCTATCCCCTCGCGGTGGAGCCGCCGACCACGACTGAGAGGACAAACCCCATGCAATTGCTGAGAGCTGGCGCACGCGGGCAGGAACGCCCGGCGCTGCGCGACGGTACCGGTGCGCTCAGAGACCTGTCATCCATCGTCGATGACATCTCCGGCCCTTTCCTGTCTCCCGAATGCATTGAACGCATTCGCGCGGTCGACCCAAGTGCCTTGCCCGAAGTCCCACCTGGAACAAGGATCGGCGCCTGCGTCGGCTCCGTCGGGAAATTCATCTGCATCGGACTGAACTACGCCGATCATGCACGTGAAACCGGCAAGGAACCGCCCGACGAACCGGTCGTCTTTATGAAAGCCACGAGCGCCATCTGCGGTCCGGACGACGACATCGAGATACCACGCGGCTCGGAAAAGACGGACTGGGAGGTGGAACTGGCCGTCGTTATCGGCACGCGGGCGAAATATGTCTCGCGGGAGCAGGCCCTCGATCATGTCGCCGGCTATTGCGTCGCCAACGACGTTTCGGAACGCGCCTTCCAGTCGGAACGCGGCGGCCAATGGACCAAGGGCAAGAGCCACGACACCTTCGGCCCAATCGGTCCCTGGCTCGTGACACGCGACGAGATTCCCGATCCACAAAATCTCGACCTGTGGCTGGAGGTCGACGGCGTGCGCCGCCAGACCGGCAACACGCGCACCATGATCTTCGATGTGGCCTTTCTCATCAGCTATCTCAGCCGGTTCATGACACTCGAACCCGGCGACGTCATTTCGACCGGAACGCCGCCGGGCGTCGGCCTCGGCCTGAAGCCACCGGCCTTCCTGAGACCAGGGCAGACTATCACGCTCGGCATCGAAAAACTCGGAACCCAGGCACAGAGGACGGTTTCGGCATGAGCACGAACATGACACAGGTGAAAAACGCGCTGACCGACCTTTCCGGGAAAACCGCCATCATCACTGGTGGCGCCCGCGGCCAAGGAGCGATGGAGGTTCGTCTGCTCTCCGAATGCGGTGCCGCCGTGATGATCTGCGACGTACTGGAGGCAGAGGGACGGGCGCTGGCCGAGGAATTGTCAGCGAGCGGAAGGGAGGTCCGCTTCCAGCGCCTCGATGTCACCTCGGAACAGGACTGGAGCGCCGTCGTCGCTGAAGTTGACGCCTGGAAAGGAACGCTTTCGATCCTCATCAACAATGCCGGCATCATCAACCGGACCCTGATCGAGAAGACGTCTGTCGAGAGTTGGCGGCGGCTGGTCGACATCAACCTGACGGGGGCCTTTATCGGCATCCGGGCGGTGGCCCCGCTGATGCGCAAGAGCGGCGGCGGCAGCATCGTCAACATCTCCTCGAACAGCGCCTTTTCCGGCCATGCCGATCCGGCCTACACGGCCAGCAAATGGGGACTGCGGGGCCTCACCCGCTCCGCGGCGATGGAATTCGCCCGCGACGGCATCCGCGTGAACGCCGTCTGCCCCGGCCTGATCGTCACCGATCTCAACGCCGGTTCACCGCATCTGCGTCCGATGATCGACATGACTCCGATCCGGCGTGCAGGGCGAGCGGATGAGGTGGCCCAACTGGTCCTGTACCTCGCCTCGGAGGCAGCAGCCTTCATCACAGGAGAGGATTTTCTGCTTGATGGCGGTTTCATCGCCGGAGCGGCCTACCGGCACGTTTCCGTCGAAACCGGCGTCCTGAGTTAATCGCGTCAAAAAAACATCGTGGGAGGAAAAGATGTTGGAACAAGCAGTCATATCGGGGAGCAAATCCTATCAGCACGTGCGCGACACTGCCGCGTCGCGAAAAGCCGTCATCAGCGGGAGCGTCGGATCGGCTCTGGAGTGGTTTGACTTTTCAATCTACGGCGCGGTGTCAGCCACGGTCTTTCCGGCGCTGTTCTTTTCGGAAATGACACCCGGCACGGCGCTACTGGCGAGCTTCGCGACCTTCGGCGCCGGTTTCTTCGCACGGCCACTGGGCGGCCTGGTCTTTGGCGCGCTGGGAGACAAACTCGGGCGCAAGCGGGTTCTCACCTGGACCCTGCTTTTGATGGGCTTCGCGTCGGCGCTGATCGGCATCCTTCCCGGCTACGGGCAGATCGGCATTCTCGCCCCACCCTGCTCGTCATGCTGCGCTTCCTGCAAGGTGTGGGACTTGGCGGCGAGGCAACCGGATCGCAGCTTCTGGCGATGGAACACGCGCCGGACAACCGCCGCGGCCTTTACGGCGCCCTGATGGCAATCGGCTCGCCTATCAGCCAGGTTCTCGCAAGCTTGACGCTTGCGGGTCTTGCCGCCGTGCTGAGCAAGGAAGACTTCAATGAATGGGGATGGCGTATTCCGTTTTTGGCGAGCTTCCTGCTGATCGGGGTCGGCTTCTATATTCGCCGGTCGGTCGAGGAAACGCCGGTCTTCGTGAAAAGCCAGAAAGTCGCCGCCGAGAAGCCGCGCGCACTTGCGATTCTGCAGGCACACCCGAAAACTCTCGCTCTCCTCGTCATGAGCTGGGGTGCATCGGCTGCCATCTTCTACATTTGCGTCACCTTCGCAATCTATTACCTCACCGGTCCGCTCGGTCTCGACCGCTCGATCAGCTTCAGCCTGTTGATCGTCGCGAACGGGGTTTCCATCTTCGGTGGTCTTCTCGGCGGCCACCTGAGCGACAAGATCGGACGCAAGAAGGTCCTGTCCATCGGTTTGTTCCTGCTGCTCATCGCAACCGTTCTCTTATTCCCGGTTCTTGGCCTGAAGAACTGGTTCGCGAGCGCGGCGATCATCAGCCTGGCGCTGTTCGCGATCCAGATGAATGCCGGCGCACAGCCCGCCTTCTTCGCGGAGTCCTTCCCGACCAATTTCCGGTTTACCGGTTCGGCGCTCGGTTATACCTGCTCGACGATGATCTTCGCGGCTCCAGCACCATTCATCGCCACCTACCTGCTCGGAGCCTTCGGCGGCGATCCCATCGGCATCGTCTTTTACGGTCTCGCGATCATCGCGATCTCCGCGTTCGCGCTGTGGCGCCTGCCCGACCAGCGCGGGATTCCCTTCGAATAAAAAGCAATGCCGGCACCCGTGCAGGCATCCAGAAAAAGGACAGGGAAATGCTGCTGAAGGACAAGATTGCTTGCGTAACTGGCGCAGCCGCGTTGAAGAGCATCGGCTTCGCCACCGCACAGCGGTTCGTCGAGGAAGGCGCCAAGGTCATTCTGGCGGATCTCGACGCTTCATCGCTCGACGCTGCCTGCGAGCGTCTGGGTGGAGCAGCATTCCCCTTGCAGGTCGATGTCGCCAGCCCCGATGCGGTCGCCCGCGCCGGGGCAACGATCGGCGCGACGTTCGGCAGGCTAGACATTCTCGTCAACAATGCCGGCATCGCCAGGCCGCGGCCAACCGTGGGCATCTCGATTTCCGAATGGACGGAGATGCTCGACATCAACCTGCGCGGCTCTTTCCTGATGATCCAACAGGCTCTGCCGTTGATGCGAGCTGGTTCATCGATCATCTGTATTGCTTCCATCGCGGCCCAACGTGGCGGCGGCCTGATGGGGGGACCACATTACGCAGCTTCAAAGGGCGGCATTCTGGGGCTCGTCCGCGCCGTCGCGCGCGAGCAGGGCAACCAGGGCATTCGCGTCAACGCCATCAATCCCGGTGTGATCATGACGGCGCTCACGGAGGGCTTCTACGACGAGGAACTCACAGCTAAGGTCATGCCGCAAATTCCCCTCAACCGGTTCGGCGTCGCCGAAGACGTAGCCAATACCTGCGTTTTTCTCGCCTCCGATTTGTCCGCATATATTACAGGGTCGTCCATCGACGTGAATGGCGGCATGCATATGTCCTAAGCCGAGTAGCCTGCGAGTTGAAAAAGGGGTTCTGTCGGGGATTCTCGACAGGCATAGAAGGAGGGCTATTCCCGCCAGTGGTCTCACGCAGTCAGGATGTGAACTGCTCGGCGAGAGGCAGCCGCCGATTGCAGGCATATTTCGCTTGCTGTTTGCGCATCATGTAAACCATTTCGATGCCGTCCGGCACAGCGCGAGCGCTATTGATGGATTTGAACCCCATCATCGAACGAACCCGCCGCTCGATGGCTCCTCGAGCGGGGATATCCGCCGCCACAAGAGGCGCCAGGCCAATATGTGCTGGAACGTTGATACTTTCCCAAGGCGCGAGGTCAGTATCCCTCGCCGCGCTAGACACCAGTGCCGTCTAGCGCGTGGCGCGCCGAACACCTGTCGCGGTAAATCGGTTCGTGCCACCGACTTTCGTGTCCCGGCGGGGCCTCCACGAGAGTGCGGTTCTGCCAAGGCGGTCTTGGTCCGCTGACGGGGCGATGACCTCGGACAGCGGCGTCGCCTTGTCCGTCACCGTCACCTTGCCGCCGCCGATCGTGCCGATCATCACCTGCTCGATATCGTGCGTGGCGTAATGCGATGATCGAGAGCGATGAGCGCGAGCGGCAGGGAAGGCCCCAAGATCGCCAAACTGCGACGTTTGTTGCGTCAGATCAAAGTCCGCATGTCACGCCGAGGCTAGGTGTTACGGGTAACTGACCAGCCAGAAACGGAGGACCGGCATCCGATGATCGGCGCCTTGAACAGCGAGGAACGCCTCCGCCGTGCCTGCGGGTTCTCCGCGGCGTTGATCCTTTTGATCTAGGTACTGTTTATCGGCGTCGACGCTGCGCCTGTGGCGGCCCAACACTCCGTTTCCAAGGCTTCCTCGCACCAATGCCGCTCCGGACATCACACTCCGTGTGAGCCCGCGCAGCCGGACAAGGCCCCGCACTGCTCTTGGTGTATCCTGTGCGGGAAGCTCGGTGTGGCTGTCGGAGCGCCTCCGGCACCGATCGCCATTCTCCTGCCCGAGACGACATACTTCAAGCAGGCCGCACCTGGTGCCTCTGTGCGTGTTGCTGGCCGCTCCTTTGCCGTCCGACCGCTGGGCGCGCGTGCGCCGCCGCGGATCGGCTGATCGCTCATCGACCATCGATCAAGACAAGCTAAAGGATAATCCAATGCTTACCACATTCCGCTCCAGCGTGGTTGGCGCTGCCGCGCTGTGCCTTCTCGCGCCCGCCGCCCTGGCACACTCGAGCCTCGAGACCCAGCAGGCCGCTATCGGCTCGACGTACAAGGGAGTCCTGCGCGTCCCCCATGGCTGTGAGGGCACTCCGACCCTCAAGGTCCGCATTCAGATCCCGGAGGGAGTCGTTGCCGTGAAGCCGATGCCGAAGTCCGGGTGGACCCTGGAGACGGTGAAGGGTGGGTACAAGCAGCCCTACGATTACTACGGCACGCCGGTGACCGAAGGCGTCCGCGAGATCGTCTGGACCGGAAAGCTGCTGGACGAGCACTACGACGAGTTCGTCTTCCGGGCCTATCTCACCGATAGCCTCAAGCCGGACACCACGCTCTATTTTCCGACGGTCCAGGAATGCGAGGCCGGCAAAGCCGACCGCTGGATTGAGATCCCGGACGAAGGTAAGAAGGCGGACGACTACAAGTTCCCGGCACCGGGCCTGAAGCTGCGCCCCAAGGCCACGAATTGAGCTAAGGTTGAGGCGCGCCAGAAGGACCGGCGCGCCTCAACGATCCATGATGACCCGGCTCCATCGCATCCTGTTCTGTCTCGGACTCGCCTGCATTCTCGCGGGAGGGGAAGCTCGCGCACACGCCGCCCTTGTCGAGGCGGTGCCCGCCGATGGCGCAGTCGTTGAGACCGTGCCATCCGAGGTTCATCTGCGTTTCAACGAGCCTATCTCGCCCGTGCTCGTGCATCTGGTCGACGCCAAGGGCACCCAGCGTCGGGACGTGCACTTTGAGGCTCGGGGCACCACGCTCACGATCCAGCTCCCGACCGATCTGCCTCGCGGCACCCAGGTTGTGAGCTACCGGGTGATTTCCTCGGACGGTCATCCGGTTGGCGGTTCGCTCGTGTTCTCGATTGGCACCGCGACGATCACTCCACCTGGGGAACCTTCGAGGATCGGCTGGGAGCTCGCTCTCGTCCTATGGCTCGGCCGCCTTGCTCTCTACTTCGGCTTGTTCATCGGAGTCGGAGGCACCTTCTTCGCGATTTGGATCGCACCGAACGACACTCCAAGGGCAGCCCACTCGGTGATCCGGACGGCCATTGGCGTTGGCGTCCTCGCCGCCATCGTATCGGTCGGGTTGCAGGGACTGGATGCCCTCGACGCGCCGCTCCTGGCCCTGTTTTCCGGGCCGCCCTGGGCCGTAGGTGTTCAGACTTCCTTCGGCCTGACTGCCGGAGCAGCTGTCCTGGCGCTGCTCTGCGCCTGGGGCGCGAACAAGGTTCGACGCCTAAGATATCCGCTGTCTTTGTTGGGCCTCGGCGGTGCCGGGCTGGCGCTCGCGTTGAGCGGGCACGCCAGCGTGGCCGAGCCGCAATGGCTGACCCGCCCGGCTGTTTTCATCCACGGCATGGCCGCAGCCTTCTGGGTCGGAGCACTGGTGCCGCTGGCGCTCGTTATTTGGGAAAAGCGCGAGGCATCCTTACCGATCGTGCGCCGCTTCTCCGCCATCGCCGTCCTGACCGTGGCTGCTCTGGTGCTCACCGGCATCGCCCTGGGCGTCGTACAGATCGAGACTCCGTCGGCGCTCGCTACGACTGCGTAGGGCGCGTGTTTCTGGCCAAGATGGCGGCAGTGGTCTGCCTGCTGGCCCTTGCTGGGCTTAATCGGCAGCGCCTGACTCCTGCGCTCGCGACCGGCCCGGCTGGAAGCCGGAATTTGCTTCGCTCGATTGCGGGCGAGATCGGGCTCGCGGTCGTGATCCTCGGTCTGGTGGCAACCTGGCGCTTCACGCCTCCGCCCCGGGCTCTCGCCGCAGCCGCGCCAGTCAGTCTCCACATCCACACGGCGCCCGCCATGGTGGAACTGACGCTAAGCCCGGCGCGCGCCGGGCCCGTGCTGGCCTCCATGACCTTCATGACAGGCGACTTCGGGCCGCTCGATCCCAAGGAGGTGACGCTCGTCCTGACGAACTCGGCTGCGGGCATCGAGCCGATCGAGCGTCAGGCCAAGCGGACTGGTGATGGCACGTGGCAGGTCGACAACCTCGTCATTCCGATGCCCGGGCGCTGGCGCGTACGCGTCGATGCCCTGATCACCGACTTTCAGAAGGCGACCCTTGACGGCGATGTCGATATCCGGCCGTGAGGATGCCGGGATCGCACTCATGTCTCTAGTTTTCTGATATTTTTGGCAAAAAATCGACGCTGCCATCGGGTGCTGCCAAAAATACCGCCAAGCCCTTGCCGACCCGCAAGTCACCTCGAGGCCCTCGAACTCCCTGTTGAGTGGCCTGGATCTGCAATACGTGCACTCCATATCTGATGACTACGAAGCAAGCTGGCCGTCCGAACCGCCACTCGCCGGCTCAGACGATACTTCCCACTTCCGCGAACTTGAGCGTGGTCGGCCAACCCGACAATCGTGACGCTTTTGGACCTGAAACCTAGAGTTCCCAAACAGTGGGGAGATCGTGGGTGAGCGGGTGCGAAACCAATCACGAGCGAGTAGAAGCGACGCTGTTGAGTATCGTGGGCTAGACACAGATGGATCAACAATCTACCATTTTAGCGGTGGTCTAAAATCTCGCCTTGATCTGGTTGTTCCGATTGGAAGAAGCCGGGGATGATGTGATGCAGTCCGACGACGCCACGATCGCTCAAGCGCAGGGCGCTGAGAAAAATACCAAGTGGCAAGAAATTCTGGCATTCGTTGTGCTGGCCGTTTTGATTTGGCCGATCCTTACGGTCGGCGTGGTCGGCGGTTATGGGTTTCTCATCTGGATGTCGCAACTCGTGCTAGGGCCACCGGGCCCACCGCACTAGAGGCGCCAGCATGTCGTCCGGAATCAATCTTGGCAGACGCAGGTTTCTCACTGGACGCATTGTGGCGCGGGCATCTGCCATACGCCCACCGTGGACGACGGAGGAAACGATCGCCTCCTCCTGCGTTCATTGTGAGGCCTGCGTCACCGCGTGTCCTCAAGGAATTCTTCAGCTCGACGCCGACCGCTTACCGGCAGTCGATTTCTCGGGCGCTGAATGCACGTTCTGTGGCGCTTGCGCCGCGGCCTGTCCGGAGCCGGTCTTCGCGGAGCAAAACTCGGCAGCGTTCTTTCACATCGCGGCGATTGGCGAGGCCTGTTTCGCGGCTCGCGGAATTGTCTGCCAGTCGTGCGGCGACGCTTGTCCGGAGAACGCTATTCGCTTCAAAGCGCGGATCGGCGAACCTGCCCAGCCGGTCCTGTCGGAGGATCTTTGCACCGGGTGCGGTGCCTGCATCGTAACATGCCCGACATCCGCCATCACCGTTTCAACCCGGGAAAGCCGCCATGCGTGACGCAGAATTTTGCGAAATGGTGCATATCTCAAGTGCGGTCGTCACTGTGCTACCAGACCGGTGCGCGGATATCGTCCGGCAGATTGCAGCCCTCGCGAATACCGAAGTTCATCACGCCGAGGGAACCAAGATCATCGTGGTGATGGAAGCGCCGAATTCGGACGTGGTCGGTCGGCGGCTTACCGACATTGCGCTGATCGAAGGCGTGCTCTCGGCAAATCTCGTCTTTGAACAAATTGACACTCTGGAGAACCAGGGAGAGGCTGTATGACGCTATCCCGCCGCGATATTCTAAAGACACAGGCTGCCGCGATAGCGGCTGCCGCGGCCAATGTCAGTCTGCCGGCAACGGCACAACCCGTGCCCGGTGGCGTCGAATCCCTAGCAATCAAGTGGTCGAAGGCTCCCTGCCGTTTCTGCGGGACCGGGTGTGGCGTCATGGTGGGCGTCAAGGAAGGTCGGGTCGTGGCTACGCACGGCGATACGCAGGCCGAAGTCAATCGTGGCCTCAACTGCATCAAAGGATACTTCCTTTCCAAGATCATGTACGGCGCGGACCGCCTGACCACGCCACTCTTGCGTAAGAAGAACGGAGTTTATGCGAAGGATGGCGAGTTCACGCCGGTCTCCTGGAATGAGGCATTCGATGTCATGGCCGCCAAGGCCAAGCGCGTGCTGCAAGAAAAAGGGCCGACGGCACTCGGCATGTTCGGCTCAGGCCAATGGACCGTGTGGGAGGGATATGCCGCGACGAAGCTGATGCGTGCTGGCTTCCGATCAAACAATCTTGATCCTAATGCGCGACATTGCATGGCTTCGGCAGCGTATGCCTTCATGCGCACCTTCGGCATGGATGAGCCGATGGGCTGTTACGACGATTTCGAAGCTGCAGATGCGTTCGTGCTCTGGGGTTCGAACATGGCGGAGATGCATCCGATCCTTTGGACGCGCATTGCCGATCGGCGTCTCGCCCATCCGCACGTAAAAGTCGCCGTTTTGTCGACGTTCACGAACCGCAGCGCCGATCTCGCCGATATCCCGATCGTCTTCAAGCCGGGCAGCGACCTGGCGATCATGAATTACATCGCCAACCACATCATCTCGACGGGGAGGGTGAACCAGGACTTCGTCAAGAACTACACGACCTTCGTGAAAGGGGCGACAGATATCGGTTACGGTTTGAGGCCTGATGATCCGCGAGAGGTGAAGACGAAAAAGGCGCCCGACCCGGCGGCCACGCAGCCGATAGACTTTGCGGCCTATGCCAGCTTCGTCAAAGACTACACGCTCGAGAAGGCATCGGAAATCTCAGGAGTCGAGCGAGGTTTCCTGCAGGAACTCGCCGAGCTTTACGCCGATCCTAAGCGCAAGGTCGTCTCTCTGTGGACCATGGGATTCAACCAGCATGTGCGTGGGGTCTGGGCCAATCAGCTCATCTACAACCTCCATCTCCTCACGGGCAAGATTTCAGAACCGGGCAACAGCCCGTTCTCGCTCACCGGGCAGCCCTCCGCCTGCGGCACGGCCCGTGAAGTCGGCACGTTCGCGCACCGATTGCCTGCAGACATGACGGTGACAAATCCCGAGCACCGCAAACACGCCGAAGAGATCTGGCGCATCCCTCAAGGCATCATTCCCGACAAACCCGGGTACCATGCTGTCGAGCAAGATCGCATGCTGAAGGACGGGAAGCTCAACTTCTATTGGATTCAGGTCAACAACAACCTGCAGGCAGCGCCCAACAGCTCGAACGAAACCTATTTGGGCTATCGCAACCCCGACAACTTCATCGTGGTATCGGACGCGTATCCAACCGTGACGGCCCTTGCCGCGGACCTCATTTTGCCGACGGCGATGTGGGTGGAGAAAGAGGGCGCTTACGGCAATGCCGAGCGGCGCACCCATTTCTGGCACCAACTCGTAGACGCTCCAGGGGAGGCGAAGTCCGATCTCTGGCAGCTGATGGAGTTCTCAAAGAGGTTCACCACGAATGAGGTTTGGCCGCGTGAGATTCTCGATGCCAATCCGAATTACAGCGACAAGACGCTTTTCGATGTCCTGTTCCGCAATGGCCATGTCGATCGGTTTCCTGTCAGCGACGCTGATCAGGATTATGAAAACGTAGAATCCAAACATTTCGGCTTCTACGTGCAGAAGGGTTTGTTTGAGGAATATGCGAGCTTTGGGCGCGGCCACGGTCACGATCTCGCGCCGTTTGATACCTATCACCAGGTTCGTGGTCTGCGCTGGCCGGTCGTCGACGGAAAGGAAACACGCTGGCGCTATCGCGAAGGCTATGACCCCTATGTGAAGCCCGGAAAAGGTGTCGAATTCTACGGCAATCCGGACGGTCGCGCGAAGATCATCGCGGTGCCATACGAACCGCCCGCCGAAGCGCCGGATGCAGAGTATAATCTCTGGCTCGTCACCGGGAGGGTGCTCGAGCATTGGCATTCCGGCTCCATGACCATGCGTGTGCCGGAGCTGTACAGGGCCTTCCCGGGTGCGCGCTGTTTCATGCATGCCGACGATGCCCGCCAGCGCGGACTCAATCAGGGAGCGGAAGTTCGGATTATTTCGCGCCGCGGTGAGATACGCACACGCATCGAGACGCGCGGACGCAACCGCATGCCGCCTGGCGTCGTCTTCGTTCCGTGGTTCGATGCGAGTCAACTCATCAACAAGGTGACGCTCGACGCCACCGATCCAATCTCCAAACAGACGGATTTCAAGAAATGCGCCGTCAAAATCGTTCCGGTCGAAGCTTGACCCGCTCTCCGATCGTAGTCGCCGCCGCCATCCTAGGGTTTCTGGGCTTCGCCGTTGGAGCGATTTCCGCGGATGGGGTGAACATTGTGCCGCCTCTTACGGGCGCAGCCCAGCCGATGAGCGAGGTCAAAGCGCCGCCACCGGCGCGGCCCATTGTCGATGATGTGAGGCGCATGCGAAATTACCCCGAGCAGCCGCCGGTCATTCCGCACTCGATCGACGGCTATCAGCTGACGCTCAACACCAATCGGTGCCTTTCATGCCACAAACGTGAATTCACCGAAGGCTCGGGCGCACCCATGATCAGCATTACGCATTTTATGGATCGCGACAGTCAGGTTCTCTCCGATGTCACCCCGCGTCGTTATTTCTGCACGCAATGCCACGTTGTGCAATCCGACGCCCGACCGCTCGTTCCAAATACCTTTCAGGACATGAAAGATATCGGCCAAAAGCAGAAGTGAGGCGCCAACATGCACTGGCTGAAAGATCTTGTCCTGCGATTGTGGCGGGTGATTGTATGGTTCTGGCTGATCATCAGCAGGCCTAGTGCCTATCTCAGCCTGGGTGTTTTGACGCTTGGCGGCTTCGTTGGCGGCGTGATTTTCTGGGGTGGGTTCAACACAGCTCTCGAAGCGACCAACACAGAGAAGTTCTGCGTCTCCTGTCATGAGATGCGCGACAACGTCTATCAGGAACTCACACAGACAGTGCATTTCTCCAACCGGTCCGGTGTCCGCGCGACCTGCCCAGACTGTCACGTTCCCCATCAATGGACGGACAAGATTGCGCGGAAGATGCAGGCGTCGAAGGAGGTATGGGGTAAGATTTTCGGCACCATCTCCACTCGCCAAAAATTCCTGGAGAAGCGCATTGAGCTTGCCCAGCATGAATGGGCCCGGCTCAAATCGAACGACTCGCTTGAATGTCGCAACTGCCACTCTGCGGTCGCAATGGATTTCACCAAGCAAACCGTTCGAGCGGCCGATATCCATAGCCGCTATCTTGTGACGGGCCAACGCACCTGCATCGATTGTCACAAGGGGATTGCGCACCAGCTTCCTGACATGACAGGCGTCGATCCGGGCTGGAAAACGCCTCCGGAGCTGCAGGGGAAGGCGCACCTCGGCTGGTCAAAGGCTCATAGTGAACTATACGCCTATCTGTCGAGCATTTCGGTGCCCTAGCCGGCCTCAGGAAACGAGAAGGCCGTACAAAACCCGCAAGGCACCTGCCGACCGCGTCGCCAATCGCGAGGAGCGGAAAGCCGCAAATATCGACGGCCGTGCCTCATATCACCCGAACACGATCCGCGACGTCTCCGTCGCCTCGGCGTCGCCGGGCTGGCGCTGTTCCTGTGGTAGCTCAAGAGCGGCCAATACAAAGATCTCGATGGCGCCGCCGAGAGGATCTTGCCGGACGACGACCGGCCTTCGGAGCACGGCCCATCCCCTGACCGGCACGCCTCCCGGGTTTGTCGTTTATCTACATTCACTCATCAACATCGGCTGCGGAGCGCGGCTCCACTCCCGGAGAATGTTCCGGCCGTTTCAGGGCGCCGCCCGCGGCCGGGTGAACACGTTCCAGTAAGTCAGTGCGAACCCAAGGAAAGCAACAGCCCACCCCATGCCGGCGATATGCAAAAGCGCATCACTCCAAACGGGGTGTATCGCTGCGCAAATCCGCGCGAGTGCAGCAGCGACGAGGAGCAGGTAGAGCGCCTGCATCACCGGCGTCGCGACGAGGGCCCTCCCCGTGTGCCCGAGGCTCGCGCGGGACATCACGGCGATGGACATCACGCCCATTGCGCCGCCTGTCCAAGCGTGGATTCCTGCTGCGGCAGGCAGAAGTCCCAAGGAAGCCAACCCCGTGAGCACGAAACCGATCGGCACGAACGCATAGGCGACATGCAGGATCAGGACGAGCCGGTCCCGCCAGGTACGCTCCCCTGCCCACCTGGCAAGCCGCACCGCCTGGAGGGCGCCGGCTGCGATCAGAACCGCGCCGGTAGCCGACCAGTTCGGAGCGGCAATCCAGGCCAGCAGTGCCACGCCGGCGGCGACCATGGCAATGATGTCAAAGCGTCCGAACGATGTCGGCAGGCGTCCGGGGTTCTCGCGCGCGAGCCAGTTGCGAGTGAAGCTCGGAATGATACGCCCGCCAATCAACATGATTAGGATCATGGTGGCTGCGATTCCCAGGCCGACGCCATACTCCGCCGCCCCAAGGACATGCGCCTCGACATGAAAGGCGACATTGCCCGCGATCAGGATCCCGACGGCGACGAGGACTTTGAGATTGCGCCAGTTGTCCCCCTTGAGGATCTCGCGCGCCATGGCAGCGCCGACGAGAAGCAGGAAGGCATTATCGATGACGGCGGCGGTCTGCCATCCCAATCGGCCCGACAGGGTGACCGCGACGCGACCGGCAGCCCAGACGAGCAGGAGGACGAGCAGCGGCCGACCCTGGAGCGGCATGCGCCCGGTCCAATTCGGTACCGCCGTCAGGAGGAAGCCCGTGATGATTGCCGGAAGATAGCCGTAGAGCATCTCGTGGATGTGCCAGTCCCGAGGAGAGAATGCCGTCGACAGTTCCAGTTCGCCGTAGAACATCGGCAGCCATGCCAGAATCGCGAGACCGGCATAGAGAGAACCGAACAGGAAGAACGGCCGGAAGCCGTAGGATAGGAGTGCGGGGCCCTTGTAGTCGCGCAACCGAGGGATCGGAGCCATCAGTGGCCTCCTTCGACCGGATGAAAACGCCGCCGCGACGGAACCATCGCGGCGGCGGAACGGACTTGCAGGAGTTGTCTTGCAAGAGTTACTTGGCAGCCGCCTGCGTGGTGAGCCTGTCGAACAACGCGGTGAAGACCTGCTTCGCCTTGCCCGGATGCGTGGCAGCCTTCGCCTGATCCAGGTTGGTGGCTTCTCCGACCACGACCATGCCGACCATGCCCATGCCGTAATGCGGCTTGCACCGGTAACCGTACACACCGGGCTTATCGAAGGTAACGACGGTATCCTCGTTCATCTTGCCGGCGAATGCCTTTGCGCCTTCGGGGAGCATCGTCTCGATGGTCTCGGCGTTGTGGCCCTTGTCGGCGGCGACGAACTTGACCGTATCACCTGGGTTGATCTTCACGAGCGCCGGCTCGAACACCATGACGCCGTCGGCGCCCTTGTTGAGCATCTTCACCTCGACCTCGGCGGCGTCGGCTGCGCCTGCAAATCCGAGGGCCACCGCGAGGGCGCCGAGCACGATGACATTCCGCATGATTCTTCTCCTTGTGGGATATGATTCCGACGAGCCTCATGAACGGCTCTTGAGAGATGTCATACGCTCTCGCTGACGGGACCTGTTTGTTGTGGCACAAACTGTCGGCTCTTTTCCGAGATCGGTTGAGGCGGGAGACTCCCCATCCCGGTTACTGCCGCGCAGTTCTGCTGCGGCCGCGCTCATGGTCCGGCTCCCGCGCATTTTCCTGGTACAGGATCCTCGCCACGGCCTCCACGTCTGCGATGACAAGGCGTCGTCGGGAACGCCTGATCTGGCGCTGCGCCTCCCAGGCACGAACCGTTCGGCTTACCGTAGGCAGGGTACTGCCGATCAGGTCGGCCAGGTCCTGACGGCTGACCGGAAATGGAATCTCGACTCCTTCCCTCGTCTGTCGCCCGAACATCTCGACGAGTTTGAGGATCGCGCGCGCCAAGCGCTGCTCCACCGGCTCCTTCGAGAGATCTCGCAATCGGCTTTCCATCTCGCGCAGGCGCGCTTCAAGGTCTCCGATGACGTTGAAGGCCACGCGCGGATGTCGATCGATATACGTTCTAACAAGTTGCGATGACCATCGAAGCTCTACGCCCTCTGTCACGGCCACCGCATCGGTGGGATAAAATCTGTCCAGGAGAGCAGGGCTACCGAAAATCTCGCCAGGCCTGACATACTTGACGATGATCTGCGCCCCGCCAGGCATAGCCTGCACGAGCTTCGCTGCTCCCGCCCCGAGGACGTGCACCGAGTGAGCGAGTTGTCCTGCCGTGAAGAGCACTTCATCGGCACGTACCACGCGCCTCTCCGCCTGCTCCAGCAACTCCGCAGCGACGGCAGGGTCGAGTCCCGCAAGGAGACCTATGGTTGGCTCATCGTCAGCCATGACCTCGACGCTCGCAGCGCCACCGCTCGCAGGCGGCTCACTGACAGCGGGCAACGGTTCGACGTTGGACAGCGCGCTCAAAAGCATCGGTCTCAGCCCGATCCCGCAGCGACAAGAGTCTGATACCTGGCTCCCGCAGCACCTTTGAGGAAACCGTTAGAGAACGAAACGCCATCGCAGATCAGGTCGAGGGCATGTCTGCCCTCATCTGGACCGAGTCTTCCGTCCGCAACATTGCGGAAGACCTCTGAGACAGCGGCCATGTCGCATGTCTGGGGAGAGAGCCGGCAGGAGGCCACGCCCATGGACGCGAGATCGGGGAGATTTTCGATCAGGTTGGCATAGGACGACGAGAGCGTTTGGACGCCGTTCACAGCCAGAAACGCCTGCCCATCCAGAGTGTCGGCTGCCAGACCGTCTGGATCCTTGCCGCAGACGAACTGGCAGTTGTCCTTCGTGAGCTTGTGAAGGCGAGCGTGATAGCAGCGCGCGGAAATCGCCAAGGGAATACGGCCAAACGCCCAAACTTCCACTTCGACATCCGGGCGGGCCTTCACCAAGGCTCCGACGGAGGACGCAGGCAGTTCGGGAGGTAGACAAACCCGCCGGGTGCCATTGCGCACTAGCCAGTTGAGAGTCGCTTCATTGTAGACGTTGACATAGGGCCCAATCGTGTGCGGGCGCCCCGCCATATGGGTCAGGGCCGTGATGTCGTTCACCTCCACGAGAAGATCTGCATCGCGCGCCAAGGACGCGATCTGCTTGCGCTCCCTCTCCAGAGTGACGAAGGCGAGCGAACTCAGAAGCACCTCTTTTCCGGCTGCGCCGAGGCGGTCCATCACCTCCGGCAACAGGTCCTGGAAGAACGGAAGTCGCTTCGAGCACACCACCTCCCCGATGCAGACGGCATCGACTGGAGCTTCGTCGGCGATCCGGAAGTAGAAGTCCCGCCATGCGCCAGGCTCCCACTTGTACAGAACAGGCCCGAGTGTCAGCTTCATGATGCTTCTCCTCCCCGCTTCAGCGCCAGGTCTTGCGGTAAGCGCCGAGCGTGTTGCTCTGCCCCTCGCTCATCGACAGGAGCATTCCCGCCGGGATAGTGCGCCCCTCCTCCAGCGCAGAGAGAGCCTCGCGGAAAGAGCGCACCACGTTCTCGATGTAGGCACGGCTGCGCTGCCGCCCCTCGATTTTCAGTGCCTTCACGCCGGCATCCCGCAGGCCCGGCAGGAGCGTCGCGGCATCGAGGCTAACGGGGTCTTCGAAGATGTACCCGGTCGACAGCTCCGTCTTGAAACGGCCCTTGCACAGCGTCGGGTAAGCCGCCGGCTCGCCCTTCCCGAACTTGTTGATGGTGAAGCCGCCGAGGCGGGACGTGACCGTGCCACTCGCTTCCTCGTAGGCAACATGGCTGGCCGGCGAGCACACGCCGTTCATGTTCGGCGACAAACCCGTGGCATAGGACGAGAGCGAACAGCGCCCTTCCGCCATCACGCACAGGCCTCCAAAGACGAACACCTCCACCTCGCAGGTGGTAGCGCGCGTGATCGCGGCGATTTCCGGCACGCTCAGCACGCGCGGCAGGACCACGCGTTTTGCATTGAACCGCTCTACATAGAAACGGATGGCGTCAGGATTCGCCGCGGCGGCCTGGACTGAGACGTGCAGCCGGATGTCGGGATAAGTTTCGGCGGTATAGGCCATCAAGCCGATGTCGCAGAGAATGAGAGCATCCGCTCCGGCCGCTACCGCATCATCGACGGCCTTTCGCCACAACTCCAACGCTCCGGCCCGGGGGAACGTGTTGATGGCCACCAGCACCTTGGCGCCATGCCGGTGGGCGTAAGCCACACCCTCAACAAGCTCTTCAGGGCTGAAGTTCAGACCGGGGAAGTTGCGGGCATTGGTTTCATTACGAAAGCCGCAATAGACCGCATCCGCACCGGCATCCACGGCAGTGCGCAACGAGGACGGCGTACCGGCCGGACAGATCAGTTCCACGAAGACGCCCCTTGCCTCTTGCGGTTTCCGGCGCCCGTGTCGCCCCTGCGTTGATGTCGGAGAAGGGCTTCGCCCAAACGCCCAAGCGGGCCGAGGAGCGCAGTCCCCTCCCGCAGGATATCGACCCCCGCATCATCGATGGCGTTCCGGAGAGCCAGCACGGCCTCGATATCGCCCTCGACCACGATGGTCCGGGAGAAGAACAACGCATCGCCGTCATAGGCTCCGCTCGCCATGCCAAGCAGAGCCTGAAGCGGGCCGGAAATCGTGGCATCGAGTCCGGCGGGCAGAGAACGTACAACTGCAATCCCAGGGCCTACTGGCGCCGTGTCCAGGACAAAGCCAAATGGGAGGTCGGACGGGGCCAAGCCGTATCGCTTTCCGGCGTAGTGCCCAAGACGCTCGAACATGCGCGGGTGCTGCCGCACGATTCGGCGCAACACAGCGGAGAGGAAGAACTGCAGCGGGTGCAGAGGAAGAGGCCGCAATGCGGCGGAGACAAAAGGCGGAAAGGCCACCACAGGCGCGTGCAATGTCGTCATGAAAGCATCCTTGCAATCTCTCTACGCGAAGCCGCCAAGCTCGTATTTGAGCTGGAGCAAAGACAGAGGCGCTTCGCTTCCGCATCGAGTGATCCATCCCGAGGACACCGATGCCAACCCGTGATCTGCCCCTGTTTTCCGATCTTCGCGAGTTCATGACGCACCTTGAGGCTGAGGGGCAGCTCGTGCGGATTCGCGAGCCGGTCACGGTGGAGCACGAGATCACCGAAATTCACCGACGGGTGCTCCAGGCGCACGGCCCGGCCCTACTGTTCGAACGGGCCATTCAGCCCGATGGCCGTCCAGCCGAGATGCCGGTTCTCGTGAATCTCTTCGGCACGGTCGAACGCGTTGCGTGGGGCCTGGGCGTGCACCCAACCAATCTGCGTGATCTTGGTGAAACCCTCGCCGAGTTGCGCGAACCTCGTCCGCCGCAAGGTCTCGCGGATGCCTGGAGCAAACTTCCGCTGGCAAAAGCCGCCTTTGCGATGCGCGCGAAAGAGGTTCGCAGCACCATGCGGACCGTACTGACGGGACACGACGTTGATCTCGGGCGACTTCCGGTCCAGATCTGCTGGCCCGGAGAGCCCGCTCCCCTCATCACTTGGCCCCTCGTCATCACACGCCCGCCGGATAGCACCCGGGTCGACGATTACAATGTCGGCGTCTATCGCATGCAAGTGCTTGGGCAGAACCGCGCCATCATGCGCTGGCTCGCGCACCGGGGCGGCGCCCGGCATCATCACCGCTGGAAACTAACCGGTGAACCCATGCCGGTGGCCGTCGTCATCGGAGCCGATCCCGCCACCATCCTCTCCGCGGTGCTTCCTCTCCCGGAAACCTTGTCGGAGCTGCGCTTCTCAGGGCTGCTGCGCGGCCAGCGTTCCAGACTCATGCCATGCGTGAGCGTTCCGCTTGTCGTTCCCGCGGAGGCTGAGATCGTGATCGAAGGATTCGTGTCCGCCGAGGAGACCGCTCCCGAAGGCCCATTCGGGGATCACACGGGCTACTACAATTCCGTCGACCACTTTCCCGTCATGGAAGTGACGGCCATCACGATGCGTCGGGATCCGATTTATCTCTCGACCTTTACCGGTCGCGCGCCGGATGAACCCTCCCGCATCGGCGAAGCGCTCAACGAATTGTTCGTTCCGATCCTGAAGCGACAGTTTCCCGAGGTGCACGATGTGTGGCTGCCACCGGAAGCCTGCTCCTACCGGATCGCGGTTGTCTCGATCGCAAAGCGATATGCCGGTCAGGCCCGCCGCGTGATGCTGGGGCTGTGGTCGCTTCTTCCGCAATTCACCTACACGAAGATCCTCATTCTAGTCGACGAGGATATCGATGTCCGCTCATGGGCAGACGTCATGTGGGCGGTGGCCACTCGTTCCGATCCTTCCCGCGATCTCGTCACCCTTACCGATACCCCGATCGACTATCTCGATTTCGCCTCGCCGAAGGCCGGGCTCGGCGGCAAGTTCGGCATCGACGCTACGAACAAGATCGCACCGGAGACAGATCGGGAATGGGGCGAGGTGCTCAAAATGGATCCTGCCGTCTCGGCACGGATCGATGCAATCTGGTCCAGGCTTGGGCTTGGTCAGTTCCCACTCGGGAGTGTCGCATGACGATCGGCTCGCGCGTTGTTGTCGGCATCAGCGGCGCATCAGGTGCCATGCTCGGGATCCGTATCCTTGAGCTCCTGACTGCTGCAGGCTGCGAGACGCATCTCGTCGTCTCGACAAGCGCCGAGCGAACGATCGCGCATGAGATCGGACCGGATGCACTGCATCAGGCGCGGATGGTTGCCACCCACTGCCATGCGATTGAAAATGTTGGCGCGACGATTGCCAGCGGGTCTTTCCGCACGGCAGGAATGGTTGTTGCGCCCTGCTCCATGCGGACCTTGTCGGCCATTGCATCGAGCGCCGCCGACAACCTTCTCGTGCGTGCCGCCGATGTCCATCTGAAGGAGCGCCGCCGGTTGGTTCTCCTGACACGAGAAACTCCGCTGCACTTGGGGCACATCCGCATGATGGCCTTGGCGACCGAGATGGGGGCCATTATCGCGCCGCCCGTCCCCGCCTATTATCGCAGGCCGCAAACGGTGATGGATATCATCGATCACACCGCGCGCCGCGCCATCGACCTGCTCAACCTGGATCTCCATGCTCTGGCTGAGCCATGGGACGGGCTTCGCTAGTTAAACATGCTAGCGGGTTGGGCCAGCCGCAGAAATAGGCTTCCCGCCGACGGCGTCCCGCAGGTCGGCCAGGAACTGCGCACGGTCAGTGGCATGCTCGCGGCAGGCGTCGTCGATGGTGTGGAAGCATCCGATCGGACAGCCGACACAGCGCATCCTGTATTTCAGGAAAACGCGGATCGTCGCGGGCCATCTCCGCATGACATCGTCAACAAGCTGGGTGGCTTCGACAGACATGATCGTCTCCAGGTGACTAGGCTAGTTCAGATCACCCTCTTAACTGGAATTTTCTGGAACTTCTTTGCGCGGCAGCAAGCAAATCCGGAGGTTGCGCCCAATCGACGACTTGTTTGAGGCGGGGCAAAGAAGCGGCGCTCCTGATCGGCCAAGGATCCCTCACCGAAGAGAGGAGCCAGGAACTCCTTTCCACAAAGGAATTCTGTCTGATGTGCAGTTGCAATGTCACCGAAACCGTCATCGACGTCCGCCAGATTGTGCCGCGGATGCGCCATCCTCTGATCTTCCAGACCTTCGACCAGCTCGCTCCGGGGGAAGCCTTCCTGCTCGTCAACGATCATGATCCCAGGCCCCTGCTCTACCAGTTCAATGTTGAGCGGCCGGGCGAGTTCGGTTGGGACTATCAGGAACAAGGCCCCGACCTTTGGCGCATTCGCATCAGCCGCGCCGCCTGAGGACGCATCTTATTGGGTCAGGAAGAGACTAACCGCAATCACGACCGACATGGTCACCGCCGCAACCGTGCCGGTCAGGCGCAGCACGCCCATCCGATATAGCATCACAGCGAATATGATGATGAGCGGTGTCGCCATCACCAAACCAAACTGGGCATCGCTCATATGAGAACTCTCCTGTTTTTGATTGCGCACGCTTTATGGCCGAGAAAGCCCGAGACTTATTTGTGCCATCTCAAGGAAACGCACGGCAGCGGTCGATACGTGGCGTCATCGGCAAATGTGTAATGGCAGACAAGCGATGAACGCTGCGCACGAGGCCCGGCCATGGGGTGCACTCTCAGAACTGCCGGGACATCCTATGATGTGGGAGCTCATCCTGACCGAGGTCGTGACCTTCGGCCTGCTCTTCGTGGCTTTTTCCGTCACGCGAGCCGTCCATCCGGCCGTCTTTTCGGCAGGCCAGGCACAACTTGATCCCGTTCTCGGCGGCATCAATACCCTTGTCCTGATCACCAGCGGCTGGCTGGCCGCCCTGGCGGTCGAGGCACGAACCGAGGGGCACCGCCGCGTCGCGCGATGGCAGCTTGCGGGAGCGATGCCCTCGGCCTTGTCTTCATCACCATCAAGATCGCCGAATACGTGGCGAAGGCCAATGCCGGTATCGGACTGGAGACCGACACGTTCTTCACGCTCTATTTCCTGCTGACCGGCTTTCATCTCCTTCATGTCCTGCTGGGTATCGTGATTCTCGCCGCCGTCGCGCTTTCCGACAGCGCCGAAAACCTGAAGACGGGCACCGCCTTCTGGCACATGGTCGATCTCGTCTGGGTCGTGATGTACCCGCTCGTCTATCTGATCGGATGATTGATGACACGGATCGCTGCACGCCATGTCACGCGGGCCTGGGGCTTGCTCGTCCTCCTCACGCTCGTGGGACTCGCCGTGAACCATTCCGGTCTGACGGGGATCACGGCCAATGGCCTGATCCTTATCGCGGCATTCGCCAAGGGACGGTGGATGCTGATGGACTTCCTCAAGCTCCGTGGCGTTCCACCCAGCTGGCAGGCTCTGTTTCTCTGCTGGTTGGCATTGGTCACCGTCGTTCCCTTGATCGTTTCCGCTCTTCCCCTGCTCCACGGCTGAGACGGCTTTTCTTTGCGACAGAGCAAAGAGTGATCGCGCCCCTCCTGTAGTCAGAAGGGAGCGCACCATGCGGTGCCTGACGCAACCCGAGGCACCAGGATGTCACGCTACCGCCCCGACATCCCTGTCACTTAAGAAAGGATCGCGTGATGGCTGAAGCCCTCACCAAATCGGCGGCGAGGAACGTGTTCTATGGGGGCTCGTTTTTCTTCTTCGCCATCTTCGTGGGTCTGACCGCCCACAGCCATTATTACATGAACACCTCATCGACCGACACTTCGACGCTCTCGGCCTCGGTCGCCCGTGGCAAGCACGTTTGGGAAAAGAACGCCTGCATCAACTGCCATTCGATCCTCGGCGAGGGCGCTTACTTCGCTCCCGAGCTCGGCAACCTCTGGGATCGCTGGGGCGGCAAGGAAGATACGGCCGCTGCCCGCGAGATGCTGAAGGCCTGGATGGCCGCGCAGCCCTCCGGCACCCCAGGGCGTCGTCAGATGCCGCAGTTCAACCTGACCGATCAGGAGGTCAATGACCTCGCGGATTTCCTGGAATGGACCAGCCGCATCAAGACCCAAAACTGGCCGCCGAACAAAGCCGGCTGAGATCAGGATCGCAACCATGAAATACCAAACGCAAAAAGTGGCTCTGCTCTATTTCTATGGAGCGCTGGCCCTGTTCCTGTCCCAGATCCTGTTCGGCGTTCTGGCTGGGACGATCTATGTCCTTCCCAACACTCTCTCCGTCCTTCTGCCCTTCAACATCGTTCGAATGATCCACACCAATGCTCTGATTGTGTGGCTCCTGATCGGCTTCATGGGCGCGACCTACTACCTAATCCCCGAGGAGACCGAGACGGAGCTGTTCAGCCCGTTTCTCGCCAAGCTCCAGTTCTGGATGTTCTTCGTCGCCGCCGGCATCGCGGTGGTCGGGTACATGTTCAAGATTCACGAAGGCCGTGAGTTTCTCGAACAGCCGTTCATCATCAAGATCGGCATCGTCGTCGTCTGCCTGATGTTCCTGTTCAACATCACTATGACGGTTCTGAAAGGCCGCAAGACCGTCGTCACCAACATCCTGCTTTTCGGGCTGTGGGGCGTCGCGATCTTCTTCCTGTTCTCCTTCTACAATCCCGCCAACCTCGCGGTGGACAAGATGTACTGGTGGTACATCGTGCACCTTTGGGTCGAGGGCGTGTGGGAGCTGATCATGGCCTCCGTTCTGGCCTTCCTGATGATCAAGCTCAACGGCATCGACCGCGAAGTCGTGGAGAAATGGCTCTACGTGATCGTCGGCATGGCGCTGTTCTCGGGCATCCTGGGCACCGGCCACCATTTCTACTGGATCGGCGCACCCGGCTACTGGCAGTGGATCGGCTCGTTGTTCTCGACGCTCGAAGTCGCGCCGTTTTTCACCATGGTCATCTTCACCGTGCAGATGACCTGGAAGGCCGGGCGCCGTCATCCCAACCGCGCTGCGCTTCTGTGGTCGATCGGCTGCTCCGTCATGGCCTTCTTCGGCGCTGGCGTCTGGGGCTTCCTGCACACCCTGTCCTCGGTGAACTACTACACCCATGGCACGCAGGTCACCGCCGCGCACGGGCATCTCGCCTTCTTCGGCGCCTATGTGATGCTCAACCTCGCCGTCATGGCTTATGCCATGCCGCTGCTTCGTGGCCGCGCGCCGTATAACCAGATGCTCAGCATCGTGAGCTTCTGGATGATGTGCACGGCCATGTCGGTCATGACCTTCGCGCTCACCTTCGCGGGCGTCATCCAGGTGCACCTGCAGAGGGTTCTCGGACAGTCGTACATGGAGGTGCAGGATCAGCTGGCGCTCTTCTACTGGATCCGCCTCGGCTCGGGCGTGTTCGTCCTGATCTCGGCGCTGATGTTCTTCTATGCCGTGCTTGTGCCCGGCCGTGAGAAAACATCGCACCTGATACAAGGGCTGCAACCTGCCGAGTAAGTCGCTGCGGGGCGGCTTGAGAGAGCCGCCCCGTCTTTCACTATGCTGCCGAGGATTGATCCGATGAAGCCCCTTCTCCATGCCGTGCCGCAGCTGCAAACCGACATTCCCTATTACGTTCCCGCAGGGCAAGAATGCGCTCTCTTCGAGCTCGCCTGGCGCAAGCGCCTGCCGCTCCTTCTCAAAGGCCCGACCGGCTGCGGCAAGACACGCTTCGTGGCGCATATGGCGGCCAAGCTCGGCTTACCCCTGCACACGGTGTCCTGTCATGATGACCTCACCGCTGCCGATCTCACAGGCCGATATCTTCTGAAAGGCGGCGACACGGTGTGGGCGGATGGCCCTCTCACCCGCGCCGTGCGCGAGGGCGGCATCTGCTATCTCGACGAGATCGTAGAGGCCCGCAAAGACGTCACCGTCGTGCTCCATCCGTTGACAGACGACCGCCGCATCCTGCCGCTCGACCGTACGAGCGAGGAGCTGCAGGCGCCGGACTCGTTCATGCTGGTCGTGTCCTACAATCCCGGCTACCAGACCCTGCTCAAGTCCCTGAAACCTTCGACCCGCCAGCGCTTCGTGGCCATCGAGTTCGACTTTCTCCCCATCGATCAGGAGATCGCCGTCGTCGCCTCGGAGAGTGGCCTGCCGGACAATCGCGTGCGTCCGCTCCTGCTGTTGGCCCGCCGCCTGCGGGCATTGAAAGGTCAGGATCTAGAAGAAGGCGTCTCCACGCGCCTGTTGGTCTATTGCGCATCGCTCATCGCCGCAGGTGTCTCCCTGGAAGAGGCCGTCACCGCCAGCATGATCGAGCCGCTGACCGACGATCTCGATGTCAAGAAGGCACTTCTCGAAGTCGCGCGTGCGACGCTCGCTTGATCGGACGGCTCGCCATGCTCGATTTTCTCGAACTCGAAGAGACCGTCGGCCAGTTCTGGCACCGGCTTGTCGGCCGCGCCGCCACCTACCCGCGGTACCCCGAGCATGGCGTTTCTCTCGATGAGGTCCGCTCGTCTCTCGGTGTGTTCTTCCGGGGCCTTGGCGGCGAATCCGGCGTGCAATTGGCCGGCACCGCCGCGCGCGCCTCGTCTCATCGCCTGAACTTCCGCCAGAGACTCGGGATCGCGGAGGAACGGTTGGAACAACCCGGACGTGATGTCGCGACCCTTTTCCTTCCGCCGCGGATAGAGCTTTTTCCTTCGAGCCGGCTGAACCGTTCCGCCTATCTCTGGCTCGCCGCCTACTTCGCCTATGTCCCGACAAGCCCGATTCACGAAGCAGATCCGCTGCGGCGGGATCTTCTGATCCTCAGAAGAGCGGAGAAGACCGCTACGACCGTCCTGGCGGAGTGCCCGGGCTTGGTGGGCCTCTACAACGAGCTTTGCGTCGCGATGCGCGAGGCGCGGCCGAGACGCTCCCTTCCCGCCGCCGAGAGCAGGATCGAGCAGATCGTGCTGTCGCTCCTGGGAGACGAGAGCGCAGCGCCGCCTCCGCTGTGGGATTTGGACGCAAGCGATTCGATCCTGCCGCGTCAGGCACCTGCGGGCTATCAACCTTTCCTCCCGGTGCCATTCTGGGGTGACACTTGGGCCCGCGAGCCAGGAGCACCAAACAGCACCAGTGACGAGCCGTCGACGCCAGGCGACCTCGCCGCTTCGGACACGCGCAAACACTTCGCCGCCCGGCGTGAGACAGACCAGGCCCAGCGCAGCGATCCGTTCATCCTGAATCGCTTCGAGAAGATTCTGGCCATGGCCGAGATGGTCAACGTCAATCGTCCCTCGGACGATGACAAGGACGAGAACGCCGAAAAGGCGCTCGACGAGATGGAGGAAATTCCGCTCTCCAGGCACAAGGGCAAGCCGGCCGTCAGATTAAGGTTCGACCTCGATCTGCCGCCTGAGGCCGTCGAAACGACTGCGCTGACCGCTGATCTGACCTATCCGGAATGGGACTATACGCGGAAAGCGTATCTGCCGAACCATTGCCGCGTGCTGGCGGCGCGCGCCTCCGAAGAGGGCGACATCTGGGAACCCGACGAAGCGGCGCGCGGTCGCATCCGCCGCGTGCGCCGCCAGTTCGAGGCGCTTCGGCCCAAGCACGAGATTTTGCGGGCACAGCCCGACGGCGAGGAACTCGACATCGATGCTCTGGTTCGCGCCCGGAGCGATCTCGCTTCAGGGGGCGGGGGCTCCGACCGCGTTCATCTCGCCGGCAAGCGCCAAGCCCATGATTTGGCTGTGACGCTACTGGTGGACGTCTCGCTGTCGACGGATGCCTGGATCGACAACCGGCGGGTTCTCGATGTCGAGAAGGAGGCGCTTTTGGTGCTGGCGCATGGGCTGGCAGCCTGCGGCGATTCTCATTCGATCATGACCTTCACGTCCCGCCGCCGCTCCTGGGTGCGGGTCGAGACCGTGAAGGATTTCGACGAACCTTTGAGCCAAACGGTCGTGCGGCGGATCTCGGCCCTGAGACCCGGCTACTACACCCGCATTGGGGCCGGCATCCGGCACGCGACCGCGCAACTGTCGGAGCGCCCGAACCGGCAGAAGCTCCTGCTGGTGCTGACCGACGGCAAGCCGAACGACGTCGACTACTACGAAGGCCGCTTCGGCATCGAGGATACCCGCCGCGCGGTCCTGGAGGCTCGTCGAGCCGGCCTGAGCGTGTTCGGCGTGACGGTGGATCGGGAGGCGCAGTCCTACTTTCCCACCCTCTTTGGCCGCGGCGGCTACGCCATCGTGAGCCAAGTGGCGAAGCTCCCCTCAGCGCTTCCGGCGATCTACCGCCACCTCGCTCGCTAAGTCATTAAAAGACAAAAATCTTGCCTCAGCCGCAAGCATCGCCCGACGTGGCTCGGCTGGGCAGATGCAGGGCCTTTGGACCAATGTTGAGGCCGATCTGCAGGCTGTCGGCGATGCGGTGCGCGCGATCAATGAAGAACAGCGCGACTTCTGGCTCGCAGACTTCGCGAGCCGTCGCCTCGAACAGGGTGAGCCAACGCTCGAAGTGCCCCTCCACCAATTCCAGGCCCCTGTGGGCCTGCTGCGGTTTTCCCTGATACCGGCCTGTCCGCAAGGCGATGGACGACCAAAAGTCGACCATGATCGCCAGATGCTCGCTCCATCGCTGAGCCAGAGCTTGGCGGAAGATCGGCCCTAGCTCGTCGTCGCGTAGAACCCTGTCATAGAAGGTCTCGACCAGGCACCGGATCACATCCTCGGTCACGCCTGTTGCCGGCTCGATCAGGGGAATTGCAGTCGTTGAACTCGCCATAAAAATGCTTTCCGAATGCCTCTTTGCGTATCTTTAAAAAGATGTATTGTAAATACCTCTTTGAGGAGACCGCATGAGGCTAACGTCCCACACTGATTTTGCGCTGCGCTTGCTGATGAGTCTCGCTGTCGTGGAGGAGCGGCTCGTCACGATCGAGGAACTCGCGACGCGGCACAAGCTGTCCCGCAACCATCTTATGAAGGTTGCGCAGACCCTTGTCAGTCTCGGCTACGTTACGGGCATTCGCGGGCGAACCGGTGGCTTGACGCTCGCCAGACCCGCTTCGACCATCCGTATAGGCGAGGTCGTGCGGACCTTGGAGCATGACATGCGCCTTGTGGAATGCTTAGGCGACGGACCGACCACATGCATCCTGAGCGGAGCCTGCCTTCTGACCCGCTCAATGAACCGCGCCTTGGAGGCGTTCTTTGCATCGCTCGACGAAGTGACGCTGGCTGACCTGGTCGCCCCTCGCCGCGTTCTCCGCCAGCGTCTTGGCATCAACAGCCGCGGAGATGCGCGCATTGCCGCGACGGCGTGACCTCAAAGCCCAACAAAAGGAGCCGACAACGATGTCCACGAAAGCCATCCTGACCCCACTGCTCCTGCTGGTCGCAGGGCCGGCTTCCGCCGAGTGCGTCTACAAGAATGCCTACAACTACGTCAGGGGCGAGTACGAGACTGTTCCGTTCTCCTGCCCTTCGGCTCAGGCGAACCAGACGCCGAAGTTCCGTAGTTGGCACGAATGCCCCGTTCATGAGGAACGGGATCCCGCGAGCGGTGACATCTATCGCATTCGGTCCTGCGCCTGATGTATCGGGCGGTAAGCCCGCTGGAGCCTGGGCTCCTGCGGGCGTATCGATCAGCGTCAGTCAAACCGCGCGGCTGTGGGTTCTGCCCGACTGGCCGAGATACGCGTCGAAAGCAGAAGCCACACTCCGCACGAGAAAGCGCGTGTCATCATTGATCGACAATATGCTCCCATCGAGACGAATGAGGCCATCGCTCTCCAGCATCTGCAGCCGGGGGATCGACTGCAGGATGATCTCCGGTTCTGTTCCGTGCTGATGGCAGATCTGCGCAATATCAACCTTGAAGTCGCACATAACCCGCTCGATCAAATCGGCTCTAAGACGATCGTCAGCAGTCAGTGCATAACCTTTCGCTGTCGCCAACTCCCCACGGGAGATGCGCTCGGCATAGCGCCCCAGCACGACTTCATTCTGGGCGTAGCCCTGTGTCAGCCGCCCGATGGCCGAGGCCCCGAACCCGATTAGAACGTCGCTGGGATCGGTCGTGTAGCCCTGGAAGTTGCGGTGCAGAACGCCATCGACCTGGGCCTTCACCATGGGGTCATCAGGTAGGGCGTAGTGATCGAGCCCGATTCGGCGGTAGCCAGCTTCCATCAGCGCTTCGGCAATGACCTCCGCCTGCTCGTAACGGGCAGCACCGTCGGGGAGCGCAGCCTCGTCGATCTTGCGCTGATGCTTCTTGAACGAGGGCACGTGCGCGTACCCGAAAACGGAAAAGCGCTCGGGGCGAAGCTCAATGCTCTTGCGTACCGTGTCGATGCAGGACTCCACCGTTTGGTGCGGGAGTCCGTAGATCAAGTCGAAATTGACACCACGCACGCCTGCCGCCCTCAAACCCTCCGTCGCTTTCGCGGTTTGCTCGAAGCTCTGGATGCGATTGATGGCGCGCTGCACGACCGGATCGAAACTTTGAACGCCTAGGCTAGCGCGGGTGACGCCCGCCTCCCCGAGGGCCGCCGTCATGGTGCGGCTCAGCGTGCGGGGATCGATCTCGACGGCGATTTCGGTCTCAGAATCGAAAGAAAATCTCCGCCTCATGAGATCAACAAGGCCGAGAAGCTCGGAAGGCTCCATGATGGTCGGAGTTCCCCCGCCAAAGTGGACATGCCGCGCCGGCAGCGAATGGCTCAAGCGATCTGCAACCAGGTCGATTTCTCGATTGAGAACGGAGAGATAATCGACGATAGGCGCATCTCTCTGGGTGATGGTCGTGTGGCAGCCGCAGTACCAGCACATGGAGCGGCAGAAGGGCACGTGGAGATACAGAGAGACTGTTGTTTCAACCGGGAGTGAGACAAGCCACTCTCCATAATCCTGATGACCAACGGCTTCGGAAAACTGCGGCGCCGTGGGGTAGCTCGTGTAACGGGGCAGCCGCTCCTCGCCATATCGTGCCCTGAGGTGTTCGCTCATCGGGAGCCCTTTCATCGGCGACGCGCCACAACGGTTCGTGGGATGCGTCGCAACAAACATGCCTGCCTGTCTATGAGGGGACCCGCCCCGATTTTCTTTGACCTCGCTCAAGGAAATCACCGGGTGCTGCCGGCGGCTGTTTTTCTTTCTTATTTGCACTGCGACAAATAACGATGCCGCAGCGCACGATACAAAGCTTTCATCCGCTGACGGAGACGCTCCGCCAAACGGCTCTTAGAGGAGATGATGATGAAAGCCCTGAAGATCTCGGGACGCCGCCCGTTGCTTGCGACTGTTGCCGTTCTGGCCCTTGGCGCGGCCGCCTTGCTCGCACAGCCCCTGCCCGCTGGTGCCGCCGAGACCAAGCACAACCATCCAGTCAGCGCCAGTACGGCTGCTGCCCTAGTGGATGTGGTGCGTGATCCCGCTGATCTTCCCGGCCCCATCGCTGCCCGCGGCCCGCAGCGCGTCAAGGTCAACCTGGAGACCACTGAGGTCACAGGCCAGCTGGCCGACGGCACGAACTATCGCTACTGGACCTTTAACAGCAAGGTTCCGGGGCCCCTCATCCGGGTGAGGGTCGGCGACACCGTCGAGGTCAGCCTCAAGAATGCCGACGATAGCGTGATGATGCACAACGTCGACTTCCACGCGGTCACCGGACCCGGCGGCGGCGCGAAGGCAACAGAGGCTGCTCCTGGCGAAAGCCGCGGCTTCGAGTTCAAGGCCTTGAGCCCCGGCCTATATGTCTACCACTGCGCCACCCCGATGGTCGCCCAGCACATCGCCAACGGCATGTATGGCATGATTTTGGTGGAGCCGGAGGGAGGTCTGCCGAAGGTCGACCACGAGTACTACGTGATGCAGGGCGAGATCTACACCGAGCAGGCTTTCGGAACGAAAGGTCTTGCGGAGGAGAGCTATGACAAGCTGGTGAGCGAGCGTCCAGAATACTTCGTGTTCAACGGAACGACCGACGCCCTGAAGAAAAACCCACTCAAGGCGAAAGTCGGCGAGACAGTGCGCGTCTTCTTCGGCGTGGGCGGCCCCAACTACACCTCGTCGTTCCACGTGATCGGTGGAATCTTCGACAAGGTCTATCCGATGGCATCGCTGACCTCGTCGCCGCTGAAGGACGTTCAGACCATCACCACGCCTCCCGGCGGAGCCAGCATGGTCGAGTTCAAGGTGGAGGTCCCCGGCAACTACATTCTCGTCGATCACGCGCTCAGCCGGGTCGAGCGCGGCCTCGCAGGCATCCTGAAGGTCGATGGACAAGAGAACCAAGCGATCTTCAAGGACTACAATCCGCAGAGATCGGCCCAGTCGACTGGCGGCCACTAAGAGGTTGCAGAAAACACAACGAGGTCCGGGCTCATAGCCCGGACTTTTTTTCATGAAACGAGACGGTGAGTCCTTCAGTAGCCAACGCTAATCGAAGCGGCACCGGACCACGGGCGTCTCATTTTGCTACCGACAGGGAGGGACCGATGGAACCGGTGTTGCACAAGGTCGGCGTGGAGGATCAGCCCTCGGAAACCAAACCGTCTCAACTTCTAGCCCGGATCCGCACCGTGGTGGGTACGCTCGACCTGGACTGCCGGTGCCGCGGCAAGGTCGACGCCGCGCTTGAACGGTTCGAGGCGCTCGAAACCCGGCGCCAGCTTCGCGGCCTGATCCTTGATGCCAGACATCAAGCCGACCGCATCGCTGCACTGCTCGAGCTTGTCGGCGAATTGGATACTGTCGCGATGGACGAGATAGATCTGAGCGTTTTCGAGGAGATTGCGCTCCTCTTCGAAGACATCAAGACGGCGGCGGCTCGCGGCGCGGAGGATATGGTCAAGGCCCGCAATCTCGAGCGGCATGGGGCGGATCGTCTCTAACCCAGTGGTCGTTGCCCGAAACTGGACAGCGTACCTCTCACAGCAGACCCATTTCCTCATTCGAACCAAAAGCCACGCTTGCCGCGCGCCGGCTGTCGATCCCGCGGAAAACTGGGTCCACTTTTCCGCGAGATGCGCTAGAAGCGATACTAGTGAGCGTTGTTGATCCAATTCGGTCTGAGGAGATGACATGGCGGGCATTGATCGTTCCCTTGTGGCGGATGTCCCCATCTTCGCGGGGCTCGCGCCGGAGCAGATCGACAAGTTGCTTCAGGAGGCGCAGTCGGTGCGCTATCCGAAGGGGACGAATGTGTTTCAGCAGGAGGAGGAGGCCCACTCCTTTTTTGTCCTGTTGCACGGGCACCTGCGGGTGTTCAAACTCACCCCCGACGGACAGCAGGTGGTGGTTCGCTTCGTGGCGCCCGGCGAACTGTTCGGCGTTGCCATGGCCATTGGCCGCAAAACCTATCCGGCGACGGCAACGGCAGTGGTGGACAGCATCGCTCTGGTCTGGCCGTCCACGGCGTGGCCCCGCCTCGTGGCGACGCATCCCGGGCTCGCGGTCAACACGCTCCAGACCGTTGGCCGCCGACTAGAAGATGCCCATACGAGGGTTGTCGAGATGTCGACGGAGGAGGTCGAGCGCCGCATCGCACACACTCTGCTCCGCCTCGCGCAGCAGGCCGGCCGCAAGATCGAGGCGGGCGTCCAGATCGACTTCCCGATCACGCGCCAGGACGTGGCCGAAATGACGGGCACGACACTACACACCGTAAGCCGCGTCCTGAGCGCCTGGGAGAGCCAAGGCCTCGTTGCGGGTGGACGTCAACGGATCATGATCCGCGATCCTCACAAGCTGCTCCTGCTCGCCGAAGGAGCGCACGACTAGTCGTACAGAAAAACAGGGCCGGTTTTTCCGCGCAGGCAGTGGCTTCCGTCCGCCGGCCACCCACCTCAGTTCAAGTATTCGGTCGCGCGCGAGCAAGTGCCCATGCGGTTTTCCGTTGCGTCGCAAATTCTGGGCGGGGGAAAGGAGATAGCTGGGGCGCTGTGAAGCGCTTATGCGGTGAGCAGGTCAAACTGCCGCGCGAGCGTCGGCTGCAAAGTGCAGGCGTACTTCGCTTGTCCTTACCGCATCATGCGCACCATCTCGATGCCGCTCAGGATCACACGGGCAGCGGCCACGGACTGGCTGATTAGAGAGACTTGCGTCAGGCGCTTGATACCGGACGCAAATAATGATCAGCGAGCAGCTTTGGCTGAGATTGCGTCCGTGGGTGTCTGCCAAGCTGTCAATAGTGTACGTATAATTGCTTCTGCATCTGGAATCAGTTCGAAGTCAGGCAGGCCGCGTGCCCACTGCACGAGAAGACCTCCTACGACAGCATTGAAAGCTACCGTGGCAGACTCGGGCGTCCAAGGCGGGACCAGTTTGCCGCTACGGGATGCAATGTCGAAGATATGGCGAAGAGACGCCCTAAATTCTTTCTGAAAGATGTCGCCGCTGTTTGTCTCGTCCGTCACATCGAGACGCAATAACACTTTCAGCAATCCACGGTGGCGCGGATCGGCCTGCAATCGAGCAAATGTGTCCGAGATTGCGTTTGCGAGCGCATCGACTGGAGCCATTTCCCCGTTGCCTTCGAGTTGGTCGGACAATTCCTGAACTGGCAACCGCAACTTGTCACGAATTGCGAAAAGCAAACCCTGCTTGTTCTGAAAATGCCAATGGACTGCGCCACGAGTCACCCCTGATGCAGCGGCGATCTCGTCTAATGACACGTGTTCATAGCCGCGATCGAGAAACAACGTTTCAGCTGCGCTAAGTACAGTTTGTCGCGTTTCCTCAGCCTGTTGTTTTGTCCGCCTCACGGGATCCCTCGGAGTGCGCCGCCGCACTATACAAACATGCGGTATGTATATATGAGCGCTGCTAACAGACAAGCCTGCTTCGAACGCACCTGAAATTTTCTCTCGGAGGCCAGTTTGAGCGCATCACTCCACCCCGCTGCACCTCACCATTTGCCGCCGTTCATCACCGCGCCCGGCGATACGGACGTTCTCATGGTGGGAATGGCCGTGATCCTGATACTGGCCGTGCTGGCCGTAGGTAATCTGTTCTTTCTCTTGCACACGCTTCCAGAGCGCATGGCGCATAAGTCCGAGAAGTTGCAATCCGAGATCGTCGCTGTGCTGTGCCTGCTGGCCCTGTTCACGCACGTGCATCTTTTTTGGGTGGTGGGCCTGCTGCTTGCACTGATTGACATGCCCGATTTCGCAACACCCCTCACCAGGATTGCGGGATCACTCGAGAAGATCGCTGGCATCAAGCCAACCGAGGTACAGCAAAAACCCATCGCCAGCACCAAGCCGGGGGAGGATGCGGGCAATGTGCCGGATAAACCAATAAGTCCTTCTGCGGGCGGTCATAAGGAACTTATTGATGCTTGAGCTAATTCTCTGCTCCCTGCTGACGATCCTCCCGGATTATCTCTACCGCCGCTACGTCCAGGGAAAGCGGCTCGGCAAGGAGATCACGCTCTACTCGGTGTGGTTCGAGTTGCGGTGGGGGATCACTGCCTGTTTGATGCTCACCGTGGGGCTCATCACGGTGATCTTTTATAATCATCCGTCGACCAACAACGTCACCGTGTTCTTTAGAACCGTCCCGATCCTGCCCGAAACCAACGGCCGGGTCGCTGAGACCTACGTGGGCGTCAGCGGCGAGATCAAGCAGGGCGCACCGATCTTCAGGCTCGACAGCACAAAGCAGGAGGCGGCCGTGGAGACCGCACGCCGCAAGATAGCCGAGGTCGACGCGAAGCAGGTGGTAGCGCGAGCCGGTATCCTGGAGGCAGAGGGCAAGATCCAGGAGGCTAAGGGCGCCTATCAGCAGGCCGTGGATGAGCTGGAGACCAAACAGGAGCTGTATCGGCGCAGTCCAGGCAATGTCGCCTTTCGAGATATCGAGAAACTCCAAGTCACCCTGCAGGGACGCCAAGGCGCGATTGACGCCGCCGTCGCCACCAAACAGGCGGCCGAGGCGCAGATCTCCACTCTCTTCCCCGCCGAGAAGGCACGCGCCGAAGGGGAGTTGGCCCAGGCCGAGGTAGAACTGGCGAAGACAGTAGTCCGGGCCGGTGTGGACGGGCGGGTGGAGCAGTTCACGCTGCGGGTGGGCGACGTCGTCAACCCGCTCATGCGGCCGGCCGGGGTCCTGATCCCCGCGGGTGCCGGGCGGGGGCGCCTACAGGCCGGCTTCGGACAAGTCGAGGCCCCGGTCATGCAGGTCGGCATGGCTGCCGAGGTCACTTGCGCGTCGAAGCCCTGGACGATCGTCCCGATGGTGGTGACCGGTGTGCAGGACTTCATCGCCACCGGTCAGGTCCGCAGCGGCGAGCAGCTGCTCGACCCACAGCAGGTAACGCGGCCGGGAACCATCCTGGTTTATCTTGAGCCTCTCTACGATGGCGGGCTCGATGGCGTCACCCCCGGGAGCAGCTGCATCGCCAACGCCTATACCAGTAACCACGAGCTGCTTGCTTCGAACGAGGTTGGCGCCATTCAACGTGTGGCATTGCACGCAGTGGATGCCGTTGCGCTTGTGCATGCCATGATCCTGCGAATCCAAGCGTTGTTGCTCCCCATCAGGACTCTTGTGCTCGGCGGGCACTGATATCAAGATGAAGAGAGGCATGCTGTGGCCACTCTCCCTTTCGAGCTGATCTTATCGGAGCATGCTGGCCGCAAGCCAACAATGAAAATGCTCCGTCCTGTCGCGGTGATGGATGCTGAGGAGGCATGAACGTAGCGGCTTTGTCCGCGGCGGGTCGGCAGAATCTCGGTCATGAGCGGATGAGTTCGTCCGCGAGGGAACCTACGCACAACCTCACCGAAGAAACCGTGCCTGGAGGCCATGCGCGAAGTCATGCGTGACGTTAGTGCCGCAGGGAGGCGGACTAGCGCCAGGGCGGCTCAAGTTGTCGCAGGCTTTGGCTACGAACAGAAAGACGTCAGAGTGATTGCGACTGCTCATGCAGCGAGCCACTCGAAATGCTCAGCGAGCAAGAGATGAGCCTTGTGGACGTATCGCGCCTGTCACTTGTGCATGATGAAAATCGATTGATGCATGGGAGTCGTCGCGAACGCTGTCATGGATTTGAAGAAGAACATCGGTCACGCTCGACGCTTGTTGCACCAATGATCGGTGTGATCAATCAGGTGCCGCCTCGAAATCGGATCGACCTCCCCCCGCCTTGTTGTGCAGCTGGCGATAACACTCGCACATGAGCGGTGATCGCATCGTCTCACGCATACATGAGAAAAGCCCGGTGGAATTTCCACCGGGCCAAAATTCCGGGTCTCAATCCTGAATTTTTGGGAGGTCTCACCATCCGTGTTTCGAGATGAATAAGACGCATGCAATCAACCGCTTTCGCGCGAAATTGTCAACTCGTGTGAAACACAAATTATCAAGTCTTTTCATAATGTTATTGCGATTTCAGGTCACGTTTTTGCAACATCTCCGGGGGAATTTGGCACAAATGCGATGATGCTGCGGCAATTCGCTTGAACGGGAATTTTCGCTGTCTAGTGTCGCCGCAGCGAATGGGACGAACCGTTCGCAATTTCATGGCCATGAGTTGCTTCGCAATGCGTGTGCCGATCTCGACGTTCTTGAATTTTTGGAGACAAATGATGACGCTCGTTAAGAGCTTTCTCCTCGCATCAGCTGCTTCTCTTGTAGCTGTTGCGGGAGCCAATGCGGCCGATCTTCCGGCGAGAAAGGCAGCGGCCGTTGAGTACGTTCGCGTCTGCAATACATACGGTGCAGGATTCTTCTATATCCCGGGCACTGAGACCTGCTTGCGTATCGGCGGACGTGTTCGCGCCGATTACCTGTTCGACACGCCGTTTGCGCGCTCCTCCGACGCTCTTGGTTTCCGAGCTCGTGGCCGCATCCAACTCGATGCGCGTACCGCAACGGCTTACGGTCTGGTGCGCAGTTTTGTCCGCTTCGAGATCACGCGCAGCTCGGGCACGCCGTTTGGTGGAACCGGTGTTGTCCGCCCGCAATCTGCTGATGTTGAGTCGGCATTCGTCCAGTTCGGCGGATTGACGGCTGGCCGTCTCGACTCATTCTTCTCGAACACCGATCTTCCGTCGGAAAACATGGGGACCTTGCGCTTTGATGACGCGCCCAATGTGGATGTGCTGGCTTACACCTTCACGTTCGGCAACGGCTTCTCGGCAACGCTGGCGATCGAAGATGGCATCGAGCGCCGGCAATCCGGGTTCATCGCTGGCGGCCCAGCCTCTTCGGCGCTCAACTACGCTGGCGAGCGCGCGCCCGACGTCGTCGGCAATCTCAAATACACCGGCACCTGGGGCACGGCGCAACTCTCAGGCGCTCTTCATCAGATCCGCAGCAACAACCTGGTCTCGCTTCCAACTCAGTTTGGGGCGGTCGCTAATTATCCGGACACCGAGTACGGTTTCGCTATTGCCGCTTCAATCGGCGTGAATTTGCCGCAGATCGCACCCGGCGACGCCCTGTGGGTCAGTGCGACTTACGCTGACGGTGCGGTGGGCTACCTGAACGGGGGGACAGTCGGTTCGAACGGAACGATCGCCGGTCCTTCTACAGAGCTCGGAGCTGGCAATATTCTCCTGACGGACGGCTTTATCAACGCCAACACCGGTAATATCGAGCGCACGAAAGCCTGGGCTGTTGCTGGTGGGTTCCGCCACTATTGGACACCGCGGATCCGCTCCAACCTGCTGGGATCGTACATGCGGGTGAACTATGGTGCTGCTGCGGGTGGAATCGACGCGACAGGCTTTGGCTTTGGTCTGGTCGACTTCAACGAGTACCGCATTGGCGGCAACGTCATCTGGCAACCGGTCAGCGGCCTGGATCTTGGCCTCGAGGTGATCTACGCCCGGGTCGATCCTCGCGGTCGGGTTTCGACGGGCCCATTCACATCAATTGGCTCGTCCGATGCTGTGGAAGGGCGCTTGCGCATTCAGCGCGACTTCTGATCGGCGCTCCCAACAAATCGAAGAAAGCCCCGGCGGAAATGCCGGGGCTTTTTATTAGAGAGCTGGGATGCGTCGCGAGTGTCGCTAGGCGCGGTTCATCAACTACTGCTGGCTATCAGCAAAAAGCAAAGCGCCGGCTTCATCGTCTGCGGACGCGAAGCTCCCCGGCCGACGCGCGGGCAACGACCTCAAGGCCGTCAGCGGTGATCGCATAGAGGGCAGGTTTTGATGCCCCACGCGCCGAGGCCTCCGGCGGCTGGATCGGCTTGCACCAGCCACGCTTGAGGCAACGTCCGAGAGGGCCGACGGTGACAGGACGAGGTCCTCGGGCCAGATCTTGAAGAAATGTCAGCTCATTTTCCAATGGCCCACGGCCTGCAGTCTTGCGTTGATACATTGTATATTCAACCCAACTGGGCCATCGCCAAAAGCTCGAAACGGTTCAGGCGGCCTTCGACTGAAAGGGTCTGACCGAAGGAGGCGAAACCAATGGCTGACCAAACTGGTTTAAAAAATAACCCAGTAGTTCATTAAATAGATGGAGGCGGACTTACTGTCGAGGCATGAGCGAGCTATTCTTCAGGCCGAAGGGCACGAAAAAGAACCATAGTGCTCTAAATGTGACCCGGAGGAACCCGACATAGTGGCTCTGCGCTTTGGAGCGGCCCTTCTTCTAAAGAAGGTTGTCTCGGGTTGCGGGCCCAGTTTGTAACTGGATTGGAAAATTACCTAACCCGGTATATGACTGCCCGATGCTTGATCGGTCTGACCTCGACGACACCCCGCAGAACGTTGCCGCACAACGCGGGCGCGGAAGACCGAGCCGTGCCCAGGCGATGGAACTGTCGGACGCGATCATTGAGGCGGCCCTTCAGGTGTTCCGGCTCAAAGGGTATGCGGCAACGACGATGGATGATATTGCGGCGTCATGCTGCACCGCCAAGCATAGCATTTATCGCCGGTTTCCTTCAAAAGAGGCGCTGTTTGCGGCTGCGGTTGCCATCGACCGGCAGCGGATGCTGGGTCACATTCAGGCGCTTGAGGTCAGGGCGTCGGATCCTCTGTCATCGCTTCGGGATGCCTGTCGATCGTTGCTTGCTATGATCATCACCCCCGGGAATGTCGACCTCTACCGAATGTGCGCTGCAGAGGCGCCTCGCTTTCCCGTTGTCGCTAACGAGTTCGCCCGGACCCGTGATAGCATCACGGCGGTGCTTGAACCGCTTGTCGAGAATGCCCAAAAGATGGGGCTCCTTACTCTCAGCAATGCGACGCAATTCGCGAGGCAGCTCGGCTTCTTCGTGACCGCCCAAGCGCTTCATGAGGTGCTCCTGAACCCTGAGTTTCGACCGACCTCGTCCGAGTTGGATAACCACTTCGATTCCATTTGGCGGATCGTTATGTTCGGGGCCCTGCCACGGACATAGCAGAGTTCCTAAAAAGCGCGGCCAATCTGATGGGCCGACCCGGCATACACACAGGCATAATAGAACTCAATAGTTCTATTATGCCCGTGGGTGGCCTTCCTGCCATAGGTACGGTCGGTGGGTGTTCAACGGCGTGATGCCGCCGGCGCTTCCTGTAAGGCGACGGTGGGATCGGAAGGCTATCGACGCCCAATTGGACAAGACCAGCGGCTTGGACATGTCCAAGGAGCAGGAAGATCCTTACCCCGTAAGAAACGCGAAGCAGGCCTGAGCCCTAAACAGGTCCAAGATCTCCGGGACGGGAGCGGGCCGCAGCCAGGCGCGCCGCGCGGGGCGAGAAAGGATTGATAAGCTTCCGAGATTCTCGCTCGCATCTCACCAGCCGGCTCGACGTAAGGCGCTATAACTTCGATAGCCTATTTGACCTTCATCCGGCATTGAAAGAGGCTCTGGAACCGGCGGGGCGATAACCTGCAAAAGGAGTTGTACTATGTCGAAGCCTCCAACAGGAACACGCAGGCCGGGAGACCCGCTCAAGGCTGCCGAGGCGGTGTTCAGGAAAATTCCTCCAAAGGCGGCTGAAGCACCGAAGGCGCCGGCAATCCCTGGCGCGAAGGAAACGGTTTCACTGCGCATTGATCGGGACGTACTCGACTACTTTCAGGAAGACGGCCCAGGCTGGCAGGACAGGATCAACGAGGCGCTCCGAAAGGCCGCTGGCAAATAGGAGCAGCAATCTTCGCGTCGGAGTGCGTTAGGTACGATAGGTCATGACTTCTCGACTTCCCCGCATATGGACGGCTGCCGAAGCTGCGGAACACCTACGCATCACCTCTCGTGCCTTGATCAAGATCGCCAAGGCAACCGGCAACTGCTCGGTTCAGGGTCGCAATGTCATCCTCAGCGAAGCCGATATCAATGCTGTATGGGAGTCGATGCGGTGCCCCTTAAACTCGTCAAGCGCGCGGCTCGTTACCTTCAATGAGGCAGCCGCCTCCTATATTGAGCAGGGAGGGGACGGGCGCTTCATTCTGTACGTCCGTAAAACAGACGGCGCGCACTGCGGATTGGCAGTTCATTTTATGAACTGCAGACTGAACACCATCAATCAAGGAACCCTCGACGACGCGGCACACACTCTTTATCCGAACGCATCCCCTGAAACACTGAATCGCCAGTGCTACACGCGTTCATTGCAGTCTGGAATCATGCGGCTCGCAACGGTTGGGCGGACGTGCGCCAGTGGCGCCGCCCGCGCAAGCTAAAGGGCATGGCCGCCGCAGCGCTGACGAAGCGTGGCGGCACGACACCATTAGCTACGAGCAGGCTGCCCAGTTCGTAGCAGCGATGTCACCTGCGCCCGCCATGGTCATGGCCGCACTGTTCTACGCTGGCATGCGACCCATCGAGCTATTCGCGCTGGATGCCACCGACGTGGACGTGCCGGGGCGCTGGATAATCGTTCGTTCGTCGAAGACCCTCGCTTACCGTCAGGTCTGCCCGCTCGCGATGCGGCAGGCGACCGTTCAGGACGAAGTAGGCGACGAGGCCGATCAGCAGTCCCCAGAACGCCCCGCCGATGCCCAGCAGTTTGATATTCGCTGCGGATGCCAGGAATGTTATCAGCGCCGCTTCGCGGGAGGTCGGATCGGCCATCGCTCCTGCGAGGCTGCCGCCGATCGTGCCGAGCAGCGCCAAACCGGCGAGCGTCGTGATGAAGGTCGCAGGAAACGCCATGAACACCGCAGCGAGCGTCACGCCGAACACCCCAACGAGCACATAGAAGCAGCCCGCCGCAATGCCGGCGATCCAACGTTTGGACGGGTCTTCGTGCGCCTCCTTGCCAGTGGCGATAGCCGCCGTGATGGCCGCGATATTGAAGGCGTGGGAGCCGAACGGAGCCATGAGCAGCGAACCGAGGCCCGTCACGGTGACGATCGGATTGGCGCTGATTTCGAAGCCGTCGTTCCGCAGAACGAGCATCCCCGGCATATATTGGCCGGTCAGCGTAATCAGGAACAGCGGCAGCGCGACGCTCAGGAGCGCATTCAGAGAGAAATCCGGCATGGTGAAGACCGGAGCAGCAAACTGAAGGTGGAGCCCCGATAAGTCGACACGGCCCTGCGTGAGCAGGAACACAAGCCCGAGAACGAGGATGCCGACCACGGCATAACGGGTTGAAAGACGCTTCAATGCGACATAGGCGACGATCAGCAGCCCGACCAGCAGAGGGTCGATACTCGCGCCACCGAATGCGCCGATGCCGAATTGCAGCAGGATACCGGCTAGCAGGCCCGAGGCGATGCCCGGTGGGATCAACCGGATGACTTTCTCGAAATAGCCTGACACGCCAAGAGCGACGAATGCCGCCGCCGAGATCATGTATGCTCCGACGGCCTCCGCGTAAGGCGTCGTTGCGAGCGCGGTGACGAGGAAAGCCGCCGCCGGAGTCGACCAGGCGGTGATGATCGGCTCACGATAGCGCCAACTCAGGAAAAGTCCCGTCAGCCCCACGCCGATTGAAACGGACCATACCCAGGATGCCGTGAGTTCCGGGCTCAGGCCAGCAACCTTCGCGGCTTGAAAGACCACGATGAAGGTGCCGCCATAATTGACGATCACGGAAATCAGTCCCGCGACGACAGGATGTGTAATATCGTTCAAGCGAATGGATGATGAGGGACCGGACAACATAATCCTGAAGAGTCTCCTGCAGGTTGGGGCGCAAGAACAGTAAGATGCCTTGACATCTAGCCGATGAATGGTCTGATGAACCCATCCAGTTCATTCAAGGCACTCAGACCACTTGTTCAAGCATTCCCAACTGGAGTCCGTGAAGGCTTGGCTTGCCCATCCCGCCCATGCAGCGATGCCGCTTCATGCGCGGATTCAGCGAGCGATCCGCCAGCTTATCCTCGACGGCGCGCTCGGACCGGGGAAGCCGCTGCCCGCCTCGCGAGCGCTCGCCAAATCGCTTGGCGTGTCGCGCGACACGATCGAGACCGCCTACGCCCAGCTTCACGCAGAAGGCTTCATTGGCCGGCGAGTTGGCAGCGGCAGTTTCGTGGCGGAGATGACCGAGTTCACGCCTCGTCGCCGTCTCTCCCAGCGGGACGCGCTTTCGCGCAATCAGGCTCCGAACCTCAGTAAACGCGGAAACGCCATGTTCCGCGGCGGCGGCGTACGCGAGCTGCTTTCACCGCGGCCCTTCGCGCATGGAGTGCCGGAGACACGCACCTTCCCACTTCAACTCTGGGAGCGCCTGGAGCGGCAGGTGCTGAAGGAAACCGGTACGCAGGCCCTCCTTCACAGCGATCCGCAGGGGACCGAGCCGTTGCGGCGCGCAATCGCTGACTATGTGAACCTTGAGCGGGGCGCACGCGCCACGGCCGACCGGGTGCTGATCCTTACCAGCTCGCAGCAGGCGTTGACGTTGTGCGCGAACATGCTGCTCGATTCCGGCGATCACATCTTCATCGAAGACCCTGCTTACTACGGCGCACGCAAGGCGTTCGATGCGGCAGGGCTCGAATGCATCCCAATCCGCCTGGACCGTCAGGGCCTGCTGGTCGAGCAGATCATGGACGAGCCGCGCCGGGCCAAGGCCGTGTTCCTGACCCCCTCCCACCAGTTTCCGACCGGCACGACGCTGGCACTCGATCGCCGTCTGGCACTGATCGAATGGGCGGCCCAGCATCAGACATGGATCATTGAAGACGATTATGACAGCGAATTCCACTACGCGGGCAAGCCAACTGCCTGCGTGCAGGGTCTCGATCCGCATGACCGGACTATCTACATCGGCACCTTCACAAAATCGCTCTTTCCCGGCTTGCGGATCGGCTATGTCGTCTTGCCGCCCCAGCTCGTGAAGCCGATGACAGTCGCGCGCACACTGCTCGACGGGCATTCCGCCTCGATGGCGCAACTGACGCTGGCGCGGTTCATGGAAGGCGGGCATTTTGGCGCTCACGTCCGCACCATGCGCGGCATCTACGCTGAACGGCTCGAAGTGTTGGCAACCCTGGTCAGCCAACACCTGTCGGATTTCGTCGAGCCGCGCGTGCCAATTGGCGGATTGCAGATGCCGTGCGTGCTGACCTCCGACTTGTCCGAACGCGCAGTCATCGACGCGGCGCGGCGCGTTGAAATCGAGCTTCTTGGATTGTCGGCGCTCCATGCGGCCGGCAACGGCAAGGCCGGGTTCCTGATGGGATTTGCCGCATACACTCCAATTGAGATCGAGGTCGCGGTCAAGAAACTGGCGAATGCGTTTCGGACAGTGATGAAGGCATAGGTCTCACTCCAGCGATCTCTGGAATTGGCCTGGCTCAACCGTACCAAGTGGAGGGGAACAGCAGACCACGCCCATGATAGGTGCTGACAGACACCACCGCGCACAACCTCCGTAGCGGGCACTCAAGAACTCAATTTGTCAGCACTTTGAAGGAGGTCAGCGATGGGAGCATCGGTCGCGCTGCGCGCAATAGAGAACACAGCGAACGCAGGCGTGAGCGCTGCCGGTTTATCCACCGCCGATGATGCTATTGCCGTTGCGATCGCCAACGAGAAGACCCGTCAGCGTGAGTCCATCGAACTGATCGCCTCGGAGAATTTCGTGAGTCAGGCCGTGCTTGATGCGCAGGGGTCTGTGCTTACCAACAAATATGCCGAGGGCTATCCGCACCGCCGATACTATGGCGGCTGCGCGAATGTGGATGTCGTTGAGGATTTGGCGATCGCGCGCGCGAACCAACTCTTCGGGAGTGCTTACGCCAATGTCCAGCCTCATTCGGGAAGCCAAGCCAATCAGGCGGTCTTCCTCGCGCTTCTCAAGCCCGACGATACAATTCTCGGGCTCGACCTGAAGGCTGGCGGACATCTTACCCATGGAGCGCCGGTCAACATGTCCGACCGCTGGTTCAACGTCGTCAGCTACGGCGTCGACCCAGAAAGTCACCTTATCGACATGGATCAGGTAGCGCAGCTCGCGCACCAGCACCGGCCCAAACTCTTGATCGCAGGCGGCTCGGCCTATCCGCGTATCATGGATTTTTCGCGCTTTCGGGAGATCGCGGACAAGGTGGGTGCGATCCTGCTGGTCGATATGGCGCATTTCGCGGGGCTCGTCGCTGGTGGCGTCTATCCGTCTCCTGTGCCTTTCGCTGATGTCGTCACTTCGACCACGCATAAGACCCTGCGCGGACCGCGCGGCGGATTCGTACTCACTAATGACGCCGAGGTCGCGAAAAAGATCAATTCAGCGACGTTCCCCGGTCTTCAGGGTGGGCCGCTCATGCATGTCATCGCGGCAAAGGCGGTGGCGTTTGGCGAGGCGCTGCAACCGTCCTTCAAGATCTATACGCGGGCAGTCGTCGAGAACTGCCGTGTCCTGGCGAAAGCCCTTTCCGATGGCGGACTTAAGATCACGTCCGGCGGCACGGATTGCCATCTGGCCGTGGTCGATCTGCGCCCCTTCGGCGTGACCGGCAATATCGCCGAGAAGGCGCTTGAGTCTGTGGGCATCACCCTCAACAAGAACGCGATCCCGAACGATCCGGAAAAGCCCATGGTGACTTCGGGCATCCGCGTGGGCTCCGCCGCTGGAACGTCGCGTGGATTCGGCGTGGACGAGTATCGTGAGATCGCCACGCTCATTTTCGACACCCTTCACGCCGTCCGTGGCGGAACGCTCGACGCCGACCGGCAACGGATCAACGGCCGCGTGCGCCAGCTCGTGGTGCACTTCCCGCTGCCATACTGATGGCCATGACGCGGAAGCTTGTCTGGACATGACCACACCTTTCAATACTAAGCTTTCGCCCGAAGACATCGCCCGATTTGGCGATGATCCGGCCACGGCATTCGCGACGAACCTGAAAACCGTGCAGGAGCGCATCGTAGCTGCTTGCCATCGCTGCGCACGCCCTGCCGATGTGCGTCTTCTGCCCGTCACCAAGACGGTCCCCGCCCATATCCTAAGGCATGCCTTTACGGCGGGAATCTCCGACTTCGGCGAGAACAAGCTACAGGAGGCCCGCGACAAGCAGGCCGCACTCTCCGATCTGCCGATCCGGTGGAGCATCATCGGCCATCTCCAGACGAACAAGGTGAAGTATCTCGCTCGCTTCGCCTCGGAGTTTCATGCGCTCGACAGCTTCCGGCTGGCCGAGGAACTCAACCGCCGCCTTGATGCCCAAGGGCGCGATCTTGATGTGTTCGTGCAGGTCAACACCTCGGGCGAGACGAGTAAATATGGCCTGCATCCCAATGACCTCATGCCGTTCGTCGAGCGCCTGTCCGAATACCCACGGCTGAAAGCGCAAGGAATGATGACGCTGGCGATCTTCAGCGTGGATACCGAGCGCGTGCGGGCCTGCTTTCGTTTGCTGCGCGACCTGCGGGACCGTGCCGTGGCCATCAATCCCGACCTTACTCAGCTTTCCATGGGCATGTCGGGTGATTTCGAGGTCGCTATCGAGGAAGGCGCGAACGTGGTGCGGGTCGGACAGGCCATCTTCGGTGCGCGGCCAACCAGCGACGCAGTTTACTGGCCGGGCCTTGTATCGGACCCCGAAACGTCGAGCAGTCGGCGCGTGAGTGCCTCATAATCGCCCATTGTTGGCACGCGAGAGTGCCGATGGCATTTACAGGCTGGATGGCCAGCACACTCGCGCGCCTCTGCCGGCGAACTCAGTTGCGACCGTTTCAGGATCTCCGTCGCTCTCCCCTGCACATAGCCGACAGAGGGATCAACATCGGGCCTCCCCCTCCTGAGCAAGCGAGGAGGGGGTGAACAGACCCAGCGATCAGATCACGAAGAAGTCCTTGTCCGTCAGCTTGAGTTTCTTGGCGAGTTGAGCGATCTCGACAGCCTCCCCCGCGCCGGAACCATCCTTGTCATAGAGCAGCACGCCGGTCTTGTTGTTGTAGATCAGGAAGTCGTCGGCATCCTTCGCCTTGTCGCCGATCGTAAAGAAGTCTTTGTTCAGTTTCCCGGGTCTGGCTACAGAGCCCTTGCCCAGCTTGGTAAAGACCTTGTTGTCCAAGTAGATCGAGTCGTCCTTCACATTGAAATCGATGATCTTGTCGAAGTTCACCTTCCGGTCTGTCTTGGATGTACCCAGCTTGGCGTCAAACACGAAGATGTCTTTGCCGGCCCCACCGGTGAGCCAGTCGTTGCCGTAGCCACCGTAGAGCTTGTCGTTGCCAGAACCGCCGTTGAGGGTGTCGTTACCGCCACCACCCACCAAGACATTATTGCCGCTGTTACCCTTGATGGTGTTGGCATCAGCGTTGCCGGTGAGGGTCACGTTGGCGGAGCCGGTCGCTAACAGCAACTCGATCTCATTTCCACCCAGGGCGAAGTTCACGCTGGTGTAGACAATGTCCCAGCCACCACCGCGGAGTTCTACAACCTGATCGCCTGCATCGTCGACATAGTAAACATCGTTGCCGGGACCACCGATCATGATGTCGGCGCCAAGGCCGCCGTCGAGGGTGTCGTTGCCGGGGCCTCCATTGAGGGTGTCATTACCTAAACCACCGCGCAGGACGTCATTGCCCCCACCGCCGTTCAGTTGGTCCGCGCCGCTACCACCGGTTAGAACATTGGCCGCGTCATTGCCGCTCAGGAGAACTGCCCCTGTCGCTGTCGAGTAGATGTTTTCGATCTCCGGGAATGCGGCGAGATCGACGGACGTCGCGCTGGTATACACCGTGTCAATACCACCGCCGGGAGCTTCCACTACCGTGTCCAGAGCATCGACGATGTAGATATCGTCTCCGGCCCCGCCGATGAGTGTGTCGGCCCCGGCGCTGCCATCGAGTACGTTGTTGCCGCTGTTCCCAGTGATGGAATTGGCCAATTCGTTGCCAGTCCCATATTGCGCCGTGCCGGTCAGAACCAGATTTTCGATATTGCCGCCAAGCTGCCAGTTTACCGTCGAAACAACCGTGTCGTCGCCTGCATTCGCATCTTCGACTACCTGATCCCCGGCGGTGGTGTAGTAGATGTCATTGCCCGCGCCACCCTTGAGAACATCGGCGTCGGCACCGCCGTCAAGCGTATCGTTACCTGCGCCCCCATCAAGAATATCGTTGCCAGCCTGACCGCGGAGATGGTCGTCGCCATCGCCACCGCTGAGCGTGTCCGCGAAAGCTGTTCCGATATAGTCGTCGTTAAGCGAAGTGCCTGCAATGTTGATCGCGGCCTCCCGGGGATCGATGATTTGCGCCTGGATGGAACTTCCAGTCCCGCCTGCCTCGTATCCGCCGTCGTCATGCCAGGCAACCGCGATGCGCCCATCGGACAGGACAGTGAAGGCCGCCTGATCTTGCGGCCCCTGGCTCCCGCTGTTGATACGAAATGCGCCTCCGCTGCTCGTACCATCCGCATTGAAGACCTGACCATAGACGTCTTCTCCCCCGACGACATCCGTGTCATGATTGGTCCGGGCGATTATGAAACGACCGTCCTTCAGCACCGTGACATGCGGCTCGTCCTGATAGCCGACGCCCGTAACGACACTAACATCGATTTCGGCGCCGATAGCCACACCTGACGCGTTGAAAACCTGCGCATGAACCTTTCCATTAGGCTGGCCGGAGTCATCTAGGGTTTCATCATTCCACGACAGAACGAAGCCGCCATTGGCGAGCTTGCTGATCGTCGGTGCGGCAATCACATTGTCCCCAGCCTTAAGGACGAGTTCTGCTCCAACTTTGCCATTGGCATCGAAAATCTGGGCGCGAATGTCAGTTACGAAACCACGGCTTTGGTCGACGTTTTTGTCGGCCCACGCGATCACATAGCGGTCGCCGCCAAGACCGGTCACAATTGGCTGCGTTTGATCATCGGCTGCTATGGAGTTGACCGAGAACTCCCCTGAACCGGTCAGAACACCTTCAGCGGTATAGTGGAAATGTTGCGCGCGCACTTCACCTTCTGCCGATACGTCGTGCCAGACGGCAACGAAATCGCCAGTTCCAATGGCAGCAATCTGGGGTAATTCTTGAGCGCCATTGAGCGTTGTGTTTACAAAGAACTTCGCACCGATCGGCTTTCCTGTGACCGAGAAGACCTGCCCATAAACGTCAGAGGGGTTTTCGGTGCTGTATTTGCTTGCATCTGACCAGACGACGACGAAATTTCCGTCGGGAAGAGCTGACACCTTCGCCCCGGCCTCGGCCGCTGACGAGCTGCTGATGACGAACTCTTCCCCCGCCTTGCTCCCATCCGCATTCAGGATCTGACCGCGCACGGCAATGCCTGTGACGGCATCAATCTGTCCGCTGTAATCCGTCCAGGTCACAACAAAGCGACCATCGGCCAAAGCTGTGATAGCCGGCCGATCTTGAGTGTGAATAGTAGTTGTATTGACGAGAAACTCGCTGCCCCAAAGAACCGGAGTGGCCATTGTTCATCCTTAGAAGTTGGAGTCCTGTGTCTGGCCGAGTGGAACGAGCGGTCTTTGATCGGGCGTTCACGCTACGCACTGAGCCACTCAGCAGCCTTTAGTGCGGTCCTGCATGTGTCGTCTTGGTATCGAAGGAAACGCGAGTGGACGACAGCGAACAACTGCGGCCGCCGGTGCGCCATCGCACATCTCATTTGACCAAGGCTGCCTCTCAAGATGCAGCCTTGAATCAAGTATCGCCTGATTTGCGGACAAAGAGTTCACCGCATACGACTTCAGCTTCTTGAGAAGGGAGGGTTAAAAAGCGGCAGAGGATTCGTCTTGGCACCCGCGGAACGCGGCCTGGATCAGAGTGCACAGTCGAAAAGAGAGACGCGCTCTCCTTAGAGAGCGAACTCAAAATGAGCCATCATTATTATTTCATGAAATAACGTTTCATTTCATATTGACAACAGACAATTGTTCCAACGTCGATTTTAAAAACAAACTTTACTTTCTGAGCGCAATCTATGCTATATCGTTCCGCTAGATAAGCTGAAGATATGATACACAATGGCGATTATTTTCGACACAAGCAGCTTGAAGATTGAAGACCAGTTTTCCTATTGGCGGGAGTTCGTCTGCGACACCTTTCTTGGATTGAAGGCAGAGCGATCGGAACGCGCTCCGTTCGAGGCCCGCATGGAGTGTCATGCGATTGGAAATGTGTCAGTCGCTTTAGCGCGATTTGCGGCTCAGCGCATGTACCGAGGGGCACCGGAGATCGCGCAAACGACGGAGGATGCCTATTGCCTTCATCTGATCCGAAAAGGGGTCACTCACGTCTCATCCCATGAGGTTACGGCGCATGCCGGCGATCTGGTGTTGCTCGATACGTCCATCCCGTTCAATGCCGTCATCCGCACGCCAAGCCTGGAGACAACTATCATTCACTTGCCCAAGCGTCTGATCGAGGCTCGCCTTTCCCCTAGCACAGATGTGCACACTCGCCTTCGCGGAGATGAAGGCGCAGGCGCCCTTCTCGCAGGTTATGTCAAATCTCTCGGGCAAGCCATCGGAACCTTGCCTCTCGAGATGAGCAATAAAGCGGGCGAAATCTTCTGCGATCTCCTCGCCGCTACCATTGCGCCCGCAGGTAAAGCCTCCGAGGCCATTCGCGGGGGAATTCGCGCGGCTCGCCTCGCTGCCGCGAAGCAATACATCTCAAGGCACTTGACCAATCCCTTTTTGGATGCGGCGAAGATCGCCCGCAACCTCGGCGTCTCCGAACGCTATGTGCACAAGCTGTTTGAGCCGACTGGCCGCTCGCTGGGCGAGAGCCTGGTCATCGCGCGTCTCGACGCGTGTCGGCATGCTTTGCGGATGCCGACGGAGAATTATAGAACAATTGCCGACATTGCCTATGAATTCGGCTTTAACGATTTGTCCGGGTTCTACCGGCGCTATCGCGCTCGCTGGGGCGAGACGCCCGGCGACACGAGAAGCGGTTTCACTCACAACCCATAGCGCTTTCTGAGCATTGCAAGCGGTCGAGCTATGAGCCGCTTAAGGCGTACGGACGGCATAACCGGAACGGGTTTAGTCAGCTTCCAGAACCTCGATGATTGCAATCATCGAGGTGGTTGAGTCATCGCTCGATTGAGTCGCCAAAGAATATCCAGATCGCGACATCGGCTGTGGCTTGCGTAATCTTAAAGCCGGACTCTTTGGTTAGCCAGAATGTGCGCATAGACGCTTAGTCAGCATCTCGCCGCGAACCGTATCGCTGGAATCGTTATCTTTAGCGAATCCTGAACTTCGCACAGGATTGCATTGGTCCGAAAAGATCCCGACATTTCGGTGGTCGGACCAATGCAATTGGCAGATCTCAGATGACAAAAAAATCCTTGTAGGTCATTTTGAGGCCCTTGCTGAGCGTAGCGAGCTTCACCGCCGCACCCGGACCGTCGCCATCGCCATCATAATACAAGCTGCCTGTCCTGTTGTTGTAGATGACTCGGTCGGTCGCATCGTGAGCCTTGTCACCGATCCAAAACATTTCCGCACTGAACTTCTGCGGCTTGGTCGGCGTGCCCTTCTTGCCCAGCTTGGTGTAAAATTTGTTGTCGAGCCAGATCGTGTCGTCCCTTACCGAGAAGTCGGTGATCCTGGCGAAACTTGTCTTGGCCTTGGTGTCGAAAACGAAATAGTCCTTACCCGCGCCGCCGGACAGGACATCCTTGCCGCCGCCGCCATACAGTTTGTCGTTACCAGCGCCTCCCTTGATCACGTTAGTCAGGCCGTTTCCTTTCAGGGTAAGCGAAGCAGAGCCTTTGCCAGTCAAGTTCTCGATGTTTGATGCAAGCACGTAATTAACTGCTGAAAGAACAGTATCGATGCCGCTGCTGGGCGCTTCCTGCACAAGGTCAAGCGCGTTGTCGACAATATAGGTATCGTTGCCGGACCCACCGGACATCACGTCGGCACCGCCCCTGCCATCGAGGAGATCGTTACCGCCATTGCCGAGCAGGATGTTGGCCATGTCGTCACCCGTCAATTGATCGCTTCCGAGCCCGCCACTGAGCGTATCGAACTTCGCGGCGTCACGCGTCATCTGACCCGAGTTGACATCGATCGAATAAGGTACAGTCCAGGTCTGCGCCCCCTCATGCGCGGTCACGAATGCCGCCTTCGTGCCCTTTTCAGCATAGGCATGCCCGAAGGTTGCGCTCCCGTTGACGGGAACGATGGTCTCAGTAGCGCCGTCTCCCCAGGCTATGCCGATGGATGACGCCGCACCGACACCAAGTGTAACCTGTACAAACCGTCCCTCAGAGATGGCTTGCGCGTACGGCAGTAACGTCGCATCGACCTGGAAGATATCTTCGGCACCATTGGTATCACCTGCCATCAGATTGCTGGCATAGCTCTGGAACAGGACAAACCGCCCATCTGTGCCGATCACAGAATAGCCGCTTTCGTTATTGCCCTGCTCGTTGCCCTGTGCATCCGTATTCGCCGTCGAAAGACGCACCAACTCTCCCGTCACCAGATCCTTGCGAAAGATGTCGGATACACCATTGGTGTCCCCAGCCACCAGATTGTTGGCGTCGCTCACGAACACTACATAGCGTCCGTCGGCGCTGATTTGCGCGCTGCGGCTATCACCATTACCTTGCGTATGGGCTGCATCGCCGGCGGTCGAGACCAACACAATCTCGCCTGTCGTCAAATCTTTACGAAAAACATCAACATGACTATTCACATCGCCCGCGACGAGATTGCTGGCGCGGCTCTCGAACACGACGTAACGGCCATCGGCGCTGAGCTCGGCGCTATTACTGGCAGCGTTACTTTGTGTGCGCGCCGCGTTTCCGGCGCTCGACACTAGAACGATCTCGCCTGTCGCCAAATCCTTGCGAAAGATATCGACCTGATTGTTGGCATCGCCTGCGACCAGATTGTTGGCGCCGCTCGTAAATACGACGTAGCGGCCATCGGCGCTGACTTTTGCGTCGTAACTGATTTTATTTCCTTGCGCCCCAGTCGCATCGCCAGCACGCGATACCAATACAATCTCGCCGGTCATCAAGTCTTTACGGAAAACGTCGGACGTGGCGTTCGTGTCCCCTGACACGAGATTGGTCGCTTCGCTCGTGAACACAACGTAGCGACCATCGGCACTGATTTGGGCGTTGTAGCTGACGCTATTACCTTGGGTGTGAGCGGCATCGTTAGCGGTTGAGACCAAGACAGTTTCGCCCGTCAGCAGATCCTTGCGGAAAACGTCAAGGCTACCGTTGCTATCCCCTGCCACGAGATTGCTCGCCCGACTTTCGAACACGACATAGCGTCCGTCGGCGTTGATTTGGGCGTGGTAGCTATAACTGTTGCCCTGGGTGTGAGCGGCATCACCTGCGGTCGAAACCAATACAATCTCGCCGGTCGTAAGATCCTTGCGGAAAATGTCAGCTTGTCCATTGGTGTCATCCGCGACCAGATTCGTCGCATAGCTGGTGAACACCACATAGCGTCCGCCGGCACTGGCTTGCGGGCTGTCGCTACCATAGTTCGCCTGCGTCTGCGCCGCATTGCCGGCGCTCGATACCAACGTGATCTCACCAGTCAGAAGGTCTTTACGGAAAACGTCGGAGTTTCTGTTGTCATCTCCCGCGATCAGGTTTCCGGCAGCGCTGGAGAAGAAAAGATAGCGTCCATCCGCGCTGAGGCAGGGCCCGACACTTGTGCCGTCACCCTCTTCCTTGCCTTGCGCATCCCTGGCGGCAGCGGAGAGGCGGATCAATTCGCCGGTCAACAGATCCTTGCGAAAAACGTCGGGCGCACCATTCGTGTCCCCGGCCACCAAATTGGTCGCACTGCTTGTGAACACCACATACCGCCCGTCGGCGCTGACCCGAGCGTCGTAGCTATCGGAATTGCCCTGCGTGTGGGGGGCATCTCCGGTCGTCGACACCAGGACGACTTCCCCCGTCGTAAGGTCTTTGCGAAAAATGTCGGATGCGCCGTTGACGTCGCCCCCGACAAAATTGTCGGCGTTACTCTCGAATACCAAGTAACGCCCGTCGAGGCTGACCTGGGCATTGTAACTGTAGGAATTCCCCTGCGTGCGGGCGGCATCGCCGGCCGTCGACAAAAGTGTGATCTCCCCCGTCGCCATATCCTTTCGGAAGATATCGGATGCGCCGTTATTATCACCCGCAACCAGATTGGTCGCATCACTCTCGAAGATGACATAACGTCCATCAGCACTGATTTGGCTGCCGTAGCTGTGGCTATTGCCTGGGGTGTGAGCGACATCCCCGGCCGCTGAGACGAGGATAAGCTCGCCAGTCAGTAAGTCCTTGCGGAAGACATCGGATTTGTTGTTGGTGTCGTTCGCGACCAGGTTGGTAGCCTCGCTCGTGAACAGCACATAACGCCCGTCAGCGCTGATTTTGGCGCTTCTACTGGTGCCATTACCCTGCGTATGGGCCACATCGCTAGCGCTCGATACCAAAACGATCTCGCCCGTCGTCAGGTCCTTCCGGAAAATATCGGAAAGACCGTTTCCGTCGCCCGTGACCAGATTGCTTGCGTCGCTTTGGAACACCACATAACGCCCGTCGGCACTGACTTGGGCGTTATTACTGCTGCCGTTACCCTGCGTATGGGCCACATCGCCAGAGTTCGATACCAAAACGATCTCGCCCGTCGTCAGATCCTTCCGGAAAATATGGGAGGCACCGTTTCCAACGCCCGTGACAAGATTGCTCGCGTAGCTCTCAAACACAACATAACGGCCATCGGCGCTGATTTGGGGGTTGTAACTATCAGAATTGCCGAACGTTCCGTCAGCGGCTTTAGACAGCAGCGTGACAACGTTCGAAATCGCGGGGCGGAAGAACGATTGCAGTGTTAGCGTCAGCGTCATAGCAGTATGTCTCTCTACAGGAATAGCGAATTACGGATGCCATCGGCGGACATGCGAAAAGTTTTCTTGAAGCCCTGAATCGCTCCTGTCGCTCGGAAAATAGCACCTGAACTTGTGAGGATGCTCGAAGCGACCCCAGGCCGCCGACAAGGGAGACTTGAAGCTCACAACGCTGTCGCGCATTGGCGCTGTCGGGCTGTCAAATGTCTGTGCTTCACCTTCATTGCGGTGTGCATCCGATCATTCCTGCAACGGCAGGATAGGAACTCGTCATCATTCGATTGTGCCTAAAACTATATATTCTCCCGCCGCGCGTCTTGGCTCGGAGTGAACATCGAGCGGATCAGGGCGAACAAAAACCTTGAAAGCGTTCATACCCGCGCCAGCCCGGGGCGTTTACGTCGCGCCGAGCCCTCCGCTTCGCGGCACGCTGAGAGAAAAGTCGCCTTCGCAGCAAGCGTAATCCGTCACAATGGGTGCGCCGAAAATCGACTACCATCCTTGGCCATAAATTATCCCATGTGTTCAGTCAGGCTGAACCCTCTCGCAAACGGAGCTTATACTTATAGAATATTCAGTTGCCGTTTGTGTCGCTTCACAATGCCTCCGAATACCCTGAACTGCATCCTTATCGGGTTCCATAAAGGGGGTTACACGCAATTCGCGAACAACTGCCTCATGGGTGGGAGGAGGAAACCAACGCGGGATTTGTAGATACTCTCGCACCATTCTGTTCTTCAGAGCAGACAGCCAAAGGGCCGCTGCGAACAGCGGCCCTGGTATGAGAATCCCCTGTGAGGTCCGCAGTTGAGCGTGGGGCTGGCCCAACTGAATTTCACTATAGAGGTCTCAAAAACTATGCCGCTTTAACATCGGCTAGGAAGGTCGCCACCTCCTGGCCGAGATCGTTGGAGTGGCGCGCCAGCTCTTGGGCGGCGCCCAGCACCTGCGAGGCGGCCGCGCCGGTCTCACCCGCCCCGTTCTGCACGTCCATGATGCTGCCGGTCACCTGTTCGGTGCCACGCGCCGCCTCCTGCACGTTGCGGGCAATCTCAGAGGTCGCGGCTCCCTGCTCCTCCATGGCCGCAGCAATCGACGTCGAGATCTGCGACATCTCGGTGATCGTACGCGCAATCTCCTGGATCGCCGCCACGGTCTGCTGCGTCGTCTGCTGCACCGAGCCGATCTGGGCAGAGATCTCGTCCGTGGCCTTGGCGGTCTGGGTGGCCAGATCCTTCACCTCGGAGGCCACCACCGCAAAGCCCTTGCCCGCCTCACCGGCACGCGCCGCCTCGATGGTGGCATTAAGCGCCAGCAGGTTGGTCTGGCCGGCAATGGTGTTGATCAGTTGCACCACGTCGCCGATGCGCTCGGCGCTGTCGGCGAGCTCCTGCACGATAGCGCTGGTGCGCTGGGTTCCGGCCACGGCGCGTTCTGCCACCAGGGATGACTGGCTAACCTGGGAGGCAATCTCTCGGATGGAAATGGACAACTCCTCGGTGGCGGCTGCCACCGTCTGCACGTTGGCGGAGGTCTGCTGGGCGGCGGAGGAGACGGTGACGGATTGCTGGGTGGTCTGATCGGCCACCCGGGTCATGGACTGGGCGGTAGCCTCCATCTCGGTGGCAGCCGAGGACAGGCCTTGCGTGAGCAAGGAGACGTTCGTCTCAAACCGCTTTGTGAGCTGATCCAATAGATCGGCCCGACGCATCTTGGCTTGGTTCTCGACCTCCTGCTCGGCGGCGAGACGACGGGCTTCAATGGCATTGTCCTTGAACACCTGGAGTGCACGGGCGAGCGTGCCGACCTCGTCCTTGCGCTCGGTGCCAATCACGGTGACGGAGAGGTCGCCGTTCGCCAGCTGGCCCATGGCCGCGGTCATGGCGCCCAGCGGACGGGTGATGCCGAAGATCACGATCGCGCTGATCAGACCAAGAGCCACCAAAATGCCAACCGTCGCAGAGGAGATCAATGTCCAGGAGGTGTTGGATGCTTCCACCTGGGCGTCATTGGCAGCAATCTCGAGCGACCTCTTGATTGCGGCGACGCGCTCCGCGACAAGATTGCGAAGTTTGATCCGTGCCTCACGTGCTTCACCGTTGGAGATCTTGAGCGCACCCTCGTCGTCGTTCACACGAGCTCGCTCAACACTTTTGTCCATGAGACTGAAATAGTTCGTCATCTGAGCCTTGAGCTCAGTATAGTTCGTCTTCCGCTCGGGCGTATCAGCCAGAGCGATTAATTCATCAACGTGCGTAAGAGCAAAACCCTTGTACTCACTAAAGACCTTTTCAGCCGATTTAAGCAGTTCAGCTTCTTTGTAGAGGATCAGCGCTTTCTCTTGAGTATTGGCTTCGTTGATCTCGGCGTTGATCTGGAGCATCAACGCCCGGCGGGCCGCCTCTTTATTAACCAGATCTTGAGTGCCCTCAGCCAGATGGTTGAGCCCGTTGTTAGCTAGAGCGATCAGCCCGATAGCAATCGCGACGAAAATGGTGATCGGGATGTAAAGCTTGACGAGAAGCTTCAGATTGTTGAGTGCGCGCATTTATCCCCTCGATGGCCTGCCCATCTGACCGTGGGAGGTGCATGCCCTAGGGCGTGCACAAAACAGGCAGATAAGCGCTAGACCGCGTCCCTTTTGCGAAGCTGTCATGCTTAAGGAAGTAGATATGCTCGATGAGATCGCTCAGATCCGACGCAATACCAAGGTCGCGAAGCGCTTGCTGAAGCGTCTGTTGAAGAAGCAAGGATGTCCGGCCGCCGGATGATTACCGACAAGCTGGGCTCCTATGCCGCTGCCTGAAAACAGATGCATACCGGCGGTTGAGCATCGCTCACACAAGGGGCTGAATAACCGGGCAGAGAAACTCGTATCTACCCTTGCTCCGACAAGAGCATGCGATGCAGGGCTTCCGGTCGCCGGGAGGCCTGCAACGGTTCACCTCGATCTTCTCCGCCGTCCGCAACCTCTTCGTCCCCCCGGTCTCGCCACTCCGCTCCTGCCATCCATCTGCATCGTCTCAAAGCTATGGCCGAATGGCGGATAAGAAGGTGTTGGCGCGTTTGTCGTAACGGGTGGCGATGCGCCCGACCATGCGCTCGATGAGATTGCGGGTGCGGTAGGCGATAGGATCATAGGTGTGAGGATGCTTGCGAGTGGGTTTGGCGGAATGACGGCAGCGCAGTTTACCCGCGTCGTAAGCGCGATCTGCGATTAGCTTGTCCGGGACGAGAGCGGCCTCAGCAAAGCCGCCACGCCCACCAGGTCATGAGCTTCTCCGGAGGTAAGATGTAGGAAGCCGACCAGTCACGGTCGAGCACCGGAGCAGTTCGCATACAGGCTCCGCGAGCTTGAGCTCCGCCAGCCTGTCAAGCATCCCGACGACGTCGGGTAATCCCCGGGCCTCGGCCCAGTGCATCAGCCCCCCGCGCCAGCGAGGGAATCCGTAACCGTGAATCTCGACGAGATCGATGTCGGCAGGTCGCAGGGCAACACGATCCTCCAGGATCTTCGCGCCCTCGTTGACCATTGGCAGGACAATGGCATCGACGATGTCTGCGTTGCTCCACGAGCGAGGTGCAAGTCCCGCCTCGGCGGCTGCGGCGGCAATGTGATCGGCAACCACGTTCGAGGGCTGTGGCTGGCGGCTTCCGGTCCCGTAATCGTACCAGCCGCCGCCTGCCTTCTGGCCAAAGCGGCCGAGAGCGCAGAGCCGCTCTGCCACGGGCGCAAAGGGAGCTTCGCCCCGCCCACGCGCCGCCTTGCGCTGGAAAGCAGCGATGTCGAGACCGGCGAGATCCTGCGCCTCGAACGGCCCCATCGACATGCCGAAGGCCCGCATGGCTGCGTCGACTTGCGACGGCGAGCCACCTGAAAGGAGCACGCGCTCGGCCTGCATGCGGGTCGTTTTGAGGAGTCGGTTGCCAATGAAGCCGTCACAGATTCCGGCCCTGACCGGGATTTTTCCAAGCATGCGCGCCAAGGCAAAACCGGTCGCCACCGCTTGGGGTGCTGTGTCAGCCGTCGGCACGATCTCGAGCAGCTTCATAATTTGGGCCGGACTGAAAAAGTGAAGCCCTATGAAGCGCTCCGGTCCCACCAACTCCGCGGCGATCAGCTGAGGATCCAGATAGGATGTGTTGGTCGCCAAAATGGCATCAGGACGACAAACTTCCCCAAGACGGGCGAAGACCGATTTCTTGACAGCAAGGTCCTCGAACACTGCCTCGATCACCATGTCCGCATGTGAGAGATATGTCTCGTCGGTGCTGCCGGTAACCCCGGCCATCCGCTCATTGACGTCATCGGCAGCGATGCGCCCTCGCTTGGCCGCAGCCTCGAAGATGCCGCGCAGATTGGCAAGGCCGCGTTGAAGAGCCGCCTCGTCGCGCTCGATGAGAACGACGGGCAAGCCCGCATCCCGCAAGGTAGCGGCAATGCCTGCTCCCATCGTTCCGCCACCGATCACACCAACCTGTCGGATCGGACGCGGCTCGACGCCTTTCAATTCTGCGGGACGAGACGCGGCCCGTTCAGCGAAGAAGACGTGGCGAAGCGCTGTCGCCTGGGCGGACCCGCGCAAGGTGAGAAAGATCTCGCGCTCGAAGGCGAGAGCCGAGGAAAAGTCGGACTCAGTCGCCTGTCGGATGCACGCGAGTGCCCGGAGGGGCGCGTCCTCGCCCCGCGATCGCTTGGCAACAGCGCGCTCATTCTCCTCCCAGAAGCTCGTGGGCTGGGGAGTGAGCAGCCGCTCTCGGGCAGAAGCCGGCCATTGCCGCGTCACGACATTCTCCGCGAAGGATATAGCTGCGGCGAGAAGATCCTCTTCGTAAATTGCATCCACGAGACCGAGGGCCTTCGCCCGCGGGGCGCGAATGGGCTTGCCGGTCGTCACAAGGTCGATGGCGGCCTCAACGCCTGCCAGGCGTGGCGTCCTGACGGTGCCCCCAGCGCCAGGGACTATCCCCAATGTCACTTCCGGCAGGCCGATAGAGGCCGAGGCCAGGGCAACCCGAAAACGGCAGCCAAGCGCGATCTCGAACCCACCGCCGAGAGCGCTCCCGTGAATGGCGGCGATCCAGGGTTTTGTCGCGGCTTCGATCCGGGACACCAGATCCGGCAGGTGCGGCGGCATCGGAGGCCGACCGAATTCCGAGACATCGGCACCGGCAATGAAAGTGCGACCAGCGCAGATCAGAACCACCGAATGCACGGATGCGTCTGCATCCAGCGCCTCCACGGTGTCCCAGAGCGCCTGACGTACGGGTTGGGCGAGAGCATTCACAGGCGGATTGTCCACCGTGACTATCGCGACTACCCCTTCGCGTGAAATGCTGACAGGCATTCTAGACTCCCAAATAGGCCTCACGGATCCGCGGGTCGGCTATCAGGTCCTCAGCCGTGCCGGACAAGGTGATGTGACCGGTCTCCATCACATAGCCGCGGTCGGCAATGGACAGAGCTCCGAAGGCGTTCTGCTCGACAAGGAGAACGGTCACACCGAGGCTCTTCAGGTTCTTCACCACGTCGAAGATTTGTGCGACCAGAATCGGAGCAAGCCCCATCGACGGCTCATCGAGCAGGAGGCAGGACGGGCGTCCCATCAGAGCTCGGGCGATCGCCAGCATCTGCTGCTGGCCTCCAGACAATCCGCCAGCAGGAAGATCCCGCTTGTCCCGGAGAATTGGGAACATGGCGAATGCGTCCTGCATGTCCTGACCGACGCGATCATCGTCGTAGATGAATGCGCCAAGGCGCAGATTTTCCTCTACCGTGAGATTCGTGAAGATTTGCCGCCCTTCGGGAGACTGGGCTAGACCGCGCTGAATGCGACGGAAGGCGGGAACGGATGTTAGGGGTTCGCCGCGGAACGTGATCTGCCCACCAGACACAGGCTGAACGCCAGAGAGGCAGCGCAGAAGAGTGGTCTTGCCGGCTCCGTTCGCGCCCACAACGGTGACAATTTCGCCGGAACCAACCGACAGGTCGATCCCGTGCAGCACTTCGATGCGACCGTATCGGGAGCGCAGGCCTTCAACCGACAGCATAGGTGACCTCCGCCGCCTGGGTGCCGAGATAGGCCTGAATGACTCGCGGATTCCGGCTGACCGTGGCAGGGTCGCCTTCCGCGATCTTCTCGCCGAAGTCGAGCACGACGATATGGTTCGAGATGCGCATGACCATCTTCATGTCGTGCTCCACCAGCAGGATGGCGATGCCGTCCGCCGCGAGTTCGGCAATAAGGTGGTCGATCTCCTCGGTCTCGACAGCATTGCAGCCGGCCGCCGGCTCGTCGAGCAGGAGCACCTTCGGTTTCAATGCAAGGGCGCGTGCGATTTCGAGCCGTTTGAGCGCACCATAGGACAGTGATCCGGCCTCTTTCTCTGCGGCGCGGACAAGTCCCACGCGCTCAAGCAGCATTCTCGCCTTCTCTTCCGCTTCGTGGCTGCGGCGACGGGAGGATGAAAGCCCCAGGAGGTCCGCGATTACCGGCCCCCGCTCATGAAGATGATATCCGACCATAACATTTTCCAGGACGGTCATAGCCTGGAAAATCTGGAGATTTTGGAATGTGCGTGACAGGCCGCGACGTGCCAACAGGTGCGGGCTCATACCGGTGACGTCCTCACCGCCAAGATGGACTGTTCCCGACTTCGGCAGATAAATTCCCGAGATCATGTTGAACAGCGTGGTTTTGCCCGCGCCGTTGGGCCCGATAACTGAGACGATCTCGCCCGGCTTCATGGAGAATCCAACATTGCGTACGGCATGAAGCTCGCCGAACGAAATTCCCAACCCTTCGACAGCAAGAAGGCTCATTCTCCCCTCCCCCGCACAAGACCCACGATGCTGGGAAGAAGCCCTCGGGGCATGAAGATCATGGCCAGCATCATGACAAGGCCGAGCATCACCTGTTCGTACTCCTGGAACACAGTGAGGAGCTGCGGCAGCAAGGTCAGGATACTTGCGCCGAAGATCGCGCCCAGGACCGATCCGACACCACCTAGCACGGCCATCGTCACGATTTCGATCGAGTGCATGTAACCGGCGATGTCGGGCGTGATCAGCCGGTTCTGAAGCGCAAGAAGCGAGCCGGACACGGACGCGTAGACGGCAGAAATCATGAAGGCCACGAGTTTGGCCTGCGCCACATCTACGCCGACAGTTCGAGCCGCGATCTCAGACTCGTGCAAGCCGCGCAGGGCGCGTCCAGTCGGGCTGTTATACAGATTAAGGGCAAGCCAGGAACCAACGAGGAGCACTAGGCCGGAGAAAGCATACCAGAACTGCGCATTGGTCAGCTCCAAACCCCAATCGGCGAGTACGGCGCGAAGTCCGAGCTCGGGCACCTTGATGCCATCCGGTCCACCCGTGATGGCTATCTCATTCGCCAGCACCATCGAGACAAGAATACCGAAGCCGAGACTCGCCACGGCCAGATAATAGCCCTTGAGTCTCAGGATGGGCCGGCCAACCAGATAAGCGACCACCGCTGACAGAACGGCCCCGATGATCGCCGCGATGGAAGGATGCACATGCAGGTGGACGGGGGCCAGCGCACAGGCATAGGCGCCGATAGCCGCGAAGCCTGCGTGCCCCAGACTAATCTGCCCGGCATATCCGGTGAGGATCACCACTCCGACGACGGCCAGAGAATTGACGAAGAGGAGAGAACCCACGCGAAAATAATAACCGGAGGGGAAGAAGATGGGCGCGACGACGATCAACGCGGCGAGGACCAGGAGCGTCGCTTGCTTTGACAGGCGCATGATCACACCCGCTCCATCGAGCTACGGCCGAAAAGGCCTTGAGGAAAGGCGAACAAGACCGTGAGGATGACAATGAAAGCCACCGCGTCCTTGTATTGCGAACTGATGTAGCCAGCGGTGAGCGACTCGAGCAGGCCCAGAAGGATACCGCCAACGAGCGCTCCCATCGGATTGCCCATCCCGCCGAGCATCGCCGCCGCAAAGCCCTTCAGGGCGAGGGAGATCCCGACCTGGTAGCTCGTCAGCGTGATCGGCGTGATCAGCACACCTGCGAGGGCACCGATGGCAGCCGACAATCCGAAGGAGAACGCCATGATGAAGGTCGTGTTGATTCCGACGAGCTGAGCTGCGATCCGATTGTTCGATGTGGCGAGTACGGCTCGCCCCACCAAGGTGCGGGTGAAGAACGCCCAAAGTCCGATGAACACGACGATAGCTCCTACAATAACCCACAAACTTTGCGGAAGGATCGTCGCGCCCAGAATACGAATCGGATCGTCACCCGAGAACGAAGGAAAGCGATGAAGTTGCTTGTCGAAAACGACTTGTGCCACCCCTTGGATGAAGATCGAGGCACCAACCGTGATGATAATCAACGATACCACCGGCGCGCCTCGCGCCACCTCGATCGTCAGCTTATTGAAGCCGACGCCGATCACCGCTGCTGCCAGAATGGCAATCAGGACCGCTAATGGAAGCGGCAATCCCGCCTGGAAAGCAAAGACCGTGATCATGCCGCCCAACATGACGAACTCGCCCTGAGCGAAGTTGACCACGTTGGACGCATTATAGACAATCGTAAAACCGAGCGCGACCAGCGCGTAGACGGCGCCCACTGTCGCGCCGGACAGCAGGAACTGCATCAATTCGGGCATGGATTTTTTCCAGCAGAGAGGGCCGGCCTTTAGGCCGGAGCCTCGTCAGCCGCCGGCGGAGAGCTCCACCGCCAGCGGCCACCGAGAGTGGACTCAGTTCACCAGCTTCCAGCTGCCATTGCGGATTTCGAGCATGCGGAACGAGCCGAGATCGAGGCCCAGATGGTCCTTCGCCGACATCGTCACCGTACCTGTCGTGCCAACGAGGCCCGAGGTCTTCTCGATGGCATCGCGAACGGCGGCGGGCTTCATCGACGTCGCACGATTCAGAGCGTCGACGAGAATGCGCATCGCGTCATGAGCATAGCCACCGAAGGTCGAGACCGGTGTCCCGGTCGCTTTCTCGAAACTCGTCTTGTAAGCCATCACGACAAGCCGCTGAGCATCGCTCTCAGGCAACATCTCGCCTACGAGCAATGCCGTTCCCGGCAATCGAATGCCTTCCGCTGCCTTCGCGCCGGCAAGCTCGATGAAACCGTTAGAGGCGACGCCGTGCGACTGGTAGAGCGGCAGAGCGATACCGAGCTGGGCATAGTTTCGCGTGACAATGGCCGGACCCTGACCGAAGCCGGGATTGATGATCGCCTGCACATCGCTCTTGCTGCGAATGTTGGTGAGCTGCGGCGTCATATCGGCATCCTTCGGACCATAAGTCTCCTCGGCGACGATCGTGATGCCGTACTTGCTGGCGACGTCCAGGCACTGGGCCCGCATGGATGCACCGAAGCCGTCGGTCCCCGAGATCATGCCGATACGCGTCAATCCACGCTTCTTCATGTCGTCGAAGATCTTTTCGCAAGCCATGCGATCCGTGTGCGGTGTCTTGAATGTGTTCGGACGCACCGGATCGATGATCTCTATTGCGCCAGCCAGCGAAATGAAAGGAAGCCTGGCTTCTTCGGCAACCGGCATCACAGCCATGGATGTTCCCGTCGTGGTGCCGCCGATGATGGCGACCACGCCGTCATCCTCGACCAAACGGGTAGCAAAAGTGCGCGCCTTATTGGGGTCGCCACCGTCATCGTACAGGAAGAGCTTGATCTTCTCCCCCTTCACTCCACCTGCAGCGTTGATCTGCTCGACCAGCAGCTTCAGGGTCTTTGCCTCCGGATCTCCGAGGAACGAAGCCGGGCCGGTTTCGGACACGGTCGCGCCGATCTTGATGTCGGCCGCTGCGATCCCGGTAAGACCGAACGAGATCACGCTGGCCAAGGTAGCGCTAATGATGGTTCTTTGCATGGTTTTCCTCCCTGGATGTTATCGGCTTTTCGCCGTTTTTATGCCGCCTTTGGGCGACGCCACATGGCAAGTCGATAGCGATTGGTGACGAAAGCCGCGTCCGTAAGGCTGGCGTTGCCTGCCGGATTTGCCCCGGTCACGTGGTAATCGCTAAACGCTGCACTTTGATTGACGAAGATATTTCCCGTCAGGTTCACGGATAGGTTCACGCCGGCCCGCGCGAAGGCCTCGATGCCGCGCTCAATACGCGGTTCGTCGATGTCGTACAGGGCTGTAGTGATAGCTCCCTTGCGGCAGGCGAGTGCGGCCGCATGCTCAATCCCCTCATCAGCATCGGCAACGGCCACGAGGAAGGCGATAGGGCCGAAGCACTCTTCCTCGTGAACCGATGTCTTGGCAGCATCGACAGCGACGATTAGCGGCGTCGCACTGCGAGATCCCTCGAGCGGCGCTGAATCGCGAACCACGCGTCCAAGCATGCGAGCATTTTCGACGCGCTCGAGCGTCGCCTGATTGGCAATGGCACCGCAGACACCTGAGCCCCGCGCCGGATCGGCCAGAAGGACATCGATGGCGGAAGCAATGGTCTGCCCGACCTCATCAAAGCTCTTATGACCCAGGTCGGTCGGAATGCCGTCCCGAGGAATGAAGAGGTTTTGCGGCGCGGTACACATCTGGCCGCTGTAGAGCGCCAAGGAGAACGCAATGTTGGCGCACATGGCATCGAAGCGATCGGTGGCCGAGATCACGATAGAATTGACCCCAGCCTCCTCTGTGTAGACCTGCGCGGACCCTGCGTTGCTACGCACCCAGTCGCCGAACGCATTCGAGCCTGTGTAGTCAATGATCGCCACGTCGGGATGTTGCACGAGGTCCTTCGTGATTTCAGCTCCCTGAGCATCAGCCGCAAGAAGGACCACATCAGCCGGGAACCCTTGCCCGGCCATGACCTCGCGCGCCACCGCCACCGTGATCGCGAGCGGCAAAACGGCACCCGGATGCGGCTTCACGATTACCGTATTACCGGTCGCCAGACTCGCGAAAAGGCCCGGGTAACTGTTCCAGGTCGGGAAGGTCTGGCAGCCGATGACAAGGCTGATGCCCCGTGGCACGATCCGCCAGTGCTTTTCTAGAATAATCGGCGAGGCCTTGCCCTGAGGCTTCTCCCAAATTGCTTCGCGCGGTGCGCGGGACATTTCGCTCCAGGCCACGGCGAGAGCTTCGAGACCGCGGTCCTGAGCATGTGGTCCACCAGCCTGGAATGCCATCGGGAAGGCCTGCCCGGTAGTGTGCATGACGGCGCTGGCAATCTCGAAGCTCATGCGATTCAAGCGCACGAGAATTTCGGCGCAGATGCCGGCACGCTCCTCGACTGAAGCGGAGGCCCAGACAGGGGCCGCCGCCTTCGAGGCGGCAACCAGGGTCTTTGAGTCCGCCGTCGGATAGGAGATGTTGAGAGGCATCCCCCACGGCGAGAGTTCGCCTCCTACCGACTTTTGTTCGGGATGTCCGGGCAACTGAAAAGGTGCATTAAGCCGAGCCTCGAAAGCGGCGAGACCGTCTTCCTTGGCTGTCTCGCCATAAATCTTGGTGCTCGGAATCTCAGAAAAAGGTGACCAGAACCCGCGCTCCCGAAGGGCCAAGACAGCGGCATCAATAAGCTTCCGGTGCCGGTCGAAAAGAGCGCTCATTCCAGTCCCTCGATTTTTCTCCTTATAATTGACTGACCGGTCGGTTTATGCAAGATGTTTTTTATGCCGCCGGAAAGTGCGGTGCCGGGAGGGAGAAAATGCCAGATTCCGAAACTGTCATTTCGGCTTTCGAAAACGGCGTTCTGACGCTGACTCTCAATAGACCGGACAAGCTGAACTCCTTCAACGAGGAAATGCATCTCGCTCTGAGATCAGGCTTTGACAGAGCGCACTCGGATCCCACAGTGCGTGCCGTCCTGTTGACAGGCGCCGGTCGCGGGTTCTGCGCCGGACAGGATCTGGGTGACCGCGACCCTCGCAAAGGTAATGAGGCGCCCGATCTCGGACAAACTGTGGACCGGCTCTACAACCCGCTCGTGCGCTCCATCCGCAACCTTGAGAAGCCGGTCGTCTGCGCGGTCAACGGCGTGGCGGCCGGCGCGGGCGCGAACATCGCGCTTGTTTGCGACATCGTCCTGGCGGCTCGTTCCGCGCGTTTCATCCAGGCGTTCTCGAAGATCGGTCTAATTCCCGATTCCGGCGGCACATGGAGCCTGCCACGCATCCTCGGCGAGCCGCGCGCGAAGGCACTCGCTTTGCTGGCCGAACCGCTCGACGCCGAAACAGCCGCGCAATGGGGCCTGATTTGGAAAGCGGTTCCAGACGAGGACCTACAAAGGGAATCAAAGGAGCTGGCCCTACGCCTGGCCGCGGGCCCGACCCGAGGTTTCGGCATGACGAAACGCGCCATCCAGGCGGCAGCGACGCAATCGCTTGACGCATCGCTCGATCTTGAAAAGGACCTCCAGCGCGAAGCTGGCCGCAGTGCCGACTACGCTGAAGGTGTCACGGCTTTCCTAGAGAAACGTAAACCGGAGTTCCGTGGCCAATGACCAGCATGAACCCCGAGCAAGTCGCTAGAGCCTGTATGAAAGCCATGTGGCAGGCTGATGCTGCTTCGCAACAACTCGACATGCTGATCGAGCAGGTCAGTCCGGGTGGAGCCCGGATCTCTATGACGATCACCAGCGCCATGGCCAATGGTCACGCGACCTGTCACGGCGGATATATCTTCACTTTAGCGGATTCAGCCTTCGCCTTCGCTTGCAACACCTACAACCAGCGCAACGTGGCACAGCAGGCCGCGATCACATTCATCGCACCGGCCTTCGTCGGAGATCGGTTGACGGCAATCGCACGCGAAGTTTCGCGGCGTGGCCGTGGAGGAATCTACGACGTCGCGGTGACAAACCAGGCGGGCGATCAGATCGCAGAATTTCGTGGGCATTCGCGGTCGGTCAAGGGAGAGCTCGTGCCGGAGACTGTCTAGCCGCTGCATTGCTCCAACTTGCGACTATAAAAACGTTGAAGAGGGTAAAAACCCTTCGCAAAAATTGGGAGGAAACCATGAAAAGTCTTTCGCCTCGGCCAGGAGACCTGGAGCCGATCGAAACGGCATCGCGCGACGAGATCGCAGCGCTGCAACTCAAGCGCATGAAGTGGTCTTTGACGCATGCGTACGAGAACTCTGCCTTTTACCGCGCACGCTTCGACTCCGTCGGCGTCCATCCGACCGACTTGAAGACTCTGTCGGACCTTGCCAAGTTTCCCTTCACAACAAAGTCGGACCTGCGGGATACATACCCGTTTGGAATGTTCGCCGTACCGCGTAAAAAGCTCAGTCGTATCCACGCGTCTTCGGGGACAACCGGAAAGCCGACGGTGGTCGGCTATACCGCCCGGGATATCGAGACATGGGCAGATGTGATGGCACGCTCGATTCGCGCCTCAGGGGGGCGCGCCGGCGATATCGTTCATGTCGCGTATGGCTATGGTCTCTTTACAGGAGGCCTGGGAGCCCACTACGGAGCCGAGCGGTTGGGCTGCACCGTCGTGCCAATTTCCGGCGGCATGACAGAGCGCCAAGTTTCATTGATGAACGACTTCAAGCCTCGCATCATCATGGTGACTCCCTCGTATATGCTATCGATTCTCGATGAATTCCGTCGGCAAGGCATCGATCCTCGCGAGAGTTCTCTGGCGGTCGGCATCTTCGGAGCGGAACCGTGGACCAACGCGATGCGCCTCGAGATCGAGCAGGCGTTCAATATGCACGCCGTCGACATCTACGGCCTCTCCGAAGTGATGGGACCGGGTGTCGCCAATGAGTGTGTGGAAACTAAAGACGGCTTGCATATCTGGGAAGACCATTTCTACCCGGAGATCATCGATCCCGTGACGGGCGAGGTCCTGCCGGACGGTGAAATGGGTGAGCTCGTGTTCACCACGCTGACCAAGGAAGGCTTGCCGATGATCCGCTACCGGACGCGCGATCTGACAAGGCTTCTTCCCGGCACGGCTCGCAGCATGCGACGCATCGAGAAAATCACCGGACGCTCGGACGACATGATTATTCTGCGTGGTGTGAACGTCTTTCCGACGCAGATCGAGGAACAAATCCTCAAATGCCGCAACCTGGCGCCGCACTTCCAGATTGAGCTGACACGCCAGGGGCGTATGGACAGCATGACCGTGCATGTCGAGTGCATTCCACATGGGGCCGATCCTGCTTCCAGAGCCGCCTCCGCGAAAGAACTCGCCCATCACATCAAGAGCGTTGTGGGCGTGAGCACCCGTATCGAGATCCGTGACCCGGATGCGCTTGCCCGATCCGAAGGCAAAGCAAAGCGGGTTATTGACAACCGGCCGAAAGGCTAGCCCGGTATTTGCTTTTTGGGTCTCCGAAGGATATCGCGGAAGAGCTTGGGCTCTCCCCGCGTATTGAGGGGCCCAGGAAGCAACGTAAGAGTGGACGATCAAATGGCACGAACTCGCGCAAGCGATTTCGAAGAAAAACAACGTGGTATTCTTGAAAGTGCCGCCGCTGTCTTTGCCGACCAAGGGATGGACAAGGCGTCCATGTCCCAAATCGCGGCGCATTCCAACGTCTCTAAGGGCCTTTTATACCATTATTACCCCAGCAAAGAGGCCCTGATCTTCGGAATCATCCACGCGCATCTTTCTGAGCTTGAGGCTGCGGTTGAAGCAGCCGATCTGGCTGAAGTGCCGCCGAGAAAGCGTCTGCGTGGGCTTGTTTGGGCCGTCCTTGAGAATTACCGAGGAGCCGACAACCAGCACAAGGTTCAGCTCAACGGGATGAGTGCGCTCAGCAACGAGCAGAAAACTGAGATCCAAGCGATCGAACGCCGGATCGTTGGACGATTTTCTGCCGTGCTCCGGGAGATCAATCCGGGCCTGGACAACAAGGATCGGCCCCTGCTCATGCCCGTCACCATGTCTCTCTTTGGCATGTTGAACTGGGTTTATCTGTGGTTCCGTGACGGAGGCCCCATCACCCGCGAGGACTATGCGGACGTCGCCACGACGCTGATCCTTGAGGGAATCATGTCCATCCGCTGACGCTCGCTGGACAAATTCCGGGCGACCACAGACTTCGTCATAGCGAAGACGGAAACCAATGATTTGCATTTGTACGCAATCATTCCGTCTTCGTTATCGCATTCCTGGCAATGAACCGGGGTCATTTCCTCAGTAATGCTCTGTTCCCCGCTCTTACGGCCATGACTTTGCAACCATGGTCAGCACATCGTACTGTGCGACCATAGCTTCATGTTGGTTGGTGACTCTACAATCCCAGCGGACCTCGCCGTGTTCGGCAGATCCACGCGGGTTGATATCCTTACAGGTCAGACGAACCTGAAGCACATCGCCTGGATTGACCGGCGTCAGGAATCGCAGATTATCCACGCCGTAATTGGCGAGCACGGGACCGGGCGCGGGATCGACGAAGAGGCCTGCGGCAAAAGAGACGATGAGGTAGCCATGCGCGACCCGCCCGTCGAAGAACGGGTTGGCCCTCGCGGCCTCCTCATCCATGTGGGCATAAAAAGTATCGCCGGTAAAATGAGCGAAGTGTTCGATATCTTCGAGGGTGACGGTTCGTTTTCCAGTGACGATCTGGTCACCGATACGCAGCTCGGCGAGTGACTTGCGGAAGGGATGAACGCCGTCACTCCGCGCAGGCGCGCCTTCGATCCAACGGCCTGTGACAGCCGACAGAAGCCGCGGAGCTCCCTGGACCGCACTGCGCTGCATGTAGTGCTTGACGCTGCGCATGCCGCCCAATTCTTCACCCCCTCCTGCGCGACCCGGACCACCGTGAACGAGGACCGGCAGCGGCGATCCATGACCTGTAGAGGTCTTGCCGCTAGTGCGGTTTCCGATCAGCACACGACCGTGGAAGGGTGCGAGGCCGAGAACGGTCTCCTCCGCAATGACAGGATCGTTCGTGAATACGGAAGCCACGAGCGAGCCTTTGCCGCGCAGGGCGAGATCGACGGCTTCGGCGGGACTGTCGTAGGGCAGAATCGTACTGACGGGGCCAAAGATCTCGACGTCGTGGACGGCCCGAGCATTATCGGGGGACTCGCAAAGCAGCAGGACCGGGTTCAGAAAGGCGCCTTTCTCGGAATCTCCGGAGATCACTTCGATACGGTCGAGGTCTCCAAAGACGATCCGCGTCTCCGGCGAGAGATCGTGAATGCGCGCTCGGACTTCCTCCCGCTGTTCGAGGCTCGCCAGCGGGCCCATCCGGACCGCTTCGTCGGCGGGATTCCCGATAGATACGGTCGTTAGCCGCTTTCCGAGAGCAGAAACGACGGCGTCGCAGTGAGCGCGCGGCACCATCACGCGCCGGATGGCCGTGCACTTCTGCCCGGCCTTGACCGTCATCTCGCGTGCAACCTCCTTGATGAAAAGATCGAATTCCTCGGTTCCCGGGCCTGCATCCTGACCGAGGATGCAAGAGTTAAGGCTGTCGGCCTCCATCGTGAAGCGAACTGAGTTCGCGATAACAGCCGGATGCGATCTGAGGCGACGACCGGTGCTGGCAGAGCCGGTGAATGTGACGGCGTCCTGCCCGGTGACGTGATCAAGGAGATCGCCGACCGATCCGCAGATCAGTTGAAGCGCACCGTCCGGCAGAAGCCCGGTCTCGATGATCCGCCGAACCATGAGCTCGGTGAGATAAGCGGTCTGACTGGCGGGCTTTACGATGGCGGGCATACCGGCAAGCAGCGTCGGTGCAATCTTCTCCAGCATTCCCCAGCAGGGGAAGTTGAAGGCGTTGATATGCACGGCGACGCCCTGTAGCGGCGTGAGGATATGCTGACCCGAGAAGCTGTTGTCACGAGACAGGCTTTCCACGTCTCCCTCGATGAGGACACGCGTATCCGGCAGCTCGCGACGTCCCTTGGATGCATAGGACAGAAGCGTGCCGATGCCGCCCTCGATGTCGATCCAGCTATCGCTGCGAGTCGCACCGGTCGCATAGGACAGAGCGTAGAACTCTTCCTTGAGTTCCATCAAGGCCTGGCCAAGCGCCCTGAGCATGCCGGCACGCTCGTGAAAGGTCATCGCTCGCAAAGCAGGGCCACCGCGAGAGCGGCCGTAATTCAGCGCAGCGGCAAAGTCGATTCCCGACGAGTCGATCAACGCAACCGGTTCTCCAGTCGTCGCATCGTGCAACGGAAGGCCTTCACGCGCACCCCGGACCCACTCTCCGCAAACAAAACTCTCAAGCTGCCGTGGGTTTCCAGACGCAATGCCCATCAATCAATCCTTTGATCAGTTCAAATTCAACGCCGACAAGGTCGCATCGACGTCGGCGTTCCAATCCGCCAGCAACGCCTCATTGGGTCGATGACGCAAACCAAATCGCTTCAACGTGTCGAAGCGCGAGGATCCGGCCATGCCGAAACTCGCCGCGACTTGAGGCCGCCAGAATGCAACGGCCACACGGACTTCCTCCCTCCCCTCATCGGTCGAGATGATCTTCTGCAATCCTTCGATACCGAGTTCGGCATGGCGGGCCTCGCGGGGAGCGATCGCGCGGAACGCCTCGGCAAGAGGGGCGTAGGAGACGCGGGAGAACTCTTCGAGTTGAAGACCGACCGCCCTGCCCATCAGGACGTTCATGGTCACGGCATCCACCCAACCCTGAAGCGGGTAATGGAAGACGGAGAGCCGCATATCGCTCCCCAGACGCGTCGCGCCGAGATCGGCATTACGGGCGACGCGAGCCGCCCAGGGATGATGCACGCTATAGCGAGCGGTATCTGCCCCGAAGGTACCCATGACAGCGAGCACAAGCTCGGCATGATCAGTCTTCTCGAGCACGATCCGGGCAGCGGCGATCCGCTCCTTGATTCCGGGAGCGGCGTTGATGCTATCGGCAAAGCCGGCAGAGCCCGCCAGCTCGCTATCCACGAAGGTTGCCATCAGTCGCAGCAATTCTCCGCGATAGCGGGCCGGCACATTCGTTGGAGAGCTCAGCACCCCGCCCTGCGCGAGATAATCCTCGATGCCCATCGTCTCAGTCATGCTGTTCTCCCCGCTCTGTGGATCACTGATCGTAGCTGACGGTGACTTTGTCCGTCAGCGGGAAGCACTGGCAGGTCAGGATATAGCCCTGCCGGACCTCGTAGTCCTCGAGAGCGTGGTTCGTGACCATCTCCACTTCGCCGTCCAGAACTTTGGCGCGGCACGTCGAACATACGCCGGCCTTGCAGGCATAAGGGGCGTCGAGTTTGTTTTCGAGTGCGGCATCGAGCAGACTCTGCCCCTGCTTGGGCATCGTGAAGCTGCGCGTAGCACCGTCGAGGGTGACCGTCGCTTCGCAGGCTGCCCCCACAGACGAAGCTTCGACACCAGGCTTGCGGGCATTGGCGCGGCCAGGCTGGCTGGACGCGAAGAGCTCGAACTTGATCTGGCCGTCGCCAAGCCCATGCTCGCGCAGCGAGGCGGCGATCGCCAACATCATGGGTTCGGGTCCGCAGATGAAAGCTGTATCGATGGATGGCAGGTCGATCCAGTTCTGGAAGATCGCCTTGCACTTCTCGCCATCAACGCGTCCGGTGAAGAGGTCGATCTCCTGGCTCTCGCTCTCAAGGACGTGAAGAACGGAGAGACGTCCGAGATAGACGTTCTTCGCATCCTCCAGTTCTTCGCGGAACATGATCGATGAGATCTGCCGGTTCGCGTAGACGAGCGTGAACCGCGATTTCGGTTCGCGCGCCAGGACAGTCTTGATGATGGAGAGAAGAGGCGTGATGCCGCTACCGCCTGCAAAACCGAGATAGTGCTTTGCGGCGTCGGGATCGATCGGGGTATGGAAGGATCCCATAGGCGGCATAGCCTCCAGCAATTCGCCAGGCTGGAGGTTCTCATTCGCCCAGGTCGAGAACGCGCCGCCATCGACCCGCTTGATGCCGACGCGGATGAGGCCCTCGTCCTTACCCGAGCAGATCGAGTAGGAGCGCCGCAGTTCGACTCCATCGAAGTCGCGACGGAAAGTCAGGTACTGTCCCTGGACGAAATCGAACAGAGCACCGTCCTCATCGCGCGGCTTAAGCGTAACCACAACCGCGTCGCGTGTTTCACGACGAACGTCGGTGACCTTCAAGGGATGAAAACGTGCCATGTGACGTCACTCCCGCATCATTAGATGCATTTGAAATAATCGAAGGGTTCAAGGCAGTCCCCGCAGCGATAGCTCGCCTTGCAGGGTGTCGATCCGAACTGACTGACCTTCTCCGTGTGGATGGATCCGCAGCGCGGGCAGGAAATCCGCAAGTTCGAGGCGCCGGACAGGCTGTTGACCCGTGCCATGAGGCGGCCGTCCGCTGCTGTTCCATCAACGGGCGGAGCTATGCCATAGACGCGGAGTTTCTCCCGACCCTCGCGGCTGATCCAGTCGGTGGTCCAGGGGGGAGCCAGCCGACGCTCCAGCCGAATCTTCTCGACACCGCGCTCGCGAAGCGCGCGCTCGATGTCCAGATTGATGACGGTGGTGGCGGGGCAACCGGTGTAAGTCGGCGTTACCGTGACGACGAGAGTATCGTGGTCCCAAGCGATGTCCCGGACGATGCCGAGATCGGCGAGGGAGATCACCGGGATCTCGGGATCCGGAACCTCTGACAGCCAATGCCAGACCTGTTCGATCGAGAACTGAGCGAGGCTGCCCATGGCCTTCTCACCAAATCGCGCCAGGATAAGCGCGCTGTAAGAACTGCATCTCGGCCAGGATGTACCCGAGATGCTCGGTGTGTACGCCGCGCTTGCCGCCCTTGTGGATGTAGTTGTCTGTCGGCCGCCTGAGTGTCGCCTCCCCCAGCACGCGCGAGACGGTCGCCTCCCACTTCGGCTTCAGGCTCGCTGGCGCGGGAGCAATGCCCGCCTCGGCAAGTGCATCATCGCCCACGTCGGTGAGGAACAATTCGCCCGTGTATGCCCAAAGATCATCCAGCGCACTTTGCATGTGGCGGTGGCTTTCGGCGGAGCCATCCCCCAAGCGAATGATCAGGTCGGCAGACCGTTCGAGGTGGTATGAAACTTCCTTTAGGACCTTGGCCGAGATCTCGGCGATACGAGCGTTGCTGGATTCCTGCAGGGCGGTGAGCAGTTCGAAGTGCCAGACATCGAACAAGAACTGGCGCATCAGCGTCTGGCCGAAATCGCCGTTGGGTCGCTCAACCAACAGCACGTTTCGGAACTCGGCAGCGTCACGCAGATAGGCCAGGCTATCGGCAGTCCGGCCCTTACCCTCAACTTCACCGGCAAGCCCCAGCCAGAGCTGCGTCTCACCTATGAGGTCGAGCGCCGTGTTGGCCAGAGCAATATCCTCTTCCAGCACAGGGGAGTGGCCACACCACTGCGAGACACGGTGGCCAAGGATCAGAGCGTTGTCGCCTGTGCGGAGGAGAAACTCGAGAAGGAAAGATGGATTGACACTCGTAGCCATCACATGTGCCCCACTTCTTCCGGAATGTCGTAGAATGTGGGGTGTCGATAAACCTTGGAGTTAGATGGCTCGAACAGAGGTCCCTTGTTCGAAGGGCTCGACGCAGTGATGTCGTTTGACTTCACCACCCAGATGCTCACACCTTCGTTGCGACGAGTGTAGACGTCGCGGGCATGCTTGATCGCCATCTCAGCGTCGGGAGCATGCAGGCTGCCAACGTGGCGATGGTTGAGGCCGTGCTGGCCGCGGATGAACACTTCCCAGAGAGGCCATTCGCTAGACACGGATCATTCTCCCAGATTGAGGAAGGCGACGGGACATTCCGGCGCCGGGGATATCTTACTCGGCGGCAATACCGGCTGCTGCCCGACGACTCGCCGTCTTCTCGGCATGAGCCACAAGGCCATCGCGGAACCATGCGCCGTCCTCCCAGGCCTTGACCCGGGCATTCATGCGCTCGCGGTTACAGGGGCCGTTACCGGCGATCACATCGAAGAATTCCGACCAGTCGGGCTCGGAGAAGTCGTAGCCGCCCTTATCCTCGTTCCACTTGAGGTTCTCGTCGGGAATCGTCAGGCCGAGATATTTGGCCTGCGGGACGGTCTGGTCGACGAACTTCTGGCGGAGCTCGTCATTCGTGTTGATCTTGATTTTCCAGGCCATGGATTGCGCGGAGTGAACGGAGTCCTTGTCCGAGGGACCGAACATCATCAGCGACGGATACCAGAACCGGCTGAGAGCATCCTGGGCCATGGCCTTCTGGGCCGGATTGCCGAAGGCCATCTTCATCATGATGTCGTAGCCCTGGCGCTGATGGAAGCTCTCCTCCTTGCAGATACGGATCATCGCCCGACTGTAAGGGCCGTACGATGTCTTCTGCAGCTGGACTTGATTCATGATCGCGGCGCCGTCGACGAGCCAGCCCACCGCTCCGATATCGGCCCAGTTAAGTGTCGGATAGTTGAAGATTGAGGAGTACTTCATCTTGCCCGAGTGGAGCATAGCGAGCAGCTCGTCACGGCTCACGCCCAGCGTTTCAACCGCGCTATAGAGATAGAGACCATGACCAGCTTCGTCCTGGACCTTGGCCAGTAGAATGGCCTTGCGTTCGAGCGTCGGAGCGCGAGTGATCCAATTGCCTTCGGGGAGCTGACCGACGATTTCCGAATGGGCATGCTGCCCGATCTGGCGGATGAGAGTCTTACGGTATCCCTCCGGCATCCACTCCTTGGGCTCGATCTTCTCGCCGCGCCCGATCCGTTCCTGGAACTCGCGCTCCTCGGGCGTCATCTCGTCTAGGCTCTTTAAGCGATCGCTATCGGTCTTGACCATCTGAGCATACATAGCGGCGTGCCTTCGGTTCAAACGCGTTCAAGGATCAGGGCAATTCCCTGACCAACACCGATGCACATCGTGCAAAGCGCGTAGCGGCCGCCCTGCCGGTGCAATTGGTACATGGCTGTGGTCACGAGGCGGGCGCCGCTCATTCCGAGAGGATGACCAAGCGCGATCGCGCCGCCATTGGGGTTCACATGGGCCGCATCGTCGGGCAACCCAAGATCGCGCAAAACCGCCAGAGCCTGGGCCGCGAATGCTTCATTCAGTTCGATCACGTCCATCTTGTCCAGGGTGAGCCCGGCACGGGCCAGGACCTTTCGAACGGCAGGAGTCGGCCCCACCCCCATGATCCGCGGCTCTACGCCGGCGGCAGCCATGGCCACGATGCGGGCCTTGGGGGTGAGACCCTGCTGCCGCGCGCTCACCTCGGACGCGATCACCATCGCGGCGGCCCCATCGTTCACACCCGACGCATTGCCGGCAGTGACCGTCAGGTCGGGTCCATTGACGCCCTTGAGCTTCGCGAGTTGCTCGACTGTCGTGTCGGGACGCGGATGCTCGTCACGATCGAAGATGATGGACTCGCCTTTCTTTTGTGCAATCCGAACGGGCACAATTTCGTTGGCAAAGATGCCCGCCTCCTGGGCAGCCGCCCAACGGGCCTGGCTGCGCGCCGCAAAGGCATCCTGATCGGCCCGGGCGACCCTGAAATCGGCGGCTACGTTGTCCGCGGTCTCCGGCATGGAGTGCGCACCGTACACGTCCTTGATCTTGGGGTTCGCGAAGCGCCAGCCGATCGTCGTGTCATAGACCGCGCTCGAGCGAGAGAAGGCGCTGTCCGCCTTGGGCATAACGAAAGGTGCCCGCGTCATGCTCTCGACACCGCCAGCAATGACCATGTCGCAATCGCCGGAACGGATCGCCCGTGCTGCCATGCCGGCCGCATCCATACCGGAACCACACAGGCGGTTCACCGTCGTGCCGGGGACCGAGATCGGCAACCCGGACAGCAAAATCGCCATGCGGCCAACGTTGCGGTTGTCCTCGCCGGCCTGATTGGCACAGCCATAGATGAGATCGTCGACCCTGCTCCATTCGACTTGGGGACTGCGATTCATCAGCGCCGCAAGGGGCAATGCCGCGAGATCATCTGCCCGCACTGAGGCGAGAGCACCGCCATATCGTCCGATAGGGGTCCTGACAGCGTCGCAAATGAACGCTTCGGCCATTCTTTCCTCCCGTGTCGTAAGAGCGATCATCGCCGCGCATTTTTATTAATCGACCGGTCGGTCAGTCTATAACAAATAAAACATCACAGTTCAAGCGCAATCATGTGAATTTTTGTGACATTTCCGAACCCAACGGTTCAAAACGCCTTAAATGGGCCGTTATGCTCATCCGCGGAGAGAATGCTCCAGTCTGGCCGCTCTTCGCGCCGTGGCGGGAGTTTCAGGGGACAGCGGCCCTTCTTCCGCGACAAAGCGGCTTGCGACATGGGAGTCGGCTAGAGGCGAAAGGGCGATGTAAAGGCGCACGAACAATTCCCTGGCCCTGTGCCCAATCCAGTTTGTTGGAAGCGCCTCACGGGGCAGGCCAGGATCACGCAGTGCGACATGCCGGAATTGATGAACCAGCAGGAGTCTGAGTTGTAGCGATTGATCGGGCGAGACGCGAAGGCCATCCGAGAGCAGGTGCTCCACAGGGCTGAAAAGCGCCAGGAAACGACTGTAAGCAGCCTCATGGGCACCCAGGTCCCAATGGGCGGCAGCAAACTCCCGAAGCGCCTCGGAAGCAGCAGCACCGGCTGCCTCGAAGACAACTGCTGCGCTTTCACTTGGTAGCCGGGCGGACGGACCAACCAGCCACTGGCCCGACAGTTTTGCGAAACCAGCGGCCTCCAGTTTTCCGGAGACGCCCTCGCTTTGTGTAGGCGAGAGCCAAACGAAGGACCAGCCACGGGACTCTTCTGGCTCAAAAAGGATCCGTGCCGCCTGTAGGAATTCACGCTGCGCTGCCGGAGTCAGCCGATAGTAGCTGCGCCGCCCTCCGCGTTCGCCCACGAGCTGCTGTGCCGAAACAAGACGGGACACGGCGGTCCTGACAAGCGTCTCACTGATCCCGACGCTGGAGCAGGTTTCAATTATATTGCCGATCCACACACGGCCGCCCCGTGGCTCAACAACATCGCCGTAGATCGTCACAATGAAGCTCCCAGCGCGCAATATCATGTTGTCCACGATCTGCGTCACTAGAGCCTGCGCGTCAGACAGACTGGTCAAGTTCGTACCCATTGTTCCATGAGGCGAATAAGACACTTCGTGAAACCGCCCAACCTATTTCGGTCCAAAGCGAACTTTCGAGGGCCATCCAGCTCAGTCATGGCACTATAATTCTTCTTGTATTCGGTCAAAAAGAGGAACGCACGCATTGCGGCAGCTTTATCCAGACCCTCGAAGGGCTAATATACGCTGTTCTCCCTTCTGGGCGTGGTCAACTAAAGCAAGCTAGTGCCCTTCGATGTCACCATACTTTGAATTGGCGTCACTTTTATAGACACTCCACGAGGCACAGTAACACCGACTCCTGGCATGGAGGTGTCGCGCAGTGGCTTCGTCAAACTATTTGCGACCATTCCAGTCGGCAACATGGAGCCCCGGAAATCCCGGAACGGTTCGCATCGTCGCTACTACGGTGGTTGCGCGAACGTGGATGTCGTCGAAGATCTAGTAATCGAGCCGGAGACCAACTCTTCGGCAGCACTTCGCCAATGTCCGGCCGAGCAGCCCGGCTGATTGGGCGGCCCTCCTCGCTCTTCTCAATCCCGGAGACGGGCAGCCATCTCATCGACCTGGAAAAGTGCGCGGCTCACGCAAGAGCATCGCCCTAGGCTCCCGATTGCCGGCGGCTCGCATTGAGGACGAGCTTGTTGTCGGTGACGCATAGGCCCTTAGCTGTTCCGGAGACAGATGCTCGATCCGGATCACCGGAACCGAAAATCCCGACGAGCGCCTGTGGCGGCGAATCCGATGGGAGATTACTGACGCCCCCCACTCCCGTGGCTCCCGCCTCTCACAGCGACTAGCCTGAGGAGGAGGTCTGGCCAGCTTGTCAGCACCCCGCGCAGGACGCGAGAGGTCATGCAAGCTGGCCTGCGGCGGAGCTCGTCAGCCGGGCTCCGCAATCGGGCCAGATCATTCCGGCAGGATGCGGACCGCCCCCTTGTCGGCGGAAGCGGCAAAGGCGGCATAGGCCTTCAGCGCCGTGGTCACGTTGCGCTCGCGCGGGGCTGCGGGCTTCCAGCCGAGCTTATCCTGTTCGGCGCGGCGGGCCGCCAGCTCCTCATCGGAGATCGCAAGATTGATCGTCCGATTGGGAATGTCGATTTCGATGATGTCGCCGTTGCGCACCAGACCGATCGCTCCGCCCTGTGCCGCCTCGGGCGAGACATGGCCGATGGAAAGCCCCGAAGTGCCGCCCGAGAACCGCCCATCGGTGATTAGCGCGCAGGCTTTGCCGAGGCCCCGCGATTTCAGATAGCTGGTCGGGTAAAGCATCTCCTGCATGCCCGGCCCGCCTTTGGGGCCTTCGTAGCGGATCACCACCACGTCGCCCGCCTTGACCTCCTTGCCGAGGATGCCCTTCACGGCGGCGTCCTGGCTCTCGTACACCACGGCCGGGCCGGTGAACTTGAGGATGGTTTCATCCACGCCGGCGGTTTTCACGATGCAGCCGTCGAGCGCGACATTGCCCTTGAGCACCGCCAGGCCGCCATCCTTCGAGAAGGGATGCTGGACCGAGCGGATCACGCCCTTTTCGCGGTCGAGATCCAGCTCGTCCCAACGAGCTTCCTGGCTGAACGCGATCTGGGTCGGAACGCCGCCGGGAGCCGCCCTGAAGAACGTGCGCACGCTCTCGCTTTCCGTGCGGTCGATGGCCCAGCGTTCGATCGCCTCACCTAGGGTGGACGTGTGGACCGTCGGCGTATCGCGGTGGATCAGGCCACCCGCATCCAATTGGCCAAGGATCGCCATGATGCCGCCGGCGCGATGGACGTCCTCCATATGCACGTCCTGCTTGGCTGGGGCGACCTTCGACAGGCAAGGCACCTTGCGCGACAATGCGTCGATGTCGTCCATGGTGAAGTCGATCTCGCCCTCATGCGCGGCGGCAAGGATATGCAGCACCGTGTTGGTGGAGCCACCCATGGCAATGTCAAGCGACATAGCATTCTCGAAAGCCCGCTTGTTCGCCACGCTGCGCGGCAGAACCGAAGCGTCGTCCTGTTCATAATAGCGCTTGGCAAGGTCTACGATGAGATGGCCTGCCTCGACGAACAACCGCTTGCGGTCGGCATGGGTGGCAAGCGTCGATCCATTGCCGGGCAGCGAAAGGCCCAGAGCCTCGGTCAGGCAGTTCATCGAATTCGCCGTGAACATGCCCGAGCACGAGCCGCAGGTTGGGCAGGCCGAGCGCTCGATGACCTGCACATCGGCATCCGAGACATTCTCATCTGCAGCAGCGACCATGGCATCCACGAGATCCAGCGCATGCGTCTTGCCATGCAGGACCACCTTGCCGGCCTCCATCGGCCCGCCCGAGACGAAGACGGCGGGAATGTTCAGCCGCATCGCCGCGTTGAGCATGCCGGGTGTGATCTTGTCGCAGTTCGAGATGCAGACCATGGCATCGGCACAATGGGCATTGACCATGTACTCGACGCTGTCGGCGATAATCTCACGCGATGGCAGCGAATAGAGCATGCCGTCATGCCCCATGGCGATGCCGTCATCCACTGCGATGGTGTTGAACTCTTTCGCAATGCCGCCTGCCGCCTCGATCTCTCGCGCGACAAGCTGACCGAGGTCTTTCAAATGGACATGGCCGGGAACGAATTGGGTAAAGGAATTGACCACGGCAATGATAGGTTTGCCAAAGTCGCCATCCCTCACCCCGGTAGCACGCCAGAGGCCGCGGGCCCCAGCCATGTTACGGCCATGTGTTGTGGTTCTTGAACGATAAGCTGGCATCGGGCGGGCGTCTTTCACTTACATGTCGCTCTGAACCAGAGCAGGATCATCGACCTGAATAAACCTTTGCGCTGCCCGATACCATAGGCTCAGGCATCATAGCCCAAACATGACAATAGCGGCGCGGGCGACAGCAGGGAGAAAGACCTCTATCGTAAGCTATGCCCCTCTCTGCGTGCCAGATTGATAATGTGTTTCAAAGACTTGCCGACGGTCACCATCGCCTGGCCGAACCAGCTCGCGCGTGCCCGGACCAAAGTGATCGCCGGCCTGCAGAGCGCACCGCGGGGGCGGCGTCGCGGATGGGACGACGTCGCCGCCAGGACGGCTTTATCGGCCCGCTGATCGTCTTCTCCTGGTTTGGTCAGGCGTGGGTGCCCACCTGTCTCCGGGCGTCGTCAGCGATATCTCGAAGAGCCTCGGCCTGAACCGGACCGACAATGCTATAGCCAAGCCCGTTGCCCACCCATGCAAAGCCATTGACGCCGCCCTGTCGGACAGGAGACATTGGAAGCTCTTGGGCAGCCTCGATAGGACGCGCGAGAATGACAAGGCGTGTTCCCCGGTCGTTGTCGTACATGAACAGGGCAGCAGGACCGTAGTCGGTTGGCACGACGCGACCACCCATGAAGTGATAGCCGGATGCTGCAAGATCTGGAATGGCAATCGGTCGACCGACCCGCTTGGCCGTCCAGGCAGCGAGAGTTTTGCTATCATCCGCGCGGATTTCGACCGGGCGCACCAGATCGGGAGCATAGGCGAAATAGCTCGCGGCTGCCTCCCGCGCCAGTGATTGCACAGTTGCCGAGGATGGCTGATCCAAGCCGCGCAAGATCCAGCCCCCTGCCCCTCCGATGATCATGAGAGCCACAGCTGCGGCCACGCCCGCCCATCGTGGCATTGTGCGCGGCCGTCGCCGCTCCCAGATCATACGCGAAACATCGAGCTCAGGTGGAATGGGCTCTTCGGCAATTGGCTGAAGGGCGGTTCGCAGCATATCCCGCTGCTCAGTGTACAGCGCGATCCTTTGCGCCACGTCCGGATGGGCCTCGAGATAGGCGATGACCTCTTTGCGGCGGGGGACATCGAGTCTTCCGTCGACAAAGGCGTTGAGGTCGTCTTCAGTAATGGGTCGGGAACTCATTTAATGCTCCGGAGGTGCAAGCGGGGGGCGTCCGGTCGAAGATCGGCTGACATCAGACGCGTGAGGCGCTCGCGGGCGCGGGACAGACGCGACATGATCGTGCCGATCGGGATATCCAGCACTTGCGCCGCATCTGCGTAAGAAAGGTCTTCGACGGTAACGAGCAGTAGGACTGTGCGCTGTTCCTCAGGCAACTCTGTCAAGGCGGACAGCAAATCACGATAGCGTAAACGGTCTTCCTGTGGGGCCGTGCATGAGAGGCTTGCTTCATCGACATCCTCGATCGACACATGTGCGGGCCGTTGAACTTGTCGCCGCAGCCGTGTCATGGCCAGATTGTGCAGGATGGTGAACATCCAAGCACGGGGATCTTCCTCATTGCGTCTCTGATACCAACGACCGATCGCACGTTCCAGGCAGTCCTGCACCAGATCGTCCGCATCGGAGCGGTCGCGCATCAACGCGCGAGCATAGCGTCGTAACGCCGGCACAAGCGGTTCGAGCTGGCGCACCATATCGGCGGTCATTATCTTACCTTGCATTGAAGAAAAGAGCGAACCACCTATCGCCGTTGGCGGAGCACCTCTTCCTGGGACCTTAGCAAAGATTGCCGATCTATCCGGCGTCGGAAAGATAGACCCTTCGTAGGCCTTCTTATTCCGTGAACCAATCTTTTTATTTTTTTGATCGAGCGGAATAACTCCTCGTCGGACGCGTCTTAGTCATGTGCATTTCAAACCAGGAGGTAACCGAAGATGCGCCGACAGACCAATCTTGCCACCCCGCTTGTCCTTGCGGCCCTTGTAGCCACTCCCGCGCTGGCGGGTCCGGCCGAAGACCTTGCAAAAGCACGCATCAAGAGCATTGCGGCGGGGGATCTGACTACCGTCACCGGGGCATATGCGGAGGGCGCCGCTCTGCATTGGGTTGGCGGGCCTCTTAATGGCAACTACGCCGCGCCCGGGGCGATCAGTGGAGTCTGGTCCAAGTTCTTCGCTGCGCAGGGCGGCCAGAATGCGACTATCGCTGCCACTTCCGAAGCTGCCAATCCTGCCGGCGCGACCGTGACGGCCGATGTGACCTTCGCCGGCACTAATAAAATCAAGGTCCGCTATGTCCTCGTCTATCGGGACGGCAAGCTTGTAACCGAGATCTGGCAGGTCAACCCGGCCGCAACCTACTGACGATCCCATCGCGTAAAAACTCGGATACCCTTGCTTAGATGCTGTCTGAATCCGTCGGTGTTCTCAACATAGGGCCCGGGCTACTTCCGTCAGCAAGTGACAAGCTCGTTTGAAACGAGCTTGTCACTTCCGCTGATGAAACAGTTCCGCGTGTCGGTGCCCCCACCGACCTCCAGATAGCCGTCGTCGAAAGACGCGATGGATGGATAGAGCACATCATCAAGGGCGTATTTAAGAAGTTCGCCCGCCATTTTATTCTGCCCGCGGATCAAAAGCGTCCTGAAGACCATCGCCGATGAAGTTCACGGCGATGACAGTAGTGAAGATGAAAAGTCCGGGATAGATCGCGAGCAGCGGGGCGGTTGCCACGAGTTCCTGTGCGTTGTTGAGCATGTTGCCCCAGCTCGGCGTCGGCGGGACAATGCCGAACCCTAAGAAGCTCAAAACCGCCTCGAAGAGGATGACGCTGCCCAGCACCTGGCTGCACGCGACAATGATCGGCGCGATCACGTTGGGTAGAACGCTGCGCAGCAGGATGCGGATTGTCCCCGCTCCTGAGACGCGGGCGGCCAGCACGAATTCTCGCTCGCGGATGCTGAGCGTGGAGGCGCGCACAAGGCGGGCGATCCGGGTCCAGTCGATCAGGGCAATGATCAGGACGATCCGGTAGAAGCTCGCCGCGCCCGAGCGCGCAAAATCGGTCGAGAAGCCGAGCTTCGTCAGATCGATCGCGGCCAGCACGATGAGAAGCGGCAGGAGCGGAAGAGCGATGATACCGTCGGTAAAACGCATCAGCAGCGCGTCCACGCGTCCGCCAAAATAGCCGGCAGCAAGCCCGATTGAGATACCGATCACCGCGCCGAGAAACGTTGCGGCAAAGCCGACGGCGAGCGACACCTGCCCGCCATACATGAGCCGGATGAGGACATCACGCCCCAACTCATCGTGCCCCAGCCAGTTCGTAGCGGAAGGCGGATCGAAGCGGGAAAGCAGATCCGCATTGTTGGCATCGATGCCTAAGAAGGCTTCGAGCGGGAAAGCGGCCAGGGAGAACATGATCAGGCCGATAAGAACGCAAAGGCCAGCAAGCGCCGTCCTGTTGCGCCGGAACCGCGCCCAGCGCCTTTGCCAGGGCGAGGCATGCAAGGTCATCGCGCTTGCGGTCATGTCACAGAAATCCTCGGATCGAGCCAGGCATAGGCGATATCGGCTAGAAGATTGCCGATCAGGGTCGCGAAGGTGGCAAAGAGCAGGGCGACAAGCGCCAGATTGAAATCGTTGCCCAGGATCGCATCGTAGATCGTCTTGCCGAGGCCGCGCTGCGCGAACATGGTCTCGGTAATCAGCGCTCCAGAGAACAACGTGCCGAAATTCACGCCGATCACCGTGATCACCGAGGTCAGGGCATTGGGAAAGGCATGGCGCAGAACGACGCGCGGCTCGCGCGCGCCCTTGGCTCGCGCGGTGCGGATGAAATCCATGCGCAGAGTCTCGATCATCGACGAGCGCGCATAGCGGGTCACGCCGCCCAGGTTGGCAATGACGAGGGTCGCCACAGGAAGAATGAGATAGCGCGCGCTGTCCCAGAACCCTCCCTCGCCGGGCCGCCCCATTCCGCTGGCCGGAAGCCAGCCGAGCCCAACCGCGAAGGCCAGGATGAGAATCAGGGCGAGCCAGAAGGACGGAATGGAGATGCCCGCGAAGCTCACGAAGCTGATGAGCGTATCGAACTTGCCGCCCGGCCTAATGGCGGAGCGGATGCCGAGAGCGATGGCGAGAATGCTGCTGATCGCGAGAGTGAGCGCGACGAGCTTCGTCGTCTGCCAAAGCGCCGGGCCGACGATATCGAGAACGGGCCGGGCATAGACGCGGGAGAAGCCGAAATCACCGTTCAAGGCGGCGATCAGCCAGCGCCAGTAGCGGGCGATGAGCGGCTGGTCGAGGCCATGCAGCGCACGCAGCCGATCCGCATCGGCCGCCGTCATGCCGGGATTCGACAGGACCATGAGATCGATGGGATCGCCCGGCATGAGACCGATGAGGCCGTAAACCACGAAAGACATGACGAGTAGGACGACCGCCATGCCGAGAAGGCGACGCAGGAGAAAGACGATCATGCGGCCTCCTTGCGCTCCGCGAAATGGCAGGCCGTGAGATGAGCCACATCGCTATGTGTTTTGAGCTCCGGGCGTTCGCGGCGGCAGATTTCCTGCGCGAGCGGGCAACGGGGATGGAAGGCGCAGCCTGACGGCACAGCGAGAGGGCTTGGAAGATCGCCTGCGATCAGGGTTCTTTTCCGGCGCCCCTGCCCGATGCGCGGCACGGCTGCCAGAAGTCCTTGCGTATAGGGATGTCGGGGATTGGCGAACAGCGCATCGCGCCCGGCGATTTCCACGAGACGGCCGAGATACATCACCGCGACGCGGTCGGCGATGTGATGAACGGCAGCAAGATCATGGCTGATGAAGAGATAGCTGAGTCCGCGCTCGCGCTTGAGAGCGCCAAGCAGGTTGAGCACTTGGCTCTGCACCGAAACATCGAGGGCGGATAACGGCTCATCGGCGACGATAAGTTCCGGCTCAGGCGCGAGCGCCCGTGCAATCGCGATGCGCTGGCGCTGGCCGCCCGAGAATTCGTGCGGATAGCGATTGAGGGAATCCGCCGGCAAGCCGACCTGCCCGATCAGATCCTGCACGCGCTCGCGGATCTCGCGCGCGCTGCCCATACGGTTGATCTTCAAAGGCTCGCTCAAAATCTCGAAAACGGTCATGCGCGGATCGAGCGAGGAGAATGGGTCCTGAAAGACCATCTGGATCGCGCGGCGCACAGGCTTCCGGCTGGCTCGCGGCAGATTAAAGATGTCTTGCCCTCGAAACGAAACCGTGCCTTTCGGTGCTTTGTAAAGGCCGGCAGTGGCGCGGCCTGCCGTCGTCTTGCCGCAGCCGCTCTCGCCCACGAGAGCCAAGGTCTCGCCGGGAGCGATATCGAAGCTCACATCCTGGACGGCCTGAATGACGCGACGGCGCCTCGGCAGAAGCGACACGCCGCCGACCGGGAAACTGATGGTCAATTCCTTGACTGAAAGAAGAGCGGTCATGGACGAACCTTATGGCAGGCAACATCGTGCCCAGGGCTTATCGAGCGCAAGACAGGTATAAGGGCATGGCATTCCGAATCCGCCTTCACGCACCGCCCGGCAAAGCGGCATCCCTTGAGGGTTCCATCAAGGCGCGGAACCATGCCGGGAATGACCGGCAGTTCATCCTGACGATTCTCAATCTTCGGCAGGGTGGCGATCAGTCCCTGCGTGTAGGGATGAAGCGGGTTGGAAAAGAGCTCATCGGCGCTCGCGCGCTCCACGATCTGGCCCGCATACATAACGATCACGTCGTCCGCGATCTCCGACACCACGGCGAGATTGTGGCTGATGAATTGCACCGCCATGCCGATCTCATCCTGCAAACGCTGCATCAGTTCGAGGATCTGCGCCTGGATCGTCACGTCGAGCGCTGTCGTAGGCTCGTCCGCGATCAGCACGTCGGGACGGCAGGCAAGCGCCATGGCGATCACGACACGTTGGCGCATGCCGCCCGAGAGTTGATGCGGATAGGCATTTGCGCGCTCGGCAGGAGATGGGATGCCGACGAGGCGTAATTCTTCGACCGCGCGCTCACGCGCCTCCTTCCAGCTTAGACCCTCATGAAGGTGCAGCACCTCCGCGATCTGATCGCCAATCCGCATGGCGGGGTTGAGCGCCGTCATCGGTTCCTGAAACACCATCGCGATGCGCTTGCCGCGAATCTCCGGCCATTCGTCTATCGCAATTTCGGACAGGCCTTGACCGCTGACGCTGATGCGTCCCGTGACGCACCCCTGTTTTGGAACTAGTCCCAAAAGAGCCAGCGCCGTCATGGATTTGCCGCAGCCGCTTTCGCCGACGACACCGAGCGTCTGCCCGCGCGCGATCGCGTAGCTCACGCCATCGACGACGCGCTTGTTTCCTTCATGAGACGAAAAATCGACGGACAAGCCGTCGACTTCGAGAGCGAGGGGAGAGGCGAGCCTGGACGGTCCAGGCTCGCTTTCAAGGCGGTTAGATCGCATGCCAGGTTTCAGCCCAGTGCGTGCTGACACCGCTGCCGGTAGGCTCGACACCCTTCAGCCATTTCGGGAGGGCGAAGGGCTGGACGCGGAAGAAGAGCGGGAGAACCGGCAGCTCCTCCACATAGATCTTTTGCAGCTCAGACCAGAGTTTCTTGCGAGCGGCAGGATCGAGTTCGACGAGGAGCTTGTCCAAAGCCGCATCGAACTGCGGATTGGAGAAAGCCGCGATGTTATTGCCGGCCCAGTTGTTGCCCTCGACAGGAATGGCCGAGGTGTGAAGGTTGCGCACCGGCGGCTCATCCGGATCGCTGGTCCAGGCATAAAGGGCAAGGCCTCCATAGGTGCGCTTGCGGGCCGTCTCGCCGAAGAACGTGCGTCCCGGCTCGTTCTTGATCACGACCTCGACGCCAACCTCGCGCCACTGGCTCTGCAGAACCTGCTGCACGAGTTCGCGCACCTTGTTGCCGGCCGTCGTGCTGAAATCGAGGGATAGACGCTGGCCCTGCGCATTGACCCTGATCTTGTCGGGCCCCGCCTTCCATCCTGCCTCCTCCAACAACGCCGCCGCCTTCTTCGGATCGTAGGCGAATTTGGTGACACTGTTGTCGTAGAAGGGGCTGATCGGCGCGAGGAAGGTGTCGGCCACGGGCTCACGGCTGTCGAAGAGCTTATCCGTCAGCGCCTTGCGATTGATCGCATAGAGCAGAGCCTGGCGGACGCGCTTGTCCTGCAGGATCGGATTGTTCTTCTGCAGATCGATGTGCTCGTAGGTGTAGCTCGGCTTGTAGATGAAGTCGAACTTGGCCTTGTGAGCCTTTTCGAGCTCCAGCACCTGATCGGTGGTGAGGCCCACGCCATCGCCTGCCGCGAAATCCACATCGCCCGACAGGACGTTGGCCTGAAGCGCCGCCGAGTTCTCGATGGTGCGAATGACGATACGTTTGAAGTAAGGCGCCTTGCCGTACCAATGCGGGTTCGGTTCGAGTATGATGTTGGAGCCCGACTGAATCTCCTTGATCAGGTAAGGGCCGTTGTAGAGGCCGGGCGTCGTCGAGGCGCGGTTATAGGCCGTATTTTTCGGATATTCGGCAACGCCGACGCTTTTAACGATAGGGCCTTCGATATGCTCCGGCAGGATGCGGAAGCGTCCGAGTTCGTTGTAATCGCTGCGAACCGTCTTGGTGTGGAGAATGACGGTCTTGTCGTCGATCACCTCGATTTTCTCGAAACGGTCATAGGCATCGAGGCTCAAGAAGCCCGCTTCCTTCTGGCGTCCGAGATTCCAGGTGAAGAGCACGTCCTTCGCGGTCACCGGAACGCTGTCACCCCAGGTGGCCTTGGGATGGATCTTGAACGTGATGGCGATGCCCTTCGAGCCGTCGTCGCGAGTCTCGATCTTGGCAAGGCCGTTCTCGATCGTCGGGAATTCGGAGCAGAGGAGGCAGACGTTCTTGCCCTCGCCGTTGAAAGCCGTCGCCTGGCGGAAGACGAAGCCCAACACGTAATCCTTCGAGGTGATGGCCTCATGGTTGGGATTGAGGTTCGAGGGATATTGCGTGGCGCCGATGACCAGCTGATCCTTGGCGGCCCATGCGGTTCCGAACGAGCCCAGCGTCGCCACGACGGCAAGCGCTGTCCGCAAGCTCCATTTCCCGGAGCGTTGAAGAGAAGACATCAGAATAGACCTTTTCTTGGAGTTGAAGGAGGAACGCTGTTTGCGGAGCGTGTCGTGTACAGCGCGAATGGCATGGGCGATGCTGGGGAACACTTCTCGATCCAGAGATCGGAAGGCCGCTTCAGCCGCGAAGAACCGGAAGCCGCCTTCGGTGGCGACGATCACGCCTGCGGCAATTTCCTCGATTTCGATGATGTGAGCGGTCGGCATGGCAAAACTCTCCTGCCGCCGGCAGAGGAAAGGCGGCGTCGAATGAAGGTGTTGTCTGGGAAGGGATCTCTTCGCTCAGAAGGGACAACACTCATGGCCAATGCACATTCGGGGCATCGGGCGGAGAGAAGCCGGCTTTGCCAGAGCGATGATCATGACCAGCAATCCTTGACTGCAAGTCACGAAGCGCTCGGCACGCCCCGTGACGCTTTAGCGTTTGATGACGCGGCGCAAGCTGTGCACTTCAAATCACCGCGGTCCCCAATCTGCGCGAGCAGGCTGGGAGCTGTTACAGAGTGTCCCGGAAATTCGGCCGAGTCAACAAGAATGTTCTTTTTTTAGAACGCCCATTCAGGGAATAAAACCGCCCTTCTCTCGATGACAGAGAAAGTGGTCCCCTACCCTAATTTAATAGGACTTTAGCGCCCATAATGACCTACCCACAAAGAGGCATTTTGTTCTTTTTGAAGGACAACAAGAATGGGGTATCGGTAGCGATCTAATGGAGATATGTGATCCGCTGGGCCGCGCGAAAGCGGCCGTATCGGGCCAGTCACAGTATTGGAGCGTGCGTATTCCAGCCGGCTCAGAAGGGCCCGACCATTGAGCCGATCACGATCAGGAAAACAAGCGCTATCACGGGGCCAACGATTCCGACGATGACAATGTCGCGATAGCTCTCGCGATGCGTCGAGCCGCAGACCGCGAGCAGCGTCACCACCGCGCCATTGTGCGGCAGACTATCAAGGGTGCCCGATCCGATCACCGCCACGCGATGCAGGAGAGCTGGATCGAGCCCTATCGACGTTGCTCGCTCCAAGTAAGTCGCGCCAAGCGCGTCCAGTGCAATCGTCAGGCCGCCGGATGCCGATCCGGTCAGAGCGGCAAGTGAATTAGTAGCGACCGCCAGCGACACCAAGGGGCTGCCGCCGATACCGAGAACAGCATCGCGCACCACTGCGAACGCAGGCATTGCGGCCACGACCGCGCCGAATCCGACCAGGCTCGCAACATTCATCGCCGGTAGCACTGCCGCATTGGCGCCGGCGTCTAAGGTCGCGCGGGGAGCCGGCAATCGTCCATGGCTCACCGCAAGTACCGTGACGATAGCGCAAGTGAGTGCGGTGATCACCGCCCAGATGCCGCCGAGATCCGCAAGCGAGACGCCGCCGAAACGAGGGTCCGCCAAATAGTGCGTGTCGAGTGCAGGCAGGATGAACTGCGACATCGCGAGATTGACGGCGACCACCACGACAAGGGGCAGGACAGCGAGTGTGATTGACGGTGGTCTATCGGTTTGCTTGCCATGCACGATTTCCGCCGGATCAAACTCACGCGCAGCGGTTGCCCGCTCCCGCAATTTTTCATCGGTTGCGAGACGACCGGCCGGCATCGGTGCACCGTCGCCAAAACCTTCGCCGATCCTCTTTGCCCTTCTCTCCTCGCGACCGAGCCACCACAGGCCGAAGCCAAGCATGATCAGCGCCGCCAGAATGCCGAGCCCCGGTGCGGCGAATGGCGTGGTGCCGAAGAACGGCATCGGAATCGCGTTCTGGATTGACGGCGTGCCGGGCAGCGCCGACATGGTGAAGGTCGAGGTGCCGAGCACGATCGCCGCCGGCATCAGCCGGCGGGGGATATTGGCGGTGCAAAACAGTTCCTGCGCCATGGGCGCCAAAACGAAAAAGGCGACGAAGAGGCTAACTCCCCCGTAGGTGACCATCGCACCAGCGAGCACGACTGCCAGCATCGCCCGCTGTGGACCCATCCGCTGCGTCATGAAGGTCGCGATGGCGGTCACCGACCCGCTGTCCTCCATCAACTTGCCGAATAGCGCGCCAAGCAGAAACAAGGGAAAGAAGCGCGCAAGAAACTCTGCAGCACTGCCCATGAAAGTTTGGGTCCAGTGCGCCAGAAGAGGTTCGCGGGAGAACAGGGCCGCAACAAGTGCCGCGATTGGCGCAAGCAGCAGCACGCTCCAGCCGCGGAAGGCGAGTGCGATCAGAAGACCGAGTCCGCCAAGCATTCCGGCAAGTCCGATCAGCGTCATTGGCTTAAGCCTCCGCCAACAGCACATCCAAGTGTGGACCGCCGACCAAGATCATCGCCATGTCTTAAGAGGAACTCATCAGCGCAGCGGCGTCCCTCCTCCTTGAGCAGCGCGATGAACGTCCTTTCGACGTTCAGCTTCGATGAAGCGCCAAACTCTGCGAGCCGATCGCTTTTGATGCTGTGCATCCGCATCCCGGCCCTAGGCCACGGCTCATCGAGGAGGCGATCGAGGGCGCCCCTGGTGAACGCGCCGTGTGAGTCGCCGCCCTGCGACGCGATGTCTGTCGGGACCGGCTTCCGCGCTGTCTCATTTGGCGGTTCTGGCTCCACCTAGCCCTCCAAATGCTCAGGCTGAACCTATAACATTCCGTCCCGATCCCTTGTTTCAAGACCATCGATCACGACGGCATCGTTGCGATGCGATCAGGCTAGCGGTCAAGCCGGCCCTGCGGGATCGGAGGCGATCGACAGGCAGCGATGTCGTTCTGTTTTCTAGGAAGGCCGCAACAGATCCTTACAGCTCCGGCCTCACGTCGATTAGAAAAAGGTCAACCGCTCCCTCGGACGTCACCGAAAGGCGTTCACCCGGCTCCAGTCGAACCGTGTCCCACCGGGCAAGCTCGGCCTGTTCAACGCCGCTGCGCACCCGGGCCATGGCATTGAAGACGAGTAGAGCGTCATGCTTCGCCTGAACGGCCAGCGTGCCAATCACAGTCTCTCGGCGCATGAAGTGCCTGTAACGGCCGCGACGGGTCATCATGTTGAGATCGGTCGTCGCCCCCCGAAGATTGCGGCTGCTGATCACCCAGTCACCTGGAAAGGAAAACGGTTCTGAACCCGGCCCGAGCGTGACCGTGCGCCCCTCAGGCAGATCAAGCGCCAGGCCTTCGCCATCGAGAAGCGCAATGGTCCGTTCGATGTCGGGGAAGACCGAGAACGGGCCGTCCGTACCAACATGCGCAATGCTGAGGCGCCAGTCGAAACTCTCAACGCTGCTGCCAGCCGGGAAGGCCATCACCTCCTCGGTGAGGCCCTGCCCGTTTTTCCATGGCATACGTGAATAATCCCGGCGCCGGATAATCCGCATCTTAGCCTCGCCTCAGTTACCAAGGATGCCCGGCAGGCGCAGGCCCTTTTCCCTCGCGCAGTCCAACGCGACGTCGTAGCCTGCATCGGCATGGCGCATGACGCCTGTAGCCGGATCGTTCCACAAGACGCGTTCGATGCGGCGCGCGGCATCGTCTGTGCCGTCGCAGCAGATGACCATGCCTGAATGCTGCGAGAAGCCCATGCCCACGCCACCACCGTGGTGCAGCGACACCCAAGTCGCACCGGAAGCGCAGTTGAGGAGTGCGTTGAGCAGCGGCCAGTCGGAGACGGCATCGGAGCCGTCCTTCATTGCCTCCGTTTCGCGATTGGGAGAAGCGACCGAGCCTGAATCGAGATGGTCGCGGCCGATGACAATCGGCGCCTTCAGCTCGCCGTTTCTCACCATCTCGTTGAACGCCAGGCCGAGGCGATGACGGTCACCGAGGCCTACCCAGCAGATCCGCGCTGGCAGCCCTTGGAAGGAGATGCGTTCCTTAGCCATGTCAAGCCAGTTATGCAGATGAGCATTGTCGGGCAGCAACTCCTTGACCTTGGCGTCTGTCTTGTAGATGTCCTCCGGGTCGCCCGAAAGCGCCGCCCAGCGGAAGGGGCCGATGCCACGGCAGAAGAGCGGACGAATGTACGCCGGCACGAAGCCAGGAAATGCGAAAGCGTTGTCCAGCCCTTCCTCCTTGGCCACCTGGCGGATGTTGTTGCCGTAGTCGAGCGTTGGGACACCCATGTTCCAAAAGTCGACCATGGCAGCGACATGGACTTTCATCGAAGCGCGGGCCGCTGCCTCCACGGCTTTCGGATCGCTTTCCTGCTTCGCGCGCCATTCGGCCACCGTCCAGCCAGCCGGAAGATAGCCATGTATCGGATCATGGGCTGAAGTCTGATCGGTGACGATGTCAGGCTTCACGCCGCGGCGCACGATTTCAGGGAATATCTCAGCGGCGTTGCCGATGAGACCAACAGACTTCGCCTCTCCTGCCTTCGTCCATTGATCGATCATGGCGAGCGCCTCGTCGAGCGTATGCGCTTTGGCGTCGAGATAGCGTGTGCGCAGGCGGAAATCGACGCGAGTCTCATCACACTCGACAGCCAGGCAGCAAGCGCCAGCCATGACGGCCGCCAGCGGCTGGGCACCACCCATGCCGCCGAGGCCTCCCGTCAAAATCCACTTGCCCGTCAGGTTGCCGCCATAGTGCTGGCGGCCAGCCTCAACGAATGTCTCGTAGGTGCCCTGAACGATCCCCTGGGTCCCGATATAAATCCAGGAACCCGCGGTCATCTGGCCGTACATGGCCAGCCCCTTTCTGTCGAGTTCGTTGAAATGGTCCCAGGTCGCCCAGTGCGGAACGAGGTTTGAGTTAGCGATCAGCACACGCGGCGCGTCCTTGTGCGTCCGGAAGACGCCGACAGGTTTGCCGGACTGTACCAGGAGCGTTTCGTCGTCGTTCAGCGTCTTGAGGGTTGCGACAATACGGTCGAAATCCTCCCATGTGCGAGCGGCGCGGCCGATGCCGCCATAGACAACAAGCTCATTCGGGCGCTCGGCGACATCCGGATCGAGATTGTTCATCAACATGCGCAGCGGCGCTTCCGTGACCCAGCTTTTAGCGTTGAGTTCGGTGCCCCTTGGCGCGCGGACCTCGCGAACGTTGTGGCGCGGATTGGTCATGATCTTGTCCTCTCAATGTCCGAGACGAAGCGCGATCGCTTCGATGCGCTCGAGAATGGCTTTCAGCTGGACGCGGAGTGCTTCCGCCTTTGCGGGCTCGTAGGCGTAGGGCGGGGTTTCAGCCATCAAATGGGTCGACTGTGCGAGTTCCATCTGGATCGCATGGACGCCGCTCTCCGGTCGACCGTAGTGCCGTGTCGTCCATCCTCCTTTGAAGCGGCCGTTCAGCACATGGGTGTAGTCCTCCGCCGCGCGCGCAGACTCGACGGCGGCGGCCTCGATCGCTGGATCGCAGGCGCGCCCCATGTGAGTGCCGATGTTGAAGTCCGGCAGCCGTCCTTCAAACAGGAACGGGATATGTGAACGGATGGAGTGGCAGTCGTAGAGGACGGCGACACCATGCAGTGCCTTCACTCGGTCGATCTCGGCCGAAAGCGCGGCATGATAAGGTGCATGGAACTGCTCCACGCGACGGCAAATGTCGGCTTCGGTCGGCTCCTCCCCCGATTTCCAGAGGGACTTACCGTCGAAATCGGTCTCGGGGATGAGGCCGGTAGTGTTCTGGCCCGGATAGAGGCTCGCCCCAGACGGATCCCGATTGGCGTCAATCACGTAGCGATGGAACGTCGCCCGAACCGTCGTCACCTTGGGCAGCAGGCCGGCATAAAGGGTGTCGATATGCCAATCGGTGTCAGCCAGGATCGTACCGTTGTCGTTAAGCCTCGCGGCAATCTCCGGCGGTAGCTCCGTGCCCGTGTGCGGAAAAGCGAGGATGACGGGCGAAGAGCCGCGGCTGATCTCGAAGACAGGGGACATGTTATACCTCCAGCACCGGCAGCAGGCTGGCCGAGACGCAGGCGATCAACCTGCCGTCGGCAACGAGCGCCGCGGCGGCATCCAGATCGGGCGCCATGTAGCGGTCCTCCTCCAACGTCGGCACGACGGAGCGCAGGGTAGCGATGACCGTCTGCAGTTTCGGGCTCGTGGTCAGCGGGGCGCGCAGCTCAATGCCTTGAGCTGCTGCCAAGGCCTCGATGCCGATGATGGCAAACAGGTTTTCAGTCATCTGGACGAGCCGTCGCGCGCCATGGCAAGCCATGGAGACGTGATCCTCCTGGTTCGCCGAGGTCGGCGTCGAGTCGACAGAGGCGGGATGTGCCATCTGCTTGTTCTCGCTCATCAGCGCAGCAGATGTGACTTCCGCGATCATGAGGCCGGAATTCAGCCCCGGCTTCTTCGCCAGGAACGCAGGCAGACCATAGGATAGCGCCGGATCGACGAGCAGCGCGATGCGGCGTTGAGCAATGGCACCGATCTCGCATACCGCCATCGCGATCTGATCGGCGGCGAAGGCGACCGGTTCAGCGTGAAAATTACCGCCAGAAACGACGCTGTCATCCGACAGTACGAGTGGATTGTCCGTCACCGCGTTTGCCTCGATCTCAAGCGTGCGGCCAGCCATGCGCAAAAGGTCGAGGCAGGCTCCGTCCACTTGCGGCTGGCAGCGGATGCAATAGGGATCCTGCACGCGCTCATCGCCGTGCAGATGGCTCTGGCGGATAGCCGATCCTTCTAGCAATCCGCGAAGAGCCGCAGCGGTGTCGATCTGGCCCCTGTGGCCGCGCAGCGTATGGATTTCGGCCGTGAACGGCGCGGACGAGCCCATGGCCGCATCGGTTGACATGGCCCCAGTAATCAGTGCCGCCTGAGCAGCGCGGTGGGCGCGAAACAGGCCGCCGAGCGCCAAGGCGGTGGATGCCTGCGTGCCATTGATGAGGGCAAGTCCTTCCTTGGCTGCGAGCACCACCGGCTTGAGTCCCGCCCGCTCCAGAGCGACACGGCCGGGCAACCGCTCAGCCTGATAGAAGGCCTCGGCCTCTCCCATCATCACCGCAGCCATGTGGGCGAGTGGCGCAAGATCCCCCGAGGCGCCGACAGACCCTTTTTCCGGGATGACCGGTGTCACACCTCTCTCCAACATGTCTTCGATCAGGCGCACCAGCTCCAACCGCACGCCGGAGGCACCGCGTCCGAGCGATATGAGCTTCAGCGCCATGATGAGGCGCACGATATTCTCCGACAGTGGCGCCCCCACGCCGCAGCAATGGGAGAGGATGAGATTGCGCTGGAGTGTGGCCGTATCGGCGGCGTCAATTTTGATCGAGGCAAGCTTACCGAAGCCGGTGTTGATGCCGTAGACTGGCTCGTTGCCGGCGGCGATGGCCGCAATGCGGGCAGCGGCCTTCCCGATATTGGCGTCGCTGCCGCGGTCGAGCTTGGCGGCCACGTTATTCCAGTAAATTGCGGCAAGATTGTCGAGCGACACCGCGCCAGGATGCAGGATGATGGTCATGATTTGCCTCTTCTCAGGCCTGAACTTGTGCCCGCCCCCTCCACACGCGTGCGTGGAGCGGGTTAAAGCCCATCCGGTAGACGAGCTCGGCAGGGTCCTCGATGTCCCAGATGGCGAGATCGGCGACCTTGCCGGACTCCAGCGTGCCGATCTCCGGCTGACGACCAAGCGCGCGGGCGGCCTCGCGTGTCACACCGGCAAGGCACTCCTCGACGGTGAGACCGAAAAGGGTCGCACCCATATTCATCGTCAGAAGCACGGAAGTAAGCGGCGACGTACCGGGATTGTTGTCGGTGGCGAGCGCAATCTTCACGCCATGTTTGCGGAAGAGATCGACCGGCGGCTTCTTCGTCTCGCGGATAAAATAGAAGGCCCCAGGGAGCAGGACAGCTACCGTACCGGCGCGGGCCATGGCGGCGGCGCCTCTCTCGTCGGCATATTCCAGATGATCGGCTGACAACGCTCCGTATTCCGCAGCAAGCGCTGCGCCGGACAGGTTGGAGAGTTGGTCGGCGTGCAATTTGACCGGCAGGCCGAGCTTTTTGGCAGCATCGAAAACAAGCCGGATTTCCTCGGGGGAAAAGGCGATGCCCTCACAGAAGCCGTCAACTGCATCCGCGAGACCCGCTGCATGTGCGGCTTCCAGCCCTGGCAGCACGACCTCCCGCAGAAAATCGGCGCGGCTCTTGTATTCGGGGGGCAGCGCATGTGCGCCGAGATAGGTGGCGGTCACCGAGACCGCCCTCTCCTCCCTGAGCCTGCGAGCTACGCGCAGGATCTTCAGCTCATGCTCGACAGTCAGTCCGTAACCGGACTTGATCTCGACCGTGGTGACGCCTTCCGCCAGCAATGCATCGAGCCGCGGCAAGCTTTCGCGCACGAGATCGTCTTCGCTTGCAGCCCGCACACTCGAGACGGACGAAACGATGCCTCCCCCTGCCCGCGCAATCTCCTCATAGGTTGCGCCAGCGAGTCGCATCTCGAACTCACGCGCGCGGTTTCCAGCATGAACAAGATGGGTGTGGCAGTCGACGAACCCAGGCGTGATCCAGCGCCCCTCGCAGTCCACGACCTCAGCACGTGCAACATAAGGAGCCGGCAACTCAGCCGCCGGACCGGCGAACAGAATGCGCCCGTCGCGGACGGCGAGTGCACCGCTCTCCACCACACCCAGTCCGATCAGGCGCGGGTCAAGCGTTGCAAGCCGAGCATTCGTCCAGATGCGATCGCCTTCCGCCATGCTCTCGTTTCCCTGTCACACCTTGTTGCGTGTCCGCTCGTCTTTATGTATATACTTAATTGACATCCACGCAAGCCGGAAATTCGGCGGAACGCTAGGCGAGGAGACCGCGATGACCGTCATTCATGCCGAGAACGCACTGCTGCCAAACGGCATTGCGCGCGATGTGCGGGTTCTTCTTTCAGGCGGGCATATCGACAGTGTGGAGATGGGAGTCGCTGCCCAACCGGGAGACGAGCGTCACCGTTTCCTGCTGCCCGCAATACCCAACCTGCATAGCCACGCTTTCCAACGCGCAATGGCCGGCCTGGCCGAAACCCGCGGGCCTGGCGATGATAGTTTCTGGAGTTGGCGTGCAGTCATGTACCGCTTCGCGCTCTCCATGGAACCTGATCACGTCGAGGCGGTGGCCGCGCAGCTTTACATGGAAATGCTGGAAGCCGGTTTCTGCCGCGTGGGCGAATTCCACTATCTGCATCACGATAAGGACGGCACGGCCTACGCGAACCCGGCCGAGATGGCCGAACGAATCGCGGCAGCGAGTGCGGAGGCAGGCATCGCGCTCACGCTGCTGCCGGTCTTCTACGCCCATTCGGGTTTCGGAGGGAGCGCGCCGATTGAGGGACAGCGCCGTTTCATCAACGATCTCGATCGCTATGCAAGCCTGATGGAACGGTCAGCGAAAATCGTTGCCCGCTTGCCCGGTGGCATTCTCGGAGTCGCACCGCACAGCCTGCGCGCGGTCACGCCCCAGGAGCTCGCTGCCATCCAGCCTCTCGCTCAAGACGGGCCGATCCATATCCACATCGCCGAACAGGTGAAGGAGGTGGAAGACTGCATCGCGTGGTCTGGGGCGCGGCCAGTGGAATGGTTGCTTGACTGCGCGCCCGTTGACGGGCGCTGGTGTCTCATTCACGCCACCCACATGACGGAAGCCGAAACGCGTCGCGTGGCCGAAAGCGGCGCGGTCGCCGGGTTATGTCCCGTGACGGAGGCAAACCTCGGCGATGGGGTGTTTTCGGCGCCTCTTTTCCTGCAAAGCGGCGGTCGCTTTGGTGTCGGCTCGGATTCCAACATCCTGATCTCCCTTTCCGAGGAGCTACGGCTGCTCGAATATTCACAGCGACTTGCCCGCCACTCCCGCAACGTAATCGCTCCTCCTGGCGGGTCGACTGGCCTCGCCCTCCTTCAAAGGGCGCTTGAGGGCGGCGCGCAGGCGCTCGGCAGCACCTGTGGGATCGAGCCTGGCAAACCTGCCGATCTTATGACCCTCGATATATCGGAAGTTCCTTGGCTTTCTGCGGAACACCTCCTCGACCATTTCGTGTTTGCCAGCGGCGTAGGGATCGACACGGTCTGGGTGCGCGGCCGGAAACAGGCGGAACACGGACGCCATATCCGCCGCGATCAGATCTCGGCGCGCTTCCGTGCGGCAATGAGCGACCTGCTCGCCCGCGACACGGGCTGAAGATTTTCATTTCTGCTTACGCCGACGCTGCGCTAAAGCGGACCAGAAGAGTTGAGAAGGATGAGCGCGACGTGGCGAACGGAAACGCCAAGGAAACAACCCTCCACCAGAAGATCCTGAGCGACATCGAGAGCCGGATCGTGTCGGGCGAATGGCAGCCGGGTTTCCGCCTGCCGTTCGAGGTCGACCTCGCCGAGCAATATCAATGCTCGCGCATGACCGTGAACAAGGTCATGACCCAGCTTGCCAAGTCCGGCTTGATTGAGCGCCACAGGAAGGCCGGCAGCTTTGTCAGTCAGCCGCGCGCGCAGTCCGCCGTGCTCGAAATCCATGACATAGAGACCGAGGTAAAATCGCTCGGGCTTCCCTACGCCTATGCCCTCGTGCAGCGGAGTGAGCGGCAGGCCAGCGCCGAGGATCGGCGCCTGATGGACATCAACGAGGCCACACGCCTCGTAAAACTGCTCTGCGTCCACTACGCCGGCAAGAAGCCGTTCTGCGTGGAGGAGCGGAGGATCAATGCGAGTGCGGTCCCTGAAGTATCGGACGCGGATTTCGCCACCACGCCGCCCGGGCAATGGCTGCTTCGGCAGGTGCCCTGGAGCACGGCCGAGCACCGCATCCAGGCCGTCGGTGCCTCAGCGGAGGTGGCTCGATCGCTTGGGGTCACCAAGGGGTCGGCCTGCCTCGTCGTCGAGCGCCGCACCTGGAGCAATCTCCGCCCTATTACCTGGGTGCGGTTCACTTATCCCGGCGACAGACATACCCTCGTGGCGCGTTTCACGCCGAATACTTGACGACCTCCCCAACTTAAGGTCATCGCACCTCATTGGGGAGCACCCGAGCAACTCCGCCTCAGCGTCAGTCCCAAGCCAGAGCACCTCCGCTCTGATAGTCGATGACGCGGGTCTCGAAGAAGTTCTTTTCCTTCTTAAGGTCCATCGCCTCCGACATCCACGGGAACGGGTTCTCGGCCTCAGCGAAGACGGGAGCCAGTCCGAGCTGCCCGCAACGGCGATTGGCGATAAAGTGCATGTACTGCTCGCACAAGGCGGCGTTGAGGCCGAGGAAGCCACGCGGCATCGTATCTCGGCCATAGGCCGCCTCTAGCTCTGCCGCCTCGCGCAGCATCTGACGGACTTCGTCTTGGAATGACGGCGTCCACAGATGCGGGTTCTCAATCTTGATCTGATTGATCACGTCGATGCCGAAGTTGAGATGGATGCTCTCGTCGCGCAGGATATACTGGTATTGTTCGGCGATGCCGACCATCTTGTTGCGGCGGCCGAGCGCCAGGATCTGAGCGAATCCTGTATAGAACCACATCCCCTCGAAGACGACGTAGAAGGCGATGAGATCGCGCAGGAAGGCTTGGTCCGCCTCAGGCGTGCCTGTGACGAAGGATGGGTTTTCGATGCCCTGTGTATGCTTGAGCGCCCAGGCGGCTTTGTCGGTGATCGAGGGTATCTCGCGATACATGTTGAAGAGCTCACCCTCGTCGAGGCCGAGGCTCTCCACGATATACTGGAAGGTATGCGTATGGACCGCTTCCTCAAAGGCCTGGCGCAACAGATACTGGCGGCATTCCGGATTCGTGAGATGACGATAGATCGCCAGCACGATGTTGTTGGCCACCAGGCTTTCGGACGCGGCAAAGAATCCAAGATTACGCTTCACCATGCGCCGCTCGTCCTCGGTTAGTCCTTCGCGGGATTTCCAAAGCGCAATGTCGGCCTGCATCGAGACCTCGGTGGGCATCCAATGATTGTTGCAGGCGGCCAGGTACTTCTCCCAGGCCCATTTGTACTTGAGGGGCAACAGCTGATTCACGTCTGCGCGACAATTGATCATCGCCTTGTCGTCAACATTGACGCGCCCGCCGCTGCGGTCGATCGAGCCCAGCCCCGTCGTATCGGCAGGATTGGCAGATAAGGTGGATGCGAGCAGCGGAGCGTTTTGAGTCTCATTCCAGTCGAGCATGGGACATTCCTTGAAGGGAGGTGAGCCGCGCGGCGTGGCGCGGCTTTTCGGGATGGCGATTCAGTGCGAGGTCTGCGAGATCGCTTTATTGGCACGCTTCGCAGGTAGGATCGTCAATCAAGCATGCCTTGCCTTCGGCTCCGGTGCCGCTTGAAACCGAGGTCGCAGTGACCTGGACGGCATTCAGCTTGCCGTCGGTGCCCTTGAGCGTCGACTTCTCCACGTGGGTCGCCGCTGTCGCGCGCAGATAATAGGTCGTCTTGAGTCCGCGCTCCCAAGCCAGCCGATACATGCTATCGAGCTTCCGGCCATTCGGATTGGCGATGTAGAGGTTGAGCGACTGAGCCTGATCAATCCATTTCTGCCTTCGGGCCGCAGCCTCGATCAGCCAGGAGGGCTCGATCTCGAAGGCCGTGGCGTAAAGCATCTTCAGGTCGTCCGGAACACGGTCAATGGAAGCAAGGCTGCCGTCGAAGTACTTCAGATCCGAGATCATCACCTCGTCCCAGAGGTCGCGTGCCTTAAGATCATGCACAAGGGCCGGATTCACCACGGTGAAGTCGCCCGACATGTTGGCCTTCACATAGAGATTGCGGAAGATCGGCTCGATGGACTGCGAGACGCCACAGATGTTGGAGATTGTTGCGGTCGGCGCGATGGCCATGACGTTGGAGTTGCGCATGCCCACATGCATGACGCGCTCCCGCAGAGCCGACCAGTCAAGGACCGACGAACGGTCGAGATCTAGCCTTCCCCGCGCCTCGGAAAGGCGCTCGAGGCTGTCGATGGGCAGGATACCTTTCGACCAAAGCGAACCCTCAAAGCTCGGGCAACGCCCGCGTTCTGCGGCCAGCTCGCAGGAGGCTGCTATCGCATGGAAGCTGATCGCCTCCATGCTCTCGTCGGCGAAGGTGACTGCATCTTCCGATGCGATCGGCAGGCGAAGAGTATGGAGCGCGTCTTGATACCCCATGAGGCCGAGGCCCACCGGACGGTGGCGAAGGTTCGAGAGGCGGGCTTCCGGGATCGTATAGAAGTTAATGTCGATTACGTTGTCGAGCATCCGCAGAGCAGTCCGGACCGTGCGGGCGAGCTTGTCGTGGTCGAGACCCTGCGGGGTCACATGACGGGCGAGATTGACCGAGCCAAGATTGCACACCGCGACCTCATCCCGCGAGGTGTTGAGAGTGATCTCGGTGCAGAGATTGGAAGAGTGCACGACGCCGACATGGCCTTGTGGCGACCGGATGTTGCAAGGATCCTTGAAGGTGATCCAGGGATGCCCAGTTTCGAAAAGCATCGTCAGCATGCGCCGCCACAGATCGACCGCCCGGACCTGTTTAAAGACCTTGATTTTACCTTGCGCGGCCTTCGCCTCGTAAGTTTCATAGGCTGCTTTGAAGGCTAGGCCGTAGAGGTCATGAAGGTCGGGAACCTCATCAGGCGAGAAGAGTGTCCATGCGCCATCTTCGGACACCCGTTCCATGAAGAGATCCGGCACCCAGTTCGCCGTGTTCATGTCGTGGGTGCGGCGGCGATCATCACCGGTGTTCTTGCGCAGGTCGAGAAACTCCTCGATGTCAATGTGCCAGGTCTCAAGATAGGCGCAGACCGCGCCCTTCCGCTTGCCGCCCTGATTGACGGCAATGGCTGTGTCGTTGGCCACTTTTAGAAAAGGCACAACGCCCTGGCTCTCGCCGTTCGTCCCTTTGATCCGAGCCCCAAGCCCACGAACCGGTGTCCAATCGTTGCCGAGGCCACCGGAATATTTGGCCAGAAGGGCGTTGTCCTTGACCGATTTGAAGATGGCCTCGAGATCGTCGGGGATGGTGGTCAGGAAGCATGACGAGAGCTGCGGCCGTGTGGTGCCCGCGTTGAACAGCGTCGGGGTCGAGGCCATGAAGTCGAAGGACGAGAGCAGATCGTAGAATTCGATCGCCCTCGCTTCGCGGCCGATCTCGCGCAAGGCAAGTCCCATGGCAACTCGCATGAAGAATGCCTGCGGTAGCTCGAACCTCGTTCCTGCAATGTGCAAAAAATAGCGGTCATAGAGAGTCTGGAGGCCGAGATACTGGAAGTTCAAATCACGGTCCGGTTTCAATGCCGCCGCCAATCGTTTCAAGTCAAAGCGGGCGAGTTCCGGATCGAGCAATTCCGCCTCGATCCCCTTTGCGACGTAGGCGGGAAAATACGCAGCGTAGCGGTCTTTCATCTCGGCCTGCGTCGCCTGCTGGCGGCCGCCATGCGCGGCGCTCAGCGCTTCTCTGCGCAAGCCGTCCAGGAGGAGCCTGGCACTGGCAAAGGCGTAGTCAGGTTCGCGCTCGACCAGCGTGCGGGCGGCGAGGACAGGCGCCAGCGCCAATTCGGCCTCTGTGATGCCATCATAGAGATTGCGCTGGGTCTCGGTGAGGATGGCCTCGGCGGAAACATCCGCCAGCCCCTCGCACGCCTCGCTGATGAGGTTTCTCAGCCGGTCGATGTCGAGCGCGATGCGGCTGCCATTGACCAATGTCACATGAAACTCGGGAGCTATGATCGCCGTTGCCGGCGCAGCCTTCGCCCGCTCGGCCGCACGTTGCTCGCGGTACAACACATAGGCCCGCGCGACCTTGTGATGTCCGCCTCGCATCAAGGCGAGTTCGACCTGATCCTGAACTTCCTCGATGTGAAAGGTGCGACCTGCCTCCGCGCGCCGGGTGAGGCCCAAAACAATCTCCTGCGTCAGACTCTCGACGACCTCATGCACCCGGCGAGAAGCAGCAGCTGTTGAGCCCTCGACCCCGAGGAACGCCTTGGTCAGCGCAATGCCGATCTTCGAAGCATCGAAGGGCGTAACGCCTCCGTTGCGGCGGATGATTTGATAGCCGGGCTCGGCACGGGCCGTCGCTGGCGATGTGGAAGAAAGAGATAACGCCGCTGGCGCGGTGCTTTCGGTATGGAGAGAAGAGGACATTCGGCAACCCCAATATGTTGGGGGCTTGGGCCGAGGAGCGCATTCCGCGGCCGCGCATGGACAGGGTCGCGCGGCGCAAAGCGATCCATCGGGGCACCCCGCCCGAGGACATGATCGTCAGTCCTGGGCAGGTCTCCTGGCTTGCGGGTCATCGCCTCCTGCCGGCCTTCCCGGTGATGACTCACCAGTGACGCTAATGGCAGAACGCTCGTCGCTCACAGTTGCGGGGGCAGCCCCGGATTCGCCTCTCGACTCACCGGATTCCCTCTTAGCTCTGGATGTTCGTCCAGAGACCCATGACTACAACATATGGTGCATGCGCGACTGACGGCGTCAATATGGGGTGTGATCGTGTCAGCCAGTGTCCCCAGATTCCTTACTCTAATCTCGCTGCGCGAGAGTACCCTGCCGCAAGTCCGGCATCGCGAGCGCTCATCAGACCCAGCCCCTTGATTACCGCACCGACATGTATACAGTCTTGTCCGCGAGTATGTACACAAAACGGGCGTTATCGGGAGAGAGCCATGTGACACGACAAGCCCAGACAGCCAAAATATTCCATAAAAAACAGAGAATTACCGCTTATTTCGGGAAACGCCCGACTGTCGCAGATACGCCACCAGTCACTTTGCTCGGCGAGAGTCGTGCCCAGGAGCGGGTTCAAACTCACATTGGACGCCAGAAAGAAGGCAAATTGAATACAATCTCTGGCATCAAATGAGGAACATCGGCAGGGCGTTCTTAGAGATGCCTTGTCCACCAGAGGCGCGCAACGACGCGTCACATGCGGAGGAAGGGATCATGAAACGAGTGACTATGAATATGCTGCTGGCCGGCTTGACCGCAGCATGTCTGACAAGCCTATCAGCGCCTGCATCGGCGCAATCGACGCTCGATGCCGTGAAGAAGCGCGGCAAGCTCATCTGCGGCGTCTCGCAGCCGACGCCCGGTTTCGCTGTTCCCGACTCCAAGGGCGTGATGACAGGCTTCGACGTGGACATCTGCCGAGCGGTCGCATCCGCCGTTTTCGGCAGTCCCGACAAAGTTGATTTCGTTCCCACGAACATCAACACACGCTTCCAGGTCCTTCAGTCCGGGGAGATCGACATTCTCTCCCGGCAGACCACCATGACCTTCAGCCGGGACAACTCGCTCGGACTCGATTTCGGGCCGCCCGTCTTCTATGACGGCCAAGGGCTCATGGTTCACAAGAAACTCAATATCTCCAACGCAAAGGATCTCGACGGCGCGGCCATCTGCCTTCTGCCTGGGACGACGACCTTGCAGAACCTCGCGGACTTCTTTCGAGCCAACAACAAGAAGTTCGAATCCGTCGTTTTCGAGAACCCGGACGAGAACCGGAACGCCTTCTTCTCCGGTCGGTGCGACGCGACCACCAGCGATCGTTCAGATCTCGCCTCGGTCCGGGCCGTCGCCAACAATCCGGCCGACTACGTAGTTCTGCCTGAGACCATCTCCAAGGAGCCGCTGGCTCCTGTCGTGCGCCAGGGCGACTCGAACTGGCGCGACATCGTCAGCTGGTCGGTCTATACGCTCATCGCCGCAGAGGAAAAGGGCATCACGAAGAACAACGTGGATCAGCAGCTCTCGAGCCAGGACCCCGAAATCCAGCGCATGCTCGGCGTCACCGGCGACTTCGGAAAGATGATCGGTCTCGACAATCGGTGGGCCTACAACATCATCAAAGGCATCGGCAATTATAGCGACGTGTTTGAGCGCAATCTCGGCGAAAAGACCGCACTCGGTCTGACCCGTGGCCCGAACCAGCAATGGTCGAAGGGTGGGTTGCTCTACGCCCCCCCGTTCCGTTGATCCGATCCAAAGGGAGCGGCGCTGCATGAGCAGCGCCGCTCGGCCGCACACTTCTCAGCACTGGGACAAGAGATGCACGCCGCTTCGCAAAGCCCGTGGCGCATCATCTACGACCTGCGCGCGCGAGCGATCTTCTATCAAATTGTTTGTGCCGCATCAGTCGTACTGATCGCCTATTTTCTGTTTACGAACGCAACGGGGAGCCTCGCTCGGCAGAACATCACCACAGGCTTCGCCTATCTGAGTCGCGAGGCGGGCTTCGTGATCAGCCAGTCCCCTATCTCTTATCAGCCGTCAGATACCTATGCGCGAGCGCTTCTCGTCGGGATCATGAACACCGTTCGCGTCTCGATCCTCGCCGCCTTTCTCGCGACGGTGATCGGCACGCTCGTCGGCATCGCCCGCCTTTCAGCCAATCCACTCCTGTCGCGCCTTGCGATGGTCTATGTGGATGTCCTGAGAAACGTGCCGCTGCTGCTGTTCCTCTTTCTTTGGTATGCGGTCATCGTCACGTCCTTGCCACCAGCGCGGCAAGCATATCAGATTTTGCCCCATGTCTATCTGAGCAATGGCGGCCTGATCGTCCCGGCGCTCCAATGGTCGCAGGAGCTGACCTATATCAGCCTTGCACTGATTGCCGGCATCGGTTTGGCTTTCCCTTTCGCGCGAAAGATGCGCGACAAGCGGGTCGTTACGGGCGTCGAGCGGCGCCGCTGGCCGCTCGTTCTTCTCGCCGTCATCGCCCCGCCGCTCCTGTTCTTTGCGGTGCTGAGACCCACATTGGCAATGGACTGGCCGGAAATCGGCCGCTTTCGCATCGCAGGCGGCGCCCAGCTCATGCCGGAATTCGTCGCGTTGCTCGTCGGCCTTTCCTTGAGTGCATCCGCAAACGTGGCCGAAATTGTCCGAAGCGGCATCACAGCCGTCAAGAAGGGTCAATGGGAGGCTGCGGCCTCTCTCGGCTTACATCGCCCCTTGGCGCTTCGCCTAGTGATCCTGCCGCAATCGCTGCGCGTTATCATTCCACCGATGACGAGCACCTATCTCAATGTCTTCAAGAACAGCTCTCTCGCGATCGCCATCGGTTATCCAGACCTGGTCATGGTCTCGAACACGATCATGAACCAGACCGGCCAGGCCATTGAGCCGATCGCCATCTTCATGATGGTCTATCTCTCACTGTCGCTCTGCATCTCGGCCTTCATGAACTGGTACAACGCCCGCGTGGCATTGCGAGGGTGATGGCATGCAACTCGTCAAGACAGATCTGGCTCCGCGCGTCAGCCCTCCGCAGCAAGTTGGGCTCTGGCGCAAACTCTCTGCGCCCTATTTCGGAACCCCAGGAAACGCGATCATCACGGTCACATGCCTCGCCCTGATCGTACTTGTTCTGCAGAAGGCCTTTACATGGCTCGTTGTGGATGCGGTCTTCACGGGCGATCCGGCCACCTGCAAGGCAAGCGGCGGAGCCTGCTGGCCGTTCTTCACATCCAAAGTCCGTTTCATGGTCTTTGGCTTCTATCCTTATGACGAGCAGTGGCGGCCCCTCGCCGCCTTGCTGCTCTTCTTTGCCGGCTGCGGCATCTCGATGGGGCCCGCCTTTTGGGGACGAAAGCTTCTCGCGTTCTGGGGACTCACTCTTGCCGCCCTATTCTGCCTCATGCTCGGCGGCGTTTTCGGTCTCAGCTATGTGCCGACCTCCAAGTGGGGCGGCCTTCCCCTCTCCTTCATGCTGTCCTTCATCGGGCTTGCGGGCGCGTTTCCGCTTGGAATCGTGCTCGCACTGGCGCGCGCATCGAAGCTGCCGGTGATCCGCGCTCTCGCCATCGCTTTCATCGAACTTGTCCGCGGGGTTCCGCTCATCAGCATCCTGTTCATGGCCTCTGTCATGCTGCCGCTCTTCATGCCGGAAGGATTGACTATCGATAAGCTCCTGCGGGCCCAGATCGCGATCATCCTCTTTGCTGCCGCCTATGTGGCGGAGATCGTGCGCGGCGGGTTGCAAGCCATTCCACGAGGCCAGTTCGAAGCCTCCGCAGCCATGGGGCTTCATTATTGGCAGATGATGCGCCTTATCGTGCTGCCGCAGGCGATCAAGACGATGATCCCGCCTCTGGTCACGCTTTTTATCGGTTTCTTTCAAGACACCACGCTCGTGGTGATCGTCGGGTTACTCGATTTCCTCGACACCATCAGAAGCGCCATGCGCGATCCGCAATGGCAGGGCATTGCCGTGCTCGAAGGCTATATCTTCGCGGCGTCGGTCTATCTGCTCTTCAGCACGATCATGGGTGTCTATAGCCGTTTCCTCGAGCGTCACTTCCGGATGGGTCATGACTGATACGATTACCGCAATTCGCAACGCCGCCTGGGTCGTTTCCTGGGACGAGGCAGCCGCGCAGCATGTCTATCGACAGAATGTCGACGTGGCTTTCTCATCGAAAGGCATTCTCCATATCGGCCCCGGCTTCGAGGGCCGCGTGGATCAGGAGATCCAGGGCATTTCATGCCTGGTCATGCCCGGCTTCGTGAACGTTCATTGCCATTCCGGCGACGAACCGCTCGCCAAGGGCCTGTTCGAAGATATCGGCACGGCCGCGCTCTGGGGTAATGCGCTCTATGAGTATTCGGCTCTTCTCGACGCTGACGACGATGCCAAAGCAGCCTGCCAAACGGTTATGCTCGGCGATCTTATGCGCAGTGGCGTCACGACGCTTCTCGACATCGCCTCGCCCCATCCGAAATGGCTTTCGCTTGCGGCGGAGAGCGGCGCGCGGGTCTACCTTGCCCCCGGCTTCCGCGAGGCCGCTTGGCGAGTCGTGGACAGCCATCGTCTGGATTTCGACTGGAACGAGGCCGCTGGTCGCGAACGCTATGTGGAGGCCCTCGCCTTCATCGACCGGGTTCGGACGCATCCAAGCAACCGGCTTGAGGGTGTTGTGGCACCGTCGCAGATCGAGACCTGCTCGGAGCGCTTACTGCAGGAGGCAGCGGCCGAGGCCCGCAAGCGCTCGATACCCGTCACGATCCACGCCGCACAAACCATGGCCGAACATGAGGAGCTGCTGCGCCGAACCGGCGAGACTGCGCCAGCCTTTCTTGAACGCCTCGGTATCCTGGGGCCGGACCTGATCCTCGGTCACAGTATCTTCCTCGACCACCACTCCTGGACCCGGCAACGGACGCGAGATGATCTCGGACGCCTCGCCAAGAGCGGCACCTCGATAGCCCATTGCCCGGTCACCTTTGCCCGCAGCGGCATGACCCTCGAAAGCCTTGGCGCCTATCGTCGGGCGGGCGTCAATGTCGGCATCGGCACCGACAGCTATCCCTTCAACATGCTCGAAGAGATGCGCGAGGCCATGATCTGCTCGCGTGTTTCAGGGCGCAGCGTGTTCGATCTCGACACAGCCACCCTCTTCACGGCAGCGACGGTTGGTGGCGCGACCGCGTTGGGGCGAACGGATATCGGTCGGCTTGCTCCGGGTTCAAAGGCGGATTTCGTCCTTGTGGATTTGAATCATCCCGCCATGCAACCCGTCCACGACCCCTTGCGGAACCTGATCCATTGTTCAGCCGAACGCGCAGTACGTGACGTCTACGTGGATGGGCAAGTAGTCGTAAGAGACCGTCGGGTCGTGAACCTCGACTACGACGGTGCCGTCCGCGAGCTGCAAGACGCGCAGCGACGCGCATCCCGTCAGGCGGAGAAGAACGATCCGCGCGGCAGGCCGCTTGAGGTTCTCGCCCCTCGTGCATTGCCCCTGAAGAACTGATTTCTCGCGCACCATTCACATGAGAGAGACCTTAATGCCGACAAGAGACCGAAGCGCGACCGGCCAAGTGGATGCCATCGCGCTCGAAAGCGTGCACAAGTGGTACGGCGAGTTCCATGTGCTGCGTGACATCAACCTCAATGTCCGCCGTGGCGAGCGTATCGTGATCTGCGGACCTTCGGGCTCCGGCAAATCGACCATGATCCGCTGCATCAACCGCCTGGAAGAGCACCAGAAGGGCCGCATCATCGTTGATGGTACGGAACTGACCAACGACCTGAAGCGCATTGACGAGGTGCGCCGCGATGTCGGCATGGTGTTTCAACACTTCAACCTCTTCCCGCATCTCACGATCCTCGAAAACTGCACGCTCGCCCCGATCTGGGTGAAGAAGATGCCGAAGAAGGACGCCGAAGAGGTCGCCATGAAGTACCTGACCCGGGTCAAGATCCCGGAACAGGCCAACAAATATCCCGGCCAGCTCTCGGGCGGCCAGCAGCAGCGCGTGGCGATTGCCCGCTCGCTCTGCATGAACCCCAAGATCATGCTGTTCGACGAGCCGACCTCGGCGCTCGACCCGGAAATGGTGAAGGAAGTGCTCGACACCATGGTCGGCCTCGCGGAAGAGGGCATGACCATGCTCTGCGTGACCCACGAGATGGGCTTCGCCCGTCAGGTCGCGGACCGCGTGATCTTCATGGATTACGGGCAGATCGTGGAGATGAACACACCCAACGAGTTCTTCAAAAACCCGCAGCACGAGCGCACCAAGCTCTTCCTGAGCCAGATCCTGCACTGAGGGAGGCCACTCCGAAACCGGGGCGGTTTCGGAGCGGACGCCTTCCCTATTCCAGCGCTCCGATAGCGCTCTCGACCGCTTCGACCACCGCGCAGGAGCGCACGAGATCGAGCGCCTGGCGCATCTCGGTGGCGTACCAGCGGTCGCCGTCGAGCGCGGGCGGGATGATTGCGCGGATAGCCCCGATCGCCGCCTGCGAGCCTCGGCCGAGCGGATAGTCCTTCGCCAGCGGCTCAACGAGGGTCAGCGCCTGCGCCGCCATCAGCAATTCGCCCGCTACGATCTGCTCCACGTTCTCGACCACGGTGCGGGCCTTGCGCCCGCACCAGGTGGAGTTCGACACGTGATCTTCCGCATTCGACTTGCCGGGAATG
>NZ_JAATJS010000016.1 GCF_011777495.1 Microvirga terricola | reverse complement strand
TCGGTGGCGTACCAGCGGTCGCCGTCGAGCGCGGGCGGGATGATTGCGCGGATAGCCCCGATCGCCGCCTGCGAGCCTCGGCCGAGCGGATAGTCCTTCGCCAGCGGCTCAACGAGGGTCAGCGCCTGCGCCGCCATCAGCAATTCGCCCGCTACGATCTGCTCCACGTTCTCGACCACGGTGCGGGCCTTGCGCCCGCACCAGGTGGAGTTCGACACGTGATCTTCCGCATTCGACTTGCCGGGAATGGAATCGACCGAACCCGGCGTCGCAAGGCCACGGTTCTCCATCGCCAGCGCCGACATCGAGCACTGCACCGTGGCAAAGCCGGTGTTGAGGCCGCGTTTGCCGGCCAAAAGATTGCGCGGCAGGCCGTAGGACATGGTCGGGTCGATGAGGCGCGCGAGGCGGCGTTCGGAAATGGAGCCGAGATCGGCCATGGCGATGGCGAGCAGGTCCATCGCCTGCGCCACATACTGTCCGTGGAAATGCCCGCCGGAGATCGAGACATAGCCAGCCTGGCCGTCGTCGAAGATCAGCGGGTTGTCGGTGGCGGAATTGATCTCCGTGCCGATGATGCGCTCGACATATTCCACCGCCTCGACAGCAGGACCGTGAACCTGCGGCGTGCAGCGCAGCGAATAGACGTCCTGCACACGCGGGCTCGCCGGCGTGCCGGGCTGGCGTGGTTCATCGGGGAACACCACGTCGCGCGCGGCCTGCGAGCAGCGCTTCGAGCCCTCGAGAATGCGCAACAGATTGCGCGCGATCCGCGCCTGTCCGGGGTGCGGCCGCGCCTTGTGTACGCGCGGATCGAACGCCGCGAGTTCGCCGCGCATCGCTTCGAGCGAGAGGCACATGGCGATGTCGGCGTGTTTCAGCAGCTGGCGCGCATCGTGCGTGGCGAGCGCGCCGAGCGCGAGCGATGTGGTCGAGCCGTTGATGAGGGCCGAGGCATCCTTCGCGCCGAGGTCGAAATCGGGATCGAACCCGGCCTTCGCAATGGCTTCGCGCGCGGGCAGGCGCTTGCCCTT
>NZ_JAATJS010000015.1 GCF_011777495.1 Microvirga terricola | reverse complement strand
GATTAATCCATAACTGCTGCGACGACGCCGGCGCCGACGGTGCGGCCGCCTTCACGGATAGCGAAGCGGAGCTTCTCTTCCATGGCGATCGGAACGATCAGCTGAACTTCCATGGCGATGTTGTCGCCAGGCATCACCATCTCGGTTCCTTCCGGCAGCGTCACCACGCCCGTCACGTCCGTAGTGCGGAAGTAGAACTGCGGACGGTAGTTCGTGAAGAACGGCGTATGACGACCGCCCTCTTCCTTGGTGAGGATGTAAGCCTCAGCCTTGAACTTCGTGTGCGGCTTGATCGAGCCGGGCTTGCACAGCACCTGGCCGCGCTCCACGTCCTCGCGCTTCGTACCACGCAGCAGAACGCCCACGTTGTCGCCAGCCTGACCCTGATCGAGCAGCTTGCGGAACATCTCGACGCCCGTGACCGTCGTCTTCACCGTCGCCTTCAGGCCGACGATCTCGACTTCCTCACCGACCTTCACGATGCCGCGCTCAACGCGACCCGTCACCACCGTGCCGCGGCCCGAGATCGAGAACACGTCTTCGATCGGCATCAGGAACGGCTGGTCAATCGGACGCTCCGGCTGCGGGATGTAACGATCCACCTCAGCCATCAGCTTCAGAACCGCGTCGCGGCCGATCTCAGGCGAACGGTCTTCCAGAGCGCACAGAGCCGAGCCCTTCACGATCGGAATGTCGTCGCCGGGGAAGTCGTACTTCGACAGAAGCTCGCGCACTTCCAGCTCGACCAGATCCAGAAGCTCCGGATCGTCGACCATGTCGACCTTGTTCATGAACACGACCAGAGCCGGAACGCCGACCTGACGGGCAAGCAGGATGTGCTCGCGGGTCTGCGGCATCGGGCCGTCAGCCGACGACACGACCAGGATCGCGCCGTCCATCTGCGCCGCACCCGTGATCATGTTCTTCACGTAGTCGGCGTGGCCAGGGCAGTCCACGTGCGCATAGTGACGGTTCGTCGTCTCGTACTCGACGTGCGCCGTCGAAATCGTGATACCGCGAGCCTTCTCTTCCGGCGCCTTGTCAATCTGGTCGTACGCCGTAAACGTCGCGCCCCCAGACTCAGCAAGAACCTTCGTGATCGCCGCCGTCAGAGACGTCTTGCCATGGTCAACGTGACCAATCGTCCCGATGTTGCAGTGCGGCTTAGTCCGCTCAAATTTTTCCTTCGCCAT
>NZ_JAATJS010000014.1 GCF_011777495.1 Microvirga terricola | reverse complement strand
CATCGTCCGCGCGAACCTGCTGAAGGAGCTCGTAGCCAGTCATGGGTTCCATGTTCCAGTCGGAGATCACCAGCCCGTAACGCTTCTCGCGAAGCTTCGCCAAGGCCGCAGTCCCGTCCGAGGCATCATCGACATCCACAAAGCCAATCTGCTTCAGGAGGTTGCGTAGAATCCGCACCATCGTCTGATAGTCATCGACAACAAGAACGGGCGTGGAAAGGTCAAGGCTCACGATGGTTAGTCCTGGTTTAGATTCTGCCTACCGCGTCATGCGCGGCTCTTTAGAATTGAAGCTACTTGAAGAAGCTGTCGATTTCGTCCTGCGAGGTACCATCCTCGGACCGCAGGGTGGGACCATTGAGGAGCGCTTTATCTCCTTCGCGCTCGGGAGACGCGGAGGGAGGAATGTCCTTAAAATTTTCGAGCCCGCCCCATATTTCTATCATCTTGACAACGCGATCTTCGACAAACTGCATTGCAGTAACAATTTTGCTAATCCGCTGGCCCGTAATGTCCTGAAAATTACAGGCCTCAAAAATACCTACGACGCGCTCGACGATTCCACGTGCCATATCACTATCTTGACTGTGAAGGCGCGTAGCGAGATCCCCCGCGATCTCATCGATTTCCTCTGCCGCGGCCAAGATTGCATGGGTCGCGGTCTCGGTGCCTAATACAATGGCACCAAGCTCATCTGTTACCCGAGCCATTTCTCGCCCCTGGGCGCCTGCATAGTGGAGGGTCGCGATTTCCTGCTTCGTGCGCTGTATCGCTTCTGCGATCGCGTCAAGCTCCACCTTCAGCCGGAGTGCCCCTTGGAGCTCTAAGAGCGAGTGAACACTATCCTGACCGGGTTGAGCATGCTTTCGCAAAGTTGCGATCGCGGAGAAGATTTCTGCCTGGCGTTCCTTTTCATCGAATGCCTCGGCACGAGACATCTCACGACCTGAGACCCCAGATGCGCCCATCGTTCATCCTCCACAGATGTCACTGTCCGAGGACGGCTGCGATTTTTGCCTGCAGCGTCGGTGCATTAAAAGGTTTGACAATGTAGTTGCTGACCCCGGCCTTTTTCGCGGCGATTACATTCTCCGTTTTGGCTTCAGCCGTTACCATGATGAACGGCAGGTCCTTCAAGACATCGTCCGCGCGAACCTGCTGAAGGAGCTCGTAGCCAGTCATGGGTTCCATGTTCCAGTCGGAGATCACCAGCCCGTAACGCTTCTCGCGAAGCTT
>NZ_JAATJS010000013.1 GCF_011777495.1 Microvirga terricola | reverse complement strand
CATTCTGACCGGCGATGCTTTCGCCAACAGGATCTATGGCGGATTGGGCAAGGACACGCTGAGCGGCGGCGCCGGCCGGGATGTGTTCGTGTTCAACACCAAACTGAACGCGAAGACGAATGTCGACAAGATCACCGATTTCAACGTGAAGGACGACACGATCTGGCTCGACAACGCCATCTTCAGAAAGCTCGGCAAAGGCTCGCTGGACAAACCCGGCAAGCTCAACAAGGCGTTCTTCGCCATCGGAGCCGAGGCCAAGGACAAGAACGACTACCTCATCTACGACCCGAGCAAAGGCACGCTCGCTTACGACGCTGACGGCTCGGGTTCGAACAAGGCCATCGCCTTCGCCACCATCGGCCCCAAGCACAAGCTCACCGCCGCAGACTTCATGGTGATCTAGCGCCTAAGCCGCCTCGTGAAAAAGGGAGCGTGGCATTCGGGCAGAAAGGTGGACGCCGGGGGCGAGAGGCGAAGAACAGGCGGGCTGACGGAACGGATCTGCAATGGCCCGAACCCTTAAAAAGCAAGGGTTCTCGTTGCGAAACGGAATTACATGACATAAGCAACGACACCTTTCACTTCAGGAGCGCATCGCCATGCCCCTCACCCTGACTCTGCAATCCTTCTCCCGCCTATCGGCCACCTCCGTCATCTCCCCCGTCTCGACCGCCGCTGATGGGACGCAGGGCGATAGCCATAGCTATACCGCCGATTTCAGCCGCGATGGCCGTTACGTCATCTTCGAAAGCAGCGCGACCAATCTCACCACCACTGACACGACCGGAGACACTGGCCTTTTCCGCAAGGACCTGTGGACCGGCACCATCACCTCCCTGTCCACGGCAGCAGACGGGGAGCAGGGCAACGGCGGGAGTTGGATGGCCCAACTGAGCGCCGATGGGCGCTATGCCGTTTTTCAAAGTGCCGCGACCAATCTGGCGACCGGCGACACCAACGGCAAATACGACATCTTCTGGAAGGATCTGAAGACAGGAATTGTCGCTCTCGTATCCACCGCCGCCGACGGCACGCAAGGCGGTGGCAATAGCTACAGACCCGTTCTCAGCGCCGATGGGCGCTATGTGGTGTTCGAAAGCGAGGCGGCCAATTTGGTGGCGAACGATACCAATAACGCTCCCGACATCTTCCGTAAGGACATGCTGACCGGAGAAATCGTCAGGCTCTCTACGGCTAGCGGAGCGGTGCAGGCCAATGGCGACAGCTTCGAGGCGCAACTCAGCGCCAATGGACGCTTCATGGTTTTTGCAAGTTCAGCCAGCAATCTGGCCCGTGGCGACACCAACGGGACGTACGATATCTTCTACAAGGACCTGACCACCGGCGCCGTCTCCTGCCTCTCTACCGCCCCCGATGGGGCCTCTGGTAACGCCAGGAGCAGCACTGCCGCGCTGAGCGCTGACGGGCGCTACGTGGTGTTCAACAGCAATGCCAGCAATCTAGTGGCCAACGACACCAATAACGCCCCCGATATCTTCCGCAAGGATCTGGTGACGGGAGAAATCGTGCTCGTCTCCACCGCGGCCAACGGAACTCACGGCAACAATCACAGCTTCGACGCCAAGATCAGCGCCGATGGGCGCTATGTCGTCTTCGAGAGCGAGGCCGACAACCTGGTCCCTGGCGACACCAACAACCGTTACGACGTCTTCCGCAAGGATCTCGTCACCGGCGAGATCGTCCGTATTTCAACCGCAGCCAACGGAGCCGCAGGCGATGACGATAGCAACGAAGCCAACATCAGTCCCGATGGCCGCTACGTGCTGTTCTCCAGTCAAGCCACAAACCTGGTGCCGGGCGACACCAATACCTCTGAAGACGTCTTTCTCGTCGATACCAACTATATCGCCCAGGGCGCGGCCATCGCGGCCGGGCGTTATGTCGAAGCGCGGTTCGGTGTCGGCGCCGCTTCAAGCGTGAGCGTCGCGTGGGGCGATGGGGCGGTCGATACGCTCACGCCCGCAGGCGGCCTCGCCAGTTTCGGCCATGCCTATGCCACCAGCACGGGCCTCAAGGCGGCGCTCGCCACCGTCAAGGAGAACGGCCAGTCTTGGACCGTGCCTTATCTGGTCAATGTCGCCGCCGGAACCATGACCCGCGACACCGCCGCCGTCGCCACCCTGACCGGCGGAACCGCCAATGACATTCTGACCGGCGATGCTTTCGCCAACAGGATCTATGGCGGATTGGGCAAGGACACGCTGAGCGGCGGCGCC
>NZ_JAATJS010000012.1 GCF_011777495.1 Microvirga terricola | reverse complement strand
CTCAAATTCACGGGATCGTTGAACGAGTACGCATAGCGGTTGGTGCCGACGCCCGGCTTGGTCGGATCGAGCGTATCGGGGGAGATGAAGCGCCCGAGCGCGGGGTCGTAATAGCGCGCGTTGAGGTAGATCAGGCCGGTATCGTCGTCGAGGCGTTCGCCGATGAAGGCCTTGGCTTCCTTGTCCGGGCCGGTGGTGATGAGCGGCGCGCCGTAGGGCGTGTAGAGCGTGGTCTTGTCGATCGTGCCGCTGCGGTTGCTGATCGCCCGCACCGAACTCAAGTGGTCCTTGTGCAGCACCGCCACCTTCGGCAGCACGCCCAGGCCGATCTTGCGCACCTCGGGATGCGGATACTTCTGCCATTCCGTCAGCGGTGTCGGCGCGGATGCCGTGCCGAGGCGGATCTCGATGTCGGCGCCGAGCGTCAGGGTCGTCTCGGTCTTCGCTCCCGCGCCGATCCCGGTCGTCACCACCTTCTTCAGCCGCGTGCCATCCGGCGCGTAGACGAAGGCGCTCATGGCGCCCGACGCCATCTCGATCCTGGTCGGACGGTTCTCCTGGTCCCAGGTGTAGCTGCGTCCGCCGCCGCTCGTGAGGTTGCCGTTGGCGTCATAAGCGTAATCGGAGGTCCCCACCTTCGTCGGCGCATGCGGACGCGCCGCTTTTGCCGCCGGGTAGACATACGTCGTCCCGTCGTTCGACAGCAGGTTGCCGATGGCGTCGTAGGTGTAGCTGAAGGTTTTGGACACCGGCCCCGACACCGTCGCCGTCGTCAGCTCGTCGCGGGCGTTGTAGGCATAGGCCCACACATCCGCCGGCGCCGCCGTGTTCGTGCTGCTGGTGATCCGCCCCGCCGCATCGCGGGTATAGGTCACCGACAGCGGCGACACCGGATTCGCCGTCGCCGTCCGCGTCAGCCAGCCGCGCTGCGGCGAATAGGTCCGCGTCGTCACCGCGCCGCTGGCATAGACCGTCACCAATGGCTGGCCCGACGCGTCGTAGGCCGTCGAGGTCACCGCGTTCGGCATGCTGAACAGGCGCCCCGCCCCGTCATAGATCCAGTAGCCGCGCGCCTCGCCGATCTTGTCCCCGTCCGGATAGCTGCGCCCGATCACCCGCCCGCCCAAATCGTAGAGCGTCTCGACGACGTAGCTGCGCCCGTCGACGCCGTAGGTCTCGCGCGTGCGCCGGCCGTCCTGGTCATAATCGTAGGCGATCGCGGCGGACGCGTTCGACAAGCGCGTCAGCTGGCCCGCATTGAACGCCCCGGCCCGCGCGGGCTCCGCGCAGGGCGAGCCGGCGGCGCCCGCCGCCAGCGTATAGGCATAGGTCGTCACCAGCCCCGCCGCATCCTTCGTGCACACCCGCCCGAGCGCGTCATAGGTCAAGGCGGTGCGCTGCCCCTTGGCGTCGGTCTGCGACGTGAGCCGCCCGGCCGCGTCATAGGTGGAGGTGAGCAGGCCCCGGTCCGGATCGCGCTCCGTGATCCGGCGCGACAAGCTGTCATAGGTGTAGAGCCAGGCATTGCCCGCCGCATCCTCGAGCCGCTTCAGCCGCCCGAGCCCGTCATAGGCCAGCGTGACCGCGCTCGCCTCGGGCTTCCCCGACGCCCGCTCGCGCCGCAGCACGCTGCCGCGCACGTCGCGGTCGACCAGCGTCACGCGGCCCAGTTCGTCCGTCGTCCGCACCGCATCATAGCCGAGCCGCTCCGTGCTCGCGCCATAGGCCGTCGCCACCACCGCCCGGTCCGGATGGGTCTGCTTGAGGCGCCGGTCGAGCCCGTCATAGGCGAAGGTCGTCCAATACACGCCCTCGCCGGCGTAATACGGACGCGAGGTCCGGTACACCTGGCCGCGTTTGTTGTATTCCGTCTCGCTCTGGATCGTCCGGCCCGCCGGGCCCTTCGCGCTCGTCCGGTAGACCCGGCCCAACCCGTCGAGATATTGCCGCGTCCATTGCTCGCCCTTGCCGTCCGCCGAGGGCGTGTACACCACCGTCCCCTGCGTCGCCGGAACCCCGAGCGGATAGTACTGGTAACGCGTCACCGCCCCGCCCGGCGTCGTCACCCGCAGCGGACGGCAGAACCGGTCGCTCTCATAGGTCGTCGTCTGCCCGTTGAGATCCACGCGCGTCAGCGGCTTGCCGCAGACCTTGTCGTAGGTCGCGCTCGTCGCCTGCCCGAGCGCATCCACCACCTTCACCGGATAGAGGTGGTAGACATCGTCATAGGTCGTGCGCGTGATCCCGCCGACCTCGTCCGTCGCGGCGATCTGATTGCCGTACCGGTCGTAATCGGAGCGGCGACGGACATAGGACGCATTGTCCTCCGGCGAACCCAGGGTGTCGAGCCAACGCCGCACCTGCGTCAGGTCGCCCTTCGAGGGCGGCGTCGCGTTGCTGGCATTGTCGTCGTAATCGTACAGCGTCCGCGCCAGCGGCGTCGCCGTGCTGCTGGTCGAACCATAGACCGTCTCGGAGGCGGGCTTGTTGACGATGTAGCGCCCGGTGTTCGGACGGTACACCCAGACGCTCACCCGTTCGTCGCCGGAGACGTCGTCGCGGCCCAGATCGGTGAGCTTGACGAGATTGTTGTATTCGTCGAAGTCCCGCATCACCGTGTGCAGGCGCTCCGCCTTGCCGAACGTCTCCTTGACGATCGTCATCGTGTTCTGCGCCCGGTAGGGAACCGTGCCGGCGTTGCCCGTATACTTCTCCTCAACGCTGCGCCAGATCGTGCTGCCGATCTTGATCTCCTTCTTGGCGAGCCGCCCCGCCGCCGCGAGATCTTGGTGGAAGGTGTAGAGGTGAACCGGGCAGTCCTTCTCCTCCAGCGTGCACGGCAGCGTCACCTTCGCCGTCCGGAAGCCGAGAAACCGCCGCTCTCCCGGATGCCACTTGCCGCCCGCATAGAGGAAACTCGTCTCGCTCTTGGGGCTGCCGCGCCCGTCATCCTGCGTCAGCTTCTTCACCGTCTGCAGCACGAACGGCATCCGGCTCGGCTTCGCGGTCGGATCCGTGTCCCGCGCCTGCGTCGACGAGCCGTATTCGATCGTCGTCGTCCCGCCCCAGACGTTCTTCACCGACGTCATCAGGTGAGGGATGCCCCCCGTGGAGAATTGCAAGCGCTTCGTGGTGGCGGGCACAATGACCGTGGTCGCGTCGAAGAGATCCGCCTTGCCGTCGCCGTTGAAGTCCGCGGCGATCTTGGCGCTGTAGCCAGCGAAGGACGGGCCGGATTGCCACTGGAACGTTCCCGCGCGCGCCAGCAGGAAGACGCCGGTCGGGCCATTGGGCACATAAAGATCGGTTCGCCCATCCCCGTCGAAGTCCCCGACCGCGATCCCATACTGGTCGTAGTTCGTGGCTGCGTTCCACTGCTTTGCAGAGAAGGTCTTGCCGTCCGATAGCAGAACCCAGGTCGAGGACGTGAACGAGCCGGGATTCTGCACTACCAGAGCAAGGTCGCTCTTGCCGTCGCCGTTGAAGTCTCCGACGAGCACGTCGCCCGGTTTGACGGTCATGTTGGGGATCGCCGCAGGCAGGGGCGTGAACCCCGCCTTCACGAACCCCGAGCCGGTCGAGAGGAACAGCCCCACGCCCCTTCTGTAGGAGGCGAATTCCAGGCACGCGATATCCGCCTTGCCGTCCCCGTTGAAGTCGCCGACTTTGACCCATCCGACGTTCTGCGTGCCGCAGGGTTCGCCGAAGATAAGATCCTTGGCCGCGCCGGTGGTCCCGTTCGAGAGGTACAGCCGGCCATTGAACATCACGTCGGTGCGACCGTCGCCGTCAAAATCCGCCGCGACCGGCGCGCCTTCCGGTGTCGGATCGAGCGCCCTGCCCGACCAGATGGCCCAGGTCGCCGTGGTGTACGTCTTGGCATCGGTGTTGATGCGGTAGATCGTGGCCTCCCACTGCAGCGAGAAGGCATCGCCGTTGTCGCCGCCCGGCTCCGGCCGCTGCCAGAGATAGGCATGGAGAAGCTGTTGCTTGCCCGTGCCGTCGAAATCGCCGACGAGCCAGACGTCGCGCTCGCGCCGCTCTCTCAAGCTCGGGGCCATGCCCCTCATGGCGACGGGAGCGCCCAGCTTCGTCCCATCCCAGCGCGACACCCTCAGCGCAAACGGCCCGCAGGTCGGCTCGCCCGTACACAAGGACACCAGATCGCTGCGCCCGTCGCCATCGACGTCCATCGCCCTCAGGGAGGGATCCCTCGTCATATCGTCAGGAAGGGCGGCGCTCGTAAACGCCACCGTACCGGCGGCGGAATAGGTGAACGTCGTCGGCGCCAGCCCATTGCCGCCGGTGATCGCACCGGCCGCACTGAACTCGACGTCGTTGCCGTACTCGCGCACCCACTTCAGCAGGGAGGATCCGGTTCCCGCGGCCTGCTGATAGGCAAGCCCATAGGCCCGCACCTCACGCCCGCCGGTGCGGATCCGGATGCTCTGCACCCGATACGCCACCTCCTCCAGGCTCGCCCCCGTCGCGACCGTCATCCGGTCCGGCTTGAGCTCCCGGTACGGGGAAATGGTGGTGCCGTTGTAGCTGATCTTCGTCGGGTAGCAGATCGCGGCCGTGTCGCAATCGTAGGCGTACTCGACCTCGTTGCCATGCGTGTCCTTGGCCGAGACGAGCACATACAGATAGTGGTTCAGGAACGCGTCGTTCGCAGGGGTCGGCGGATGATCCACGCCCAGCGCGCCGGAGGATTTATACGTGTAGACCGTGCCGTCCCGGGCCGTCACCTGCCACGTATTGCTGGCCGCGTCGTACTTGATACGCCGGTAGCTCTCGACGCGGGTCACATGCGTGCCACCCTTGCAGCCCGGGCTGACCATCCCGGGCGTACAGGGCGCCAGCTCCTCGCCGTCGAGAGACCACCGGTCATCGCTGTCGAAGCGCGGGGCGCCGCCGCGCGCCGCGATGCGCTGGATGGTCGAGAAGCCTTCAAGCGACCATCCCGTGCCGACCCATCCGGCCAGCGGACGCCCGGCCGTCAAACCCCGGTTCGAATCGTAAACCAGCCGCAGCTTCGGTTCGAGCCCGTGATAGGCCGGCACTTCGATCGGGATGGCGTGGGTATAGCTGCCGTTGAACGGCACATCGGGAATCAGCGAGGCCTTGGAATCGACCTCGCCCTTCATCTCGTTCGCCGGCGCTGGATCGGCCGCGAGCGTTCCGCGCGCCTTGCCGTCCGAGGCCGTCTCCGCCGCCTTCGCAGCCTCGGCCGCGCGCGGATCGACCCCCGCCTGACTCGCCGGATCCGGCGCCTGGCTCCTGTCCCAGTCCAAGGACGCGCTCTCCGCAGCCCCGCCCGACGCGACATCGGCGGGGACGGTCGTCCGCTCCCCCCCTGAAACCGGAGCCGCCGTCACCGGCGCGGGCGCCGCCGCCTCGGCAAAGGCCGGCGCAACCGGAGGAAGGACGAGAGCCGTCACCAACCCTGAGACAAGGCTCAACCGCAGCAGCCGCACCAAACGGCCCCGCACCCAAGCCACCAACGCATATTCCATGCCCGCCCCCGGACAACGACCGCTCACCCGAGCAAGCGATCCCCGTTCACATTCTGCAAATTAAAGTTGTTATGGATAACATAACATAGGAGAGAATTG
>NZ_JAATJS010000011.1:2500-5793 GCF_011777495.1 Microvirga terricola | reverse complement strand
TTATTACCTTTTGGTCAGCGTGGCGTGCTGGCGGGGATTATGGGACCTCGTTTTCCGTCCATTTTGGTGGTCGAAGACGTTTCATGGCTTGGGTCGGACGTCGCGGTTTAGAAGCACCAGGCGAGGGGAGCGAGGATCAGGGCGTTGAAGAGGGTGGGTCCGAAGTGTTGCCAGAGGAGCGCGCCGGTTGCGATGAGGCAGAGGGCTGCGGCGGCGGCCAGGGCTGCGGCGGCTTTGTGGTTCGGGTTTACGGCGCGGCTTCGCATGGAGGCCTTTTCCTGGCGGTGAGGGGACGAGGATAGTCCGTTGCGGGCCATGGCGCCAAAACAAAAAGCGCCGGGTGAGATTTCACCACGGCGCTTTTTTGGATTTGGTTGCGGGGACAGGATTTGAACCTGTGACCTTCAGGTTATGAGCCTGACGAGCTACCGGGCTGCTCCACCCCGCGTCAAAGTCTTTTCGCGTTTGATCTTAAAACACAAACGCGGCGCTCAAGGCGCCGCGCGAATGTTTTGAAGTAAAGAGGAATTGTCCTTGGCAGGCCCGGCAATGATCTACTCTCCCGGGTCTTGAGACACAGTACCATCGACGCTGAGGAGTTTAACGGCCGAGTTCGAGATGGGATCGGGTTCGGGCTCCTCGCTCAAATCACCGGACCGGCGAAGGACAAAAGCAAGTATTTGAGGTCTTTCTTCAATTTTACATGGCCACGGACACGGACCATGAGAGCAATCAAGCCAATCGAGCAATTAGTACCAGTAAGCTCAACACGTTACCGCGCTTACACACCTGGCCTATCAACGTGGTCGTCTTCCACGGCTCTCAAGGGAGTACTCGTTTTGAGGTGGGTTTCCCGCTTAGATGCCTTCAGCGGTTATCCCGTCCGTACATAGCTACGCTGCACTGCGGCTGGCGCCACAACAGCTCCACCAGAGGTACGTCCATCCCGGTCCTCTCGTACTAGGGACAGATCCTCTCAATACTCCTACACCCACGGCAGATAGGGACCGAACTGTCTCACGACGTTCTGAACCCAGCTCACGTACCACTTTAATCGGCGAACAGCCGAACCCTTGGGACCTTCTCCAGCCCCAGGATGTGATGAGCCGACATCGAGGTGCCAAACCTCCCCGTCGATATGGACTCTTGGGGGAGATCAGCCTGTTATCCCCGGCGTACCTTTTATCCGTTGAGCGATGGCCCACCCACGCGGGACCACCGGATCACTATAGCCGACTTTCGTCTCTGCTCGACTTGTCAGTCTCGCAGTCAAGCGGGCTTATGCTATTGCACTCGACGACCGATTTCCGACCGGTCTGAGCCCACCTTCGCGCGCCTCCGTTACTCTTTGGGAGGCGACCGCCCCAGTCAAACTGCCTACCATGCGCTGTCCCGGACCCGGATAACGGATCGCGGTTAGACATCCATGTCTACAAGGGTGGTATTTCAAGGATGGCTCCATCCGGGCTGGCGCCCGGACTTCAAAGCCTACCACCTATCCTACACATGCCGACACGAATGCCAGCGCAAAGCTACAGTAAAGGTGCACGGGGTCTTTCCGTCTGACCGCAGGAACCCCGCATCTTCACGGGGAATTCAATTTCACTGAGTCTATGTTGGAGACAGCGGGGAAGTCGTTACGCCATTCGTGCAGGTCGGAACTTACCCGACAAGGAATTTCGCTACCTTAGGACCGTTATAGTTACGGCCGCCGTTTACCGGGGCTTCGATTCAAAGCTTGCACCTCTCCTCTTAACCTTCCGGCACCGGGCAGGCGTCAGACCCTATACGTCGTCTTGCGACTTCGCAGAGTCCTGTGTTTTAGGTAAACAGTCGCCACCCCCTAGTCTGTGCCCCCCCGCCCTGGTTGCCCAAGACGAGGGCCTCCTTATCCCGAAGTTACGGAGGTAAATTGCCGAGTTCCTTCAACATAGTTCTCTCAAGCGCCTTGGTATACTCTACCAGTCCACCTGTGTCGGTTTCGGGTACGGTCTGATGTGGAGGCTATTTCCTGGGACCCGGAAGCCGCCCAACCAATCCGATAAGGTTGAACGACGATAAGGATCCGTCACCATCCACTGGCGCACGAATATTTGCGTGCTTCCCATCGACTACGCCTTTCGGCCTCGCCTTAGGGGCCGGCTAACCCTGCGAAGATTAACTTTACACAGGAACCCTTGGACTTTCGGCGACAGTGTCTTTCACACTGTTTGTCGTTACTCATGTCAGCATTCGCACTTCCGATATCTCCAGGAGCCCTCACGGGTCTCCCTTCACAGACTTACGGAACGCTCCGCTACCGCGCATGCAAAGCATGCACCCTAAGCTTCGGCTCGTGGCTTGAGCCCCGTTACATTTTCGGCGCAGGAACCCTTATTTAGACCAGTGAGCTGTTACGCTTTCTTTAAAGGATGGCTGCTTCTAAGCCAACCTCCTGGTTGTTTTGGGATTCCCACATCCTTTCCCACTTAGCCACGAATTGGGGGCCTTAGCTGTAGGTCAGGGTTGTTTCCCTCTCCACGACGGACGTTAGCACCCGCCGTGTGTCTCCCGCGCATTACTCCCAGGTATTCGGAGTTTGGTTAGGTTTGGTACCGCTGTGGGCGGCCCTAGCCCATCCAGTGCTCTACCCCCTGGGGTATTCACGCGAGGCGCTACCTAAATAGCTTTCGCGGAGAACCAGCTATTTCCGAGTTTGATTGGCCTTTCACCCCTAGCCACAAGTCATCCGAGACTTTTTCAACAGGCACCGGTTCGGTCCTCCAGTGCGTGTTACCGCACCTTCAACCTGCTCATGGCTAGATCACCCGGTTTCGGGTCTAAAGCAACGAACTGAACGCCCTATTCAGACTCGCTTTCGCTGCGCCTTCACCTATCGGCTTAAGCTTGCTCGTTACTTTAAGTCGCTGACCCATTATACAAAAGGTACGCGGTCACCCAGGACGAACCTTGGGCTCCCACTGTTTGTAAGCATCCGGTTTCAGGAACTGTTTCACTCCCCTCGTCGGGGTGCTTTTCACCTTTCCCTCACGGTACTAGTACACTATCGGTCGCTGAGGAGTACTTAGGCTTGGAGGGTGGTCCCCCCATGTTCAGACAGGATTTCACGTGTCCCGCCCTACTCAAATCCTGTGATCACTCTGACTCGTACGGGGCTATCACCCGATCTCGCCCACCTTTCCATGTGGTTCCGATAAAGATCTCACAGGCATTGGCCTGGTCCGCGTTCGCTCGCCACTACTAACGGAGTCTCGTTGATGTCCTTTCCTCCGGGTACTTAGATGTTTCAGTTC
>NZ_JAATJS010000010.1 GCF_011777495.1 Microvirga terricola | reverse complement strand
CAAGGAAGAGGGCGGTCGTCATACGCCGTTCTTCACGAACTACCGTCCGCAGTTCTACTTCCGCACTACGGACGTGACGGGCGTGGTGACGCTGCCGGAAGGAACCGAGATGGTGATGCCTGGCGACAACATCGCCATGGAAGTTCAGCTGATCGTTCCGATCGCCATGGAAGAGAAGCTCCGCTTCGCTATCCGTGAAGGCGGCCGCACCGTCGGCGCCGGCGTCGTCGCAGCAGTTATGGATTAATCCAATCCAGGTGGCGGTCCGCCGCCACCTGTCGACCACCGGAGGAGTGTAGCTCAATCGGCTAGAGCACCGGTCTCCAAAACCGGGGGTTGGGGGTTCGAGTCCCTCCACTCCTGCCAGTGGATCGACAAAGGGGGCGTTTTGCGTTACACAGCGCCCCACTGATGGTTTAAACAGGTGGCGCGAGACCCGTGAAGCGGTTTCGCGCCCCTTCAATTTGGGCCCACACGCCCTTGAGAGGACGTTTGCAGCCGGCTTCCGGCAGAGCGGACGTAGGTAAATGGCGAAGACGAACCCGTTTGACTTCATACAGCAGGTCCGCTCGGAAGCCGCGAAGGTGACCTGGCCGACCCGCAAGGAGACCATGATCACGACCGCGATGGTTTTCGTGATGGTCGTGGTTGCGAGCGTGTTCTTCCTTCTGGCTGATCAGGCGATCGGCTGGGGAGTGCACTCGCTCATCCTCGGGCTTGGCGGTTAAGAGGTGGATGCGATGACGAAGCGTTGGTACATCGTCCACGCTTATTCGAATTTCGAGAACAAGGTCGCCCAGTCCATCAAGGATCAGGCGGCCCAGCGCGGGCTTGAAGACAAGTTCGACGAGGTCATGGTGCCGACCGAGAAGGTCGTCGAGGTGCGTCGCGGCCGTAAGGTCGACACCGAGCGCAAGTTCTTCCCCGGCTACGTGCTGGTGAAGTGCGACCTCACTGACGAGGTCTACCACCTCATCAAGAACACGCCGAAGGTCACCGGCTTCCTGGGCGCCGACAAGGCCAAGCCCGTTCCGATCCCGGACCGCGAGGCCGAGCGCATCAAGGGTCAGGTGGCGGAGGGCGTCGATCATCCGAAGCCGTCCGTCAGCTTCGAGGTCGGCGAGCAGGTCCGCGTGTCGGACGGCCCGTTCGCGTCGTTCAACGGCGTCGTCGAGGAAGTCGACGAGGCCCGCGCCCGCCTCAAGGTCGCCGTGTCCATCTTCGGACGCGCTACGCCGGTCGAGCTGGAATACGCTCAGGTCGAGAAGATCTGATTTTCGGCCTCTTCGGACGCCGCGTGGCGGGCCGGGGAGGCGGCTTTTAAGAATTCTAGGCCGGGTCACCCGGTCGAGAGTGGCTTCTTTTAGAAGCCTTCATCCGCGGGAGGTCTGCCCGGTCGCCAGCCGGGGGCATCGGACCGCACCGCGATCTGCAATCTCCATTTCGTCCGGTAGGCTCCGGGCGGATGGACCATTAGGAGCAGTCCTATGGCAAAGAAAATTGCGGGCTACGTTAAGCTTCAAGTGCCCGCCGGCGCGGCCAACCCGTCGCCCCCGATCGGTCCGGCGCTGGGTCAGCGCGGCCTGAACATCATGGAATTCTGCAAGGCCTTCAACGCGAAGACCGCGCAGATGGAGAAGGGCACGCCGATTCCGGTGATCATCACCGCGTATCAGGATCGTTCCTTCACCTTCGAAATGAAGCAGCCCCCGGTCTCGTTCTTCCTCAAGAAGGCGGCGAAGATCGACAAGGGTTCGCAGACCCCCGGTAAGGGCAACAAGGTCGGCAAGGTGACCATGGCCCAGATCCGTGAGATCGCCGAGAAGAAGATGGTCGATCTCAACTGCGACACCGTTGAATCCGCCATGGCCATGATCGAGGGCTCCGCGCGCTCGATGGGCATGGAAGTGGCGTAAGGAGGGCACGATGGCTGTGAATGAAGGTAAGCGCATCCGCTCTGCCCGCGAGGGCATCGAAGCCACCAAGCTCTACGCGATCCAGGACGCGGTGAAGCTCGTCAAGGAGCGCGCCAAGGCCAAGTTCGACGAGACCGTCGAGATCTCGATGAACCTCGGCGTTGATCCCCGCCACGCTGACCAGATGGTCCGCGGCGTCTGCAACCTGCCGCATGGCTCGGGCCGCACGGTCCGCGTTGCGGTGTTCGCCCGCGGCGCCAAGGCTGACGAAGCCAAGGCCGCCGGCGCCGATGTTGTCGGCGCTGAGGACCTGTTCGAGATCGTCAACGGCGGCAAGATCGACTTCGACCGCTGCATTGCGACCCCGGACATGATGCCGCTGGTCGGTCGTCTCGGTAAGGTGCTCGGCCCGCGCGGCATGATGCCGAACCCGAAGGTCGGCACCGTCACCATGGACGTGAAGGGCGCTGTCGCCGCCGCCAAGGGCGGCGCGGTCGAGTTCCGCGTCGAGAAGGCTGGTATCGTCCACGCCGGTATCGGCAAGGCCTCGTTCGACGCGACCAAGCTGGTCGAGAACATCAAGGCTTTCGCTGACGCCGTCTCCAAGGCGAAGCCCACCGGCGCCAAGGGCACCTACATCCAGCGCGTCGCCGTCTCATCGACGATGGGCCCGGGCGTGAAGGTCGATCCGTCGTCGGTTCTGGCTGGCTAAGGCGAACTGCACTGAATTGATGGGGCCCGGCGTGCAAACGCCGGGCCTTTTCCTTTGTCTTCTTGACATTGGGCCTCTGAGGGATGACATCTGGCGTTGTAAGGATGTTGCGAAATGAATTCTTTGATTTCTTCCGTCACTTCCATTGCTTCTCTGGCTGAACTCGGCGAGACGATCAGCAACACCGGACAGGCCGTGGCAGCGCTGGTCGCAATTGCCGCGATCGTAATCGGGAAGGCGACGATCAGAAGCTTCGTCCGTCGTCGGTCCTGGTGAGCCTTGCCCCAAGGGAAGGCTCCGCCTTGAAAATGCGGAAGCGGGCGCATAAATGTGGCGTTCGGCGCTCATGGGAACCCATGCGGCGTTAATTGCCTCTTGGCATTTCGAGAGAAAAGCCGTAAGAGGGCCATTCTAGATTCTCATACATCGCCGTCCGGCAGGAGCCATTATCTAGAGTGGCGGAGTCGGCGGCAACGAATCCGCCTCGGAGACGAGGCGGTGACAAGCCGGAAGGGCAAAGGGCAACCTTTGACTTTTTCCGGCTATGTCCTGTCCGAGACTGCAGGCGCCGGCTTGTCCGGCTTAATTCGTGAGGGCCTGCATAGACGGGGAAGCCGAGTTTCAAGCTCGCTTAAACGCGGGCAAAGAGTATCGGTTCGAACCATCTCACCCGGTGCGCCTGAAGGGGCGTGATTTGGGGGACAGGGCTTGCGAGAGCGTCGCTTAAGGATGCTCCAGGCGCAAGTCTGGGCCTTTGAGCGACAGGTGCAACCGGCGGATTTTATCCGCCAACCGGAGAGAGCCCAGTGGAAAGAGCAGCAAAACGCGAGCTCGTCTCGACGCTCAACGGCGTGTTTTCGGACACGAGCGTGGTCGTCGTCGCCCACTATGCTGGCCTGACGGTCGCTGACATGCAGAAGCTGCGCGCGCAGATGAAGCAGGTCGGTGCTACCGTGAAGGTCGCAAAAAACAGCCTCGCCAAAATCGCTCTCGAAGGCACGGACGTCGCGTCCATTTCGGGCCTTATGAAAGGTCCGACCCTGATCGCTTATTCGAGCGATCCGGTCGCGGCGCCCAAGGTCGCTGTTGATTTCGCCAAGGCTAACGACAAGCTCGTGATCCTCGGCGGCGCAATGGGAACGACCGCCCTGAACGTGGACGGAGTGAAGGCGCTTGCGACCTTGCCGTCCCTTGATGAACTGCGCGCCAAGCTGGTCGGCCTTATCCAGGCTCCGGCTACCAAGATCGCTCAGCTCTCAACAGCGCCGGCGGCGAAGCTCGCCCGCGTTTTCGGGGCCTATGCCAAGACAGGCGAAGCGGCGTGAGGCCGTCTACCCTCAACCATCAAACTGTTCGAACCGAACTTAAGGACTGATACCATGGCTGATCTTGCCAAGCTTGTTGACGATCTTTCGTCGCTGACCGTTCTTGAAGCCGCTGAGCTCGCGAAGATGCTCGAAGAGAAGTGGGGCGTTTCCGCTGCTGCGGCTGTGGCCGTTGCTGCTGCTCCGGGTGCTGGTGGTGGCGCTGCTGCCGCTGCTGAAGAGCAGACCGAATTCACGGTCGTTCTCGCTTCGGCTGGCGACAAGAAGATCGAAGTCATTAAGGAAGTCCGTGGCATCACCGGCCTCGGCCTCAAGGAAGCTAAGGACCTCGTCGAAGGCGCGCCGAAGACCGTCAAGGAAGGCGCTTCCAAGGACGAAGCCCAGAAGATCAAGGAAACCCTTGAGAAGGTCGGCGCTAAGGTCGAGCTTAAGTAATTTTTCGGCCGTAAGGCCGGAAGGTTATCCCCGGTTTCGGCCGGGGTTTGAAACAAGCGGTCCCAGGCCATTTCGCCTGGGGCCGTTGTGTCGTCCAAGAGGGCGGACTTGCGAAAAGTCATCCTCTCGGCGGCATAGGGGACCGAAAAAGGGTCCGAGTTTGTGGATGCCGGCGGCGGCAGCGCCGGGCGGCTCATCAAGCCTTCTGATGAAGGAAGGCTCGATGAGCCGTATATGAGGAACGAGGTCCAGATGGCCAACACACTGATCGGCCGGAAGCGCATTCGCAAGTTCTTCGGGAAAATCAAAGAAGTGGCGGAGATGCCGAACCTGATCGAGGTTCAAAAGGCATCGTACGACCAGTTCCTGATGGTCGATGAACCTAAGGGTGGCCGGCTGGAAGAGGGATTGCAAGCTGTCTTCAAGTCGGTTTTCCCGATTTCGGACTTTTCGAATACTGCCTTGCTCGAGTTCGTGAAGTACACGTTCGAGCCCCCGAAATACGACGTCGATGAGTGCCGCCAGCGCGGCATGACCTTCTCCGCGCCCCTCAAGGTGACGCTGCGCCTCATCGTGTTCGATGTGGACCCGGACACCGGCGCCCGCTCGGTCAAGGACATCAAGGAGCAGGATGTCTACATGGGCGACATGCCGCTCATGACGGACAACGGCACCTTCATCGTGAACGGCACCGAACGCGTCATCGTCTCGCAGATGCACCGTTCGCCGGGCGTGTTCTTCGATCACGACAAGGGCAAGACCCATTCGTCGGGCAAGCTGCTGTTTGCCGCGCGCATCATTCCGTATCGCGGCTCCTGGCTCGACATCGAGTTCGACGCCAAGGACATCACCTACGCCCGTATCGACCGTAAGCGTAAGCTGCCGGTCACGACCCTGCTTTACGCCCTGGGTCTCAACGGCGAGGAAATCCTCAACACGTTCTACAACCGCGTCGCCTATACGCGCGTCAAGGACGGCTGGACCGTTCCGTTCGATGCCGAGCGCATGAAGGGCTTCAAGGCCACGGTCGACCTCATCGACGCCAAGACCGGCGAAGTCGTGCTCGAGGCTGGCAAGAAGATGACCGCTCGCGCCGCCCGCCAGCTGGCGGAGAAGGGCGTCAAGAACCTGCGCGCCACCGATGAGGATCTCTACGGCCAGTACATCGGCGAAGACCTCGTCAACGCGAAGACCGGTGAAATCTACGCCGAAGCCGGCGACGAGATCACCGACAAGCTGCTGAAGGGCCTGGAAGAGGCCGGTCTCAAGGAGATCCCGGTTCTCGACATCGACCACATCACGGTCGGTCCCTACATCCGCAACACGCTCGCCGTGGACAAGAACTCCTCCCGCGAGGAAGCGCTGTTCGACATCTACCGCGTCATGCGTCCGGGCGAGCCGCCGATCCTCGAGACGGCAGAGAACATGTTCAACTCGCTGTTCTTCGACGCCGAGCGCTACGACCTCTCCGCGGTCGGCCGCGTGAAGATGAACATGCGCCTCGACCTCGACGCAGAGGACACCGTGCGTACGCTTCGCCGCGAGGACATTCTCGCGGTCACGAAGGCGCTCGTGGACCTGCGCGACGGCAAGGGCGAAATCGACGACATCGACCACCTCGGCAACCGCCGTGTGCGTTCGGTCGGCGAGCTCATGGAGAACCAGTATCGCCTGGGCCTCCTGCGCATGGAGCGCGCCATCAAGGAGCGCATGTCGTCGGTCGATATCGACACCGTCATGCCACAGGACCTCATCAACGCGAAGCCGGCGGCTGCCGCCGTGCGCGAGTTCTTTGGCTCGTCGCAGCTGTCGCAGTTCATGGACCAGACCAACCCGCTCTCCGAGGTCACGCACAAGCGCCGTCTCTCGGCGCTTGGCCCGGGCGGTCTGACCCGCGAGCGCGCAGGCTTCGAGGTGCGCGACGTGCACCCGACGCACTACGGCCGTATCTGCCCGATTGAGACGCCGGAAGGCCCGAATATCGGCCTCATCAACTCGCTGGCGACCTTCGCCCGCGTGAACAAGTACGGCTTCATCGAGACCCCGTTCCGCCGCGTTCGCGACGGCCACGTCACGAACGAGGTGGTCTATCTCTCCGCGATGGAAGAGGCGAAGTACAACGTCGCCCAGGCCAATGCCGCCATCGACGGTAAGGGCAAGCTCACGGAAGAACTGGTGATCTGCCGCCGCGCCGGTGAAAACATCGTCGTCGCGCCCGATCGCGTGGACCTGATGGACGTGTCGCCGAAGCAGCTCGTTTCGGTCGCCGCCGCGCTCATCCCGTTCCTTGAGAACGACGACGCGAACCGCGCGCTCATGGGCTCGAACATGCAACGTCAGGCCGTGCCGCTCGTACGCGCCGATGCACCGTTCGTCGGCACCGGCATGGAGGCGATCGTCGCCCGCGATTCCGGCGCCGCGATTGCAGCCCGCCGCGCGGGCATCGTCGACCAGGTGGACGCGACCCGTATCGTTATCCGCGCCACGGAAGAGACCGATCCCACCAGGCCGGCCGTCGACATCTACCGTCTGCAGAAGTTCCAGCGCTCCAACCAGTCGACCTGCATCACGCAGAAGCCGCTGTTGCGCGCCGGCGACGTGGTCCGCAAGGGCGACATCATCGCCGACGGCCCGTCAACGGAGCTCGGCGAATTGGCTCTCGGCCGCAACGTGCTCGTCGCGTTCATGCCGTGGAACGGCTACAACTTCGAAGACTCGATCCTGCTCTCCGAGCGGATCGTGAAGGACGACGTCTTCACCTCGATTCACATCGAGGAATTCGAAGTGATGGCCCGCGACACGAAGCTGGGTCCCGAGGAAATCACGCGCGACATTCCGAACGTCTCGGAAGAGGCGCTGAAGAATCTCGACGAAGCGGGCATCGTCTATATCGGCGCTGAAGTTCATGCAGGCGACATCCTCGTCGGCAAGATCACGCCGAAGGGTGAAAGCCCGATGACACCGGAAGAGAAGCTTCTGCGCGCTATCTTCGGCGAGAAGGCTTCCGACGTTCGCGACACCTCGCTTCGCGTTCCTCCGGGCGTCACCGGCACCATCGTCGAAGTCCGTGTCTTCAACCGTCACGGTGTCGACAAGGACGAGCGCGCCCAGGCCATCGAGCGCGAGGAAATCGAGCGTCTTGCCAAGGACCGCGACGACGAGCAGGCGATCCTCGACCGCAACACCTATGCCCGCCTTGCCGAGATCCTCATCGGCCAGACCGGCGTTGCAGGCCCGAAGGGCTTCAAGAAGGACGCCAAGATCACCCGCGAACTCATCAACGAGTATCCGCGGTCCCAGTGGTGGCAGTTCGCTGTCGACAACGACGCTCGCATGACCGAAATCGAGGCCATGCAGAAGCAGTACGACGAGTCCAAGAAGCGCCTCGAGCAACGCTTCCTCGACAAGGTCGAGAAGCTTCAGCGCGGTGACGAGCTGCCTCCGGGCGTCATGAAGATGGTCAAGGTCTTCGTGGCGGTGAAGCGCAAGATCCAGCCGGGCGACAAGATGGCCGGCCGTCACGGCAACAAGGGTGTCGTGTCGCGCATCGTCCCGATCGAGGACATGCCGTTCCTCGAGGACGGCACCCATGCCGATATCGTGCTCAACCCGCTCGGCGTGCCGAGCCGCATGAACGTCGGTCAGATCCTCGAGACGCACCTTGGTTGGGCTGCTGCCGGCCTCGGCAAGCAGGTCGCCCAGGCCGTCGACGCCTACATGAAGTCGGGCAAGGCCAATGCCCTGCGCGATCAGCTCAAGTCGATCTACGGCAGCATGCCGGAAATCGAGCAGGCGTCGGATGACGAACTCGCCGAGCTCGGCAACAACCTGCGCCGCGGCGTTCCGTTCGCGACCCCCGTCTTCGACGGCGCGAAGGAATCGGACATCGAGGCCATGCTGGAGAAGGCGGGCCTCAACCCGTCCGGTCAGGTCACGCTCTACGACGGCAAGACCGGCGACGCCTTCGACCGCAAGGTCACGGTGGGCTACATCTACATGCTGAAGCTCCACCACCTCGTGGACGACAAGATCCACGCCCGCTCCATCGGCCCCTACAGCCTCGTCACCCAGCAGCCGCTGGGCGGTAAGGCCCAGTTCGGCGGCCAGCGCTTCGGCGAAATGGAGGTGTGGGCGCTCGAAGCTTACGGCGCGGCTTACACCTTGCAGGAAATGCTCACCGTCAAGTCGGACGACGTGGCGGGCCGCACGAAGGTTTACGAAGCCATTGTCCGTGGCGACGACACCTTCGAGTCGGGCATTCCTGAGAGCTTCAACGTTCTCGTGAAGGAAATGCGTTCGCTCGGCCTGAACGTGGAGTTGACCAACTCCAAGAAGGCCGCCAACGAGCCGGAGCAATTGCCTCCGTCCGAGGCAGCCGAGTAAGGCAGCGCCAAAGGCGCTTGGAAGTTTACGATTGGGCCGCGGACCCAGATTAAATCCGCGGCCTCACGCAATTGCCGGTGAGGGTGCTTAAGCAAGCGCCCGTCAGCCCAGGAGACGGCGATGAATCAAGAGGTCATGAATCTTTTCAATCAAACGGCGCAGCCGCAGAGCTTCGATCAGATCAAGATCTCGATCGCGAGCCCTGAGAAGATTCTGTCCTGGTCTTATGGCGAAATCAAAAAGCCCGAGACCATCAACTACCGCACGTTCAAGCCCGAGCGCGACGGCTTGTTCTGTGCGCGAATCTTCGGCCCGATCAAGGATTACGAGTGCTTGTGCGGCAAGTACAAGCGCATGAAGTACAAGGGCGTGATCTGCGAGAAGTGCGGCGTCGAAGTGACGCTCGCGCGCGTCCGTCGCGACCGCATGGGCCACATCGAGCTGGCTGCTCCCGTCGCTCACATCTGGTTCCTGAAGTCGCTGCCGAGCCGCATCGGCCTCCTGCTCGACATGACGCTCAAGGATCTGGAGCGCATCCTCTACTTCGAATCCTACATCGTGGTGGATGCGGGCCTGACCCCGCTCAAGGACCGTCAGCTCCTCTCGGAAGACGAGTATCTCCGCGCTCAGGACGAGTTCGGCGAAGATTCCTTCACGGCCATGATCGGCGCGGAAGCGATCCGTCGCATCCTGCAGGAACTCGATCTGGAGAAGGTCGCGGCCGATACGCGCGAGGAAATCGCGACGACGACCTCTGAGCTGAAGCCGAAGAAGCTCTTGAAGCGCCTCAAGATCATCGAGGCCTTCATCCAGTCCGGCAACAAGCCCGAGTGGATGATCCAGACGGTCGTTCCGGTGATCCCGCCGGATCTGCGTCCGCTCGTCCCCCTCGACGGCGGCCGCTTCGCGACCTCGGACCTCAACGATCTCTATCGCCGCGTCATCAACCGCAACAACCGCTTGAAGCGGCAGATCGAACTGCGCGCGCCGGACATCATCATCCGCAACGAGAAGCGCATGCTTCAGGAGGCGGTTGACGCTCTGTTCGACAACGGCCGCCGCGGCCGCGTCATCACGGGTGCCAACAAGCGTCCGCTGAAGTCGCTCGCCGACATGCTCAAGGGCAAGCAGGGCCGCTTCCGTCAGAACCTGCTCGGCAAGCGCGTCGACTACTCCGGCCGTTCGGTCATCGTGGTGGGTCCGGAGCTGAAGCTCCATCAGTGCGGCCTGCCGAAGAAGATGGCGCTCGAGCTCTTCAAGCCTTTCATCTACGCCAAGCTCGACGCACGCGGCCTGTCCGCCACCGTCAAGCAGGCGAAGAAGCTCGTCGAGAAGGAAAAGCCTGAGGTTTGGGATATCCTGGACGAGGTCATCCGCGAGCATCCGGTTCTCCTGAACCGCGCGCCGACCCTGCACCGTCTCGGCATCCAGGCCTTCGAGCCCACCCTCATCGAAGGCAAGGCGATCCAGCTGCACCCGCTCGTTTGCGCCGCGTTCAACGCGGACTTCGACGGTGACCAGATGGCCGTGCACGTTCCGCTGTCGCTCGAAGCGCAGCTTGAAGCACGCGTGCTGATGATGTCGACCAACAACATCCTGCACCCGGCGAACGGTCAGCCGATCATCGTGCCGTCGCAGGACATCGTTCTGGGCCTCTACTACCTCTCGATCATGTCGGATGGTGAGCCGGGCCAAGGCAAGGCTTTCGCCGATATGGGCGAGATCGAGCACGCCCTGAACGAGAAGGTCATCACGCTCCACTCGAAGATCCGCTATCGCTGGGAAGGCCTCGGCGAAGACGGCAACCCCGTGAGCCGCATCGTCGAGACCACTCCCGGTCGCATCATGCTCTCGCGTCTCGTGCCGCAGAGCCCGAACCTGCCTTACGAGGTCGTGAACAAGCTCATGACCAAGAAGGAGATCTCCAACATGATCGATGCCGTTTACCGGCATTGCGGTCAGAAGGAGTCGGTGATCTTCTGCGACCGGATCATGAAGCTCGGTTTCTACAATGCGTTCCGCGCCGGCATCTCGTTCGGCAAGGACGACATGGTGATCCCGGAGAACAAGTGGTCCATCGTCGAGGAAACCCGCGCGCTCGCGAAGGATTACGAGCAGCAGTACCAGGACGGCCTGATCACCCAGGGCGAGAAGTACAACAAGGTCGTCGACGCCTGGGCGAAGTGCTCGGACCGTCTGGCCGGCGAAATGATGGCCCGCATCTCGTCCGTTCAGAAGGATGAGCACGGTCGCGACAAGCCGGTGAACTCGATCTACATGATGTCGCACTCGGGCGCCCGCGGTTCGCCGGCGCAGATGAAGCAGCTCGCGGCGATGCGCGGCCTCATGGCCAAGCCGTCGGGCGAGATCATCGAGACGCCGATCATCTCGAACTTCAAGGAAGGCCTGGACGTTCTCGAGTACTTCAACTCGACCCACGGTGCCCGTAAGGGCCTGGCCGACACCGCGCTCAAGACCGCGAACTCGGGTTACCTGACCCGCCGTCTCGTGGACGTGGCGCAGGATGCGGTCATCCGCGAGCCGGATTGCGGTACCGAGAAGGGCATCAAGATGCGTGCCATCATCGACGCCGGCCAAGTGGTCGCGTCGCTGGGCTCCCGCATCCTGGGCCGTTCGACCGCCGAGGATCTGGTCAATGCCGAGGGCGAGATCATCGTCGCCAAGGGCACGATGATCGAGGAAGCGCATCTGGAGGCGATCAACGCCGCCGGTATCCAGGAAGTGAAGATCCGTTCGGTGCTCGTCTGCGAGTCCAAGAACGGCGTCTGCGCCACCTGCTACGGCCGCGACCTCGCTCGCGGTACGCCGGTCAATCACGGCGAAGCGGTCGGCGTCATCGCGGCGCAGTCCATCGGCGAGCCGGGCACCCAGCTCACCATGCGTACCTTCCACATCGGTGGTGCGGCGCAGATCGCGGATTCGTCGTTCTTCGAGTCTAGCTTCGAAGGCACGATCGGCTTCCGCAACAAGAACATCGCGCGTAACTCCGATGGCGATCTCATCGTCATGGGTCGCAACGTGGCGGTGGTCATCACCGGTCCGGACGGAGCCGAGCGCGCGGTTCACCGCCTGCAATACGGTTCCCGTCTGAAGGTGGACGAGGGCGACAAGATCAAGCGCGGCCAGCGCATCGCCGAGTGGGACCCCTATACCCGTCCGATCCTCACGGAAATCGACGGTGTGGTGGGCTACGAGGACCTCGTGGACGGCGCGTCGATGATCGAGACCATGGACGAGTCGACCGGCATCGCGAAGCGTATCGTGATCGACTGGCGCGGCTCGGCCCGTACGGCGGACCTGCGTCCGGCGGTCATCATCGAGGGCAAGGGCGGCAAGGTTGCCAAGCTCGCCCGCGGCGGCGACGCGCGCTACCTCCTGCCGGTGGAAGCGATCCTCGCAGCCGATCCGGGCACGAAGCTCAAGGCCGGTGACGTTCTCGCCCGTGTTTCGACGGAGAGCGCCAAGACACGCGACATCACGGGCGGTCTGCCGCGCGTGGCGGAGCTGTTCGAGGCTCGCCGTCCGAAGGATGCGGCCATCATCGCGGAGAAGTCCGGCACGATCCAGTTCGGCCGCGACTACAAGAACAAGCGTCGCCTGACGCTGACTCCGCACGATGGCTCTGAGGCGGTGGAGTACTTGATCCCCAAGGGCAAGCACATCCACCTTCAGGATGGCGACGTGGTGGAACTCGGCGACTTCATCGTCGACGGAAACCCGGCTCCGCACGACATCCTTGCGATTAAGGGCGTCGAGGAGCTGGCTGCCTACCTCGTGAACGAGATCCAGGAGGTCTATCGTCTCCAGGGCGTGCTCATCAACGACAAGCACATCGAGGTGATTGTTCGCCAGATGCTCCAGAAGGTCGAGATCACCGACGGCGGCGATTCCGAGCTCCTGAGCGGCGAGCAGGTCGATCGGCTCGAGTTCGAGGAGATCAACGAGAAGCTCGTGGACGAGAAGAAGAAGCCCGCCGTCGGCGTGCCGGTTCTGCTCGGCATCACGAAGGCCTCACTGCAGACCCGCTCCTTCATCTCGGCGGCGTCCTTCCAGGAGACCACCCGCGTCCTCACCGAGGCGGCGGTCAACGGCAAGGTCGACACGCTCGAAGGCCTCAAGGAGAACGTCATCGTCGGCAGCCTCATCCCGGCCGGCACGGGTGCGCTCAACGCCCAGATCAAGGCCGTCGCAGCCCACCGCGACGAATTGATCCTGCAACAGAAGCGCTCCGAGTCCCAGGCTCAGGTCAGCGAACTGCCCCCGGCTGCGGAATAAGCCGCCGGACGTGACCAAGATTGATAAGGCCGCCCACGGGCGGCCTTATTGCTTTTCAGGGTAGGTGAGGGGGCTCTCGCTCCGTCTGCCCGGCTGCCAGGGCGCTGGATCGGATCGTCATTTACGTTAGGTGATGGGCATCCAGGCGGGACGAAACGACGCTCCGCAAGTGTTTCCGGCGGAGTTCCGGGAAAAGAGTTGACTTTCCGCGACTCGGCAGCTAGAGAAACTGAACTTTCCGGCGGGCCGTAGGTTTTAGCCAGTCGAGGCGCCTAGCTTCGACACGATGCGACCTAAACGCTGCCGAACTCAACCTTGACTGACAAATGTCAGATTTGGGGCATGATCGCGGTTTAATCGCCGTGATCCTCTGCAATCGCACCGCGCCAAGGGCTTATTCGAGCCAATGGCGTGGCTTCGTTTTGTGCAGGTTCAAACGATCTGCCGGGCGTTGCGGTGCGGCGTGAAACCGTTGAAGACACTCAAAGGCCACCGTGGCGGTGGCTGTTGAAAGAGGGCACAGGATGCCAACGATCTCTCAGCTGATCCGCAAGCCGCGGACGGCGCAAAAGAGCCGGAATAAGGTTCCCGCGCTTGAGGCCTGCCCGCAGAAGCGTGGCGTGTGCACGCGCGTTTACACCACGACCCCGAAGAAGCCGAACTCGGCGCTTCGTAAGGTCGCCAAGGTTCGTCTGACCAATGGCTATGAAGTCATCGGTTATATCCCGGGTGAGGGACACAACCTTCAAGAGCACTCCGTGGTCATGATCCGCGGCGGCCGCGTGAAGGACCTTCCGGGCGTCCGCTATCACATCCTCCGCGGTGTCCTCGACACGCAGGGCGTGAAGAATCGTAAGCAGCGTCGTTCGAAGTACGGCGCGAAGCGGCCGAAGTAAGTCGCCAACTTTTTTATTGAGGTCGGAGCCAGCTCATGTCCCGCCGCCATAGTGCCGAAAAGCGTGAGATCATCCCGGACGCTAAGTTCGGCGATATCGTCGTCACGAAGTTCATGAATTCCATCATGTACGACGGCAAGAAGTCCGCTGCCGAGAGCATCGTTTATGGTGCTTTCGACATCATCGAGAGCCGCGCCAAGGCGAACCCGCTCGAGGTGTTCAAGCAGGCGCTGGACAACGTCGCTCCGGCGATCGAAGTCCGCTCCCGCCGCGTCGGCGGTGCGACCTATCAGGTCCCGGTCGAAGTCCGCACTGAGCGCCGTCAGGCCCTGGCGATTCGCTGGATCATCCAGGCTGCCCGCGGCCGCAACGACAAGACCATGGTCGACCGTCTGTCCGCTGAGCTGCTCGACGCTTCCAACAACCGCGGCAACGCGGTGAAGAAGCGCGAAGACACTCACCGTATGGCGGAAGCCAACCGTGCGTTCTCGCACTATCGCTGGTAACGGATTGAGGAGCTGAGCGATGGCCCGCACGCACGCTATTGAGGACTACCGCAACTTCGGCATCATGGCCCACATTGATGCCGGCAAGACCACGACGACCGAGCGTATCCTTTACTATACCGGCAAGTCCCACAAGATCGGCGAAGTGCACGAAGGTGCCGCGACGATGGACTGGATGGAGCAGGAGCAGGAGCGTGGCATCACGATCACCTCGGCGGCGACCACCTGCTTCTGGCGCGACAAGCGCCTGAACATCATCGACACCCCCGGCCACGTCGACTTCACCATCGAAGTCGAGCGTTCGCTGCGCGTGCTCGACGGCGCCGTCTGCGTTCTCGACGGCAACCAGGGCGTTGAGCCCCAGACCGAAACCGTGTGGCGCCAGGCCGACAAGTATGACGTTCCGCGCGTCGTGTTCGTCAACAAGATGGACAAGACCGGCGCCGACTTCTTCAAGTGCGTTGCGGACATCATCAAGCGTGTGGCCGGCAAGCCGGTTTGCCTTCAGATCCCGATCGGCGCGGAAAGCGATTTCCGCGGCATGGTCGATCTGATCAAGATGAAGGCCTATGTCTGGGCCAGCGACGCTCTCGGCGCGGCGTATGACGAGGTCGAGATCCCGGCTGATCTGCAGGATCAGGCTGCCGAATATCGTGCGAAGCTCATCGAGGCTGCGGTCGAGATGGACGACGAGGCGATGGTTGCCTACCTCGAAGGTCAGGAGCCCGACGCGGCAACCCTGCGCCGCCTGATCCGCACGGCCGTTCAGCGCCGCGCGTTCCATCCGGTGCTCTGCGGTTCGGCGTTCAAGAACAAGGGCGTTCAGCCGCTCCTCGATGCGGTTGTCGACTTCCTGCCGTCCCCGGCCGACCGTGAGGCGATCGAGGGTCTTGATTTCAAGACCGAGGAGCCGATCACCCGTAAGCCGGCGGACGAAGAAGCGTTCTCCATGCTTGCCTTCAAGATCATGGACGACCCCTTCGTCGGCACCATCACCTTCTGCCGCGTTTATTCGGGCAAGGTGTCGGCTGGCGAAACGCTGCTGAACTCCTCACGCGACAAGAAAGAGCGCGTCGGCCGCATGCTGCTCATGCATGCGAACAACCGCGAGGATATCAAGGAAGCCTATGCGGGCGACATCGTCGCTCTCGCTGGCCTCAAGGATACCCGCACCGGCGACACGCTCTGCGATCCGGCTAAGGCCGTGATCCTCGAGAAGATGGAGTTCCCTGAGCCCGTCATCGAGATCGCCATCGAGCCGAAGTCGAAGGCTGACCAGGAGAAGCTGGGTCTCGCTCTCGCGAAGCTCGCTGCTGAAGATCCGTCCTTCCGCGTCTCGACCGACCAGGAGTCGGGCCAGACGATCCTGAAGGGCATGGGCGAACTTCACCTCGACATTAAGGTCGACATTCTGCGCCGCACCTACAAGGTCGATGCGAATGTGGGTGCTCCTCAGGTCGCTTATCGTGAGACCATCACGAAGAAGGCCGAGATCGACTACACCCACAAGAAGCAGACCGGTGGTACGGGTCAGTTCGCTCGCGTCAAGATCGTCGTGCAGCCGAACGAGCAGGGCGCTGGTTTCGCTTTCGAATCGAAGATCGTTGGCGGTGCTGTTCCGAAGGAATACATCCCCGGCGTGGAAAAGGGTCTCAACTCGGTCATCGGCGCCGGCGTGATCGCGGGCTTCCCCGTGGTCGATGTCAAGGTCGAACTGATCGACGGCGCGTTCCACGAAGTCGACTCATCGGCGCTCGCCTTCGAAATCGCCTCGCGTGCGGCGCTCCGTGAAGCCCTCCAGAAGGGTTCCTCGGTTCTGCTCGAGCCGGTGATGAAGGTCGAAGTCACGACGCCGGAAGATTACACCGGCTCCGTGATCGGCGACCTGAACTCCCGCCGTGGCCAGATCCAGGGCCAGGACATGCGCGGCAACGCGGTCGTCATCAACGCGATGGTGCCGCTGGCCAACATGTTCGGTTACGTGAACACGCTGCGCGGCATGAGCCAGGGGCGTGCAAGCTACACCATGCAGTTCGACCACTACGAACAAGTGCCGTCGAACGTGGCTGCCGAGGTTCAGGCGAAATACGCCTGAACCCATTGAACAAGAACTGAAGATTTAAAAGAACGGGTGCCACGATGGCGAAGGAAAAATTTGAGCGGACTAAGCCGCACTGCAACATCGGGACGATTGGTCACGTTGACCATGGCAAGACGTCTCTGACGGCGGCGATCACGAAGGTTCTTGCTGAGTCTGGGGGCGCGACGTTTACGGCGTACGACCAGATTGACAAGGCGCCGGAAGAGAAGGCTCGCGGTATCACGATTTCGACGGCGCACGTCGAGTACGAGACGACGAACCGTCACTATGCGCACGTGGACTGCCCT
>NZ_JAATJS010000001.1 GCF_011777495.1 Microvirga terricola | reverse complement strand
GTGCGGCCGCGCCTTGTGTACGCGCGGATCGAACGCCGCGAGTTCGCCGCGCATCGCTTCGAGCGAGAGGCACATGGCGATGTCGGCGTGTTTCAGCAGCTGGCGCGCATCGTGCGTGGCGAGCGCGCCGAGCGCGAGCGATGTGGTCGAGCCGTTGATGAGGGCCGAGGCATCCTTCGCGCCGAGGTCGAAATCGGGATCGAACCCGGCCTTCGCAATGGCTTCGCGCGCGGGCAGGCGCTTGCCCTTGTAGATCATTTCCGCTTCGGCAAAGCCACAGACCGCGCCAGCCATGTGCGCGAGCGGCGCCAGATCGCCCGAGGCACCCACCGAGCCCTTTTGCGGAATGACCGGATGCAGGCCCGCATTGAGGAAGGCGATGAGCCGCTCGACCAGTTCGACGCGCGGGCCGGAATAGTTGGAGGCGAAGGCGTTGGCGCGCAAGAGCATCATGGCGCGCGTCACGTCCTCGGCAAACGGCTCGCCGACGCCAGTGGCGTGCGCATAGACGGTTTTGCGCTGATAGGCCGCCATGTCGGCGATCAGCACGCGCTGGTCCTTGAACAGCCCGACGCCGGTGTTGAACGCATACATCAGCGGCGCATCGTCATGCATCCAGGTGCGGTCGATATAGGCTCGCGTCACCGCGATGCGCTCGCGCGCCTCCGGGTGCAGAACCGCCTTCTCGAAGCGCCCCTTGCCGTTGGCGCGCGCCACGCGCACCACATCGCGAATCTTAAGCTTAGCTCCGTCGACCTTCACCGGCATGGCGATCTCTCCCGTTTATAGAAGGGATAGCGAGGCGGGAGGGAGGGTGCAACTCTGACGCGGCAACCGGCGCAAGTCGGAAGCGCCAACTTGCGTTGGGGAGGAGTTGGAGGTGGGGCTGGTTCGACCGGGTACGCGCATGCCGGTCAAATTCGAGGGTAGGGCCGCCAGCACTCAAATCAAAACGATCACACTCTGACCGCCCCCCCACCCTCGATCCCTCCACGCAAGGGGGAGGGAAGAGCGCACGTAACGCGCGCTCTTAAAAAAGGTGGTCTTAAACCCGACCCAGACGCTTGGTGGTCTCGGGATCGAAGAGATGCACGTTGCCGGGATCGACCGAGAGCGTCAGCTTGCGGGTATCCGCCGCGATCTGGCCTGTGGAGGCCTGGACGATGAACTCGGCCCCGGCCACCTTGCCGTGGAAGAGCTGCGTCGCGCCGAGTTCCTCGACAAAGTCCACGTTCATGGCGAGCGTGCTCGACGAACTGCCGCCTGCCTGCACATCCTCTGGACGCAGGCCGACCTCGATGGCGGAACCGGGAGGCAGGCCGTCGCGCATGTCGGTGACGTTGAGAACCTGCCCGCCGACGGAGACGCGGCCGGGGCCTTCCACCTTGCCGGGCAGGATGTTCATGGGCGGCGAGCCGATGAAAGTGGCCACAAAGCGGGTCTCGGGGCGGCGATAGACTTCGGACGGCGTACCGACCTGCTCGATCTGGCCGCCCGACATCACTACGAGCTTGTCAGAGAGCGTCATCGCCTCGACTTGATCGTGCGTGACGTAGATCGAGGTCACGCCAAGCGCGCGCTGGAGGCGCTTGATCTCGACGCGCATCTGCACGCGCAGCTTGGCATCGAGGTTGGAGAGCGGCTCGTCGAACAGGAAGACTTGCGGCTTGCGCACGATGGCGCGGCCCATGGCGACGCGCTGGCGCTGACCGCCGGAAAGCGCGCGCGGCTTGCGGGCGAGGAACGGCTCGATGGCGAGGATGCGGGCGGCTTCCTTCACGCGCTTCTCGATTTCGTCCTTCGGCGTGCCGCGGTTGCGCAGGCCATAGGCCATGTTGTCGTACACGCTCATGTGCGGATAGAGCGCGTAGTTCTGGAACACCATCGCGATATCGCGATCGGCGGGCTCGACCTCGTTCACCACGCGGTCGCCGATGTTCACCGTGCCGTCGGAAATCGTCTCGAGTCCGGCAATCATACGCAAAAGCGTGGACTTGCCGCAGCCCGAAGGCCCGACGAGCACGCAGAACGATCCGTCCTCGATGCCGAGGGACACGCCCTTCACGGCTTCGACATTGCCTGCGTAGATCTTCCGCACGGTATCGAGCGTTACGCCAGCCATTGTTCTAGTCCCCTCAATCGGCCCGGCCGTGACGGCGCGGGGAGAAATCTCTTTGTCTAGTCCCGTCTCCCGCGCTCGGGGCGCGGGAGACGATGCGCGGGTTTTTCGCGCGTTACTTTTCGGTTTCGACCAGGCCCTTCACGAAGAGCCGTTGCATGAACACGACGACCAGAACCGGCGGCACCATGGCGAGCACGGCGGTGGTCATCGCGATCTGCCATTCGGTGAGCGCGTCCTGCGTCGTGATCATCTTCTTGATGCCGATGACGATGGTCTGCATCGACCCCTTCGTCGTAATCAGCAGCGGCCAGAGATACTGGTTCCAGCCGTAGATGAACTGGATCACGAACAGCGCCGCAATCGTCGTCATCGAGAGCGGGATCAGCGTGTCCTTAAAGAAGCGGAACGGGCCCGCGCCGTCGATCTTGGAGGCTTCCAGCAGTTCGTCCGGGATCGTCATGAAGAACTGGCGGAACAACAACGTGCCGGTCGCCGACGCGATCAGCGGCATGATGAGGCCCGTATAGGTGTCGAGCAGGCCGAGATCCGCAACAATCTTGTAGGTCGGATAGATGCGCACTTCGATCGGCAGCATCAGGGTGATGAAGATCACCCAGAACGCGGTCTTGCGCAGAGGAAAGCTGAAATACACCACCGCGAAAGCGGACAGGATGGAGATCAGAATTTTCCCGACCGCGATTCCCACCGCCATGATGAAGGAGTTCACCATCATCATGCTGACCGGCTCGCGCGCCATGCGCCCGCCGGAGAACAGGGCGCGGGGATAGTTCACGCCAGCCTGGTCTCCCGGCAGGAGCGGCATGTTGCCGTTGATGATGGTCGCCGCGTCGAAGGTTGAGGCCAGAATCGCCAGATACACCGGAAAGGCGACGACGACGATGCCGACGGTCAAGGTGAAATAGGCGAGGATGTTTCTGTAGCGTCTGCTCTCGACCATCAGTACTGCACCTTGCGCTCGATGTAGCGGAACTGCACGGCGGTCAGCGCAATCACGATGATCATGAGGATCACCGATTGCGCGGCCGAGCCGCCGAGGTCGCCACCGAGGCGGCCGTCCGCATAGACCTTGTAAACGAGGGTCGTGGTTTGTCCCGCCGGGCCGCCGCCTGTCACCGCGTCGATGATGCCGAACGTATCGAAGAACACGTAGACGATGTTCACGACGATGAGGAAGAAGGTCGTCGGCGACAACAGCGGGAAGATGATGGTCCAGAAGCGGCGCAGCGGGCTCGCGCCGTCGATGGCGGCGGCCTCGATCACGCTCTTCGGAATGGCCTGAAGGCCCGCCAGGAAGAACAGGAAGTTGTAGCTGATCTGCTTCCACGTCGCCGACAGGACAAGCAGGGTCATCGCGTGCTTGCCGTTGAGCATCGGATTCCAGTCGATGCCCATGGCCTTGATCGGCCGTGCCAGCGTGCCGAGCGTCGGGTGGAACATGAAGATCCACAGCACGCCCGCGATGGCAGGAGCCACTGCATAGGGCCAGATGAGAAGCGTCTTGTATCCCTCGCCACCGCGCAATTGTTTGTCGGCCTGGGTCGCCAGAAGCAGCGCGCAGGAGAGGGAGAGAATGGCGACCGACGTGGAAAAGACCACCGTGGTCACCATGGCTTTGTAATATTCCGGCTGACCAAACAGGTGCCGGTAATTCTCAAAGCCCACGAATTCGCTCGAGAGGCCGAACGCATCCTCTAGCAGAAACGACTGCCAGATCGCCTGGGAAGCAGGCAAGTAGAAGAAAATGATCGTGATCACGAGCTGCGGCAGAAGCAGCGCATAGGGCAGGATCTTGCTCGAGAAAAGGGCTCGTTTTTCCATTGCGTCCGCACCGTGGCGAGCGGGGAGAAATCCCGTTTCGCAGGCTCTTTCAATAAGATCATCCCGGGCGGTCGGACCGCCCGGGATGATCTGGTCAGCGGGATGTTTTTAGCGGACGGTACGCTCGAACTGGCGCAGCATCTGGTTGCCGCGCTCGACAGCCGCATCGAGAGCAGCCTGAGGCGACTTCAGACCGGCCAGAGCCGCTTCAAGCTCTTCCGACCACACGTCGCGCATCTGCACCATGTTGCCGAGGCGCAGACCGCGGGAGTTCTCGGTCGGCTCCTTGTTGGTGAGCTCGATCAGCGGGACCTGGTTGGCCGGGTTCTTCTCATAGAACCCGGACGCCTTGGTCTTCTCGTAAGCCGCCTTGGTGATCGGCAGGTAGCCGGATTCCTGATGCAGCTTGGCCTGGCGGTCGGTGTCCGACAGGAAGGTGAAGAACTTGGCGACGCCCTTGTACTCGTCAGCCGACTTGCCGCCCATGACCCACAGCGAAGCACCGCCGATGATCGAGTTCTGCGGCGCGCCGGCGATGTCCGGATAGTACGGCATCGGAGCAGCCGCCCAGTCGAACTTCGCATTGGCCTTCACGTTGCCGAGGAAGCCCGAGGAGTTCATGAAGATCGCGCATTCACCCGAGGTGAAGCGGCCTTCGCTCGCGCTGGCGCGGCCGGAATAGTCGTAGGTCTTGTCCTTCTGCAGCTCGACGAGCGTCTGCAGGTGCTTCACGTGCACGGGCGAGTTGAACTTCAGTTCGGTGTCGAACCCGTCGAGGCCGTTCGCCTTGGTCGCCAGCGGCAGGTTGTGCCAAGCCGAGAACTGCTCGAGCATGGCCCACGTCGTCCAGGCGGAGCTGAAACCGCAGGTCTCATGTCCGGCAGCCTTCAACTTCTTGGCGGCAGCGAACACTTCCGGCCAGGTCTTCGGAATCTCGGCGACGCCGGCCTTCTTCAGCTCATCCCGGTTGACCCACATGACCATCGAGGAGGAGTTGAAGGGGAAGGAGAGCATTTCGCCCTTCGCCGTCGAATAATAGCCAGTGATGGTCGGCAGATAGGCCTTGGGGTCGAAAGCCTGGCCCGTTTCGGCCATCATCTGGTAGACCGGCTTGACCGCGCCCTTGGCGCCCATCATGGTCGCGGTACCGACCTCGAACACCTGCAGAATGTGCGGCGCATTGTTGGCGCGGAAAGCGGCGATGCCGGCATTCAAGGTGTCGGCGTACTGGCCCTTGTAGCTGACGACGACCTTGTAATCCTTCTGCGAGGCATTGAACTCGTCGGCCAGACGGTTGATGACGTCGTTGTTGGCACCGGTCATGGCGTGCCACCACTGGATTTCCGTCTGGGCGAAAGCCGACGTGCTCGTCGCAAGGCCCAGGGCCAAAGCGGCGAGGAAGGGCTTGTTCATCATCTCAGTTCTCCCTTGTCATCCCATTGGGGGACGTTCTTGTCGTTCATCACCCCTGCGCGAAGGCCGGATGACACTTGCATGACAATAGCATGACAATCATAGCCGGCTTCAAAATGGAAGCCCCTTCATGAAGAAGGCTTAATGTCTGGGGATGGAACGGGCCGCCCGGCTCCCCGTTGGAATGACCTGACGCAAGGGGAGTATCGCACCATGTCGCGGATGGTTTTGGCTCTGCTCAAGGAGCGGGTGCGGGCTCGCCAGGCCCTGATGGAAACGGGCATCGCGCGGGACCGGATTCTCGGCGTCGGCACGCGAGAGGATCGGGAAATCTCAGCAATATCAGGCTTCCGCGAGCTCGCCATCGGCGACAACGTGCTCGCCGCTTTGCGCACCATGGACTTGCCCGAAACGGAGATTCAACGCTTCGGAGAGGGATTGCGGCAGGGTCTGACGGCCATCGGCGCGCGCATCGACCCGGGCAAGGCCTCGGAGGCCATCCGCGTACTCCAGATGTTCGATCCTGTGGATTTGGATCGCGAGAGCCGCGACTGGCTCGCCGCCGCGCGCGTTACGAAGCCCGCGCCAGACATCCCAACAGGAATCACTGGTGAAGGCCTTTTGAGGACGCCCGCCCTCCCCGGCATAAAATCCATCGTGGATTCTGCCGAGGAAGTCGAGACCAATCAAGGGGACTTTCGCGTGCGTTAGATGACGTTGCGTTCCAGCAGCGGACGGTTCGCCACGACGCGCTCGTAACCGAGTTCGGAGAGATCGAGCGTTCGGTAGCCGCCATTCACGATCAGTTCTGACAGGCCGCGCCCGACGGCGGGCGCCTGCTGCAGCCCGTGACCGGAGAAGCCGTTGCAGAGGTAAAAATTCTGCGCCTCGCCTGCCTGGCCGATGATGGCGTTATGATCGAGCAGACACATGTCGTAGGGCCCGGCCCAGGCACGGCCGGGCCTGATCGCTTCGAACGCCGGCACGCGATGTGCAAGCGACGGCCAAATGAATTCCTCGAAGAACGAGAAGTCGATTTCCTGCGAGGCGGGATCCTCGTCGAACCAGTCGGGATCGCCTTCAGCCTCCGGCGACGCGCCGCAGATGAAATTGCCCTCGCCTTCCGGACGCACATAAGCGCCAGAGGTGTCGATGAGCAGCGGGCAATTCTCCACCGGCCCCTTGCAGGAGAACGTGAAGACATAGCGGCGCTTGGCCTGGACCGGAATCTCGAGCCCGGCCATCGCGGCGAGCCCTCGCCCGCCCGATCCGGCACAATTGACGAGAGCGCCGCAGGCGATACGTGTACCGTCCTTCAGACGCACCGCGACGATCTTAGCTCCGTCCTTCTCGATCTCCGCCACCTCGCCCTTCACGTATTCCGCGCCGAGCGAACGCGCCTTCTTGCGGAAAGCTTGCAGCAGGCCCCATCCGTCGAACCAGCCTTCGCCCGAGCGGCCCCAGGTGCCGACCGCGAGATCCTCGACATTGAGCCAGGGGAAGCGCGCCTTGAGCGCTGCCGGATCCATAAGCAGGATGTCCGCGCCTTCAGTGGTTTGCAGCGCGTGGTTCTCGGCGAGAATCGACGCACCGGCCTCCGTTGCGCAATAGAGATAACCGCCCTCTTTCAGATCGATCTCCGGCCTTTCGCCATCGACCGCAAGATGCTCGCCGAGCTTGCGCAGAAACTGGATGCCGTGGAGCGAGATGCGGATGTTCACTGCGCTCGAATATTGCTGGCGGATCGACGCCGCCGACAGGGCCGAGGCGGAGAGCTGATAGGTCGGGTCCTTCTCGATGACGATGACCCGCCCCTTGAAACCGGAGTCGGCCAGCAGGTGGTAGGCGGTGGAGGAGCCCATGACGGCCCCGCCGACGATCACGACATCGGCGCTTGCGGAGGCGGTGGAGGTCATCGTTCGAACTTCGTTGAAAGAATGATGGAGGACTGCGTGCGCTCGACTCCTTCGAGCGCGCCGATCTTGTCGATGGCGGCGTCGAGGGAGGGAACGTCCTCTGCCTCTACCACCGCCAAGAGATCGAAAACACCGGCGACCGAATGAAGCGCGCGCAATTCCGGCATGCGTTGCAGCGCCGCAGCGACCCCGGCGGAGGCCTTGGGCGCGACGACAATGGTGACATGCGCGCGCACCATCCGCCGGCTGATCTCTTCCGCAAGCCGGGCCGTATAGCCCACGATGACCCCGCGCCGCTCCAGGCTCTCGACCCGCGCTTGCACGGTGGTGCGCGAGAGCTTCAGCCGCCGCGCGGCCTCGGCATGGCCGACGCGGGCGTTTTCGCGCAGGAGGGCGATCAGGGCACGATCCGTGGCATCAAGCATCACTATGACCAATCAGGATGGCATTATGCCGAAAGGTACTCGGCTTTCCGTCAGCCTGTCTATGGCATTCTGCAGAGATTTGCCTTTTTCTCCCGCCAGCATCCAGGGAGGCCTTTCATGCATTCAATTCTCGTCATCGGCGCCGGCAAAATCGGCTCCACCATCGCCGACATGCTCCACGAGACCGGCGACTATGCCGTCACCGTCGCCGATTCCTCCGCCGCGGCACTTTCCGCCGTCGCCAAGGACGGCGTCAAAACCATCCAGCTCGATTTCAACGACGCCGTCGCCCTCCAGACCGCCCTCAAGGGCCATTATGCCGTGCTGAGCGCCGCGCCCTATCACCTGACCGCCCATGTGGCGCAGGCCGCGCGCCTGACCGGCGTGAACTATTTCGACCTGACCGAGGACGTCGCCACCACCCGCATGGTGAAGGAGCTGTCCGAGGGCGCTTCGACCGCCTTCATCCCGCAATGCGGCCTGGCCCCCGGTTTTATCTCCATCGTCGCCCACGACATTGCCAGCCGCTTCGACAAGCTCGACACCGTGCGCCTGCGCGTCGGCGCGCTGCCGCAATATCCCTCGAACGCCCTGTCCTATAACCTCACCTGGAGCACGGACGGCGTCATCAACGAGTATATCGAGCGTTGCGAGGCTGTCGTCGACGGCAAACTGCGCGAAGTGCCGGCCATGGAAGAACTGGAAGAGTTCTCCCTCGACGGCACGCGCTATGAGGCGTTCAACACCTCGGGTGGCCTCGGCACCCTGTGTGAGACGCTCGAAGGCAAAGTCCGCAGCCTCAACTACAAGACCATCCGCTATCCGGGCCATTGCAGCCTGATGCGCGTTCTTCTGAACGACCTGCAGCTGCGCAACCGCCGCGAAGTCCTGAAGGACATTCTCGAACAGGCCGTTCCCGCCACCATGCAGGACATGGTCATCGTCTTCGTGACGGTCACCGGCGAGCGCGGCGGCCGCCACGTGCAGGAAACCTACGCCCGCAGCATCTACGGCCAGAAGGTCGCGGGCAAGCTGCGTACGGCGATCCAGGTCACCACCGCCGCCGGCATCTGCGCCATGCTCGACCTGCTCGTTCAGGGCAAGATCGCGCAGAAGGGCTTCCGCCGCCAGGAAGAAATCGACCTCGACACCTTCCTCGCCAACCGCTTCGGCCGCGTTTATGCGGGCGAGCGCCTGGACGGCGACAAGATCAAGCTCGGCGCTGCCGCCTAATACCCGGAGCCGGCTCCGTTGCTCGCGCGACGGAGCCGGTTCCCCTTAAATATTCCGAATCAGCATGACCCTATTCGCAAAAGCGTTTCTCGCTTTTCGGGTTCATGCATTACAAGACGGGGCGAATGAGGCCGCCGTCGCCGCACCTCCCGCTTTAAAGCGAGGGCGGCGGGCCGGATGAAAGGCCCCGAACGCGTTCCCTGTGGGAGAAACATGATGTCAGCCCAACACGCCGTGCAGACCGCCGACGCTTCCCTCGCCGCGGAAGCCCGCGCCCTCCTCAAGCGCCTCGGCGTTCCGGACAGCGCCTTCGCAACGAGCGGCCGCCCGGCCCTCTCGCCGATCACCGGCGAGGTCATCGTCCATGTCCGCGAGCACAGCCCGGAGGAAGCCAAGGCCGCGATCACCCGCGCGCATGAGGCCTTCAAGGCCTGGCGCAAGCTGCCCGCGCCGAAGCGCGGCGAGTTCGTGCGCCTTCTCGGCGAGGAACTCCGCGCCGCCAAGGACGACCTTGGCCGTCTCGTGACCATCGAAGCGGGCAAGGTCACCTCCGAGGGCCTCGGCGAAGTGCAGGAGATGATCGACATCTGCGATTTCGCGGTCGGCCTCTCGCGCCAGCTTTACGGCCTGACCATCGCTACCGAGCGCGCCGACCATCGTATGATGGAAACCTGGCACCCGGTCGGCGTGTGCGGCGTGATTTCGGCCTTCAACTTCCCCGTCGCCGTGTGGTCGTGGAACGCGGCGCTGGCGCTCGTCTGCGGCGACTCGGTGGTGTGGAAGCCTTCCGAGAAGATGCTTCTGACCGCGCTCGCGACCCACGCCATCGCCATGCGCGCCGCCAAGCGCTTCGGCGGCGTGCCGGACGGCGTGCTCGAACTCATTCTCGGCGGCCGTGAGATCGGCGAAATTCTCGTCGACGATCACCGCGTGCCGGTTCTCTCCGCCACCGGCTCCACCGCCATGGGCCGTCAGGTCGGCCCGAAGCTCGCGGCGCGTTTCGCCCGTGCGATCCTGGAACTCGGCGGCAACAACGCCGCCATCGTCACGCCCACCGCCGATCTCGATCTCGCGCTGCGCGGCATCGCGTTCGCGGCGATGGGCACGGCAGGTCAGCGCTGCACCACGCTGCGTCGCCTCTTCGTGCATGACAGCGTCTACGACAAGCTCGTGCCGCGCCTGAAGAAGGTCTATTCCAGCGTGAAGATCGGCGATCCGCGCGCTGAGGGCACGCTCGTCGGCCCGCTGATCGACAAGGCCGCATTCGACGGCATGGAGCGCGCACTCGATGAAGCCCGCGCGGCGGGCGGCACCGTGCATGGCGGTGGCCGTCACACCGACGGCGTTGCGGGCGGCTACTATGCCAAGCCTGCTCTCGTCGAAATGACGGAACAGACCGGCCCCGTGCTGCGCGAAACCTTCGCGCCGATCCTCTACGTGATGCGCTATTCGGACTTCGATAAGGTGGTCGAGGCGCACAATGCGGTCGGCGCGGGCCTGTCCTCGTCGATCTTCACCCTCGACATGCGCGAGGCCGAAACCTTCATCTCGGTGACGGGTTCGGATTGCGGCATCGCCAACGTCAATATCGGCCCCTCGGGCGCCGAGATCGGCGGTGCATTCGGCGGCGAGAAGGAAACCGGCGGCGGCCGCGAGGCGGGCTCGGATTCATGGAAGGCCTACATGCGCCGCGCCACCAACACCATCAACTACGGCAAGACGCTTCCGCTCGCCCAGGGCGTGAAGTTCGACGTGGACGCGTAACGCGTCGTCATCCCATTGCGGAGGGCGGCTTTCGCCCTCCGCTTCTCCTCTTCCGGTTTCCTCACATCGCGAGCCTTCCATGAAAGCGCCCTCCCGCACCGGCGGCCAGATCCTTGTCGATCAGCTCACCCTTCACGGTGTCGATCACATTTTCTGCGTGCCGGGGGAGAGCTATCTCGCTGCCCTCGACGCGCTGCATGACGCGTCGATCAACGTCACCGTCTGCCGCCAGGAAGGCGGCGCGGCGATGATGGCGGAGGCTTATGGCAAGCTCACCGGCCGCCCCGGCATCTGCTTCGTCACCCGCGGCCCCGGCGCAACCAACGCCTCGCCCGGCATCCACATCGCGAAGCAGGACTCGACGCCGATGATCCTGTTCGTCGGGCAGATCGAGCGCGGCATGCGCGAGCGCGAAGCGTTTCAGGAACTCGACTACCGCGCCGCCTTCGGCCCGCTCGCCAAATGGGCGACGGAAGTGGACGATCCGGCCCGCTTCCCCGAAATCGTCTCCCGCGCGTTCCATGTGGCCACGAGCGGCCGCCCCGGCCCGGTCGTCATCGCGCTGCCGGAAGACGTGCTGACCGAAATGGCCGAGGTCGCCGACGCGCCGCGCTACAAGGCGATCGAAACCTTCCCCGCGCAAACGCAGATCGCGGAACTGCAGACGCTGCTGCAAAACGCCGAGCGCCCCATGGTGCTGCTCGGCGGCAGCCGCTGGTCCGACGAGGCGGTGAAGGACTTCGCACGCTTCGCGGAGAGCTTCCAGCTTCCCGTTGCCTGCACCTTCCGCCGCCAAATGCTCTTTCCCGCCGATCACGGATCTTACGCGGGCGATCTCGGGCTCGGCGTGAATCCGAAGCTTCTGGCGCGCATCAAGGACGCAGATCTTCTTCTGCTGATCGGCGGGCGCCTGTCGGAAATTCCGAGCCAGGGCTACAGCCTCATCGACATTCCGGCGCCGAAGCAGAAGCTGGTGCATGTGCACCCCGATCCGAGCGAACTCGGCCGCGTGTACAGCCCGCATCTCGCCATCAACGCCTCGCCCATTCCGTTCGCGGCGGAGCTTGCGAAGCTGAAGCCTTCCGCGCCCATGCGCTGGGCCGAAAGCACGAAGACGGCGCATGCCGATTATCTCACCTGGAGCGACCCGACCAAGATCCGCCATGCAGGTTCATTGCAGATGGGCGAGGTCATGGCGTTCCTGCGCAAGCGGCTGCCCTCCGACACGATCTTCTGCAACGGCGCTGGCAACTTCGCGACGTGGATTCACCGCTTCTGGCCCTTCCGCCATTACGGCACGCAGCTTGCGCCGACCTCCGGCTCCATGGGCTACGGCGTTCCCGCCGCCGTCGGCGCCAAGCGCATCCGTCCGCAGAGCCATGTGGTGGTGTTTGCGGGCGACGGCGACTTCCTGATGAACGGTCAGGAATTCGCGACCGCCGTGCAGTACGATCTGCCGATCCTCGTCGTCCTCATCGACAACGGCATGTACGGCACCATCCGCATGCACCAGGAGCGCGAATATCCCGGCCGCGTTTCGGCGACGCTGCTGAAGAACCCGGATTTCGCGGCCTACGCAAAAGCCTTCGGCGGCTATGGCGAGCGCGTGGAGACCACGGAAGAATTTTTCCCGGCGCTCGACCGTGCGCTGACTTCCGGCAAGCCCGCGATCTTGCACTGCATCCTCGACCCGGAAGCCATCACGCCCGCGATGTCGCTGACGCAGATCCGCGAGAAGGCGATCAGCGAAGGGCGCTGATCGCAAGGGCGAACGACGCCGCCAAACACTAACGCAGCCTCATCCTGAAGAGGGTTGCAAGGCCCGTCTCGAAGGACGAGGCGTCTCCAGCGCACACTGGATCATCCTTCGAGACGCCGCTTTCGCGGCTCCTCAGGATGAGGGCGGTGTTGGTCTTAGGCCACAGCGTTAAACGAACACAACATCCTTCGCGGGCTTCACGGAAATCGCTGCGATCCCCGCATCGAAGCCGTCAAGAAGCGCGTTGTGATGCGCCACGATCTGCTCGGCAGTCAGCGCGCCGCTGTCGTCCGTTGTGTGTGCATCAGCCACGAGCGTCACGTCGTAGCCGAGGCTGACGGCGCGTCGGCAAGTGGTGTCAGTATTGCGTCATAAGGCCGACAACGATCAGATGCTTCGCTTCATGCCGCGCTAGGACGTCCTGAAGATTCGTATCGTGGAAGGAGTCGCACGCGGTCTTGCGCACGACGGCATCGTCATCGGCGCGATTGAGATCGCCACAAATTTCCCAGCCGGGCGTGCCCACCTCCAGCCGATGACCTGGTCGACCATCATGCTGCACGAAGATCACCGGCGCATTGGCGCGTCGCGCCTCATCAACCAACTGCGCGATGCGGGCCCGCGCGGCGTCGAACCGCTCAAGCACAGCCGGGCGACGTTCGCCCGGCTTGTTCAGAATGCCGACCTGAACGTCGATGATGACGAGAGCTTTCGTCATAGCGCGCTTACGCCGCCTTCGCCGTGTCGAGGTGCTTGGCGACGAGCGTGCGCAAGGAGCGCAGATCCTTCACGAAAGCGCGGATGCCCTCGGAAAGTTTTTCCGTCGCCATCGCGTCTTCGTTCAACGCGAAACGGAACGCCTTCTCGTCGAGGCGCGGCTGCGGCGCGATCTTTGCGACGCCGTCAGACGACAGCTTGCGCGGCAACTCGCCTTGCGCATTCGCCAATTCGTCGGTGAGCGCAGGCGAGATGGTGAGCCGGTCGCAGCCGGCGAGCGCTTCGATCTCAGCCGTATTGCGGAAGGACGCGCCCATCACCACTGTCTTGATGCCTTGCGCCTTGTACGAGGCGTAGATGTTGCGCACGGACAGAACACCGGGATCAGTCTCGCCGGTGTAGGGTCCGCCGCCCGCCTTCACATGCCAGTCGAGAATGCGGCCGACGAAGGGCGAGATGAGAAACACGCCCGCCTCCGCGCAAGCCTGAGCCTGCACTTGTGCGAACAGAAGCGTAAGGTTGCAGTCGATGCCTTCCTTCTGGAGCACTTCCGCGGCGCGGATGCCCTCCCAGGTCGAGGCGATCTTGATGAGAATGCGCTCGCGGCCGATGCCGTGTTCCTCATAGGCTTTGATGATGACGCGCGCTTTGTCGAGCGTCGCTTGCGTGTCGAAGGAGAGATCGGCATCGACCTCGGTCGAGACGCGGCCCGGCACGATGCGGGCGAGTTCAGTGCCGAAGGCCACCGCCAGCCGGTCGCAGATCGCGGCCACCACGCCCTCGCGCGAACCGCCCTGCTTGCGGCCCCAGGCCAGCGCTTCTTCCACGATGGCAGCATAGGCCGGGTTCTCGACGGCTTTAAGCAGCAGCGTCGGGTTCGTGGTGCAATCCTGAGGCTTCAGGCGGCGCACCGCATCGAGATCGCCCGTGTCGGCGACGACGACGGTCATGGCGCGCAATTGGTCGAGCTTGGAGGGCATCGAAAACTCCGTTCCTATGTGATGGAAAGAGCCTTAAACCGTCCGGTCCGGAAGGTGAAGAGGCGCAGAAGCGCACTCTTCTTGGCCCTCCGTCATGCGAAAAGGCCACGGTTGGCCTTCACCCGCTCCAGCATGAAGGCGTGCACCTCGGCGATGCGGTGCAGGTTACGCACCTCGGCGTGGGTCACGATCCAGTAGGTGCGCAGGAAGGAGATGTCCGGCAGGACCACGCTCAGCTCCGGATATTGCCGCGCCGCGTAATCGTGCAGGATGCCGATGCCGACGCCCGCCCGCACGGCCTCAAGCTGGGCCACGACGCTGGCGCATTCGTAGCGGCGGGGGCCGTACTTCTCGAGGCCGGAAAAGTATTCCAGCGCAGGGCTGTAGATGAGGTCGGTCACGTAGGTGACGAGGAGGCGGCCTAACAGGTCCTCGGGGCGCTCTGGCCGCCCATGCCGGTCGAGATAATCCTTCGAGGCATAGAGCCGCAGGCGGTAGTCGGTGAGCTTGCGCGAGACCAGGCGGCCCTCCGTCGGCTGCTCGACCGTGACCGCGATGTCGGCCTCTCGCTTCGAGAGCGAAAAGGTGCGCGGCAGGGCGACCAGCTGGATCGTCAGGTCTGGGTGGCGCTCGGCGAGCGCCCCAAGCTCGGCGGCGAGGAAGTAAGTGCCCAACCCATCCGGCGCGCCGACGCGGACGGTGCCGCTGACCGCCAGATCCGCGCCGCCGATGTCGCTGGCCACCGCGAGCGCCTGGCTCTCCATGCTCTCCGCCTTGGCAAGCAACCGCTCGCCCTGCTCGGTCAGGGTGTAGCCTTGCGGGCTGCGCTCAAAAAGCTTGGCCTTGAGAGACGTTTCGAGAGCCGAGATGCGGCGGGAAACCGTGGTATGGTCGGCTTCCAGGCGGCGCGCGGCCACCGTCAGCCGGCCCGCCCGGGCCACGGCGAGGAAGAAGCGGAGATCGTCCCAATCGAAAGCGCTCATATTGGCATTTTCGCACAATGAGGCTTCGATTCCACCCATAGTCGTGCGATTTTCACAATGATAGAAAAGAGGCGCTCAAAGCCCGTAAACCAAGTTTCCAGGAGAGGAAGACGCCATGCGCACTATCGGACATTTCATCGGCGGCAAGCACGTTGCCGGCAAGTCGGGCCGCACCACCGACGTCTTTCAGCCGATGACCGGCGAAGTCATTGCCAAGGTTGCGCTGGCCACCAAGGACGAGCTCCGCGAGGCGGTGGCGAACGCCAAGGCCGCCCAACCCGCCTGGGCCGCCACCAACCCGCAGCGCCGCGCCCGCGTGATGATGAAGTTCCTCGAACTCATCGCCAAGGAAACCGACTCGCTCGCCGAGCTTCTAGCCCGCGAGCACGGCAAGACCATCGTCGATGCCAAGGGCGACATTCAGCGCGGCGTCGAAGTGGCCGAGTTCTGCACCGGCATTCCGCACCTCATCAAGGGCGAGTTCACGGAAGGCGCTGGCCCCGGGATCGACATGTATTCGATCCGCCAGCCACTCGGCGTCGTTGCCGGCATCACGCCGTTCAACTTCCCGGCTATGATCCCGCTCTGGAAGCTGTCGCCGGCCATCGCCTGCGGCAACGCCTTCATCCTGAAGCCTTCGGAGCGCGCGCCGGGCGTGCCGATGCGTTTGGCCGAACTGATGATGGAAGCGGGTCTTCCCGCCGGCATCCTCAACGTCGTCAACGGCGATAAGGAATCGGTCGACGCGATCCTCGACGATGCCGACATCAAGGCCGTCGGCTTCGTCGGCTCCTCCGCGATTGCCGAATATGTCTATTCCCGCGCCACGGCTACGGGTAAGCGCGCGCAGTGCTTCGGCGGCGCGAAGAACCACATGATCATCATGCCCGACGCCGATCTCGATCAGGCGGCGGATGCACTCATCGGCGCGGGTTACGGCTCGGCGGGCGAGCGCTGCATGGCGATCTCGGTTGCAGTCCCCGTCGGCAAGTCCACCGCCGACGCACTGATGCACAAGCTGATCCCGCGTGTGGAAAGCCTCAAAGTCGGCCCGTCGACCGACCCGTCCGCCGATTTCGGCCCGCTCGTCACCAAGGCTCACCTCGACAAGGTGCGCGGCTATGTGGACCAGGGCGTGAAGGAAGGCGCGAAGCTCGTGGTCGATGGCCGTAACTTCAAGATGCAGGGCTACGAGAACGGCTTCTACATGGGCGGCTGCCTCTTCGACGAGGTGAAGACGAACATGACGATCTATAAGGAAGAGATCTTCGGCCCCGTCCTCTCGGTCGTGCGTGCCAAGGATTATGAAGATGCGCTGCGCCTGCCGACCGATCACGAATACGGCAACGGGGTCGCCATCTACACCCGCGACGGGGATGCTGCCCGCGATTTCGCCTCCCGCGTGAATGTCGGCATGGTCGGCATCAACGTGCCGATCCCGGTTCCGCTGGCCTATTACACCTTCGGCGGCTGGAAGCGCTCCGGCTTCGGCGACCTCAACCAGCACGGCCCCGATGCGATCCGCTTCTACACCAAGACCAAGACGATCACCTCCCGCTGGCCGTCGGGCATCAAGGAAGGCGCGGAATTCGCCATTCCGACGATGAAGTAAAATCAAAAAGTGAACGGTCGGGACTCGCTCCCGGCCGTTTCCGCCTCTAGATCCAAAGTCGGGTTGCCCGAAACGGCAGTGTCATGACGATCTAGGATCTATGAATCAGTTCTCCCTTAACGACGATCAAATCGCGGTCCGCGACATGGCTTTGGCCTTCGCGGCGGACAATCTCGCTCCTCACGCTCTCGAATGGGATGAGAAGAAGCACTTTCCCGTCGATGTGATGCGCAAGGCCGCCGCTCTCGGCATGGCGGCGATCTATACAAGCGAGGATGTGGGTGGGTCCGGCATGGGCCGCCTCGACGCGGCGCTGATCTTCGAGGCGCTTGCCACCGGCTGCCCGGCAATCTCGGCGTATCTCTCCATCCACAACATGGTCTCGTGGATGATCGACCGTTATGGCTCGCCGGAACAGCGCCAGCGTTTCCTGCCGACGCTTTGCACCATGGAAAAGATCGGCAGCTATTGCCTGACGGAGCCGGGCTCCGGCTCCGATGCAGCCGCATTGAAGACGCGTGCGGTGCGCGACGGCGATCATTACATCGTCAACGGCGTAAAGCAGTTCATTTCTGGCGCGGGCGTCTCGGACATCTATGTCACCATGGTCCGCACCGGCGAGGAGGGACCTGCCGGCATCTCGACGCTTGTCATCGAGAAGGACACGCCCGGCGTTTCCTTCGGCGCGAATGAGAAGAAGATGGGCTGGAATGCACAGCCGACCGCTGCGGTGATTTTTGAAGATGCGCGCGTGCCCGTCGCCAACCGTCTTGCCGACGAGGGCATGGGCTTCAAGATCGCCATGTCCGGCCTCGACGGCGGGCGTCTCAACATCGGTGCCTGTTCGCTCGGTGGCGCGCAGGCCGCGCTCGACAAGGCGCTCGCCTACACGGCCGAGCGAAAAGCCTTCGGCAAGCGCATCGCGGATTTTCAGGCACTGCAATTCCGCCTCGCCGACATGGCGACCGAGCTGGAAGCGGCGCGCACGCTGTTGTGGCGCGCGGCCTGCGCGCTCGATGCCAAAGCGCCAGATGCGACGAAGCTCTGTGCCATGGCGAAACGTTTTGCGACGGATACGGGATTTGCCGTGGCGAACGAGGCGCTGCAACTCCACGGCGGCTATGGCTATCTCGCCGATTACGGCGTCGAAAAGATCGTGCGGGACTTACGCGTGCATCAGATTCTGGAAGGCACCAACGAGGTCATGCGACTCATCGTGGCGCGCGATCTCGTGGGACGAGGGAACCGTTAGAACACACCGCCAATTCCCTCCCCCTCGGGAGAGAGACAATGCCGGAGGAAACATGACCACCATCGCCTTCATCGGTCTCGGCCACATGGGCGGCCCCATGGCTGCCAATCTCGTGAAGGCCGGGCATCATGTGATCGGTTTCGATCTTGTGAGCGCCTCCTGCGATCAGGCGAAGGCGGATGGCGCGATCATCGCCGCGTCGGCCAGCGCGGCGGTGAAGGAGGCGGAAGTCGTCATCACCATGCTGCCCGCAGGCAAGCATGTGCTCTCCGTGTGGTCCGACATCCTACCCCAAATGGGGCCCGGCACGTTGGTCATCGACTGTTCAACCATCGACGTGGAGAGCGCGCAAAAGGCCCATGCCACGGCCCGCGAACGGAACCTGCCCTCGCTCGATGCCCCCGTCTCCGGCGGCGTCGGCGGTGCGAAGGCGGCAACCCTCACCTTCATGGCGGGCGGTTCCAAGGAGGCCTTTTCCCGAGCCGAGCCGATCCTTGAAAAGATGGGCAAGCGCATCGTTTACTGCGGCGAGGCAGGTGCGGGGCAGGCGGCCAAGATCTGCAACAACATGATTCTGGGAATCTCGATGATCGGGGTCGCGGAGGCCTTCGTCCTCGCCGAAAAACTCGGGCTCTCCCATCAGGCGTTGTTCGATGTCGCTTCCACCGCCTCGGGCCAATGCTGGTCGCTGACCACCTATTGCCCGGTGCCGGGACCGGTGCCGACCTCGCCCGCCAATAACGGCTACAAGCCGGGATTTGCGGCGGCCCTGATGCTGAAGGACTTGAGGCTGGCGCAGGAAGCCGCGCTCGCCTCCGGCGCTTCCACGCCCCTCGGGACCGAGGCGGCGCAGCTCTATGCCCTGTTCGACGGCACCGGGCATGGGGGTGACGACTTCTCCGGCATCATCAACTTTTTGCGCGGGGACAAGGGCTAAGCGGGAATTCTTAAAAGCTGAGGTGTTGCAGGACACCTACAGCTTTTCCCGGTCCGGTCCACTACGCTCGTAGTTCTGTTTCACCAATCGTCGGCCTCTCTATGGTTCGCCCCTCCGCCCTTCCGTCAGACCCCTCCGCTGACGCTGCCGCCATACTGCGGCGGTTGGGCTTTGCCATCCTCTTCTTCGGCATTCCGGTGGCGGCGCTTTTCACTCGCCGCGCCTTGGTGGTTCTCGCTCCGCTGGCGATCATCCTCTTAGGTCTGGCAGCGGCCCTCGATGGCGGTGCGAAGCATGTCGGCGACAAGCTTGTCGCGGTCTTCGCCTCCACGGCGGGCGTGGCAGGCGCGGTCCTGCTCTTGTGGACGGGCCTGTCGCTGATCTGGACGCCATTCCGGCCTGAGGCGGCTGAGAGGCTCTCCAACCTCATCGGCATGGCCCTGCTGGCGCTCGGCGGGTACCTCGCGATCCCGGATCGGATGCGCTCCGCCAATCTCTACATTCTGCCCGTCGGCGTCGGCTTCGCCGCGCTCGCCGGCATGGTGGCTGCGTTCGGCGAGGATGGCGACAGCCAGAACCTGGAACGCGGCATGATCATGCTCGTCCTGATGCTCTGGCCTGCGGTGACCTGGCTTCATTCGCGCGGACGCAATCTCGAAGCACTGCTCCTGGCGGTGCTGGTGGCGCTTGGCACGCTGGTCACCACCGATGGGGTCGCCTTGCAAGGGTTGGCGGTCGGCGCCGTGATCTTTGCCGTAACGGCCGCGAGCCCCGGTTTCGGTGCGCGCCTCACCGCCTGGTCCATGGCCGCGCTGCTGCTGCTCGCGCCGGCCCTGCCGTTCCTCATCAAGCCGCTCGCTATCGGTTTCTTCGGGCCGTCTTCGCCGACAGTCGCGAGCCTCGATGCCTGGGCCTCCGTCATCCTCGATGAGCCGCTGCGGCTCATTACCGGGCATGGGCTGGAGACAGCTTTGCGCGGCCGCTTCTTCGGCCTCGTTCCGGCCGCCTCGCCTTACACCTTCCTGTTCGAGATCTGGTACGAACTCGGCCTGATCGGCGCTGCGGCGGGAGCCGTGGTGCTCTACTGCTCGGCGGTCGGAGCGGGCGGGCACCGGCCTGTGCTCGGCCCCGGCATCATGGCGGCCTTCGCCACGGCCTACGCGCTCGGCTGCTTCGGCATCGGCACAGCGCAGCTCTGGTGGTTCTCGGCCCTCATCGTGGTGGTGTTGGATTTCGTCGCCATCGAGCGCGGGCAGTTCCGCACCAAGCGCCCAAAGGCCATTCTGCGCCGCGCCTGATTCGCCCGCAGCCCTGCCATCCGCCTACGAGGATTGACGGCCCGCATCCGGCTCTGCTTGGGTAAGCGCCGCTTTTTCGTTCGTTCAGGGACTCCCATGCCGATCATCAACCGCGTTGCCGACCTCGCCGATGAAATCATCGCCTGGCGCCGGGATTTTCATGAAAATCCGGAACTGCTGTTCGACGTTCACCGCACCGCCGGAATCGTTGCCGAAAAACTCAAGGCCTTCGGCTGCGACGAGGTGGTGACCGGTATCGGCAAGACCGGCGTCGTCGGCGTGATCCGCGGCAAGGCCAACGGTTCGGGTAAGGTCATCGGCTTGCGCGCCGACATGGACGCGCTGCCCATCGAGGAAGCGACCGACGTCGCTTACAAGTCGAAGGTGCCGGGCAAGATGCATGCCTGCGGCCATGACGGGCATACCTCCATGCTGCTCGGCGCAGCGAAGTATCTCGCCGAGACGCGCAATTTCGACGGCACCGCCATCATGATCTTCCAGCCTGCGGAAGAAGGCGGTGGCGGCGGCGCTGAGATGGTCAAGGACGGCCTCATGGAGCGCTTCGGCATCCAGGAGGTCTATGGCATGCACAACATGCCGGGCATTCCTGTCGGCCAGTTCGCGATCCGCCCCGGCCCGATCGCCGCGGCAGCGGATCGTTTCACTCTCACCATCGAAGGCAAGGGCGGCCACGCGGCGCAGCCGCACCTCTCGATCGACCCGATCCTTGTGGCGAGCCACGTCATTACCGCGCTGCAATCGGTCGTCGCGCGCAGCGTCGATCCGCTGGAATCCGCCGTCGTGTCGGTGTGCACGGTGAAAGCGGGCGAAGCGTTCAACGTCATTCCGCATCACGCGACACTGCTCGGCACCGTGCGCTCGCTCACGCCGGAAGTGCGCGATCTCAGCGAAGAGCGCGTGCGCACGATCATCGAGAATATCTGCGCCGCCTTCGGCGCCAAGGCGACGCTCGAATACCATCGCGGCTATCCGGTCACCGTCAACGACGCGAAAAAGACAGAGTTCATGGCACAGATCGCGCGCAATATCGTGGGCGATGCCGCCGTTGATACCTCCGTTGCGCCGATGATGGGCGCGGAGGATTTCTCCTACATGCTGGAGCAACGCCCCGGCGCCTACATCTTCCTCGGCAATGGCGACACGGCGAGCTGCCACCACCCGGCCTATGACTTCAATGACAGCGCGACGCCTTATGGCGTGACGCTGTGGGCCAAGATCATCGAAACCGGCATGCCCACACGATAAGAAGACAGACGCAAAAACGCCGCCGGAATGATCCGACGGCGTTTTTGTTTCTCAGCATCGATGTTCGATCAGTGCACCACCATCGCCGTGAAGGGATGCACATAGGCTTGCAGCATCACGAGCCCGCCGACGAGCGAGGCCAGCGCAATCGAGTGCCAGAACACGAAGCGCAAAATGTCGCCCTCATGCCCAAACCAGTTGGTGGCGGTCGAGGCGACGACGATGGATTGCGCATCGATCATCTTGCCCATGACGCCGCCGGTGGAGTTCGACGCGCACATCAGGATTTCCGACAGCCCGAGCTGGCCCGCCGTGATCTTCTGCAGGCCGCCGAAGAGCACGTTCGATGCGGTGTCGGAGCCCGTCAGCGCCACGCCGAGCCAACCGAGCAGCGCGGCGAAGAACGGATAGAGCCAGCCCGTCTGTGCGAAGGCAAGGCCGAGCGTGGCATCGACGCCGGAATAGCGCGTGAGCGTGCCGATGGCGAGCATCGCCGCGATGGTGATGAGCGAGTAGCGCACGACCCACAGCGTTTCGCCATAGGCCCTGATGATCCGCAGCGGCGAATACCGCATCACCGCCGCCGCGACGATGGCGGCGGCAAGAATGCCGGTGCCCGTCATGGTCAAAATGTTGAAGCCGAAGATCGCCGCTTCCGGTGTGGGCTTGGCGACGACGGGCGGCACCTTCTGCACGAGGTTGTGCAGCCCCTCAAACGTCCATTTCGGGAAATAGAGCGGATTGACGAGATCCTTGAAGGTCTGCGTGCCCCAGACGAACACGAAGGCGCAGAGAATGATCCAGGGTAGCCAGGCCCTGAAGACTTCACCGGAAGTATATTGCGGACGCTCCCCGATGTCTGACGGCGTCGCCGCACTCAACGACGCCGGGCGCGGCGTGATGGGAGAGGGTTCGCCGCCACTGCGCAGTATCGGACTCGTCCAGAGGATGGCGGGATGCCAGATCTTCAGGAACAGCACGAGACAGCCCATCGACACGAGCGAGGCGACCACATCGACGAGCCAGGGCCCGTGGAAGTTCGACACGAGGAATTGCGGCACCGCGAACGCGACGCCACACACCAGAATGGCGGGCCAGATCTGCCACATGCCGCGAAAGCCCGCGAAGGCCCAGATGAGCCAGAACGGCACCAGCAGCGAGAAGAACGGCAATTGCCGCCCCGCCATGGCACCAAGCGCGATCGGGTCGAGCCCCGTCACCGCGCCAAGCGTAACAATGGGCGTGCCGAGTGCGCCATAGGCCACCGGCGCGGTGTTCGCGATGAGCGACAGGCCTGAAGCCGCAAGCGGCGAGAAGCCGAGGCCGATCAGGATCGCGCCCGTGACGGCCACCGGCGTGCCGAAACCTGCCGCGCCCTCGAAGAACGCGCCGAAGGCGAAGGCGACGAGAAGAAGTTGCAAGCGCCGGTCGGCCGTGATGCCCGCAATCGAATCCTGCAAAATCTTGAACGAGCCGTTCTCCACCGTCAGCCGGTAGAGAAAGATGACGTTGAGAATGATCCAGCCGATGGGAAAAAGCCCCGTCATCGCACCGAGCCCCGCCGCCTCGAGCGCCATGGTGCTTGGCATTCCGAAGGCGACAATGGTGACGGCGAGTGTCAGGGCGAGTGTCGCCACCGCCGCCAGATGCGCCTGCATCCGCACGAAGGCGATCAGACCGAGAAGGCAAACGATGGGAAGGGCGGCGATGATGGTCGAGAGCACGGCGCTCCCGAAAGGATTGTAGACCTGGCTCCACATGGGCGCTTTTCCTCAAAACCTGCCGGTTGAAGCCGGCATTCGTGATTGAGGCGGTCACGCCGAAGCGGGCATCCCGCCGCAGATTCACCTAGGTCCGCGGGGGATGAGGGCAAGATTGAACTTAAGACGGTGGGGGTCAGTCCTTGATCGACGAGGCCAGCAGGCCCTCGATGTCGATATAATGCCCGGCACGGTCGCGCTTGGAGGCGAGGTAGCTGACATTCTCCGCCGTCGGACGGCCGAGCACCCGGTGATCGGAAATCACATCGAGCCCGGCCTTGGTGAGCGCATCGATCTTCGCCGGGTTGTTGGTGAGGATGCGCACCGCCGTGACGCCGAGCTGCTTGAGCATTCCAGCAGCGTATTCGAAATGCCGTTGGTCGGCATCGAAGCCCAACACCTCGTCGGCGTCGTAGGTGTCATAGCCCTGCGCCTGGAGCTTATAGGCGCGGATCTTATTGGCGATGCCGTTTCCGCGTCCTTCCTGGTCGAGATAGAGCAGGATGCCGCCCTCGTTCTGCGCCATGAAGCGCACGGTCTCACGCAGCTGGTCGCCGCAATCGCATTTCAGGCTGCCGAACAGATCGCCGGTGAGGCACGCCGAGTGGAGGCGCACCGTGACGGGCTTCGCAAGATCGGGCGAGCCGACGATGATGGCGACCTGATCGCGCAGGCCCTCGCCGCCGCGAAACACCACGAACTCGCTCGTCGGCGCGCCTTCGAGCGGCACCGGCGCGCGGCTGACGATTTTCAGATCCGCCGCCTTGGCGCGGCGATAGTCGCGGATCGCCGCGGTGGGCACACGGGTGAGCGACGGATCGACCTCGATCCCGCCGCCCAGCGGCACCACGATGACGGCGGGCAGAACCAGTGAGAGGCGGGCGAGCTCCAGCGCATCCTCATCGAACGCGCCAACGGCGCGGACCGGCGCATCGATGCGCGAATCGACCTTGAGGGCCAGCGTCTCGATTCGCGCCCGATCGACGACGGGCAGGGCCACGACGCCCGCCACCTGCCGGTCGAGCCCGAGCCGGCGCAGGCGGGCGGGCGGCAGCACGAGATGGGCATGCCCCCCGGCAATGGCCTCGAGCTTGGCGCTCATCGCCTCGTCGAGATCCTCAATGCCGATCACGAGCGCGCTTTCCGCGCCCTGGTCGATCACGACCGGACGGGCGCTGCGAAATTCCATGATCGCCCGCTCGACCTGCGTGGTCGCGGGATCATCGGAGAGGCTGAGGACAACACGCATCATCGAACAAGCTTCGAACCAACTTCAGGCACCCTATCACAAGCCGCAAGCCGACCCTAACCTCACATGGGATGGCTGCCATGCTCAGACAACCGGGCCGGTTTACGAAGCTTGGCCCATGGGTCGTCATGTCGGCTCGACGGGACCGCGCGGGCGGGGTATTGCTGCGCCGCACCGGCCCCAAAAGGCTGGTTGTTTCATGGTTTACGATGGTCCGCATGTTCCTGCCCCGCATTGCCTTTCTCGGCTTTCTCGGCCTCGCCGCCTCGGCCCACGCCGCCACCCTCGACGGCTTGGCCGTCAACGTGACGAATACGAGCGAGCCCGTGCTGTGCGCGGAAAAGGACAACGTCGCCATCAACTTCGCCTCGCCTGAAGTGCGCAATTTCCGGATCGAGGCTGCGCATCCGGCCTATATCGGCAACCTGCGTCAGGATCGCTGGCAGCCGGACTGGACCGCCTGCGAGGACATCTCCGCCGAAACCTCGGAACGCGGCCCGCCACCGAAAAAGATCACGTTCTACGAGAGCGTGGACATGTGGCTCACCGGCTTCTCCTTCGCGAATTTCTGGCGCCCCAGCGACGTGACCATGCGAATCGGCGACAAGGTCGAGCGCAATCTCCACATGGTGCAGCTCTGGGTGCGCCGGAACGAGCGGGTGGAGGAGGTTCTCGTGCTCTACCCTGCCGACGGCTATTGGCGCATCCGTCCACTGCCGCCCGCGCATCTGGGCTGGAGCGCCTATGGCTCGTCCTTCCTCGTCGGCCCGGTGGAGATGGACAAGCGCCCGGTCGTGAACCTGAAGGACGTCGCCTTCGAACCCAAGACCATGACGTTCACGCTCACCTTCGCCAATGGCGGAAAGGCGACGGTGTCGATCAAGGATCTGACGGACGAGCGCTTCACCCTCGACGTCAACTTCGATCAACCGATCAAAGACCAGCCCTTCGCCGCGCTGCGTTCCATGTACGTGACCGAGTTCAACGCCGATGTCGCGCGCATCGCCGCGCGCGAGGAAAAAGCTCCGTCATGGCGCGAGGAGCCGATCATGAACTTCAAGGGCGCGAAGGCGACCGATGTGTGGATGGGCCGCCTCGTCCCCTCACGTCACAACACCAGCGCGCCGGATATGATGTTCAACCGTTTCCGCGCGGGGCCGGGTTCTTCGCACTGAAGAACCTGCTCACGGCAAGGACGAGACGGCCGTCGATGAGAATGAGCCCCGCCGCGATCAGCGCCATGCCGGCGATCTGACGCGGCTCCAGCGATTCCCCTAAGAGCATCACGCCAAAGAGAATCGCGCTAACGGGGATGAGGAAGGTGACGAGCCCCACATTCGTCGCGCCCGCCCGCGCCAGCAGGCGGAAGTAGAGAATGTAGGCGAAAGCCGTCGAGACGAGGGCGAGGCTGACGAGCGAAACAATCGCGCTCGTGCTCGGCACTGCGAGCGTCCACGGATGATCCACCATCAGCGAGAGCGGCAGGAGAAGCGCGCTCGAAGCCGTCACCTGCCCCGCCGCCGTCACCATCGGCTGAATGCCCATCGCCTTGAAGCGCCGTCCGAACACTGCGGCAAAGGCATAAGACAAGGCCGCTCCCAGCACCGCAAGCTGCGCAAAAACATCCGCGTTGAGCGCCTTCATCGCGGCGCCGCCGATCATGATCGCGACGCCGATGAAGCCGACGATGACGCCTGCCAACCGCCGCCCGGTGAGGCGCTCATCCGCCGTCAGGTAGTGGGCAACGATAACGGTGAAGAGCGGCGTCGTGGCGTTGAGAATCGAAGCGAGACCGCTCGCGATATGGCTCTGTCCCCAGACGATCAACGTGAAGGGAATCGCGTTGTTGAGAATGCCCATGCCAAGAAAGGCGAGCCAGACGCTGCGCGCCTTCGGCAGCGCCACGCTCATGCCGCGCAGCACGACCTGCAAGGCTAGCGCCGCCATGACAACGCGAAGGGCCACGATGGTTAGCGGCGGAAGTTCCCTGACGGCCACGCCGACGAACAGGAACGAACCGCCCCAGACGATGGACAGAAGGATCAGCAGCGCCCAGTCGGACGCGGCCATGGTTCTTTGAATCGAAGCTTGGGTCATCGATTGGTCCCGAATGGTCGAGACCAATCATGCGATGAGGCGGGCCGGTTTGCGACCCGTTTTCTGTGATGATCCAACTCGGATTCCATGATGAATCAGAACAGCTCGTACCATTCGCCCTGATGCTGGCAGATGCCCATGCTGCCCGTGCGCATCGAGCTGCCCTTCCAGGCGCGCATGACAATCCGGCAGCGATACTCGCTGGATTCGGACTCGACGGATTGGATGCTCACCGTGCCGGAGGCCCCGGTGGCGGGATTCTTCCACGATGCGGTTTGGCCGTCCGCGCCATCGGCGATGGAGAGGATCGCACGCGCCTCGGCCGGGCGGTCCGCATCCAGCACCGTGCGGTCAGAGGCGATCTGAGCTTGAGCATTTTGTAACACACCCTTCGTGTAGGCGGTCGCCGCCTGCCGCTCGGTAGCTCGAATTCCTTCCCAGACCGCCGCCTGACCGAGGTCGGCCGCGGCACTCGTAGCTCCTAGGCCGCCGCCCGCGGCACTGCCCGCCATGCCGCGCATGAGCGACGCCATGCTCTTGATCTGATTCCTCTGCATACGAGCGTTGTCCCGGTCCATGGCGCTTGCGGCATCATCTGCAAAACGGGGGCGCGCCGTCCTGCCGGCAGCCACATCGCGCAGGCGGGGCAGGAAGCGGCTGAGGTCAGGCCCCGATCCGGTATCGACATCCGCATTGTTCGCCGCCGAGGCGGCTGCGGCGATGGCCGGAGTGGCCAGCCGGACCGCCGTTCCCGACAGGCCGGTCGAGGGACGTGCCGATCGCGAGGGCCGTGCCTGTCGCGCCGCCGTCTCCTACGCAGGCCGCCAGCCCGAGAGAAATTGCCATTGCGCCGATGAGATGGAAGCCTTGGTCATGAAATGCCCCCGTCAGAGCTGCGTTATTTCATAGCACTGATGGCACTGCGGGAGGAGAAAAGACATAACATTCCGGCATCGGCGGAGCGGGACAAGAATCCGGAAAGGATTGGTTTACGACGTTTGCGGGTTCGTCGGGCAATTTACCTCCCGTTCACGGCGGCAGGGCAGGTTGAGGCATGACACATTCCCTCGACGCCGTGACAGCCATGGGCCCGCAAATGCATTCCGAACATGCGTTCACCGCGAACAATGGCCGCGAGCACGGCGCTTCGCTGAAGAAGCAAGGTTTTCGCGTCATCCCCTCGTCTGCACGGTCATCGCGGACCAACAGCTTCATCTTCGGCCGGTCCGATTCGCGCATCCGCCCCCTGCTCAATCAGGAGGAGCGCGACCGTCTGCATTGCTGGGCGATGATCGTGGCGCTGGCCTCCTCGGCCGCCGGAACGACCCTCTTGATCACGGCAGCCCTGCGCTAGAGCATTTTCCGACCTGACAGTATCAGATCGGATGCTCTATCTTATTGTTCTTGCCGCATTTTCTTCGCAGAACCGGTGTCCACTTCGTCGGAAAATGCGCTAACAAAAAAGCCCGGAGAATTCCGGGCTTTTCGCTTTTCTCACTGTCCGAGCACTAGCGCCCAGTAATGGTTGTAGGCCCCGTTGGCATCGGCGCGGGCGAGGCCAATTTTCCTCGCCTGGGGCATCAGCAGGTTGTCGTTGTGCGGGGGAGAATTCTTCCAGCGCACCACCGCCGCATCGACCGTGGAGGAGCCCGCCGTCAGGTTCTCGGCGGCATAGCCCATGATGCCGAATTCCTTCATGCGACCGTTGAAATCGCCGTGGCTCAGGGCGCCCGCGGCAGCGACCGTCCGCGCCTGATGCTCCGCCGCCTTGTTGAGGGTGTGATCGACCGTGACGGGGCTCAAACCCTTCGACACCCGGTAAGCCGAAATGATCTTGGCCGCGGCCCCCGCGTCGGTCGTCGAGATGGACAGAACCGTATATTTCCCCGTCAGCGACGGCTGGACCGCGCAGCCGACAAGCGCCAGCGCCACAAGAGCGCAGAAGGCAACAATCCGCATTGAAATCCCCTTACGGGCGGCGTTCGAGCGCCGCTCCCCTTGAAAAAGAGACCTTTGGGGGTCATGCATGACCCCCAATCCGAGGCCTTTGCATGCCATGCCCGAGGCCGAGGGTCCAGAATCCTCACCCAAGCTTAGCCGCGTCAGCTGATCGCATGTCCTTAGCCCCGTCATCCCCCCGCGTCGCCATTATCGGCGGCGGACCCGCCGGCCTGATCGCGGCGGAAGTTTTGGGGCAATCCGGGGTCGGCGTGACGGTCTATGACCAGATGCCCTCGGTCGGACGCAAATTCCTCATGGCCGGTCGCGGCGGCCTGAACCTGACGCATTCGGAAGATTTTTTGCGCTTCGTGTCCCGCTATGCGGAGGCAGCGCCGACCTTGCGCCCCTTCCTCGAGGCATTCCGCCCAGAGGACCTGCGCGGTTGGTGCGAAGGGCTCGGCCAAGAAACTTTCGTGGGGTCGAGCGGCCGGGTTTTTCCCAAAACCTTCAAGGCCTCGCCGCTCCTGCGCGCCTGGCTGCGGCGGCTGGAAACCCTCGGTGTCCGCTTCGCCCTGCGCCATCGCTGGCGGGGCTGGGACGCGCAAGGCCATCTGATTTTCACCGATTCGGCCGGGAAAGCCATCACCGATGCGCCCGACGCCACCATCCTTGCGCTCGGCGGGGCAAGCTGGCCGCGTCTGGGCTCGGACGCCGCCTGGGAGCCCTGGCTGAAAGAGCACGGCATCGCGGTGACACCGATGCGCCCCTCCAACATGGGCTTCACGCTTCCCTGGTCCCATGTGATGCGGGAACGCTTTCAGGGCGAGCCCTTGAAACGTATCGCGCTGACCTTCGAGGGCCGCACCATGCGCGGCGAGGCCATCGTGACGACAGATGGAATCGAAGGCGGCGCGATCTATGCCCTCTCAGCGCCCTTGCGCGAGGCGATTGCGGAAAAAGGCAGCGCCACCCTCCATATCGACCTGCGGCCCGACCTGTCCGTGGAAGCTTTGGCGCAAAAGCTCTCGGCCCCGCGAAAAGGCCAATCCGCCTCCACCTTCCTGCGCAGGGCGGTTTCCCTCTCCCCGGTCATGATCGCTCTGCTGCGCGAAGCCTCGCACACCCTGCCGAGCGAACCCGCCGCGCTGGCGCAGCTCATCAAGGCCGTGCCGCTGACGCTGACCGGCGTAAAGCCCCTGGACCGGGCGATCTCGACCGCAGGCGGGGTGGCGCTCACCGAAATCGACGATCATCTCATGCTGCGCCGCCTGCCCGGTGTGTTCGTGGCGGGCGAAATGCTCGATTGGGAGGCCCCGACTGGCGGTTATCTTCTCCAGGCGGCCTTCGCCACCGGCGTTGCTGCGGCAAAGGGCGTGTTGGAAACCTTGAAGATTCCAGCATCCGCATTGACCGGAACCGCCGGCTCGGCCACACCGCACCCGTGACCAACCCGCGCCAGATTCTCCACGATGTCTTCGGCTTCTCCTCGTTCCGCGAGGGGCAGGAGGAGATCGTGCGCGCCGTCCTCAACGGCGAGGACGTGCTCGCCATCATGCCGACGGGTGCTGGCAAGTCGATGTGTTATCAGCTGCCGACGCTGGCGCGGAACGGCCTCACCCTCGTCGTGTCGCCGCTCATCGCATTGATGCGCGATCAGGTGGCAGCGTTGCGCCATTTTGGCATCGAGGCGGGGAGCCTCAACTCCGCCAACGACGCGGAAGAAAACCGCCGCGTGGCGGATGCCGTGCGCGAAGGGCGGATGCGCCTGCTCTACGCCTCGCCCGAACGCCTCGCTAATACCGGAACGACGGAATGGCTCGCGCGCTCCGGCGTCAATCTTCTCGCCATCGACGAGGCGCATTGCGTCTCGCAATGGGGACATGATTTCAGGCCCGAATATGCGTTGCTCGGCGAAGTGCGCCGCCGCCTCGGCGGCGTGCAGACCATCGCGCTCACCGCCACCGCCGATGTGGCAACGCGCGGCGACATCGTCGCGCGCCTGTTCGAAACAGAGCCGCGCCTCTTCATCCACGGTTTCGACCGGCCGAATTTGCGCCTCGCCATGCAGGCGAAGGAAAACACCAAGCGCCAGCTCTTCACGTTTCTCGACAAACACCGGCACGAGAGCGGCATCGTCTATTGCTCGTCACGTAACGCGACGGAAAAGCTCGCTGACGGCTTGAGTCAGGCAGGTTATCGCGCGCTTCCCTACCACGCCGGGATGGCGCAACAGGACCGCGCCAAGAACCAGGACATCTTTTTGCAGGAAGACGGCATCGTGATGGTGGCGACCGTCGCCTTCGGCATGGGCATCGACAAGCCCGACGTGCGCTTCGTCGCTCACGCCGCTTTGCCGAAATCCATCGAGGCCTACTACCAAGAGATCGGCCGCGCGGGCCGCGACGGCGCACCTGCCGACACGCTCACCCTCTACGGCCTCGACGACATGCGCCTGCGGCGTTCGCAGATCGAGGACGGCGACGCATCGGAAGAGCAGAAGCGCGTCGAGCGCCAGCGCCTCAACGCGCTCGTCGCGCTCTGCGAAGCACCACGTTGCCGCCGCCAGACGCTGCTCGCCTATTTCGGCGAAACGGCGGAGCCGTGCGGCAATTGCGATCTGTGCATCGACGGCATCATGTCCTTCGACGGCACCATCGAGGCGCAAAAACTCCTCTCTGCCATCGTGCGCACTGGCGAGCGCTTCGGCACGGAACATCTCATCAGCATTATTGTCGGCGAAGACACGGAATCGATCCGCCGCTTCGGCCACGACAAGCTGAAAACCTTTGGCGTCGGCGCCGACCGCTCCAAGACCGAATGGCGTTCGCTCTTACGCCAGATCTACGCCGCCGGCCTCGTTTCGCTCGAACTCTCCGAATACGGCCGCTGGACCATCACCGATCAGGGCATCGCCGTGCTCAAAGGCCAGGAGCGAATCGAACTGCGCGCCGACGTGCTGATGAAGCCGCGCGAGCGCCGCCGCAGACGCTCCGCGCTGGAAGCGCAGTCCGTGGTGCCGGGCGATGACCCGCTGCTTATGGACCTCAAAGCGTTACGCACGAAGCTCGCGAAGGAGGAGGGTGTGCCGGCCTATGTCATCTTCTCCGACCGCAGCCTCATCGACATGGCCGCCAAGCGCCCGACCTCCCCTAACGCCTTCGGTGAAATCCACGGTGTCGGCCAGGCCAAGCTCGACCGCTACTCGGAGGCGTTTCTTGATGTGCTGAGAGCGCACGCGGCCTGACGATACGCACGAAAAAGGGGCCCATTGGGCCCCTTTAAACAGTCAAGCTGAAACAGCCTTTAGGCCGAAGCCTGGATCCACTTGGACAGGTCGCCCTTGGGCGCCGCGCCGACTTTCTGGGCCACAACCTTGCCACCCTTGAACATCATCAGCGCCGGAATCGAGCGAATGCCGAACTGCGAGGCGATCTGCGGGTTCTCGTCCACGTTCACCTTCGCGATCTTCACCTTGCCGGCCATCTCGTTGGAAATCTCTTCCAGAGCCGGGCCGATCATGCGGCAGGGACCGCACCATTCTGCCCAGAAATCGACCACGACGGGCTCGGAGGAATTCAGGACGTCCTGCGAGAAGCTCGCGTCAGTCACCTTCATGGTCGCCATCACATCACCTTTGTTGGCTTAAATTTTAGCGCGACCCACATCGCGAGCCGCATCTTGATGGGTGCAACTTAAGAACCGCTTGATGCGGAATCAAGCGAGGGTGGCTCCGCCTCACGCTGCTTTGATAAGCGTGAGCGCCGTTTCAAGCTCCGGTTCCAGCACCTCGTGGATCACCGGCCCGGAGGTCCAGACCAGAAAAGCGCGAACCTTTTTCCCGGGATAGATATCCTTGAGCAGCGCCCGATAGAGGGCAAGCTGGGCCACATAAGCCTTGGGTGGCGGCGCGCCGGGGCGGGGCGAGCGCGCGGTGGTCTTGAAATCCGCAACCAGCACTTCGTCATCCCGCACCGCCAGCCGGTCGATCTGACCGGAGACCATGACGGGGCCTTCCGCCGTCTCGATTCGTCCGGCAATGGGCGCTTCCGCGCGGGAGCCCTCACCGAAGAGCGCCGCCAGCGCCTCGTGGCTCAAGACGTTCAGCGCATTGGCGATGACCGCCTCCCGCAGATCCTCGCGCAGGCGTGGGGCACGGGCTGTCACATAGGCGCGCGCCATGGCCTCGCGCCGCGCGGGCGGCAGGCCGGGAAGGCGCTCGAGCAGCGCATGGACCAGCGTGCCGCGCAGCCGCGCATCGGGCGCATAAGGCCCGTCGCCGGGACGCGCCATGCGTTCCGCCGCCCCAAGGGCGCTGGAGGGCCGAATCGGTGGCAGCGGCTCGGGCTCTGGGCGAACGGGACGGGTGAGCCAATCGGGCAGCTCGAGCGAATCGGTGGCGACCTCATCGGCCTTGGCCGCAGGCCGAACGAGCGGCGTGCCGTCGCGCCAGAGCGCGATGGGGCCGTAAGGCGCCTCCTCCTCTTCCAGCCCGCCCGCCTTGTCCGCCAGCGCGACGCGAATCATTTCGCCCCAGGCCTCCGGCGGCGGCGCCTCCTTGCGGCTCGTCAGAAACGGCGCGATCACTAGACGGTCCTTGGCGCGGGTCATGGCGACGTAGAGCAGGCGGTTGTGCTCCTCCAGCGCCTTGGCGTGCAGCGCATCACGCGCCTGCCCCATCGCGCCCGAATCAGCGTTCTTGCCGGAAGACCAGACGGGGATGGTTTCGCCGTTGCGGGAGGCAAGCGGCAGAAGCGCCGGGTCGCGCCCCAAAACCTCGCTGCCGTCGATGAGGATGACGATGGGCGCTTCAAGCCCCTTGGCGCCGTGCACCGTCATCACCCGCACCTCGTTATTCACCGAATCGAGATCGCGCTTGATGGTGTGCTGTGCCGATTCGAACCGGTTGAGGAAGATGGTGAGCGAGGGCGTTTCCGCCATCTCGGACTGATGCGCGAAGGTGAGAAAGGCATCGATCGCATCGCCCGCCTCGCTCCCCAGCCGCGCCACGAGACGCAAACGTCCCTGCATGGGGCCGAGCAGCGTCGCGAAAAAGCCGAAGGGGCCGTGCGTGGTCGCAAGCGCACGCCATTGCTGCAACGCGTCGAGCCCGCGCTGTGCAGCCGCACCGCCCATCTCGGCGTGCTTTTCCAGCGCCGCGAGCAACGACTCGTTCTCGCCACGCGGAGCCGCGATGCGAATGAGGTCGTCATCCGTGAGGCCGACGAGCGGCGACTTCAGCGCAGTCGCAAGCGTCAGGTCATCCTCGGGAAGAAGTGCCGCGCGGCCCGCCGCCACGAGGTCGAGCACGGCGATGTGCTCGCCGATATTGAGCCGGTCCGCGCCCGCCACCGGCACGCCCGCTTCCTTCAACGCGCGGATCACCGCTTCGAACGCCGCGCCGCGCTTGCGCACCAGCACCAGCACGTCGCCCGCATTCCACAGACGGCCCGTCTCGTCGCCGCGCGTCGTCCAATGCTTCACCGCGCGCGCGATACGCCGCGCGACGACGACGGGCGGCGCCTGCTGCTCCGGCTCGTCGATGGGCAGAACCCAGGCTTCTGGCTCTTCCTCTTCGGCGGGCGTTTCGAGCGGCCACAATTCTACGACGCCGGGTGTGTTGGGGCGCGCGCTTTCATGCACGGTGCCTACTGCCTTGTCCTCGAAGGACAGGCCTTTGAAATGCCGCTCGACGGCAAAAGTCGCATCCACCGCCGACAACACGGCCTTCGTGGAGCGGAACGACACGGTGAGGCGCACATCCTCGAAGGCGAGTTCGGCTTCGTTCACCTTGCGCGCCCAGACCTGACGACTCGATTCGAATTCCTGCGGCGCCGCGCCTTGGAAGCCGTAGATCGACTGCTTCGGATCGCCCACCGCAAACAGCGTGCGCACGCGCCCACCCTTCGCGCCAAAACCTGCGGTGAAATCCTCCGTGATGCGACGCAGGATGTCCCATTGCTCGGGGTTCGTGTCCTGCGCCTCGTCGACGAGCACATGGTCGATGCCGCGATCGAGCTTATAGAGCACCCACGCCGCATCGCCGCGCGAGAGCAGGTGCAAGGTCTTGTCGATGAGATCCTGGAAGTCGAGCGCGCCGCGCCGCGCCTTTTCCGCATCGACGTGACGGCCGATCTCTTTCGCCAGCGTGAACAGCGCCGCCGTGCGCTCTACCGCGCGCGCGGCCTTTCGTTTGTCGATGAGCGCAGCCACGCGGCTCTGTTCATTCAGAAGCCGCTCCTTCAACAAAGGATCGACCGCCTTCGTGACGAACCGCGATTCGGCGCGTAAGCCCCCAGTGTCGGTGAAGAACAGCGACAGGTAGTGCTCCAGCTGCTCTTCGCGCGTCTCAGCCTCGGCCGCGGCGAGCAGGCAAGCAGCGCGGTCCTGATCGGTCTTCTTGTCGGTGCGAAGCTCTTGCGCAATGGCACGCCATTCCTCCGGCGGCAGGCCATCCTCAAGGATCGCGCGTTCGACCGCTTCGAGCGTCTCGCCGTGAGCGAGGTTCAGAACCTTGCGTAGCTTCGCGATGCCATCCGCATCGTGCAAAAAGTCCTTGCAGCGCAGAGCGGTGTTGAGCGCACCCACCAGCGCATCGCCCGCCGCTTCGACGCTCACGATGTCGAATGAAGCCTTCAGGTGCAGAGAACTGCCGTTCGTCGCCTCCAGTACCTTCTTGGTTGCGTCAGCCAGAATCTCGTTCATCTGGTTTTCGTCGAGCACCGTGAAGCTTGCGGGCACGTTGGCCTCGAAGGGCACGAGGTGCAAAAGCCGTTCACAGAAGGCGTGGATGGTATCTATCTTCAAGCCGCCCGGCGTCTCGACCGCGCGGGCGAAGAGCGTGCGCGCCAGCCGCACCTGTTCGGGCGAGGGGCGTTCGCCTTCGAGCTGCGTGAGTTCCGCAATCAGGCTCTCATCATCGAGCGTCACCCATTTGCCCAGGCGCTCGAACACGCGGATCGCCATGTTGGCGGCGGCGGCCTTGGTGAAAGTTAGACAGAGAATGCGTCCCGGCGGCGAGCCGGAGAGGAGCAAACGCACCACGCGGTCGGTCAACACCTTCGTCTTGCCCGCACCCGCATTGGCGGACACCCAGGCCGAGGCGCGCGGATTCGCAGCGCGACGTTGCGCTTCGCTGGTGTGGCGCGGAACGACGAGATCGTTGCTCATTCGCCGCCCTCCCCGCCATTGGCCAGCGACCATTCCTTGACACGGGCGAGATGGTCATAGTCCGAAAAGCGCCGCGCATACTTTGCGAAAGGCCGCGAGACGTAAGCCGACTCGCCCTTCGCGAAGCGCGCGATCATGCCCTCGAAGCGGCGGCGATGTTCTTCCACGATCTCGGCGACGCTGCGCGTCTCGTCGCGTCCCGGCTTGATTTCACGCGGCTTCATCGGATCGCGCCCGCCGGTCGTGTGGAGATAGAGAAGATCCGGCGCTTCTTTCGCCGTCGGCATGTCCTTGAACGCGCCCTTCATCAGCATCATCGCTTCCAGCGTGAGCTGCGGCGAGAAGCCGGCATAGACTTCCTTCACGCCCGGCGGCTGGCCGGTCTTGAAGTCGATGATGGTGAACCCGCCGTCGCGCCGCTGTTCGATCCGGTCGGCACGGGCGCGCAGGGTGAAGAACGATCCATCCGCAAGCGGGATCGCAAGCTTGCCGGAACGCTCGGCGAAAACCTCTGCGAGATCGGGACGTCGCCCCTCTTCCCACATGATGAAAGCCGTGGCGAGCCGCTGGAAACGCGGCCACCACTCCGCATAGAGTTCCGGAAACGCCTTTTTGGTTCCGGCGAATGCGTCTTCACCGCGCTTGATCAACTCATCAAGAGCGGCCGCGGGCATCACCCTCGGATGCGCCTGCCCAAAGCCGCCGAGCACGTCATGAATAATCGTGCCACGATCCGCAGCACTCGGTGCGACCGCAACCGCATCGAGCGCATCGAGCTTGAGAATATGCCGCGCGAAGATCGCATAAGGATCGCGCACGAGCGTTTCGATTTCTGTCACACTGAGGCTGCGCGGAAACAGCTTTGGATCGGGCTTCGGACGCGGGCGCGGCAGCGGCGGCGTGGGCGCAGGCGTATCGAGGTGGCGCGCGAGGCGGCGATAGCGGTCGCCCGCCTTCACCCTCTCCGCCCAGATCGCCTCGCCGGTAAAAGCCTTTAGCCGTTGCAAGAACCGCGAAGGAACCATGGGTGAACCGTCGCGCTTCTGCGCGCGAGTGATGACCACATCATGCGTGCCGAGCGCCTGCACGAAGTCGTGCGCGGTCTGGCCGATGCGTCGCTCCGGCGGCGCAAGGCCCACGCGGGCGCGCATGGGGCGGTTGAGGAACGCATCCGTCACCGTGCGCGGCGGCCATACACCTTCATCCAACCCGCCGAGCACGACGCGATCCACCGAGAGAAGGCGCGCTTCGAGCAGGCCCAGAATCTTGAGGCGGCGATGGGTGGAACGTGGCGAGGGGCTCAAGCTCCGCTGCTTGGTGAGCACGGTAAAGAAGGCGGGATAATCGCTGAACCCGCCCGCGATGCCCTCAACCTGCGACAGCATGAGATCATCGAACAGACCCGCCAGCGCCTCGCCCGATCCGTCATCGCCCGCGAGCATCTCGCCCTCAGGCAAAGTGCACAACATCTCGACCGTGCGGCAATGCTCTTCCGGCAGCGCCATGAGATCGGTCGTATCCTCGCGAAGGGCCAAGAATCCCAGAAACGCCGCATCCAACCGTTCCAGCAGCTCATCCGCCAAATCCCAATCGGCGGGGGTGAGGCGCTTTTGCGGGCGCGGCGCGCGGAAATCAGGCTCGGCGCGGCGGGTGGCGAGTGCCTCGCGCAATCCGCCGATGCCTTCAGCCGGAGCAGGACCACGCAGGACGCCGATTTCGAGAATGCTCGCCGCCCGCTCCACGGTAGCGCGCGGCCAACCGAGGCGCACGAGGGGATGGGCGAGAAGACCCAGGAGCCCCACAAGGTCCAGATTGTCCGCCGCCGCCTCGGCCACCAGGCGCGCGAGACGTCCGGCGGGCGTGTCAGCGAGCATCATGCCGGCGGAATCTTCCACGCCGACATCCCAGCGCGCGAGTTCCGCCGTCACGCGTGCGGCAAGCGTCCGATCAGGCGTGATCAAAGCGGCCGTGCGATCCGGGTGGCTCAATGTTTCGCGCAGCGCAACGGCGATGGAAAAGGCCTCTTCACGCTCGTCCACGGCATCGATCACGGTCAGGCTCGCACAACCTGCATCGCTCAAGGCGATCCGGTCCTCGGATGAGAGAAGCGACCAGCGATCCGTGGTCGCGGCCGGGCGCAAAGCCTCCGAGAGCAGACGCGCGCGCGCCTTGCCTGCATCGCTCGCTTCACCGAGCACGGAGACAGCAGAGCGCGTGACGCGCAGATGTCTGTCGAGTAGACGGCGCAGCACGGCCTGCGGGTGGCTGTGCACCGGGTCCATCTCATCATCGCCCGTTCCGGCGATGGTGGTCCAGCTGTCCTCGTCGAGATCGGTGTCGAGACCGGGCAACACCACCGCGCCGTTCGGTAGGCGCGCGATGGCGGCCATGAGGTTTGCGGTCGCGGGCACGGAGCCGGTTGAGCCCGCGACGATGAGCGGCTTCGTGGGTCGCTCACGCGTGATGCGCTTCGCCTCCGCTTCGAGCAGCGCTTGGCGCCGCTGCGCGGGATCACTCGCCTGCCGCTCCTGCAGAATCATCGGCCAGTTTTCGCTGGCGATCTGCACAAACTGGCGGGTGAGTTCGAAATATTGCGAATAATCCGCATCGACTGCGAGATTGAGCGCGTGCCAATCGATGCCTTCCGTCGTGAAGGCATCCATCAGCGTTTCGAGATCGCCCGCGAGATTGACGGCGTCCGCAGGCGACGCCGGCACCAAGAAAGGCACGCCGGGACCAAGCTGCAGCAGCGCGCGGTCCACCTGTTTCGACCAGAGCTGCACCAGCCGCGTGAAGATGAGGCGGCGCTCCAGCTCCGGAATCGGCGGCTTCAGAGACGCAGCCCCTTCGAGCGGCGTGCCTTCCAGGCCGGTCAACTCGAATTCGGCCTGATCCGTTTCCCCCAAGGGGACGATGCGCGGCAGGAGTTGCGCTCGCCCATCGCCGCGTTCTGCCAGCAGTGCGATCAGCGCACGCGCCGCGCGGCGAGTGGGGACATAGATGGTGATGTCGGCGAGTGCCGCGGGATCGTCCGGCAGCGGGCCGACGAGACGGCCGTCGATGAGCGCATCCACCAGCACCGGCAGAAATTCGCAGCCGGAGGGAATGGAAAAGACGCGCGCCTCGCGTGACGCCATGCTTACGCCCGCATCAGATCGGGTGCGCGGCTGCGCGCCAGACACTCTTCTGCTTCCACAATCGCGTGCGGTTCGCCGACGTGAAGCCATTGGCCATCGAGAGGCATTCCGAACAAGCGGCTTTTGGCAATCGCGCGGTCATAAAAAAAGTTCGCGGAGAACGGCCCTTCCGGCGTATCCGCCACGAGGTCCGGCTTCACGATGGCGACGCCCGCATAGACGAAGGGCGCGCTCACATCTGTTCCACGACGACGCAACCGCCCATCCGCATCGCGGTGAAAATCGCCGTTGCCCTCATAGCCGACGCTCGTTTCGCGCGGGGCGACGAGCATGAGAATGTCCATCCGCTCCGGGTCCCAGGCCGCAACGAGGCGGGCGAGGTTCGGCTCCTCGCCTTCGATCCAGATCGAATCCGAATTGAACGTGATGAAGGGCTTTTGGCCTAAAATCGGCAGCGCCATTTTCACCCCGCCGCCGGTTTCCAGAACCTCGGCGCGTTCGTCCGAAATCACGATGCGCGGCGCGGTGCGGTGGCGCAGATGCGCTTCGAGCATGTCAGCGAAATGGTGTACGTTTACCACCACCGTTTCCATGCCGATTTCATCCAACCGGTCGAGGGCGAAGTCGATCAGCGTTTTGCCTGCGACGCGGACCAGGGGCTTAGGCATGGTCGCGGTGATGGGTAGCATGCGCTTGCCCAATCCTGCGGCGAGAACGATGGCGGTTTTGGGCGGGGATGAATGGGGCACGGGATCGGCTCAAGGCGCAGGGGGCGGATCGTCCGCGTGGGGGATGAGGCGAGGCAGGTAGCTCTCGTACCAGACCTTGAGCTTCGCCAAGGCCGGGTGGGCGAGATTGCGGATGAGGTAGTTTTCTATCCGAGGCAGATGCTTGAGGTAATGCGGCTTGCCATCGCGCCGGTCGAGGCGGGCGAAGATGCCCAAAATCTTCGTGGAGCGCTGCGCGCCCATGATCGCATAGGCCCGGGCGAATGCCGCCACGTCGAAATCGGGCTCCACCGCCTTGCGCTCGCGGGCATAGAGGCCGATCAGCCTCAGTTCGAGTTCGGGCGGCACGGTCACGCGCGCATCCTGCAACAGGGAGGCGACGTCATAAGCCGGCGATCCCAGCACCGCATCCTGAAAATCGATGAGGCCGACGCGCTGGAGGCCTTCGCGTTCAGGCAGCCAGATCAGGTTGGGCGAGTGATAGTCGCGCAAAGTCCAGGTGGTGGGCCCTGCCAGAATTTCTCCCAGCGCCTCGGTCCAGAGATTGACGAACTCCGCCCGCGCGGAGCCGGAAAGCTGCGTGCCGATGATGTGCGGCACATACCAATCCGCCAAAAGCTCCACCTCGATCAGAAGCGCTTCGAGATCGTAAGGCGGGATGGCGTGGTCGACGCCATCGGCAACAGGCAGAACCTGCGGCAGCGTCGTGCCGTGGAGTTTCACCAGAACGCGGGTCGCTTCCGCATAGCGGTCCGGAATCGGGCCGTTGTCATCGACGACCGACTCGCTGCCGAGATCCTCGATCACCAGAAGTCCGACATCGAGATCCTCGCCGTAGATCTGCGGCGCGCTCAAACCCAGCGCGCGCAGGCCCTTATCCATGGCGACGAAGGCGTGCACCGTCTCGGCGAGCTTCGCGATGGTCGTATAAGGCTTGCCTCGACGCACCGCGGGCCCCACCGGGCGCGGCGGCGAAATCATCAGAAGCGCCGTCTCGCCATCGGGCTTCACGAGACGCTCGTAGGAGCGGATCACAGACGCGTCGCTCGGCATCGGCAGGCGGGCAGCATCCTGCCAGCCGCTGCGCATGACAAGGGTCTGGAATGCTTTGAGCCGCACGAGGCGGGACGCGAAGCCGCCCATGCCGGTGAGCGTCGCAATGCGTCCTCCGCCCGGCGTGATGTCGAGATGAATGTCGAGCCGCTCGATTTTGAGCGCATCGTCCGCGCGCTCCGGCCATTCGACGAGCGTGACGGCATTTTCCGTCATCTCCTCCCAGCCCAGCTCGGTCAACTCATATCCGCCGGAGAGGCGATAGAAATCCGCGTGCACAATGGTATAGCGCGCGCTCTCATAAACCTGCATCAGCGTGAAGGTCGGGCTCGGCACCTCGAGTTCGGCATCGCCCGCGAGCGCACGCACCAGCGCGCGCGCAAAAGTCGTCTTGCCCGCGCCGAGGCCGCCGGAGAGCGTCACGAGATCGCCGGGGCGCACCTCCTCCGCGATGACGTGCGCGAGATGCTCGGTCGCATCCTGATCGGGCAGCGTCACGATCCAGAAGGGTTGCAAATTGTGGTCCCCAGACACGGGGGTCGATCCATTCACCATCGTTGTTTCTATTCGGCGGCCAGCGGGGGCGCCGCATTGCGCGCGGAACGCCCGTCGAAGGGCGTTTCCTGCCTCTCATTAGGGAAAATACAGGTCACCGTGGTTCCTTGCCCCGGTGCGGATGACAGTTCGACACGCCCGCCATGCAGTTCCACGAAGGAGCGCACGATGGCAAGCCCTAAGCCCACGCCGCGATGACGCGTGCCGAGCGTGTGGCTCTCGAAACGCTCAAAGACACGCGCCTTGATCTCAGGCGGCATGCCGCGCCCCTGATCCTGCACGTCAAAGATCACCTCGCCGCCGATCTTTTGGGCACGGACGCGGATCGTCTGCCCCGGCGCAGAGAAGCCCACGGCGTTGGACAAGAGGTTGAACAGGACCTGCCGCACGCGCTTGCCGTCGGCGACGAAGGAGCCGATGTCGTCGGGCGCATCGATGGTGACGAGAAGCGCGGATTCCGCGAGCCGGTCTTCCAGCCCGCGCATGGCGGCCTCAATCGTAGAGCGGATATCGACGATCTCCGGCACCAGCTCCAGCGAGCCGGTGTCGATGGAAGCGAGATCGAGAATGTCGTTGAGCATCGCGAGCAGGGCTGCCGCCGAGCGCGTGATGTGATCGGTATATTCGCGCTGGCGCGGATTGAGCGCGCCCATGGATTCATCACCCAGAAGCTGCGTGAAGCCGATGACATTGGTGAGCGGCGAGCGCAGCTCATAAGAAACATGGTGCACGAAATCGTCGCGCAGGCGCGAGGCGCGCTCCAGTGCCTCGTTGCGCTCGGTGAGCGCACGTTCCACATTGACACTTGCGGTTACGTCGATGAAGGTCAGGAGCGTCGCACCATCGGGCAGCGGCTGCGCGGTGCAGTCGAGCGCCGTGCCGTCGTTCCGCTCCATGCGGCAGCTCAAACCCATGCGCATATCGGCCAAGCCCGCCACTGCGCCGCGAATGTCGATCCACGCCTCTTCCTGCGGCGCCAGCAGGCGGCCCGCCTTGATGATGGCATCGATATGCGGATGCTCGGCGACGAGATCCGCCGACAGGTTCCACATCTCCGCGAAGGCGCGGTTGTGCAGCTTGAGGCGTCCGTCCGAGCCGAACACGGCGACGCCTTCCTTCAACGTGTCGAGCGTTTCGCTCTGCACTTGCGTCAGCGCGTTGACCTGCGATTCCAGCTCGAAGCGCTCGCTGACGTCGTCGAACAGATACGTCACGCCGCCTTGCGGGTTGGGATTAATGACGACGCGGATTGTGCGGCGATCCGGCAGGTGCCACCAGGTCTCGCTCTGCTCGACCGAATGATAGCCGTTGAGAAAATCCGCTTTCCACGCGCGGAAATCCGCCTGCTCTGGCAGCTTACGCGCGGTGCGCAGGCGGTCGAGCACTTCGCTGTCCGTTGGGCGCGAGGCGAGAAACGCGGCATCGAGCCCCCACAGGCGCTGATAGGCGGCATTGCTGAAGATCAGATGCTGCGACCCGTCGAAGATCGCGACCGCCGTGGGCAATTGGTCGAGCGTGCGCACATGCGCGTTCATCTGCCGCTGCAGATCGGTTCTCACCGATTCCAGTTCCGACACATCGACCGCGATGCCCGCGCTACCGCCTGCGGTCGGGCGCTCGACCACGTCGAGCACGGAGCGCTGCCCCGCCGTGACCGCGGTGACGCGAGCGGAATAAGGCGCGCCGGTCGTGCGCTGGCGGGTGGATTCGTTGCGCGTGTGCTGGTCCAGCAATTCGAGCGAGCGGGCGATGGCGTCGTCGATATCGGTTGCCTCCACCGCGCGCAGATAGGACTGGTTCGCCCACACAAGCTTGTCCTGCGCATCGCGGATCCACAGCGGATAGGCGACGGAGTCGAGCAGCATGGTCATGGAGCGAAGGTCGCTGCGCGCAGCGGCGAGATCGGCGCGGGCGTTCAGAAGCTCGGCGCGGTCGCCGGTGACATCGCGCAGCCGCAAAATCGCACGGCCGCCGATGGTGCGGCCCTCCACTGCGATAAAGCGCTGATCGAGGCTGCGCGCTGTCAGCCGAAAAGCCTCGCCGCGCTGTTTGAGCTGTTCCAACGCGGTGTCGATGGCACCGGCATCGCCGGCCGCAAGCCATGCGCCGAAGGCCAGCGCGCGCTTCGCCGTCGCGCCTTCCGCAACGATGGAGGGATCGCCTTCGAAACGCGGCTCGCTGTCCCGGCCCTGCCAGCTCACCAGCAATTGCCGCTCGGACCCCATGAGAAGAGCGGCGAGATCGTCCGCACCGCGCAAGGCGCTGAGTTCCGCCCGCAGCGCGCGCTCGCGCCGCGCGGACTGGCGTTTCTGGCGCAGCAGCAGCAGTGCAGCCGCCGTCGAAAAGGCCACGAGCCCCATGGAGAGGCCGAAATAGGAGGCGTTGTGCAGGTCGAGATTGCGCAGCGCGGCGAGGATATCCTCGGCCCTTTCGCGCAGAACGGGCAGCGACGGAAGGGACGGAAGGGTGAAGTCGGCGGCCAGCGCCGGCCGGGAGGTGCCGGCCAGCAGGGCGAGGGTCAGAGGCGCGCGGACCTTGGCGAGAAGGTCTCCCGCCCGGCGCTTTCCGCCATCGTGACACTGCCTATGCGGGGCCATGCCGCGCTGTCCTTCCCAATCTCTCGCTGCCCTCAAAAACGAGAGCCAAAATCGTCGAGCCCAACCGGTCGCTCACGACGCGGCGAAAGGCCTTTACTCAACACATGAACGGAATGCCGGCACCGCTTTACAAACTCAATCGACCGGCCGAATCGCGTTCACCATAGACTAGCGAAGACTCCGCCAGGAAGAGGGTTAAGGTCTCGTTAAGCGTTGTCTGGAGAACCTGTGCACAAGGTGTTGATACACCTTGCATAAGATGTGGCTTGAACTGGTGGCGCGCGTGTTCCCTCCCGCGTTCGGGGAAGGTCAGGGTTGGGGGTGGTTCGACTGAGTGATGCGGCATTTTTCAGATAAGCCCTGAGCCCCGTCCGCGCCTTCTTGTTCCTCTCAGCACTCCGACTTGCACCCCCTAGCCCCTCCCGACAAGGGAAAAGGGGACGGGAGGCGTCGCGCCCATTCGCTCGCCACGCCCCAAAAGAAAAAGCCCGGCGAGTGCCGGGCTTTCTCGTGATGGCGCGTGAAGCAGTCAATCAGTAGCGGTAGTGATCCGGCTTGAACGGGCCCTTTTCGCCCACGCCGATATAGGACGCCTGATCGGGGCGGAGCTTGGTGAGCTTCACGCCGATCTTTTCGAGGTGCAGCGAAGCGACCTTCTCGTCGAGGTGCTTCGGCAGCGTGTAGACCTTCTTCTCGTACTTGCCGGCGTTGTTCCAGAGCTCGATCTGGGCGAGCGTCTGGTTGGTGAAGGAAGCCGACATCACGAAGGACGGGTGGCCCATCGCATTGCCGAGGTTCACGAGGCGGCCTTCCGAAAGCAGGATGATGCGGTGGCCGTCGGGGAAGGTGATCTCGTCCACCTGCGGCTTGATGTTGTTCCACTTGAGGTTCTTCAGGCCAGCGACCTGAATCTCGTTGTCGAAGTGGCCGATGTTGCAGACGATGGCCCGATCCTTCATGGCGCGCATGTGGTCGAGGGTGATGACGTCCTTGTTGCCAGTGGCCGTGACGAAGATGTCGGCGCGAGGCGCGGCATCTTCCATCGTGGTCACTTCATAGCCTTCCATCGCGGCTTGGAGCGCGCAGATCGGATCGACCTCCGACACCAGCACGCGGCAGCCGGCCTGGCGGAGCGAAGCGGCCGAGCCCTTGCCCACGTCGCCAAAGCCCGCGACCATGGCGACCTTACCCGCCATCATCACGTCCGTGCCGCGACGGATGCCGTCGACGAGCGATTCACGGCAGCCATAGAGGTTGTCGAACTTCGACTTCGTGACCGAGTCGTTCACGTTGATGGCGGGGAAGAGCAGCTTGCCTTCCTTGGCCATGATGTAGAGACGGTGCACGCCCGTGGTCGTTTCTTCCGACACGCCCTTGATGGACTTGGCGATCTCGGCGAACCAACCCTTCGGCTTTTCCTTCAGCAGGCGCTTGATGAGCGCGAAGAGGACTTCCTCTTCTTCCGCGGCGGGCTTGTCGAGGAACGCCACGTCGCCCTGCTCGGCGCGCAGGCCGAGGTGGACGAGCATGGTGGCGTCGCCGCCGTCGTCCAGGATCATGTTCGGCACGCCGCCGCCATGCCAGTCGAACAGCTTGGCGGTGTAGTCCCAGTACTCCACGAGCGTCTCGCCCTTATAGGCGAAGACCGGGATGCCGGCGGCGGCAATGGCGGCGGCCGCGTGGTCCTGGGTCGAATAGATGTTGCACGATACCCAGCGGATGTCCGCACCGAGATGCTTCAAGGTCTCGATCAGCACGGCGGTCTGGATGGTCATGTGGAGCGAACCGGCGATGCGCGCGCCCTTCAGGGGCTGCTTTGGGCCGTATTCCTCGCGCACGGCCATGAGGCCCGGCATCTCGGTTTCGGCAATCGAGATTTCCTTGCGGCCGAAATCGGCGAGCGAGATGTCTTTGACGATATAATCCTGAGCCATGATGGCCTCTCCGTGCACCCGTGGGGTTTCGATTGGTGCTGTCTCTAGCAGAGAGAGGTCCAGGAGGCAATCAAGATATAAAGATGTCTTTATATGTTTCGCCAACCTTGCCTAACGGCAAAGGTTGAGAGCAAAAAGCCGCATTCACGGGAGGGGCATTGATGTCCGATTTGGCCGAGCAGATTCAGGAATTACAGGAAAAAAGCGAGCGACAGGACCGCTTCAACGGAACAATAGCAATCCTTGTTGCTCTGTTTTCGGCCTTCCTGGCTTTCTCCAAGATCAAGGACGACAATGTCGTCCAAGCAATCCAGAAAGCTCAGATCGACCAGGCGGATTCGTGGAACCAGTATCAGGCCAAGCGGCAGCGCCAGTTTCTGCTCCAGATGGAGGTGCCGCGTATGCAGGCAATGCTGGCTGACGGTGCATTGAAGGACAGCCCCGAGAATCGGGCCCTTCTGGATAGCTGGAAAAAGGAAATCGACCGCTACAGTGGCGAATTGCAGGACCTGACGCGCCAAGCCGCTAATCTCCGGGCCTCGCTTGAGGTTTACAACGACCAGGATGACCTGTTCGATTTTTCCGATGCGTTCCTGACCCTATCCCTTGTGCTTCTGGCGCTCGCCGCTCTCACACGGGTCAAGCCGCTTCTGGCCGGAGCCGTTGCCGTTGGCATGACCGGCGTGGCCTATGGCATTTCGGGCTTTCTGGATTTCACCGCCTTCAAGCCGGCCTGGCTTGGAGCGCTGTTCGGCGCTTAAGGCTTACTCGTCCTCGCCGAACCTGTTCGCGAGCAGATCGCCGATGGCCTGGAGGCAGTTCGGTGCGTCCGGTCCTTTGGCGGTCACGGTAATGGTCGTGCCTTGAGCGGCGGCGAGCGTCAGGAGGCCCATGATGGAGCGTCCACCCACCGTTTCCCCGCAACGGGTCACGGTGACGTCGGATTCGAAGCGCTCGACCGTCTGGACGAACTTGGCCGAGGCGCGGGCATGCAGGCCACGGCGGTTGATAATGGGCAGTTCGCGGACCTCCGCCCCCTCGGGGACAGGTGCCGGGGGACAATCCTGATCGAGGGGCTGATCCATTCTTCTTACTTCCCGGACAGAACGCGCGAGGCGACGTTGATGTACTTTCGCCCGGCTTCCTGAGCGTGGAAGACGGCATCGGTGAGGGATTCCTCATCCCTGACACTGGCGAGCTTGATGAGCATGGGCAGATTGATGCCCGCCACGACCTCGACCGATCCGCCGTTCATGCACGACAGGGCGAGGTTCGAGGGGGTGCCCCCGAACATATCGGTGAGGACCACGACGCCCTGCCCCGAATTGACCCGGCACACGGCGTCCATGATGTCCTTGCGCCGCGTTTCCATGTCGTCGTCGGGGCCGATCGTGATCGTTTCAAGTTGCTCTTGAGGACCCACCACATGCTCAAGCGCGGCTTTGAACTCCGTCGCGAGCAGCCCGTGGGTAACGAGCACCATTCCTATCATAATGTTCCAGGTCCGATCGCTCCGAAGAGCGGAGCCGCTATTTTGTGCACCGCGAAGCTAAGCGCAAGAGCATTGAGAGGAAAACTTCATCACAGTGTCACGACCGTGTCGCAAACACCACTCAAGCGGCCCAGCACGAGGTCCGTTAAGACTGCACCTCTTCGGGACAAAATGCGAGGGAGAACGACGCCACACAAGATGATGGTGGCGTCTTCGGGACCGGGATAGCGCGACGAATCTTCGCACAGGTCGACCACCAGGCGGATCACGGCGGTCTCTTCGAACGGCAGCTTGACGATGCCCGTACCGCGCGCCTCGATGCAGCCGGCAAGCGGCGCAACCGCCGAGGCGAGAAGGCGTCCATGATGGGCGGCAAGCCGCGTGCGGTCATCACTGACCAAACGGCAGAAGCGCCCCTCGCGTCCGGCATGTAACAACATCTCGCGCGCGAGCGTCGATTTTCCCGTTCCCGATTCGCCGCGGATCAGAAGCCCGGCTTCGCCGACAACGACGCAAGTTGCGTGGACGGTTTCAGCCACGCTCACGGCCCGTCACCCTTTGCCCATCCGCCGCCGGCAGGCGGATGATGAAGCGCGCGCCGAGCCGCGTGGGTTCGCCATACTCGTCCGGGGGCCCAAGCCGGTTCTCCGCCCGGATCGTGCCGCGATGGGCCTCGATGATCTGGCGGGAGATGGACAGGCCGAGGCCGGAATTCTGGCCAAAGCCCTGGTCCGGCCGGTCGGTGTAGAAGCGCTCGAAGATCCGGTCGAGCGCATCGGGGTCGATGCCCGGACCGCTGTCCTCGACCAAAACCTCGATCTCCGCCTTGCGACGCCGCAACGTCACCCGCACCGGCTGATCGGGGGGCGAGAAGGAGCGGGCGTTGTCGATCAGGTTGTTGAACACCTGACCGAGACGGTTGTCGTGTCCGCGGATGATGAAGGCATCGCGCGTTTTCGCCTGCCGCTCGATGGCAAGCGCAATGAGTGAATCGTTGGACCGGCGGCGTTCATTGGCCATCGACACCACCGCTTCGAGCAAGCGGACCATGTCCACCGGTTCCGCATCGGCACGGGCTAGCTCCGCATCGAGGCGCGAGGCGTCGGAAATATCGCTGATCAGGCGGTCGAGGCGCTTCACGTCATGCTGGATGATCGACATCAGCCGCTTCTGCGAATCCTCGCTGCGGGCGAGCGGCAAGGTTTCGACCGCACTGCGCAGCGAGGTCAACGGGTTCTTCAACTCGTGCGCCACGTCCGCCGCGAAGCTCTCGATGGCGTCGATGCGGTTGTAGAGCGCTTTGGTCATGTCGCGCAGCACGCCGGAGAGGTGGCCGATCTCGTCCGAGCGGTTGGTGAAATCGGGGATCTCCTGGCGGGACTTGGTACCCCAGCGCACCCGCTCCGCCGCCTCCGCCAGCCGCCGCACCGGGCCTGCAATGGCGCCAGCCAGCAACAGCGAGAGGACGATCATCACTGCCGCCGCTACAAGGAACACCTGGAGAAGCGCAAAGCGCTCGGAGGCGATGATGGCGTCGATGTCGCCTTCTTGCGTGGAGAGGAGCAGCACGCCCTGCACGCTGCGGAAACGCTGGATCGGCACCGCAACGGAGACGATGGTTTCGCCGCGCGCATTCACGCGCACCACATTGGCCTGCTTGCCGGCATAGGCTTGCTGGACCTCCGGCAAGGTCTTGCCGTTCGCGGGGCCGGGCTCCTCCAGCACAACCCGATTCTTGCGGCGGAAGAGGCCGCGGATCGCATTCCAGCCGCGCTCCATATAGCTCGTATCCTCCTCCGCGACGGGCGGCGGCAGGTCGAGGCGCAGGATGTCGCCACGGGAATAGAACGTTCTGGAATCGAGAAGGAGCGAGCCCTCGCGGTCGAAGATTCGGGCGCGGGTGCGCGTCGGCGTTATAAGGCGCCGCAGCACGGGCGCGACGCGCTCAGGGTTGATGGAGAATTCGAGGGAGGATTGGTTGTCGTCGTTGAACCGCTCCGTCTCCCCCGCCTGCATCTGAAGCAGCTTGTCCGGATCGATGGTGATGGCGTTGGTGTCCACCGTCGCGGAACTCGCGACGGCGCCGGCGATAATCTCGCCCTGGATCAGGAGGCTCTGCACACGCGCGTCGATCAGGCCCTCGCGGAATTGGTTGAGATAGAGAAAGCCGACGAGAAGCGCGACGAGGCCGCCGAGATTGAGCACCACGATCCGACGCGTCAGGCTGGACGACAGGCGCAGCGAAACCGAGCGGCCGAAACGCTTCAACCGCGCCAGAAACCCACGCGGGGCGGCGTGCTCTTCGCCCTGCGGCTCGACATTGATGAAGTCAGCTTTCATGCCCTTCCCAAGGATGCCGGGCGTCAGCCTTCCTTGAACCGATAACCGACACCGTAGAGCGTCTCTATCATTTCGAAGTTGTCGTCGACAGCCTTGAACTTCTTGCGCAGGCGCTTGATGTGGCTGTCGATGGTGCGGTCGTCGACATAGACCTGATCGTCATAGGCCGCGTCCATGAGCGCGTTGCGGCTCTTCACCACGCCGGGGCGGGTGGCGAGCGCCTGGAGGATCAGGAATTCCGTAACAGTCAGCGTTACCGGCTCGCCCTTCCAGGTGCAGGCGTGGCGCTCCGGGTCCATCGTCAGCTGGCCGCGCTCGAGAGCCTTGGCGTCTGCCTCGCGCGGAGCGGTCTGGTCCTTCGGGGCGAACCGGCGCAGAACGGCCTTCACACGCTCGACCAGTAGGCGCTGCGAGAACGGTTTCCGAATGAAGTCATCCGCGCCCATTTTCAGGCCGAACAGCTCGTCGATCTCCTCGTCCTTGGAGGTTAGGAAGATCACCGGCAGGTCGGATTTTTGGCGCAGGCGGCGCAAAAGCTCCATGCCGTCCATGCGCGGCATCTTGATGTCGAAGATCGCAAGGTCCGGCGGGGCATGCTTCAGCCCATCGAGCGCGGAGGCGCCGTCGGTATAGGTCTGGATCCGGTACCCTTCCGCCTCAAGAGCGATGGAGACCGAGGTGAGGATGTTGCGATCGTCGTCGACGAGAGCGATCGTTGGCATGAACTCTTCCTTGCTTGGCATTTTCCGCAAAGGCGACTTCCTCGAGGGAAAATGCGGCCAATTTAGACTCTTCAGCTCTGTTTTGCTGCGATCGGCAGGCTTGGCCCGGCGATACGGCGGCTCAAAAGTGTGCCCAACTGCGCCTTTCTCATGGCCTAAATAAGGTTCGCAGATACGAAGTACCAGAGGGCCTGCCTTAATCACAGGCTTTTAAAGGCTTGCGGCACAACCGGGGATGAACGGGGGCGGCAGAAAATCGCTCCGAACGCTATTTTGTAGTCGAAGAATCTTAGCCGCGACCCCGAAAGAGGCCTAGCTTGATTTGAAATAGAATGCGATGGAACGACCTCAGTTGACGGTACCGTCGGCTGAACCAATTTCGTTCTCTGCTGGGCAGGGGACGACCGGTCGACCGACGTTGCCTGAACGGAACAGTAGCGGCCCTTCGTCGACGGCCTCTTGTTAAGGCCGGACGGCGACTGGCGATCAGGAGAAGTCTTTCGTGGACACTATCGGCGTCTTCAACAGCGCGCATGGCGCTGAGGCTTTCGGCCTTCGCAATCTCAAACGGGTTTTCTGGAATCTCGAGGCCCCCGCGCTCTACGAGCAGTCCCTGACCCGCAAGGAGACCCAGCTGGTCAAGGGTGGCGCGCTGCTCGCCGAGACCGGCGTGCACACCGGCCGCTCCCCTAAGGACAAGTTCGTGGTGCGCGATGCCACCACCGAAGACACGGTGTGGTGGGACAACAACGGCGCCATCACCCCCGGCCATTTCGACACGCTGCTGCAAGACTTCCTGGCCCATGCCGAGGGCAAGGAGCTGTTCGCACAGGACCTCTATGGCGGCGCGGACCCGGCCTACCGGGTCAAGGCGCGGGTTTTCACCGAATTCGCCTGGCACTCGCTCTTCATCCGCAACCTCCTGATCCGCCCGGACCTCGCCGAGCTGAAGAGCTATGTGCCGGATCTGACGATCATCGACCTGCCGACCTTCAAGGCCGATCCGGCCCGCCATGGCTGCCGCTCGGAAACGGTCATCGCCTGCGACTTCACCCGCAAGATCGTGCTGATCGGCGGTACGTCTTACGCCGGCGAGATGAAGAAGTCGGTCTTCACCTATCTCAACTTCGTGCTGCCCGCGCAGAACGTGATGCCGATGCACTGCTCGGCCAATGTGGGTCACGACAACGATGTGGCCGTATTCTTCGGCCTGTCCGGCACCGGCAAGACCACACTCTCCGCCGATCCCAACCGCATCCTGCTCGGCGACGACGAGCATGGCTGGGGGCCGAGCAGCGTGTTCAACTTCGAGGGCGGCTGCTACGCCAAGACCATCCGCCTGTCGCGCGAGGCCGAGCCTGAAATCTTCGCCACCACCGAGCGCTTCGGCACGGTGCTGGAGAACGTGGTGATCGACCCGATCACCCGCGTGCCGGATTTCGACGACGCGTCGAAGACGGAAAACACGCGTTGCGCCTATCCGCTCGACTTCATTCCCAACGCGAGCGCGACCGGCCGCGCGGGCGTACCGAAGAACATCGTCATGCTTACCTGCGATGCCTTCGGCGTTTTACCTCCCATCGCCAAGCTGACGCCTGCGGAAGCCATGTATCACTTCCTCTCCGGCTACACCGCGAAGGTGGCAGGCACGGAAAAGGGCGTGAAGGATCCGGAGGCGACCTTCTCCACCTGCTTCGGCGCGCCGTTCATGCCGCGTCATCCGTCGGTCTACGGCAACCTGCTGCGCGATCTCATCGCCAAGCACCATGTGGATTGCTGGCTGGTCAACACCGGCTGGACCGGCGGCAAGTACGGCATCGGCCGCCGCATGCCGATCCGCGTCACGCGCCGCCTGCTCACCGCAGCGCTCGACGGTTCGCTCTCCCGCGCCGATTTCCGCCGCGATCCCTATTTCGGCTTCGCGGTGCCGACCTCGGTGCCGGGCGTCGAGCCGCACATCCTTTATCCGGTCAAGACCTGGCAGGATAAGGCAGCCTTTGCCCAGACCGCGAAGCGCCTCGTCGACATGTTCAACGAGAACTTCAAGCGCTTCGAGGCGCATGTGGACGCCGACGTGCGCGCCGCAGCCCCGCAGACTCTGATTGCGGCCTGACGCGTTCTTTCGTTATCTTCGCAAACGGCGGCTCTCGGGCCGCCGTTTTGCTTTTGGGGTTTGAGATGGACGTTCTCGTCATCGGAGCAGGCGTCGTCGGGCTTGCCGTCGCGCGCGCATTGGCCTTGCGCGGCCACGCGGTCATCGTTGCGGAAGCGACGGGCGGTATTGGCAACGGCGTGTCCTCGCGCAACAGCGAGGTGATCCACGCGGGCATGTACTACCCGACCCAGTCGCTACGCGCCCATCACTGCGTCACCGGGCGGCGGATGCTTTATGCGTTCTGCGAGAGCCACGGCGTGCCGCACGCCAAATGCGGCAAGCTCATCCTGGCAACGAACGAGCGCGAACAGGCCAAGATCGAATCCATTTACACGCAGGGCCTCTCCAACTGCGTCGAGGGCTTGTCGTTATTGACGGAAGCGGCCGCGAACGCGCTCGAACCGAACCTTGTCTGCACCGCCGCGCTTCTGTCCTCCGAGACGGGCATCATCGACAGCCACGCCCTGATGCTGGCGCTCCAGGGCGATCTTGAGGCCGCAGGCGGCCTGATCGCCTTTCACGCGCCGGTCGAACGCATCGTGCAAGCGGGCACTGCGTGGGAAGCGCATGTGGGCGGCGCGGAGCCGACTGTGCTGCCCGTCGATGCCGTCATCAACGCGGCGGGCCTCGGCGCGCAAGTGGTGGCGCGCGCGACGGAGGGCTATGCCCAAGAGCGTGTGCCACGCCTTGTGCTCGCGAAGGGCAATTACTTCGGCTGTCTCGGCAAGCCCGCCTTCTCGCACCTCATTTATCCCGCGCCGGTCGACGGCGGCCTCGGCACACACCTCACCCTCGACCTCAACGGTCGCATGCGCTTCGGGCCGGACGTGGAATGGATCGAGCGCGAGGACTACACCGTCGATCCGCAGCGCGCGGAAAGCTTCTATGCCTCCATCCGCCGCTATTGGCCCGGCCTGCCGGATGGTGCGCTGACGCCGGACTATTGCGGCGTCCGCCCCAAGCTCACCGGCCCTGGCGAACCGGCGGCGGATTTTTGCATCGAAAGTCCGGCGGAGCACGGCCTTCCCGGCCTCGTCCACCTCTTCGGCATCGAGAGCCCCGGCCTCACATCGAGCCTGTCGATTGCGGAGGATGTGGCGGAGCGATTGGGTGCGTGAAGCCCTCCCCGCAAGGGGGAGGAAAGAAGGTCGCGTTCTACCTGAAGAACAACACCGTCGTGAGCACGAAGGTCGGAATCAGGATCGCGCAGGACCACAACAGATAACCGAAGAAGCTTGGCATCTTCACGCCGCCCTCGCGGGCGATGGCATAGACCATGAAGTTCGGCGCGTTGCCGATATAGGAGTTCGCGCCCATGAAGACCGCGCCCGCGGAAATGGCGGTGAGCGTCAGCGCGTCCTTGGTCATCAGGGCCTGCGGATCGCCGCCCGCCAGTTCGAAGAACACCAGATAGGTCGGTGCATTGTCGAGGAACGAGGACAGGCCGCCCGCGAGCCAGAAATAGGCGGCGTTGTTGGCGCTACCGTCGGGATGCGTCACCAGCGCCACGAGCGGTGCGAAGGCTCCGTTCGCCCCCGCTTTCAGGATCGCGAGCACCGGAATGATGGTGATGAAGATGCCCGCAAACAGCTTCGCCACTTCGACGATGGGGCCCCACGAAAAACCGTTGTCCGCGCGGCTCACCTTCGGTGTCAGCGCAAGCGAGATCAACGTGACGGCGATCATGATGAGATCGCGCAATGCATTGGCGACTTCGATTTCGGCGCCGAGCAAAGTGAACCGTCCGAGATCGACCATCGCGCTCATCAGGATCGCGCCGATGATGACGAGGATCAGCACGAAGTTGATGCCGCCCTGAATACGCACCGGATTGTCCGGCGTAGGATCAGGACTGAAATGACCTTCCTTCTTGTAGATCACACTGTCGATCACGAAGAACAGCGCCAGCAGCAGCCCGCTGACGAAAAGGGTCCCCGGCAGAAGGTGCCGCGTTGTCCAGAAGAAGTCGACGCCGCGCAGGAAGCCCAAGAACAGCGGCGGATCGCCGAGCGGCGTCAGCGAGCCGCCGATATTCGACACGAGGAAGATGAAGAACACGACCACGTGCACATTGTGCCGCCGGTCGTCATTGGCACGCAGCACCGGGCGGATCATCACCATCGACGCGCCTGTCGTGCCGATGAAGCTCGCGAGAACCGTGCCGATGGCGAGCAGCATCGTATTGGTCGCCGGCGAGCCATGGATGTTGCCGCGCACCAGAATGCCGCCCGCCACCGTGAAGAGGGCCAGCAGCAGCAGGATGAATGGGATGTATTCAAGGAACGCCGTGTGCGCGAGCGTGTGGAGGGCGGTCATCGCCCCCTCGCTCAACGCCATGGGGACGAGGACCAGCAGGCCCCATAGGGCCGCGATCTTGCCGAGGTGATGCTCCCAGACTTCCGGGGCGAGCAGGGGAAAGAGCGCGATGGACAAAAGAATGCCGGCGAAGGGCAGCGCCCAGACGAGGCCGAGCGAGCGTCCGTCAAGTTCCGCCGCGAAGGCTGCCTCGGGCAGGACCATCAGGGCGGCGGCAAGCGCCAGGCTCATCAGGCGTAGCATGGTCTCTCCCCCATAAGCCGGTTGCCCCGGCACGATTTGATGCCTCAGGTTTAGGGGATCGCCGGAATCGCCGCAACGCCCCAGCCATTAACCGGCTATTCAGCTTGATGGAAAGATAGTAACAAAAAGTCGCATGCGGGCGCACGAAGCGCTCTGGGATGAAGGACCGATGTGCCGCTTTCTTGCCTACCGGGGAGAGCCGATCTTCCTCGCCGATCTGGTCTGCGCGCCGACGCATTCGCTGGTCCATCAGTCGCTCCACGCGGTCGAGGCCAAGACGGAAACCAACGGCGACGGGTTCGGTATCGGCTGGTATGGCGATCGCAACGAGCCCGGCCTCTACCGGGAGATCCGGCCCGCCTGGTCCGACGAGAACCTGCGCAGCCTGTGCGATCAGGTCCGCTCGCGCCTGTTCTTCGCCCATGTGCGCGCTTCCACCGGCACGTCGACGACCCGCTCCAACTGCCACCCCTTCGCCCATGGGCGGCACCTCTTCATGCATAACGGGCAGATCGGCGGCTACGGGCGCATCAAGCGCCGCCTCGAGGCGCTGATCCCGGACGAGCTTTACGACACCCGCCTCGGCACCACGGATTCGGAGGCGATCTTCCTGCTGGCGCTTGCCAACGGCCTCAGCACGGAACCCGTGGCGGCCATGGCGCGCACCTTGAAGACGGTGTGCGGCCTCATGGGCGCGGCGGGAATCGACGAGCCGTTCCGGTTCACCGCGGCCTTCACCGACGGCGAAAACCTCTTTGCCTATCGCTGGTCCTGCGATGCCAAGCCGCCGACCCTCTATTACCGCGAGGAGCCCGGCGGTCTGCTCGTGGTCTCCGAACCCATCGACGACAAGGATCGCGGCTGGCGCGAGGTGCCCAAGGGCTGCGCCCTCATCGCCCGCGCAGGCGAGGCCGTGCACGTCGCGTGCCTGAACGAGGCCATCGGCCGTCTCGCGGCTTGATTCATCACTCCTAAGAGACCCAAGGCGCGCCGACCGCATAACCGGAGCAGAGACAGGCGCCGCCGCCGATACACGCTCTAGTAGCGCCGCGACTTCATCGCGACAATCGTTACGGGAAGCAATTCCAAGAAAACTATAGTATTTGTGATTGATACTTTATTTCATGTCGCAGTAAATTTAACTTTGCACTAAAGAAGATTAATTATTCGTTGCTTACAGATCGCCACAGTGCGAGGTTCATATGTGAACCAAGTGTCTGGGGGGTCACGATGGTCTTTGTTCATTCTGCCGCTGAGCTTGCGTCTAACGACACCCGCTCGATCCACACCTTATCTGCTCACGACGTCACCTCGCGGGCGCCACGGCGACGATCGTCTGTGACGGAAGGCCCTTCGGGCGAAGTCATCATGGTCAAGACCTGCGATGTTCCCCGCAGCGACGCCGATCTCTTCGAGGAGGACTGGGCGAGTTCACTAGAGCTGATGCGCCGACAGCCGGGCTTCGTGTCGGCGACGCTGCACAAGCCGATCGACAGCGGTGGCCCTTTCATCAGCTATGTGAACTACGTGGTCTGGCGGAATGCGAATGCCCTCGCGGGCGCCTGGCAAAAGGTGAGCGCGTTTGCAACGATCCTTGCCGCGGAGGATTTCCACGACGCCGTTGCGAAGGCCCGCGATGCCAGTGCACAGCATCTCTATGCCGCGACGCAGACAGCCCAGATGCTGCCGAGCCGTACGGAGCCACAGGGCACCGAACCGGCGCATCGGGATGTCCGCGGCCTGCAGAGCACGAAAGACCGCTACGGCCCCGTAGCGATAGCGCTCCATTGGATCAGTGCGTTTCTGATCCTGCTTGCGGTCCCGCTCGGTTTTGCCATTCAGAATGTAGGCGAGGAGTCGCGGGTAGCGATCTTTCTGGCCCACGCGACCATTGGTGTGACGGTCGGAATTCTCACGCTTATCCGCCTCGCATGGTGGACGCTGGCGGACCGCCGCCCTGGGCGGGCTCCGGACCAATCGCGGTTTATGCACGCACTCGTCGGGGGCGTGTACCTCTTCTTCTATTTCGCCTTGCTGTTCCTGGCGCTCGGCGGAATCTTCATCTCCATTGCGAAGATTCTGGGGCCGACGCTCGCGACCTCACTGCCGGGGATCGTGCCTTATCTCCATCTGCCCGTTCCGGTGCATAACCTCGTGGCGCGCCTCTTCGTCACCATGCTGATCCTGCACGTCGTCGCAGCCCTCTATCATCACTGGGTCAAGCGCGATGGAACCATGACCCGCATGTCACCGCCACAAAAGGACCATGCACCCGCATTCGCTGGAAGTGTCGCTGCCGCGACTTAGACTGAAGCAAAACGCCGAACGAAAAGGCCCCCGCTTACGCGAGGGCCTTCCCTTTTTGAGACCACCCAATCAGATGATCAGTAAGTCCGCGTAGGTCATCTTCAGGCCCTTGCTGATCGTGGCGAAGACCACGGCCTTGCCCGCGCTCGAGCCATCAGCGTCGTAGGATAGGGTGCCCTTCGTCGCGTCGTAGACGATGTAGTCGTCCTTGTCCTTCGCCTTGGCTCCGATGGTGAAGAAGTTCTTGTTCAGCGCGCCGGGCTTGGACAGCGTGCCCGCGCCGAGCTTCTTGAAGATCGCGTTGTCGAGGAGGATGGTGTCATCCTTCACGTTGAAGTCCACGATCTTGTCGATGTTGCTCGACGAGAGCTTGGTGTCGAACACGAACGAGTCCTTACCCGCGCCGCCGGTCAGCGTGTCGGCACCCAGACCGCCCGAGAGCGTGTTGTTGCCGGCATTGCTGATCAGCACGTTGGCGAGGCTGTCGCCGATCAGCTTGATCGCCGCGCCGTTATTGGCCGCCTGCAGCACCTCCACGCCCGTGCTGCCGCTGAGCGAGAAGCTGACCGTCGTGATGATGGTGTCGGTACCGGCCGCGTCGATCACCCGGTCGCCGGCATTGTCCACGAGGTACGTGTCGTTGCCCGCCCCACCCTTCATCAGATCCGCGCCGAGGCCGCCGTCGATGACATTGTCGAAAGCGTCGCCGCTCAGGATGTCGTTGAACGCAGAGCCGGTGAGGTTCTCGAGGGAGTCGTAGGTGTCGTCCGCCGCGTTGCCGGTGTTCTCGCCCGGAGCCGCGAGGTTGACCGTGACGCCCGTCGCCGCACTGACATAGGACGCGGTGTCGATGCCCGCACCGCCATAGAGGGCGTCGGCGCCCGCGCCACCATCGAGCGTGTCGTTGCCGTCATCGCCCTGCAAGTAGTCGTTGCCGCCATGACCCTGGATGAGGTCGTTACCCGCGCTGCCGATGAGCGCATTGCTCGCATCGTCGCCGACTAGGTGATCGTTCCCATCCGTGCCGCGGGCGATCTGGAACGGCAGCGCGCGGGCAACGAGCGGATCGTGATCGCTCGCATGCTGCTGCGCGTCGAATTCCGAGTTGACGCGAACGATGTCGAAGGCCTCGATCCTCGCCAGCATCGCCGCCGACACGTAGATGTGGTCGAGCGACTGCGAGTTACCGTTGTAGATGTAGTCCGTCCGGTCATTCGGATCGGCAATGAACTCATCGCCCAGCTCGAAGAGAACCTGCGCGCCAGCTGCTTCGCCGCTGAGGACCTTCAACGGATTGCTCCAGGTGAAGTCGTTCAGATCGCCGAGCACGGCGATATTGGCGTTGGGATCGGCGGCAAGAAGCTGATCCACATAGGCCTTGATGAGCTTCGTCTGTTCGATGCGCTGGAGCTCGCTGGCCAGCACCGGCGGCTGGTTGCTGCCGAAGATCGCGTCGTCACCCCCCTTCGAGTTCAGGTGGTTATTGATGAAGGTGTAGGTTTCGCCGTTGAAGGTGAATTGCGCGATCAGCGGCTTGCGGCTCGACTGGAAGGCATCGTTGACCAGCGGGTCGGGATCGACGATCCGCGCCAGCGATCCCGGCACGAGGTCCACCACGTCGTCGTTGTAGAGATAGGCCTGACGGATATTGCCGCCGGGCTGGCCGCCGTCCTTGTTGTTCTCCGGGTTCAGGTAGGCGAACTTGTAGCGCGGGCCGCCTGCCCCGACGATGGCGTCGACGAGGGTCTGCAGGGTCTTGTCCGCCGAGACGACGCCGTTATCGACCGAGCCGCTGTCGTCCTGGATCTCCTGCAGCGAGATCACGGCCGGCGCGCCCATGTTTTTGACGATGTGCTGCGCAACCTTGGCGAAGTGTCCGCTGTCGATGTCGGCATCGCCGTCATCGTCGTTGGGGTCGAGGTTTTCGACGTTGTAGGTGGCAAACGACAGGAAGAACGGGTTCGTCGCCGTGACCTTCGTCACTTCCGGCTGGAGCGTGGACTGCTGAGTCACGACCGGCGCGGTGCCGACCAGCACTTCGTAGTTCGAGAAGCCGTAGGAGAGAATGCCGGTCACTGCGCCGAGCTTCGCGCCCACATCGACCATCGGCATGCTGAGGCTGTCGCGGATGTTGTCGATCTGGATGCGCTCAGGGTTATAATCCGTGCCGACGCTCGCGAGGCCGCCGCGGCCGTTCAGGCTCGACGGGTCGTAAGCGCCATCGATGACGGTCCAGATCTCGCCATAGGCATTGGTTGCACCGACAACGCGCGTGGGCTCGATGGTGACGCGCATGCCTTCGAGGCTCTCGTAGAAGGCTGCTGCGGAAGTAACATCGCCGGTCGGCGGCATGAGGCCGTACGGGCCGATCACAACGGCATCAGGCAGCGCATTGCCCTTCGAGGTCACGTTGACGGCAGCGTCGGTGCCAAACTGCGTCAGGGTGAGATCGTTGCTGCCGGACGGCTTGTATTCCGCGACCTTGCCGGAGATCGTCACCGCGTCGCCCACTTCGACATTCGGCGTCCAGGTGGAGCCGCGGAACACGAAGATCGCGTCGGACGTCGTGGCGTCGCCGTCGCCGTTCACGTCCTGCACATAGAAGCCGCGCGTGGTGCCCGTCATCTGGATGGCGGTGATCACGCCCGTGGTCAGGACGTTCTGGCCGACATATTCGGAGGTGTGGCCCGTGCCCTGGATCTTATAGATCGCCAGCGGGTCGTCATTGAGGATCGTGCTGGTGGCAGCGGCCGTGGAAATCGACGTTCCGCCGCTCGCATTCGAGAGCGTGACGGAGAAAATCTCGTTCGGTTCAAAGACGGTGTCGGCGCCAACCGCGATCTCGATCACCTTCGTGGTTTCGCTGCCCGTGAATGTCAGCGTACCGCTGGTCAGGCCGGTGAAGTCGTCGGCCGTCGCATGGCCCGCACCACCGAGGCCGGTGAGGTTCCAATCCACGGTCACGTCGGCCGAGGGGTTGGCGCGCGTCACCGTGAAGGTGAAGATCGTTACGCCGTTGTTGCCTTCCACCTTGCTGACATTGTCCGCGACGATGGAGAGGCTTTGATCGTTCGAGGGCGTGATGAAGGTCTGGCCGGAATTGACCCCATCCCGCGTGGAGGTGCTGGTAAAGGTCGTCCAGGTGTTGAAGTCGCTGGAGCTGCTGCCCGTGCCCTGGCGCTGGATGGAGCCCATGGCCGCGCCCGTGGAACCGTCCTCGACAGCGACGATGTTCGTGCTGGTCATGCCGCTGGCGGCGCCGTTCGCCGCCGTGAACTGACCCTCGTAGCTGAGGAATTCCACGACCGTTCCGCTGGCGTTGACAAGGGCAAGACCGTCGGGCGCGCCGTTCTGAAGGCCGACCGCATTGACGCTGACGAAGCCGAAGCCGTTGCTCGTGTTTGTGATGACGCCGGACAGGGCAATGTCGGTGCCGTAGGTGTTGCCCGTGGTTCCGTCATAGAGCTGGATTTTCCACCCCGTCAGATCGGTGCCGGCAAGGCCGGCAATTTCGATGAATTCGTTAGCGTCTGCACCTGCGTTGTCATAGTGCAGCTCATTGATCCAGACATTCGCCATGGGTGGGGGCCTCGCGCGCGCTCGAAAGTTTAAGGAACCGGTTGGACTGGACAGGAGAGGGAGATGCTCGGTCCAGGATTTCGGCGAATACCCGCGCTCCACGACAGCTCCGTGAAGAGCGCGCGACAGTCAGACGACACTACACAGCTGTTGACAGACTATGCGTCCAATTCGGGATAATGGCGAAAGATGCCGTCCTCATTGAAAGGAATACGTCGTTCGCTCGCTAAATAAGCTTTGATGCGCCGCCTCTCGCTCACGGCATCATGTAGTGCAACGACGCGCGGCGTAGTCTTCAAGATGCGCTTCATCGCCTTCGGAAACGCATAGGACAATCCTTCGACGATTTGGAACAGGGAGAGATCCGCATAAGTTGTCGAGCGCCCGACGAGATGTTTGCCTCCTGCCGGATTGCGCGCGAGGATTGTTTCAAACCAATCCAAAAATTTCGGAATCCGGTGTTTTCGGAAATCCGCCGCGCGCTCAGCCGCCTCTTCTTTCTGGTCTTCGTAGTAGCGCTCGACCGACAAGGGATGATGCGTATCATGCGCCTCGGCCACAAGATCGGTGACGGTGAGTTGAATCTGGTGCGCCCACAGACACCCGGTTTCACTCTTTGGAACAAGACCGAGCTTTGGCCCGAGATAGAGAAGGATCTCCGCCGTCTGGCCGATGAGCACATTGCCATCGCGCAAGAACGGCGGCGCGAAGGGTGGGTGGGCGGCCTCCTCCATCACGCGCATCATGGCGCGGATCCCGAGTCCGTCCTTCGACGAGCCGCGCGCTACATCCACATAATCCGCGCCCGCGTCCTCCAGCGCCAGCCGCACGAATTCGCCGCGCCCCTGAATGCTTGGCCAGTAAAAGAGCTCGTAAGCCATGCGCGTCCCCATTGTTGCAGCAGGAAAACGCGCGAACCGTGCGGGAGGTCCCGCCATTCAGGGATGCGGTTTTCTAACGGCGTAGGTCCGCTTGTAACGCTCCGATCACCTGCCCGATGAGGTCCAGAAACATCGCTCGCTTGTCAGATGTGAGCGATTTGAGGGCAATGTCATTCACGATCTGCGCGGCTTTCGTGGCCGGAGCTTCGAGCGCGCGCGCCGTGCGGGTCAGATGGATGCGTTGCGAGCGGCCATCCTCCGGGTTTGGCTTGCGGAGAATGAGGCCGTCGCGCTCCATGCGCGTCAGTGTATTCGCGACGGTGGCCTGTTCCAAGTCGAGGCGGGCAACCAGGTCTTTCTGGGTCAACCCGTCTTCCCGCCAGAGTTCGAGCAGAATCGGAAATTGCCCTGTCGTCAGCCCGAGCGGCTGGATGCGCTCCCCAAGCGCGCTGGCGAACAGCCTTGCCATGTGATTGACGGCAAAGCCGGTCGATTGGTCCTTGTCGAAACTCATATGCAGTCGCTCATATCAACCCTATCAAACTGACCGCCGATACTACCTTGCATAGCATGCTATTCAATGTTACATAGCATGCTATATATTAATAGGAGTATCCCGTGCACCCAATCCGCATTGTCGCGTCAGCGTTCTTAGCAATGCTTGCCCAATCCGGTCCCGTTTTCGCAGATGAACTCGTCTTGTCGGACTCTGCCCGTAGCGACGGGACGAGCTTCGCCGAGCAGCTCAGCACGACGACGAGTGGACCCATCGCCCTGCTGAATACGTTCGTCGTGCCCCCAGGGCAGGAACAGGCCTTCGAGCAGGGTTGGACCCGTGCCGCGGAGGCGTTGCGGCGTCAACCGGGCTTCATCTCGACCCGACTGCACAAGCCGGTCGGCGCGTCCCGGCTTTGGGTGAACTATGCGGTGTGGGAAAGCACTACGGCCTTCGCCGCAGCGCTCGTCTCGCCGGAGTTCAGGGCTGCCGCGGCGAGCATGGCTTCCACTGGCTTTCGTCGCCTGTATCAAGCTGGGCCGGTTCTCGGCCCGACGCGCTGAGGGAGGATGCCTATGGCACTGAAAGGCTCGTTTGAACGCTACGGAGCTGTCGCAGTGGCGTCGCATTGGCTGAGTGCAGCGCTCATCCTCGCGTTGATCCCCCTCGGCTTTCTCATGCAGGACGCTACAGGTGAGACGAGGCTGATATTTTATCGAATACACGTTCTCGTCGGCGTCGTGGCCGGGATGCTCACCCTCTTCCGCCTCCTCTGGTGGGCTGCGTTCGATCACCGTCCCGCGCCGCTGGCCGCCTCGCGCGCACAGCACATGATCGCGCGGATCACCCATGTCGGGCTCTATGCCGTTCTCATCGCCCTCGTCGTCAGCGGCGTTGCGATGACGGCAAAGAGTAACCTAGGCGCCGGGTTGGTGTCCGGCGATGTCGCCTTGATATCGCCGTCGCCGATACGCGTGCCGCCCCGCCTGGCTCATGGTGTCGCGGCGCGGCTGCTGCTGGCCTTGCTGGTGCTGCATCTGGCGGGCGCGCTGTATCACCATTGGATGAAGCGAGACGAAACGTTGAGCAGAATGCTGCCCCGAACCCGCTAAGACCTTACAAGGGAGCAGCTGCGGCAAGGCGTTCCAGCGTCTCGCCCTCAAGCCGCAGGTGGCGATGCTCCAGATCGCGCATGCCGAGCGTCTCGTAGAACCGGATCGCGGGGCGCCCCTCTTCGACGAACAATTCGATCCGTTCCCAGCCGCGCGCCAGTGCAACCTTCGCGACCGCCGCCATGAGCGCCCGCGCCGCGCCGGAGCGGCGCTCATTCGGCACCACGTAAAGCGCATGCACGATGCCCATGGCCTTGCCGCGCCAGCCCGCATAACCGCGAAAGAAGGAGACGAAGCCGACGGGCGTCCCCGCACGCTCCGCAATGAAGGCCTCGAACAGCGGATCGTCGCCGAAGCCGCTCTCCCTGATCCGCTCCACCGAGGTCCAGGGCGTCTGGCCCGGCAGATGATCGTCGATCAGGCCTGCCGTGAGGGCGAACAGGGTATCAGCGTCGGAGGCACCTGCGGGGCGGATGGTGAGAGACATGGGAATGGGTCGATCTTCGCCTGGCTGACCGTCAACGCTTCTCTCGCCCCTCAATTCAAGGTTCCGGTTCCTTGTGACAACAGAGGGAGCAGCGCACCCTTGAGAGCCTCCATCTGCTGTTCGGTCTCGTCGCGGGTCCTGTTCGCATCCGGGTTGAGGAGCGCGCGCAGCCGGGCGTTCTCGGCAGCCAACCGGTCGTTCTCCGCCATGAGAATCGCCACCTTCTCCTCGGCGATCCGAGCCCTTGTCTGGGCGTCGTTCCGTTCCTGCTCACGAATCTGCACCCGGTCGCGCCAAAGGCGGGTCGCTACGGATTCCGTTTCATCATGCATGGCCGGCTCCTCGAGCGATCAGATCGATCTCTGCGTTTCGAGAAACTAGGCCCCCGGCCCTTAACGTATCGTTGCGGAATTGTTCTTGGGGTCACGCTAATGCGCCTCGTCCCAGTTCTGCGCGGCGCGCGCGTCGACGGAGAGCGGCACCTTCAGCGACACGGCGGGGAACGAGGCTTGCGTCATCACGCGGGTGATGACCGGCAGCGTCGCCTGAACCTCGTCGTCGGGGACCTCAAACACCAGTTCGTCGTGCACTTGCAACAGCATGCGCGCGGAGAGGCGCTCCGCCTTCAGCGCGCCCTCCATGCGGATCATGGCGCGGCGGATGATGTCGGCGGCCGAGCCCTGAATCGGCGCGTTGATGGCCTGACGCTCCACCGCCGCGCGTTCTGACGGATTGCCGGACTTGATCTGCGGATAGTGGCAGACGCGCCCGAAGATCGTCTTGACGTAGCCGTTCTCGCGGCACGACGCCTTGATGTTGTCCATGTAGGTGCGGATGCCGGGGAAACGCTCAAAGTACTGCTTGATGAAGGCAGCCGCATCCGCATTCGCGATGCCGAGGCGCTGCGCGAGGCCGAAGGCGGAGATGCCATAAATGATGCCGAAATTGATCGTCTTGGCCTGACGGCGCAGTTCCGGATTCATCTGGTCGAGCGGCACGCCGAACATGGCGGAAGCGGTGGCGGCGTGAATGTCCTGCCCCTTCGCAAAAGCGTCCTGCAACTGCGGGATGTCGGCGATATGCGCCAGGATGCGCAGCTCGATCTGGCTGTAGTCCGCCGAAATGATTTTGGAGCCCGCCGGCGCGATGAAGGCGCGGCGGATCTTGCGGCCCGCTTCCGTGCGGATCGGGATGTTCTGCAAATTCGGCTCGGAGGAGGAGAGCCGGCCCGTCGTCGTTGCCGCCAGCGAGAACGACGTATGTACCCGCTTAGTTTGCGGATGCATGTGCTGCTGGAGCGTGTCGGTATAGGTCGATTTCAGCTTCGCGAGCTGACGCCATTCGAGAATGCGCGCGGGCAGTTCGTGACCGGCCTGCGCCAATTCGTCGAGCAACGTCGCGGGCGTCGCCCACTGGCCGGAGGGCGTCTTCTTCGCGCCGGGCAGGCCCATCTTGCCGAAGAGAATGTCGCCGATCTGCTTCGGGCTGCCGAGTGTGAACTTTTCGCCCGCCATCTCATGGATCTCGTCCTCGATGCGGGCGAGCGACTGCGCGAAATCACCGGAGAGGCGGCTCAAAATCTGCCGGTCGACGGCGATGCCTTCCATCTCCATGCGCGCGATCACATCGACGAGCGGGCGCTCCAGCGTCTCATAGACCGTGGCGCGGCCCTCTGCGACGAGGCGCGGTTTCAGCACCTGCCACAGGCGCAAGGTGACATCGGCATCCTCCGCCGCGTAGGCCGCCGCTTTTGAAATCTCGATCTTGTCGAAGGACACTTGGTTCTTGCCCGTGCCCGCGACTTCGCCGAAGGGAATCGGCGAGTGGCCGAGATGGCGGCGCGAGAGTTCGTCCATGCCGTGCGAGCCCTTGCCCGCATCGAGCACGTAGGAAATCAGCATCGTGTCGTCGAAGGGGCGCATATCGATGTTGTGGCGCTTCAACACGACCCAGTCGTATTTCAGGTTCTGGCCGATCTTGAGAACGGACGGATCCTCCAGCAGCGGCTTGATGATGTCGAGCGCGTCCGTCATCGGCATCTGGCCCGGCACGAGGCCACCGCCGAAAAGGTCGGAATCGTTGCGGTGCTGAAGCGGAATGTAAGCGGCCTTTCCTGCTTCAACCGAAAGCGAGAAGCCCACAAGATCGGCGAGATTCGCGTCGAGATCGTTCGTCTCAGTGTCGACGGCCACGTGGCCTTGCGCGCGCGCCAGCGCCACCCACTCTTTCAGGCGCTCCGTGCTGGTCACGGTCTCATAGGCGTTGATGTCGAAGGCGAGCGAGGAGGCTTCCGTCGCGCGTTTGGTCGCAAGCTGCGCGGGCGTGCCGAGCGCGCCTGCAAGCGCGCCCACGACATGGGGCGCGGCTTCCGCACCGTCGGCAACGGCGGGAAGGCTTTCTTCCGGCGTCCCAAGCCGCTCCCACCGGATCGCCTCGCCTCCCGGCATCAGGCGCGGATCGGGTGTGACGGTCGTCGGATCGACGTCGTAAAGCTCCGCCACGCGGCGGGTGATCGTGTTGAACTCCATCGCTTTCAAGAAGCTCACCAGCCCCTTGCCGTCGATCTCCGGCATGCCGAGCGAATCGAGCGGCGCGGGCAGCGGCGCTTCGCAATCGAGCGTCACGAGCTTTTTGGAGAGGCGCGCGTTGTCGATGTTGGCAAGCAGCGTCTCGCGGCGCTTGGGTTGCTTGATCTCGCCTGCACGCGCCAGCAGCGTTTCGAGATCGCCATATTCCTTGATCAATTGAGCGGCGGTCTTCAGGCCGATGCCAGGCACGCCCGGCACGTTGTCGGAGGTGTCGCCCATCAGCGCCAGCACGTCGCCGATCTTTTCGGGCGGAATGCCCTCCCACTTCTCCATCACGGCGGATTCGTCGAGATTGCGCTCGGGCCGGTAGCCGGGCTTGCCCTTGATGCCGGATTCGAAATCGTAGAACGAGACCAGCGGCCCCACGAGCTGCATCAGGTCCTTATCGGAGGACACGATCAGCACCTGCGCGCCGCGGGCCTTCGCCTCCTGTGCGTAGGTGGCAATCAGATCGTCGGCCTCATAACGGAGCTGTTCGAGGGGCTCCATGCCGAGCGCGCGGATCGCCTCGCGCATGATCGGCATCTGCACCTTCAGGTCTTCCGGCGCATCGGGGCGGTGACCCTTGTAGTCCTCGTAAAGCTCCTTGCGGAACGAGCCTTCGGACTTGTCGAGCACGATGGCGAGATGCGTCGGCTTGAAGCCCGCTGCCCCCTCGCGGATGAACTGCAGGAGCTTGGTGACGAACAGGCGCACCGCGCCGGTCGGCATGCCGTCCGAGGTCCGGCTGTTGTACTTCGAGTCCTGGTTCATGGACTGGAAGTAGGACCGGAAGATGAAGGACGAGCCGTCGACGAGGAAAACGTGATCGCCGGCTTGGACGGGACGAGGAGCAGCCATGGGTCTCATGCGTAAAGAAATGACCGCACAGAGATAGTGTTTTCAGGCGCCGATGGCTATGGCCGGCTCAAGCTTATGCAGCCTTCAGCCGCGCCAGGTCGAGGTCGAGCTCGCGCAGCGCCTGCATCACGACACCCTCGGTGAGCAGATCCATGGAGGATTCGACCACGTGGATGGTGGTGAGTGCCCTGAGCTCCGGAATCGTCTGCGATTCGAGCGCGGCCTCGAAGGAGGGGCGCAAGAGGTCGATGGCGCGGGTGCCGGGGCCGCAGATCACGATATGGTCCGGCTCCAGCGTCTGGATCAGGATGCCGACTGCATCCCCCAACACTTCACCGGCCTCGCGGAAGAGGTTTTGCAGCGCGGGATCGCCCGCGCGGGCCTGGGCGACGATGGAATCCATGGCGTCTTCACCCGGAATCAGCGCCGTCGGCGCGGGCCGGTGGTCGATGAGCTGGGCATCGCGGTGCAGGGCGTAATCGGCGAGAAACGCCTCGATGCAGCCGCGCCCGCCGCAGCGGCATTGCGGGCCGCCCCGGCGCAGCCGCACATGGCCGAACTCGCTGCCGCCGAACCGCGCACCGCGATAAAGCTCGCCATTGATGAGAAAGCCCATGCCGACGCCGTCTCCCACCATCAGGCAGGCGGTGCGGCCAGTCCGCAGAGCCGGGTCGCGCTGGGCAATGGCGAAGGCCATCGCGCTGGCATCGTTTTCGATCAGCACCGGCAGGCCCAGACGCTCACTCAAGCCTGAGGCGAGCGGCAGATCGCGCGCACCGAGCACCGGGCTCCAGGCCACGATGCCGTCCTTCGTGTCCACATAGCCCTGGCAGGCAAGGCCGACGGCCTTCACGTCCGGCGCGCCGGTTTCGCGGGCGAACGCGGTGATGCTTTGGGCCAGCACGTCCATCAGCTCTTCCGCGCCGAGGGTGCGCAGAGGCCGCTCGATATGTCGGCTCGCCCGGTTGCGCCCGGCGCTGTCCACGAGGCGCAATTCGATGCGGTTGAAGCCGGTCCAGACGCCGATCACGGAACCGAGCGTCTCGGCAAAGAACAGGCGCACCTTGGGCCGCCCGCGAATCAGACCGGGCGTCGCATCGCCCGCCTCTTCCGTCACCAGCACGCCGTCATCGAGCAGGCTCGCGGTGAGATCCGAGACGGTGGCCGGGCTCATGCCGAGCTGTTGACCGATCTCGACCCGGGCCATGGGTCCCTCCCAGCGCAGGACGTCCAGAAGACGCCGACGGGCGGTTTCGCGGGGAGTGAGGGGGGCGATCAACATGTCGCCATATTTATTCAGAGCTCGAATAAAACAAGACCCAAAACATCGAACATCCAACCAAATGATGAGAGCTTCGCCGCTTGAAGGGACAATATTTCAGGATAATTATTTCCGTGCTCGAAAATAACGTGGCAGTGTGAGCCAAGGTTTTGCCCCCGCCGGGGTCCGATTGCTGCCACTCACAAGGGCCGCCTTTCAAGCGCGCCGCCCGAGGAGGAAGACATGTTGTCCAAGAAGCACGCTGTTATCAGCTTTGCCGCCCTCGCCCTTTCAGCGACCGCCGCCTTCGCCCAGTCCAAGGGGCCGGTCGTCGGCGTCAGCTGGTCGAATTTCCAGGAAGAGCGCTGGAAGACCGACGAAGCCGCCATCAAGGCTGCCGTCGAGAAGGCCGGCGGCACCTATGTGTCGGCGGATGCGCAATCCTCGCCCGCCAAGCAGCTCACCGATATCGAAAGTCTGATCGCCCGCGGCGCGAAGGCGCTGATCGTTCTGGCACAGGACGCGGATGCGGTCCGTCCCGCCGTCGAGAAGGCGGTGGCGGAAGGCATCCCGGTCGTCGGCTATGACCGCCTCATCGAAATCCCGCAGGTCTTTTACCTGACCTTCGACAACGTCGAGGTCGGCCGTCAGCAGGCGCGTGAGGTGTTGAAGTTGAAGCCTGAGGGTAACTACGTCTTCATCAAGGGCTCCGGCTCCGACCCGAACGCCAACTTCCTCTTCTCGGGTGCGATGGAAGTGCTCAAACCCGCCATCGACGCGGGCAAAATTAAGAACGTCGGCGAGGCCTATACGGATGGCTGGCTCCCCGCCAATGCGCAGCGGAACATGGAGCAGTTCCTGACCAAGAACAACAACAAGGTCGATGCGGTCGTCGCCGCCAATGACGGCACGGCGGGCGGCTCCATCGCGGCACTCGCCGCACAGGGCCTTGCGGGCTCGGTGCCGGTATCCGGCCAGGATGCCGACAAGGCGGCGCTGAATCGCGTGGCGCTCGGCACGCAGAGCGTGACCGTGTTCAAGGACGCGCGCGAACTCGGCCGCAACGCGGCGGAAATCGCGGTCGCTCTCGCCGCCGGCAAGAAGCTTGCCGACATTCCCGGCTCGACTGCCTGGAACCAGGGCTCGAAGAAGCAGAACATGACGGCGAAGTTCCTCACCCCCGTCGCGATCACGAAGGACAACCTCAACGTGGTCATCGATGCGGGCTGGGTCTCGAAGGACGTGGTCTGCCAGGGCGTGAAGGCGGGCTCGGTCAAGGCCTGCAATTAAGCTCTCCCTGTCATTCCGGGGCGGCCCTTTGGGCCGAGCCCGGAACCCATAGCCGCATCGGGCGAAAGCTCGTCGGACCGCCGCCGGTATGACCTCCCGCCTGCGGCGGTTTTGGGTTCCGGGCTCCGCTTCGCGGCCCCGGAATGACGAACTTCTTTCCTGTAATTTTGACGCCATGAACGCACCCGTTGTCACGACTGCTTCGCCGCCGGGCGTCACGTCCGGCTCTCTTCTTTCGAAGCTGGAGATCGACGTCCGCATGATCGGCATGCTGGCGGCGCTCGCGGTGATCTGGATCGGATTCGACATTCTCTCCGGCGGATTCTTCCTCACCCCGCGCAATCTCTGGAACTTGTCGGTGCAAACCGCCTCCATCGCGGTGATGTCGACCGGCATGGTGCTGATCATCGTCACCCGCAACATCGACCTGTCGGTCGGCGCGATCCTCGGCGTCGTGGGCATGATCATCGGCGTGGCGCAGGTGCAATGGCTGCCATCCTTTCTCGGCCTCGAACATTGGGCCACCGCGCCGCTCGCGATGCTGCTGGCGCTCGTCGTCGGCGGGGCCATCGGTCTGTTTCAGGGCTGGCTCATTGCCTATCTCGCCATTCCTTCTTTCATCGTCACCCTCGGCGGCCTTCTGGTGTGGCGCGGCGCGGCTTGGTGGGTCACCGCCGGACAGACCGTCGCGCCCATGGACATGCGCTTCAAGGCGCTGGGCGGCGGCGTTGAAGGCGCGCTCGGCGCGGTCACGACCTGGGCGCTCGCCATGCTGGCCTGTGGCGTGATCATGGTGGGCCTTGGTCTCGCGCGTCGCCGCCGCATCCGTTTCGGCTTTCCCGTGCGCCCGGTCTGGGCCGACGGCGTGATCGGCGCGATTGCTTGCGTCGCAGTTCTTGTTGCCGCTTTCATCGCCAATTCCTATCCGCTGCCTGTCGGCAGCGCGCGTCGCTGGGCGGAAGCCAACGGCATCGCGTGGCCCGAGGGCGGGCTTTTCGTACCGCACGGCATCGCGCTTCCCGTCGTCATCGCGATTGCGGTCGGCATCGTCATGACCTTCATCGCGCGCCGCCGCCGCTTCGGACGCTATGTCTTCGCCATCGGCGGCAATCCGGAAGCGGCCGAACTATCGGGCATCAACACGCGCTGGGCGCTGATGAAGGTGTTTGGCCTCATGGGCGTTTTGTGCGGCATCTCGGCCTGCATCTCCACCGCGCGCCTCAACGCCGCCACCAACGCGGCGGGCACGCTCGACGAACTCTATGTTATCGCCTCCGCCGTCATCGGCGGCACGTCGCTCGCCGGCGGCGTCGGCACGATTGCGGGCGCGATGCTCGGCGCGCTCGTCATGCAATCGCTGCAATCGGGCATGGTGCTGCTCGGCGTCGATACGCCCTTGCAGAACATCGTCGTCGGCGCGGTTCTCGTGCTCGCGGTCTGGGTCGACGGTCTCTACCGCCGCCGCATCAAGTAACGGAGGCACTCATGCAGCATCAACGCACCACGCCTCTTGTGGAGATGCGCGACATCTCCATCGCTTTCGGCGGCATCAAGGCGGTCGATGACGTTTCCGTCGATCTGCGTCCCGGCGAAGTGGTCGGGCTTCTCGGCCATAACGGCGCGGGCAAATCGACCCTCATCAAGATCCTCTCCGGCGCATACCGGCCGGACGCGGGCGCGATCTACGTCAACGGCGAGAAAGCCGACATCGCCTCACCCCGCGATGCCAAGCGCTACGGCATCGAGACGATCTATCAGACGCTCGCGCTCGCCGATAACATCGACGCCGCCGGCAACATCTTCCTGGGTCGCGAGATGCTGACGTCCTACGGCACGCTCGACGACGCGGCGATGGAATCGGAAACGCGAAAAGTCATGGCGCGCCTCAACCCGCATTTCCGCCGCTTCAAGGAGCCGGTGAAGGCGCTCTCCGGCGGCCAGCGGCAATCCGTGGCGATTGCCCGCGCCATCTATTTCAACGCGCGCGTTCTCATCATGGATGAACCCACCGCCGCCCTCGGTCCGGCGGAGACGCAACAGGTGGCTGACCTCGTGTTGCAGTTGAAAAAGGAAGGCATCGGCATCTTCCTCATCAGCCACGACATCCACGATGTTTTCGGCCTTGCGGATCGCGTCAGCGTAATGAAAAACGGCAAGCTCGTCGGCACCGCCGACGTGAAGGACGTGACGCAGAACGAGGTGCTCGGCATGATCATTTTGGGCAAGTGCCCGCCCGGCGCCATTCCGGGACCGGGCGCGAGCTGATAGGTTCCTCCTTTCACGGACGCGCGCCCTCTCCCCCTCTGCGGGGAGAGGGTTCCTAGCGCTCAATCCCGAACGCTCAATTACTGTTACGAATGACGAAACGAGTCACAATGACCCAGACAATCTACGGCTCCCTAAAAAACAAAACTGTTCTCATCACCGGCGGCGCCAGCGGCATCGGCGAGAGCATCGCGGAGGCGTTTCATGCGCAAGGGAGCCGTGTCGCCGTGCTCGACTACAATGCCGAAGCCGGGCAGGCGCTGGCAAAGCGCCTCGGCGAGCGGGTCCATTTCGAGCACAACGACGTGCGCGACATTCCCGCCCTTCAGGCCGCAATCCGGCGCGCGAGCGAGGCGCTCGGCCCCATCACCATTCTCATCAACAACGCTGCGCGGGATGACCGTCACACCATCGATCAGGTGACGCCCGAATATTGGCGCGAGCGGTTCGCCACCAATCTCGACCACCAATTCTTCGCCACGCAGGCCGCGCTGCCGGACATGGAAAAGGCGGGCGGCGGCTCAGTGATCAACATGGGCTCCACAAGCTATCTGGCGAGCGACGATTCGTTTGCGGCCTACAAAACCGCGAAATCCGCCGCGGTCGGCCTCACCCGCGCGCTCGCCCGCGAGCTGGGCGCGAAAAACATCCGCGTCAATTCCATCATACCGGGCTGGATCATGACCCAGCGCCAGATCGATCTCTGGCTCACGCCGGAAGGCGAGGCGGAACTGATGAAGCGCCAATGCGTCAAGCGCAAGCTCGTGCCGCAGGACATCGCAAAGGTCGCGCTTTTCTTGTCGTCGGACGACGCGAGCGCGATCACGGCGCAGAGCTATCTGGTGGACGGCGGGTGGGTTTAAGCGGTCTGGCGAAGACGTTCAGAGGCCCAATGCGCTACGGATCATGGGATCCGCCTTCAATCGCCCAGCGAGCCTTGGACCGAATTCGGAGGCTCCGAATTTCTGTGCCTCGGCCGCCATCGACTCACCCTCCGTTTTCACCTTCCGTGCACGATCGGATCCAAGGGAAGTCGAGTGGCCGACGGGAGTACGATAAAGATCATAGAGAGTAGATATCTCGTCGGCTGTGAACCGAGACTTGATTAAGTTGATAAAAAATTCAAGAATTTGCGGCTTCATCGCTTCGACTTCCTCTTTAACGATGACGCCAACGCGATCCGCGACTTCAGTAGTGATCTTCGGAGAGATTGTCTTGAGTTGCTCGATCATGGTCGGCAGAACGGTTTCAAACGCGTGATCGACCTGTTTGTCAAAGTTCGCCAACTCGAAAATCGCCCGAACCTTGTCGTCGGTACTCTGCGCCTGCGCGGAGCCCAGAAAGGTCGCGTTCAGCAGGAAAAGAACCGCAATGGCCTTTAAGATGAAGCGCATCATCTACCCCAGGTCGGCTGGTTCTCTTCCTAACACGGCTGACTTGAGCGATATAGAGTTTCGCTGTCGGCTATAAGTTCAACGATGCTAGGCGCGAGAGTCCGTGGCGAGAGCCGGCGCGGGAGCGACCGCCGCCTGAACCTTTTCCAACTCGCCCACCATCGTATCCCGCCGGATTACGAGGCAGAGGATCAGGAGCGGGATACCGATAGCCGCGGTGCCGGTGAAGAGCAGCGGGTAGCTATAAGCATCGACGACAAACCCCGATGCGCCGCCGATTAGTTTGCCGGGCAGCGCATAGAGCGAACTCAGGAGCGCATATTGCGCGGCCGCGAACCCCGGCGCGGTGAGGCCCGACATGTAGGCGATGAGCGCCGAGCCGGCGAAGCCGGAAGCGAAATTGTCGATGCTGATCGTCAGCATGAGAAGGTCAAGCCTCGCGCCTTCGATGGCGAGCCAGGAGAACATCAGGTTCGACGCGGCGGCGATGAAGGCGCCGATGAAGAGCGTCCACCACAACCCAAGACGCGTCAGCGCGAGACCACCAGCAAAGGCTCCGGCAATGCCGATCCACACGCCATAGAGCTTCGACACATTGGCGATGTCCGCCTTGGAAAATCCGAGGTCTATATAGAGCGAGTTCGCCATGACCCCGGAGACGAAATCGGGCAGGCGGAAGCAGGCGATGAGAAGGAAGATTGGAATCAGCATCATGCCCTTGCGCTGAAACAGATCAGCCAAGGGCTCGACGATGGCGGCGGCAAGGGGCACATGCTTGCGGGCCGGTCCGCCGTCGAGACGCGGAGCGAGCAACGTGCCGATCAGCCCCCCCCCCATCAGCGCCGCCATGCTGAGATAGGCGCTGCGCCAATTGACGAACTGAGCGATGTAAAGTGCGCCCGCACCTGAGCAGAGGATCGCGAAGCGATAGCCGAGCTGCAGCGCCGCGGCCATCATGCCCTGCCGCTCGGTCGCCGCGGCATCGATGCGAAACCCGTCGATGACCACGTCCTGCGTGGCGGAGGCAAACGCCACCAGAGCCGCCGAGCCGATGGTGAAGAACAGAGTCACCTGCGGGCTCGACATTGCGATGCCGACAAGGCCCAGGGCGGTGACGAGCTGCGACAAAGCCATCCACCCGCGCCGCCGCCCGAGGAGGCGTGAAAGTACCGGCGCGTCATAGCGATCGACCAGGGGAGCCCAGAGGAATTTCAGCGAATAAGCCAATGCCACCCAGCTCAGCATGCCGATTTCGGCATGCGAAATGCCCACCTCACGCAGCCATGCCGAGAGAGTGCCGAAGACCAGGAGAAACGGCAGGCCGGAGGAAAAGCCCAACGGCAGCATGAGCGCGACGCGCCCGTCGGTCAGGACATCCTTGAAAGAAAGGCGGCGGGCTTCGGCCATGGGCACCTGTCAACGCGTTGTTGCGGCTCAGCTTCCACCGCGCAAAAGATGGTTGCGTGCATACCATGCAGCCGCGGGAGGGACCAGCAGGAGGCCCCGCCACCTGGGGCGTCATGATGACCTGCCGGCGAGAAGCCTGATTTTCCTAACTGCAGGAATGATCGAACGAGGCACGCAGCCGAAAACCCGGTATCAAGAGGAATCCAACCCGGCATCCGTCCAACGCGACGGTTCGCCCAGGATGGAAGATGGCGGAGGAAAAAGTGGGGACTTATCGGATCACGCACGTGACGCCGCTCTATCGGGGTTGGCGCAATCTTCTTCTCCTGACCATCCGCCTCCCCGATGGACGGGAGATGACGCGCGAGGTCTTTGAGAACACCGAGGCCGCCGCCGTCCTGCCCTACGATCCCGTCAGGCGCACCGCGATCCTCGTCCGGCAATTCCGTGCGCCGGTCGCGCACAAGGGTTTTGAGGCTACGGTGCTGGAAGCGGTGGCCGGATTGCTCGACGGCACCGACCCCGAAACTTGCGTGCGCCGCGAGGCGATGGAGGAGGCCGGGATTCGTTTAAGCGCGCTCGAACCGGTCGGCACGTCCTGGTCCTCGCCCGGCGCGACGACGGAGCGCCTGCATCTCTTCCTCGCGCCTTATGCGCTCGCCGACCGCGTGGCGGAAGGCGGCGGGCTCGCGGACGAGCATGAGGACATCGAGGTCGTGGAAATCGGCCTCGACGATCTCGCCGGCATGGTGCGCGACAACGCCATCGAAGACCTCAAGACGTTGAGTCTCGCTCAGGCCCTGCTCATCCGCCACCCGGCCCTGTTCGGGTCAGTCGGTGACCACACCTGACGCGGCCGCGTCGATTTGTGCGACGACGCGCGGATCGAGCCCAAGCGCGCCAGACAGATGCGCGAGAAAGACGCGCTCCTCCACGGTGTTGGGTGTAATGACGCGCCGCGCAGCGGTATAGACCTGCACCGCGGCTTCCGGCGTCTTCACCGCTGCCGCGAGGTCGGCGACACTCGCCGGGCGGGCGAGTTCCGCTTCGATGATGTGCACGCCCTCGCCGTCGATGCCCGCCTGTTTGAGCGTGCCGAGAATACGCGCGCGCTCACCATCGTCGATGCGCCCGTCGGCAGCGGCAGCCGCTATCATCGCGCGCACGATCAGAAGAGCGATATCGCCAGCCTCATCGCTCGTCACGACGGGCGGCGGCAACGCTGCTTGCGGCGCGCTGGCTTCGCCTTCGATCAACGGCGCGCCGGATGCGCCCTTGTTCACGAAGCGGTTGAAGAGCGCGGTGCCCTTCGCCTTCGCAGAGGCGGTGAGCTTTTTCCCTGTCTCGGAATTCGCGACCACCTTGGTCAGGCCGACCACGACCGCGCTGACGGCGGCATTGCCTTGCGGGGTTTTGAGATATTCCTGCGCCTTCCCGATCAGAAGATCCGTCAGATCCGCCGGCGGTGGCGCCTTGGGTTTGGCGGGCTGCTCGCCGTCGCTCGCTTCCGAACCTGCGGGCGGCGACGGGCGATTGGCAATGCCGATGAGGTCGCTCAAAAGCGTTCCCGCGCCGAGCGGGTTGGCGGCCTTCTTGCCCTCATCGGAGGACGCGGGAGCGGGGGCCGGCGCTGCCGCCGGCGTCGTGGCCTGTCCCGCCGTCCCGGTCGGCGTTCCCAGAGCATCGAGAAGTTTTTTGGCGTCGAACACGGTTTGCCCCCCGGCGCGGTCTCACGCGATACGTTGACAATAATGGATCGGCTCAATGATGCGGCAAGACGCGCCGCTTCCGCTGGTTAGAAAATCGTCGAGAACACCATGGTGAGCAAGCTCCAGATCATCATGCCGCCCATGGCGTAATAGACCCACTTGGGCATCCCTGCCGCCGCACCGCCGCGCGACTGTCCGTCGATGGCGTTGGCGAGTTCGGTCTGCACCTGCTGGCCTTTGAGCATCAGCAGGGTCAGGCCCTGGATGGCCTCGGCCTGCGCGTTCAGAAGCGCTGCCACATGGGGCGTCTGGACCTGCTTGTCGACGGGCGCCTGGTTCAGGTGCTCGAGGGATTCGCCGATCTTGCCGATGGCGGAGCGCATCGCATCAAAGTTCTGGCTTTGCTCGGCCAGCAGCATGCGCGCCTGGATCAGGGGGTTCGGAGCATGTCTCTCGGCAGCCTTCGAGAGATGCTCCATCAACCCGTCCTGGCCCTTGGCGATGGCCGCACGCACGGCCTGCCCCGCCTCGGAGGCGAGCGCCGTCTGGGTTAGACCGACGGCCTTGCTGACAAGCTTGCCGGCGTCGGGCGTAAGAAGAGGCTCGCGGGATTTGTCCATGGTCGATGCTCTGAATGCGGCGTTGCCGAAAGGATTCGGTTGGGGAAGCCCGCCTCATACCGCGTTTGCGGCTGAAGGGCTACGTTCTATCATTCCGCAAACATATATTCCTCTGCGTCATCGTCCAGACCGTGCGCCGCAACACTTTTCGCGAAGGCCAATTTTCGATGCCCCGCCCCCACGTGGCGGGGCTTCAATCCGCCCGCCTCAGGCCTTATGTGGGGATTGAACCAATAAGGGATCTTTTCGTGCCCAATCTTCGCGCCGCCATCATTCCTGTGACGCCCTTCCAGCAGAACTGCACGCTGCTGTGGAGCGAGGAGACGAAAAAAGGCGTCGTGATCGATCCGGGCGGCGATCTCGACCATATCCGCCAGGCCATCGCCCAGAACGGCGTCACCGTGGAGCGGATCCTTCTCACCCACGGCCATATCGACCACGCCGCCGGCGCCGCCGACCTGAAAGAAGAGCTGGGCGTGCCGGTCGAGGGGCCGCACGAGGCCGACCGCTTCCTGCTCGACCGGCTCCCCGAAACGGGCCTGATGTACGGCATCGAGGGCGCGCGCGCCGTCACGCCGGATCGGTGGCTCAACGAGGGCGATACGGTCCAGGTCGGCGAAGTCGCGCTTGAGGTGCTGCACTGCCCCGGCCACTCGCCGGGCAGCGTCGTTTTCGTCTCCCCGTCGCAGCGCTTCGCCATCGTGGGCGACGTACTCTTTCAGGGCTCGGTCGGCCGCGTCGATCTTCCTGGCGGCGACGGCAAGACGCTGATGCGCTCGATCAAGGACAAGCTCCTGCCGCTTGGCGACGACATCGCCTTCATCTGCGGCCACGGCCCCATGAGCATGCTTGGCGAGGAACGCCGCACCAACCCGTTCCTTGTGGGCGAGGCGTTTGTTTAAGCGTCTGGGGCGTCGCTCACGCCGCCGCTGCGGTCGCGCTCGCTGCAATCTCGACCCAGCGTCCTTCGTGCGCGCTGCGCGCCATGGCATCAACGGTGCGTTCGATGCGGATGCCGTCCTCGAAATCGATCAGCGTCGTCGCCTCGCCGTTGATGCGGCCGATGAGGGCGCGGCATTCGATGATCTTCAGTTCGTTGAATCCGAGGCCATGACCGGGGGCGGGGATAAACTTGTCGTATGGCGGATGCAGCGGCGATGTGAGGATCGTGCGAAACCCTTGCGTCTCTTTCGCAAGATCCGTCGTGTAAAGCTGCACCTCGTTCATGCGCTCCTGGTCGTAAACGATGCTGCCCTTCGCGCCGAAAAGCTGCATGGCGATGCGCCCCTTGCGGCCCCAGGCGGAGCGATTGAGCGCGATGATGCCGGATGCGCCGTTCTCCAGTTCGATCAGCGTCGTTGCGATATCATAGGTCTCGACCGCGCGGCGACCACCGCCTTGCAGCGGGCGATCCGCATAAGGTTTGGCCATGTGACCGCAGACGCGGCGCACGCCACCGAACAGAGTCCAGATGAGACTGAGTGCGTGCACGCCGAAATCGTCGAGCGCGCCGTGGCCAGAGGTCGCCTCGCTCTTCCAATAAAAAAGGTCCTCCGGATTCGCCATGAAGTCCTCGTCCATCTCGAAACGGACGTGGTTCACTTCGCCGATGGTATCGTCCTTCAGGAGACGACGGATCAGACCGATCACCGGATTTTGGATGTAGTTATAGCCAAGCGCCGCGACCTTGTCGGAAGCACGCGCCGCCGCAAGCATGCGCTCCGCATCGGCCGGCTTCGTCGCCATGGGCTTTTCACACCACACATGCTTGCCCGCTTCCAGCGCCGCAATCGCCATATCGGGATGAAACGCATTTGGCGTGGTGATCGACACGACGTCCACCGCCGGATCGGTCACGAGCGAACGCCAATCGCCCGTCGCGCGGCCAAATCCCAATTCGCGCGCCTTGCGCTCCGCCAACTCTTGGGACGCCTCCGCCAGCACCGCGAGGTGCGGGCGAGCCATGTCGCCGAAGACCAGCGCGACCGCGTTCCATGCCAGCGCATGGCACTTGCCCATATAGCCGGTGCCGATGAGGCCGATGCCGAGTCTGGTCATACCATTCCGCCGAGTTCGCTTGAGAGGGCCTGCAGCTCCTTGCCGCCGGCCATGAGATTTTGCAATTCATCGATCGCAATGTCCGACTTGGCGTATGTGCCCAATGTCTTGCCGCGATTGAGAACGGTGAAGCGGTCACCCACCGCATAGGCGTGACGCACATTGTGCGTGATGAAGATGACGCCGAGCCCTTTGCTTCGCACTTGGTGGATGTATTTCAGCACCATCGATGTCTGCGCCACGCCGAGCGCGGAGGTGGGCTCGTCGAGGATCAGCACCTTGGCGCCAAAATAGACCGCACGGGCAATCGCCACGCATTGCCGCTCGCCGCCGGAGAGTGTCCCTACCGCCTGATGCGGATCGCGCACGTCGATGCCGATCTTGAGCATCTCCTCGCGGGTGACGGCGTCGCAATGGTCGAAGTCCACGTTGCGGAAAGGCCAGATACCTTTCACCGGTTCGCGGCCCATGAAGAAATTACGCGTCACCGACATAAGCGGGATCATCGCCAGATCCTGATAGACGGTAGCGATGCCCGCATCGAGCGCATCCCGCGGGCTCGTGAAGGTCATATGATGCCCATCGACCAGGACCTCGCCCGAGGTCGGTCTGTGAACGCCGGAGAGCGTCTTGATGAGCGTCGACTTTCCCGCACCGTTGTCGCCGAGCAGGCACATCACCTCCCCGCGTTGGACGGACAGCGACACGCCGGAAAGAGCGATCACCGATCCGAAATGTTTCACGAGATCGCGGAACTCGATGAGCGGAACATTCTTGTCCATCAGCGCTCTCCCGTCACCTTGCGGCGAATGAAGTTGTTGAAGAGAACCGCAAGCAGCAGCATCGCGCCCAAGAAGACCTGGAACCAGTCGGAATCGAAGCGCGTATAGGTCAACCCAATCGAGACCATGCCAAAGATGATCGCACCGAAGAACGCGCCGATGGCGGAGCCATAGCCGCCGGTGAGTAGGCAGCCCCCGATGACAGCGGCAATGATCGCCTCGAATTCCTTCTGGAAGCCGCGCCGTGAATCCGTCGAACCCGCATCGAGTACGGTGAGGATCGCAACCAAAGCTGCCGCGCAGGCGGTGAGCATAAAGAGTCCGGTCTTTACCCGGTCGACTGGCACGCCGGAATTGCGCGCCGCATTGGCATCCCCGCCAGAAGCAAAGATCCAGTTGCCCGCACGGGTGCGCAGCAGCACCCAGGTCGCGGCGATGGCGAAAAGAATGAACCAGACGATGGAGACCGGAACGCCCGTCACGGTCGGTGTGCCGTTCGGAAACTTGGCGATAATGTTTTGCGCTGCAAGCCACGAGAACAGGGCTTCCAGCGCATTGCCGGAAAACATCTCCCGCACCCATCCCTCGCCCGCATTGTCGCCAATGCCGCGCATCTGCGTCGAGCCGCCGGTCGCCCATTTGAGGCCAACCAGCGAGAGGCCGCGCAGGATGAAGAGAAAGGCGAGCGTCACGATGAATGACGGAAGCTTGGTGCGAATGACGAGCTGACCGTTCAAGCCGCCGAGCAGCGCCGCGACCACCAATGTCGCGGCAATCGCTATAAGCAGCGGCCAGCCGGTGAGTATCAAGAACGAGCCGAAGATGAGACCGGCGAAGGCAACCATGGAGCCAATGGAGAGATCGAACTCGCCGCCGATCATGAGAAGCGCTGCGGCAATCGCCAGGATGCCGAGCTGGGCTGCGGGCGAGAGAATGTTCATCATGCCCGCGAGCGTGAACATCGAGGGGTCCGCGGTGGCGATGAAGAAGATCGTGACAAGGACGAGGCCCGCAAGCGCGCCAAGCTCAGGGCGCCGCATAATCTTGGTGATGAAGGAGACCTCCTTCAGCCGCTCATCCTGGATCTTTTTGATCTCTTCGGCGGGCGTATGGCCCGTGACATGGCTAATGTCCGTCATGGGCATCTCCTTCAGACGAGAAAATGCGCGAGCCCGCGAAAGGTGATCGCGGGCTCGCGGGTCGGAATTAGCGGATGCCCTTGGCGGAGAGATCGACCACCTGGGCCGCCTTGTCCTTGGTGATCAGGTTGGGGCCGGACGGAACGTTGCCACCCGGGATCAGACCGTATTTGGCATTGAGCGCCAGAAACGCGACCGGCAGGTAGCCCTGGAGATATTGCTGCTGATCGACCGCGAAGGTGGCTTCTCCTGCCGCGATGCTCTTGAGGAAGTTCGCGGAGAGGTCGAAGGAGGCGACCTTGACGGCCCGGCCCACATCCTTGACGGCGGCCGCGGACGGTTCACCGGCAAGCGAAGCGCCGAGCGCCATGACGGTGTCGATGGAGGCATCGGCGGAGAGCGCCGCCTTGACCTTCGCGCGCACATCGGCCGGATCGTTGGAGACCGGAAGCACGGTCACCTTGCCGCCGAACCCTTCCGCAAAGCCCTTGCAGCGGAGGTCGAGGGAGACGTTGCCGACCTCGTGGTTGACGCAAAGCCCGACCTTGCCGCCCATCTCTTTGAGTTTCGCACCCGCAGCGCGGCCGGCATCGGCCTCGTCCTGACCGACATGGAGCAGCGCGCCCAACCCCTTCGAGACATCCGAACCCGAATTCATCGAGATGACCGGAATGCCGGCGGCCACCGCCTTCTTGATCGACGGTCCGAGCGCGGAGGCATCCGGAATCGAGACGATGAGCCCGGCGGGCTTCTGGTTGATGGCCGCGTCGATCAGCTGGCCCATGGCGACCATGTCGAAGGTTTCGGGCGCACGGTAATCGACCTGGACATTCATGTCCTTGCCCGCCGCCGTGACACCGTTCTTGACGACGGACCAGAACGGATCGTTGGCCTGGCCATGGCTGACGACGATGATGCGAGCGTCTTGCGCCGAGGCCGGGACGGCGGCGGCGAGGGTCAAGGCTGCCGCGGCAGCGAGACCGGTGATGAAAGACTTCATCTGTTTCCTCCCAAACGCCCCCGTTTGAGAACCGCGCCGGTGTCCGGTCGCGGGCGAGGCAGAAGGAGAAACAGGCGATCCCGGCATGGGACCACGATCGTGCGGCGTTTCCTCTGCCAATCCAGCTCGCCCCAAATGGAACGGAAGGACCTTTTGTTTATATCTTTAGAATATTTGTTCCATTTTTGAACATTCGGTGTCAAGCTCTCGTTTCTCAGCCTAAGGTAGGGCGTCCGAGAACGAGGAAAACGATGGAGGCTCGCGCAGAGGCAATCATGGACGCCGTCCCCGGAGATTACGAGGGCCTGAGAGCGCTTTTGATGACGCGTCGCGAGACGATGCCGAAGCGCCTCAAGCAGATTGCCGCATTCGCGTTGGAGCATCCGGAGGAGATGGCCTTTCAGACCGTTGCCGGAATCGCAGACCATGCCGGCGTGCAGCCTTCGACGCTCGTCCGCTTTGCAAAAAGTCTGGGCTATGACGGCTTCTCGCATCTGCAGCAGATCTTTCGCGATCGCTTGCGCGAACGCTTTCCCGATTACCGCGAGCGCCTGCGCTCCTTGCGCGACATCGAAGGGCATCACGTCCACGCGAACTCACTTCTTGAAGGGTTTGCGGATGCAGCCGCTATCTCGCTCAACCGTATGCGCGAGTCCGTGCGGCCGGAGGAACTGTCCCGCGCCATCGAGACGCTGGCCAAGGCCAACACCATCTATCTTCTTGGCGCGCGGCGTGTCTTTCCCATCGCGGCCTATTGCGCTTACGCGTTCGGCAAGCTCGGTGTGCGGGCGATCCTGATCGACCACATCGCGCAGCTCGGCCCCGAGCAACTGGCGACCGCCACCGAACACGATGCGGTTCTCGCCATCAGCTTCACCCCTTACGCGCCTGTCACCGCCGACCTCGCGACGGCAGCCGCGCGGCGCAACATTCCTGTTGTGGCGATCACGGATTCCGCCTTCTCACCGCTCGTGCCGAGCGCCGATGTGTGGCTTGAAGTGGCCGAAGCCGATTTCGGCGCATTCCGTTCTCTGTCGGCGTCCTTTGCGCTCGCCATGGCATTGGCCGTCGGCACAGCGGAGAAGCGCGCAGAGGGATAAGCGGTCCGCAGCAAAGCATCGCCGTAAACAAAAATGGCCGGGACGAGCCCGGCCATCGAAAGCGATATTTGCGCTGATTAGACTTTCACCGGCTTACCCGTCTGCGCGGACTCGGTCGCCGCGTCGGCGAGGCGCTGGGCCTTCAGGCCGTCCTGGCCGGTCGGCTCGAACTTACCGGTCGTCTTGATGCCCTCAATGAACGCGTCGAACTCCGACTTGTAGGCGTCGGCATAGCGCTGAAGGAAGAAGTCCTGCACCGGATCGGCGGCGATGCCGGAGCCGTTCGCCACTTCGACCGTGGTGCGGTGGACGTTGCCGGCCCGGATCATGCCTTTCGAGCCATGCACCTCGATGCGCTGGTCGTAGCCGTAAGTGGCGCGGCGGGAATTGGAGATCTGCACGATGCGGCCCTTGGCGGTCTTCAAGAGGACCGCCGCCGTGTCGACGTCACCGGCCTGGCCGATGGCGGGATCTACGAGGGAGGAGCCGACCGCATGCACTTCCACCGGCTCGTCGCCCAGCAGCAGGAAGCGCGCCATGTCGAGATCATGGATCATCATGTCCCGGAAGAGGCCGCCCGAGGTCAGGACATAGCTGACCGGCGGGGGATTCGGGTCGCGCGAGAGGATGGTGACGAGTTCGACCTCGCCGACCTCGCCGTCAGCCAGGCGCTTGCGGAGCGACGCGAAGTTGGGGTCGAAGCGGCGGTTGAAGCCGATCATCAGCGGCGTGCGGGCCTTCTCGACTACGCTGAGGCAGCCCACAATGCGCTCGCTCGACAGGTCGACCGGCTTCTCACAGAACACCGCCTTGCCGGCGCGCGCGCCGCGCTCGATCAGGTCAGCGTGGGTCGTGGTCGGCGTGCAGATGAGAATGGCGTCGACGTCGGAGCGTTCGACGATGCTGTCGAGTGACGCGACCTCGGCACCGGTTGCCGCCGCCAGCTCCTGTGCGGAGGGGGAGTGCGGATCGGCCACCGCCACAACGCGGGCGTCCTTATGATTGGCGGCGTTGCGCCCGTGAATGCGGCCGATGCGGCCAGCGCCCAAAACGGCAATCCTGATCATGTTTCCCCCGAGGTTATTTTGCCGGCTCGGCAAAATTTTGGAATTGATGTTCCAGCCCAAGATGGTAATAGAATAAACGTTCTATAGCTGCAAGGGCCGTGATAAGGCTTGAGGCCGGCCTCGTGACGGCTTCGCAGGCAGGAGGAATAGCATGACGCCGACCCTGGATGTGATCACCATCGGCCGCGCCTCGGTCGATTTGTACGGCCAGCAGGTCGGCGGACGTCTGGAGGACATGGCCTCCTTCTCCAAGGCCGTGGGCGGCTGCCCGGCCAACATTGCCATCGGCACCGCCCGGCTCGGGCTGAAATCCGGCCTCATCACACGCGTGGGCGACGAGGCCATGGGCCGCTTCATCCGCGAGCAGATGGAGCGCGAGGGGGTGGCGACGCAGGGGATCGTCACCGACAGGCAGCGCCTGACCGCGCTCGTGATTCTCGGTGTGCGGGACGAGCACTCCTTCCCGCTGATCTTCTATCGCGACAACTGCGCTGACATGGCGCTGACGGAAGACGACATCGACGAGGGCTTCATCGCCTCGTCCTCGGCAATCGTCGTGACCGGCACCCACTTTTCCCGCGAAAATACCGCCGCCGCGCAGAAAAAGGCGATCCGCATCGCCAAGGCCCATGGCCGCAAGGTGATCTTCGACGTCGATTACCGCCCGAACCTTTGGGGCCTGCTGGGCCACGGCGCGGGCGAATCCCGCTATGTCCGCTCCGATTCGGTGACGGAACACCTCAAGCCCATTTTGAGCCAGTGCGATCTCATCGTCGGTACAGAGGAGGAGCTCCACATCGCCGGCGGGTCGGAGGACACGCTCACCGCGATCCGCAACATCCGCGCGCATTCAACTGCCACCATCGTCTGCAAGCGCGGACCGATGGGTTGTGTGGTGTTCCCGGCCGAGATCCCCGATTCCCTCGACAAGGGCGTGAAGGGGCCGGGCTTCCCGGTCGAGGTTTATAACGTGCTCGGCGCGGGCGATGCCTTCCTTTCCGGCTTCCTGCGCGGCTGGCTGAGGGCTGAGAAGCTCGAAACCTGCTGCGCCTATGCCAATGCCAGCGGCGCTTTCGCGGTGTCGCGCCTCCTCTGCTCGCCCGAAATTCCGACCTTCCCGGAATTGCAGCACTTCCTGAAAGCCGGCAGCCGCCACAAGGCGCTGCGGTTCGACCAGGACATCAATCATATCCACTGGGCCACAACCCGTCGTCCGAGCCCCAACACGCTCATGGCCTTCGCCATCGACCATCGCATGCAGATGGAAGCGATGGCGAAGGAGGTCGGCGCCTCCATCGACCGCATTCCCGCCTTCAAGGTGCTCGCCGTCAAAGCGGCCGCGAAGGTCGCCAATGGCCGCGAAGGTTTTGGCATGCTCCTCGACGGCACCTATGGCCGCGAAGCGCTTTTCCGTGCCGCCGATCACCCGTTCTGGATCGGCCGTCCGGTGGAGCTGCCCGGTTCGCGCCCGCTCGACTTCGAGGGCGGCGGCAGCTTGGCGGGTAAGCTTCTGGAATGGCCCGTCGGCCACACCATCAAGTGCCTATGCTTCTACCACCCCGACGATGCGCCCGAAATGAAGGCGCACCAGGAACGGGAGTTGCTGCGCCTCTATGACGCCGCGCAGCGGGTCGGCCGCGAATTGCTCGTCGAAATCATCGCGGGCAAGAACGGGCCTTTGAAGACCGACACCGTCGCAATCGTCATGCAGCGCCTCTACGATCTCGGCATCAAGCCCGATTGGTGGAAACTCGAGCCGCAGAAGGATGTCGCCGCTTGGCACGCGGTGGGCGATGTGATCTCGAAGAACGACCCCTATTGTCGGGGCATCGTGCTCTTGGGTCTCGAAGCGCCGGAAGACGAGCTGGAGGCGGCCTTCGCCGCCGCTGCCAGCGAGAAGCAGGTCAAGGGCTTTGCGGTCGGCCGCACGATCTTCAACGATGCCGCGCGCCGTTGGCTGAAGGGCGAGATTTCGGACGAGGCCGCCATCGCGGACATGGCAGGCCGCTTCCAACGCCTCGTCGATTCATGGCAACGTGTGGCGGGGCGGTCGAAGGCCGCATAACGGGGGAACGCCATGTCGTTCACGGAAAACGACGTCAGAGAAGCCGGACGCGCGGTGGCGCTGCGCGAGGAACAGCTTGAAGGGTTGCTCACCGTGTTGCGCGCGCGCCGTGGGACAGCGCAGGGCACAGGCATTGCGCCGGCACCTACTCAACCTGTCCGCTTCGATCTCGTTCACCTGCTCTGGTACGCCGGGGCGCTCATCGTCATGGGCGCCATGGGCCTGTTCTCGACGCTTGCCTTCGAGCAGATGGGTGGAAAGGCGCTGACCCTGACCGCGCTGATCTACGCGGTGCTCTTCGTGATCGCCGGTCATTATCTCTGGTATCGCCGCTCCCTCGAGACGCCCGGCGGATTGATGATCGCGGTCGCCGTCGCGATGATTCCTCTCGCCGTCTACGGCCTCCAGGAGGCCTATGGTCTTTGGGATGACGCGGGCGCGCCGGGCCGCTATCGCGATTTCTATGTCTGGGTGAAGAGCAGCTGGTTGCCGATGGAAATCGCAACCGTCTTTGCCGGCCTCATTGCCCTTCGCTTCTATCCCTTTCCCTTCATCGTCGCGGTGATCGCAGTCGCATTGTGGTTCATGTCGATGGACCTGACGCCTTGGATCCTTCAGGGGCATGACCTGGGCTGGGCGGGATCGTGGAAGGCGCGGCGCATCGTTTCCATGATCTTCGGCCTGATCGTTCTCTGCGCCGCATGGTTCGTTGACCTCAAGCGCGATCAGAAGCGCGATTTCGCGTTCTGGCTTTACCTGAGCGGTCTCCTCGCATTCTGGGGCGCGCTGACAGCCTCCGATAGTTCAAACGAAGTTGCGAAGGCCATCTATTGCCTCATCAACGTGGCGCTCATTTTCCTCTCCGTCTTCCTGATGCGGCGGGCTTACGCGGTGTTCGGAACCATCGGCGTTTCGATCTATCTCGGCCATCTGGCGGACAAGGTGTTCAAGGACTCGCTCCTGTTTCCCTTCGCCCTGTCGCTGATCGGCATCGCCATCATCGCCACCGGCCTCTTCCTCCATAAGCACCGCGCCGTCCTGTCGGCGTGGATGACGAACTTGCTTCCGGTATCCCTCAAGAAACTGCGTCCGCCACATGCGGATGCCGCGACCCGCATGGAGCACGCATGAGCACCATCCGCCTTACCATGGCCCAGGCCGTCGCCCGGTTCCTGGCCGCGCAGAAGACCGAGATCGACGGCGAGATCCTGCCGCTTTTCGCCGGTATGTGGGCCATTTTCGGCCACGGCAACGTGGCGGGAATAGGCGAGGCGCTGCACGGCGTGCGTGACAAGCTGCCGACCTATCGCGCGCACAACGAACAGGGCATGGCGCATGCGGCGATTGCCTTCGCCAAGGCCTCGCGGCGGCGGCGCATGATGGCTTGCACTACGTCCATCGGCCCCGGCGCGACGAACATGGTGACGGCGGCGGCCGTCGCGCATGTGAACCGCTTACCCGTCCTGCTTCTGCCCGGCGATGTTTTCGCCAACCGCAAGCCCGATCCGGTGTTGCAGCAGATCGAGAGTTTCGCGGACGGCACGGTGTCGGCCAACGACTGCTTCCGCCCCGTCTCGCGCTATTTCGACCGCATCGCGCGCCCCGAGCAGATCATCCCCGCGCTTCAGCGCGCCATGACCTTGCTCACCGATCCCGCCGAATGCGGCCCGGTGACGCTCGCGCTCTGTCAGGATGCGCAGGCCGAAGCCTACGATTATCCCGAAAGCTTCTTTGCGGAGAAAATCTGGAAGCCGCGCCGCATCCGCCCCGATGCCGATGAACTGGCAAAAGCAGTCGAACTGATCCGCAACGCGAAAAAGCCCTTCATCGTGGCGGGCGGCGGCGTGCTCTATTCCGGCGCGGAAAAGGTTCTCTCCGCCTTTGCCGCGAAGCACGGCCTTGCCGTGGGCGAGACGCAAGCCGGCAAGTCGAGCCTTGCTCATGACGATCCGGCCTGCCTCGGCTCTATCGGCGTCACCGGCACGGGCGCGGCGAACGCACTTGCCGAAGAGGCAGATGTGGTGATTGCCGTCGGCACGCGCTTGCAGGATTTCACCACCGGCTCGTGGGCGCTGTTCAAGAACCCCAGCCGCCGCATCGTCGGCCTCAATGTGCAGACCTTCGACGCGACGAAGCACAACGCGCTGCCGCTCGTCGCCGACGCCAAGGTTGGTCTTGAGGAATTGAGCGCGGCGCTCCAGGGCTGGAAAGCGCCCGAGGCCTGGACCACAAAGGCACGCGATGAGAAGGCCTGCTGGTTCGCGGCCTCCGCGCGCTATACCGACGCCACCAATGACAAGCTTCCCTCTGACGCGCAGGTGATCGGCGCGGTGCAGCGCACCTCAGCGCCGACCGATGTGGTGGTCTGCGCCGCCGGCGGCCTGCCGGGCGAGTTGCACAAGCATTGGCAGGCCAGAACGGCGCTCGGCTACCACATGGAATACGGCTATTCCTGCATGGGCTACGAGATCGCGGGCGGCCTTGGCGTGAAGATGGCCGATCCGTCGCGCGAAGTGATCGTGATGGTGGGCGATGGCTCGTATCTCATGATGAATTCCGAGCTTGCTACCTCCGTGATGCTCGGCCACAAGCTCACCGTGGTTCTGCTCGACAATCGGGGTTACGGCTGCATCAACCGCCTGCAACGGGCGACGGGCTCGGAGAGCTTCAACAACCTGTTGCAGCACACGAACCACGTCACCCTGCCGGATGTCGACTTCGCCGCGCATGCAGCCGCGCTCGGCGCGCAGGCGGTGAAGGTGAAGGGCATCGCGGAATTGGAAGACGCGTTGAAGAAGGCGCGCGAGGCCACGCGCAGCACGGTTATCGTGATCGACACCGATCCGTTGATTTCCACTGACGCCGGCGGCCATTGGTGGGACGTGGCGGTGCCGGAAGTTTCAGCCCGCGCGGAAGTCAACACCGCGCGCAAGAAGTATGAGAATGCGCTTACCGCGCAGCGCGTGGGCGACTGATCAGGAACGAAAGAAGAGAGAGAAAAAACATGACGATCCGCATCGGGGCGAATCCTATCGGCTGGTCCAACGACGACATGCTCGAACTCGGCGGCGAGACGCCGCTCGAGGTCTGCCTGGCGGAAGCCAAGGAAGCTGGCTTCGAGGGCATGGAACTCGGCAACAAGTTCCCGCGCGAGCCGGAGGCTCTGAAGAAGGCGCTCGCGCCCTTCGGGATGGCTTGCGTCTCCGGCTGGTACTCCGCCGAGCTGTTGAAGCGTGATGCCGACACCGAGATGAAGCACCTGCGCGCGCATCTCGACCTGTTGAAGGCGATGGGCTCGAACGTGCTCGTGTTCGCGGAAACGTCGAACGCCATTCACGGCGACCGCTCGAAGCCACTGTCGCAGCGCCCGGTGATGAAGGCAGGCGACTGGGCCGAATACGGCCGCCGCGTCACGCAGGTGGCGGAAGCGACCCTGAAGGAGGGCGTGCGCCTCGTCTATCACCACCACATGGGCACCATCGTGGAATCGGAAGCCGACATCGATGCCTTCATGGCCTCGACCGGTGAAGCCGCGCATCTGCTGCTCGACACGGGCCACGCCACCTGGGGCGGCGCGAACCCGGCGGCGCTGGCGCGTCGCTACAAGAGCCGCATCAGCCACGTGCACACCAAGGACGTACGCAAGAGCGTGATGGAAAAGTCGAAGGCGGGCAACTGGAGCTTCCTCGATTCCGTCCTCGAGGGTGTCTACACGGTGCCGGGCGACGGCATGGTGGATTTCGTCTCGGTGTTCAAGGAACTGCCGGGCTATAGCGGCTGGGTCGTCATCGAGGCCGAGCAGGACCCCAAAAAGGCGCATCCACTCACCTATGCCAAGATGGGCTATGCCAACCTCACCCGCTTCCTGAAGGAAGCCGGCCTCCGCTAAGGGACAAAACGGTGATGTCGAACCTCCTGGTCAAACCCTCGAAGCCGGATGCGAATGGGCGCATCCATGCCGTCACGCCGGCCTCGGCCGAGTGGACTTATGTCGGCTTCGAGGTCTACCGGCTGAAAAGCGGGCAAAGCCTGAAACAGCAGACGGGCGACCGGGAGGCCTGCATCGTCATGCTCGCCGGCAAGGCGCATGTGGCGGCGGGGGGCAAAGATTTCGGCATCATCGGCGGCCGCGCCTCGCCGTTCGAGCCCGATCCGTGGTCGCTCTATGCGCCCGCCCGCTCCGAATGGGCGCTGAAGGCCGAGACCGATTGCGAGATCGGCGTCTGCACCGCGCCGGGCGAGGGCAAGCTGCCCGCACGCGTCATCCGCCCGGATCAGGTCGGCCAGGAAACCCGCGGCAAGGGCACCAATACCCGTCACGTCCGCAACATCCTGCCCGAGACGGAACCGGCAGAGAGCCTTCTGGTGGTCGAGGTCATCACGCCCCCGGGCCATTGGTCGAGCTATCCGCCCCACAAGCACGACCGCGACGCGCTGCCTAACGAGTCCCTACTCGAAGAAACCTACTACCACCGGCTCAACCCGCCTTCCGGCTACGCGCTGCAGCGGGTCTATACCGACGACCGCTCGCTCGACGAGACGCTCGCCGCCAGCGACGGCGACGTAGTGCTGGTGCCCAAGGGCTACCACCCCGTCGGCGCGCCGCACGGCTACGAACTTTACTATCTCAACGTCATGGCTGGCCCGAAGCGGATCTGGAAGTTCCACAACGATCCGGCGCATGAGTGGATGCTGAAATAAGCGACATCAATGACCGAACGGACGGGTTTTCCATCGCCCGTCCGACTGATAGACCACGGTCATGACATACAAAGTCGCCGCTCTCTATCAATTCGCATCATTGCCGGACTTCCGCGACCTGCAGGGGCCGCTGCGCGAGATCTGCTCGGCCCTGAGGATCAAGGGCACGCTTCTGCTTGCCGAAGAAGGCATCAACGGTACCGTCGCCGGAACAGGCGACGCCATCGATGCGCTGGTAGAGGAACTGCGTCATGGCAGCCTATTCGGAGGCCGTCTCGATAATCTCGAGCTTAAGTTCTCGACCGCCGTCGAGATGCCGTTTCAGCGCCTCAAGATCCGCCTGAAAAAAGAGATCGTCACCCTCGGCGACCCGCAGACCGATCCCACCAAAACGGTCGGCACTTATGTCGATGCGGCGGATTGGAACAAGCTGATCGAGGCGCCCAATCTGGTGCTGATTGACACGCGCAACGCCTTCGAGGTCGAGATGGGCACCTTCGTTGGCGCTATCGACCCCAAAACAACGCGCTTCAGCGAGTTCAAGGATTTCGTACGCCAGAAGCTCAACCCCCAAAAGCACAAGAAGGTCGCCATGTTCTGCACCGGCGGCATCCGTTGCGAGAAGGCGAGTTCCTACATGCTCTCGCAAGGTTTTGAGGAGGTTTTTCACCTTAAAGGCGGCATTCTGAAGTATCTGGAAGAGGTTCCGGAGACCGAGAGCCGCTGGCGCGGTGAGTGCTTCGTCTTCGATGAGCGGACGTCACTGAGCCACGGGCTCGTGGAGCGCGCCAATCTCTCAAGTCCGGGGGAGACCCGTTCCGATGACTGATACCGAAGCTCTCAGTGACCGCATTGACCAGCTGGAAATGCGTCTCACCCATCAGGAAGCAACCATCGACGATCTGAACAAGACCGTCACCGCCCAGTGGAAGCAGATCGACGCCCTGACCCGTCACTTGGCCATTCTTCGCGACCGCGTGAAAGAGGCCGAGGAGAACGCGGGCCTTCTTCCACACAAGGAGCCCCCGCCGCCGCATTACTAACCCAGGAGCGCTCGGTGGCGCGGCTTAAGGTTTAAGGCCATACCCCTTCCGATGATGGTATGATCGCCCGATCCCGCCGGGGCCTCCCGGCGCGTGGCTCGCATGGGATCGCAGCGATGAGGACGGAAGGCCTGTTTCCGGCGCCTTTGGACCCGATGCACAGCAAGCCGCCACCACGGCGAAGCATTTTGGCCGTGGTCTTCACCGTCATGGCCGTGGGGCTGAGCCTCGCGCTGATCTGGATGAACGCGGGGAGCGTGCTTCTGATCTTTGCCGGCGTGCTTGTCGCGTCCTTCCTCGATGCCTGCGCGCACGGGCTTGGCCTCATCCTCCGCGTGCGGCGTGTCTGGCGTCTGACCGCTGTCGGCCTGATCCTGGCAGTCGTGCTTGGCTTCGCTATCAGCCGCGGCATCGGTCAGATCCCGCAACAGGCGCGCTTCCTGATCACTGTCATGGATGCGCAGCTCGATGTGCTGCAGCACCGCCTCACCGCGTTCGGCATCGATCTGCTGGGCCCTGAAGGCGGGCGCGACTTCTCCCGCCTGCTGCCCGATCCGACTCAACTTTTCGGGCATGTGCAACTGGCGCTCGGCACGGCCTCGGGGCTTCTGGTCAACACCGTGGTGATCCTGTGCCTCGGCCTCTTCTTCGCGGCCGATCCGGCGGCTTATCGCGAAGGCATCATCCGCCTGGTCCCGCTCCCCGCGCGGGGGCGCGTGCGGCAGGTGATGAACGAGATGGGGCTCGTGCTACGCGGGTGGCTGCTCGGCCAGCTCGTGCGCGTGACGCTGGTGGTGCTTACCATGTGGCTTGCGCTCTATTGGGTGGGCCTCCCCGGCGCCTTCCTGCTCGCGCTTCAGGCCGGGCTGTCGAACTTCGTGCCCTATATCGGGCCGATCGTCGCCGGTATCCCTGTCGCGCTCGTGGCGATGCCGCTTGGCACATCGGTGCTCGTGTGGGCGATGGTGGTTTATTTCCTGATCCAGAACCTCGACGGCTACGTCATCGGCCCCCTCGTCCACCGCGAGGCGCTGCAACTGGCCCCAGCCTGGACTCTCGTCGCCATCATGATCTTCGGATCCCTCTTCGGCGTCATCGGTATGGCGCTGGCCACCCCGCTCGTCGCCATCGGACGGGTCGCGGTGCTGCGCTTCTATGTCGAGGATCGGTTGGGGGATTTTGGGAAAGAATGAAGAGGCGAAAACCAGCTTCTCCGCCGTGCAGGTGACGCTGAAGACTACGTGCAATGAGGGAGTTCGATCAGGTCCAAGCGTGCGTCGCTCTCCTATCGGGCTCGCTTCGCAAATATAAACTGCTCGATGCGCCACGCGTCAGCGCCTCTCGGACGGCGCTCAGCGCGCCAGGAAAAGGAATCGGGTTGGATGTCGTAGAAAATCCAACGCAGTTCGCCATGTTCGTCCGCATATTCCTGAACAATTTCATTATCTATTGGCTTGGCGATCATGTTGATCTGCCGGCGGTTCAGCGGACCGTGGAATGTGAACCGCCAAACGTCCTCGACAGGATCGTAGATCCGGACACATAGGCCGCACTCGGCAGTGGCTGCGCCGGCGAGAACCTCTGTTCGCGGCGGAACCTGCCATACGTCGATTACGGCGCGTCCCTCCAGAGCATAGCTGAATTCCCATTCCCCAATGGCAGTGCGTTCAGGCTGACCAAGTGGCAAATAACGAATCGATATATTCCACAGGCCAACGAATTGGCCATACGTTTTCATGGCCCCTGCGCGATCAAGTGCTGGCTCTCCGGACAGTAGGAGGGTTAATTCCGATGTCATTGGTTCGATCCAATCAGGATAATAGGACCTATTGCGGCTGGTTGAGTAACAGTTACTTGGGGGCTACGCGTGAGAATCGGACTGCTTCAGCTTTGGCCTTAAGCCTGAACCAGAATGACTGGATTATCAAATCAAGTGCGATCGAGTAGGCGCTTTTGAATTGTGCGTGCTGGTCGAGACTTTGGTGACAACCGCTGGTGAAGTGGCAGGATCGGATTTGCACATGTACGTCAATCCCGCTCCAGCGGCGATGGCGCGGATCATCTGCGGGGCGAGCACGAGCACGCTCAGACAGCGGCGGTCACTTCACGCGCAGAAGCGTATATCTAGCGACAAAAATCTCACACGTTGCGAGGGAGCGCCAATTTCTTTGGCAAGATGGCGCACCCGACACGATTCGAACGTGTGACCTTTGCCTTCGGAGGGCAACGCTCTATCCAGCTGAGCTACGGGTGCTTGAGGCGGTGAGCCTAGGCTCTTTCCCTACCTGATTGACGGTCGAAGGGCAACCTCGAAGGGCGGGAGGAAACCGCGAAAGGACCGGCGTGATCTCCCGGCTCGACCGTTCAGCGTGGCCGGAAGCGGCCATGACCCCGATTTGTTCCCGCCTGTTCCAACCTTTTCAGCTCACACATTGTCGCAGCCCGATATTGGCCAGTAGAGATGTGAAAATCCCTATAACTTGGCGGCATTTACGTCAGCATATCTGACAAGAAATTTGACCGCTGAGGCTATAGTTGAAGCTTGGCCTGTCTTATTCTCGCCCCATTAGGCTCGAGTTTGCACGCCCTTGCATAACAACAAGGGAATGCATTGTGGTTAAACGCAAAGTAATATTAGCACTTTCATGCCTATTCGTTTCTGCAATTGGCGCTACTTCGGCTTCTGCCGACACGTGGCTCAACTTTCGCGGCAGTACGCAAATTCAGGCCGGCCAGGCGTCCTGGTATGGACCCGGCTTTCAGGGCCGGCGCACAGCCAGCGGCGAGCGTTTCAACACCAATGATTTAACGGCGGCGCACCGCACGCTTCCCTTTGGAACGCGGGTTCTGGTCAAGAACAGGCAGACCGGCCAATCGGTCGTGGTGCGCATCAATGACCGCGGGCCTTATGTGCATGGCCGTGTCATCGACCTTTCCCGCGCTTCGGCGCAGGCGATCGGCATTTCAGGCACGGCACCTGTCGAGCTTTCTCGGCTCTGATCGGCTATCTGCCAAAAGCCCTCGCCAGACAGGCGAGGGCCATTCTCAAGTTTCGATTGAGCCGTCAGGCGCGAGCCATCGCGGGGGCCGGAATTTCAACCTCGATCTCGAGGGTCGAAAGATCCGCGCCGCGGTTCATGCGCACCTGAACGCGCTCCCGCTCCACGTCGACGTGGCGGCCGACGACGGCCAAAATTTCTTCGCGCAGCAGCGCGACGAGATCGGGCTTGCCGCTGACGATGCCGCGTTCATGCTGCAGCAGGATCTGCAAGCGTTCGCGCGCAACAGGCGCCGACGTGCGGCGGTTGAACATGTTCATGAAACTCATGCGGCTCTCCGTCCGAACAGTTTCCCAAGCAGGCCCTTCTTGTCGGAGGGAACCGTCATCTCGACGGCTTCGCCCTTCAACCGGCGGACTGCATCGAAATAGGCGCGGCCCGGCGCGCTGGCGGGATTGTTCAACGTCACCGGGCTGCCGACGTTGGATGCGCGCAGGACTTCTTCGCTTTCCGGAATGATGCCGAGAAGCGGGATGGAGAGAATTTCGAGAACGTCATCGACCTTCAGCATCTCGCCGCGCTCGGCGCGCATGGGGTCGTAGCGGGTGAGCAGCAGATGCTTCTCTACGCGTTCGCCCTTCTCCGCCTTCTCGGTCTTGGAATCGAGCAGGCCGATGATGCGGTCGGAGTCGCGCACGGAGGAGACTTCCGGATTGGTGACGACGACGGCCACATCCGCATGGCGCATCGCGAGCGTCGCGCCGCGCTCGATGCCGGCGGGGCTGTCGCAGATGATCCAGTCGAAGCGTTCTTTCAAGTCGTTGAGAACGCGCGCCACGCCATCTTCCGTCAGCGCGTCCTTGTCGCGCGTCTGCGAGGCGGGAAGCAGCGACAGGTTCTCGAGACGCTTGTCGCGGATGAGCGCCTGATTGATCTTCGCATCGCCCTGCACGACGTTGATGAGATCGAACACGACGCGCCGCTCGGCTCCCATCACGAGGTCGAGGTTGCGCAAGCCGACATCGAAGTCGATGACGACCACCTTCTCGCCACCTTGGGCGAGCGCGCCGCCCAGAGCCGCTGTCGACGTCGTCTTGCCGACGCCGCCCTTACCGGATGTTACGACCAGGACTTTCGCCATTGTCGTCTCTCTTTCTATTGTTCAATCCAATGTTGTCAGGATGATCGAATCGCCATCCAGGCAGACCTGGACCGGTTGACCATGAAATTTCGGACCGAGATCGTCGGCCGTCTTGTAGAGTCCGTCGATGGCGATCAACTCCGCCTCGAACTTGCGACAGAAGATGCGGGCGCGGCTTTGCCCGGTGCATCCGGCAATCGCCCTTCCCCGCAGCGTGCCGTAGATGTGAATCGAACCGCCCGCCACGACCTCGGCACCGGACGCAACAGATCCGAGAATGGTGACGTCACCCTCCGTGTGGAGGATGGACTGACCCGAGCGAACCGATCCTTCGATGAGAAGGGTCGTGGAGGCCGCGGGTTGGGGAGCTTGCGTCGCGGGCAGAGGGACGGCGTCGAGATCCGGCAGTTCGATATCTGCGACCGCACGCCCGCCATTGACGGCGGCGGGCATGTCAGCATCGAGAACTGCGGCAGCCGCCCCTTCGAGCCCGATGATGCGGATGTCGCGCATTTTGAGCGCGGCAAGGAAAAACTTCAGCTCTGACTTGGAAGGCTTGATGCCCGACACATCGGCAATGATCGGCCGCCCCGAGAAGAAGCCCGGCGAGCGCTGGATGACGTCGTCGAGGTCTTCAAGCCAGTCCCGCAGCGGCACCGTCGGCGCCAGCACGAGCGCCAGGAAGGATTTGCCACGGAAGCGAAGAGAGGGACGGGTGCGAACGGCGATGGTCACGGTCAGATTCCTGCTGTTCCGTGATTTCGACGTTTTATGGTTAATAGGCGGTTAAGACGGCCGCTCGCGTTAACATTTTTGTGGTGGAAGACCTGCGGCGAAATGGACCACAGGGGACATCTCACCCTTTGGCTCGGACCCGCTCCCGATAGGCCGTATAAAGCCCGCTCGCGGCGATGACGGCAGCGCCGATCACCGTCCACTGGTCAGGCAACGCGTTGAAGACGAAATAGCCCAAAATGGCCGCCCAAATGAGCTGGATGTAGGAGAAGGGCGCGATGGTTGACGCGTTAGCGTGGCGATAAGCCAGAATCACGAACCAGTGTCCGATGGTCGAGAAGATGCCGACGCAGACGCCGAGCCCGATCTCACCCCAGCTCGGCGTGACCCAGGAGAACGGCAGCAGCACGCTCAACAGCGCGAAGCCGACGAAAGCCGACCAGGCGAGTGTTGTGAGCGAATGATCGCGCCCGCTCATCTTGCGGGTGACGACCGCGGCTGCAGCCCAGCTTGTCGCCCCGCATAGCGGCAGGAGGGCCGCCACATTGAACGCGCCCGTCCCCGGGCGGATCACGATCAGCACGCCCAAAAGCCCGACCGCCGCCGCACTCCAGCGCCGCCAGCCCACCTTCTCGCCGAGAAAGACGATGGACAACGCCATGATGAGGATGGGCGAGATGAAGTAGATCGCGGTCGCATCCGCGACCTGGAGAAAGCGCAGGCCCGCCGTGAAGAGCAAAGCAGAGCCGACGGTGCCGAGACCGCGCAGCACCTGCAGCCAGGGATGCTGCGAGCGCAGAAGCGTGCCACTGCCATTCATCATCAGCAGGGGGATGACGAGCACCGAAAACGTCGCATAGCGGATCCATGCGATTTCTACAGCGGGCACGGCACCGGCGAGGCCTTTGGTGACGATATCCGAGCCTGAGAAGAAAACGGTCGAGATCAGCATCAGGACCGTTCCGCGCAGCTGCGACTGGACCGGTCTGGCATCCGCGACAGGCTGTTGTGTTGTCGACTTCTCGCGCGCGGCTTGGGTAATCATTGCATTCTCGAAAAATGAGGGCCGCGTCTCAAGGCCGGGCGGCAACCTGGGCTCAATGCTCCCATGAGCGGGTGTTCTCCCCCAAAGAGAAGCGCAAAAGCAACACGTGCTCCATGCACGCAGCGAATAGATTAACATCTCGTTTGCGATAGGGTCCCGCGCGGCCCCAGGGAATCTTTTTCATGGACAGAGGCAGCGAGACAACCGCAGAACGGCTCGAAGGCGGCACGCCCGCCTTCCGGCGCCTGAACCTGGCTCTTTTCGCAGCCGGGTTTGCGACCTTTGCGGTGCTCTACTGCGTGCAGCCTCTTCTTCCGATCTTTTCGGAAGAATTTCAGGTCAGCGCTGCCGTCAGCAGCCTGTCGCTCTCCCTCTCCACCGGCTTTCTCGCGGTCGCGATGCTGGTCGCGGGCTCGCTTTCGGACGTTCTGGGACGAAAGCCGATCATGGTGGCGGCGCTTTTGTCCTCGGCTTTGCTGACCATCCTGTCGGCGCTTGCGCCGACCTGGCCTATCCTTCTCACCACCCGCGTGATGATCGGCATCACGCTGAGCGGACTGCCCGCCGTCGGCATGGCCTATGTCAGCGAAGAGGTGGACCGGAAGTCCATTGGCCTTGCCATGGGGCTTTTCATCGGAGGCAACGCCATCGGCGGCATGTCGGGCCGGCTCATCACCGGCATTCTGACGGACCTCAGTTCATGGCGGGTTGCCGTCGGAGCCATCGGCGCGCTCGGGCTTGTCGCGGCGGTCATGGCGTGGCGCAGCCTTCCGCCCTCAGCGCATTTCCACCCGCGTCGCGCGGATCTGATGGATTTGCTGCGCTCTTTCGCGGCTCACCTGAGCGATCCCGGCTTGCGGGGTCTTTATGCGGAGGCGTTCCTGCTCATGGGAGCCTTCGTGACGCTCTACAACTATCTCGGCTATCGCCTGATGGCGTCGCCCTATCTTTTGAGCCACAGCGCCATCGGCGCCATCTTCGTCATCTATCTCGTGGGAACGGCAAGCTCGACCGTGGCGGGAAGCCTGGCCGATAGGTTCGGGCGACAGCATGTTCTCTGGGCAGTGATCGCCGTCATGCTTTTCGGCGTCGCGCTGTCTCTTCTCTCCTCACTCTTCGCCATTCTCGCAGGCATCGTCGCCGTCACGTTCGGCTTCTTCGGCGCCCATTCGGTTGCGAGCAGCTGGGTCGGAGTGCGCGCGCAGACGGCGAAGGCGCAGGCCTCCGCACTTTATCTGTTCTGCTATTATTGCGGCTCCAGCATCGTCGGCACGCTCGGCGGCGTCTTCTGGGCATCGTGGGGCTGGCCCGGCCTTGCGGGCCTTGTCAGCGCTTTGCTGATCGCAGCGCTCGCCGTCGCGTTTCGATTGCTGAGGATCGGCCCTTCTCTATGACGAGGCGACGCGCCTAGACATTTAGTCTATGCATGGCAAAAGCCTCCGCATGTTATCTCACGGACCACTCGCCCTGTTCGACAGATCACAACGATAAGCCTCACATCATCATGGATCTTTCCACCGCGGTCCTTCTCGCCGCATCAGGCCTTGCAGCCGGTCTCGTCAACGCCATAGCAGGTGGCGGCACCTTCTTCACCTTTTCCGCGCTCGTCGCCTCCGGCCTGCCGCCGGTCATCGCCAACGCGACCAGCGCCGTTGCAGTCACACCTGCCAATCTGTCGAGCGCCTGGGCCTACCGCCGCGAACTGGCGGACAATCTCCGGCGCTTCACCGCGCTCGGCATCGTCAGCCTGATCGGCGGCCTTTTGGGCGCCTACATTCTGACCGTGACGGACAACACCGCTTTCCGGCGGCTCGTGCCGTGGCTTCTCTTGTTCGCCACCGTGCTCTTCGCCGCAAGCCCGCGCATCGTGGCGCTGGCCCGCGCCATCGGCCGCGCCGAGGGCCACACGCCAACCACCCGCGCCTGGGCGGCGGGTCTCGCGTTTCAGTTTTGCGTATCCATTTACGGCGGATTCTTCGGTGCGGGAATGGGCATCGTGATGCTCGCGGCGCTCGCCATCACGGAAGGTGACGACTTTCACCTCATCAACTCTGCCAAGCACCTGTGCTCGACGCTGATTCAGCTTGTGGCGGTCGTCCTGTTCATCGCGGCCGGCCTCGTGAGCTGGCGCGAAATGGTCATCGTCGGCGCCGCATCTGTCATCGGCGGCTATCTCGGCGTCGTCTTCGGCCGCCGATTGTCGCCTGTCGCCATCCGCTGGGTCGTCATCGGCGTCGGCGCGGTCCTGACGATTTATTTCTTCGTCCGCTAACCAGCTGTTGGAGAGCGGCCCTCGCCTCGGATTTTTCCGATCCCCGCCCGATTCACGCCATAACCTTAACCATAGCTGTTCGGAGTGATTCCGACGCGTGGAGGGACGAGATCATGGCGGAAATGAACAACCTGACGGAACAGGACAACGTTCAATCGGTGAGCGCACTCGGGCTGCGCTGGGCCGCCTTGCGCGGCATGCTGACATCGCCGCTGATCATGGTGGAAGATCAGAAGAGCCTGCGTGAGGAGCTTTTGCGCGAGCTCGGAATCATTGAAAGGAATTTCGCCTCCGCGCCGTCACGCAACGTCGCGGAAATTTCCGCGAAGATCGATATCGCGAAATCGGCACTGCGGGACGGTCTGCAGGCCGGGCAATCCTGGTTGGTGGAACTTCTGGAAAGCATTCAGAACGACTTCCAGGCGGCTTTGCCCAAGACACAGAGCCCGCGCTCGCCCGTCAATCTTGCGCGGGCCTACCAGCCGATGAATGAGGCGGTCGCGCCAGAGAAAGACGACGAGGCGGAGGAGGAGATTTCCCCCGCCGCGTGAGGCGCCTTACACCAGCCCCGGATCGATTGTGCTCTTGCGCTCCAGCCACTCGGGCATCGGAAGGTTTTTGGTCCGCAGGAAATCGGGGTTGAAGAGCTTCGACTGATAACGCGTACCGTAGTCGCAGAGCACGGTCACGATGGTGTGGCCCGGCCCGAGATGCCTGCCCAAGCGGATCGCGCCAGCCACATTGATACCCGACGAGCCGCCGAGGCACAGGCCCTCGTGCTGCAGGAGATCGAAGATGATCGGCAGAGCCTCCTCGTCGGGGATCTGGAACGCGACGTCGATGGGCGCGCCTTCGATGTTCTTGGTAATGCGCCCCTGGCCGATGCCTTCTGTGATGGACGAGCCCGTCGCTTTCAGTTCACCGGTTGTGAAATAGCTGTAGAGCGCGGCGCCCATCGGGTCTGCGAGACCAATGGTGACTTTTGGATTGCGCTCCTTCAGCGCCAGCGCGACACCGGCCAACGTGCCGCCCGTACCGACGGCGCAGATAAACCCGTCGATCTTGCCTTCCGTCTGCTCCCAGATCTCAGGTCCCGTCGTTTCAATATGGCCCTGGCGGTTGGCGACGTTGTCGAATTGGTTGGCCCAGATCGCGCCGTTCGGTTCGGAGGCGGCCAGGCGCTCCGCCAGACGGCCTGAGACCTTCACGTAGTTGTTGGGATTTGCGTAAGGCACCGCCGGAACTTCGATCAGTTCCGCGCCGGCAAGACGCAGCATGTCCTTCTTCTCCTGGCTCTGCGTCTCCGGAACCACGATGATGGTGCGAAAGCCCATTGCATTGCCGACGAGCGCAAGGCCGATGCCGGTATTGCCCGCCGTTCCCTCGACGATGACTCCGCCCGGACGCAAGGTGCCGCGCTTGATCGCATCCTGCACGATGAAGAGCGCCGCGCGATCCTTCACCGATTGTCCCGGATTCATGAACTCGGCCTTGCCGAGAATGGTGCACCCCGTCAGCTTCGAGGCGTGGCGGAGCTTGATGAGGGGCGTGTTGCCGATGGCGGCAAGAATATCAGGCTTGAAGGTCATGGCGGGCACTCTGGGACTCGCAGGAGAATTCTTGGCTCAAGTGCAGCAGACCGCGAGAGCATCGTCCAGCGTTGAAACGAAGAGATCGGCATTCTCCTTCGAGAACACGAGCGGCGGGCGGATCTTCAGGATGTTGGCGTGCGGACCCGTGCCGCTGATGAGCACACCCCGTTCGCGCATGTCGTTGATGAGACGTGCGGTCTCCGTCGTCGCGGGCTCAAGGTTTTTCCGGTCGCGCACGAGCTCGACACCGATGAAGAGTCCTGCGCCGCGTACATCCCCGATGATGGCGTGTTTGTCCGAAAGACGCCCGATCTTTTCGCGCAAATACGCGCCGACCTTTTGGGTATGGTCCACCAGGCCCTCGCTCTCAATCACTTCGAGCACCGCCATGCCGACGGCGCAGGAGACCGGATTGCCACCGAAGGTGTTGAAGTAGCGCGAAGCGCGCCCGAAAGCCTTGAGAATTTCCGGCTTCGCAATCATCGCCGCCATGGGGTGACCATTCCCCATCGGCTTGCCGACGGTCACGAGATCCGGCACGAGGCCGTGACGCTCAAAGCCCCACATCTGTCCGCCGGTCCTGCCGAAGCCGGGTTGCACCTCATCCGCAATGAAGATGCCCCCCGCCGCGCGAATGACCTCGGCGGCCTTCGCAAAAAAGCCCGGCGGATCGGAGAAAACACCGTCGCTCGACAGGATCGTGTCAACGAGAAGCGCGGCGGGCTTGATGCCCTTTGCGCGCATATCATCAATTGCAGCGGCAACATCGCGCGCAAAAGCCTCCGCCACATCCTGCCCGACGCTACGATAGGAATCGGGCGCTGGAACGGTGCGCACATAACCGCCGCGCAACACGCCTGAGCCGAGGGACGGCGAGAGCTGTGAGACGGCATCGGTCACGCCGTGATAGGCCCAATCGGTGACGATGACGCCGGTGCCGCCGGTGTGCATCTTGGCCACTCGCAGCGCGAGATCGTTGGCCTCGCTGCCCGTGCACGTAAACATGACCTGGCCGAGTTCGCGCGGGAAGGTCGCGAGCAGCTTCTCCGCATAGTCGAGGATGGTCTCGTGCAGATAGCGGGTATGCGTGTTCAACACAGCCGCCTGACGCGACAGCGCGGCGACGACATGCGGGTGGCTGTGCCCGACGCAGGCGACGTTGTTGTAGGCGTCGAGATAGGGCCGCCCGGCGGCATCGTAGAGCCATGCCCCCTCACCGCGGACGAAGTGCAAGGGATTGGCGTAAAACAGGCGATAGGCCGGCCCCAGAAGTTTTTCGCGCCGGGCGATCAGATCGCGCTCATGATCCGCCAGAGCCGTGGATTGGCCGGGCACATAGGCGTTGACCATGCTTCCCGCATTCGTCGGCATTCGATCACTCCATGCTGCAGGCGCGACGCAAGGAGGCTTGGGCCTCGCTGCGGGACAACGCCGCCATTCGCTCCAACCCCGACCACGCCGCCGGGTTGTTGCGCAGAAGATAAGTTCGGTTCTCGGGATGCTGGCTGGCCCGCCAGCCGCTGATAGCGACGATCATGACGAGCCTCGTTGCGATCAGGTCGAACAACAGATCGACCTCGATACGCTCCAACGGCGAGGCCGCATGATAGGCCGCGATGAACTCGGTCGCCGCATCCAGCGGGCTTCCTTCCTCCGACAGCTGATACGCCGCCGCGACCGCAACATCACAGATGAGGGGTGCGTGGACGAGATCGCCAAAATCCAAAATCCCCGAGACACGATCATGATCGTCGGGCTGGACGAGCACATTATGCGGGTTGAGATCGTTGTGGATCACTTGAGCGCGCAGCTTCGGCAAGAGCGGCAAAGCGTTCCGCTCGAATGCGTCCAGAAATCGCGTGGCCAGCGTGCGTTTCTCGGAATCTTGGATATGTACGAGAAGCTCCCGCACACGACTTGCCTGCTTCAAGTCCCACAAGAGGTCGTGACTGGCTGCCGGATGAGAGAAGTCGCGGAGCGCCAATCCAAGCCGCGCAAGACCGCGTCCGAGGTCGCGCCGCTGCGCGGGCGTACGCCGTACTTTGTGAAGCGGCTCGCCCTGGGCATAAGTGACGACACGCACGACCCTTGTCGGCGCTTCGCCCGGAAAGGACAGGGACAGGTCGGGCTCGCCGTTGCGCGCGCGGACGACATGCTGGATCGGCAGCTCAGGATCGACGGCAGCGACATGCAGCAGGGCTTGCGTCTGCATGTTGCTGACAAGTCTGTCTTCCGCCGGATGGGTGATCTTCAGCACATATTCCCGGCCGTCGGCACAGCGCAGATGGAAATTTTGATCGCGCTCGCTGCTCAAGGGGTGTGCGGTCGCGTTCAATCCGTAGTGATGGCGCGCCAGGGCCTCGACCTCGGCAGCGGGGACGGCTCGCGCCGCACTCGTCGGCATTTCTCCGATGCCGGCTGGATGATCGGCGTCCATACTCGTTCGCCCCTGTGCGTCGCGGGACATTCGAGGCTCGGCCGATTCTTGAGGTCAAACAAAAACGGTGAGCCTGAAGGTCGTTCAGGCTCACCGATACCCATCATGCCGCGTTCGTTCAACGGCAAATATGCTGCTTGCCGTCGGCGCCCCAATAAGTATTCGACCTGGGGTCGTAGGAGCGATACTTGTGCGAGCAGTATGAGATCCAGGTTTGGCCGCGAGACGGCCCCGCTTGTACGGTGCCGGTCGACGCAGGCGCCGCTCCGCGGCGATAGCCGTAGGAGTAACCTTTAGGATTGGTGGGGCTGTAATACTGGCTCGGCGTTTGAGCGTTCGGCGGTATCTGCGCCTGAGCGACACCAGCGCCAATGACCAACGAGGCGGCGGCGCTCGCTACCAGGGCAGTCACGATCCCTCTACGCATGGCTGAGTTCCTTATCCGGATGAAGAGCAGTCCCGGCCTGTGCAATGCTTAGCATTGTCGGAAGCCTGGCAGCCGCGATTATTGATTTAAGTCAATACGCAGCCTTTCGGTGCCTGCGGCATTTTGACCTGCGGCGACGAAACATGGCTCAGCTTTCCGAATGTGGCCTCATCGGTGGCGGCTCGACAATGAGTCGCCGACGCCTCAGGACGAACTGCTACCTTCCTCGCGTCGTGCGACGATGAGCTTTCCAAGTGCCTCGAAATCGGCTCTGCGCACCGAGCTCCGCCGCCACACGAGGCCGATGGTGCGTCGTGGCGGATCGTTTGGAAACGCGATCAGCGCAACGCGGCGCCGATCCACTTCCGAGTCCGCGCACAGTTCGGGAAGAAGTGTGACGCCGTGGCCCGCTGCGACCATCTGCATGATCGTGGTGAGAGACGCGGCCCCCAGCGCCTTGCGCATCTGAACATTCGCGATGGAGCAGAATTGCAGCGCTTGATCGCGCAGGCAGTGTCCTTCTTCCAGAAGCAGCAGACGCTCGCGCTTGAGACGCGCCTGCGGATCGTCCGCCGGCCAGTCCCGTGCCGCCTTGGCCTGAACGGCGATCAGAAACCGGTCGTCGAACAAGGCTAAGGTTTCCAGCTGTGCATTCTGCACCGGCAGAGCCAGAAGAGCCGCATCGAGATCGCCCCGCACCAGTTCCTCGATCAGCGTGTCGGTCTGCGTCTCGCGGATCAGGAGTTCGAGGGACGGATAGGCTCTTTCCGCGTCCGCCAGGAGCGACGGCAGAAGGTAAGGGGCAACGGAAGGAATGATGCCGAGCCGCAGCGATCCCGTCAGCACGCCGTTTTGCTGGCGCGCGCACTCGGCCAACTCGCGAACATCGGCCAAAATGGCCTCAGCGCGCGCCGCGATTTCTTGACCCACGGCGGTCAGCGTCACCACGTTGCCGCGCCGTTCCACAAGCTCGATTCCGAGCTCCCGCTCCAATTCCTTGATCTGCATGGACAGGGCAGGCTGCGTGACCGCGCATTGGTCCGCAGCCATGCCGAAATGTCGGGTGCGGGAGAGCGTTTCGAAGTAGCGGAGCTGTCGGAGCGTGACCATTACGATCAGATTATCTGATCGCGGAGCATAAGCAATGCGATTGGACCTGATCGGCAGCAAAGGTCATCCTGCCCGAGCTAATATTTTTGGGAGAGGACGATGACCAAACGCCCCACGATGACCACCACGGCCGGCGCGCCGGTTCCGGACAATCAGAACAGTGTTTCAATTGGCCCGCGCGGCCCGCTTCTCCTGCAGGATTATCAGCTCGTCGAAAAGCTCGCGCACCAGAACCGCGAGCGGATTCCGGAGCGCGTCGTTCATGCGAAAGGCTCGGCGGCTTACGGCACGCTTACCATCACCAACGACATCTCGCGCTATTCCAAGGCGAAGGTTTTTTCCGAAATCGGCAAGGCAACCGAAGTCTTCCTGCGTTTCTCCACCGTTGCGGGCGAACGCGGCGCGGCGGATGCGGAGCGCGACGTGCGCGGCTTCGCGCTGAAGGTCTATACGGAAGATGGCAACTGGGACCTCGTGGGTAACAACACGCCGGTGTTCTTCGTGCGTGATCCGGTGAAGTTCCCCGATTTCATCCGCACGCAGAAGCGTCACCCTTCGACCAACCTGCGATCTGCGACGGCGATGTGGGATTTCTGGTCGCTGAGCCCGGAAAGCCTGCATCAGGTCACGATTCTCTTCTCGGATCGCGGCCTGCCGCAGGGCTATCGCTTCATGAACGGCTATGGCTCGCAAACCTATTCGTTCATCAACGAAAAGGGCGAGCGGCACTGGGTGAAGTTCCACTTCAAATCGATGCAGGGCATCAAGACCTGGACCAACCGCGAGGGTGAAACTGTCGTCGCGAAGGACCGCGAGAGCGCGCAGCGCGATCTCTATGAAGCGATCGAGAAAGGTGATTTCCCGCGCTGGAAATTCTGCGTGCAAATCATGCCGGAATCGGACGCAGGCAAGACGCCCTACAATCCGTTCGACATCACCAAGGTGTGGCCGCACGGCGATTATCCGCTGATCGAGGTCGGTATTCTGGAATTGAACCGCAACGCCGCGCATTATTTCGCGGAAGTGGAGCAATCCTCCTTCTCGCCCTCGAACATTGTGCCAGGCATCGGCTTCTCACCGGACAAGATGCTGCAGGGCCGCATCTTCGCTTATGCGGATGCGCATCGCTATCGCGTCGGCACGCATTACGAGGCGCTGCCCGTCAACCGCCCGCGCTGCCCGGTCCATCACTATCACGCCGATGGCGCAATGCTGTCCGACATTCCGACCCGGGGTGATGCCTATTACGAGCCGAACTCCTTCAATGGTCCGGTGCAGGAGGATCGCTTCGCCGAACCGCCGCTGGCAATCTCCGGCGATGCAGCGCGCTACGACCATCGCGTCGGCAACGACGACTACAAACAGCCCGGCAATCTCTTTCGCCTCATGACGGCGGAACAACAGGGCCGTCTGATGGACAACCTCGCCGAGGCGATGCAGGGCGTACCGGTGGAGATCGTGAAGCGCCAGATCGTCCACTTCTACCGCGCTGACAAGGCCTATGGCCTGGGCGTCGCGAAGCGCATGGGCGTCGAGGTGGAGGCGTTAAGCGAAGCAGCTGAATAGGACCCGGCAAAAGCGTTGAGAGTCCGCAATTGAAGTGGCCGGGTGAAAACCCGGCCATGACAGCGCAACCTTCGTCATTCGGGCCACCTATTGCGGCAACGTCCCGTTCGCCGCCAGTACCTCACCCGCGAGATAAAGCGAGCCGCAAATGAGCACGCGCGGCGGGTGCTCCCAGACGTAGTTGTGGAGCGAGGCGAGGGCCGATTCGACGCTGGGCTGGATCGAGGTGGTAAGGCCGACGCTATGCGCGATGGCCGCCACCTCCTCCGCCGGACGCGCCGCGATCTGGCCCGCGATGGGCACCGCGATCACCTCGCGCGCGAGGCCCAAAAAGTTTTTGAAGAAGGCTTCCGAATCCTTCGTGCCGAGCATCCCGGCGATGATGACGAGCGGCGCGTCGTTGCGCTCGCTCTGGTCCGCCATGGCGGCGGCGAGGACGCGGCCGCCATCGGGGTTGTGGCCGCCGTCGAGCCAGAGCTCGCAGCCTTCCGGTGCGATCTCCGGCAGACGGCCCTTGGTGAGGCGCTGCAGGCGGCCCGGCCATTCGGCGCGAGTCAAACCCTTCTCGAAGGCCGCAGTCTCGAACGTGTCGAACCCTGCCGCGCGTAACGCCGCAATCGCCGTGCCCGCATTGATGAACTGATGGCGGCCGATGAGCTTTGGCAGCGGCAGATCAAGCAGGCCTTTCTCGTCCTGATAGACGAGGCGCCCGCCTTCCTCATGCACCGAATAATCCTGGCCGCCGATGAGGATCGGCGTCGCGCCGACGCGCTCGGCCTCGTCGCGCAGGGCTTCATCCGCCTCGCGGTAATCCTGCAATGCGATGACGGCCGGGCAACCACGCTTGAAGATACCGGCCTTTTCGCGCGCGATGCCATTCAACGACGTGCCGAGAAACTCCGCATGATCCTGCCCAATGGACGTGACTACAGCGGCAGCGGGACGGTCGACGACGTTGGTCGTGTCGAACCGGCCGCCGAGACCTACTTCGAGCAGCAACACATCCGCCGGCTCCTCCGCGAACAGCAGAATCGCGGCAGCCGTGGTGATCTCGAACATGGTGATCTGCTGACCGGCATTCACTGCTTCGCAGCGGCGGAAGGCCTCAACCAGCCGCTCCTCGCTCACATACTGCCCGCCGCCGATGCGGCCGAGCCGGATGCGCTCGTGAAAGCGCACGAGATGCGGCGAAGTGTAAACGTGAACGCTGAGCCCGGCGCTTTCCAGAATTGCGCGCATGAAGGCAATGGTCGAGCCCTTGCCGTTGGTGCCCGCCACGTGGATCGTCGGCGGCAGGCGGCGTTCGGGATGACCGAGCTCAGCGAGCAAACGCTGGATGCGCCCGAGCGACAGGTCGATTGCCTTCGGGTGCAGGGCGAGAAAGCGCGCAATCAGCGCATCGGAGGAATCCATCGCCCCGCCCTCGACTTTAGGCCGCGACCGCCGGGGTCTTGGTGAGAAGGCGCGCGAGGCGGGCGACGGTGGCCTTCATGTCGTGACGGTGCACGACCATGTCCACCATGCCGTGATCCTTCAGGTATTCCGAACGCTGGAAGCCCTCGGGCAGCTTTTCGCGGATGGTCTGCTCGATCACGCGAGGACCGGCAAAGCCGATGAGTGCGCCGGGCTCGGCCAGATGCACGTCGCCGAGCATCGCGTAAGACGCGGTGACGCCGCCCGTGGTCGGGTTGGTGAGCACGACGATGTAGGGCAGTTTCGCCTCACGCAGGCGGCGTACGGCGACGGTGGTACGCGGCAGCTGCATCAGCGAGAGAATCCCCTCCTGCATGCGCGCGCCGCCGGATGCAGCGAAGAGCACGTAAGGTGTCTTCTTCTCGAGCGCGGTTTCAGCACCCTTCACGACCGCCTCGCCCGCGGCCATGCCGAGCGAACCGCCCATGAAGCCGAAATCCTGCACCGCGATGGTCATGGGCAGGTTTTCCACGCGGCCATAGCCGACTTTGAACGCATCCTGCTGGCCAGTCTTGGCGCGGGCGTCCTTGAGACGGTCGACATAGCGCTTCTCGTCACGGAACTTCAGCGGGTCGATGGCGGCTTCCGGCAGAGCCACATCGAGCCAGGTGCCGCCATCGAACATCAGGCCGAGGCGCTGGGTGGCGGAAATGCGCATGTGGTGGTTGGAGCCGGGAATGACCCACTGGTTCGCTTCCACATCCTTGTGAAAGACGACCTGTCCGGTTTCCGGGCATTTGATCCAGAGATTGTCCGGCGTCTCGCGCTTGAAGAGCGTCTTGATCTTCGGGCGGACGACTTCAGAAATCCAGTTCATGTCACTCTACCTTTCGTCATGGCCGTCCCCGGACTTGATCCGGGGATCAGACCGGCCATCCACGTCGTCCCACGCGGTTCAAGGCGTGGATGCCCGGATCAAGTCCGGGCATGATGTGTCAAAAATTCTTCAAGCCGCCGCCCGCTTCGACACGGACCGCACACCCTCACTCAAGTCCTTCACCAAGGTGGTGACGGCCTCGACCGTGCGCGAGGTGGCGCGCTCGTCGCTGTCGAGCGTGCCCTTCAGGGCGTTGATCAGCGCCGAGCCGACCACGACCCCGTCCGCGCCCTTGGCGATGGCCGCCGCGTGCGCGCCGTTCTTGACGCCGAAGCCGACCACGACGGGCAACGGCGTGTGCCGCTTGATGCGCTCCACCGCCGTGGAGACCTGACCGAAATCGGGGGTCGCCGCGCCGGTGATGCCGGTGATGGAAACGTAATAAACGAACCCGGCCGTGTTGGCGAGCACCGCCGGAAGCCGCTTGTCGTCCGTCGTCGGAGTGGCCAACCGGATGAAGGCGAGCCCCGCTTTCAGGGCCGGTAGGCACAGCTCGTCGTCTTCCTCCGGCGGCAGATCGACCACGATCAGGCCGTCGACGCCCGCTTCCTTGGCATCGGTGAGGAAGCGCTCCACGCCATAGACGTAGATGGGGTTGAAATAGCCCATGAGAATGATCGGCGTCTCACCATCCTCCTTGCGGAAGCGGCGCACCAGATCGAGGGTTTTCACCGTGTTCTGGCCGCCCTTCAGCGAGCGCAGGCCCGCCGCCTGGATCGCCGGGCCGTCCGCCATCGGATCGGTGAACGGCATGCCGAACTCGACGATGTCGGCGCCTGCCTTGGGCAGGCTCCGCATAATCTCGAACGAGGTTTCGAGGTCGGGATCGCCGGCCATGACATAAGTGACGAGCGCGGCGCGGCCTTCCGCGCGGCATTTTTCAAAACGGGCTTCGATGCGCGAGGTCATTACGGCTTGCCAACTTTGCAAATGGGGCGGTTGAACGGAGCGTCCAGCTTCTCGGGAGCTTCGTATTCCCCCTCGCCGGGCCGCGCGGTCAAGCGCGCAATGGTAAACTTCTTCACCAAGCGCTCGCCCTGGTGAAACTCGCAACTGATGTTGCGCACCTCGGCAGGCTTCTCGTTGGGGTTGAAGAACAGCAGAAAAACGGTCGACGTCCGGGCATTGGAGCTCTGAACGACCGTCTTGATGTTCATTCCGCGATATTCGACAGGCTTCAGCGAGGCGGCAAAACCCGCTTCTGCCATCAAAACACAGAAGCCAAGCGCAATCAGGACCGGTTTCAAATCTTCGCCCCCAGAATCTCCGCGATCTGCGGGATGTCCTTGTCGCCGCGGCCGCTGATGTTCACCACCATCAGGTGATCCTTCGGCTTCTTGGGCGCGAGTTCGATGACCTTGGCGATGGCGTGGCTCGATTCGAGCGCGGGCAGGATGCCCTCGAGCTTCGAGCAGAGCTGGAAGGCGTCCAGCGCCTCCTGGTCGGTGGCGGAAATGTAGTTCACCCGGCCCACATCGTGCAGCCAAGCGTGCTCCGGCCCAATGCCGGGATAGTCGAGGCCTGCCGAGATGGAATGGGCGTCCTGAATCTGGCCGTCAGAATCCATCAGAAGATAGGTGCGGTTGCCGTGCAGCACGCCGGGGCGGCCGCCGGTCAACGACGCCGCATGAAGCTTGTCGAGGCCGTGGCCTGCCGCTTCGACGCCGTAGATCTCGATGCCGCGATCGTCGAGGAAGGGATGGAACAGGCCAATCGCATTCGAGCCGCCACCGACGCAGGCGATGAGCGAGTCGGGCAGACGGCCTTCCGCCTGCATCATCTGCTCGCGGGTCTCGTTGCCGATGACGCATTGGAAATCGCGCACCATGGCTGGATAGGGATGCGGGCCCGCGACCGTGCCGATGCAGTAGAAGGTGGTCGAGACGTTGGTGACCCAGTCGCGCAAAGCCTCGTTCATGGCGTCCTTGAGCGTCTTGGTGCCGGATTGCACGGGCACCACCTCGGCGCCGAGCATCTTCATGCGGAAGACGTTGGGCTTTTGCCGCTCCACGTCCACCGCGCCCATATAGACGATGCACTCGAGGCCGAAGCGCGCGCAGAGCGTCGCCGTCGCAACACCGTGCTGGCCAGCGCCCGTTTCCGCGATGATGCGCTTCTTGCCCATGCGGCGGGCGAGTAGGATCTGACCGAGCACATTGTTCACTTTATGCGCGCCGGTGTGGTTCAGCTCTTCGCGCTTGAAGTAGACCTTGGCGCCGCCGAGATGCTCGGTCATCCGCTCGGCGAAATAGAGCGGGCTCGGGCGGCCAATGTAATGGGTCATGTAGGAGTCCATATCCGCCTTGAACGACGGATCGGTCTTGGCCTCCTCATAGGCCTTTTCCAACTCCAGAATGTTCGGCATCAGCGTTTCGGCGACGAAGCGTCCGCCGAACATGCCGAAGTGCCCGCGCTCGTCGGGGCCGGTGCGGTAGGAATTGGTTTGAGCCTTCGCTGACACGTTTTCTCGCCTTTACGATACCGGCGCAGCATATGCCGCCCGGGCAGCCTTGATGAAGGCCTCGATCTTGCCGGAATCCTTGACGCCGGGCGCCACCTCGACGCCCGACGACACGTCGACGGCGCGGGCTTTCGTCAGCCTGATCGCCTCCGCCACGTTGCCGGGGTTGAGCCCTCCTGACAACATGAAGGAGAGGCGGGGGTCAAGCCCGGTGAGAAGCCGCCAGTCGAAGGGAAGCCCGTTACCGCCGGGGAGCGCTTCCGGCGTCTTCGGCGGCTTGGCGTCCAACAAAAGGTGGTCGGCGATGGCCGAATAGGCATCGAGCGCCGCGAGATCCCCCGCTTCGGCGATGCCGATGGCCTTCATGACCGGTTTTTTGAACGTTGAGCGGATGGCGGCGACGCGCTCCGGCGTCTCGTGGCCATGCAGTTGCAGCAGGTCAGGGTCCAGCGCCGTGACCGCCTCGGCTATTGCCGCATCCTCCGCATCGACCAGCAGCACGACCCGCCCCGCCCGGCCCTTCGCCAGGGCCGAGAGCCGTTGGCCGAGCGAGAGGTCCACATGGCGCGGGCTTTTGGCGAAACGCACGAAGCCGACCCAATCGGCCCCCGCCTGAAGCGCGGCCTCAAGGGTTTCAGGCGTCGAGAGCCCGCAGATTTTGACGGCGTGGTCCATACCCAACCCTTAGAGCAAATTGCTTTTTGACAACATCAAAAACCAATTTTCTCTAACTCTTTGTTGTCGCATGAGTTTTGCGAAAACCGGCACCCACTTTTTCGCATCATGCTCTACGCCCCCAGCGGCAGCGAACGCCAGACCAGCATCGCCGCAGCCAGATCCTCCAGCGCCGTGCCGACGGACTTGAACAGGGTGATGGCGTCATCATTGCGCGTCACCGGGTTGCGGCAAAGGTCGAACAGGGTGCCCTTCACGTGGCTGCGGGCAATCGCGCCGCTCTTCAACGACAGCGCCACGTCCCCGCCCTCGCTCAACGCCGCGTCGGTATCGACATAGACCTCGGCGCGCTGCACCGCCACGTCGTCGGATTCGCGCATGGCAAGATTGAACGCGCCGACAAGGTCGAGATGCGCGCCGGGTTTAAGCCACGCGCCCTTGACGATGGGATCATTGGAGAGCGTCGCGCAGGAGACGATGTCGGCTTGGCGTACCGCTCCTTCGAGATCGGTCACGGCGGTGACGGGCAAACCTTCCGTGCGCAGGGCTGCCGCCACACTCTCGGCCCGCTCGGGGCGATGATTCCAGAGCGCGATTTCGGACAAGTCACGCTGGCTCGCATGGGCGCGGATGAGGAAGGGAGCGAGCGCGCCTGCGCCGACCATCACCATGCGGTGTGCATCTTTTCGCGCCAAAGCCCGCCCCGCCAGCGCCGAGGCTGCTGCCGTGCGCCAGACCGTGAGGCGCGTACCGTCGAGCCCGGCCAGCGGCGCGCCGGTCGCGCCATCCATCAAAAGATAGGTGCCGAGCACGCTCGGCAGATTTTTCGCGCCATTATCCGGAAAGACCGTGACGATCTTCACGCCCAAAAAGCCATTCGCCGCGGCGGAGCCGGTCCAGGCTGGCATCAGCAGCAGGGTGCCGTGGGCTCCAGAGCGCTCGATCTCGTGATGGTGGCGCACCGGCGTCACGACGTCGCCGCGAAACGCCTCCGCCAGCGCGTCGATCAGGGCGGGAAAGGTGAGGACCCGATCGATCTCGGCGGAGGTGATGACGCGCATGGTGCTCTGTAACGGTTTTGAGATTTTGAACGGCTAGAAAGTCGGCGGCTGCGACGGTGGCAGGGAGGACGGCAGCATTGGCGTCTGCGCGCGCAGGTGCCCCGCTTCGTCCTGCAGGCGCGACACCTCGCGCTTGTATTGGCGGCGCGCGCGGCGGTGCTTGCCTTGCGCGATCCAAGTCGCCGTGCCGCCGATCAGAACGCCGACGGCGACGGCGGCGAAGATCACCAGGAACAGCGGCACCTGCGCTGCGAATTCCGGCGCTTCCTGCGAGAACGGATCGAGCGAGAGCGTCACGGGGCTGCGGTTCGCGACCGCGAGCAGCACGACGAGAATCGCGATGGGGAGAAGAACGAGCGCCTTGAGAAAGCGGATCACGAGCGCCTCTTTTCGGTTTGCGGCGTGTCTTTCGGGCTGGCTCCTCGCCTCTCAGGCGACGCGTCGGAGCCTGCCCTGCTTGCTTTTAGCGTGCGGCAGCAGCCTTCAGCGGCTTGGGCGAATCGTTGAGGCGCTGGCGCATTTCCTTGCCGGTCTTGAAGACGGGCACGACCTTTTCGGAGATGGAAACGGCCTCGCCAGTGCGCGGATTGCGGCCGGTGCGGGCATCCCGCTTCTTCACCGAGAACGCGCCGAAGCCGCGCAGTTCCACCCGGTCACCCCGTGCGAGAGCGTCGGCGATGGTGTCGAGAATCGCATTCACGATGTTCTCGACATCGCGCTGATACAAATGCGGATTTTGCTCAGCGATCTTGAGCACCAGTTCTGATTTGATCATGTAACGGTTATCTGTTTGACGCTGCTTTATTTTTCCGAAGGGTGCCAGACGACCAACAGACCGTCAAGTTGTGCTTGGTCCGCAACCGCCGAGGTGCGACGTAACGCTTCGGCAACCCCCGTCAGGCCGACGAGGTCGGCCCCCGAGGCCGCAACCGCCAGGAGGGGAATCTCCCGGCTGCCGCTCGGCCGCCAGTCCTGAACCGGCAGGTTCTTGCGCACGCCCTTTTCCCGCTCCAGCCAGGCAATGGCATCCCGCTCGGTGCCGAGGGAATCGACGAGCTTCAGCGGCACGCCCTGGCGGCCGCTGAAGACCTGGCCGGTGGAAGCGGCGGCGAGCTCGGCATCGGTCAGATGCCGCCGCTCGCGCACGAGCCCCTTGAACCAGCCGAAGGTGTCGTTGACCACCTCCTGCAGGGCCGCGCGGGCCTCCGGGCTCGTAGGATTGAAGCCGCTCGGCTCCGCCTTGAGCGGCGAGGATTTCACCGCCTCGACCTTCACACCCCAATTGGTGAGGAGCTGGGACACGTCGGGATATTGGAACAGCACGCCGATGGAGCCGACGATCGCCGTCTCACGGGCGACGATGTGATCGCTGGCGATGGCGGTGATATAGCCGCCCGAGGCCGCCGTGCCCTCGACAAAGGTCACGACCGGCTTCTTGTCCGCCAAGCGGCGGATGTTGCGAAAAAGCTCTTCCGACCCCGTGGTGGTGCCGCCGGGGCTGTTGACCGAGATCACCACCCCCGCGACGTTCGGCGCGCGCCCAACCCGGTCCATGAGATTGGCGAGGCGCTGGCTCGAGGTGATGAACCCGTTGATGGAAATGCGCGCCACATGCTCCTGCCCGGGCACGAGGCCCGACCGGTTGGCGCCCAGATAACCGAGCGCAACGATGGCGGCGATCAGCCCCAGAAGGCCGGTAACCCGCCAGAAGGTGAGCTTGCGGCGCAACCGGCGGCGATCGGCAATGACTTCAGCATCAACGGACATGTGCTTCTCACGTAGGCTAAGCTTTTGATGTGACACAGTATTGTGGAGGCATGTGGGCGGCAAGACACCCGGCCAACAAAAAACCCGCGCGAGAGGCTCGCGCGGGTTCTGATCGATGGAGACCCCGGACGAAAATCCGGGGATCGCCTGATTACTTCTTGTCCTTGGCCTTGAGAGCCGCGCCGAGAATGTCGCCGAGCGACGCGCCCGAATCGGCCGAGCCGTACTGCGCCATGGCTTCCTTCTCCTCAGCGACCTCGAGGGCCTTGACGGAGACGGTGACGCGGCGGGCCTTGCGGTCGAACTGCGTGACGCGGGCATCGAGCTTCTCGCCGGCGGCGAAACGCTCAGGGCGTTGGTCGGCACGGTCGCGAGCCAGTTCAGCGCGCTTGATGAAGGTGGTCAGATCGGTATCGACGATCTTCACCTCCAGGCCGCCGTCCTTCACCTCGAGCACTTCGCAGGTGACGATCTGGCCCTTCTTGAGCTCGCCGGCTTCCGCGAAGGGGTCGCCCGCGAGCTGCTTGATGCCGAGCGAGATGCGCTCCTTCTCGACGTCCACGTCGAGAACCTGGGCGCGCACGATATCGCCCTTCTTGAAGTCGTCGATGACCTGCTCGCCCGGACGATTCCAGTCGAGATCCGAGAGGTGGACCATGCCGTCGACGTCGTTCTCGAGACCGATGAACAGACCGAACTCGGTCTTGTTCTTGACCTCGCCCTCGACTTCCGAACCGACCGGGTGCTTCTCGGCGAAGGCTTCCCACGGGTTCTGCAGGGTCTGCTTGAGACCGAGCGAGATGCGGCGCTTGACCTGATCGACTTCGAGAATGACGACCTCAACCTCCTGCGAGGTGGAGATGATCTTGCCCGGATGGACGTTCTTCTTCGTCCAGGACATCTCGGAGACGTGGATGAGGCCTTCGATGCCCGGCTCGAGCTCAACGAACGCACCGTAATCGGTGATGTTCGTGACGCGGCCCTTGAGCTTGGCGTTGACCGGGTAACGGGCGGCAATGCCCTCCCACGGATCGGCCAGAAGCTGCTTGATGCCGAGCGAGATGCGGTGCGTCTCGTGGTTGATCTTGATGATCTTGACCTTGACCGTCTGGCCGATGGTTACGACCTCGGACGGATGGTTCACGCGGCGCCATGCCATGTCGGTGACGTGCAGCAGGCCGTCGATGCCGCCGAGATCAACGAACGCACCGTACTCGGTGATGTTCTTGACCACGCCGTCGATGACCTGACCCTCTTCGAGGTTGGCCACGAGTTCGGAGCGCTGCTCGGCGCGGCTCTCTTCGAGAACCGTGCGGCGCGACACCACGATGTTGCCGCGGCGGCGATCCATCTTGAGGATCTGGAACGGCTGAGCCACGCCCATGAGCGGGGTGACGTCGCGGACGGGGCGGATGTCGACCTGCGAGCGCGGCAGGAACGCCACGGCGCCGTCGAGATCGACGGTGTAGCCGCCCTTGACCTGGTTGAAGATGACGCCGTTGACGCGCTCTTGTGCTTCGAAGGCCTTCTCGAGCTTGACCCACGACTCTTCGCGGCGAGCCTTGTCGCGCGAGATGACGGCTTCGCCCAGCGCGTTCTCGATGCGCTCGACGTAGACTTCGACCTCATCGCCGACCTTCAGTTCGCGGTCGCGGTTGGGGCCGGTGAATTCCTTGAGGGCGACGCGACCTTCGGTCTTGGCGCCGATGTCGATGACCGCGACGTCTTTCTCGATCGCGACCACCTTGCCCTTGACGACCGAACCTTCGCTGATTTCGTTCGTGCGGAAGGACTCTTCGAGCAGCGCCGCGAAATCTTCACGGCTCGGCTGTTGCATAGCTACGGACATATGATCTCCTGAATGGCCCAGATTGAAGGGGCCCGCCGGCGGTTCGTGTTACGGGGCGCTCCCGCCCGCCGCTGCCAGGGACGCCCCTCGAGGGCCAAGTCCAAGGCATACCGCTTTCAAGAAGCGGGCCGGCGTATCGCCAGCGGACAGAAAACGCATTTATCGTCAAGACGTTAGCGGAACACCTCGGAGGCGCGTCTCGCGCACCTTCGAACACGGCACCCGTCAATGTCTGTCGGATGGGCGTCGCTTTAGCCCAAATGGCGTGGGATCACAAGGCTTTCAAGGATTTGCTTGGCGAGCCGCTGCGGCTTCGTCGAGAAGCCAGGCCCTGAAGGCCGCGATGTCGGCCCGATCCGCCGCCAACTCGGGACAGACCACGTAGTACTGGTATTTGCCTCTCACCTCTTGCGGGAAGGGCCGCACGAGCCGGCCCGCCTCCAGGTAATCGCCGATCAGCACGTTGGTGGCCAATGCCACGCCCTGGCCAGAAGCCGCTGCCTGGAGGGCAAGAAAGGTATGCGAGAAGCGCGGGCCATGAGTGGCATCCACCCCCGTCACGCCGACAGCAGCGAGCCAACGCTCCCAGGTGATGTATTCGGGGATGTAATCCGCAATCTCCTGCAGGAGGGTGTGGTGGCGCAGATCTGCCGGCTCGCGCAAAGGGCGCCACTGATCCTTGAGCAGATCCGCACTACAGACCGGAAAGAAGGTTTCTTCAGAGAGCAGGTCCGCGCGCAGGCCCGGATAGACGCCCCGCCCGGAGCGGATCGCCACATCCACATCATCGCGCCTGAAATCGACCAGATCCGTGGAGACGGACACGCGGATCTCCATGTCGGGATGCCGCCGGCGCAAGGAGCCGAGGCGAGGGATGAGCCAGCCCATCGCAAAGCTCGGAACGGTGCTCACCGTCAGCGCCTGGGACTTTTCCGGACGCAATGCCCGGGCCGTCGCTTCATGCAGGACGTTGAGCGCCTCGGTGGCGGAGGCCGCATAGCGCTCGCCCAGGGGCGTGAGCGCAACCCCTTTGCTGGGGAGCCGCGTGAACAGGGAGTGACCCAACCAGGCTTCGAGCGCCTTCACCTGCTGGCCGACGGCGCTGGCCGTGACGGCGATTTCATCGCCCGCCCTCTCGAAGTTCAGGTGGCGGGCTGCGGCCTCGAAGGCGCGCAGGGCATTGAGCGGCGGAAGGCGACGGGACATGAGAACTATTGCCCAAGTTTTCCTTGGCTGAAGCTCAAGGACTTCTCGTTTGAATGCAGTTTAGAACAGGAGCATTGCTTCGCCTAGAACAACCTGATGTCGAGGAGCCCGACCATGGCTGCCGCCCTTTGCGTAGAAAATCTTCTGCCCCATCCCGCGCGGACGACCCGCGGGACCGCGTGGCTGGAGCTGCTCATGAAAGTGGAAGCCTGGCTCGACGACCGGGCGAGCCGTCGCGCGCTCTACCGCCTGGACGAAGCGGCCTTGGCGGATCTCGCGTTGTCGCAGGCGGATGTGGAGCGCATCAACAAGACCGCCGGAGACGCCTCGTAGGGCGGTCCCAAAAACATCCTACTTTCGCGCCGCTCAGACCACGAAGCCGCTGCGCCGGGCGCGGTCGCCCATGGCCCATTCGAGCGCCCGCTCCAGCCGGTCGTTGCCCCAGAACATTTCCCCATCCTCGGCAAAAAAGGTGGGCGCGCCAAAAATGCCGCGGGACTGCGCTTCTTCCCCCAAGCGACGCAGGCGAGTCTTGGTGGCTTCCGTCTCGGCCTCCTCCAGGGTCGACGCCGCGTCGACGCCGAGTTCGGCCAAAACCTCACTGAGGATCACCGGATCGCTGATGTTGCGGCCCTTGGCGAATTCCGCCGTGTAGACCGCTTTCGTGAAGGCCGGGCCCCAGCCCCGGTCGCCGCCGAGGAGCGCGATGCGCGCGGCCAAAAGGCCGTTTTGCGGAAAGGGATCGGGCCGGCAGAACGGCAGGCCGAGACGGGCCGCCTCCCGCTCCATGTCGCGCCACATGTAGCGGCCCTTGCCGGGAAAGACGTTGAAGGGCGAGGAAGTCCAGCCCTGGGCGGCGAAGATCGGCCCGAGCAGGAACGGACGCCACACCAGCGCTACTCCCGCCTCCTCGGCCGCCGCCTCGATGCGCATGGCGGACAGGTAGGAATAGGTGGAGGCGAAGTCGTACCAGAATTCGAGGACCGGCTTGGGCATCGCACTCACCTCTTCCAGGGCTTGAGATTTCCACTTGGGGCCGGACTCGACCGGGTGGGGCTGCCTAGCCCATTCCGAGAAATCCTGGCAGCACCGCCGCCACGCGCCGGGGATGCTTTGGACGCATACCAGTTGCCGCAGCTCAATTGTCAGGTTGCGCTGCTCAAGCTTCCGTTCTAAGTCGCGAACTCCCGATCATTTTGGACATGAAGACTATGGCTTCGAAGCGCGTGAACAAGGTCGTGCTCGCCTATTCCGGCGGCCTCGACACCTCGATCATCCTCAAGTGGCTGCAGACCACCTATGGCTGTGAGGTCGTGACCTTCACCGCCGATCTCGGCCAGGGCGAGGAGCTGGAGCCCGCGCGCAAGAAGGCCGAGCTTCTGGGCATCAAGCCGGAAAACATCTTCATCGAGGACCTTCGCGACGAGTTCGTGCGCGATTACGTGTTTCCGATGTTCCGCGCCAACGCGCAGTACGAGGGCCTCTATCTGCTCGGCACCTCGATTGCCCGCCCGCTGATCGCCAAGAAGCAGATCGAGATCGCCGAAAAGGTCGGCGCGGACGCTGTCGCCCACGGCGCGACGGGCAAGGGCAACGACCAGGTACGCTTCGAGCTCGGCTATTACGCTTTGAAGCCCGACGTGACGGTCATCGCCCCCTGGCGCGAATGGGATCTGCGCTCCCGCGAGCAGCTCATCGCTTTCGCCGAACAACACCAGATTCCGATTGCCAAGGATAAGCGCGGCGAGGCTCCGTTCTCGGTCGACGCGAACCTTCTGCACGCCTCCTCCGAAGGCAAGGTGCTGGAAGACCCGGCGGCGGAAGTGCCGGACTACGTCTATTCCCGCACCGGCGACCCGGAGAGCGCGCCCGACAAGCCCACCGTCATCTCGATCACCTTCGAGAAGGGCGACCCGGTCGCCATCGACGGCAAGAAGCTCGGCCCGGCGGATCTTCTCGCCAAGCTCAATGAGCTCGGCCGCATCAACGGCATCGGCCGCCTCGACCTCGTCGAGAACCGCTTCGTCGGCATGAAGAGCCGCGGCATGTACGAGACCCCCGGCGGCACGATCCTCTACGTCGCCCATCGCGGCATCGAATCCATCACGCTGGATCGCGGCGCGGCTCACCTCAAGGACGAGCTGATGCCGAAATATGCCGAGCTGATCTACAATGGCTTCTGGTTCTCGCCGGAACGCGAGATGCTCCAGGCGATGATCGACAAGAGCCAGGAATTCGTCACCGGCGAAGTGAAGCTGAAGCTCTACAAGGGCGGCGTCCACCTCATCGGCCGCACGAGCCCCTACACACTCTACGACCAGGACCTCGTGACCTTCGAGGAAGGCGCCGTGGCTTATGACCACCGCGACGCTGCCGGTTTCATCAAGCTCAACGCGCTTCGGCTTCGCACGCTGGCGCAGAGGAAGAAGAAGCTAGGGCTGTAAGGCTCGGCCCACGGCGCTTCCAATCGGGAATTTTGCAGCCCCGCGAGGTTCGCCTCGCGGGGTTTTTTATGCCCGAGCGAGATCGTAAGTGCCGTTTCGGCAAGCGGATAACCTGCGTTTACAGTCTAATACTGTTGCAATACAAGCTGCAGTTGCCGCATCTCCAAAAGAGACAACCATGGCCCGTATTGAAGTGACTGCCGCCAATTTTCCGGGAAGCGCCCTCAAAGGCTCCGGAACTGACACTCTCGTGCTTGTCGGAGGCGGTATATTCGATTTCTCTTATGTGACGATGTCCGGTTTCTCCGCAATCGTTGCCGGGTCGCCGGCCTCATATGCAACCGTGAAGATCTCCGGAGAGATGCTAGCGGGCATTGTGTCGGTCAGCAGCTTGTACGGCCTTACGAGTGTTTACCTGACCGGGGAGACAATCGACCTGAGCGGCAAGATCTTCGATAAGATCAACGGGATTTTTATAGCCGACGACAACGCGACGGTTACTGTCAGCAGTCTCCCCCTTGCCCTGAGGCTCAACGCATTCGAGCGCCAAGGAGAGAAGATCGTCCTCAACGGACCGATCGCGACTCCAGCGGCCCGAGATGACCTTCACCGCAATGGATTCGACGCTATTGTGGAGGGTACGAATGTCTGGACGGATGCAGCACCAACGCTTTCCCAGCTCGCCGGTGGCCATCTTTATGTTAAAGAAAGTCAAAGCGTACGTATTGACCCTGAAGGCGACGCCTTCGTTACCGATGACAAAGGTCGGATAGCTTTTCTCGATATTACTTTATCGAACAAAGGCTATTTCTTCACAATGAATCATTTCAAACTTGGAACTAAGTTTAGGATAGTCGACGGCTCTTTTAGTCAAAATTTATTTTATAAGGGGTCTCTTATCGGCACCATACAGGACATCGGTCACAGTGGCCCTGCAAGAATTTCGTTCGATGAGACTGTGACACCCGAGATTGTCTCCGAGTTTATACAAAACCTCGCATACACGCCGGGTGACTTCGTTCACTATCGCAACGTCATTCTCTCAATTGCAGCCGGGGATCAGGGCGGCCGCAAATCGGAAGTGGCCGTTTTCGATGTGACTGCCGAGCCGAGATGGACGCCTACCCAACCGACCCTCAATGGGACTTCGGTCGCCGAGAATTCCGTTGCCGGTACCGTTGTTGGTACTCTGAAAGCGACCGATGCCAATGGCGATCCGATAACATATGTACTTATTGATGATGCAGGGGGGCGCTTTGCCATCCAAAACGACAAACTCGTCGTCTCCGGCAACGTACCGCTTGATTATGAACAGGCCACGCAACACACCATTACCGTCGTTGCGAATGACGGTTGGAGAGACGGTCTACCTGCGACGTTCGTCATTACCATTCTGGACGTCAGGGAAGGGCCGAATGTTGCACCTTCACAGCCGACACTCAGCCGCGCGTCAATCGCGGAGGATGCCGCGGCCAGTACAATCGTCGGCACCCTCAAGGCGACGGACGGCGACGGGGATCCGGTCAATTACGTACTTAGCGACGATGCCGGGGGACGTTTCTCCATCAAAGGCGACAAGCTCGTCGTTTCCGGCAAGGTTCCGCTCGACTTTGAAACTGCATCCCAGCACACGATCACAGTGATCGCTAGTGATGGAGACAAGAACGGCCTCCCCACAACATTCACCATTACCGTCAATGACGTGCTGGAGCGGTTGATTGGCACCGGTGGGAAAAACAAACTGGCGGGGTCCAAGGGGAAAGACCTCCTCAACGGCAAGCTTGGCAACGACACCTTGAGCGGCGGCAGCGATAAGGACATTTTCGTCTTCGACACCAAACTCGGGAAGACCAACATCGACCGGATCACCGACTTCGCGCGGAAGCTAGACAAGATCCATTTCGAAAACGCGATCTTCAAGAAGCTCGGCAAGGCCGGAGCTTTGAAGAAAGGCGCCTTCTACGAGGGAAGCGCAGCTCACGATCAGGACGACCGAATCATCTACAACAAGAAGACGGGCGCGCTTTACTACGATGAGGACGGAACAGGGGCTGCGAAAGCGGTGCAGTTCGCCATCCTCTCAAACAAGCCAAAGCTCGCCTACACTGACTTCTTGGTGATCTGATCAGGCTTCGCCGGATAACCTTCCGAAACCCCTCCGTGCGCCCCACCTTAAGGGCAAGCCCGCGCGGAGGCCCTTATGCTCTGGTCCATTCCCATCGCGCGCATCGGCGAAACGGCGGTGCGTATTCATGTGACGTTCGTGCTGTTCCTCATCTGGATCGGCGCGGCGCAATGGCAGATGGGCGGGCGAGATGCGGCGGTTCCGGGCGTGGCGTTCATGGTGCTTCTGTTCGCCTGCGTGCTCGCTCATGAATTCGGCCATATCCTCGTGGCGCGCCGTTTCGGCATCAAGACTCCGGAAGTAACGCTCTGGCCCATCGGCGGCATCGCGAGTCTCGAGCGCATTCCCGACGATCCGCGCGAGGAACTGCTGATCGCCATTGCCGGGCCTCTGGTGAACGTGGTGATCGCGGCAGTGCTGATCCTGATCCTTGGGATCGGTTTCCATGAGGCTGTCGCGACGGGGCTCGACGATCCGCGGGCGAAGCTTCTTGCACGCATCGCCTCGGCCAACATCATTCTCTTCGCCTTCAACCTGATTCCGGCTTTCCCCATGGATGGCGGGCGGGTGCTGCGTGCGCTGCTCGCCATGAAGCTCGATCACGCGGAAGCGACCCGCATCGCCGCACGCATCGGCCAGGCGACGGCCTTTGTCTTCGCGCTTGCGGGGCTTTTCGTGAGCCCCATCCTGATCCTGATCGGGCTGTTCGTTTATCTCGCCGCGACCGCCGAATCCCAGCATGTCGCTCTGCAGGACGGCACGCGCGGGCTCGCCGTGCGCGCGGTGATGGTGAGGTCGGTGGAAGCGCTCACCGTCTCCGCCACCCTCGACGAGGCGGTGGACCTGATGCTGCGCACATCGCAGAAGGAATTTCCGGTGGTGGACGACGCGGGGCGGCCTGCGGGCCTCCTGACCCGCGACGGCTTGATCCTCGCTCTGCGCGATCACGGACCGGCCGCGCCGGTGCGTGAGGTAATGGACCGCAACGTCACGACCGTGGGAGACTGGCAACCCTTCGAGACGGCGCTGACCCTGCTGAACAACGCGAAGGCCCCGGCGCTTCTCGTCCTCGACCGGGCGCACTGCCTCGTCGGGCTCGTCACGCCCGAGACCATTGCGGAAATGATGATGGTGACGAGCGTCAAGCCGGGCTGGCGCTTCGGACGCCGCCCGGCCTGAAGCTGCTCTTTAAGGCTTCTGCACTTCCGACCGGGTCGGGCCGCCGCCATCGAGGACGTATTTCCACGACCCGTCGGGCTGCTTCTTCCAGATTGTCCCATAGACGCCGTGCTGCTTGATCTCGTTGCCGTCGCGGATCTTGTAGCGACCGAAGGTGTAGCCGAGGTCCTGGCTCGCGGCGATCTCAGCCTTGAGCGGCTCCCAGGTCAGCGACGAGCCCGACACCTTCGAGAAGACATCGATCAGCTCGGTCTTGTTGAGGATCGGCAGGTTCCCCTGGCGCATGAGAACCGTCCCGTCATCGGCGGCAAAGGCGATGAAGGCTTTGCCGACTCCCTCCTTCTGGCCCATGGCGTTGAAGGCCCTGTCGGCCTCCATCAACTGCTCGGCTGACATGGTCTGTCCTGTCGCTTAGGAGATCCCGACCAGGGTCAGAAGGCAGGCGACAATCGCTTTACGCACCGGAAGCATCGGAATCGTCATCGTTGAATGATATTTCGATACGTTATCCGAGTGTCCCGGCCCTGCCTAGGTCCCTTTCGGGGCCGGCCCCGCCTCGAAAAGCGCCCGCCCTATTGCCCAAAAGCCCTCATCGCTATATTGCATCGCAACGAATTCCCTTATTCCGGTTCCGAGAGTGTGCGCGACGCGGGCCCCCGCAGCCGGACGGTTTTGCCTTTGAAAGAGCCCTTATGAAGCTGCGCAATATCGCCATCATCGCCCACGTCGACCACGGCAAGACGACCCTCGTCGACAAGCTGCTCTCCCAGTCAGGCAGCTTCCGCGAGAACCAGCGCGTGGAAGAGCGCGCCATGGACTCGAACGATCTCGAGAAAGAGCGCGGCATCACGATTCTCGCCAAGGCGACCTCGGTCGTCTGGAAGGACACCCGGATCAACATCGTCGACACCCCCGGCCACGCCGATTTCGGCGGCGAGGTGGAGCGCATCCTGAGCATGGTCGACGGCGCCATCGTGCTGGTGGACGCGGCCGAGGGCCCGATGCCGCAGACCAAGTTCGTGGTGTCCAAGGCCCTCAAGATCGGCCTGCGCCCCATCGTCGCGATCAACAAGATCGACCGGCCGGATGCCCGCTACCAGGAGGTCATCAACGAGGTGTTCGACCTGTTCGCGGCGCTCGACGCCACCGACGAGCAGCTCGACTTCCCGATCCTCTACGGTTCGGGCCGTAACGGCTGGATGGCCAAGTCCCCCGAAGGCCCGAGCGACCAGGGCCTCGCGCCGCTCTTTGACCTCGTGCTGGAGCACGTGCCGCAGGCGAAGACCGAGGAAGGCTCCTTCCGCATGCTCGGCACGCTGCTTGAAGCCAACCCCTTCCTGGGCCGCATCGTCACCGGCCGCATCACCTCCGGTTCGGTGAAGCCGAACCAGGCGATCAAGGTTCTGGACCGTGAGGGCAATGTGGTCGAGACAGGCCGCGTGTCCAAGATCCTCGCCTTCCGTGGCCTTGAGCGCCAGCCCATCGAATTGGGTGAGGCCGGCGACATCGTCTCCATCGCGGGCCTCGTCAAGGGCTCGGTGGCCGACACCTTCTGCGCGCCGGAGAACGAGATCGCGATCCAGGCCCAGCCCATCGATCCGCCGACCGTCACCATGTCCTTCATCGTCAACGATAGCCCGCTCGCGGGCACGGAAGGCGACAAGGTCACGAGCCGTATGATCCGCGACCGTCTGTTCAAGGAAGCGGAAGGCAACGTGACGCTCAAGATCGAGGAGGCGGCGGACAAGGATTCGTTCTACGTCTCCGGCCGCGGCGAATTGCAGCTCGCGATCCTCATCGAAACCATGCGCCGCGAGGGCTTCGAACTCGCCGTGTCGCGTCCCCGCGTGGTGTTCAAGAAGGACGACACCACCGGCCAGACCCTCGAGCCCATCGAGGAAGTGGTCATCGACGTGGACGAGGAGCATTCCGGCGTCGTGGTGCAAAAGATGTCTGAGCGCCGCGCCGAGATGGTCGAGATGCGCCCCTCCGGCGGCAATCGCCAGCGCCTGGTGTTCTACGCTCCCACCCGTGGCCTCATCGGCTACCAGAGCGAGCTTTTGACCGACACGCGCGGCACGGCGATCATGAACCGCCTGTTCCACGCCTACGAGCCCTACAAGGGCGAGATCGCGGGCCGCCGCAACGGCGTGCTGATCTCCAACGACCAGGGCGAGGCCGTGGCCTACGCGCTGTGGAACCTGGAAGATCGCGGCCCGATGATGATCGAGCCCGGCTGGAAGGTCTATCAGGGCATGATCGTCGGCGAGCACAACCGCGAGAACGATCTCGAAGTGAACGTGCTCAAGGGCAAGAAGCTCACGAACATCCGCACGACCTCCAAGGACGAAGCGGTGCGTCTGACTCCGCCGATCCGCATGACGCTGGAAAAGTCGCTCGCCTGGATTCAGGACGACGAACTGGTGGAAGTGACGCCGAAGTCGATCCGCATCCGCAAGGCCGTTCTCGACCCGAACGACCGCAAGCGTGCCGAAAAGCAGAAGGAAGCGCTGAGCGCGTAAAGGCTGAAGGCGCGTTCTGGCGAAAAGGCAGAGGCCGCCCTTTGGGGGCGGCCTTTCTCTTTGCGCACGTCATCCCCGATCACCTTCGCAGCCCTCATTGCTTGTCATGGCCGGGCTTACGCCGGCCATCCATGTCTTTGTGCGCCAGAACCGAAGACGTGGAGGCCAGCAACAGGTACGGGCATGACGATGGATCGCCGCCCTGCCAGATTCTCAGGATGAGGAAGGTGGTGTCTGCGGCTCGCCCTGCAATCAAACCGGCGCGAAGCGCTTCATGAAGTCCGGCAGCGGGCGCCCTTCGGATACCAGGAAAGTCGCCATCGGCCCGACCACCTGTTTCACGGCGGGGCGGGCCGACATCCGCTCGCGCCACTGCAGCAATTTCGGCGTCGTCCCGGTCATACCCGCCCCCATACGCGCGCCGAAGAGCTGCGCCATGTAGAAGGCGATATCCGCGAAGGAAAACGACTCGGCGAGATAGTCGTTGTCGCCAAGCACCACCTCCATCTCGTCGTAGAAGCGGGCGGCATTGTCGCGCGATGCGACGGCAGTCGGATCCTGCGGCGCATGCTGAAGGGACATCAGGCGGATGATCGCGGGAAAGTAGACCTCGTCGGATTTCAGTTCGAGCAGGCGCGCCCGCGCCCGCGCCTTCACGTCGGCGGGCCAAAGGGCGGGCTCAGGCTTGAGGTCTTCCAGATATTCGAAGATCTGGGTCGAATCGAAAATCTCGAGCCCGTCGTGGACAAGCACCGGGACCTGCTTCTTCGGATTGATCCGCGCCACCTCCGGATGCTTCGGCTCGTAAAGCTTCTGCATGTGGAAGGGTACTACGACGAGGTCGAAATCGAGCTCCTTTTCCAAAGCCGCGATCTGCGCCTTGGCGCCGAACATGCTCAGGGGACCGGAGAAAAGACGCAGCGGCGCGGTGGACGAGATCATTGGCGGGTCCCTGCGAATCGATGGCGAAGAAACGTACCGCAAGGGCGGGAGCTCGGCAAAAGAAGAGGGCGGCCAAAGCCGCCCTTGGAGCAGGCGCCGAAGGTTTACAGCGCCGATCCGCACCGCACTGGAAAAGTCGCTCGCGTGGATTCAGGGCGACGGGCTGGCGGAAGTGACGCCGAAGTCGATCCGTGTGCGCAAGGCGATCCTCGATGCGAACGATCGCAAGCGCGCCGGCACCGAACGGCCATTTCACCCCGTCGTCGAATCCGCCTCGTCGCCGCCGCCGGGCCGTGGCAGAGAGCCTGTGCCGGGGGTGGCGTCCTCGTTGGTCAGTTCGGGCTTGGCGTGCGGCCCCGCCGCGGGCGGCGGTTCGGAGCGGGGCGGGGTGCCCCTTCGCTCAGGTGTTGCAGACGGTCTTTTCTTCTCGCCCATCGGCCGCTCCTCGAACCACAGATCGAAGATAACTGCGCCGATAGAGTGACGTTCCGGCCGCATTCGCCGGATACAAAACGAAAAGGGCGGCTTAACGCCGCCCTCGAAAAGTCTCTGACGCGAAGGCTCAGATGCCTTCGAACAGCGCGCTCGAAATGTAGCGCTCGGCGAAGGACGGCGCGACGGTGACGATGCGCCTGCCCTTGAACTCAGGGCGCGCCGCAATCTCCAACGCCGCCGCGACATTCGCGCCGGTCGAGATGCCGCCGGGAATGCCCTCCTGCTTCGCGAGTTTGCGCGCCACGTCGAAGGCGGTCTGGTTGCCTACGGTGACGATGCCGTCGATGACGGAGCGGTCCAGCACTTCCGGCACGAAGCCGGCGCCGATGCCCTGGATCTTGTGCGGGCCGGGCTGGCCGCCGGAGAGAACCGGCGAATCCTCCGGCTCCACCGCGAACACCTTGAGGTTCGGCAGGCGGGGCTTCAGCACCTGGCCGACGCCCGTGATGGTGCCGCCCGTGCCGACGCCCGCAACGAAGGCATCGAGCTTACCGTCGGTGTCGTTCCAGATCTCTTCCGCCGTGGTCTTGCGGTGGATCTCAGGGTTCGCCGGGTTGCGGAATTGCTGCGGAATGATGGAGCCAGGAATTTCCTTGTTCAGCTCTTCGGCGCGGGCCACCGCGCCCTTCATGCCGAGCGGGCCGGGCGTGAGGTCGAGCTGCGCGCCGAGGAAGGCGAGCATCTTGCGGCGCTCGATCGACATGGTTTCCGGCATGACCAGGATCAGCTTGTAGCCTCGCGCGGCGGCGACGAAAGCGAGCGCAATGCCGGTGTTGCCCGAGGTCGGCTCGATCAGCGTGGCGCCTGGCTTGATGATCCCTTGCGCTTCCAGCGCATCGATCATGCTCACGCCGATGCGATCCTTGACGCTTGAAATCGGGTTGAAAAACTCAAGTTTGAGAAGAATCTCGGCGTCGACGCCATATTCTTTCGGCAGGCGGTTCAGGCGCACGAGCGGGGTGTTGCCGATCGTATCCGTGATCGAACCGTAGATCTTGCCGTGACCGGGCTTGCGGGCGGATTCAGCCATGGAGCTCTCCTCAGAGTGACTTTGGGCTTTTTATCCCTTTTTGCGAAACCTGTCGATAATTAGATTATATTACATTTCTAGATTGTGAAATCGACGGGAGATGCCATCTCCACCGCCATTTCGGCCTGCGCCTTGTTGCAGAGATCGTCCACCGTCACCCGATCCAATTCAGCCAGGAAGGCCTCGGTTCCGCGCTGCACGAGCGGCGCGACGACGACCTCGGCCAAGCGCGATACCGGGACCGCTCCCTCCTCATCCTGCGCCGCCATGGCCACCCGCACGATGTCCCCCGCCGTGATGCGGCGACGCTCGCGCGCCAGTTCATAGCCACCGCGCGGGCCGCGCACCCCCTTCAGGATGCCGTGGCGCACGAGCGCCTGGAGCACCGGCTCGAGATGGCGTGGCGGCAGGCTATGGCGCGCCGCTAGCGCCTTCGCGGAGACTGGCGTCGGACGCGCATGAAGCGCGATGTCCGTGACGGCCGCGATGGCGAGAAGCGAGCGGCGGGAGAGGAAGTTCATCCCCGATTCCTCACATGCCGGTCGATCCGAAGCCGTTGGCGGAGCGCGCGGTGTCGTCCACGCTTCCCACCTCGACGGGTGTCACGCTGGTCACGGGCGCGACCACCATCTGCGCGATGCGCATGCCGCGCGTGATCGCAAACGGCGCATCGCCGAGATTGACCAAAAGCACCTGCACCTCGCCGCGATAATCCGCATCGATGGTGCCCGGCGCATTCAGAACCGTCACGCCATGCTTGAGCGCAAGCCCCGAACGCGGGCGCACCTGCGCCTCGAAACCGGGCTCCAGCTGAATCACGAGACCGGTGGGAACAAGCGCGCGCTGCAAGGGCGACAGCATGACGGGCGCGTCTTCCGCATTCGCTGCAATGAGATCCATGCCCGCTGCGCCAGCGGTTTCATAGCGCGGCAGCGGCAGACCCTTGGAATGGGCGAGACGCTGGATGCGAAGACGATGAGTCATGCCTTTGATGCTCCGGCGAGAACGCTCAAGTGCTCCACGAGCTTGCGAGCCACGTCGGTTTTCGCCAGGGTCGGCCATGTCTCGACACCAGCGGCCGAGACAAGATGCACTGTGTTCTGATCGCCGCCCATGACGCCTGTAGCGGTCGAGACATCATTGGCGACGATGAGATCGCAGCCCTTTCGCAGAAGCTTCTGCTTCGCGTTCTCGATGACGTTTTCGGTTTCGGCGGCAAACCCCACCATGAGCGGCGGGCGACCTTCCTTGCGGTGAGAAAGGGTGGCGAGAATGTCCGGATTTTCGACAAGCGAGAGCGCGGGCGAGGCCTCGCCGATCTTTTTCAGCTTCTGCGCACCCTCATGGACCACGCGCCAATCGGCGACGGCGGCGGCGAAGATGCCGATATCGGCGGGAAGCGCGATCTCAACGCTTGCCAGCATATCTCGCGCACTCTCCACGCGCACCACGCTGACCCCGGGCGGATCGGCAAGGTCCACCGGACCGGAGACGAGCGTCACCCGCGCGCCCGCTTCCGCCGCAGCGCGCGCGATGGCGTAGCCCTGCTTGCCGGAAGAACGGTTGGCGATGTAGCGCACCGGATCGATGGGCTCATGCGTCGGCCCTGCTGTGACGAGCACGTGCTTGCCTTTGAGCGGGCCTGACGGCGCGAAAAATTTTTCGGCGGCAGCGACGATTTCGAGCGGCTCGGCCATACGGCCCGGACCCGTTTCGGCTTCCGCCATCGGCCCCTCGTTAGGTCCCACCACATGAACGCCGTCGGCGGTCAGCGTCGCGAGATTGCGCTGTGTCGCGGCGTGCAGCCACATGCGCACATTCATGGCGGGCGCGATCAGGATCGGCAGCGTGGTTGCGAGCAGAACCGTCGAGGCGAGATCGTCCGCGTGCCCGCCCGCCATCTTGGCCATGGTGTTGGCGGTGGCGGGCGCGACGATGACGAGATCGGCATCGCGCGCGAGACGGATATGGCCGATATCGGCCTCGTCCTCGCGGTCAAACAGATCGGTATGCGTGCGCTGCCCGGTGAGCGCGGAGGCCGCGAGCGGCGTGATGAATTGTTGCGCGCCGGCAGTGAGAATGCAGCGCACCGACGCGCCGCGTTCGCGCAGGCGGCGGATGAGATCGAGGGATTTATAGGCCGCGATGCCGCCGCCGATGACGAGGAGGACACGCTTGCCCGACAGCACCATCGTCAGAACCCTCCGAACAACAGCATGATCAGCGATGCGGCGATGATCCACAAGGCCACCGTGCCCCATCGGTTGCCGCGTGCTTTCGCGCGACCAATGGCGTCGAGGCTCTCGTCGGTGAGCGCGACGCCCTTGGCGGTGACGTCCTCAACCTGCGCCAGCACGCGCCCGGCGCGCAGCGCCAGATCGGGCAGAGTGGCGGCAAAGCCCGCGAGCGTCCATATTCCCTGGCCCGCCTGCTCGATGCGCCCGATGGGGCCGAGGTGACGCTCCATCCATTCGCGCACGACAGGTTCGGAGGTGGTCCACATGTCAAGTTTGGGGTCAAGATTGCGCGCCACGCCTTCGACCACGACCATGGTCTTCTGCAGCATGACGAGTTCGGTGCGCGTCGCCATGTCGAACAAAGCCGTGATCTCGAAGAGCAAGGTCAACAGCTTCGCCATGGAGATTTCATCGGCACGGCGATCATGGATCGGCTCGCCGATGGCGCGTAGAGCCTGCGCGAAGTCCTCCACCGAGTGGTGCGGCGGCACGTAACCGGCCTCAAAGTGCACCTCCGCCACCCGGCGATAATCGCGACGGATGAAGCCCAAAAGGATTTCCGCAAGGAAGCGGCGCTCCTTCATGCCGAGCCGACCCATGATGCCGAAATCGACGGCGACGAGGCGGCCTTTTGCATCCACGAACAGATTGCCCGGATGCATGTCCGCATGAAAAAACCCATCACGGATGGCATGGCGCAGGAAGGATTGCAGAACCGTACGCGCCAGCACGACCCGGTCGAGGCCCGCCTTCTCGATGGCAGCGATGTCGTTGAGGCGAATGCCGTCGATCCACGTCGTGGTCAGCACGTCGCGCGCGGTGAGCGTCCACTCGGGAGAGGGAACGCGAAAATCCGCATCGTCCTTGGTGTTTTCCGCCAGCTCGGACATCGCCGCCGCTTCGAGACGCAGGTCCATTTCGATGGCGACGGAGCGCGCGAGCGTCTCCACCACTTCCATCGGCTTCAAGCGGCGCGCATCCGGCACTACGCGCTCGAAGAGCCGCGCCGCCGCGCGCATGGCCTGAAGATCGCGGGCAAAACCTTCGCGCACGCCGGGGCGCACCACCTTCACCGCGACGATCTCTTCGCCCTCCGGCGTCGTGATGCGCGCCTTGTGCACCTGCGCGATGGAGGCCGCCGCGATCGGCTCGGAGAATTCAAGGAAGAGTTCGTCGACAGGACGACCCAGAGCCGCCTCGATCACGCGCACCGCCTGCTCGCGCGGGAAGGGCGGCATCCGGTCTTGCAACTGCTCGAGATCGCGCGCCGCCGCCACGCCGACGATGTCGGGGCGGGTGGCCAGAAATTGGCCGAACTTCACATAAGACGGGCCAAGCCGCGTCAACGCCACAGAGAGCCGCGCCGCGCCATCGCCCAGGCCGCGCCGCTCGATGATGCGCGCGAAGCGTAAACTGAGCCGCGCAGCAGGCGGCAGGAAGTTAGGGTCGACCAGCGCCAGCGCGCCCTCGCGCGCCAGAACCCAACCGGCGCGCAGATTGCGGAAGAAATGGACGAGGCTGCCGATCACGTCAGATCTTCCAGCCGGAATGGATGTTGACGACGCCCGCCGTCAGCGCCCGGTGCGTGACGCGCTTGAAGCCCGCCTCCTCGATCATCCGCGCGAAGGCGGCGGGTGTCGGGAAGCGGCGGATCGACTCGACGAGGTACTGATAAGAATCCGCATCCCCCGTCACCATCTGCCCGATCTTCGGAATGACATTGAAGGAATACGCATCATAGATCTTGTCGAGGACGGGAACGTCGACCCTGGAGAATTCTAGGCACATGAAGCGCCCGCCGGGCTTCAATACCCGGTAGGCCTCTTTCAGCGCCACATCGATGCGCGGCACGTTCCGGATGCCGAAGGCAATGGTGTAAGCGTCAAAGGTCTTGTCCGGGAGGGGCAGTTCCTCGGCATTGGCTTCGACGAAATCGATGCGCCCCTCATATGTATGCCCGGCGCGCTCGCGCCCGACCTCCAGCATGTCGCCGTTGATGTCGAGCACAGTCACATGGGTCTGCGGGCCGCCTGCATCGAGAATGCGGAAGGCCACGTCGCCCGTGCCGCCGGCGACATCGAGATGGCGGAAGGCCCGGTCGCGCGGCGGGCGCAACGACGTGACGAGGGCATTCTTCCAGAGCCGGTGGAGACCCGCCGACATGAGGTCGTTCATGAGGTCGTAGCGGCTCGCGACCGAGTGAAACACCTCGTTGACCCGGCCCTGCTTCTCGCCGAGCGGCACGGACTGGAACCCGAAATGGGTCTTTTCCTCGGTCATGGCTCTCAAAAGATCCTCTCGTCGCCTCTACAGCTTGATCATGTCTCCTTGAAACACGATCAAGCTTTCGATTCCTTATTGCCGCATGATCCGAGCGAACAACCGGTTTCCACTGGTCTCGATCATGCTCTCTTGCCGCGATCCATAGCGGAACCGCGCCCGGAAGGCTATGTAAGCGGCCTCAACAAAGACAGAGATGGTTGATGCCCGAGCTGCCCGAAGTCGAAACCGTCCGCCGGGGATTGGCGCCCGCCATGGTCGGCGCGCGCTTCACCAAGGTCGCCCAGAACCGGCCGGATCTGCGCTTTCCCTTCCCCGAGCGCTTCGCCAAGCGGCTCGAGGGGCAGGAGGTGACGAGCCTCGGCCGCCGGGCCAAGTACCTTCTGGCTGATCTCTCTTCCGGCGAGGTGCTGGTGATGCATCTCGGCATGTCGGGGCGCTTTCTGGTGACGAAGGACGGCGCCACCGCCGAGCCCGGCAGCTTCTATCAGACCCCTGGCGGCCAGAGCCCGCACGACCATGTGGTGTTCACCCTCTCGAACGGTGCGGTCATTACCTATAACGACACCCGCCGCTTCGGCTTCATGGATCTGGTGCCCCGCCCCGAAATCGCAACCTGTCGCCATTTCGCCGGCATGGGGATCGAGCCCTTGGGCAACGAACTCTCGGGCGAGACCATCGCCCGGCTTTTCGAGGGCAAGCGCACCCCGCTGAAAGCGGCGCTCCTCGACCAAAGGCTGATCGCGGGCTTAGGCAATATCTATGTTTGCGAGGCCCTGTTTCGGACCGGCCTGCACCCCGAGGCAGCAGCCGGATCGCTCGTCTCCAAAAAGGGCCAGCCGACGCAGAAGGCGCATGTTCTCGCCGAGGTCATCCGCGACGTGCTGAACGAGGCGGTGGCGGCCGGGGGCTCCACATTACGCGACCACGCTCAGGTCGACGGCACGCTCGGCTATTTCCAGCACCGCTTCAAGGTCTATGACCGGGAGGGCGAGGCCTGCGTCACGCCCGGCTGCAAGGGCACCGTGGCGCGCCTTGTGCAATCGGGCCGCTCCACCTTCTATTGCCCGAAGTGCCAGAAATAGACGGAACCGGGCCGCAAAAGCCGTCGTTGCCAACATGTGATCGGCTTTCAGGCGACAGCTTGGCCCGAAAAAGGTACAATTGCCTTAAGTCGATCTGCAGGTTGCGACTCCCACGATAACAGCGGCCTTTGGGGGCGGGGTTCACTGCATCGGGTGGCGTCGTGACCGCTTGAACTTAAAAGTTCGGGAGGTGAACGCCATGGCGAAAATCGACGCCATCGACAATATCAATGCCCCGTTGGATCAGCCCGTCGTGCGCAAGATCGGGATTGCCGATCTCAAGCAATCCCTCCTGGAGGGGCTCGACGATTTCAAGGCCATGCCGACGCACGCCCTCTTCATCGTCCTGATCTATCCCGTGATCGGCCTGTTTCTCGCCCGCTACAGCTTCGGCTCAAAGGTGCTGCCGCTGCTCTTTCCGCTCATGGCGGGCTTCGGGCTCCTCGGCCCCTTCGCCGCTCTGGGCCTCTACGAGCTGAGTCGGCAGCGGGAGCGGGGCGAGGTGTTTTCGTGGACGACGGCCTCGAACGTACTGAAAGGGCCGAGCCTTGGCGCCATCGTGGCACTGGGTGTTTGGCTGCTCGCCATCTTCCTTGTGTGGATGGGCACGGCGCAGGCGATCTACAAAGCGGCTTTCGGCAACAAGCATGTGCCGGAATCGGTCTCCATGTTTCTGCAGGAGATCTTTTTGACCCCTCAGGGATGGACGGTCATCATCGTCGGCAACCTGGTGGGCATCGTCTTCAGCGCCGTGGTGCTCGCCATCAGCGTCGTGTCCTTCCCCATGCTCATCGATCGCCCCGTGAGCCTGGGCACCGCCATCCAGACCTCGATCCGGGCCGTCATGGCCAATCCGGGGCCGATGGTTGTGTGGGCGCTCATCGTGGCGGTGGGGCTCTTCATCGGCTTCGTGCCGGTCTTCTTCGGCCTTGCGGTCACGCTGCCGATCCTGGGCCACTCCACTTGGCACCTTTATCGCAAGCTTGTGGCGCCTTGAGGAAAGATCGCCGATTTTCCTTGCCGCGCCTCGCCGCCTCGCTTAACCGATTGCCCATCATCGAGAGAGGCGGCCATGGCTTATGAAACGATTCTCGTCGAGACACGCGGCAAGGTCGGTCTCATCACCCTCAACCGGCCGCAAGCCCTGAACGCTCTCAATTCGACCCTTCTTGGCGAGGTAAACCGGGCGCTCGATGCCCTCGAGGCGGATCACGGCATCGGCTGCATCGTCATCACCGGCTCGGAGAAAGCCTTCGCCGCCGGCGCGGATATCAAGGAGATGGCCAACCTCTCCTATCCGCAGATCTATTCCGACGACCAATTCGCCGGCTGGGACCGGGTGGCGGGCCGGCGGAAACCCATGATCGCAGCGGTGGCGGGTTTTGCGCTCGGCGGGGGCTGCGAATTCGCCATGATGTGCGACTTCATCGTCGCCGCCGACAACGCCAAGTTCGGGCAGCCTGAAATCAAGCTCGGCGTGATGCCCGGCATGGGCGGCACGCAACGCCTGACCCGCCTCATCGGCAAGGCGAAGGCCATGGAGATGTGCCTCACCGGCCGCCTGATGGGTGCGGAAGAGGCCGAGCGCTCCGGCCTCGTCGCGAAGGTCGTGCCGCTCGCCGACCTTTTGACCGAAGCCCTCAAGACGGCGGAGACCATCGCCTCCCTATCGCTCCCCATCGTCATGATGACGAAGGAGACCATCAACCGCGCCGATGAGACCTCGCTTTCCGAGGGCATCCGCTTCGAGCGGCGCATCTTCCATTCCATGTTCGCCACCGCCGACCAGAAGGAAGGCATGGCCGCCTTCGTCGAGAAGCGCGCGCCCCAATTCAAAGACCGCTGAACCGTGCCCGATCTCGGATTTGATACGATCGCGGCGCTCGCCGCGATCTCGCTTCTGGCCGGTTTCGTCGATTCCATCGCCGGAGGTGGAGGGCTTCTGACCCTGCCCGCCCTGCTGCTGGCCGGGGTCGATCCCGCGCACGCCATTGCCACCAACAAGGTGCAGGGTTCGTTTGCCGCCGCCTCCGCCACCTATACCTTCGGCCGCAAGGGGCTGATCGACTGGGGCGTGACCTGGCCGCTGGCCGTCATCGCCTTCCTCAGCGGAATTGCCGGGGCGCTCAGCGTCGGCTTCCTTCCGCGCCCGGTCCTCGACGGGGTCATTCCCGTGCTGCTCATCGGGATCGCCCTGTTCTTCGCCCTGTCGCCGAAAGTGCGGGATGCGGACGCTCATGCGCGCCTGTCGGCGCTGACCTTCGGCGTGACCGTCCCGGTCGCCATCGGCTTTTATGACGGTATCTTCGGCCCCGGCGCCGGCTCCTTCTATATGCTCGGCTTCGTCACCCTGCTCGGCTACGGGGTGGTGCGGGCGACGGCCCATACGAAATTGCTCAATCTGGCCAGCAATTGCGGCAGCCTCGCGCTGTTTGCCGCCACCGGCACGGTGATCTGGCCGCTCGGCCTCGTCATGGCGGCCGGCTCGTTTCTCGGAGCGCAGATCGGCGCGCGGCTCGCCATGCGCCTTGGCTCCCGGCTCATCCGCCCGCTGCTCGTGATGGTGTCGAGCCTGATGGCCCTAAAGCTCCTCCTCGACCCGGCGAATCCCTGGCGGCTGGCGCTCAGGGCGCTTTTTTGACGCTCAAAGGCAAGCCGGCGTTGACGTTCCAGCCGGTCACGTCTATAAGCCGCCTCACACGAGCCCGCGCGTCCCGCGGGCTCTTCGGTTTCCATTCAATCAACCGGTGCTACGAGCTTGAATAAAGCTTGCCGGCTGCATCGGAGTTCAAGAACGAGGATTGGCCATGGCCAACACCGTGTCCGCCAAGAAGATGACCCGCAAGATCGCGAAGCGTACCGCGATCAACCGGTCGCGCCGCAGCCGCATGCGCACCTTCGTCCGCAAGGTCGAGGAAGCCATCGCCGCCGGCAACAAGAACGAGGCCGCAGCCGCCCTTCGCGCCGCCGAGCCGGAACTGATGCGCGCTGCCCAGAAGGGCATCGTGCATGCCAACACCGCCTCGCGGAAGGTGTCGCGCCTCGCTCACAGCATCAAGGCTCTGAGCGCGTAACGCGCTTAACCCCTTTTGACGTTCAGGAACCCGGCCGCGAGGCCGGGTTTTTTTGTGTCTGAAGTGCGGCGGACACAGGCTCTCTTTTATCCACACAGCCCCTTGACTTGGGCCCTTGTTTTCGGGGTGAGAAGCGCTTTGCCACAATTGTAAACTGCGCATAAAAAGATGATTTAATTCAATATCTTAGCAGGCAAAGGTTCGGAAGGCATCGGAATTCGTGCCTAAATTTACCCGAATCAATCCTGAATCATTGTTGCTGAAAAAGTCTTTTTTGCAGCCCCGATTGGATTGTGGCGAAACCGTGAATCGGTTGAAGAGTCAGGGCTTTGTCGCATCTCCGGAAAAGCTGTGGACGAGCTGGTGACCCCCTCCGATGGGGATGGAAGCTTAGCCGGACGATTGACCCGTGTTGCGCCCCCCACCCCCCCTGTGTAAGGTCGCCTCACTTCGACGGTCCGCCGCGAAGTCATCCTTTCAAGTTGCAAGGTTTAGAGCTCATAAAGACGGGGATAGAGCATTGTTTCATATGTCTAGGAAGCAAGCGAAAGCCTACCCCGGCCCAGAGATCACTTGGATTAGCTTGAGAGGATGTTCTTGAGGGGCCCAGTCAGGCTCTCTCAACTTAAACACAAAAAGTATAGTCTTCAGTTCAATTGGGACGTCAGGTTGGGGGCGACCTGCGAGACCATAGTGTCTTTCGCATTCAAGAACCGGTCGTGGCGTCGGGACGCGGACCTTTAAAGGCCCGGTCCCGCAAAGGGGGATATTGATGTCTAGCATCGCTGCTTCAAATGAGCAGACCGCTTCGGACGTGTGGGTACGGGTGAAGCGCCGTCTGCGGGCGGAACTCGGCGAGGATATTTTTGCAAGCTGGTTCGGACGCCTGGAGCTGGACGCGATCACCGACGGCTGCGCCTATCTGACGGTGCCGACCCGCTTCCTGAAGAGCTGGATCGAGTCTCACTATTCCGACCGGGTTCTCACGCTTTATCGCGCCGAGTCCCCCCATGTAGAGCGCATCACCATCGGCGTGCGCTCGACCGTTGGCAGGGATGCCGCGCCCGCCCGGCGCGCGCCCGAAGCGCCGCGCCCGAGCAATGTCACGACCCTCGCGGCCGGCCCAGCAGCGGAACCGAAGCCGCTTGTCGCCCCAGCGCCCGCCGAAGAGCGCGGCGAAGGCTCCGATCTCGGCGGCGCGCCGCTCGATGCGCGCCTGACCTTCGACACCTTCATCATCGGCCGTTCCAACGCGCTGGCGCATGCGGCGGCCGACCGGGTCGCTCACCATCAGGCGGGTCCGGCCCTCTACAATCCGCTTTATCTTCATGCTGGCGTGGGCTTGGGCAAGACGCACCTGCTGCATGCCATCGGCCATGAGATGCGCGCGCAAGGTCGCCGCGTCATCTATCTCACCGCCGACCGCTTCATGTATGGCTTCGTTGCGTCCCTGAAGGCGCAGACGTCGCTGGCCTTCAAGGAGCGTCTTCGAGGCATCGACCTTCTGATCATCGACGACGTACAGTTCATTCAAGGCAAGCAGATCCAGCAGGAATTCGGCCACACCCTGAATGCGCTCATCGACGCGGGTCGCCAGATCGTGGTGGCGGCGGACCGGCCTCCGGCGGACCTGGAGAGCCTCGACGAGCGCGTGCGCTCGCGCCTTGCGGGCGGCCTCGTGGTCGAGGTCGGCGCGCTGGACGAGGCCCTGCGCGCCTCGATCCTGACCACCCGCATCGAGGCCCTGAAAACCGTGCACCCGACTTTCGATGTCAGCCCGAACGTGGTCTCCTACGTCGCGCGCGCCATCACCGCGAATGGCCGGGATCTCGAAGGCGCCGTGAACCGGCTCCTGGCCCACGCGACCCTGACCGGCTCCGCGATCACGCTGGAGACCGCCGAGGCCGCGATCCGCGACCTCGTGCGCAACCGCGAGCCGAAGCGGGTCAAGATCGAGGACATCCAGAAGCTGGTGGCCTCGCGCTACAACGTCTCCCGCTCGGACATCCTCTCCGAGCGCCGGACCGCCGCCGTTGTCCGCCCGCGCCAGATCGCCATGTATCTGTCGAAGGTGCTGACCCTGCGCTCCCTGCCGGAGATCGGCCGCCGCTTCGGCGGGCGCGACCACACCACCGTGCTCCACGCGGTGCGCAAGATCGAAAAGGCTTTGGGCGAGGACAATGCGCTCAACGACGAGGTCGAGCTCCTGAAGCGGATGCTGCAGGAGTAATCCTTGCAATCACAAATGGGGGCTGTTGACGAAAGCAAGCCACGCGCTTGCTTTCTCCGGCAACCTTAGCCAATCTTGCCGCCCGCTTGATCACCCGGCCTTCCGGCCGCGGGGGAATCGGCTGACGGCTTCCAACGAGAACGGTGTTGGGTATGAGAGTTACTGTTGAGCGCGCCGCCCTTTTGAAGGCGCTGGGCCATGTTCACCGCGTCGTCGAGCGCCGCAACACCATTCCGATCCTGTCGAACGTCCTTCTGCGCGCGGAAGACGGCTCGCTGCGTCTGAGGGCGACCGACCTCGACATCGAGGTGACGGAGACCATCCCCGCCGACATCACCGATGCGGGCTCGACCACGGTCCCCGCCTACATGATCTACGACATCGTCCGCAAACTGCCGGACGGCGCGCAGGTCTCGCTGGAGATGACCGGCGACACGGGCCAGATGCAGATCCGCTCCGGCCGCTCGCGCTTCATGCTGCAAGCGCTGCCGGAGAGCGACTTCCCCGATCTCGCCGCGGGCGATCTGCCGCACAGCTTCACGCTCACCGCCGCCGATCTCAAGCGCCTGATCGAGAAGACGCAGTTCGCGATCTCGACGGAAGAGACGCGCTATTACCTGAACGGCATTTATCTCCACACGATCGATGTCGGCGGCGCGACCATGCTGCGCGCGGTGGCAACCGACGGTCATCGTCTCGCCCGGGTCGAACAGCCCGCCCCCATGGGTTCGGAGGGCATGCCAGGCGTCATCGTTCCGCGTAAAGCCGTGGCGGAGATCGTCAAGCTCGTCGAGGACGGCAGCGAGAATGTCGTCATCGAACTCTCCTCGGCCAAGATCCGCCTCACCTTCGACGGCGTGGTCCTGACCTCGAAGCTCATCGACGGCACCTTCCCGGATTATCAGCGCGTCATTCCGAGCGGCAACGACAAGCTTCTGACCGTCGAGCGCGGCGACTTCGCCAAGGCGGTCGACCGCGTCTCCACCATCTCGTCCGAGCGCGGGCGCGCGGTGAAGCTCGCGCTCAACGACGGCCGCCTGACGCTCACCGTCAACAACCCGGATTCGGGCAGCGCGACGGAAGAGATCGAAGTCGATTACGATTCCTCGCCCATCGATATCGGCTTCAACGCCCGCTATCTGTTGGACATCACCTCGCAGCTCGACGGCGACACGGCGCTCTTCAAGCTCGCCGATCCCGGCTCGCCCACCATCGTGCAGGACCGCGAGGGCGCGCCGGCGCTCTACGTGCTGATGCCGATGCGCGTCTGACGTTTTGCGACAAGTTTTTTGTCTCTGACATCACCGGGCTTGTCCCGGTGATGTCGTTTTTGAGGGCGCCCGCGTGTCGGGGTGGCTAGGACAAGCCCGGCCATGACAGACGAGGAGCCGCGCCTCACCTCCCCTCTGGGAGAGCGGGTGCGTCGCGCTTGATCTTTCACGCCGCCTCCCCGATGAAGACGGGGCATGTCCGCTTTCCTTCCCTCCGCTTCGCGCATCGCGCGCCTGATGCTCCAGGACTTTCGCACCTATGCGAGTCTGGACCTTACGGTCGCGCGCCCGCTCGTCGCGCTCGCGGGCGAGAACGGGGCGGGCAAGACCAATGTGCTGGAAGCGATTTCGCTCTTCATGCCGGGACGGGGCTTGAGGCGCGCCGAACTGGCCGAGATGGCGCGCAAAGACGGGCCGGGCTCGTTTGCCGTGTCACTGACGCTCGACACGCCTTTCGGCGAGCATCGCCTCGGCACCGGGCTCGAACAACCCGTCGAGGGCGGCCGCGCATCGCGCACCTGTCGCGTCGACGGCGCGACGGTATCCTCACCCACCGCCTTTGCCGAGTATGTCCGCATCGTCTGGCTCACCCCCGATCTCGATGCGCTGTTTCGCGGGCCCGCCGGCGACCGGCGTCGCTTTCTCGACCGCTTCGTGCTTGCGGTCGATGCGGAACACGGCACGCGGGCGAATGCGCTTGAGCGGGCCTTGCGCTCGCGCAACCGCGTGCTGGAGGAAAACCCCGACAACCGCTCCTGGCTTGATGCCATCGAGCGCGAGGTCGCCGAGCTCGGGATCGCAGTTTCCGCCGCGCGGCGGGAGACGGTGGCGCGGCTCGGCGCACTGATCTTGGAGACGCGCGAAGAGGCCTCGCCCTTTCCTTTCGCCACCTTGAGCCTCGAAGGCGAGATCGACCATCTCGTGGCAACTCTCCCCGCCGTCGATGCGGAAGACCGCTACCGCGCGCTGCTGCGCGAATCCCGCCCGCGCGACCGCGCCGCGGGCCGCACCCTCATCGGGCCGCAGGCGAGCGACCTTCTGGTGCGCCATGGACCAAAGGACATCGCCGCAGAAACGGCCTCGACCGGAGAGCAGAAAGCGCTGCTGATCGGCCTTGTTCTCGCCCATGCGCGGCTTGTCGCCAGCATGAGCGGCATCGCCCCCTTCGTCCTTCTCGACGAGATCGCCGCCCATCTTGACCCCAAGCGCCGCGCGGCCCTGTTCGACGCGCTGGAGAGCCTCGGCGGACAGGTCTGGATGACGGGCGCGGATGAAGGTTTGTTTGCCGAGCTAGATGGGCGGGCCGATCTCTTGCATGTTGCCCCCGGTCGCATCACGCCATTTGAAAGCCGCCGATGAGGATGTCCGAGAGGCAGGCACCTGCTGATCGTCCGGCGGAACCTTATCGCAACAGGCTGGGTTGACGCGCTTGGCATTGCCCTTGCAACATCCGGCTGCCTGAACCGGCCTTCGTCCTTCCCTCGGCAGCTTTCATCGGTTGGTGGGAAATCGGTCGTCCCAGTTGCTCAAGGAGGCCCGCATGCATCCGCTTCATCGGGAAAGCCATTTGATCCAGCGGATCGGCTGGCTACGGGCAGCGGTCCTCGGCGCGAATGATGGCATCATTTCAACGGCAAGTCTTATGGTCGGCGTCGCCAGCGCTTCGACTTCAGCCAGTGAAGTCCTCGTCGCAGGCATTGCCGGACTCGTGGCGGGAGCCATGTCGATGGCAGCAGGCGAATATGTCTCGGTAAGTTCGCAAGCCGACACGGAAAACGCCGATCTCGCGCGGGAGCGGAAAGAACTCGCCGAGCAGCCCCAGGAGGAACTGGAAGAGCTGACCCAGATCTATGTAACGCGAGGCGTCGAACCGGCCCTCGCGCGGCAGGTCGCCACGCAGATGATGGCCAAGGACGCCTTCCAAGCCCACGCACGAGATGAGCTGGGTCTCTCGGAACATGTGGTCGCCCGCCCAATCCAGGCGGCTCTTACCTCAGCGGTGACGTTCGCAGCAGGCGCCGCCCTGCCCCTCCTCATCGCCATCGCCGCTCCGCCGAAGGGGACAGCCCTCGCCATCTCCGGGGGATCCCTTGTGGGCCTTGCCATTCTTGGCGCCCTGGGCGCTCAGGCAGGCGGAGCCTCGGTGATCAAGCCGACGATCCGCGTCACATTCTGGGGCGCATTTGCAATGGCTGCGACCGCCGTCATCGGCTCCCTGGTCGGACATGCGGTCTAGCGACCTCGAGGCGGCGCGTGAATGAGATCGTCTCGCTCAAGCCTGGATAATTTTGACGCCTTCCACATCGGGCCATAAAGGTACGAAGCTTTTCATCATCGATTAAATAGGTGACCGCATGGATCTGACCGGCCTTCTCGTCTTTTCGACCGCGCTGCTCATCGCCGCCGCCTCTCCGGGGCCGGGGATTGCGGCCATCGTCGCGCGGGTTCTGGGGCGGGGCACCAAGGGAGCGGTAGCGTTCACGGCGGGTGTCGCCATTGGCGACGTGGTGTGGCTGACCTTCGCCATCGTCGGGCTCGCCGCCCTGGCGCAGACCTTCCACGAGGTCTTCTTGGTCATCAAATGGGCCGGCATCGCCTACCTGCTTTATATCGCCTATAAGCTTTGGACCGCCCCTGCCGTGGCGCGGGAGGTCGAGGCCAACGAGGTCTACGAGCACCCGGCCAAGCTTTTTCTCGGCGGCCTTGCCGTGACCATGGGCAACCCGAAGGTCATGGTGTTCTACCTCGCGCTCCTGCCCACCATTCTCGACCTGACGAAGGTGACGATGCTCGGCTATGTGGAGCTGGTTGCGGCCACCCTTGCCGTGCTCACCGTGGTGCTCGGAGCCTATATCGTGCTCGCGGCCCGCGCCCGGCGGCTGTTTACCAGCGCGAAGGCCATCAAGGCCCTGAACCGCACCACCGGAACCGTGATGGCGGGGGCTGCAGCGGCGATCGCGGCGCGCTGAAGCGACGCATCCAATCCTGACTTTTCCAGACCTTTTCGCGGCCTATCCGCGCGCGTATACGCGCGCGGGGATGAAATTTCGCCCAAAAGTGCCTAAATACTTGATCTAACGAATCAAACGACCGAGCGCGCCCCGCTTCCCCCTCCGCGCCTCTTGTAAGGACCCCAGATGGCTGAACCCGCAGCGAACGTGAATGCCGACGCTTATGGCGCGGACTCGATCAAGGTGCTCAAGGGCCTTGATGCGGTGCGCAAGCGGCCCGGCATGTATATCGGCGATACGGATGACGGCTCGGGCCTGCACCACATGGTGTACGAGGTGGTGGACAACGCCATCGACGAGGCGCTGGCCGGCCACGCCACGGAAGTGACCGTGACCCTCAACGCCGACGGCTCGGTGACCGTGACCGACAACGGCCGCGGCATTCCGACCGACATCCACCCGGGCGAGGGCATCTCGGCGGCCGAGGTCATCATGACCCAGCTCCATGCGGGCGGAAAATTCGACCAGAATTCCTACAAGGTTTCCGGCGGCCTGCACGGCGTGGGCGTATCCGTTGTGAACGCGCTGTCGAGCTGGCTGAAGCTTCGCATCTATCGCAATGGCAAGGCGCACGAGATCGAGTTTCGCAACGGCGACGCCGTGGCCCCGCTCGCCGTCGTCGGCGACGCGGAGGGAAAGCGCGGCACGGAAGTGACCTTCCTCGCTTCGACCGAGACCTTCACCATGGTGGAATACGATTATTCCACCCTCGAACACCGCCTGCGCGAACTCGCCTTCCTGAATTCCGGCGTGCGCATCATTCTCACCGACAAGCGCCATGCGGAGCATAAGCGGGAAGAGCTGATGTACGAGGGCGGTGTCGAGGCCTTCGTGCGCTATCTCGACCGCGCCAAGACCCCGCTGATCCAACAGCCTGTCGTGATCCGCTCGGAGAAGGACGGCATCGGCGTCGAAGTGGCGTTGTGGTGGAACGACTCGTATCACGAGAACGTCCTCTGCTTCACCAACAACATCCCGCAGCGCGATGGCGGCACGCACCTTGCAGGTTTCCGCGCGGCGCTGACGCGCCAGGTCAATGGCTATGCGGAATCCTCCGGCCTGACGAAGAAGGAAAAGGTTTCCCTCACCGGTGACGATTGCCGCGAGGGCCTGACCGCCATCGTCTCCGTGAAAGTGCCGGATCCAAAGTTCTCCTCGCAGACCAAAGACAAGCTCGTCTCGTCCGAAGTGCGACCCGTCGTCGAGAACGTTCTCAACGAAGCGCTAAACAACTGGCTCGAAGAGCACCCCGCTGAGGCCAAGACCCTCGTCGGCAAGGTGGTGGAAGCCGCTGCCGCCCGCGAAGCGGCGCGCAAGGCCCGCGAACTCACCCGCCGCAAGGGCGCCCTCGACATCGCGTCGCTGCCGGGCAAGCTCGCCGATTGCCAAGAGCGCGATCCGTCCAAGTGCGAATTGCTGCTGGTGGAGGGTGACTCTGCAGGCGGCTCCGCCAAGCAAGGCCGCGACCGCGCCTTCCAGGCCGTGTTGCCGTTGCGCGGAAAGATCTTGAACGTCGAGCGCGCGCGCTTCGACAAGATGTTGTCCTCGCAGGAAATCGGCACGCTGATCACCGCGCTCGGCACCGGCATCGGGCGCGAAGAGTTCAACATCGACAAGTTGCGCTACCACCGCATCATCATCATGACCGACGCGGACGTGGACGGCTCGCACATTCGCACGTTGCTCTTGACCTTCTTCTTCCGGCAGATGCCGGAGCTGATCGAGCGCGGTCACCTCTACATCGCGCAGCCGCCGCTCTACAAAGCCACGCGCGGCAAGTCCTCGATCTATCTGAAGGACGAGCGCGCGCTCGAGGACTTCCTGATCGACGCGGGCATCGACAACGCGACGCTGCGGCTCGAATCCGGTGTCGAATTCCAAGGCGATCAGTTGAAAGGTCTGATCGACGAGGCGCGCCTCGTGCGGCAGGTTCTGTCGAGCCTTCACTCGCGCTATGATCGCAAGGCGGTGGAGCAAGCGGCGATTGCCGGCGCGCTGCGCCCCGACGTGGTGGACGATCCCGAGCGCGGCCCGGCTGCAGCGACCTATATCGCCCAGCGCCTCGATGCGATTTCGGAAGACCTCGAACGCGGCTGGACCGGCGAAGTCCGCGAGGGCGGCTACGTGTTCTCGCGCGTCATACGTGGCGTCCGCCAGGTTGCGGCGCTGGATCAGGCCCTCATTGCGAGTCAGGAAGCCAAGAAACTCGACGAGCGCTCGAAGTCCCTGCAGGACGTCTACGCCAAGCCAGCTGCGCTGGTGCGCAAGGCCGACGAGATGCAGATCGATGGACCGCTGACGCTCTTCACCTCGGTGCTGGCCGCCGGCCGCAAGGGCCTGCAGCTGCAGCGCTATAAAGGTCTCGGCGAAATGACCGCGCAGCAGCTCTGGGAAACCACGCTTGACCGCGACGTGCGCTCGTTGTTGCAGGTGAAGGTGAAGGACACCACCGACGCCGACGACCTCTTCGTGAAGCTCATGGGCGACGTGGTGGAACCGCGCCGCGAGTTCATTCAGGACAATGCGCTGAGCGTCGCGAATCTCGACGTCTGAGAACGCGGCTCATCAACCGTTAAGCCAGTACGGCGAGAAATCGAATAGGGCGAAGCAGTAAAGCAAACTGCTTCGCTTTTTTCATGTGCGGGAAGCCGCGATGAGCCGGAAAAAAGGGATCGCCGGAAAGCCTCAGAAAAGGCACGTCACGGCTCTCTTATGGCCTCGTCGAACCCGCGAAGGAGAGGATAAAGGAAGTAGGAGATGACACTCCTTCGCCCCACTCCGATTTCAGCTTGAACCGCCATGCCCGGGAGCAATCGAAAGCCGCTTGGAACGGACGTCAGGTTGACATCGTCGAGCGACAGCCGGGCCTTGTAAAAGAGAAGGCCGCCCGTCCCGCTCTCCGTCTCTTTCGAGCCCGCCGGGAAAGCATCCTGGCTGATCGTCCTGATCGCACCTGATGCGGTCCCGTGCTTCTGAAACGGGAAAGCGTCGAATTTGATCCTCGCGGGCTGACCCGGATTGATATGGCCAATATCTTTCGGCTCGATGGAGACCTCAGCTTCGAGCGCTACATTTGTTGGGACAAGAACAACAAGCGGTTCAGCTTGACGGATGACGGAACCGGCCGAACGCTGGGCGGTCTCGAGCACGACGGCATCTGTCGGCGCTGTCAGGGAAACAAGGCTGCGGCGCAGCTCTGCTTTCTTCAGCTCTTCCGACGCTGCCTCCCGCCGCCCTCGCGCCTCGACCAGAGACTCCAGAGTCGAACGCGCGAAATCCTCGAGAAACTCCTGGCGTTGCGAACGGGCCTTCTCAAGCTCATGTCGGGCTTCCACCTGTGCCCCCCGCAAGCGCGCGATGGTTGCTTCCACATCTAGACGCGCGTCGCGTGCTTGAAGAAGATTGAGTTTTGATCCGGTCTGGTGCTCCATGAGGATCGTGCGCATCGCCTCGATATCTTGGATGCCTTCGAGCCTTTTGACCAGAATTTCCTCTTCCTTACTGCTCTTCGCCAGGCTTGCTTCAGCCCGCGCGATCTCTTGAGCAAGGTTGTTCAGCCTGCTGTCACTGAAGGCTTTGCGCTGTCTGGCGAGTCTCGCCTCAACCACCTGATCCGTGTTGGCTTCATCCGAGGGAACATAGACCTTGCCGGACAATTCGGATTCGAGTCGATTGACCATGGCATCGGCCGCCTCGAACTTTCCTCTCAATTGTCTGACGTCGGCCTGGGTAAAGGTCGGATCAAGCACGGCAAGAACCTGCCCGGCTTCGACAATCTGGCCGACACGGACCTCGATGCGCCGGAGAACGGAATTCTCAAGCGGTTGGACAACGATATTCGGCTCGGTCGTGATGAGCTTTCCTCTGGCAACCGCAATTTCTTCAACTTCAGTGAGGCATGCCCACGCGACGGCCGTCACGATCAGCGCGGTGACAAGATAGAGCGTGAGCCGCGCCACACGGCGTGGAACCCGTTCCTCAACTTCGATGGCATCAGGCTGGAATTCCGATATCAGCGCCAGCCGCCTCCTGGACGCCGGAGCAGGGAGTCGACTAGCACCGCGATGCTTCTCTAGACTACGGTTGGACGGCATCATGCAGCATGCCTCGTCTGCTGATTCCAGAGATGCCGGTATGTGGTGCATGACGTCAAAAGCTGATCATGGCGCCCCGCCGCAATAACGCGTCCACGATCAACAACGAGAATTAAATGGGCATCGACCAGGGTCGAAAGTCGATGAGACACGATCAGCACCGTGCGCCCCTCAGCAATCTTGCGTAGGTTCTGCCGAATAATCGCCTCGCTATCGGGATCAAGCGCGCTTGTCGCCTCATCGAAGATCAGCAAGCGGGGATCCGTCACCAACGCGCGCGCGATCGCGAGGCGCTGCCGTTGTCCGCCTGACAGGTTCCCGCCATTCTCTTCCAGCATGGTATCGAACCCACGCGGAAGCCGCTCGATAAACTCCTCTGCACCAGCCGCTTTGGCCGCCCGCGCAATTTCCTCAAAAGTGGCCGATGGTTTCGCCGCAGCAATATTCTCCCTCACGGTTCCACGGAATAAGAAATTATCCTGAAGGACGACGCCAACACATTTGCGGAGATGGACGAGATCAACCTCGCGGACATCGTATCCATCGATACGGACAATGCCCTTCTGAATCGGGTAGAGGCGCTGAATCAACCGCGTGATCGTCGTTTTTCCGGAGCCGCTGCGCCCCACGATGCCAACAATGCTGCCTGCCTCAATCGTAAATGAGACATCGTCAAGGGCTGGTGGCCTTTCTGGTTGATACGAGAAGGACACGTCTTCAAATTGAATCTCTCCCGCCAAGTCCGGACAAAGCCCCCGTTGATGCAAATCGGTTTCTGGAGCCCGATTCATCACCTCGCCCAACATCCGAACGGAAAGAGCAACCTCCTGGTATTCGTGCGCCATCGTCAGGATTTGAACCAGGGGGCCGGAAACGCGTCCGGCCAGCATATTGAAGGCGATGAGAGCACCGACGGTCATTTCGCGACTAAATACATCAAGCGCACCGAGCGCTATGATCGAGACGCTCATGAGCTTTTCGAGAAGTCCCGTCAGGCTTTGCGCTGCGGCTGAAATCCTCTCGACATCGTAGCGCATCATCACGGATTGCGCGGAGATGTTGTCCCAGCCACGTCGGTGAAGCGGCTCCATCGCCAGCGTCTTGATGGTGCGCATCCCGTGCATGGCTTCGACAAGCTGCGCTTGCCGCTCCCCCTCGGCCTCGTACAATCCGAGCAGGCGGCGGCGAAACGGGCCGATCAAGAGGCCAATGGCGATCCCCACACATGCCGTAAACAGCAACACGACGATCGTGAGTTTCACGCTGTAGAGAAAAAGAACCGGAATGAAGACGAAAAGCGAGAAGCCATCAAGTATGGCGGTCAGGAGGCGTCCTGTGAGGAACTCGCGAATGCGAGCCGCCTGTTGCATGTGCTTCACCAGCACGCCGGCCGGAATTCGTTCGAAATAGGCAAGCGGGAGTGAAAGAAGGTGCGCGAATGTCCGCACCGCGACACGCATGTCGATGCGATTGCTCGCATAAAGAAGAAGATAGCGCCGCAGGAACGTGAAAGCAGATTCAAAGACGAGCGCGAGAATCACTCCGCCGGCCAGGACGTAGAGTGTCGCATAAGACTCGTGCATGAGAACCTTGTCGATCACCAATTGGGAGAAGATCGGGACCGCCAAGCCAAGAGTGTAGAGAACAAGAGCCGCCGCGATGACCTCGCCAAAAAGACGTCTCTGACGCAAAAGCTCTGGGGCAAACCAAAGGAAGCCAAAGGGGCGCTGGGCATCCTTGAGGCGGCTGCGCGAGGGCTTGATGAGAATAACATCTCCAGCCCAGGCTTGGCAGAATTCCGCTCGCGACAAAATGAGCGGCTCCGGCAGAATGGCCTTTGGGTCGAGAACCAGAATTCTGTCGCCATCGTCAGATCTTTCGACCCCGGCGACGACGACCCAATTCTCGTTGTTGAGCCGCGCGAGCGCCGGAAACGCCTCATCGAGATCCAGCAAGGCTGACCAGCTCAAAGAGCCCCGGCGCGCCCTGAGACCCGACTCTCGCGCCATCCGGAGAAGGAGCTGGCTGGTTACGGGGCCCTCGCCGATTGCATAGGTGTGCGCGAGATACTCCGCAGAAAGATCCACGCCGTGCTGCCGGGCGACGGCAGCGAGGCAATGCAACCCGGTCTGAAAATCACCGCTCACGAATGATCCTCACGGGCATCAGTTCGAAAAATTCGGTGACGAATTTCGGCCCAGGCTCGAGAGCGTTGTTTCCTCGGCCGTCCCGTTGACGCGCCTATCGTCGATTGAGGAAACCGGAGTCTGTTTAATAGACCCGGCCTCGATCAACCCTGCCACGGCTTTCTGCATGAGCTCGACGGAGTTTGCAAACGCATCCACTGGCATCACGATCCTCTGCCGAAGGACCGGTTTTGGATTGCCATGAATGTCCCGCTCCGCGGGCGACAGGCTCATTAGATCAATGCGAACGATGGGCCCTGTCACCGTGATTTCGGACACGCCATCGGAGTAAACTTCTTGCATATCGTCTCTCCTGAAAAGTCCGCGCAGATGTGCGGGAGTCTCTTTTAAGTCCGGTCTGATCTGTTCATCGGGCAAGCCGTCTTATTCTCCTTATCTCAAGCCACGGCCTGCGGAGTGAACAGCACGTCGACCCAGTAATTGGTCTTTTGGTAACTGCTGGTGGGGAACAGGCTCGTTGAGCCATAGGCGTAGATGCCATTGCGGTCCGAAGTCGTGTCCGCCAACGCCGTCAAAGGTCCGCTGACCACATCTGCCGTGAAGTAGTTGCTCGTTGCGGCGTAGTGGCCATTGCTATGGTAGGAGGCGATATAGACCCCAGGAATGATCGAAATGGGGCTGGAGAAGGTGGCGGTTTGCCAGCCGCTCGCCGTCTCATTTGTAAATGTCACGGTGCCGAGAAGCGCTCCGTTTACTGTCCACAAACTGCCTTGATGCGTTCCGGTATCTCCGGTCCCCTTATAGAATTTGATACCGGTTACGGTTCCCGCGACCGACGATTGGAAGCGCGTTCCGAGCTCGACCGGACTGGCATCCCTGTCGGACAAGATCGCCGGTGTGGCCGAGGGCTGGAAGATGCTGACAGCGGTCCCTCCCGGCGCTGTGACATTGACACCGACATTCGCCGAAGACGTTCCCCCTTTTCCGTCAGAGATCGCGTATGTGAACCCGGCCGCTCCGGTATAGCCGTTCGCGGGGGTGAAGGTAACGGCAGTGCCTTGCGCATTCAGCGTCGCAGTTCCGTTCGTCGCGCCGCTCACGCCCGTGACTGAGAGCGGGTCCCCGTCCGGATCGGTGTCATTCGCCAATAATGATGACGTTGGAATTGTGAGCGTGGTATTTGATGCCGTGCTGAATCCATTGTCGTTGTTGGCTACTGGCGGACGGTTCGTTGCGCCTCCCGATGGGTTGAACAGCACATCGACCCAGTAGTTCGTCGCCTGATACGTATTGCTTGGGAACAGGCCGCCTGATCCATAGGCGTAAACCCCATTTCCGGCCGATGGCGCGGTCAAAGGCCCGTTCGCTGTTGCCGTCGTAAAGTAGTTGGGAGTTGCCGCGTAGTGGCCATTGCTGTGATAGGAAACCACGTAGGTGGTTCCAGCGACGAGCGAGATCGGGCTCGAGAAGGTCGCTGTCTGCCAACCACTCGCGGTCTCGTTTGTAAACGTAACGCTTCCGAGAAGCGCCCCACTTGCAGTCCACAGGCTGCCCTGGTGCGTCCCCGTATCGCCAGTGCCTTTGTAGAACTTGATGCCAGTGACGGTGCCTCCAACGGACGACTGGAACTTCATCCCGAGTTCGACTGAACCGGTATCGGAATCCGACAGGATCGTCGGCGTTGCGGAAGGCGAGAACAGACTGACGGCATTTCCACCAGAGGTGCCTATGTTAAGGCTGACATTGGCAGAAGCCGTACCGCCGCGACCGTCGCTGATGCTGTAGGTGAACCCTGCCGTCCCGGTGTATCCCGCCGACGGCGTGAACGTGATCGTGTTTGCGGCAGCATTGAAAACGACTGAACCGTTGGTCGCGGTTCCGGCACCTGTGATACTCAGCGGATCGCCGTCAGGATCAGTGTCGTTGGCGAGGAGGAGGGCAGCCGCAATCGTGAGAGGCGCGTTCTGACTTGTCGTGAATCCCGTGTCATTGTTCGCAACCGGTGAGCGATTGGTGGTGCCACCGGAAGGGTTGAACAACACATCGACCCAATAATTCGTCGCCTGATAGGTGCTGGTCGGGAACACGCTCGACGTGCCATAGGCATAGACACCGTTGCCAGGCGCTGATGCGGTCAATGGTCCGTTGGTGGTTGCCGTCGTGAAGTAGTTCGAAGTCGATGAGTAGCGACCACCCTCTGCGTGATACGAGGCCACATAGGTTGTGCCCGGCGTGATAGTGACGGGGTTCGAGAATGTGGCTGTCTGCCAACCGCTGGCGGTCTCGCCGGTAAAAGTCACCGTCGCCAGCCGGGTGCCTGTACTCGACCAAAGGGTGCCGGTGTGCGTACCGGAATTTTGAGCGCCTTTATAAAAGCGAATACCGCTGATCGTTCCCGCGACCGAGGATTGGAACTTCACTCCCAGTTCGACCGATCTGGAATCGTTGTCGGATAAAACCGCTGGCGTCGCCGTTGGCGCGAAAAGACTGACATAGGTCGGGCCGGTCACCGTGATCGTGCGACCGGCGCCCGGAGTTTCCAGATTGACGCTGTCATCCACCGCCCGCGTCTTGATCGTATAGGTGCCAGCCGTTGTCGGAACCCAAGTATAGGTCCAGGTCGCGCGGCCCGTCGCGCGATGCCATGTGGCACCGGAATCGGTCGACACCTCGACGGCCGCCACAACACCGCCACCGCTATCGGAAGCCGTGCCGGTGATCGTGACAGATTGGCCCGCGGCGATAGAACCGCCTGCGTTGGGAGACGAGATGGATGAGACGGGTTTGATGGTGTCGGTCGATTGCGTCGTCGGCACGAGACCGCCTTCGAGCGTGCCGGGTTGAATGCCCATATCGGCGAGCAGGTTGACCATCGCCTGCTTGACCCGGGGGTCCACCGGCACTGTCTCGTTGTCGTGGTTGTCGTCGAGTCCCCACGCCCAATAGACCGTGCCCGCGCCGAACACCAGGGCGCCGCTTGGCGCGCGGTACAGCGTCAGGTTATGCGTCGCTGTGCCGTTGCCGACCGTATTGCCGTAGTCGAGCAGGTATTGCGTCACGGGCAGCGTCGTCGAGGACAGCGGGATGAGCCCCGCTGGCCGAAAACCGTTGTCTGGGGACTCGTCCCATTCGTAGCCGAGATAGCCTACCGGCAGCGCCGCCGTCTGGCCTGGCTGCAGATTGGCGATGCTGGTGTTGCGCCAGAACCGCAGATTGGCGAATTCCGAGCCGATCGTCATCGCGTCGCGGCGGTAGGAGTCGACCTGGAAGATGGTTCCGGTGAGGGCATTCTCCGGCTGGCCGCCGCCCTGCGCGGTCGACGATACGAAACGCGGATCGCGGAAGGTTCCGGTCCACTCGTTGCTCGGATCGATGTCGCCGTTGGACCAGGTCTCCTTGTAAGAGACGAGAGTGCGATAGGGTGTCCCGTCAGCGCTGAAGCTCGACGCCCAGCGCGTCTTCCAATAGACCTCATTGCCGCTCCAGAACGAGAGATTGACGCCCGCATCGCGCGCCGCCTCGACATTGGCTCGCTGCTGCCCCGACCAGTATTCGTCATGCCCGACCGACAGGAACATCTTGTGGTTCGTCAACAGGCTGCCGAACCGGTCGGTATCGACGCCGGCCATGTACGACATGTCGTAGCCGTTCTTTTCGAGCCACATGAGCGCGGGATACTCGGCGCCGAAGATGTAATCCTGCGGCCCCGACTCGAGACCGCCGCCGCGAGTAGTGATCGGGCGGTTGTAGCTCACCGCATAGGCGCGGCCATTTCCCAAGGAGCCCGTCCCCGGACCGTTGCCACCATAGAAATTCGCGCCGCCCCAGGGATTGTAGGCCTGCCATGTCGTGTCGGAGGTCTGGAAGATGATGTTGCTGGTGCTGCTGTCGTCGCGAACGATGAACGGAATGTGGTTGGCGCCGGTCACGCCGTCCTGCCGCACGAGCTTGGCGATGTAGATGCCGGACGTCGCATCGGCCGGGATGTTCCAGGACGCCGAAACCGACCAGTTGCCGGCATCCACCGCCCCTGTCGCACTGTCGCGCAGGGGCGTGGGTTGGTTCTGTAACCCGGTATGCTGGATCGTGCCGACTTTCCGCGCGCCCATGCCGCCATAGTAGCCAAGGCGATAGATATCGATGCGGTAATTGGTCGAATTGGTGTTGATCTTGAAATCGACCCGTTGTCCGCGATTGATGCTGATCTCGGTTGCGAACCCCTCGATGTTCGCGCTGCCGGCTCCGTCAATGCCCCATTCACTTTCGGGGTTTCCCGGTTTCTGATTTTCGAGAACGATGGCGTTCGGCGACGCCGCGGCAGCCGCTAGCGGCGTGACCGCCGCCGGACTGGCGGTGGTCACCGACCCCTGCCCCCCCCCCTGCTGCGCTCCCCCCGATGCACGCCCAACCGCAGGAGTCTCCGGACCACCGCCCGGAAGCCAATTCATCGATGCGGTTGGAATCAGCGTAGCTGCAGCATCTGTCGGGGCGGCAGTGGTCGAAGTTACATCCTGCATCCGATCAGAGTGGGAGTTCCACGCTGGCGAGACTGTATGCGCCCTCGTCTCGCCTGTGAGAGTGGGTGCGGTAGGCGAGCCGACCGCCTGCCTTATCGCCGGCGTGGGAGAGCTAACATCGAGATGATGTCCGGGCGATTCCGAAGTCCAAGCAAGGGACGTTCGTCCGGTTGCGCCATCCGCTGTCTGCCGAATGTCGTTGGCCGCAGCGCGGAATTCACTGCGCGGCTCCGAACGGGAGAGGGAAGAGGCTGGCCCGCCCAGCCGCAAACTATCGTTGATCCCCTGATCAGATTCCTGCGTTAAATCGGACTCCGTCCGATCCGCGCTAGGCTGTCCGATTCTTTTTAAGAGGCGAATTTGATGCAATAGGTCTTTGACAAATCGATCACCCGACACAAGCATAATGGCCTCCTTAGAGAGGTGATAGCTGATCGGCAGACGGTCAGTGTCTCATATCGATAACGGCTTTGAAACGACGTTTGGAAGCTGCGGTCGAGCAATTATGGGTATTCTTCACTGATCCGCTCGACCTACCGCCATAGGGGACACGGAGGCGGAAAAGCCGAGCCCAATCAATCGTGGCGCACAGACTCGAACCGCATGCATCTCTGACTGCGAGCTATTGAGTAAGTCATTTCGAGTTACTTCCAAAGCCCTCCTTGAACCACTATCGTGGAGCGATAGGCTATTGCCTCGGCTCTGACCTGACGTTTCCGAATTGCCTGAATTGCATCGATGATTTCGTCATCGATTGCCAGCGGAACCACACGCGCGAGAGTCCCGCCGGACATGGATCGTTCACTGGAAGGTCACGCCACGCTCCCGGTATCCATCGGACTGCTATCGCGACTCGCTGCGGAGCGCGTCATCGAAGCGGGCATCGATCTCCAACCGCTTCTCAAAAGGGCAGGCCTCCCGCCGACGTTGATGGACGATCAGTCCCTGCGCGTGAGCGCGCACGGGCAAATCGTCTTCCTCAACCTGGCCGCCGAAATCCTTGATGATGCATTGCTGGGCTTTCATATCGCGCAGAAATTCGAACTGCGCAGGCTTGGTTTGTTCTATTATGCTCTCTCTTCTTCAGCGACGCTCAGTGATGCGTTCTCTTGCGAGGAACGCTATATCTCCCTGCTCAACGAGGCCTTGCGCGTACAGTATCGAAAGACGAACGCGCTCTCTCTCGACTACGAATATGTTGGCATCGAACGCCACCTGGACCGTCATCAGATGGAATTCTGGATCACCGGCACGATCCGCGGTTGCCGCCAGTTCACGAAGCTGGAACTTGTCCCGACATTCATTGGCCTTGTTCATCGCCATGAGGGCGATGTATCGGAGATGGAACGCTATTTCGGCTGCCGTCTTGAGTTCGAGGCTGATCGCGATCGGATTTCTTTCGATCCCCAGGTGGCCGAGCAGCCGCTCGTCACTGCGGATCCTTACCTCCACAATGACCTGATCGCGGTTCATGAGGAGGTGATTTTACGGCGGCCTCGAATGGAAGAGCCATTTCGGACGCGTGTCGAAAATGCCATCACCCCTCGCTTGTCTCATGGCACTGTCAATATCGGGACGATTGCGAGCGACCTCGGACTAAGTCCGCGGACATTGTCCAGGCGACTGGCCGACGAAGGGCTGACTTTTAGCGCCATTCTGGAGAACCTGCGCCTCGAGCTGGCGGACCGCTATCTCCAGAACAGGGATCTTTCCGTCTCTCAAGTCGCATGGCTTCTGGGCTACGCCGAGGTCAGTTCATTCGCCCACGCATTCCAGAGATGGACCGGAAAGACGCCTTCTCAAGCTCGCCGCGATTTTCAACATCGATCGAAAGAAAATTCCGCTTGAGCCGAACGGCGGCCAAGCCGCACCTTAAGCTCCGAGATAGTCTCTGATATGATCACGGATACGCTCTGAAGCGTAGCCGTCGCCGTAGGGTGAAACACCAAGTGCCATGGATCGATAGGCCTCCGGATCATCGAGCAAGCGCGAAACTTCCGTGATAATTTGCGAGCGATCCGATCCCACAAGCCGGGCGACACCGAGATCCACGGCTTCGGGCCGCTCCGTCTCACTCCGCATCACCAAAACCGGCTTCCCGAGTGCGGGAGCCTCCTCTTGCAGGCCGCCGCTATCCGTCAGAACAAGGTCGGACCGCGCGAGGACGCTGACGAGTTGCGGATAATCGAGAGCATTGCACATGCGGACCCTCGGTTGAGATCCCAGCATATCCCTCGCCATCTGGCGTACATTCGGATTCGGATGGACCGGGTATACAAACTCCACGTCGGGATGAAGACGCGTCAGGTCGATGATGGCCCGAAACATCTCCCGCATCGGCTCACCCATATTCTCGCGACGATGCGCGGTCACAAGGATCATGCGCGACTTCTCTGAGGAAGAGAAGGGCATCGGCGGAGAACGATCTTTCATCCAGTAAAGGGCGTCGATTCCTGTATTTCCCGTTACAAAGATATGGCGGCTCGATACGCCATCGCGATGCAAGTTGTCCCGCGCCTTCTCTGTTGGGGCAAAATGGAGAGTACTCAACATCCCCGCGACGCGCCGATTGAACTCTTCCGGGAAAGGCAGCCGAACCGTTGCGGTTCGCAATCCCGCCTCGACATGGCCGAACGGAATGTTCTGATAGAAGCACGATATCGCGGCCACCATCACCGATGTCGTATCACCCTGCGCAAGCAACATATCGGGGGCTAATTCGGTCAGGCATGGGCCCAGGCGATCGAAAATCCTCGATGTCAGCGCAGACAGAGACTGCCCGTCGGTCATGACATCGAGATTTTTATGTAGCGTGATCCCGAAGGCGGATAGTGGCTGCTCGAGAAGCTCACGATGCTGCCCCGTTGCGACGATGATGGTCTCCGCCCATGGGGTTTCTTGCAACTTGAGGATCACAGGAGCCATTTTTATGGCTTCTGGACGAGTTCCCACAATACACAGGATCCGTTTCTTTGAAGTCACGGTGCCGGCCCTCAACACCCGTTGCAAAGACAATTCAATACCCGCAGACAAACCTCTTGTGCGAGCGGGGCATCTACGCGCTTAGCCGCTGCTCTGTCTCGTCGGCGGCGGTTCTGACGGGAAGACCGTTCGAGGCGATAACACGTTGCCGCTGATGAGAGCCGCCGAGGAGGCCTATGGTATCGACAACGACCTTGTTAAGAAACGCGTTCGCCTCAAGGCGCCGAAACTGCTGATGGCCGACTAGGAAAACGACGATGTCCGCCTCGCGCCGTGCTTCATCCGGCCCGACGAGGCGAACATTGGATAAGCTTTCGAGGGCGGGCGGGAGTTTTCGGACGTGCGGCTCGCAAACCAGAATGTTCAGATTTGTCGTACGCGCCAGGTCATGCACGATTTCCAAAGCCGGCGACTCGCGAAGATCGTCCACATCCGCCTTGTATGTCAGCCCATAGCAGCTCACAATCGGTCGCTTGAAACGCTTCGCCAAAGCACGAACGGATTCGACGACGGATTTGGGTTTCCTATCGTTCACTTCGCGCGCGACGCGGATCATACGGCTAAGGTTGGGGGCGCTATCCACGATAAACCACGGATCGACGGCGATGCAGTGACCGCCAACTCCCGGTCCAGGCTGCAGGATCTTGACGCGTGGATGCCTGTTGGCCAAATTGATCGCATCCCAGACATCGATCCCGAGATGGTCGCAGATCATCGACAGCTCGTTCGCGAAAGCGATGTTGATGTCACGAGAGGCATTCTCGATGAGCTTGACGAACTCCGCTGTCCGGCAATCCGTCACCAAAAGGTTTGATCGCACGAATGTCTCATAGAGCGCGACGCCTGACTGCGCGCAGGCGTCCGTCACGCCCCCGATGATCCGATCATTAGAGACCAGTTCCCGCAGCATTTGTCCCGGCAAGATTCGCTCCGGACAATGGCATACAAAGATATCGAACTCACCGGATACGTCCATATAGCGCGGCACCCGCAGGTCCGGACGCGCGGCCGCGATCCGCTCGCAGAGGCGCTCCGTTGTCCCCACAGGCGACGTCGATTCCAGAATCACCGTGCTTCCGACACGCAGAAACGGTGCTATTCCGTCACACGCTGCATTGACGTAGGAGAGATCGGGCTTGTTGCCTTCTACAAGAGGCGTGGGCACCGCGAGAATGAAGTAGTCGGCCGCGACCGGGTCAGTCTGCACTTTAAGCCGCCCCGTGCTGAGAGCCGCTGAGAGCAGCATTTGCAGATCGGGTTCGTGAAAGTGGGGGTGTCCAGATTTGATCGAGGCAACCGCGGCGGCATTAATGTCGAATCCCGTGACTTGATGCCCCTGACTTGCAAGCATGGCGGCGGTCGGAAGACCGATATATCCCAGTCCGGCAACGCAAACTTCAGCCATGTTTTGCCTCGCTCATTGTTGAAGACTAGCTTTGGGAATCGTCAGTGTCGCTCGAAGATTCACCGGGGGGCGACAAGGTCCGTCCGGACAATCTCTGCGTTGATCTCACGTCCTTCGGCCCCAAAACCTTCTCATCAACGACAGCCGAATGCACTTCCTCGTTTGGATTAGCATCTCACTCATCCGTCTAAGAAGGGGCTCAACTCACTCATTCGGGGCATGTTGGATGGCAGCGTGATGGGTGGCACTTACCACGCGAACATAAGCGATCTCTCACTTGATATACGCTGGCGCCGATCATGAGAATGAAACGCGGCACCCATTGCCATATCCGGATGCGACCTCACTTCTCGTCGTTGTCGGTACCGGCTCAGTTCGATCGGACGCAGATAAATTCAACAACGGTGTAATACGAAATATCTGAGATACCTGCCGCCTACCCTTAGGGTACTATTGAGTCATCGAACTGACCGCACATATGATTTGGCCGGTCTTCGCATCATTATTCATGAGCTTCGACATCCATCGTCATCTTGGCAGAGATTGGGTCCAATGCTCAGCTTAGCCTTTTCATAAGGAATAGTACGCTCGGAACTTAGGGCTCTTAATCTCTAGGAATCGCTATGGAACCCGAACAAGCTACACGTGGCACTTTTTATTCGGAAGTTGCGTTTAGGCGACCCTCCCTCAAGACAAGCCCGCGTTATGGCAATGAAGATTTTCGGGCATCCCCCGCGTTACGCGCTCGCGTTCGGGTGAGGCGAGTAGCCCCACCAAAGAGGCTCGCGGGAAGGGCCTTGCAGGCTGTGGCGAAGCGGTGCTTCGATCTCGCAGTTGCCGCTTTCCTGATCATCTTTCTTGCTCCGGCGCTTCTCGCCATCGCAGCCGCAATCAAATTGACCTCGCGTGGTCCCGTTCTTTTTCGGCAGAGGCGCTACGGGCTCGGTAAAAAGCAGTTTGAGATCCTCAAGTTTCGAACGATGTCCATGAATTCCTGCGACCCTGACGGCGTGTTGCAGACTCGTCCGGGCGACACGCGCGTCACCTCCTTTGGCCGCTTCCTACGCAGGACGAGCCTTGACGAGCTCCCTCAGCTTTTCAATGTTCTCAGAGGCGACATGTCGCTTGTAGGTCCCCGTCCTCACGTTCCCGGGATGTTTGCTGGGGGGGTGCTCTACGAAGACCTTGTGCCTGAGTACTTCGAGCGCCTTCGGGTGCGGCCAGGCGTCACCGGGCTGGCGCAGGTTAACGGCCTGCGTGGCAGCACGGAGGACCCTTCCGTGGCGCGCGCCCGCATCCGAGATGATCTGGCCTATATCGATCATTGGTCATTAGCCCTCGATGTGCGAATCCTCATCATGACGGCGCGCACCGAATTTCTTTCCGGAAGTGGCTTTTGATTTCGCATGCGTGCGCTGCGTATTCTCGGGGGCCCAGGACGATGCTCGAAAATCTAAAAGCTCTTCAGAGCACTCTTCAGCTGGAGAAATTGGAGAAATACAAACGGCGCGTTTCCTTTGGCGATCTCATTACCGATCGGTGGGAAAATGCACGCCAGTACGGATTTGGAAATGGATCCTCGTGTTACGACAATGTGCTGATCCTCGGAGAGGTGCAGGTCGGCGAACACACCTGGATCGGACCCAATGTGATTTTGGATGGGTTAGGCGGACTCAGCATCGGGAATCATTGTTCGATATCGTCTGGTGTTCAGATCTACTCGCACGACACAGTCCGGCGGAGTGTCACGTTAGGACGCGCTCCAGTCGATTACACGCCGACGAAAATCGGAAATGGCGTTTATATTGGGCCTAACTGCATCATCGGCAGAGGAGTCTCCATTGGAGATTCTGCCGTCATTGGCGCCATGTCGTTTGTGAATTGTGACGTCCCGGCCGGAAAGAAAGTTTGGGGATGTCCCGCACGGATCGCGGGCGATGTCGAGATATAAACCGCGACACCTCAGTTGGCCCGGCAAGGCGCGGCAAGGGATCGGGGCCGCCTGATGACGAAGCTGCACCGATCGTTCATGTTCTCGGGTATTGAGAAGTATTTGACGCTGCTCATCAGCCTGCTGACAACCGCGATCATCGCGCGCCTTCTGACCCCGGACGAGATCGGCGTTTTCGTTGTCGGCTCCGCTACGGTCATGATGGCAGAAGTCCTGCGGGATTTTGGAACAAGCGTCTATCTTGTGCAGGAGCGTGAGATCTCCTCCGAGGGCGTGAGGACCACATTCACGATCATGCTCCTCGTTTCGATTTTCATCGCGGCGGCTCTCCAGTTGCTTGCTGCGCCATTGGCTGCTTTCTACACCGAACCCAGGCTTGATCCCGTCATCAGAATCGCTTCGATTAGCGTTGCTCTGGGAGCCTTCGCCAGCCCTCCCATGGCCCTTCTGCGGCGCGATCTGGCATTTGGCAGCGTTGCGCTTGTCAACTTGGCCGGCGTTATCACGAATTCCCTCGTTGCACTCCTGATGATTGCGCTCGGCTGGGGGTATCTCAGCCTCGCGATCGCGGCGATGGCCTCATCAGTCGCCATAGCGATCGCTGCCGTTGTCCATCGTCCGGGTCTTTGGATCTTCCGGCCTTGCCTGTTGCACGGGCGCAAGATTCTCGCCTTCGGTGGATATGCGAGCGCCACGGCGGTGCTGAACGTAGCCTTTCAGGTGTTGCCGCAAATGTATCTTGGACGCTTGATCGGCTTTGACGCCGTCGGCATCTACAGCCGCGCAGTCACGCTCTACCAGTTACCCGAGCGTGCGATTGTGAACGCGTTCCAACCGGTCGTATTGCCCGCCCTGGCGGCCGAGGCTCGGGCCGGCCGCGATCTGAAGAAGGCTTATCTGCACGGCCTATCGCTTCTCACAGCGGTGCAGTGGCCCGCTCTGCTGTGTCTTGCGGTTCTCGCGGATCCGGTTGTTCAAGTTCTTTTAGGCGCCCAATGGGGCGAGGCAGCCCCCCTTCTCAAGATCATGGCGCTCGCATCGATCCTTCTGTTCCCAGCTCCGTTGACATATCCGATGCTCATCGCGCTCGGGAGGGTGCAGGACGGTCTGACCGCCAGTTTGGTCTCGTTGCCAATCTCGGCTGCCCTCATCATCGGGGCAGCACCGTTCGGCCTCAAGGCGATTGCGGCCACGATGTTTCTGAGTGCCCCCTTGCAAGTTTATGTCGCGATCTTTCTCATCCGGCGACAAATGCCGTTGCGTTGGATTGAGATCAGCTCCGCAATCTATAAAAGCGCTTACGTCGCGGTCTGCACCGCCATTCCTGCCGGAATTTGCCTCACTCTCAGCGGAGACGCCCGGCCGGTCGCGACACTTGCCCTGGCGGCATCCGGGGCGGGCGCCGGCTGGATAGGTGGCCTCGCCCTGACTCGTCATCCTCTTGCAGCGGAAATGCTAAAGTTCGTCGACCTCGTCTTTTCAGCCGTCAAGGCACGGACGTCCAATCGCCGATAAGCGATCCCGCCCCTATGACAGCGCGTCCTTCAGTGCGGAAACGACATGGTCCTGCACCTCATCCGTCATGTGATGAAAGAGGGGAAGAAGAATACAGGAATCCTGAGCGCGCTCGGATTCCGGCAGGGGAAGGCGCAATCTGAGGTCCGCGTATGCCGGTTCGCGATGCACACACATGATCCCTCTCCGAGTCGCCACGCCGCGATCAAGCATCTTCTGCATGACATCGAGTTGCGAGGCGCCCGACGGCAAACGGACGCAGTAGCTTTGCCAGTTTGTCCTGGCCCAGCTCGGCTCTTCCGGAGCGATCACATCGGGGATATCCGCGAGTTTGGCTTTGTAAGATTGGGCCAGATCCCTTCTTCGTTGGACGATCTCATCCAGCTTCTTGAGCTGCTCGCGGCCGACGGCCGCCTGCATGTCCGTGAGGCGATAGTTAAAACCGGTGACGGGATACTCTTCGATCAGAACTTTCTGGCTGTTATGGCGGACCGTATCCGGCACGCTCATGCCATGTTGACGCCAAAGCCTGAAGAGTCGGTCAAACTCCGCGTTCGACGTGGTCAACACTCCGCCGTCGCCAACCGTCAAAAGTTTGCGCGGATGAAGTGAGAAGCAAACGATGTCGCCGTGAGGGCGTCCTATCCTCTCCCAAGCCTCTCCGATACGGATCTCGGATCCTATCGCACAGGCTGCATCTTCCACCACAAGAAGCCCATGCGCGCGGGCGAGTGGCAGGATCCGCTCCATATCGCACGGCATTCCCATTTGATGGATGCACATCAAGACCTTGGTTCGCGGCGTGATGGCGGCAGCGATTTTGTCCGGATCCATGTTGAACGTTGCAGGATCGATGTCGACGAAGACCGGAATGGCACCGCATTGGCGTGCTGCATTAGCGGACGCAATGAATGTGTGACTCGCCATAATCACTTCATCGCCAGGGTTCGCACCGGCAGCCATGAGCGCGAGGTGCAATGCAACGGTACAGTTTGAAACGGCACAGGCGTATTCCGCACCAACCGCCGCGGCAAATTCTTCCTCGAAGCTGGCGACCTGCGGTCCTTGGGTCAGCCATCCGGACAGGATCACTGCGGCGGCCGCGTCCGCTTCGGCCTTACCAATGAACGGAGACATGATCGGGATCATCAGGCCGCTCCCCTCTCCATGGATGACGCACTTTCCGAACGCCACCAGTTCACCAGTTCCCTCATTCCCTCTTCGACGGGAAGGGTCGCCTCGAAGCCGATCAGTTCTCGGGCGAGAGTTGGATCGCACAGGCGCCGCGGGACCGGATTGACTGCGCGCTCCGGCTCGTGGATCGGGCTTAGATGACTGCGATTCATGGCTCTCGCGAGCAGATGCGCCAGCTCGAGGAGAGAGGTTTCATGCCCGCTTCCCACATTCAACGCGACATCCGTGACGGGCGATATCGCGGCAAGAATATTTGCTCGCGCAACATCCCTGACATGCACCAGGTCCATCGTCTGCTGGCCATCTCCGAATATGATGGGTGCCCGGTCTGCACCAAGCCGCTCCATCCACCGGATCATCACCTCCGTGTAGCGGCCGTGGATGTCCATACGAGGGCCGAAGACGTTGAAATATCGAAGTGCGACATAGTCCAGCCCGTACATGTCGTTGAACGAGCGAAGAAGCCCCTCGCCGAAAGCCTTCGCTGCGCCATAGAGCGTCCGGTTTGCATAGGGATTCTGGTGTTCCGTGGTCGGGAATTCCTCGGCCAACCCATAAACGGAAGCCGAAGAAGCCATGACAATCTTGCGCACCTTTGAGCGGACGCATTGCTCAAGAAGATCGAATGTTGCGTCAACCATTACTTCCATGGCAGCGCGCGGCTCCGCTGCGCAATGGGTGATGCGGAGGGCCGCTTGGTGAAAGACCGTATCCGTGTCCTCGACGAGACCGGCGATCAGTGATCGATCGCGAATGTCTCCGATGATAAGCCGAACTGGCCCCTTTGCCATGGCGTGAGTGAGATTCTCAGGCCGGCCTCGGACCATGTTATCGACGACATTAATTTCCCGGCAGCCGCATTCGACGAGAAGATCGACGATATGTGATCCTACGAATCCGGCTCCGCCCGTCACGAGAACTCGCTTATCCTTCAAGACGTGTTCAGAAGGCATTATGGGTGTCTCCGTATGAAGAGCCTGGCGTTCACCTGACCTGAGACGTCAGAGCACCGTCGCATCCGAATGCTCGACGATGCGGATGAGTGCATCGGCCACAGTGTTGATCTGTTTCTCGGTCATCTCGGGGAAGATGGGGAGGGACAGAAATTCGCTGGCCAACTGCTCTGCAACGGCAAGGCCGCCAGATGCCTTCACAAGGGCAGAATAGGCGGGCTGCAGATGGACAGGGCGTGGATAGTGGACCCCTGTTGCGATTCCTTCTTCCATGAGAAGTCGCCGGGCATCGTCCCGATCTGCAATCCGGACGGCGTAGACATGATAGACATGGTCCGCGCCACGCGGCTCCGGAATACGCAGCCCGGCATCTCCGAGGAGGTTGTCGTATTGCGCGGCAACCCGGCGCCTCGCGACCGTCCAGGACGAAAGAAATTTTAGTTTCACGCCCAAAGCCGCAGCTTGCACGGTATCCATGCGATAATTGTAGCCAGGCCTCACGTGATTGTATTTTCCTTCCTGGCCCCAGTCCCGCAGGCAGCGGAGAGTAGCGGCGATTTTCGGATCGTCAGTGACCAGTGCCCCACCTTCGCCGCAAGCTCCGAGATTCTTGCCCGGATAAAAACTGAAGCAGCCAACCGCGCCGAAGGTTCCGGCCTTCCGCCCATTCCATTCGGCGCCATGCGCTTGCGCAGCGTCCTCGATAACCATGATGCCATGATGCTTCGCGATGTCACAGATGGCATCCATCTCCGCCAGTCGTCCGTGGAGGTGCACCGGCATCACCGCTCGGGTGCGTGGTGTGATCGCAGCTTCAAACGCAGCCGGATCCATCGTGAATGTCTCGGGATCGACGTCAACGAGGACTGGCGTGGCGCCGGCATATAAAATGGCGGCGACTGTGGCGACAAATGTCATCGACACCGTGATGACTTCATCTCCGGGACCGATCCCGCCGGCCAAGAGAGCGAGATGAAGCGCCGAGGTTCCGCTATTGAGGGCGATCGCCTCGCGCGCACCACAGTACGCAGCAAAGTCTTGCTCAAATTGTCGAACGGGGTCGCCAAGCACGTAGTCACCGCTTCGCAACACCTCAAGCACCGCCTTCTCGAGCGGCTCCTGAACGGAGCGGTATTGGGCCTTGAGATCGATAAGCGGAATCATGATGCCTGCCTCATGCCGGTGAGCTCAACGGGGTGACCACGCTGCCGAAGCGATTGCGACGCCGCTTCAAGCATCGTGACGACGCGCAGTCCGCTGGCGCCGCTGGTCAAGGGAGACATCCGCTGTCCGATGCACTCCACAAAATGCTCGATCTCACTAAGAAGTGCTTCCTTCACAGGCAGCTGCGGTGTCCATACGTCGCCCATACGGTAATTGAGCAACATGCGGTATACATCCTCGCGCTGTTCCGAATTCTCAACATCTCCGTCGTGATCGACACCGCGATCATAAACCTTAACCTTCTCACTCGGCTCGACATCGTCATAGACGATCATGCGACGGCTTCCGCCGATCAGCGTCCGGCGGATTTTGACCGGCGCGAGCCAATTGACATTGAGATGCGCCGTTGCGCCACCGTCGAGATAGAAGGTGATATGCGCCATATTCTCCGGGCTGCCTTTGATGTGGCCAGCCCCCGTGGCCGAGACTGCGATGGGGCTAATGCCTAAGGCAAAATCCAGGATCGCAAGATCATGGACAGCGAGGTCCCAGATGACGTTCACGTCCCTTTGAAAGAGACCAAGATTGATGCGGGTCGAGTCGTAGTAGTAACAGTCGCCGATAACGCCGGCGACGACGAGTTCTTTTATTTTCTGCACTGCGCCTGTATAGACGAAGGTGTGGTCGACCATCAGGATGAGGCCGCGCTTTTCCGCCTCCTCGATCAGGATGGACGCTTCACGTGAAGTCGCGGCCATCGGCTTTTCGACGAGGACGTGCTTTCCGGCTTTGAGAGCGGCGAGCGCCAAATCGAAGTGAATACGCGTGGGCGTCGCAATGATCACCGCATCAACGCGGGGATCCGCGACAAGGGTCTTCCAGTCCTCAACAACATCGACGGAACCATAGCGCACGGACGCTCGGGCACGGGCCGCGGGGGATTGATCGGCAATCGACACGACGCGGCACCCGCCCGCCTCAGTCGCGCAACGGGCAAGATTGGGCCCCCAGTATCCATAGCCGATAATACCGATACCGATCATCGAAATCCCCTCAACGGTTGTCGGCGATCTCTACGGGCTGCTGCGTGGCCGGCCCATCCGCGCGGTCGCGGCAGTCTCCAATGACACGGGCCGGCACTCCCGTCACAATCGCATAATCTGGGACGTCACGCGTCACGACCGCGCCACAGCCGACGATCGCTCCCTGGCCGATTGCGACCCCACAGCGGATCGTCGCATTTGAACCGATGGAAGCGCCTCGGCGCACGATGGTTGGCACCAATTGCCAGTCGCATTCGGTCGCCACATCGCCATCCTCGTTCACGGCACGAGGGTAGATGTCGTTCGTGAACATGACTCCGTGGCCAATAAACACTTCATCTTCAAGCGTGACTCCTTCACAGATGAAGGAATGGGAGGAGACCTTGCACCTCGCACCCACTGAGCTTCCTCGTTGAATTTCGACGAAGGGTCCGATTCTTGTTCCGTCTCCGATTTCACAGCCATACAGATTGACAAGATCGGGATGGGTAACGGTGACATGTCCGTTCATTTTGACGTCGACTATGGGCATCAGCTCTACCGCGAACATTCCTAGCGCACAGGCTATCGCGTCGCGGCAGGAAGAACGCATGCTAATGAGATGTACTCCATTCGGAATGGATGGAGTGCCGCGTTTTCGGGGGCGATCTGATCGTTAAGCCTTTCTCAGATGCGCCAGCCAAGAACTTGGCGAAACATCCACCCCGCTCGAAGAACGCGAAGATAAAACAGGGTCGCAATTCCCAATGCTCTCTCCGCCGGCGTTCGCAAGCGCGCGCTGAGCAAAATCTTGCGCAGATCCAGCATCGGCGAGGCAAGGACCAGGCCAGCCCGCACAGCCCAACGCACTCGCGGGAAGGGTGATTGGGTTTGCAACGCAAAGGTCTCTGATACGACTCGCTGCCATTTCCTTTTCAACTCAGCCAGGGTCGCGCGACTTGGGTGGGTCACCAGGACCCTCGGGTCATAAACCAGGCAGAATCGCTTCTTGAGCGCGCGATGGCACCAATCGACGTCCTCCGAAACGCCTTGGCGGAAATCCCCTACTTCCTTGAAGACGTGGCGCCAGGTGAGCAGGTTCGCTGAAACCGAAAATCCCTTTTTCTCGACATAGTCTTTCTGATTGAAGGCGAATACGGCCTCGAAAGACTGGGCACCGCTCCGTGGCGGCGGCGTCTCATCGAAAAGTTCAACAGAACCACCAACGATGTCAGCGGTATCGAGTGCGGTTCGGCCGGCCGCAATCCAACCTGGTTGAGGCACGCAGTCTGCGTCCGTGAAAAACAGCATGGGCGCTTGTGTTTCCCCGACTCCCCGATTCCGGGCAGCAGCAGCGCCTCGCAATGGCTCGACAAGAAATGTAACGGCGGGAAACGCGATATGGAGATCCGTGAGATCCTTGTCGGATTGATTATCCACGACAACGATCTCAGCCCCGGCGGAATCTGGATCCGATAGGAGAGCCGACAGGCATCTGCGCAGTCTCTCGGGGTCATTGTAGTGCGGTATGATAACCGCAATCTCCGCTGCACCCTTTTCTGTCACGGCCGCACCGGTGGGGCGGGCCTGCAGATGTGCAGAACCTCAAAGGGATTGAGCCTGAGTTTTGTCGCCGCATCATGATCGACGTCGAAGGCGCTGTAGTGCTCAACAAGGAATCCGGCCGCCTCCAACCGCGCCGTATAATCGGCCTCTGTGTAGATCCGGACATGATCGCGTTGTCCGTAAAGGCGAATCTTCTCCTCTTCGGTCTCGGAGCCGTCTCCTTCGATGCTCTTCTTCAGCTTGAGCGACAAAGGCACCTGAAGGATCGCAATACCTCGCGGTGAAAGAATGCGCCTGATTTCGCGCATGGCAGACACGTCGCTGACAATATGCTCAAGCACGTGATTGCATACAAAGACATCGACCGACCCGCTTTCCAGCGGAATATCAAGAAGGTCCATGCGACGAACGGAATTGAGATGACGGTAGCGTCGCGGATCGATGTCTCCGGCAATGTAGCGTGCGCCTGCCTTCCCTGCGATATATTTTGTGAGTCCTTTCTCGGGAGCAATATGCGTTATCGACGGGGATGCGCCGTCATTGAAAACATTGCGCTCCAGATAGAACTTCACGAGGCGATCGCGGTCGCTTGCGTGGCATACCGGACAGCAATCGTCGACCTTATACATCCCCCCGACCACCTGGAGACGTTCCAGAAGCGAGTAGCCATATCCCTGCGGCAAAAACCGACGCACGCGAGCTCCACAGACATAGCACTGGCGAGAGAAGCCAAAGTATATGACTCGACGGGACAGTTCGATGATCGGGTAGGGAACGGATTTAGAGATTGCCGCCTTCATCATCGCATCGCCCCTTCCGATATCCTTCTTGAATTCCAGCTTCGATGTCTACAGTTTCGGAGCGCGAGCCCAGGCATTTCGATTGGCCCAGACCGTTTCCCACGTTCCGGTCTTATGTCTTCGCCATTTGGTAATCCGGTCGAACAGCATCCGGCCAAATATGCCTGCCTGGATAGTCAGTCGCGCGGCCATCGCGGGCAGGGGGCGCCAATGAAGTTTTATCCAGAGAAGGCGTGCGGCCAGAACCATGGCGATCCGATCGGCTCGATCGGGCGTCGACGCTCCGCCGTGATGCACGATGCACGCATCAGGTGTGAACAGTCGGCTCAGGCCGAGCTCGCGCATTCGCCAGCAAATGTCATCATCTTCACAGAACATAAAGAAGCGCTCGTCGAAGCCGCCGAGCTTTCGCCAAATCTCCAGCCGGACCAGTACAAAGCAGAAAAAGAGGATGTCCACATCCCGTTCGGTGTCTCGCTGCCAGCCGGGGTAAACCTCAGGATTGAAGATCGGGCTTTTTTCGAAAAGGAATGCGAGGCCGAGCGCGCGATAAAGTGTACTCCGCAATGTCACGAATGAGCTGACGGATGTCGGGTTCAGCGCCCCATCGCCGAACAAGGTGCGCCCACCCCAAGCACCCGCCTCAGGCCGGCGTTGCGCGAACGCCCAAAGAGCCTCAAGCGCCCCTGGCAACACGACCGTGTCCGGGTTCAGGAAAAGCACGTAGTCTCCCGTCGCCATCTCCGCGCCGCGATTGTTTGCGGCCGCGAAACCGATATTCTTCTTGAGAGCGACAATCCTGACGGATGGAAAGAGCGACGAGAGCCGCTCATACGATCCGTCGCGAGAGTCGTTGTCGAAAATGATGAGCTCGATCTCAAATTGATCGGAAGACGTCGCGATGACCGAGTTCACGCATTCTATTGTCAAGTCAGCGGTCTTGTAGTTAACAATGACGATTGAAATTTTCTGCATTCAGAGGTTCCGTTCCGGCCACTGAGGGTTCTCGCGAGCGGCGCGACCAGATTCTTCCGATTGCAGGAGTCTCCTGTTATTTTTCCATGCGTAGATGAGCCATCCGAGCTCGTAGGGTCTGCACTCGTAGTCGATGCGTGTTGGCGGGAAGAGGAGATCGAGACCCGGCACGTGAAAGCCGGCTTTCAGGGCAGTGGTCACAGCGCTGATCGAACGGACCGCCTTGCGCGATTCCCGGCGGCCGACCTTGCGCCAGATCACGTTTCGACGGTCGCAGACGAGACTGACGCCTACCTCGGGCGGCGCCTTGAGCCAGGCCAATCCCTTGACAATCGACGGCCAATGGTCCGCCCCGCCCGCCTCCCAGAGATCCAATAGCGCCATCGGTGCCATCGCGTGCTGGTGCACGCTGTAAACCGGATAGCCCTCGACGACGCGGCCATCCCGGATGTCGTAGTGCCACCACCATTGCCCCGCCGGTCCCTGGCAGGCGCAGATGCGCGCAGCGCAGGCATTCGCCGCCGCGAGAGCCGCCGCATCTCCTAAAGCGGCCGAGAACCGCGCCAGCGCCTGGATCGGATAGACCTGATCGGCAAAGCAGCCCACATGCGCCCGGAACCGGCCGCTGGCGCGAGCCGGCAACATGTGGGGGAACAGCCCGCCGGCGCCCTGCGCCGCCTGCAGACGCGCGGCCGCCCGCCGGCTCAGCGCGTCGGTCTCGGTCAGATGACGCACCGCCAGCGCCGCGGTCAGGGCCCAGGCGCATTCCACGGTCGAGAGTGGCCGGTCCGAGGTCAGTGCGGCCCGCAGCCGCTCCAGAAGATCCGCCGCCAGAAAACCCGCTCCCTCAGCGGCGACCCACACCGCAAGCGCCACGGCCCCGAGATCGGAGCTCGACCCGGCCTGCTGCACGACCCGCCGCACCAGCGTGGCGGCGGTACTGCCGCTAAGGATCTGCCGCTGCTGCTCCTCGTCGACCTGCGCCGCCCCGAGCGCCACGATAGCGGCATAGCGAAGGTTCTCGCCCTCCGGCCGCACCATCGATCCCACGGGGCCATCTGCCGCGCGGACAGTCTGGGCAAAGCCGTCCTCGATCGCCATCCCCGGCAGGCCGCGCCGCGCCAGGGCAATCAGCTCGTCGACCCGGGCCCGCACCGCGGGTGAGCGCGCGGCCAGCGCTTGCAGCCGGCCGACACCGCCAGACGCAGATCCCATCGTCGGGCCCGGCCCCCGATCCGGGTCGGACAGCGCCAGCTTCGGATCGTCCATGGGCCACAAGCCTTTCGCTAGATTCGGCCCTCGATCATGCCCCAATCCAACTCCGCGCCCATTCGCAATTGCGGCGTACCCCGATCGATCACAACACAAAAACGGGCGGAAATGATAAGAACCAACCACAGTTGCGATGGATCTCTCAGCAAGACTGTCATGCTTTCGAAGAACCGTAGCCTGAGGGGCGGAGCGACGTGAAAAGAGTCAGTCAGGCAACCCCGGAAATTGCCCGTCGCCTTCGGCAAGTCCGGCAGATCTGGCGGTCCGAAGGGCAACGCGGCATCAGCGACCGCGTCAGAACAGCCCTGGCCTCGTATATCAAACCCACAACCGAAAAGTGGCCGGTTCGGCCTGCAGACGTCCTTGCCGCAGATCTGACGCGTCCCATTCAAGCGCCAAGCCGAATGGCACAGCCCGATGAGCCGATTGCCGTCAATTGGGTGATGCCGCCCGGCAGCCCAGGATCAGGCGGACACACGACGATCTTTCGCATCATCGGATATCTGCAACGCATCGGGTACATCAATCGTGTCTACTTTTATGATCCGCAGCTTGGGGATCATCAATATTACGCGGACATCGCCAGGCACTATTACGGATTCGCGGGCCCGATCGCCAACGTGGACGACACCATGGCAGACGCGCACGCCGTGGTGGCGACAAGCTGGCCGACTGCCTACCCGGTTTTCAACGCGCCCTGTTCGGGCAAACGCTTCTACTTCGTTCAAGACTTCGAACCTCACTTTTATCCGGTGAGTGCCGCCAGCATCCTGGCGGAGAATACCTATAAAATGGGCTTTCATGGCATCACCGCCGGCCGATGGCTCGCGGAGAAGCTCCGCGCGGAATTCGGGATGACCGCTGATCATTTCGAGTTTGGCTGCGATACATCCCGCTATCATCGTGCGGCGGGGACCAGGCGAAAGGGCGTGGCGTACTATGCGCGAAGCGGCGCCGCACGCCGCGGTTTCGAGCTAGGCATCATGGCTCTTCAAATTTTTGCCCAGCGGAATCCGGACATCGAACTCCATCTCTACGGCGAAAAAGCCAGCGCTCTTCCATTCGCGTACATTGACCACGGGCTTGTATCGCCCGATCAGCTCAACACGATCTACAACCGTTGCTTTGCCGGCCTGAGCCTGTCGCTAACGAATGTTTCCCTCGTGCCTCACGAGATGATCGCGGCCGGGTGCATCCCTGTCGTAAACGATGCGATTCACAATCGGATCGTCTTGAACAATCAATTCGTCCGTTACGCTCCGCCGACACCACACGCCCTCGCGATGGAACTGGAGGCGATCGTCAAGGATTCCAATTTTGAGCAACAATCTCAAGCCGCGGCATCCAGCGTGACGTCTTCGACCTGGGACGCCGCTGGAGAAAGCGTCGATGCTGCATTTCGGCGCGTTCTGAGATCAAGCGAGAGATCGTGAATGCAGGGTTTCACCTCGACGCTTCAAAGACAGAAGGCACGAGAGTGCCAGGAAGGGTGAGCAGCATGCCGGATCTCCTCAGTCGGTTGTCTCTGCTGGGCATCGGAGGACACCTCGAGCCAGCCCGACCGCTGGGGCGTTCGGCATCCGTGACCGTCGTCATCCCCGTTTACAACTATGGCCGATATCTGCGCCAATGCGTCGCGAGCGTGACCGAGCACCAACCTGGCGTCGACGTGGAGATCATCATTGTTGACGACAAGTCGACCGACGATAGCCTGGACATCGCACAGGCCCTTGCCTCCAAGGATGCTCGCATCAAGATCATCCAGCATCACACCAACAAAAGAGCCATCGCGACATATAATGACGGACTAGAAGCCGCAACGGGCGAGTTTGTTGCGTTGCTTTCGGCTGACGATCTTTTAACGCCAGGTGCTCTGACGAGAGCGGCTGCGCTCCTGCTTGCGAAAAGCTCGGTCGGGATGGTCTATGGTCATGCGATCAGATTTTCATCCGAGCTCCCATCTCCGAGAACCACCGGAACGGAATGGATCGTCTGGCCAGGCGCTGACTGGCTCCGAACGAGGTGCCGCTCCGGCTTCAATGTGATCTCTTCGCCCGAAGTCGTCATGCGCACCTCGATTCTCCGCGCAATCGGCGGCTATCGGCCTGACCTTCCCCATGCCGGCGACTTTGAAATGTGGCTTCGCACGGCCGCTGTCTCCGATATCGGATTCCTTGTCGGCGTCGATCAGGCTTACTATCGCGACCATGCCGTCAACATGAATAAGGAGATGTTCAAGTCGGGCACCGCGCAAGGAAAACTCATCGACTTGAAACAGCGGTGGCAATCGTTCGAGGCCGTATTCTCCGGAGCTGGCCGCGATCTCCCTGAGAAGGAAAGTCTCATTCGGACAGCACGCCGGACCGTGGCGCGACATGCATTGGACCATGCGAACTACGCCTATGCTCGCGGCTTTCACGATTTTCCGATCGATGAGTACGAGCGGTTTGCCTATGAAATTGATGCCGATGCGCAGAATACCAGAGCGGGCCGGGCGCTCGCCCGCCGGAAGCGGCTCGGCATGACATCGCTACCGCTGCACCCCCTGTGGGCTCCCTCAGCTGCCGCATTGCGATTTTCAGAACTGGTGCGCCGCTGGCGACGTCGGAAGATTGGCGTCTAGCGAGCCCGCGGAAACTACCTGCTTCTCCGACTTATTCTCCGCTCGATCAGAGCCACGCCCGCCGCCCCCAAGAGAGCGCCGACCGCTTTCATGGTTGCATCCGAAAGGCGGCCGTGACGTCCCGAGACAAGGTTCTGCGTGCCCTCGAGTAGCCCGACCACCGCAAGCGTCAATAAAACAATGCGGACGCGTTGTCCGGGGTAGCCGAGACAGAACGCTCCGCCGATCGCGGCAAAGGCCGCGATCCGTTCCAAATTTGCGGGCGCTTCCGTCGTCGGACGGAATTGGATCGGCAAAAGGCTAAACGCCGTAACAGCTAAAACAAGCAGCCATCCCACCCACCGAATAAAAACCCTGATCGTCATACCGAGCATCTGCGCGTTAGCGGCGTGCCTGACACTCTTGCCATGGAGAGCACCCCACGTGGACCGTCATCAATATGCTGTTTGATTGCAGATCGGAAAGGCCGGAGAGCCAGTCAAAGCGGCCCGCCCCTGTCCTGGCGTTTCGGCAGGCAAACGATAACCCGGAGAGCACGTAACGCTAGTTTTAGATTCGCCTAAGGTTCTCTGCGCATAGTAATTCCGGACACTCCGCCATGAGATACACGTAAATGCGCAATTAAGATGCCGGACAACTGCCATGATGTGGCCATTTTTGCTAACCCTTCAACGCAGAAACCGATCTCTAAAGGCCATGTTGGGCTGAAATAGCAAAAAGCTGTCCATGAATCACAAGAATGAGCTTTGCCGTGCGGTGTATTTGCTTTCGGCGCGCCAAGGACAGTTGTTTGGTGCGTTCATTGGTCGGCTGGATCAACAATACGTATTGACCTGAAGTTGCGCATGGGTTGGTAAGCGCGTTTGTTGATCCAACATAAATTCAAACATCTTTAATAACCTACAATAAGGGGCGAATTAATATGGCCACTTCTACGCCTACCGTTTCCGGCTTTCCGAATGCTTCGAACACGGGTGTTCCTGCTGGAGTTATTCTGACGCCGTCAGGGGGTATCACGGTCACGAAGGCCGGGACGGTGATCGAGGGCCTGGACATCAAGGGTCAGGTTAATATTCAAGCGGCGAACGTGACGCTGAAGAACTGCAAGATCACCTCGTCGGGCTATGCACCGGTCAACATCAAGTCGGGTCTGACCGGCGTTGTCGTGCAGGACTGCGAAATCAACGGCACGGGCAGCAACAACGACGGCTCGCACGGCATCGCCGGACAAGGAACCTTCCTGCGCAACAACATCTACAATGTCGAGAACGGCATTAACGTGCAGGGCAACAACACCGTGATCGATGGCAATTACATCCACGATCTCAACGCTTCCGGCGCGCCGCACTATGACGGCGTCCAGATCGACGGCGGCGTGTCCAACGTCACCGTCACCCATAACACCGTCATCAACAACCAGCCGGGCGTCTCGGCTGTGATGGTCGACAACTACTTCGGGGCGGTCTCGAACATCAAGATCGACGGCAACTATCTCGCCGGCGGCGGCTTTCCCCTCTACTCCGACGGAACGTTCACCGGCTCGGCGATGACGAACGTGTCCTTCACCAACAACTACATCACCAAGGGCGGCTGGGGTTACTACTACGTCAAAAGCAGCAGCCCGACCATCTCCGGAAACGTCGAAAGCACCGACGGACATTTCCCCGACCAGGGTCCCACTCCGACGCCGACACCCGATCCGACACCCGATCCGACGCCGACGCCTCCGCCGGTTACAGGCACCAGCGGCAATGACGTGATCAAGGGCACGAGCGGCGCCGATGTGATGGTGGGCGGCACCGGCAATGACACCTACACGGTCAATCACACCGGGGACAAGGTCGTCGAACTGGCGGGGCAAGGCACCGACAAGGTCGAAAGCACGATCAGTCACACGTTGGCCGACAATGTCGAAAATCTTCAGTTGATGGGCTCCAATGCGATCAACGGCACTGGCAACGCCCTGAACAACACGATCATCGGCAATGACGCTGCCAACATCCTGAAGGGCGGCGATGGCAATGACAGGCTCAACGGCTGGGGTGGCAAGGATGTCCTTTATGGCGGAGCCGGCAAGGACGTCTTCGAGTTCAGTAGCCAGTTTAGCGCCAATGGCGACAAGGTGATGGACTTCGTGCACGGCACCGACAAACTCGACTTTTCGCTGATCGATGCGAACACGTCGAAGTCTGGTGATCAAGCCTTCGTCTTTGACGGCTACCAGAATGGCGGCCAGAACGGTCACCTTTGGGCGGTTGAAGACAGCACCTCAAACGTGACCCACGTCTACGGAAAGGTGGGTGGCTTCCAGTTCGTGGTTGATCTGCAGGGCGTTCACCACGGACTTACGGCATCGGACTTCTACCTTTAAGTCCAGCTCCTACGGGGCCCGGCTTGGTATCCAGGCAGGGCCCTGCCGTCGACAAGTACTGAAGCTGACGGAGACCACTTCTTCGTCATCTAACCGACGCACCAAAAGCGGTCCCGGCACTCGCCGGGGCCGTTGCCCTCTTGTTCCACTCTGACACTTATCGATCGGTCAGCATTGCAAGATCGTTCAGCGGCAAGCTCTCGCAATTCGGTGTGGCGATGGCGGCGAGAACAGGCCGGTCCGGCGCGCTGAGGCCGAGATAGCGATTCAGCTTTCGCCAATAGTAGTGAGCCCGCGTCCGGAGGATCGGCTGCTCCGAATACATTTGCCCTTCAAAGAAATAGAAAAGCTGGTTGCCTTCGGCCATTCCGGTGACCAGAGCCTGATGCCAACCCTGCGGAGCGATGGGGGCGATCAGCACGCGGCACTCCTCGCCGATATTTCCCTCCACCCACAACAGATCGTAGTCGGAGGTGTTCTGTCTCACCTGAAAGCCTCGTTGCTCGAGCAAGCTCGCAACGTCCCGCGGGACCACATTCGGCTCGGCGACCGCGATATCAACATTTCCCGGCAGCTTGAGCGCGAGACTCGCGATCAATGCAAGGCCAAAAAGCCCGCTAAAGGCGAACCGGGGATGCACGTCTCATTCCCATCAGACAAATGCCGACGGTCGCCACGAGAATGATCCAACTCGCCACCGTCGAGCCAACCGGACCGTGGAGCAGCTCGAAGTGTTCAGGATAAAGACCTATCAAGCTGATGCGCGCAACATTGATGACCACGACCGCGGCACACGCAGCTACCACCCAGCCAATGTCTCGGATGGAGGTCGGACGATCAAAGACCTTGGAAAGCGTTACCCAACACAGAATGGCCAGAGAGATATTGGCCAGAGACGAACAGGCCGGTGCGATCCAGAGAACCCCCTCCCCGTTTGCAAACTCGATTGCGTTACCAATCCGGGGAGTTCCGACGACCCATCCGACCAAGGCCGCATCACCTTGCAGGATGGTATCGCTAAACGTCGCGAACAGAAGACGCCCCCAGAACATCGGAATGGTCAATGCCAGCACGATCCAGGCCCCTCGATGAAGGAAGGTCGAACCCTGCGACGTTCGAAGGATGTAGATCGCGAGTCCGGACATAACGAGCCAGCTCAGCGGAGCCACGGGCACGAGGAAAGCGACTAGGGCACAAGCAGCAGCGGCGATGTCAAGGCGCGTCATGGGCCGCGCAGGCTCGCGCAGGATAAATGAAATCGCAATCGCCAAAGCGCTCCAGACAATGACGCTGGTATCGAAAGTGCTCAAGAGCGACGCGCCAATTCCATTCTCCGTCACAGAGACAATCACGCGTTCGCTGATGCCATTGCAAAAGCCGAGTACGACGAGACCGGCAAACAGCTCGTTTCGTGAAACGCCGGTCCCTTTTGCTTGGCGCTCACCAGACTTTCCCTCCGCCCCAAGGGGCGAAGGGGAAATTCCTGTATCCGCAAGCATGGGATACGCTGGTCGATTGAACGACATGCAATCACGTCATTCTACGAGATTCGGTTTGCGGTACCGCCGGATCAAAGCATATCCGCCAGCGATCAGAAGGAAGGGCAAGCCGGCTCCGGCGATTGGACCGGGAGTCCCTTTCGACCCGCCACGTCCCCAGCCGCCTCCGTGCCAGCCACCGCGTCCCCAGCCACCGTGCCCGTTGTCACCATGCCCCCAGCCCCAGCCCCAGCCTGAACGATTCCCGCGGTCTGACGGCCCGGCGGTGGCGGCAGTGGCAAGCGTCAAGACGCAGAGTGCGGCCGCTGCGGGAAGGATCTTTTTCCAGGAAACCATAGAAACCTCCTCCAGAGCAGAACCCTCGATTGAGCAACCATACTCCGCGGGTTGGTCATCTTCGCAAAGCGCCCAAAATGGGTACTCGTGGAATCTTTGGAGGGTGAAGGGAGCGCCACTGCGACCAATCAATCGTTTGGCGTATCGCAAAAGCAGCAACCGGTCAGTCAGATGTGGAAGCGTACTTTTCGAGACTTAATCGCACACTAGCTAAGCGCCCGACATCATTCCAAACCGCGGCAAGGATACCCGAAATGACCGGGACTTTCTGTATTTTCCGGCTACGGTTATTGCCGAGGTACTACGGCTCACGGCCAAGCGCTTCGCTCATTGGCGCAGCCGGTCTTGCTGTTGCATTGTTCGCTTTCGCCTCGCCCGCCGATGCTGCGATGGTCGAGCTTTTCGCGAATAAAAGAGACATTTTGCCTTCCGGCCAGAATTTCGAGCTCATCACGAGCGCGTCGTCTCAAAGGCGCGTGATTCCTTCCGGCTTTCCGGATGCTTCGAACACGGGTGTTCCTGCTGGCGTTATTCTGACGCCGTCGGGGGGTATCACGGTCACGAAGGCCGGGACGGTGATCGAGGGTCTGGACATCAAGGGCCCGGTCAATATTCAAGCGGCGAACGTGATACTGAAGAACTGCAAGATCACCTCGTCGGGCTATGCGCCGGTCAACATCAAGTCGGGTCTGACGGGCGTTGTCGTACAGGATTGTGAAATCAACGGCACGGGCAGCAACAACGACGGTTCGCACGGCATCGCCGGACAGGGAACCTTCCTGCGCAACAACATCTACAATGTCGAGAACGGCATCAACGTGCAGGGCAACAACACCGTGATCGACGGCAATTACATCCACGATCTCAACGCTTCCGGCGCGCCGCACTATGATGGCGTCCAGATCGATGGCGGCGTATCCAACGTCACCGTCACCCACAACACCGTCATCAACAACCAGCCGGGTGTTTCGGCTGTGATGGTCGACAACTACTTCGGCGCCGTTTCGAACATCAAGATCGACAGCAACTACCTCGCCGGCGGTGGCTTTCCCCTCTACTCCGACGGAAACTTCACCGGCTCGGCGATGACGAACGTGTCCTTCACCAACAACCACATCGTCAAGGGTGGCTGGGGCTACTACTACGTCCGCGACAGCAGCCCAACCATCTCCGGAAACGTCGAAAGCACCGACGGAGATGGGCCTTAGGGTTTAAACCGTTTTCCTCCTGGGTCGATCATCGCGGGCGGGCGCTTTGCTCCGCGCGGCGGGTCATCCTTTCCCTCAAGAAGCCACACCCCACTCCCCATCAAGAAAATGAACAGGGCATACGTGGCATTCCAGAAATGAACGGTCCATCCGACAATAAAAAACCCGGCCATGACAAAAAGATATGCGGCCCGATATTCACAGCGTTTGTCGCTCAATCCCTTTTTGAAACTCACTGACCAAAAAAGCGATCCGAATGCGAGCAGCATGAGAAATGCTGCTGGAATGCCGAAGTAAACAGCATGGATGAGCCAGAACATGTCGATGCTCGGCGGCATCCAGTCTGGACGATCCCATTGACCCAGCCCCACGCCAAAGAGTGGATGGTTGAGGACGGATTCAGATCCAAACCTCCATATTAGAACGCGATAATATGCAGACAGCTCATCGAAACTGAAATGGGTAATGTAGAATTCAGGAACTGATTGATTCGAGATCAGTGCTATGAACAGGTAGGCCATAAACAGCAGACCCCAGAGAATTTTCCATCTGCCTGTGTTTTTCTGCAGAGTCCGGTTCCAGGTCATCAACATGATCTGGGTTGCAACAGCGGTCAAAGGCCCTGCGGACAAGGACAAGAACGCAGTCGCCGCAATAACTCCCGATCTCTTCAGGCGTTGCAAGAATGGCTTGCCGTAACCCAGCACCAAATGCGTCATCGCAAGGATGCTGCCCGTGAAAACTCCGTACAAAATCGGATGTTCGAGAAAGGCCTGCACTCTCCTGTAGCCCCATCGCGGCTCATAGACGGTATCCGGCGGCGTCGGGAATATCAGGCCGAATAGCTCCAGCGTGATATTGCGGCCGGTAATCGTTTCGAAGAGTGCGAACGGAAGGAATATCGCGATAGCCCTAGAGAGTAGAAGGGTCATATTATAAAAATCATCCTCATCGCGAATGTAGCAGCGGGCGAGAAAATATGGCCCAACCGTCTCGAGAACGATGATTGCGCCCGGCTGAACAGCGAGGCCCCACGGGTGAAGAACGAAGAGGCCGAGAGCGCACCAGAGAGAAAATAAAATCAGCGCAGTATCGGCGATCCTGACTTTCCCCGCCTTTCCCATCACCCACATGACCAACGAAGGCGCCAGCGTCGCAAGCAGAACGAACCTGTAGAGGGAAAGGCGTGCCGGGCCGATCTGAATGATCCATGGCACAACAAGAGTGGCGAGAAAAAGCGAAGCCGCCCAGGGCAGTTTCTTCCGCCGGCCCAGTTCGGAAATGGGCTCTTCAGGATCCGTGGAACTGTCGCCTTTTCCGAGTTGACGCCTGCGCCGCGCTACCGTTTCGTCCGGTGGACTCGTGTGTAACGCAGAATGAGCGCCTCTTCGTTTGACGCGGAGTTGCATATTATGGCTTGTCCCCGGTCGCCGGCTCAACAAGGCGTGTGTTTTTGGTCGACCGGAACGGTGGCGACGGCGCGAAGAACTCGCGGGCTGTCAAGAGCAGGAACTCGGCATTTGTCGTCAAGTATCGCCGCCACATTCGGCGCGGCTCCTGCAGGAGGCGGAATGCCCATTCCATACCCATTCGTTGCCAGCGGACCGGTGCGCGCCGCGTGATGCCGGCCAGAACATCAAACGATCCGCCGACCCCGTGTAGGATGGGAACGTCGAGAGCATCCTTGAACGAGCCGAGAAAAATCTCCTTCTTGGGGGAGGCCATCCCGATAAAAAGCATATCCGCTCCTGAGTTGCGGATATCTGCCGCGACTCGTGCCGCCTCGCTATCGGGGAAATAGCCGTCGTTGCGGCCGACGATTTTCAATCCTGGAAACCGCTCTTGCAGTCGCATCTCAAGCAGTTCGAGCACGTCCGCGCGCGCGCCAAGCAAATAGACGGAAAGTCCTTCACGGTGAGCAAGCCCGAGCAATTTCTCAAAGAGGTCGATTCCTGTCACACGCTCCGGAAGTCGGCGGCGGAGAAGCGTGCTCGCCCACACTACTGACTGGCCGTCGGCAAGGAGAAGATCGCATTCGAGGAGAGAAGCGCGAAGCACCGGATCCTTCCGCAGCTTAACCACCTTTGCGGCGTTGAGAACCCCGAGAAGAAGCGGACTGCGCTTTGTAAGCGCCTGACGGCAACGCTCCAGCACCTCATCCATCCTGAGCGGATCGAGATACAGACCGAAGAGAAGCCGCCGATTGTCTTGCCCATCGGGACGCTCTTGGGGGACGACGTCGGACAACGCCTGCTTCAGATCGTCCATAGGCCACAAGCCTTTCGCTAAGATCGGCGTCCGATCATGCTCCAATCCAACACCGCGCCTATTCGCAATGGCGACTTACCCCTATCAAGCACAACAACGGACGGCGTTCGGATACCGATCTGGCTATTGTGACGGAGCCGCACTCGACACAACGCCGACCCGCGGCCGCGATCGTTGGTTGATGGTGACTTTCACCACATCTCCCGGCAAAAGCAGCGTCGATTCCGATCCAGCCACCTCGTCGATCTTGCCCTGCGTCTGTCTCACGATCGCAAATGACAAGCTCGGCTCTGCCGTGTCTTCGTTCTGGCGGTCATTTGTCATCGAGGACCCGTTGACGATCAGAACTTTCTTAAGGACGTCTTCCTTGATCTTCAGCCGATCCAGATTGGCTTGTGCATCCTGCATGTCGGCAGCGATATCCGTTTGATGTTTGTCGCGCAGACTTAAGGAGTTGCGCGTCGCTTCGCTGAGGTTCTGACGGGCCCGCATTGCGGCCGTGACTTCATCGAGCCGGTTCGACTGCAGGCCCGCAACGGCCCGTTCCAACTCCGATCGACGGGAAACCGTCGCGATGCCGCGATCAACAAGGGACTTAACGCCGGCAAGCTCGTCCTCGACAAGCTTGATTCCTTTGTCGAGTGTCTCTGTCTTTGTTCCGAGAATGTCTATTTCAGCGGAAAACAACCCCCTTAATTCGGACAGATTGTCGAGTTGGCGTTCCAGCCCTTTTGTGCGCGCAGCAAAAATGATTTGCTCCTGCGCCATAATCTCGGCAGCCGTTTTGTCGTCTTGAATCGCGGTCAGTTCAGAAGGGAAATGGATCTCCTTGGCGTCTGCCGCTTCGGCCTGCAGCCGCGCGATCCGCCCCAGCGTGCGCAGGATATCGTTGCGGGCTTCCTGCAACTCGCCGAGCATCCCGATCTCGCCCTTGGACCCTCCCTCGGTGTTGGACCGATATCGACCACCACTGAGTGCCAGCGCCTGAAGCACGGTCATCCCGGGCTTGAACTGGTACGCTCCCGGAGTCGTCACGCTTCCGACCATATAAATCTGAGGATATTCCAGGATCTCCACCGTCGCATCGGGAGTATTGATCAAGCCGGTCTTGGCCTTCAGGCGCTCGGCGATCTCGGTCGCCAGGTCCGAGCTATCGATGCTTGTCACATCCATGGACCCGATCAGCGGCAGGGAAATCGTCCCAGCCGCCGAGACGACGTACTCGCCGCCGACAGGCTCCCATTTTTGATACTCGCCCTTTGCCGGAATCCATTGCACCACGGTCACGCGCAACTTCGTCTGCGGCGCGAGAGGGTAGCTATCCGCATAGCCTGGCTGAGGACATGCCATTGCAAAGGCGATGCCGACAACTGCCGTTATCGTACGACGCGCGAGCTTTTGCGTAGCGAAACTTGAACTCCGCATCGTTACGACCATCCCGCCAACATCAAACAGATCCATCGGGTCACAGACCGCGCCTGCGTTGACAACATGGACCCCTATCGTCAGAGGGACAACATCATCTCTTCGAGTTAGTCCTTATGGATCTTTTGAGTATAAGCTTGCGCTCTATAACCATATCGAGATTGCGCCTATAAGGACAGGAAGCATAGCCGAATGTGGAATGAGCCGTGACTGCCACTTCACTCATCCCGGGCCAATATTCGCTCATGACAGGCGGACCAGTAATTGATCGCAGTTGAACTTCCAGAAAGATACGATCTCGTCCGCGGATAGCTTTGAATTAAGTGAGCTTGCAATGAGCAATATCGACCTTCGATTCTATCTCTCGATTTTCCTCAGACGCTTTCCCTATTTCATTGCAATCGTCATTCTCGTTTCAGCGGCTGGATTGGCGCTCGCCTATGTTCTGCCGCCGGTCTATCGGGCCGATGCAAGAATCCTCGTGGAATCCCCACAGATCTCAACAGATCTCGTCCGCTCCACGGTCCCTGCCGAGATCGTCAAGCAGCTTCAGGTCATTGAGTTGCAAATGATGACACGTGAGAACCTGCTCGCACTTGCAGACAAACTCCACCTCTATAGTGACCGGCCGAATTTTTCCGCGAACGATATCGTGGACGATATGCGCTCAAGGGCCACGATTGAGCCCATTCGGTTTGATACGCCACGAGGATCGGACGGCGCCACCGCATTCTCTGTGTCCTTTAAAGCAAAGAACCCAATCGTCTCCGCTGATGTCGTCAACGAATTCGTCAAGCTGATTTTGCAAAGGAATGTTCGTTTTCGCACAGACCAAGCCAGCGACACACTCTCATTTCTTCAGCAAGAGACAGAAAAGCTCAGCGTCAAGCTCAATGAGATTGAGGCCAAGATCCTCGCGTTCAAAAACGATAATAGGGATGCCCTGCCGGAAAATCTGGGCTTCCGTCGCACACAGCAGATAAATTTCCAGGACCGTCTTTTGCAGCTTGAGCGAGAGGAGGCTTCTCTTCGCGAAGGGCGCTCCAGGCTCGTCCAGATTTTCGCGAGCACTGGCCGCATATCGAACGCCTCGATGTCTCCTGCCGAACAGACATTGGAGCAGTTTCGCCGCATCCTAACCGAACAGAGGGCTGTCTTTTCCGAGACGAGCCCTAGCATCGTTGCGCTTCAATCCCAGATATCGGCGCTCGAAAGGCAGATCCAGACCGAAGCGGCAAGCGGCACCGACAGTACCGGCGGCCGGAGGCGTCCTCTTGAAATGGACATGCAACTCGCGGAAATGGATCGCCGGCTCACACTCATCGCTCAAGAGAAGACCGCGCTTAAACAGGACCTTGCAGAGCTCAATCAGTCGATCTCTGCAACCCCAAGCAATGAAATGGCGTTGAACGCCCTGGAGCGGCAGCGCCAGACCATTCAAACCCAATACAACATGGCGAATGCGCGGTTGGCGGATGCCTCCGCAGGCCAGCAGATCGAACTCCGGTCGAAAGGAGAGAGGCTATCTGTATTGGAACTGGCGACACCTCCGCAGCGCGCCATTGGCCCCAATCGTCTTGGGATTGCTTTTGGAGGCTTGGTCGCAGGCGTTGCTCTCGGCCTTGGCTTCATCGTGTTGCTGGAATTGTTGAACAAGACCATTCGCCGGCCGATCGAGCTCGTCGAAATGCTGGAGATCCAGCCCTTGGCTACGATCCCCTACATTCGGACCAGAGGTGAGGCCCATTCGCGAAGCCTGATGCTTCTTCCAGCAACGCTTCGCCGGACATTGAGAATTTAGGCGTATCCCATGGAACGGACCCAAGCAGCCGCCGAAAAGTCGGAACGCGAGAAGTCCCTCTTTGCCTTCCCAGAGGCGTCGGCGTCGCCACGGGCAACGGGGGATGACGTGTGGGCGAAGCTGGCGCCGCTTAATCTTGACAAGAAGCGCATTGCGCAGCGGCGGATCGTGACCTTTGACCGATCCGACAATGCAAGCGTCGCGTTCGACATTCTGCGAACGAAAGTCCTCAAGACCCTGCGCCAGAATAACTGGACTTCAGTCGCCATCACCTCACCGACGCAAGGCTGCGGCAAGACTCACGTCGCTCTCAATCTCGCCTTCAGCTTCGCCAGTCTGAAGGATTTCCGCACCGTCCTTGTCGACCTCGATCTCCGCCGACCGCAGGTCGGTCAGACTTTGGGTATCGAGAAAGGATACTCGATGGAGCGGTTTCTGAAAGGAACAAGCTCCGTTGAGGAAACCTTCGTTCGGTATGAGAACAATCTCGCTGTCGGCGCCAATGGCCAGCCTGTTTGCTATGCCGCCGAGCTGCTCCAAAGCCCCGATACGCCGCCCATTCTTACCAATTTGAGAGATCGCCTGAAGCCCGATATCTTGCTCTTCGATCTGCCTCCAATGCTGGCCAACGACGATGTCCTGGCGTTTCTCCCCAACGTCGATTGCGTCGTTCTGATCGCTGCCGCCGAGGCAAGTACCCTCGGCGAAATCGATATCTGCGAGCGAAGCCTCTCGAAAGAATCCAATTTCCTCGGAGTGGTTCTCAATAAATGCCAGTATCGTCTGGAGGAGCACGGTTACTGACCGACCGATCGTGCAGCGTCGCTCGCTGCCGTTCAGGGGAGCGAGGAAATGCATCAGGGGAGTTCAGCCGAACTCCCCTCGTTTTATTGGCGGGCCATGTGAACCGGTCCTAGCCCGCAACGACCGCCGCTCTGTGGGGATCATCTGAGCCTAGCGTTAAGAATATTTTCAGTCGATAGCGGCTTTGCCTTTTTGCAAACAGCATTCCTTTTTCTGCAAGCTTCTCACCGTCATGATATTTCAAAACATTGACTTTAAGGTTCAGCGCTTGGGCACGCGAATATCCAAACGTCATGCTGAACGGGGTCTCAGCCCTTGCCGCCCGTAAAGAAGCGTTTAAGGTCATTGGCTATGTTATAGCATTAAATGCGGACAACACCGCAGAACCTTGGGGGCAACCAATGACCATCGTCACCGAATGGGGAAGCAAAGATCCCTTCCTGATCAACACCACGACAGATCTGAGCCAGAGCAAGGGAAGGGTGGTTGCTCTCAAGGACGGGACGTTTCTGGTGGTTTGGGAGCATACCCGCCTGACGTCGCCCGGCGCCACATCCTCTGAAACCGATATTTACGGCCAGATCTTCAATGCGGACGGCACGAAGAAGGGGGGGGAGCTCGTCATCAACGGCCGGGCGGGAAATCAGATGGATCCGAAGGTGGCGGTTCTGGCTGATGGTCGCGTTGTCGTGACGTGGGTGGACAAGAGCGGCTTCTCGGAAGCCGGCGGAGACATTCGCGCTCAGGTTCTGAACGTGGATGGCACGCCCAGCGGCAGCGATTTCGCCGTCAATACGGCGACCGCCGGCATTCAGCAGGACCCGGTCATCGCCGCTTTGGCCGATGGTGGTTTCGTGGTCAGCTGGACAACTTGGGCCGGCTCCGACCCCGATATCAGATCCCAGGCTTTCAAGGCTCCCGTCGGCACGGCCGTGCCGGAGAAGGCGAGCCCGACGGAAGTCAATGTCAACACGACGACATTTCTTCCTCAAATGACTCCCACAGTCGCAGGTCTCAGCAATGGCAACTATGTCGTTCTCTACTACGACGTGAGCGGCGGTACTTCCGGGCTTCCACCGACGATCCGCGGGCGCATCCTCAAGCCGGATGGCACCCCCGCCGTCGATGCGTCAAACAATCCCATCGCCGAGTTTGCAGTCGCAAAATCCCTGGGCCAAAAAAGCCTCCCGAAGGTGGTTGCCCTGGCCGATGGCCGTTTCCTCGCTACGTGGAATTATGACGATCCGGAGAGCGGCGACGGTTCCGGCTTCAGCGTCAAGGGGCAGCTCTTCAATGCGGACGGAACGAAAGCTGGTGGCGACTTTGTGGTCAACACGTCGACCGAAGGAAACCAGAAATTCTCCTCGATCGTAGCACTGTCGGATGGCGGGTTCGCTGCAGCGTATGCGGATTTCGGGCCTCAGACGGGGATCCGTGTCGCCATTTTCAACAGCAAGGGCCTTCGCGCGGATGAGGACTATTTCCTCCCCATGCCAATCGTTGAATCGGTTGACGAAACCAAGCCCCTTCCAGGGAAAGCAAACGTTGCTGCGAACGCGATTTCTCTCGCCGCACTTGAGGATGGTCGCCTTGTGTTGACCTGGGCCGAGAATGGATGGCGGCCTGAGGATATGGCTGGCGTCTACGGCATCATTCTGGAGCCCCGCAACAAGGGCGTGACGCTGGGCGGCAATGGGCTCGACAACAACTACATCGGCACGAAGTATGCCGACGTCATGTTTGGCCAAGCCGGAATCGACAATCTTCGGGGCGAAGATGGCGACGATATTCTCGTCGGCGGCAGTGGGGCCGACGTGCTCAACGGAGGCAGTGGTCGAGATACGGCTTCCTACGTCGATGCGGCGGCTTCCGTCACCGCAAACTTGCGCACGCCCGGCCTCAATACGGGTGATGCAACCGACGATACTTATATTTCTGTCGAAAACCTGACCGGTTCGGCCTTCGGCGATACGCTCAGCGGCGATGATGGCGATAACGTTCTCGACGGCTGGAGCGGAAGCGATAGCCTGGTCGGCGGCGGTGGGGCCGATGTCCTGATCGGTGGCGACAGCGCCACGGATACCGACAATGACGATACCCTCGATGGCGGTATCGGAGCCGATACCATGATCGGCGGCAAGGGTAACGACACCTACTACGTGGACAACGCGGGCGATAAGGTCGTCGAGGCCGTGGGCGGCGGACGGGATGTGGTTCACACCTCCGTTAGCTATGCCCTTGAAGCCGGTCTCGAGATCGAGGAGCTGCGAGCCGCGGGCGGCACTGCCGTCATCAACCTGACTGGCAATGAATTCGCCAACAGCCTCTATGGCAACGGCGCTGCGAATGAGCTCAATGGCGGCGCCGGAGCCGATTACATGGAAGGCGGCGCCGGCGACGACACCTATTATGTCGACGACCAGGGCGACGTCGTTGTCGAGGCCTTCGACCAGGGTGTCGATACTCTCGTCATCACCAAGGACTTCGCGAGGGACAGCACCTACAATCTCGGTGCTTACGCGAACATGGACGACATGCGGGCCTTCAATGAGGCCGGGAACGTCGCCCTCATCGGCAACAGCGGCGCCAACCGGATCACTGGCAACGACGGCCACAACCGCCTGGACGGTGGTAACGATACGCTCGTCGATACGCTCGCCGGCGGCAAGGGTGACGACACCTATGTCATCCGTCACGAGGGCGACGTTCTGGTCGAGTTGAACGCGGAGGGCACGGATACCGCCCTTGTCGCCACCAGCAGCTTTACGCTCCGCAAGGATGTCTCGATTGAAGTCATTCAGGCCGACAAGAGCAGTGGCGTCACCAACTTCACGCTGACCGGCAACAATCTCGCCAACACCATCAAGGGCGGCGATGACGACGACGTTCTCGATGGCGGCGGAGCGGCCAACGATGCGGCTGACAGGCTCGAGGGTGGGCTCGGCAACGATACGTATCATGTCCGCCATGGTGGCGACGTGGTCGTGGAGGCTGCCGATGGAGGTGCCGATGACAAGATCATCGCCCATACCAGCTATACGCTCGGGGCTGGCGTCTTCGTGGAAACGCTCGAGGCTGCCACGGGCAGCGCGACCATCGCCCTGACCGGTAACGCAGAAGGCAACGTTATCATCGGCAATGCCGGCGACAACGTGCTGGAAGGGCGTGGCGGCAATGACACCATCGACGGCGGCGGCGGCTTGAACACCGTTGTCTTCACTGGCGTGAAGGCGGATTACACCATCACCAAAAACCTCGACGGCACCGTTACCATTGCCGACAAGCAAGCCGGCCGGGATGGTACCGACCTCATCAAGAGCGTGAAATATGCTCGCTTCAGTGACGAAATCGTCGATCTGCAGGCGCGTCCGACTCTCTCCATCACAGCCACCGATGCGGTAAAGCTCGAGGGCAGCGACGGGAGCTGGGTGGATTACACCTTCACCGTGACCCGCAGCAACACGGAGGGCGGCCCCACGGCCCGTTGGACGGTTACAGGCCTCTCCGACGACGAGATCCTGGCCCGGGAAGGAACCGTCACCTTCAATCCCGGTGTCACTACCACAACCATCACCATCAAGATCAAGGCCGATACGCTGATCGAGGACAACGAAGTCTTCACGGTCGCCTTGTCCGATGCAAGCGGCGCGACGATTGCCAACGGCACGGCGACGGGCACGGTCATCAACGACGACACGCTGCCCGCGCTGTCGATCGTGGCCGAGGACGCGGTGAAGCTCGAAGGCAATGACTCTGCGTTCACCGAATTCACCTTCGTCGTCACGCGCAGCAGCGGCTTTGGCCCGTCTTCCGTCAATTGGACAGCGTCGGGCTATGGCCCGAACCCCACTTCGGACGATGACTTCGAGATCAACCCGCTAACCGGGAAGGTGTCCGGCACGGTGGTTTTCGCCAATGGCGAGACCTCGAAGATCATCAAGGTGAAGATCAAGGTCGACACGCAGTTCGAGCAGAACGAGGGCTTCATCGTCACGCTCTCCGATCCCACGGACGCTGTCATCGCCAACGGCAGCGCCACTGGCGTGATCCTGAACGACGACGCGTCTTCGGCGGCGGATACGGCGCCGACCGATCTTCGCCTGACGACGGGCGAAGCGGTCGCATCGATCAACGAGAACCTGGCAGCGGGGCAAATCGTTGCCCGCGTCATGGCCAATGACAATGCTTCCGCGAGCGAGCTTCGCTACTACATCGCGGAGAACGCCAATTTCGTGATCGATGAGCTCACAGGTGAGATCAAGGTCAAGCATGGGGCCGTGCTCGATTACGAGAAAACCAAGACCTATACGATGGCGGTGACAGTGAAGGACCGGAATGGTGCCGGTCAGCAAACCACCGAGAATATCGTCATCAACCTCGTTGACGTGAACGAGGCTGCAACGGATATCGCCTTCACCAGCCTACAGGTCGTAAAGGCGGGAATGACGTCCGCAGGAGCGAATGTGGTGCTGGCGACAGCGATCGATCCGGATGCTCCCGCAGAGTTCCAAAAGGCCCTCTACCGGTTTGCCAACGGAGCGACGACGGACGGGATCTTCTCCATCGACGTCAACACCGGGCAGATTGTCACGAACCGGGCCGTCTCGGCCGAAGACGTGGGAGAGCATACGCTCAACGTGGTGACCTATGACGCCACGAACATGATACTCTCCTCCACGAAGTCTTACACCGTCAAAGTCGCGCCTGCGGCCAACCAGGCTCCGTCGAGCATTGCTCTGACGACAGGCGGCACGGTGGCCCTCGCTGACGAACACACCTGGGGCGGCACCATCGTGGCCCAGGCCGTCAGCTACGACGATGGCGGCGCGGCTGGCTTACGTTACTCGATGACCGACAACACCTTCGAGATCGATGCCCTCACTGGCCAAATCCGGGTCAAGAGCGGGCTTGTGCTCGACTTCGAAGCCCAAAGCACCCACACGTTCGCGGTCACTGCAACGGATGCTGAGGGCCTCAGCACAACCGGGAACATCACGATCAATATCGTCGACAAGCTCGATATCTGGAGAGGCACGGCGCGCAAGGACGTGCTCGTGGGGACCAATGGTCCCGACAGGTTCTACGGTGGCAGCGGCAACGACAAGCTCATCGGCGGCCAGGGTCAGGACATCTTCGTGTTCGACTCGAAGCTCGGCACGGCCAAGACGAATCCTAAGAAGAACTTCGACACGATCGTTGACTTCAACGTCGCCGATGACGGGATCTGGCTCGACGACAAGGTGTTCAACAACAAGGACATGAAGAAGCTGGGCAAGGGTGCGAACGAGCTCAAGCCGAAGCAGCTGAACAAGAATTTCTTCAGCCTCGACAAGGCCAAGGACGCAAACGATTACATCGTCTACAACAGAAAGACTGGTGTGTTGTACTACGATCCCGACGGCTCGGGCGACAAGCAGGCGATCGCGATAGCCAAGCTCAGTAAGAAATTGAAGATGACCTATAAGGACTTCTTCATCGTCTAAGCCGGGTCTCCGGTCCAGCACGGCAAAAAAGCCCCTTCCGCCGGAAGGGGCTTTTTTGATTCAAGGGAATAATCGGGCGACCGGTTCTCCGCGCCTGCGCGCGAACAGTGCGGCGCCAAAATGGGACCTGGCGGCAAAGCGGCTGAAAGTCGCCGCTTTCGAGCCTTCTTATGCGTTGACGCGACGTTCGGCGTCCCGCAAAAGCGCGGCCTGAGCGTGTTTGTTCGCTCGCCCGGCTGCTCACGATGCTCTTTAATTCCTTCGCGTTCCTGCTGCTCTTTCTGCCCGCCGCGCTGCTGCTCCACTGGCTCGTGGAGCGGTTCCGTCCAGACTGGCGGCTGCCGCTGCTGCTGTTCCTATCACTGGGGTTCTACAGCTATTGGGATTGGCGCTTCGCGCCACTGCTCGCGACCTCTGTGGTGGTCAACTGGCTGGTGGCACAAGCCTTCATCCGCACAGGGCGGGACATCCTGATCCCGCTTGCGGTTATCACGAATCTGCTCGTTCTCGCGATCTTCAAGTATTTCAATTTCTTCGCCGACATGGCGAACCTGATCCCCGGCATGCAGGCGTCTCATTGGGATCTCGCCCTCCCGCTCGGCATTTCCTTCTTCACCTTCCATCACATCATGTATTTGACGGATCTGAAGAAGGGCAAAGCACCCCGCTACGATCTCGTCCGCTACGGGCTCTACATCGCCTTCTTCCCGCAGGTTCTCGCAGGACCCCTGGTGCGCTGGAGCGAGATCATGCACCAGTTCGAGGGGCGGCCCTATCAGCGCCCCGACGCGGAAGAGCGCTTCGCCCGCGGCCTGATGCTTTTGGTCATCGGCCTCGCCAAAAAAGTGTTTTTGGGCGATCAGCTGGCGCAGCTTGCCAATCCGGTGTTTCAGGCGGCAACAAACGGCGCATCGGTGACGATGGCGGATGCCTGGCAGGGGACGCTGGCTTTCACCTTCCAGATCTATTTCGACTTCTCCGGCTACACGGACATGGCGCTCGGTATCGCGCTGTTGTTCGGCATCGTACTGCCGCAGAATTTCGATGTGCCTTATCGCGCCACCTCGCTGCAGGACTTCTGGCGGCGCTGGCACATGACGCTCTCGCGCTTCCTGCGTGATTATCTCTACATCCCCATGGGCGGAAACCGGCACGGGCTTGCGGTGCAACTCGGCGCGCTCTTCGCGACCATGGCGCTCGGCGGCCTGTGGCACGGGGCCAATCTCACCTTCGTCGCCTGGGGAGCGCTGTTCGGCCTTGGCCTCGGGCTCGGCGTGCTGTGGCGGCGTGCGGGCGGGCTGATGCCTGCTATCGCGGGCTGGGCGTTGACCTTTCTCTTCGTCGCCTTCGCCTGGGTGCTGTTTCGCGCACCGACCTTCGAGGGGGCGCTGAAAATCTATCGTGGCCTCCTTGGTCTCAGCGGAATCGGCAGCGGCTTCAAGTGGCGGACCATTCTCATCGCTGCGGCCATTGCCACCATCGGCCCGACAACCTGGGATTTCGTGTTCAAACTGCCGGCCCGGCGCTGGCTCGTGAACACCTCCGCCATCCTCTTTGCGGTGCTTTTTGCATTGGTCATGCTCAAGCTGGGCGATGACGGCAGCTACGAATTCATCTATTTCCAGTTCTGACGGGCGCTGCAGCAGGGATCCTGATGGTGGGCACTTTCCCGCAGGGATTGAGGGATGACGAACCAGCGGGCGACCAGAGCCGCGCGGTCTGGGCCGTGTTCCCGCTTTTATTCGCTGGCCTGACGGCCCTCATCCTTTTCTCCGCCACGGGCTGGTCGCTTCTGATCGATCCCTACTGGGCTTTCCGGGCCGACCCGCCGTGGCTGAAAGCGACGCAAGGCGCGAACCGTCTGCTCGATACGGAGGACCGGCGGGCGAAGCCGCTGCAATTCGTGACGCGGACGACGCCAGACACCGTGCTCGTCGGAAGTTCCGTGGTCTATCGCGGCATCGATCCCGACGATCTCTCGCCGGAGAGCGGCAGGGCATTCAATTTCGGCCTCTCGGCGCTGATGTCCTACGAGCTACCGACGCTCGCCCGGCTGATTGCGGCAAAGCCCTCACCACGCACAGTGGTGATTGGCCTCGATTATTTCGCCTTCACGAATTTTCCCGTGCATGTTCGCGTCGCGCCTAACCTCGACACATGGACGGGACGCATGGCGCTCGTGACGTCCTCGGTCCTGAGCTGGACGAGCGTCAGCAGCGCTCGCTCAGGCTATCTTGCGCAGACCTATGAACCGGGCGGATGGAAGCCGAACGGCTTTCGCCATACGCCCGACCGCAGCGCATCCGCGACCCTTGAGGAAAACCGCATTCAGGCGGTCAACCTGCGAGGTTTCGATCCGACGCTCGTCCTTCACCTCACGGGTGCGCTGACAACGCTGCGTGACCGCCGCGTCATTCTCTATCTCACGCCTTTGAGCAAGGCGCAGCGCCGCATCTTTGCGCAAAAGGGACGTTCGGAGGATTGGGAGCGTTGGCGCGAAGCCATGACAGCGACCGCGCGCACAATGGACGTGCCGCTGCACGATCTCTCTCACACGCCACAATTCGATGATTTCGATCCGGCGCAGGGATCATCACGCTATTGGTACGACAACCTGCATTTCAAACCCATCGTCGGGCGCTGGGTTCTGCAACGGATCGGATTGGCGCGGCCTTAGAGCATGATCAGAGCAAGTGGATACCGGTTGTTCGCCCGGATCATGCGGCAATAATGAATCGGCCGCGCCGTTACTTTCTTATTTGCGCTGATAGCTCGCCTTCATGACGTGTCGCCACGTACTGTCCTCGTTGAGCATGCGCGAGGTCAGCACGCGCCGGTCGTCGCTTTCGAAGGTGATGATGTCCTGATACTTTGCGCGCCGTCCTTCAGACCAGAAATCGGGACCTTCCGTGTCGAGCGTCAGCACATTGCCGTCGACAATACCCTCGTAGATCCACATGTGGCTCATCATCGAACCGACCCAGGAGCCGATATAGCGGCTCCTCTTCGGATCGAAGCCGAGCGTCATGATGGTGGTCGCCGCGCCGCCGCCGGGCATTTCGCCCTGGCCTTCGGCGACGAACCAGAGGCCGTCGAGAGAGCGCACGCTCTCCGACCAGGTGGGCATGTCATCCGACGTCGCGGTCCAATCGCCCGCGAGCCTCTGTAGCCACTGGTGTTCTTTCGTCGGCTTGGCCTTCATCATCTCCTCCGTATCAGAGATTATGCATCGGCGGTGCAGCACGCGTGCATCTTTGCTGTGTTCTCGTATTCGTCATGGCGGCGCACCCAATCCATGATCGTCTTCTCGTTGCGACCCTTGGGCGCACGATCAAGAAACATGAAAGCGCCAAGCATTTCTTCAAGACCGCGCGCATAGGTCGAGTAGGTGTGAAACACGTTGCCCGCATCATCCTTGGCGAAGACGCTGAGGCCCGGAAGCTCTTCCGGCATGCCCTTCGCATCGAGTTCTTCGAAATTGTAGGCGAGCTTGCCGCTGGCGAGCTGATCCTTCGTGAAGGAGACGTGGTAGTCGAAGTTGAAGTCGGTGCTAGCCGACGACGCCCAAGGGAAAGTCCAGCCCATGCGCTTGCGATAGGCTTCGATCTCGGCAAGCGACGCGCGCGACACGGCCATCAGCGTGACATCGTGATGATTGAGATGAATGCGCGCGCCCTCGAAATGATCGGCAACGAACGAGCAGCTCGGGCAACCCGCACCCCAGCCGGAGCCGAGCATGAAGTGATAGACCAGAAGCTGGCTGCGACCGTCAAAGAGCTCGGCCAGGGTCTTGCGCCCGCTAGGCGTGTCGAAGACATAGTCCTTCTCGACCTTCACCCAGGGCAGGGACATGCGCTCGGCGTTGAGTTGGTCGCGGAAGCGCGTAAATTCCTTCTCGCGTGCAAGCAGCGCCTTGCGCGCGTTCAGCCATTCTTCCTGCGAGACGACCCGGTTGTGCGACATCATTTCATCCTCCGGCTCGAGATATTCTGTTGCATTGTGTCTTGACAAGTTACGTTGATATCAACATTACTGGATCATGTCAAAATTGGTCAATGTTCCCTTTGAAACAACCCTTTTCGTCCGAGACTCGTGCCTGTGCCTCTATGTGCAGCGGGCGGCCCGCGCACTGGCGCGGCGGTTTGACGACGCGTTGCGGCCTGTCGGCCTGACGAACGGCCAATTTTCCCTGCTGATGTCTCTGAATCGGCCTCACCCGCCAAGCATGGGCGCGGTATCGTCGCTTCTCGCCATGGACCGCACGACGCTCACCGCCGCGCTCAAGCCGCTGGAGCGGCGCGGGCTTGTGACGATCGCCCCCGACCCGAAGGACAAGCGCAGCCGGCTGCTGACATTGACGCTGGAGGGCCGCCGCGTGCTGGCAAGCGCGGTGCCGATTTGGGAGAGCACGAACGCCGCAGTCGAGACTCTTCTGAAACGGAGCGACCCGGCTGCGTTCCGAGATGATCTTCGCGCCCTGTCGTGATCAAACGAACGCGAATTGCTTCTCGATGGCCTGCCGGAAGAGATCCGGTTTTCCGTAAAATTGTTGATGCGGTAGAGCGTAAAGCTGGCCCTCGTGCTCCAGAATGAGGCTCGGGAATCCGCCAAGCCCTAGCTGCGCCATGATGCCCCGCGTCTCGTCGATATGCGCATCGACGGGCACAGCGCGAAGAGCGTCGGTGAAAGCAGCCTCGGGCAATCCGATCCCAGTGGCGAGCGCAATCAACACTGGCTCTTCGACGACACGCTTTCCGTTCACGTAATGCGCGCGCTGAATCGCGCTGAGCATCGTGAGCGCCTTACCCGCATCGAGACTCTGCGCAGCGAGAACGGCGGCGATGGTGGGACGTGAATAGAAGACCGTGGTCTCATCCGGCAAAAGACCGTCGAGGTAGGCCGGGCCGAAGGTCTGGCCGGTCATGGCGGCAATGCGCGCGTCGGCCCCGCGGATCATCTCGCGCTTGGCGGGCGGCAGATGCGTCGGCTCGGCCCAAAGCCCGCCGCCATGCAGCGTGATGGCAAGACCCGGCATTTCACCGAGCGCATCGACGAGAGGCTTGGCCGCATAGCACCAGCCGCAAAGCGGATCGTAAAAGTAATGGACCACCGCCATAGCGTTCTCTGGTCTCGACTAGGTGTCAGGTGGTTGCGCTGTAGCCGAAGATCGACTTGATCTCCAAAAATTCTTCCAACCCATAGCGGCCCCATTCGCGGCCGTTGCCGGATTGCTTGTAGCCGCCGAACGGCGCGGCGTTGGTGCCGGCGGCGCCGTTGAGATGCACCATGCCCGCCCGGATCTGCCGCGCGACGCGGCGCGCGCGCTCGACATCGGCCGAGACCACGTGGCTCGAGAGGCCGTAGGCCGTGTCATTTGCAATCGCGATGGCCTCTTCCTCGGTGCGGTAAGGCAGGATGCTGATGACCGGCCCAAAGATTTCTTCGCGCGCGATGGTCATGTCGTTGCGCACGTCGGCGAAAACCGTCGGGCGGACATAGTAGCCGCGGTTGAGCCCGGTGGGGCGGCCGGTTCCGCCGGTGATAAGCCGCGCGCCTTCCGCGATGCCCTTGGCGATGAGGTCCTGGATACGGTTGAACTGAATCTCGCTGACGACGGGACCCATGGTCGTCGCCTCGTCACGCGGATCGCCAACGATCTGGCTTTCCGCCAGACGGCGCGCGATGTCGATGGCTTTGTCCTGCATGCTCTCGGGCACGAGAAGCCGCGTCGGTGCATTGCAGGATTGGCCGCTGTTGCGGAAGCAGATGCGCGTACAGGTCGAAAGTGCGGCTTCGATATCCCCATCATCGAGAACGATGAAGGGCGATTTGCCGCCGAGTTCCTGAGCGACGCGCTTCACCGTGTCCGCCGCCGCCTTCGCCACCTGGATGCCCGCGCGCGTGGAGCCGGTGAAGGACACCATGTCGATGCCCGGATGACTTGCGATGGCATGACCGACGGTGGGCCCGTCGCCGTTCACCAGATTGAACACACCTGCCGGAACACCCGCCTCGTGCATAACCTCAGCAAAGACAAGCGCGGAGATAGGCGAAACCTCGCTCGGCTTCAGCACCATGGTGCAGCCTGCAGCAAGCGCCGGGCCGACCTTGCAGGCGATCTGGTTCAGCGGCCAGTTCCACGGGGTGATGAGGCCGCATACGCCGATGGGCTCGCGGGTGACGAGCGCGGCCTCAACGACCTCGTCGAACTCGTAAGTCTTCAGCACCTTGATGATGCGCGTCAGATGCGAAAGTCCCGCCGCCGCCTGTGCGGAGCGTGCAAGCGTCAGCGGCGCGCCCATCTCGCGCGAGACGGCCTCCGCGATGTCGTCGCTGCGGCGGCGATAGATGGCGAGGATGGATTCCAGAAGCTCCAGCCGCTCCTGACGCGTCGTGCGCGCATAGGACGGGAAAGCGCGGCGGGCGGCCTCGACTGCCCGGTCCACATCGCGGGCATTGCCAAGCGCGATGCGGGTGAAGGGCTCTTCCGTCGCCGGATCGATTACGTCGAGGAGACGAACCTCATCGGGCGCAACCCACGCGCCATCGATATAGAACCGGTCATGCTGTGCCATGGTGCTCCCCGTATGCGGCTCAAGCGCCAGGCGCGAGCGTCGCGCTCGCGATCAGCTCAGAAGCCGGTATTGAACGAATAAGACACGGTCAGGCCGACAGTGACCTGGTTCTCCGAGCCGAGGCGCTTGACGATGGGGCTGTTCGCGGCATCGCCGACAAGGCGCTTATAGGTCACAAAGGCGGTGGTGGACCATCGCGGCGACCAGTCATAGGTCAGACCCGCCGTCGCGCCAACCGAGGTTACGCCGCCAGTCGGATTAAAGGGCGTCACGAGGCCGTTCAGCGAAGCCTCGAAAGGCGTCACGCCAAAATAGGTCTTCGTGAATTCGGTGTCGCCGAGGGCGACGCGGGGGCCGAGAGAAAGCGTGAAAGCGCCAAGCCGCCGCACGTAGTCGAGGCCGAGATCCGCGACGAAACCGTTGTGGCCATTGATGCCGTGGCGCAGTTCCACGCGAGCGCGCAGAAAGCTCACGGGCCAGTATTCGACGAAGACGCCGGGCTCCACGGCCCAGTTGATCTTGTCCAGGCCGAAGAGGCGGTGGTCGGTCTGGAGGTAGCGCCCGCCCTGGAAGCGGCCGACGACGCCCACGCGCAACGCGGAATCGTCGAGAATCGAGAAGCTGAACCCGTCATCGGGCGCGCTGAAACGCTCCGGCGTGCCCGCGCGGCGAAAGCTGAGGGACGGATAGCCGAACACGGTTAATTTGTCCGCGCCCGGATAGGCGGGGCCAACTTGCACATTGCCCTTGACGGTCGCGATCCAGCCGGTCTCAGCGACAGGAGCCGCAGGCGGCTCGGCCGCGAATGCGGGTGTCAAAGCCGAACCGACGGCAAAAGACGCGAGGACGGGCAAAATCTTTGACGAACGCATGACGTTTCCTGCACGGAGCTGAGCGGCTCGTTCAGACCCCAAAATAGGCATAAGGTCAAGCATCGCCTGCCGTGGTACCCACGCCGTCGCTCACGCGACCTCGGCACTCAACTGGCGGGGCGCGAGCGAGAAAACGAGCTCCTTCAACGGCTTCGGGAACCCGAAATAATAGCCCTGCACCTCGGTGCAGCCGGCCGCGCGAAGTTGGACGAACTGATCCTCCGTTTCGACGCCCTCGGCGGTTGTGGACATCCCGAGGCTTTCCCCGAGCCGCGTGATCGATTGCACGATGGCCAGGCAATCCGCGCGCGTGGACAGTTCGCGCACGAAGGATTGGTCGATCTTGATCTTGTCGAAGGGAAAACTGCGCAAGTAGCTCAGCGAGGAATAGCCCGTGCCGAAATCGTCGAGCGCGATGCGCACGCCAAGGCCGCGCAACTCGTGGAGGATGGTGAGCGTCGCGTCGTTGTCCTGCAACAGCACCGACTCGGTGATTTCCAGCTCCCGCCGATCGGGCGCAAGGCCCGAGGCCGAGAGCGCATTGACCACGCTCGTCACGAGACCCTTGTTACGAAACTGGACCGGCGACAGGTTGACCGCAACCTTGAGGTTTCCCGGCCAGGTCATCGCATCCTTGCAGGCCTTGGCGAGAACCCATTCGCCGAGCGGGGCGATCAGGCCGGTATCCTCCGCAATCGGAATGAACTCGCCGGGCGGGATGAGGCCGCGCTCCGGGTGCCGCCAGCGCAGAAGCGCTTCGAAGCCGCTGATTTCGCTCGACGCGATATTGACCTGAGGCTGGTAGAACGGCTCGAACTCGCCGTTGGCGAGCGCCTTGCGCAAATCCAATTCCAGCACCCGGCGCGCCTGGAGCTGCACGTCCATGTCCGGCTCGAAGAACCGATACGTGCCGCGTCCCTGCGATTTCGCGCCGTAGAGCGCGAGATCCGCGTGCTTCAACAACTGATCGGGCGAGACCGCGCCATCCGCCGTCAGCGCGATGCCGACGCTCGCGCCGATGACGACTTCCTGTCCCTCGAGATCATAGGGCGCGCCCAAGGTTTCCACGATGCGCGCAGCGAGCGACGCGCTGGCCTGAGCCTCAGTGACTCCGATCTGGAGAACCGCGAATTCGTCGCCGCCGAGGCGCGCGACCACATCGCCGTCACGCACACAGCTCAACAAACGCGCCGCGACCTCCTTAAGAAGCAGGTCTCCGGTTTCATGGCCGAGGGAGTCGTTGACGTCCTTGAAGCGGTCGAGATCAAGGCACAGAACGGCAATCGTGACGTTCTGGTTCTGCGCGGTGGCCAGCGCGTCCTCCATGCGCTCACGGAAGAGGACGCGGTTGGCGAGATCCGTCAGCGCATCGTGATGCGCCATGTAGGCGATCTGCGATTCCACCCGACGTCGCTCGGTGATGTCTTCATAGGTCGCGACCCAACCGCCGGTGGCCATGGGCTGATGCGACACGGCGAGCGTGCGGCCATCGGGATGGCCCTGGATGAAGGAGGCACTGCGCCGGCTGCGGATGAGCTCCTGCTGCTCGACACAGATCTGCCTGAGGGCGTCGGCCCCCTCCCACCCCTGCAATTCGGCCTGCATCACCAGCGCGCTGAGCGGCGTGCCGGGCTGGACGGTCCTGTCGAGGCCGAAGAGCTGCGCGAAGCGCGCGTTGAACACGATGATCCGGTCGGCGGAATCGACCATGCAGAGGCCGTGCGACATGTTGTTGAGCGCAGCGTCGAAACGCTCGTTCTGGGTGCGCAGCTCCTTGCCCTGGATCTGCAGCGCCTCGTTGCGGACCTGCAGCTCCTCATAGGCATCCGCGAGCGCCTTGTTGGCCCGGGCCAGTTGAGCCGATGTCTGCCGCAGATCTTCTGCCAGATCATGCAACTCGCGATGCGCGCGGCCCAACAGCCGGTTGTGCCAGCCGAGGAGACCGATCATCAGGAATCCGCACAGGATCAATCCGCCCGCAAGCGCTGAGAACAATTGGTGCAGGCGGATGAGTTCGTGCTGGTCCTCGGCCACGCGCTGCGCGCCATAGTGATTGGCAGCGGAGGCAAGTTCGACGATCTTGGTCTCGAGCGGAGTCAAAATCTCAAGCGCGGTTTGGGCCGCGCCCGGGGCTTCGATGTTCGCGATCAACGGTTCAAGCGCGACCAGCGCCTCGTTCAGCCGCTGGACTGTGGCCTGCCGCTCGGGATCGCGCTTGATGAAGTCCTGAAATTCTCCGTCGCTCATCAGATTCGAGCGATTGAGCAGAATCTCGAAACGCAGCTCCAGATCGTCCGGCACTCCGCGGACGCCGGGGACGCTCAAGGCGACCAGGCGCTGCTCAAGCCGGGTCAGTTCGGAAACCGCCTGGCTCGCGAGCCAGGAGGTGTTGTAGCGCGCCACCTGCTTCAGAGCGTCCTGACGCTCGACGATGGTGTGCGAAATGTAAGCCGCCGACAGAAGGAAGAAGCCGATGACGACTGAAAGCAGAAGTTTGAGTATGCGCAGCGACAAAGGCTCCCCCCTTCAACGCCGTCACTTGATGATGATTTTCGCGACCTGCCAGACCGAGCGGCCGTAGAAGGTCTGGCTCTTCAATTCCGGATGATTGTCGAAAGGATAGATCACGAACAGGGGACCCTTGTCGCGGACCGGCATGTATTCACCGTTCCGCTTGAGCGCCAGGATGACGTTGTATTTGGCGAAATCCTCCACCGGGATCTCGCTGCTGTAGTCGTTGAGCGCGACGAAGATCGCGCGCTGCCCGTCGGCTCCCACATGCTTCAAGAGCGTGGCGATGGGCACGCCCTCGAACTTCACCGCACCGTTGTACCACGGCGTCGTCGTCTCCACGGTCACCATGCCGAGCGCTTCCAGCATGGGGCGGTCGAACTGGGCGCTGTCATCCTTGTTCGTGGTGTCGATCTTGCCGGAAATGGTCAGGATCGGCTTTTCGGCCGGTGTCCCCAGCGAGCCGGCCTGAGCGGTGCTGACCATGAGGAAGCCCATGGTGCCGACCAAGGCCAGAGCAAGTTTTCGTCCGATTTTTAGGCCAAGCATACCATTCTCCGGCTTGTGTCTTACGAAACCAACGCAGAAGCGTATCATTATCTCCGCATTCTTCCTATTATTCTCAAAGTATGGGATATAATTCCCCCTAATACCGGGGTCTATTCGCCTCTATCGCCACAACGTACCAGCGTCTATTTAATAGGACGTTAGGGAAAGCGTGAGTATTTGAAAAGCGGCCATATATAGGACAGACATGAATTTTCACAACCGTGACGTGAAACTCTCGCGACTCTGCAATGAAGCATTGGACGAACCGATCGACGACGCCGAACGGGCGGTCATGATCGCGTCCGCAGCAGAGAAGCTCGAAGAGCTTTTCGACATTCTACGCATCGACCATCAGAACGATCACAACACCCGCGATACCCCTCAGCGCGTGGCCAAGATGTTCGTCGAGGAGATCCTGCAGGGGCGCTACACGGCGCCGCCGCGCATCACCGAATTCGAGAACGCACGCGCCTACGATCACCTCATCATCACCGGCCCGATCGAGCTGCGCTCCATGTGCGCGCATCACCTCATGCCGATCTACGGTCATGCCTATGTCGGCATCCTTCCCTCGGCGGAGGGCAAGATCATCGGCCTGTCGAAATACGACCGTATCGTCGACTATTTCGCCTCGCGGCTGCAGATCCAGGAAGAGTTGGTCAAGCAGATCGGCGACTACATCGTGGAGATGACGAAGCCGCGCGGATTGGCCGTGCGCATCAGCGCCGTCCATATGTGCAAGACGCAGCGCGGCGTCCGCTCGAGCCACCGCAGCCGCATGGTCAATACCTGCTTCTGGGGCGACCTTGCCGCGTCGAGCGAGCTGAAAAGCGAATTTCTGAACGAGTGCATCGCGCTGGACCGCGCCGGTTCGGAATAAGCGCCGGGAGAGAGTGCCCATGAACATGACCGTCGCCCCTCCCTCGCTCAGCCACGATCGCGCACCGACGGCGCGCGCGGTCTATCGCTCGACCAAGACCTACGACCATATCGAGGGTCTTTCCTGCTGCTTCCGCCAATGGCGGGCAACGCATTCTCATTGCCGGCTGATGCACGGCTATGCGCTCGCCTTCCGGTTCGTCTTCGCCACGCATGAGCTCGACGAGCGCAACTGGTGCTTCGATTTCGGCGGCCTCAAGCCGGTCAAGGAATGGCTGAAAACCATGTTCGACCACACGCTGCTGGTGGCCGAAGACGATCCCGAGCTGCCGCGCTTCATGGAGCTTCAGCAGGCGGGCCTCGTGGACCTGCGCGTGCTGCCCGCCGTCGGCTGCGAAGCAACGGCCAAGTTCGTGTTCGACTATGTTGCTGCCTTCGTCCGTGAGCAGACGAACGCCCGCGTCTGGCTCGAAAGCGTCGAGGTCAAGGAGCACGGCGGCAACTCCGCCATCTACGGCTAAGACTCACGGATAACGGCGCAAGATGCGGCCGCCAACGGCGGCTCTAGATTCCTCCCCTCGGCGGGCGCGAACGGTTTCGCCACCGCCGTTTGAGGACGCCTCGATGCCGATGCTCGATAGCGGGATCTCCTCCCGCTCAGCCCTTCCAGCCGAACCCGAGAGGCGCGGATTGCGCGACCTCCAGCAGGCCGCGCGCCCCGTTCTCGTAGCGCTGCCTGCCCTCGGCCTTGCGCTCGGCGCTTATGCCTTCTTCTTCGGTGCCAAAAGCTGGGCCGGCCCAATCTGGGCCATCGCGACGCTTCCCGTCCTCGTGATGCTGCTGATCGAGATCGTCGCGAGCCTGCGGCGCGGCGATGTCGGCCTCGATATCGTAGCCGCGCTCTCCATGACCGGCGCTCTCGTTTTCGGAGAATATCTTGCCGCCATCGTCGTCGCGCTGATGTATGCGGGCGGGCAATATCTCGAAAGCTATGCCGAGCGTCGCGCCAACCGCGAGATGACGGCGCTTCTATCCCGCGTGCCGCGCAAGGCCATGCGCTATCGCGATGGCCAGCTGGAAGAAGTCGGCCTCAACGCCGTGGCGCCGGGCGATCGGCTGCTGATCCGGCGAGGCGATATCGTCCCCGTCGACGGTACTGTGGATGCCGGCATCGCCATTCTCGATCAATCGGCGCTCACCGGCGAATCGATCCCCGTGCAGCAGCGCGCTGGCGATGCGGTGATGAGCGGCGCGACCAATGTGGGCGATGCGTTCGATCTTTTGGCGACCTATCGGGCCGATCAGAGCACCTATGCCGGCATCGTGCGCCTGGTTGAAGCGGCGCAGCGCTCGAAAGCACCGATGGCGCGGCTGGCAGACCGCTTCGCGATGGTTTTCCTCGTCGTCACGATTGTGCTTTCTGGCGGAGCATGGTTCCTCACGGGCGATCCCATCCGGGGCCTTGCGGTGCTCGTCGTCGCAACCCCTTGCCCGCTCATCCTCGCGGTTCCGGTCGCCATCGTCTCCGGCATCTCGCGCGCGGCAAAGACGGGCATTTTGGTCAAGGGCGGCAAGGCGCTTGAAATCATGGCGCGGGTGTGCGCGCTCGTCATCGACAAGACCGGCACACTCACCCACGGCGAGGCGCGCGTGACTCATGTGCAATCGCTTAGTTCTTTGAGCGCGGACGAACTCTTACGCATCGCTGCGTCGCTCGATCAGGCCTCAAAACACATCATCGCCCGCGCACTGGTGCAGGAGGCGCAGCAACGAGACCTGCCGCTGGCGCTGCCGACCGACGTGGTCGAAACTCCGGGCGAGGGCCTGACCGGCCGCGTGGACGGTATGAGCGTGATCGTCGGCGGACGCACCTTCGTCGCCACGCGCACACCGGGCGCAAAGGAAGCCTTGGCAAGGAGCAAGCACCCGTCAGGCGCGGTGACGGTCGCCGTCGCCGTGGATGGACGGATCGCAGGCATCCTCGTCCTCGCCGATGAATTGCGCTCAGGCACGGCGCATCTGCTGCGCGACCTGCGCGCGGAGGGCGTGGAACGTATCGTGCTCGCGACCGGTGACCGGCCCGACGTCGCTCAAGCCGTCACCGCCGGTCTCCCGCTCGATGCGATCCACTCGGAGCTGACGCCCGAGAACAAGATCGCTGTCGTGAAAGCGGAAAAGCCACACGGTCCGGTGATGATGGTCGGCGACGGCGTCAACGATGCACCCGCGCTGGCGGCCGCCGATCTCGGCGTCGCCATGGGGGCGAAGGGCGCAGCGGCCTCGGCGGAGGCGGCCGATGTTGTGCTTCTGGTCGATCGTCTCGACCGCCTGCTGCTCGGCATCCGCATCGCGCGCCGCTCGCGGGGAATCGCGCTGCAGAGCGTTCTGGTGGGAATCGGCCTGTCCTTCGTTGGCATGATCACCGCCGCCTTCGGCTATCTCACGCCTGTCGAAGGCGCGCTGATCCAGGAAGGCATCGACGTGGCGGTGATCCTCAATGCGCTGAGGGCGCTGGGCGGTGGGGTGAGAGCAAACCCCAGCTGAAATCCTTTCACCCCTCGCCCGGTGTAACGAAACGGCCTATACGGCTTCCAACACAGGGGAGCATCGCAATGACCTACGGCGTTGGCGTTCTAGGTCTTGGCGTCATCGGACGCCGGTTGATCGAAGGGTTTAGGGCCAACCCGCATTTCACCGTCGTTGCAGGCTACGATCCGAGTTCGGTCGATGTGGACGTGCCACGCGCAGCAAGCGCGCAGGACCTTATCGACGATCCGGCGGTCGATTGCCTCTACATCGCGACGCCGCCAGCGACGCATGAAGAATTGGTTCGTGCTGTCGCGCAAGCGGGCAAGGTCATCTTTTGCGAGAAGCCGCTTGCGGCGACGCCCGCCTCCGCGAGGGCTTGCGTTAAAGCGACGAAAGAAGCGGGCGTTTCGGCCGCCATCAACTTTCCTTTCGCGACAGCTCCCGCCGCCGTGCGGCTGAAGGAACTGGTGGAGACCGGGGCGCTCGGAGAAAATCTCTCCGCGCATCTCACATTGCGATTCAAGACCTGGCCGCGCGGCTGGCAGCATGGCGCGGTGGGTTGGCTCGCGGGCCCCGAGCAGGGCGGCTTCACCCGCGAAGTCGTCTCGCATTTCATGTTTCTGGCACAGCGTCTCTTCGGCCCGGGCAGGCTGATCGAAAGCCAGGTCGAACGTGGACTGTCTGGCACAGAAACGCGCGTCAATGCGACCGTGCAATTCGCCCGTGCGCGCCTCGTGATCGACGGCGCGGTCGAAGGCGACATCGGCGACCTCAACCGGTTCGAGGTGAAAGGCTCCGAGGGCTCCGCCGTGATGAGCGACTGGTACCGCCTGCGCCATGCCGATGAGCACATCGAACCCGCGCGGGCCGATGGTGGCCAGATTGCCGAACTCGCCAAGCTCCTGGCCGGCGAGCCCTGCCGCCTCGCGACAATGGAGGAAGCGGCTGCGGTGGTCGATATCATTGAGGGCATTCTTGCACGATCACAGGACCTGCCATGAGCACAGTGCCTTTCAAATCCGCCCAGGGCAGATCTCGCGACGTCGTCACCACCGCTGCCGTCGTCGTAACGGTCCTTGCCTGGGCTTCGGCGTTTCCGGCCATCCGCGCCGGCCTTGCAGCCTTCGGCCCGATGGAGCTGGCCGCGTTGCGCTTCACCATTGCCGCCATTCCCGCGGCGCTCTTTCTCATCGTCGTGCGCCCCGGATGGCCTGCGCTGACGGATATCTGGCGGCTTGCCGTCGGAGGCACCGTTTTCGTGGCGCTCTATGCCGGTCTGCTCAACATGGGCGAGAAGACCGTGTCGGCGGGCGCCGCGAGCTTCATCATCAACGTCAATCCCATCATCACGGCGGGACTTGCGATGGTCGTGCTTGGCGAGCGTTTCAGTGCACGCGCCTGGGCCGGCACGGCTTTGTCGTTCCTTGGCATCGGCCTTATCGCGCTCGGTGAGGGCGGGGGTCTGCGGCTCGACACCGGCGCGCTGCTCATCCTCGGCTCGGCTTTCTGCGCCTCGATCAGCACGGTGGTGCAGAAGTCGCTGTTCTCCCGGCACAAGCCGCTGACGGTTTCGGCCTGGAACATGGTGGTCGGGGCGGTCGCGCTTGGCCCCTGGCTGCCGAACGGGATGAACGAGTTCTCGGCGGCCTCCACTGAGGCCATCGTTGCCGTGGTCTATCTCGGGATCGTGCCCAGCCTGATCGCCTACGGCACCTGGGCCATCGCGCTCTCGCGCCTACCGGCAAGCCGCGCTTCGAATTTCATGTATTGCGTCCCGCCGGTCGCGACGCTCCTCGGCTTTCTCTGGCTTGGCGAAGTGCCGACGCCGCTTGGAGCTATCGGCGGCGCCATGGCGCTTGCGGGTGTCGCGATCGTGAATTTGCGTCAGAAGAGGGCATGAAAAAGCCCCTCCCATCGGTTGGCGAGAGGGGCTGTGAGGACACCTAGAGCGGCTTCAAGCCCGCTTCGATCTGCGCACGGCGCGGCTCCAGGAAAGGCGGCAGGGCGAGGCGTTCACCGAGCTTGTCCATGGGCTCGTCGGTGGCAAAGCCCGGCCCATCGGTCGCGATCTCGAACAGGATGCCGTTCGGCTCGCGGAAATACAGGCTCTTGAAATAGTAACGGTCGATGGGACCGCTGGAGGGAGCCCGGATCGCCTGCAGCCGCTCGGCGCATTCCATGTAGGTCTGCTCGTTCGGCGTGCGGAAGGCGACATGATGCACGCCGCCCGCGCCTGGCTGGGCTGGAGGCAGATGCGGCTCGACCGCTACATGAAGCTCGGCCGCGGGACCGCCGGGACCCATCTCGAACACATGAACCGGCGTTTCGCCCCGGCGATACTCCCGCGCCGCGCGCATGTCCATGCCCGCGGTCAGCACGAGCGCGGTTCGCTCCAGCTTCGGCACGCTCAATGTGATGGGGCCGAGGCCGCGGATCTGGTGCTCGAGCGGCACGGAGCTGTGAATCCAAGGGTGAGCCTCCTCACCCTGGCCGCCATCGTCGACGAGGGCGAGGCGCTGGCCTTCCGGGTCTTCAAAATCAAGCCACAGCCGCCCGTCGCGCTCGACGATCTTGTCGTGCGTGATGTTGAGCGTCTCGAAGCGCTCCTTCCACCATTGCAGGGTCTTTTCGCCGTTCACGCGCATCGCCGTCTGGGCGATGCTGTGCGTGCCGCGCCGCTCGCGCCCCACGGGCCAGTCGAAAAAGGTGATGTCCGTGCCGGGCGAGGCCTGACCATCGGCATAAAACAGGTGATAGGCCGACACGTCGTCCTGATTCACGGTCTTCTTCACGAGCCGCAGACCGAGGGCCTTCGTGTAAAAGGCATGGTTGCCGGCCGCGTCAGCGGTCACGGCTGTCAGATGATGAATTCCGGTGAGTTGCATTTCGCTCTCCTTCTTTCCGTTGACCGGAAGATAAGATTGCGGTCACGCAAACACGAGCACGACAGTCGCCAAAGTCGGATTGCAAAAAAGCAAAATTAGCAGGAGACGCTATGCCCGCGCCCGCGCGATGGCCTCGCGCTTCTGGGCAAGGGTCATGCTGCCCACATAAGCCTCCGCGCCGACGAGGAAAGACGGCGTTGCGGAAAGGCCGAGAGAACCGCCGGCCTTATAGGTATCCTTCAGCCACTGCGCCGTGCGCTCGCTGTCGGCGGCCTCGGTCAGCTTCTTGCGGTCGCCACCGAGGCGCTCGGCCTCCGCCAGAGCACGTGCGCCATCGACCGCGCCGTGGAGGCGGAAGAGCGCGAGATGGAGCGGCAGATAGCGCTCCGGCCCGTAGAGATGGAGATAGGCGAGCGCGGCCTTGTGAGCGGTGACCGAGGGCAGGCCCAGCACCGCGAAATTGACCAGCACATAGGTCAGGTCCGGCTCGGCCTTCAACAGGTTCGGCAGATCCTGCGACGAGCGTTTGCACCAGGGGCAATTGTAGTCGAAGAACTCGACCATAATCACGTCGCCATGGTCGTGGCCGAGCTTCACGACCGACGGCAGATCGAGCGTTTCCTCGATCAGCTCCACCGGCACCCGCTGCGGCTCCGGCGCGCGCTGCGCGAAAGCGGGACCGCTCGCGCCCGAGAGGGCGAGACCGGCGAGAAGGGTGCGACGGGACAGGAGCATGGGGATCGATTCTCTCTCAACACCCTCTGGTGCCTCTCGAGCGCGGCAATAACAAGGCCGGGAGGGATGGCTTCACGGGCTCGTGATGGCGACCCGCCGAACCAAGCTCACGTCGTGGCGGAACGACTGGCGATCAGAAGCCCCGCTCCAACCATCATCGCACCCGACGTGCGGTCGATGCGCGCTTTCGACAGCGACGAGGAAAAAAGCTTGCGCGCCACTTCCGCCAGAAGCCCATAGCCGAGAGCGATCAGGGTCATCACGCCCGCGATGATGCCGCAGAGGATCGCATAGCTCGACAGCGTCACGCCCGACACGTCGATCACGCCGGGCAGAAGTGCCATGTAGAAGACGATGGCGATGGGGTTGGAGAGCGTCATGGCGAGGCCGAGCGCGATTTCAGTCATGGCGCTCAATGGCTTCTTCGCCTCGGTCGTCGCGAGCACGCGGCCCGCATTGCGCCATTTCTTGATCCCGAGCCAGATCAAATAGGCCGCGCCGCCGAATTTCAGTGCGACGAACAGAGGCCCCAAAACCTCGATGAGAGCCGATAGCCCAATCACGGCGGCGGTCAGCATCAGAATCTTGCCGAGAATGATGCCGAAGGTGAGCGGCAGCGACGCGAACATGCCGTTGGCCAGCGCCCGCGCCAACAGGCCCGCGATCTCGGGACCGGGCGCGGCTGCCGAGGCAGCGAAGGCCAGCAGGAAAACGATGTATTGAGTCACGGCGCGGTCCCCCGAACGAATGTTGCTGCAATTCGTATCACAAGTGCACCAGCACCACACACCCCTACCGCTTGCGCAGCACGACTGCGCCAGAATCGCTCTTCAAAGTCCAGAGCACAATGCGGCCGTCGCGGTCGAGTTCGAGGAACATGTCGTTCGGCGCGCGTTCGAAATAGGCGGCGAAGATGGCGAAGGCGCGGGTGCCGGAAATCGGCAGGCTGATCCGTTGCAGCGGTCCGAATGTGGCTTTGGCCTCACTCAGCCAGGAGGCGAGCGCTTCGGGCGAATATTGCGCCTGCAGATCGGGCGCGAGCATGCTGTGCAAAGCACCGGCATCGCCCGTCTGGTAAATTGTCACGAGGCGCGTCGAGACGTTGAAGAGAGTGTCCTGCTCGAGCGCCGCGCCGCTCGCGGGAACGAGAATGAGAGCGAAGCCTGAGAGGGCCTGTCGGCGCGTGAGCATGACCAGGATGCCTGAAGGGAGCTTCGCCGGGCCATTCGACCCGGCGAAAGCTTGAAAAGACTTTTTAAGCCTCTTCGCCGGTCACGCCAGCGGCGTCCTGCGCTTTGAGCACATCCGGACGCGGCATCGAGATGATGTTGTAGCCGGAATCCACGTAGTGGATCTCGCCCGTCACGCCGTTGGAGAGGTCGGAGAGCATGTAGAGCGCCGAACCGCCGATATCCTCGATGGTCACCGTGCGGCGCAGCGGAGCGTGCGCCTTCTGATAGTTGAACATCAGACGCGCGTCGGAGATCCCCGCGCCCGCGAGTGTGCGGATCGGGCCCGCCGAAATCGCGTTGCAGCGGATGCCTTGCGGGCCGAGATCGGCGGCGATGTAGCGCATGCTGGCTTCCAACGCCGCCTTCGCCACGCCCATCACGTTGTAGTTCGGCATGACGCGGGTGGAGCCGCCATAGGTCAAGGTCAGCAGCGAGCCGCCATTCTTCATGCGCTTCGCCGCGCGCTGCGCGATCTCGGTAAAGGAGAAGCAGGAGATCACCATGGTGCGCGAGAAGTTTTCGCGCGTGGTGACGTCCACATAGGAACCCTTGAGCTGCGACTTGTCGGAGAAGCCGATGGCGTGGACGACGAAATCGAGGCCGTCCCAATGCTTGTCGAGGGTGTCGAAGGTGGCATCGACGGAGGCGATGTCCTCCACGTCGCAAGCCAGCACGAGGTTCGAGCCGAGCGATTGCGCCAGCGGCGTCACGCGCTTACCCAAAGCCTCGCCCTGATAGGTGAACGCGAGTTCCGCGCCATGTTCTGCGAGCGCCTTGGCGATACCCCAGGCGATGGAATGGTCGTTCGCGACGCCCATGATGAGGCCGCGCTTTCCTTGCATCAGACCCTTCACTGGAGTCCCCCTCTCCTCCGGCTCTTTTCCGCGCCGCCCGTACGAGTCATGGCGTCCGGCGTGAACCGTTTTGGCAATGTCGGTGAGCATATCCATGCGAGGGTCCCCCTGAGCGAAGAGCCCATCGCATGAAGATATCTCAGTGGTATGACGCCCGTTATTAAGCCGCGTAACGGCTGAAAACGAGCGTAGCGTTGGTGCCGCCGAAGCCGAACGAGTTCGAGAGAACCGTGTCGATCTTGGCGTTGTCGATCCGCTTGCGGACGATGTTCATGTCCGCAACCGCGGGGTCGAGTTCCTGAATGTGCGCGCTCTCGCAGATGAAGCGGTTGTTCATCATGAGCAGCGAATAGATCGCCTCCTGCACGCCCGTCGCGCCGAGCGAGTGGCCCGTGAGCGACTTGGTAGCGGAGATCGGCGGGCACTTCTCGCCCGCGCCGAAGACCTCGCGGATCGCCTCGATCTCCTTCAGGTCGCCGACCGGCGTCGCGGTGGCGTGCGGGTTGATGTAGTCGATCGGGGTTTTGACGGTCGACAACGCCATGCGCATGCAGCGCACCGCACCCTCGCCCGAGGGGGCGACCATGTCGTAGCCGTCCGAAGTCATGCCGTAGCCGACGATCTCGCCGTAGATACGCGCGCCGCGCGCCTTGGCGTGTTCCAGTTCTTCCAACACGAGCACACCCGCGCCGCCGGCGATGACGAAACCGTCGCGGTTCACGTCATAGGCGCGCGAGGCGCTTCCCGGCGTGGCGTTATACTTGGAGGACATGGCGCCCATGGCGTCGAAGAGCACCGAGAGGCTCCAGTCGAGATCCTCGCAGCCGCCGGCGAACATCACGTCCTGCTTGCCGTACTGGATCATCTCGTAGGCGTTGCCGATGCAATGGTTCGAGGTCGCGCAGGCCGACGAGATCGAATAGTTCACGCCCTTGATCTTGAACCAGGTCGCAAGCGTCGCGGAGGCGGTGGAGGACATGGCCTTCGGCACCGCGAAGGGGCCGACGCGTTTGGGGCCCTTCTCACGGGTGATGTCGGCGGCTTCCACGATGGCGCGGGTGGAGGGGCCGCCCGAACCCATGATGATGCCGGTGCGCTCGTTGGAGACGTCGCTTTCCTCCAGGCCCGCATCGCGGATCGCCTGATCCATGGCGATGTGGTTCCAGGCGGTGCCGCCGCCGTGGAAACGCATGGCGCGGCGGTCGACCATCTCTTCGACATTGATGTTCGGCGCGCCGTGCACCTGGCAGCGGAACCCGAGCCGCTCATAGTCCGCGGCCTTGCTGATGCCGGATTTCGCTTCCCGCAGGGAGGCCAGAACCTCCTGCGTGGAATTGCCGATGGACGAAACGATGCCCATTCCGGTGACGACGACGCGTCTCATAGCCCACCTCTTCATAGGAACTTCATGCCGACCCAACGTTCTGATGCATGATCGTGTCGGAAAACCGGATTCCACTTTTCCGGATCATGCAGACGTAAGGTCGACCAGGCCCGTTCTCAACCGCGGGCCGTGACTTCAAACTTTACGCGGCGGCTTCCGCCTGGAACAGGCCGACCCGCAGGTCCTTGGCCTCGTAGATCCGGCGCCCGTCCGCCTCGAGCCAGCCATCGGCGATGCCGAGCACCAGCTTGGAACGGAAGACGCGCTTCAGATCGACGCCATAGACCACCTTCTTGACGGTCGGCAGCACCTGATCGGAAAACTTCACCTCGCCGACGCCGAGCGCCCGGCCACGGCCCGGGGAGCCGCCCCAGCCGAGATAGAAGCCGACCAGCTGCCAGAGGGCATCGAGCCCGAGGCAGCCCGGCATCACCGGGTCGCCCTTGAAATGGCAGGGGAAAAACCAGAGATCCGGCCGCACGTCGAGTTCGGCACGCACATGGCCCTTGCCATATTCGCCGCCATCCTCGCCGATGGAGGTGATGCGGTCGAACATCAGCATCGGCGGAAGCGGCAACTGGGCATTGCCGGGACCGAACATTTCTCCGCGCCCGCAGGCGAGAAGGTCTTCGTAGGTAAAGCTCGACTGGCGCGCCATGCCGGGTGCCGACCCTTTCACTCGTCTCAAAATACGGCCTCGCGAACCTCCGGAGGCCATTGGAAGGGGCTCTGGTAGCACAGGCTTTGCCGTCCATCAAAGGGACCTCCGGTAGGAATAGGCGGAAGAGCAGGATTTTGCCGAATCCGGGAGCCGCAAGAGGCCGCAGTCGCCTTGCCGCCGGGGCCTCGCTTTCCTATTATTTCAATGTTAGAAGCAGGTTTTCCGCCCTCACGCTCAGCCATGACCGATCCGCTTTCCGCCTATATCGAATCGACGACGGCCACCGCCCATCGGAAGGGATGTCCCGTTTCCGAACTGCGGGACAAGCTGCGTCGCGTCGGCCTGCGCCCCACCCGGCAGCGGGTGTCGCTGGGCTGGCTGCTCTTCGGCAAGGGCGACCGGCACGTGACGGCGGAAGCGCTGTTCGACGAGGCGACCCGCGCCCGCGTCCCGGTGTCGCTTGCCACCGTCTACAACACCCTGCACCAGTTCACGGAAGCCGGCCTCCTGCGCCAGCTCGCGGTGGACGGCTCCAAGGCCTATTTCGACACCAACCCCACCGAGCACCACCATTTCTTCCTGGAGGAAGAAGGCGAGCTGGTGGATATGCCCTCCACGGGCGTAAGCGTGGAAGACCTTCCCGAGCCGCCTCCGGGCATGGAAGTGGCGGGTGTCGAGGTCATCGTCCGTCTGCGTCGCAAGAAGTCCTGAGGCGGCGCGCCTCTCTTTTCCTCACGGAACGACTCGGATAGGAGCGGCTGTGGAGTGTTTCCATGCCGCTCACCCATGTCCTTCTCGCCCTGTCCGTCACCGTCATCTGGGGCCTGAGCTTCGTCGTCATCAAGATCGGGGTCGGAACCACGCCCCCGCTCGTGCTCTGTGCGCTCCGCTTCATCTTCGCGGCGCTGCCGGCGATCTTCTTCATTCCCCGGCCTCAGACGAGCTGGCGTAGCCTCATCGGTTACGGTTTCTTCCTCGGCGTCGCCCAGTTCGGACTTTTGTTCGCGGCCATCGCCATCGGCATGCCGGCGAGCCTTGCTTCGCTCGTCATGCAGGCGCAGGTCTTTTTCACCATCCTCTTCGCCGCACTCCTGATGGGCGAGAAGCCGTGGCCGCATCAGGTTGTGGGCGGCGTGGTGGCCTGCTTCGGTCTCATCCTGATCGCCTGGCCGCGTCTCGCGGGAAGCGGCGCGGTGCCGTTTCTGATGACTGTCGCAGCCGCGGCCTGCTGGGGCGTCGCGAACATCATTTCCAAGCGCGCGGGCCGGATCGACATGCTCGGCTACGTGGTCTGGGCGAGCCTAATCCCGCCGATTCCGCTGCTCGCGTTGTCGATGTGGCTCGACGGTCCGGCCCAGGTTGCCGGCGCCTTCACGCATCTGAGCCTCGGCACCTTGGCGTCTGCGGCCTATCTTGCTTATCCGACAACGATTTTCGCCTTCGCCGTCTGGGCGCACCTTCTGTCCCACCATCCGGCGGCCACGGTCACGCCCTTTGCCTTGCTTGTGCCGGTGGCAGGCATTTTGGGCTCCTGGCTCATTCTGGGCGAAGCCATGCGGCCGATTGAAGCGCTCGGCGGTACCGTAATCATCCTGGGGCTCATGGCCAACATCTTTGGCGCGCGTGTCATCCGTTTGCTGAGGACCTAGACTGAAGGGTTATCCGGAGGCCCGGAACCTGAGCGGAAGGCGGTCGTTTTGCCCCCGTGCCGGGCCGCCGCCCTGGGCCCCCGCCATGCGTTCCCGTAGCGTTCCCTGCGAGGCATAAAGCCCGGTTCTTCCCACGCGAAGAGGCCGCCGGGTGCGTTTTGCCCGCGCCGAGCGCGCTGCCAGGGTCGCAATCGCCGGAGCGTGCCATGAAGCTCACCGGACTGGCCTCCCCCCTCCTCGCCTGTCTTCTCACGCTCAACACAGCTCAGGCCCAGCAACCGCAACAGCCGACAACCCCGTCGTCCGGCTCTCCCGCCGCGACGCGCACGCTCGACGGGCGGGTGCTGCCGGAACCCGCGCCCCCTTCGGCGGCGTGATCAACCTCAATGCCTTCCAGTCGAAACCCTGGTGGCCGCCGCGCATCGTGCCGCCGGACGGCGCGCCGAACGTCCTGTTGATCATGACCGACGATGTGGGCTTCGGCGCGCCGAGCACCTTTGGCGGTGTCATTCCGACGCCGGCGCTCGACCGGATCGCCAATGCGGGTCTGCGCTATACCCAGTTCCACTCGACCGCACTCTGCTCACCCACCCGCGCGGCGCTGATCACGGGACGCAACCACCACTCGGTCGGGTTCGGGCAGGTGGCCGAAACGTCGACCGGATTTCCCGGCTACGATAGCTTCATCGGCACGGACTCGGCCACCATCGGCCGCATTCTGAAGGACAATGGCTACGCGACCTCATGGTTCGGCAAGGACCACAACACGCCGGTCTTCCAGGCGAGCCAGGTCGGCCCCTTCGATCAATGGCCCATCGGCATGGGCTTCGATTATTTTTACGGCTTCGTCGGCGGCGATACGAGCCAGTGGCAGCCGAACCTGTTTCGCAACACCACGCAGATCTATCCCTATCTCGACAAGCCGGGCTGGAACCTCACCACCGCCATGGCGGATGACGCCATCGACCACATCAGGATGATGAACGCCGTCGATCCGGCAAAACCGTTCTTCGTCTATTATGTGCCCGGCGGCACGCATGCACCGCACCATCCGACGCCCGAATGGATCGAGAAATTCAAGGGCAAATTCGACATGGGCTGGAACGCGCTGCGCGAGCAGATTTTTGCGAACCAGAAGCGGCTCGGCGTGATTCCGCAAACCGCGGCTTTGACGCCGTGGCCCGACGACATCCTAAAACGGTGGGATGCGCTGACCCCGGATGAGAAAAAAATGTTCGCGCGTCAGGCCGAAGTTTACGCCGCCTATCTCGCCTATACGGATCATGAAATCGGCCGCGTGATTCAGGCCGTCGAAGACACCGGCAAACTCGATAACACGCTGATCATTTATATCAGCGGCGACAACGGCTCGAGCGCGGAAGGCTCGCCCATCGGCACCCCGAACGAAGTCGCGCAGTTCAACGGCATCGAGGTGCCCGTCACCGATCAGCTGCGAGCCTTTTACGACGTGTGGGGGTCTGACCAGACCTATCCGCACATGGCGGTTGGCTGGACCTGGGCTTTCGACACGCCCTATCGCTGGACGAAGCAGGTCGCCTCGCATTTCGGCGGCACGCGGCAGGGTATGGCGATGTCCTGGCCGAAGGTCATCACCGACAAGGGCGGCATCCGCAACCAGTTCCACCACGTCATCGACATCGTGCCGACGATTCTGGAAGCGACGAAGATTACCGCGCCGAACACGGTGGACGGCATTGGGCAAAAGCCCATCGAGGGCGTGAGCATGGCGTATACGTGGGACAAGGCCGCCGCCAACGCGCCGACGAAGCACATCACCCAGTATTTCGAGATGTTCGGCAACCGCGGCATCTATCATGACGGATGGTATGCCAACACGGTGCCGATCAACGCGCCGTGGGACATCGCCTCGACGCCGAATCCCAACGTGATGAACGGCTATAAATGGGAGCTGTTCGATCTCACCAAGGACTGGACGCAGGACAAGGATGTCTCCGCGCAGAACGCAGGCAAGCTGAAGGAGCTGCAGGATCTCTTCATCGTCGAAGCGTCGAAATACCAGGTCTTCCCGCTCGACAATTCCGTCGGCGCGCGGATCGTGGCTCCGCGCCCGAGCGTGACGGCGGGGCGCAGCACGTTCACCTATCCTCCGCTCACCGGGATTCCGATGGGCGATGCGCCGCAATTGCTCGGCACGTCCTACCGCATCACTGCGGACATCGAGGTGCCGCAGAATGGTGCCGACGGCATGCTGATCACGCAGGGCGGGCGCTTTGGCGGCTACGGCTTCTACGTGCTCAAGAACAAGCCCGTCTATGTGTGGAATCTCGCCGACCTGAAACGCGTGCGCTGGGAAGGAAAGGACGCGCTCACTCCCGGCAAGCACACGCTGACGTTCGAGCTGAACTATGACGGCTTAGGGTTTGCCACGCTCGCCTTCAACAATATGAGCGGCCTCGGCCGCCCCGCCACCGGCACGCTGAAGGTGGATGACAAGGTGGTCGCCACGCAAAAGATGGAACGCACCATCCCGCTCATCCTGCAATGGGACGAGTCGCTCGATGTCGGCTCCGACACCGGCACGCCGGTGGACGACAACGATTATCGGGTGCCGTTCAAGTTCGCGGGCAAACTGAACAAGGTGGTGATCGACATCAACCGGCCGAAACTCTCGCCCGAGGACGAACGGCGGCTGATGGAGGGCATGCAGCGGAGCAACAAGTCGAGCGAATGACGCTCGACGATGGAGCGCCGCGCAAAGTCGACGCTCCGCCCACCTTTTTAGCGCAGCAGCCCAAAGCCCACGAACGCGTAAACGATCAGAAAGATCGCGACGAAGACGTTCAAGAATCGCGGCGCGACGAGAGAAGCGATGCCGAGAATCAGCGCGAGAATCGGCAGGATGTTTTTTAGGCTCATGGACAGAGTCATGCGTTTTAGGCTTTCAGTTCAAAGGGCAGTCGAGACTCACTCGACCTTTTCGTTGGGATAGACGCCCCACAGCTTGTCCTGGCGGATATAGCCGTCGACGTCGCGGGCGCGTTCGAGCACGATGAGGACCCGGCACCAGGTGCCGTCGCAGGTCTTGATGTTGGTGATGACACCGGGCTGGAGCTGGGCGACCGGATTGGCCTTGTCGTCGGCCCGGTCCAAAAGGTTGACCGAAGCGATCTTGCCCTTGGCCCAAGGCATGACGAGCGCCGTGCGGCGGCCAGAGAGCAGGGAGTGCAGAACCCACCCCTCGGTGCCCTCCGAATCACGGATGCGCCGCCAGGTCTCGTATTCGGCGATGATTTCCACCGGCAGGCCGGCGCGCTGGAACACCCAGGCGGTCCGGTGATCCTTGGACGGGCCTTCGCGCAGGTTCACGCGGTCGGTCTTGAGGCTGACATAGCGCGGAACGGGAAGCCCCGTGCCCAGGCGGCCGCCGGGGGGCTGCTGCTGCGCCAGGGCCGAGGCCGTGCTTAGGCCCAACAGGGCAAGGGCGACGACGATCTTGCGCATGATCCCCTCAAGGTCGGGTTTGTCTCAGGGCAAGCCTCTGGTAGAGAAGCTTGATGAGCCGCGCCACGCGGCGGCTCGTCGCCTTTAGTCGCCGAAACAGGGTTAAGGGAGCGTGAAGGGCCCTTAAAATCTCCTGTGGCTCTTCGAGGGATGGGAGATCGCTGGCCGATGAAGAAAAGACCTGTCGTCGTCGTCACCCGCCGTCTGCCCGACGTCATCGAGACGCGCCTGCGCGAATTGTTCGACACGCGCCTCAACCTCGAGGACAAGCCGCTCTCGGCGGAGGAGCTGGCCGAGGCGGTGAAGGCCGCCGACGTGCTGGTGCCCACGATCACCGACGACATCGACGCCGCGCTGATCGCGGAAGCCGGGCCGAACCTCAAGCTCATCGCCAATTTCGGCAACGGCGTCGACAATATCGACGTGCCGGCAGCCCTCGCCAAGGGAATCACCGTCACCAACACCCCCGGTGTGCTGACCGAAGACACGGCGGACATGACCATGGCGCTGATTCTCGCCGTCGCCCGCCGCATCCCGGAAGGCGCGCGGGTGATCCCGGACGGCGAATGGGCCGGCTGGTCGCCGACCTGGATGCTGGGCCGACGCATCACTGGCAAGCGCCTCGGCATCGTGGGCATGGGGCGCATCGGCCAGGCGCTCGCCCGCCGCGCCAAGGCTTTTGGCCTGTCGATCCACTACCACAACCGCCGCCACGTGCCGCCGAAGATCGAGGCAGAGCTGGAAGCGACCTATTGGGAATCCCTCGACCAGATGCTGGCGCGCATGGACATCGTGTCCGTCAATTGCCCGCACACTCCCGCGACCTATCATCTGCTCTCCGCCCGCCGCCTGAAGCTCATGCGGCCCGACGCGATTCTGGTAAACACGGCACGCGGCGAGATCATCGACGAGGCGGCGCTCACCAAACTCCTCGAAGCCGGCGCCATCGGCGGCGCGGGCCTCGACGTTTTCGAAGAGGAGCCAGCCGTCAACCCGCGCCTCGTGAGACTCGCGAAACAAGGCAAGGTGGTGCTTTTGCCCCACATGGGCTCCGCCACGCACGAGGGCCGCATCGCCATGGGCGAAAAGGTCATCGTCAACATCAAGGCCTTCATCGACGGCCACAAACCACCGGACCGCGTGCTGCCGAGCATGCTGTGAGGGGAAGCCGTACCCTAAGCCAAGACCGATTTCTTAGCCCTCCAAGCTACCGGGCTCATCTCCGTGATGCGACGGAACTCGCGATTGAAGTTCGACTTGGTCTGGAAGCCTGATTCCAGCATAATTTCCGTTACGGAAATATTTGTCTCCGTGAGAAGACGGCAGGCCTCTGCGATGCGACAGTCGTTTACGTATTGTGAAACGTTCTTCGACATGGCGCGATTGATCGCCGTGGAAATCCGGCGCGCGGGAATCCCCGTTTTCCGGGCAAGGCGGTCGAGATTGAGGTTGGCATCGCGGAACAACTTTTGCTCCGCCATCAAAGCGTGAACCTTGGCGAGCGTCTCCCGGTCTTCAGGCACTTCCTCGGATGGCGCCCTGTCCCCTTCATCCGCAGGAGTGCGGCTTCGGCTGGCGGCGACGGCTGCAGCGCCCAACAAAAAGAGCCCGAAGATGTTCGCGATGCTAATGATTTTCGGCGCGCTCGTCCCGTCGGACCACGTCAGGTCGAGAACCACGAATGCGTCGATCACGGCCGAGAGGCACAGCGCGCCCGTCGCTATCAAGAGCGCCCGATAGGCCGGTACGACTCCGTCAAAGGGCGCGAGACGCAGAACGTCCGGGCCGGGGCGCATCAACCATAGAAGGGCGCCCGCATAAACCAAGTAAATTGCGATCAACCCGAAATCGACCGCCCGGCGCCAAAAAATCACGAGCACAAGAACAAGAAACACGGGTAGCGCATGAAGCACTGCCACGATCGGCCATCGGCGCGCGGCTGGGCCTGTCAACCCCCGTACGCCGACATACACGAGAGGCGGCAACATCGCCCCCGTCACAGGCATGATGTGTCGCGTCACCTCCACATCATAGCCCCAGCGCAGGCCGATCAACATCGATTGCGCGGCGCAAGCGATGATCAGGGCCAGGAAAGGCCAGTTCAGCGGCACCTCGTCGTCACGCCTCGCCACGACGGCGAAAAGAAGCACGAGCAGAAGGGCAACCACGAAGGGAAGCGGAACAAACAGCATGAGGTCGGAACCTGACATCTAAGCACTTTTTGAGCCATCATGGCCTGAATCGCGATTTCGCACGACCTGAATCGCGATTTAGGTCGCAACAACACAGCTTGAGGATCATGCGGCCCCCATTGTCACTTCAGACAACGGAGTCTTCCGATGAAGCTCAATCGTTTCCTTCTCGTAACCTGTCTCGCCGCCATGGCCCTTCAGACCGCTCATGCCGCCGATCGCGTCGGCGTCCGCACCGTCGAAGTCCCGTCGGCAGCGCGAGGTGCAAACCTAAAAGTCACCGTGTGGTATCCGGCGGCGGTCGGGGGCACACGCGTGCTCGTCGGCAACGACCGGCTCCTTAAGGGAACCGAGGCATGGAAAGATGCGCCTTTGAGCGAAGGTCCCTTCCCGCTTCTTGTGGTATCGCACGGATCGGGGGGCGGCATCGCGAACTTGGATTGGATCGCGACGCGCCTCGCCGAAGCGGGCTTTGTCGTCGCGGGTCCCAACCATCCGGGAACGACGCGAGGCGATTCGACTCCCGCTGACACGACGAAGATCTGGCAGCGCCCGGCCGACTTGTCCGACGTCATCACCGCCCTGACCACGCAGTCGCCTTGGAGCAGTCATGTCGACACGGGCCGCATTGGCGCTTTCGGTTTTTCGCTCGGGGGGCACACGGTCCTTGCGACCGCCGGCGGGCGTGTGAAGCTGGAGGCCTATGCGCGCTATTGCGAGAACAACCCGATGATGCCGGATTGCGTATGGTTCGCGAGCGGCGGAGTCGATCTGCGCAAAACCGATAAGGCGCTTTTCGAACAATCCAACCGTGATCCGCGCATCAAGTCGGTCGTCGCCATCGACCCGTCGATAGCCCCGGCCTTCACGGTCGAGAGCCTCCGGGCGGTCGCTATACCCGTTCACATCATCAATCTCGGCAATGCCAGAACGATCCCCGTCGCGGTCAAGTTCGACAGGCTTGCCTCCGAAATCCCGGACGGCGACTACAAAACCGTCGATGACGCCGTGCATCTGAGCTTTCTGGCCGAGTGCCAGCCGGGGGCCCACGAGCTTCTGAAAGCGACGGGTGATGACGACCCCATCTGCGACGATGCGAAAGACAGCCCAAAAACCAGAGCCGACATTAACGCCGAAGTGGCGGCGATGATGGAGGCCGCATTTCTACGCGATCTCGGACGCTAAAGTGCGAGACTGCGTGCTGCCGAGCATGCTCTGAGGGCCTTTACGTGGACGAGGCCAAACGCGCTCTCCCTCTTCCCTCACTGGAGCCTCAGGGCTGCAACTCCCAGGTCTTGAGTTTCTTGCGCGCTGTTCCGAAATTGCCGAGCTGGTAAACGGAGGCTTCTGAGGGCGAGAACGTGAACGCGTCGAACGGTTCGGCGAGCATCGTCTTCAGGTCATCCTGGGGGGCGACGCCGACCGTGACGTGCGGATTGAAGTTCTTGCCGGTCGCCTTCGGAACGAACGCTGCGACATAGTCGATCGTCGGCTTGTTGATACCGGGTTCTGCCGGCGTGGTCACGAATGCCGCGGCACTGCCCGTTTTTGTCGTGAAAGGGGCAACGGCGTCGATCAATTCTTGTTGCAGCCGAAGCAGGTCGTCTGTCGGCTCGACGACGATCCCCGCAAGGCCGATGCTCTTCCAGGGGATGTAATAGTACTTGGTCGCCTTTAATTTCCAGCCAGACGCCTTCTCGTTGGCCAGAATCCTATCGACTGCGGCGTAGACTTTATCGAGGTCAGAAGTGTGGACGTATCGCTGCAGGATCGAGATGTGCGGGTGGTGCGTCGCGCCCAGAGAGAAGCCCTTTGGGAAAACTTTGAGCAGGCGGGCGTTGACGGCCTCCGCCCGCTGAATCATCGTCGCGTCCGGTTCCAGTGCGATGTCGATAGCCATCACGGGGTTTGGTTTCGTGCTGGCTCCCTGCGCATCGTCGAGCATTGATGCCAAGCCGATGCCGAGCGCCACCAACACCTTCATGTATCGAAGCATGGAAACTCCTGTCGTTGGTACCCGCCCGCCGCCGAGGCGCTCTGCGTATCCGTGACAAGACGGCTAATCGAACGGAAAGATCCGCTTCCAGTCGTTCTTCATGCTGATGACCGGCCAGTTGTTCTTACTTGCCTCGTCATAGAGCGCCTGGGTGAAGGTGCCGATTTTGCCGTCGAGCAGGCCTGTTGCCGGGCCGTAGGCGTATTCGCGCGCGGCATCGTCGTGCAGCACCAGCATGGTCAGCCGCGTGCCGGTGCCGGCGGCGGTCCATTCCAGCATCTGCCGGTCGCCGACCGAGTTGCCGAAAGCCGCATGGGGCCGCCTGCCGATCATAAGGTGAATGCCTTCTGGCTTGCCCGCATGGTCATCGTTGAGCAGCAGTTTCGGTTCCTTGGTCAGGAAAGGCTTGCCGTCCTTGGTGTAGCCGAATGTCGTTCCGCCCACGCTGCCGACCACCTGCTCGGGCGGAATGCCGTAGACCTGCTCAGCATAAACGCGCACGAAATCCTGGCCGCCGCCGGTCACGATGTAGGTCTTGTAGCCGTTGTCGCGCAAGAAGCGCAGTACTTCGAGCATCGGCTGATAGGTGAGTTCGGTATAGGGGCGCTTCCAGCGCGGATGCCGGGCGGTCGCGAGCCACTTTTTCACATCGGCTTCGAAATCCTCCACGCTCATGCCGGTCAGCGTGGCGGCGAGGATTTTTTCGAGATCCGGCAACGAAAGCTTCGCTATCGCCTCCCGGTTTCCGGAGAGAACGGTTTTGAAGGGCTCGACGCCTTTGAGTTCCGGCCTCGCCGCGACCACGGTCGGGACGCGCTCGAGGCAATAAACCACCTGCGTGTAGATCGGATGCTCCACCCAAAGCGTGCCATCCTGGTCGAACGCCGCGATGCGCTCCTCCGGCGCGACATAGCTGGGGCTTGCCCGATCGGTGGTGACGCGCACGAAATCGAGGATCGCCTTCTTAGCCGCACCCTCATTCCACGACGACAGCGGGTCGGTCGTCTGCGCGGAGGCTGGAAGAAGCGTTTCGGAGAAGGCAGCAAGGAGCGCGGCGCCCAAAAGCAGCGCACGGCGGCTCATTCCAGAGGAAGAGCGATTCTGGGACATCGGCGGCCGCCTCTCGGATTGGGGGCAATCTGGCGACGAAGAAACGCCTCAACCGGCGAAAGTGTCCCCCGGATCAATCAGCCGCGTTTGCGCGGCGCCAAGTCTGCCTTCAACCGCTCCAAAATCTCCCCTGCCGTCCGCGTGCCTTCCTCCCATGCGCCTCCCGCCGTACCCCATTGCGCGCGTGAAAGCGCTTCGCCCGCGAACCAGATGCGGTCGTCGACCGGCGCTTTCAGCGCGTCGCGGATCGTGGCGAGCCCCGGTGGCACCACGGCCCAGGAGGCTCGCGACCAGGGATCGTGGCGCCACGCAGTGCTGCGGCAGACGCGCAAATTGCGGATCGCCCGGTGGCCGAACTGGTCGGCCAGAATCGTCCGCGCATAGCGGCCCGGCGCATCGGCATCGCGCCCGTCGAGCAGGGCTGCGGCGGGCTGGTCGAGTTCGAAGAAATGAAACGGCGTGCCGTCGATGCGCGTCAAAAGTCCCGGCGGCTCGCGATGATGCCCCAAAAGACTTGCGAGCCGATCCGGCCCCCGAAACGGCGAATCCGGCCAGTGCAGCACCACGTGCTCATAAACCCCTTGGGTGAAGCCGTGGATCGCCGCCACGACCGGCTCCGGCAGGGCGGGGGCGAAGCGAATAACTTCCTGCTGCAGCAGTGCCATCGGTGTCGTCACAACGGCAGCCTTCGCGCGAAATGTTCCGGCGGTGGTCTCAACCCGCACGCCCGCTTCCGACCAATCGAGCGCCGTCACCGCCGTGTTCAGGCGGATCGGCAGGCCTTGAGCGAGGCGCGCCACATAGGCCCCGAGCCCGCCTGCGATGAAAAGGTTGTCGGCATATTCCATACTCGGAAAATCGTGCAGGCTCACCTGATCGAGCGGGCGGCCCGAGACGAGGCCGTGGATGGCGGCAACGCGGGCACCGTAGCGCCCGAGCCGCGGCAGCACCTTTCCCGCGGGCTGATCTTCGCGCGCGCGGGCGGCTTGCGTCATGGCCCGGTCGGCAATTTCGAAGGCCCGCCCAAGCGCCGCGCTCTCGGAGGCGCGCGCCTCGCGCCGCCCGATGAAAAGATGTCCATGCACAGGCGCGCGGCGTAAGGGCTCGCCCCGTTCGCGGCCGAGCTTCACCAGCGGGTTGATCGGCCCCGCATGGAGCCAATGCGCCCCCAGATCGACGGGATGCCCTTTCATCGACACCGTCAAAGTGCGTCCGCCGATGCGGTTTCGCGCCTCGATCACGACCACGCTCAGCCTGGCCGCGATGAGACGGCGCGCGGCAGCAATGCCGGCAGCACCCGCGCCGACAATCAAAACATCCGGCTCTTGCGACAGCTTGGCAGGGTCCACGGCGTCGTTGCCCCCTCGTCTTGCGGCGGGTTCGTTCATAAGTATTGTCCGCGCGTCAGCTCAGGAGTTTTCATGCCGGGACCAATTTTCACGTTCGCCTGCGAGGCCGCATGCTGATTCAGGCCATTTATGCCGCCGCGCGGCAGGTGCTTTCGCCCGGCCTGCGCAGCATCTTGTGGAAGTCGCTGGCACTCACCGCGGCGCTGCTGGTGCTCGTCTGGATCGCGCTGACGCGCCTTTTCAGCTATTTTTTGCAAAACCACACCATCAGCGCGGATTATCCGATGCTCGACGGCTTCGCCTCGTTCCTCGCCGGGGCGGGCCTGATCGTTGCCTTGATTTATCTCCTGCCCGCCGTCTCGGCCATCGTCGCGGGTTATTTTCTCGATGATGTCGCGGAGGTGGTGGAGCGAAGCGACTTTCCCGCCGATCCTCCGGGCCGGGCGCTGCCGGTCGGGCGCGCCATTCTCTACGGCCTGCGCTTCGCGGGGCTTTCGCTCCTCGTCAACCTCGTAGCGCTTCTGGTGTTCTTCATCCCCGGCGTGAACATCAGCGTGTTCTTCATCGCCAACGCCTATCTTCTGGGCCGGGAGTATTTTGAACTCGCCGCCGGACGCTTCCGGGCGCCGGAGGAAGCGGCGCAGATGCGCGTGGCGAACCGGGGCACGGTGTTTGCCGGCGGCTTCATCGTCGCCGGCCTCGTGCTGGTGCCGATCGTCAACCTCGTCATGCCGATCTTCGGCGTGGCGCTGATGGTGCATCTGCACAAGCGCCTGGAGGCAAGGGGGCCGTCCCGCAACGGTGCGGCCCGGATGGAGATCGACTCGTCGCCCTTGCCTTAGGCCTTCGAGCCGCTGGCCCGCTTGAGATCGAACTGGCCGGTCTTGCGGAAGCGTATGAGGTAGGCGGGCGCGATGGCCTCGATGGTGGTGGGCGTGACGCCCTGCGCCTCCAGCGTCCGGCCTTCACGGATCGCGCCCTCGGAAACCACGTTGTCCTTCTCCAGCAAAATCGCCTGATCGCGAGTCATGGCGAATTCACGCGGCAGCAGGCCGAGGCTGATCTTGTCGAGGAAGCCCATGAGGGTCCCCTGCGCGCGCCCAACGGGTGAGGGCAGCGGAACGATGAAGCGCTTGCGCTCGGTCACTTCGAGCACGTACTGCACCAGCTGCTGCAGGGTGCGGACTTCCGGCCCGCCGCATTCATAGATCTTGCCGGCCGGCACCGCGCCGTCCACGGCGCGCACGATCAGCTCGGCCACGTCGCCCGCATAGACGGGCTGGAAGCGGGTGTCCGCGCCCGCAAGCGGCAGGACCGGCAGCATACGGGCCAGCGCCGCGAAGCGGTTAAAAAAGTTGTCGCCCGGCCCGAACATCAGCGAGGGGCGCACGACGATGGCATCGGGACGGACCTCGAAAAGCCCAGCCTCGCCGGCCGCCTTCGAGCGGGCATAGGCCGATTCGGACTGCGCATCGGCCCCGATGGCCGAGATGTGGACGATGTTGGCCTTAGCCGGGGCGGATTGCGCGATCAGGCGCGGCCCTTGCGCCTGAAGCGTGTCGAAGCGCTGGCGGCCGCCTTCCTGCAGAATACCGACGAGGTTCACCACGTGATCGGCATTCGCCACCGCGCGGGCGACGGAGGCCGCATCGCGCAAGTTGGCCTGGACCACCGTGATCTGCCCGACGGTGCCGAGGGGCTGGAGGTAATTGGCGAGATCCGGCCGGCGGGTCGCCACCTTGATGCGATAGCCGCGCTTGGCCAGAGCCTGCACCACAAAGCGGCCGAGAAAGCCGGAGCCGCCGAAAACCGTGACCTGTTGCTGGGCGGGCGTGCGAATGGCGCCGATCATGAGATGCCTCCTGTCCCTCCACCCCGGTGGAACGCGGACCTTTGGACGTGAAATTTCGAAACCGTCTCTAGAGCATGATCCCCAAAAGGGAAATGCGGATTTTCCATCGATGGCGCCTCGCGGCCTCCAAGCCCCAAGAAGCCGCCGCGCCATGGGGCTGCGCGCTCGTTCGGTTGGGCCAAAAGCCTCCTTTTCAGGGGTGCGCTCAAAAGGAATGCGCCAAAGATGATTTTCGACGATTGACGCGCCGCCCCGTCGGCCTTAAACGAACCTCGCCGACAAGGCATGCCCAGGTGGCGGAATTGGTAGACGCACTGCTTTCAGGTAGCAGCGGGTAACACCGTGGAGGTTCGAGTCCTCTCCTGGGCACCATCAACCCTTCTCAAGTGGTTGATCGGCAAAGAAATCCAGACCAAGCAAGGCTGAGAGGCTGCCCGAGTGGTACACACGGGTGGTACATGGCCCTTTTCACGTCACGGCCCTGGAAACATCTCAAGGCCGGAATAGGCTGGTTCCTGCGAATTTTGGCGCGCGCCCTCCCGTTTGTAAGTCGAGTTCACAAGCGCTATGTCCCGGCTTTCGGAAGAAGCCTGATATGACAATCTCGAATGAGGACGACCTCACCCGCCTGAAAGAGGTCGGGCGTATCGTCGCCAATACCCTTGAGGCGATGGGGAAAGCTCTTGAGCCGGGCATGACCACCTCGGAGCTCGACCAGATCGGGCGAAAGCTCCTGGAGGCTGAAGGCGCGCGTCCGGCTCCGGAGTTGGCGTACGCTTTTCCTGGGGCGACCTGCATCAGCGTGAACGAAGAGATCGCTCATGGCATCCCGGGTGCCCGACGGATCGAGCGTGGCGACCTGGTCAACATCGACGTTTCAGCCGAGAAGAACGGCTTCTTTGCGGATACGGGAGCCTCGTTCGCCGTTCCACCCGTAACCCGCTCGATTGAACGTCTTTGCAGAGATGGTCGGCGGGCCATGTGGACGGGCCTGCGGCAGGTTGGAGCCGGCAAGCCGATTGCTGGCATCGGTCAAGCCATCGGGACCTTTGCGCGGAAAAATGGGTACAGTCTCGTCAGGAACCTTGCCAGTCACGGTGTCGGCTTATCACTCCATGAGGAACCGACAGAGATCGCAACATGGCCCGACTCTTCCGAACGTCGCATCATGAGCGACGGCTTGGTGTTCACCGTCGAGCCATTCCTGTCCTTTGGCGCGGAGTGGGCCGAGGATGGTGATGATCCATGGACGCTCTACAGCAGTCCTGAGGCCCCGACCGTTCAGTACGAACATACCGTTGTCGCAACCCGAAACGGACCTTTGATCGTGACAATGGCCGGTTAAGGCCGTCTCCGCCAGCGCCCGGAAGCTGTTCACGCGCTATTCGCCAAGCTGTGAGCTTCCGCGACGTCTGATCTTGGAGGACGGACGAGTGACGCGTCTGCGCGTCGCCTTCAGGAGCTTACGGAAGGTTGGGCATTCCAGATGCGATGGGGCGGGACAATCGGCAACATGCCGAAGGGCGTCCCGCAACAATCGCAGGTCGAGCATCTGTCGCTGTAAATCGTCCGCCTTGGCGCGCAACTGATCGCGGGGGATGTCGGGCCGGCCGTCCTCCCCGAACATGTTCGCGACCTCCGTGAGCGAAAAGCCGGCCGTCTTCCCAAGTTCGATCAGGGACAGCTTTAGGAGGACGTCGGCCTCGAATTGTCGCCGAAGTCCATGCCGGCGGATGGATTGGATCAGGCCGATCTCCTCATAATAGCGCAGTGCCGAGGGCGGCACGCCCGATCGTTCCGCTACCTCCCCAATATCTAAAATTTGCATGCTTGACCTCAAGTCGACTTGAAGTCGTACCCTCTCTCGAATCTTCAATTCGATCAAGAGGAGCGTCATGGTGCGCAATCCATCCTATGGGCCTGTATGGCGAGATCCGCGAGCAGTGGCGCTGCTGATGGCAGCAGCGCTCACCACCATGGCCAATGCCACGATCAGTCCCGCGCTACCGGGACTCGAGCGCCTGTTCGCGGATGATCCGAACGCTGCGATGCTGGTGCGCCTGCTCGTGCCCGCACCCTCACTAAGCGTCGCGCTCTGCGCGCCGTTCGCTGGCCTTGTTGCTGATCGGTGTGGTCGGCGTCAGATGCTCCTTGCCGGGGTCATCCTCTTTGTGATCGCCGGCTCTGCGGGGTTGTTCCTTCCCGACCTTCCAACCATCTTTGCCAGCCGCCTGGTTTTGGGGTTCGCTGTCGCCCTCATCATGACAGCCCAGACCGCCCTCATCGGCGACTACTACACCGGTGACGACCGGGGCACGCTGACGGGACTTCAGATATCGGCTCGGAACTTCGGAGGTCTCGCCTTTATCTCGCTCGCTGGATGGTTCGCGGTGGTCTCGCCACGTCTGCCGTTCGTCATCTATGGCGTTGCCGCGGCCTTCTTGCCGTTGATGTGGAAGGTCATCGTCGATCCACCACGGACATCGCCCAATCCTGATGCCAGGCCGGAGGACAGCGTCCCAGAACTTTCATCATGGGGCTTCGTCTTCGCGTTGCTCGCGCTTCTCCAGGCCGCGACGAACATGATCTTTTTTGTCATGCCGACCCAGTTGTCGTTCTTCTTCGAAGCGGCAGGCTACGACAGCCCGATGATGACCGGCTCAGCACTCGGCATCCTGATGCTCTCAGGCGGCAGCTTCGCGCTGCTGTACGGCCGAATCCAGCGAGCAACAGGTTACGTTGGCGTTTTCGCTCTGGGCTATGGCGCGATGGCTCTCGGTTTCCTGTTGCTGGCCCTTCCTGCGATGCCCCTGGCCTGGTTCGTGGCGACCGCGGCCATCGGTGCGGGCTACGCATTGGCCTCGCCAAGCTTCGTGATCCTTGCGTTGAGGCTTGCTCCGCTCCGGCGAAGAGGACTGGCTGGTGGTGTCCTGACAGCTTCCGTTTTCATCGGCCAGTTCTGTTCGCCGCTTCTCAGCACGCCCGTGATTGCAGCATGTGGTTATGAGGGTCTCTTCCGCAGCACCGCTTTGCTTGTTTCCGCGATGGCTGTTGCAAGCGTCGTGAAGGGCTGGACGATGGGGCTGCTAGCATTGAAAGCCCGGATCCCGTCTATGGAGTAGCAGCCCACAGCGGAACAATGGCTATTGAGGTGGGCTCGCAGGCCAAATTGTAGAGCGACGCCTTTTGGCACATTGGCATCTCCACCCTTTGAGCCCCGCCGCTACCCGTGCTAGCGAGGTGACATCCTCATCGCCCTCGTTAGGAGAACTACCCCATGGAAATCGGAGTCTACACCTTCGGTGACGTGGGTATCGATCCTGTGACGGGGCGGCGGATCAGTCCGGCGGAGCGGTTGCGCAATCTCGTGGAAGAGATTGTGCTGGCCGATCAGGTGGGGCTCGATGTGTTTGGGCTCGGCGAGCACCACCGGCCCGATTATGCGGTGTCCGCGCCGCCGGTAGCGTTGGCGGCGGCGGCGACGCAGACGAACCATGTTCGGCTGACCAGTGCCGTGACGGTGCTGAGTTCGGATGATCCCGTGCGCGTGTTCCAGCAATTCGCGACTCTCGACAATCTGAGCCGCGGGCGCGCGGAGATCATGGCGGGGCGCGGCTCCTTCATCGAGTCGTTTCCGCTCTTCGGCTATGACCTCGACGATTACGACACGCTCTTTGCCGAGAAACTGCAGCTTCTGATGCAGCTCAACGAGAACGAGCGGATCAGCTGGCCGGGCGGGCAGCACACGCCGCCGATTGCGGATCGCGGCGTCTATCCGCGGCCCTATCAAGACAAGCTGCCGATCTGGATCGCGGTCGGCGGCACGCCGCAATCCGTGGTGCGCGCGGGAATGCTCAACCTGCCGCTGGCGCTCGCCATCATCGGCGGCGAGCCGGCGCGCTTTGCGCCGCTGTTCGATCTCTATCGGCAGGCGGGCGAGCGCGCGGGCCATGATCCGGCGGGCTTGAAAACTTCGATCAACGTGCACGGCTTCGTCGCCGACACCACGCAGGACGCCGCCGACACGTTCTATGCTCCGCAGGCCGAGGTGATGAACCGGATCGGGCGCGAGCGCGGATGGCCCCCAACGAGCCGCGCGCATTTCGATGCCGCCCGTGGCCCGCGCGGCGCGCTCTTTGTCGGCAGCCCCGCCGAAGTGACGGACAAGATTTTGGCGGCCTACGAGATCTTTCGCTTCGACCGCTTTTTGATCCAGATGGCGATTGGCGTGCTGGATCATGCCAAGCTGATGAAGGCGATCGAATTGTTGGGCACGAAGGTCGCGCCGGAGGTGCGCAAGGCCATCGGGTCAGCACGCGAAACTGCGTAACCGCTCTCCGGCGAGACGCGTTGCCTCCTCGACCCTATTGCGCCTTGCTCGGGTCGTCGGCCGGGTTCACGTATTTGATGACGAAGGGCCCTTCCGAATTGATCTGCACGATGGTTCCCGTGCTCATGAAAGCGTAGTGGTTCATGTTGGCGGGAAGGTCGACGAAGCCGCCTGTTTCGAGGGAGTCCGTCTTTGCCTCGTCGAGCTTGTCGCCCATGCCGACATGGAAATTCCCCGAGATAACCGTGACCCGCTCCGCGGTCGGATGGCTATGCGCGGGGATCTTGTAGCCCGCAGGAACCTTCAGCCGCATCGTGAATGGCCCAGGCTTGCCGGGATCGCCTGACAGGACAGCGAACTCGGCGCCCTTGGGCAGGACTGGCGGGCCGGGCATCCATTTGAGCTGATCGGCCTTCATAGCGTGGCCGGCCGTGTGCTCCTGGGCGAGCAGGCCGCCTGTCGTGGCGAGGAAGAGAGCAGCAGTCACGAGAACGGGACGCATGGCGAACCTCCGTTTCTTAAGTTCCGATGGCTTCAACTGGCCGGCCTTTACGCCCAAGGCCGGATACGCAAGCTCGCGGGAAGGTGGCGGCGGTGCCCCCAAAGCCATCAGAGAAAAGCCTCTCTGAAGCTGTCGCGATGCTCGGACTTGCCTGTACAATCGCCAAACCGGCAATGAGTTGCGGCGAGCGGCACGAGAACACGCCGGGCGCCGGCCCGCACTTCAAAAAATCCAAGCAAAAGCTTCACGACGTTGTTGCCACCTCTTCAGCGAGAGCGTCACAGCCTTGGCTCTCTAGGCGGGACTCAACCTAGTCGTTTGAACAGTTCGGCCTCACTCCAAGCTCGATAATGAATCTCGCGACATAAGCGGGAGAGAATGGTGGCCCCTTCAGGCAAATTAGCGGGCGTGGTGTTGCTGTGCTTCGGCCAGATCGCTTGCAACCAGACGGCCAGCATGCAGGTGGCCAATGCGGCCGCCGGTCTCGATCCGACGGGGGTGGCGGGAACGGCCCTGAGTTTTGCGCAGAGCGTTCAGCCCGAAGAGGACCATGATGCCGAATCCGGATTCAAATTGAGCCAGATTGCGGTCTCGCTCGACGACGTCGCGGCTGGGCGAACGGCCCGCCCGCGCCTTGCCAATCCCATTCAGGGCATGATGACGAAGATGGCGGCGAATCAGGCCATGAACATCGCATCGACGATCATCGGCGGCGCGATGACGGGAGGCGTCGGGCTCGCCGCTGCCGCGCCAGGCCTCCTCATGCAGGCCGCCTCCACGGGGATGGTCATGGGCCAGATGGCCGCCATGGATAGTCAGGTCGAACAGGCGATGGCTCAAGCCGAAGCCGCACGGGCCGCCAACCGCATTGTCCCAGACGAGGATCGCCCGGCTGAAGCACGGGCGATCCTGTCGATCGTCAATGGAGGCCGAAGCGCGGTCTGGCGCAACGCCGAAAGCGGCGCTTCGGGAAAGGTCTCCCTAGGCCATCTAAACAAGGCGGAGGGGATGTCCTGCCGCGTCGTCGAGCAGGAATGGAAGGGTGGCGGAGAGACCCGGAAGGGCAATTTCGTCATCTGCATACAGGACGGCATCTGGTACGATCTGTCCTGAGCCGCTTTGCGACAGAACCACTTGGAAAACGCGCCATGACAGAGGCTGCCATGGCGCGTCAGGGACGCCCCTTACTTCACCTTGTCCCGCGAAACGTCCATGATCAGCCACGTGGCCAGATAAAGACGCGGGACAATGCTCCCGATCTGAATGTACTCGGCATCATTCGAATGCGCTCCGAAGCCCTCAGACCGAATCCTTCAATGACTGCGCCCTTGGCCTTCACGCCCGCGAAGGCCGCATCGGTGCCGCCTCCGGTGGCGACATCCAGCACCTTCATCGGCACGCCGATCTCATCGTAGATCGCCTTGGCGTGTGAAGACAGCTTGCGCGAGGCATCGGTGGCCTCCAGTGGCGGGCGGCGCACCTCGAACTTCAGCTGCACCTTGGCCTCGGGCAGCAACTTGTTCTTGATGCGCTCCTGCAGCGTCGCCTGCAGCTGGTCGAAGTCGGAGATTTTCAGCGCCCGGGCATCGGCCTGCGCTGTCGCCTCTGCGGGGATTACGTTGCGGTTGGTGCCCGCCTGCGACACTGTCCAGTTCAGCTTCAGGCCGCGCTCGTTCTGCGACAGGTCCTTCAGCTGCAGCAGCTGATGCGAGAGTTCGTAAAGCGCGTTGACACCGCCCTCGGGCCGGGCGCCGGCGTGCGAGGCCTTACCCTGCACGGTGAGGTACGCCGCACCGATACCGCTGGTGGCGAGGCGCAGACTTCCGTCGGTGCCACCAGACTCAAACGACAGGACAGCATCTTGGTCGGAGGCAAGCTGGGTGATGGTGCCGCGTGCGCCCGGCGAGCTGATCTCCTCGTCGCCGTTGATCAGTACGGTGAGGGTGCCATAGTCCTTGAAACCAAGCTTTTGCAGCATCGCAATGGCGTGCAGGATGGTGGCGATGCCTTGCTTGTCGTCGGCAATGGCTAGGCCGTACGCCTTGTCGCCATCGATGCGGAACGGCTGATCCTTGAGCATGCCACGCAGATAGACGGTGTCCATGTGCGCGATGAGCATGATCTTGGCCTTGCCGGTGCCCTGGAATTCGGCCTTCACCATGGCGCCAACCTTCTCGGGCGTGTCGTCCATGCGGTAGATGTCGGTCGGCTGGATCAGCTCGACCTTACCGCCGAGCTGCTTCAGGCGATCGGCGATCAGGTCGGCGATCTTGGCCAGACCCTCCAGGTCCTTGCTGCCCGACTCGATGGCAACCAGATCGCGAAGGGTATCCAGCAGCGGCTGCTGCTGCTGCTTGGCGAGGTCATGAATGGCTGTAACCGGCTCTGCCAGTGAGGGGCCGGCGGCGGCGACCATGGCCACGGCGAGAAGGGCGGAGTGCAAGCGACGGTTTTTTGGAAGCATGGATGTCATGGGGCTTTCTGAAAGGAGAGGCTCCGGACGCCCCGCCAACCTCTGAAGTCCGTCGGAACGCGGGAAAAGTGAGTAACACAGCGGGGACGGGCTGTCCCTTGGCCATCTGAACAAGGCGGATGTCCTGCCGCGTCGTCGAGCAGGAATGGAAGGGTGGCGGAGAGACTCGAAAGGGCAATTTCGTCATCTGCACGCAGGATGGCGTCTGGTACGATCTGTCCTGAGCCCACAAGCGGGCGCAGCGGGCTCGGAAACGATGCACTTTAGAATTATTACAAACTTGTAATTTGCTGCGCCGCACAAGCTGAGCCAGCATGAGGGGACTGGAGACATCGTCATGACCCGTTATCCCCGCGCTCTCATCGTTCTGCACTGGCTTGTCGCGCTTCTCATCGTCGCCGCCTGGTTCACGGGCGAGGGCGGGCGCAGCGTGCGGGCCAATCCGCCGGTTCTGCATTTCGCCTTTGGGCTCTCGGTGCTGACGTTGGTGGTGCCGCGCCTTCTCATCCGGCTCTTCAAGGGCACGCCGGCCCTGCCCGAAAGCACGGGCCCGTTCATGAAGATCGCGGCGAAGCTCGGACACGGGGTGCTCTATCTCTTCATGATCGGCCTGCCGCTCTCCGGCTGGTATGCCGCCTCGCGCATGGGCGTGCCCGTGACCCTTTTGGGCTATCCCCTGCCGAACCTGACGAGCGCCGTGCAGGGGCCGCCCGGCCTGATCGGGGATCTGCACGAGACGGGTGGGACGATCATCCTGATTCTGGCGGGCCTGCATGCCCTTGTCGCGCTCTGGCACCACTTCGTCTTGCGGGATGGGCTTCTCAAGCGCATGAGCCTGTCCGCCGGGTAGAATTGCTCTTTTCCCCAAACCCCGCTCTCGCGGGGTTTTTCTCGTCCGTTGATGCCGGGGCCGAGACAGGTTACAGCCTGTTTTCAAAGATTTCGGACATTCGCATTCCCTGGACCACTCGGATGACAACGCGCTTCCATCGCGGCGACCTGCCCGCGGATTACCGGCCCGGCCCGGCCATCGCCATCGATACGGAGACCTTGGGTCTCAACCCGCATCGCGACCGGCTCTGCGTCGTGCAGATCTCCACCGGCGACGGCACGGCGGATGTGGTGCAGATCCTCAAAGACGGCCCGCGCCCGGAAAACCTGATCCGCGTTTTGGCCGACGAGAGCGTGGTCAAAATCTTCCACTTCGCCCGGTTCGACCTCGCGGTGCTGTTCCACACCTTCGGGGTCATGCCGCGCCCGGTCTATTGCACCAAGATCGCCTCACGACTGGCGCGCACATACACCGACCGCCACGGGCTGAAAGACCTGGTGCGGGAGCTTTTGGGGGTCGAACTCTCCAAGCAGCAGCAATCCTCCGACTGGGGCGCGGACACTCTCACCCAGGCGCAGCTCGATTATGCCGCCTCGGACGTGCTGCATCTCCATGCGCTGAAGGAAAAACTGGATCGGATGCTGGAGCGGGAGAACCGGCTCGGCATCGCGCATCAGTGTTTCCATTTCCTGCCGACCCGGTCGCAGCTCGACCTCATTGGCTGGCCGGAAACGGATATCTTTGCCCATAGTTGACGGGGTCTTAAACTTTCGCCCATAAAACCTATCTCCGTCATAACATCGCCATGGCTCGAGGCCATGGCACTGTTCCAGGCGCGAGACGCAAGGGGCTTTGAAAAATTGGCGGGACTTGAGGGCATCACGATGAGTGAGGGCCTGGCTGCGCGGCCGGGCGCGCGTTCACGCGACTTCTCCGCCGCCCAACGCCATTCCCGCTGGGTGCGCTTCGCCAAGAAGGCGATCCCCTTGGGCTCCCTTCTCGCGATGAGTGCGATCCTTCTGATCGCGTATTTCGACCCCTTCCGCAGCATCAAGGGCCTCACCATGGGGCCGATTTCGGTCAGCGGCACCAATGTCACCATGGAAAGCCCGAAGCTGACCGGCTTTCGCAACGACAACCGCCCCTATGAGGTGACAGCCAGCGCCGCGACGCAGGATGTGCGCAAGCCCAATTTCGTGGAACTGAAGGACCTGCGCGCGCGCATCGCCACCGACGACAAGGGCGGCCTCGCCCGGCTCGAAGCGAGCGTCGGCGTGCTCGACACCCAGAAAGAGCAGATGAATCTGCGCCAGGACGTCCGCGTCCGCACGGAAAACGGCCAGGAGGTGCGCCTGCAATCCGCCTTCGTGGATTTCAAGGCCGGCACGGTCCTGTCCGAAGAGCCCGTCACCGTGGTGCTCACCAACGGCCTCGTCGAAGCCACCGGGCTCGAAGTGCTCGAAAACGGCAAGGTCATGCATTTCAAGGGCCGGGTCCGCACCACCTTCGAGCGTCCCGAGCCGTCCTCATCTTCCGCTTCTCCTGCCGGCGCGGGCCCGCGCCCGGCGCAACCGACAAGTTTCCGGCCATGATGACCATCCGTTACGCCGCGCTGACGAGCGCGCTTCTTCTTGCAACGCCCCTTTTGACCGAAGCGGTCCAGGCCCAGCCGCAGCCGAACGCCAAGGAGCGCGCCGTCGGCTTCGGCAATTTCGGGGCGAGCAAGGAGCCGATCAAGATCGATGCCGACCGGCTCGACGTGTTCGACAAGGAAGGCCGTGCGGTCTTTTCCGGCAACGTGGTGGCGGTGCAAGGCGATGCCACCATGAACTGCTCGCTCATGACCGTGCTCTACGAACAGAAGAAGAGCGGCGATGCGGCAAAACCCGCCGCTGCCGCCGCCGGGCCACAGGCCGATGACAGCTCGATCAAGAAGATTGATTGCAAGGGCCCGGTCACCATCGTCTCCAAGACCCAGGTCGCCACCGGCAACGACGCCACCTTCGACCGGGTCGCGAACAAGATCCTGCTCACCGGCAACGCGGTGCTGAGCGACGGGCCGAACGTAACCCGTGGCGAGCGCGTGGTGTATGATCTCAACTCCGGCGTCGCCAATGTGGAGAACGCTCCGGGCGGGCGCGTGCGGGCGCTCTTCGTACCCGGCAGCGGCTCGCAGGACGCAGCCGGCGCCGACAAGGCGAAACCGCAGAAGCCGGCGACGAACTAAAGCCGCCCCCTTCCGCATTTTCCGATTCCTCCTTTTTCGCGATTGTGCCCTTGAAGTTCTTTTTCAACCGCTCCGCCGCCGCCTCACCGGACGCGCGCGTCATGAAGGTGGATTTGACCGATCCGAAGGTTTTTGGGCGGACGCAGACCGATCCGACCTTCGGCGGCCCCGGCGTGCTCGCGGTCAAGGGATTGCAGAAGAGCTATCGCGGCCGCACCGTGGTGCATGATGCGGCGCTGAATGTGCGCGCAGGCGAGGCCGTCGGCCTGCTGGGCCCCAACGGCGCGGGCAAGACCACGATCTTCTACATGATCACCGGCCTCGTCTCGGCGGATCGCGGGCTCATCAGCCTCGACGGGCATGACGTGACGCAATTGCCGATGTATCGCCGCGCGCGCCTCGGCATCGGCTACCTGCCGCAGGAAGCGTCGATCTTCCGCGGTCTGAACGTGGAAGACAACATTCGCGCCGTGCTCGAGGTCGTCGAGCCGAGCAAGAAGGAGCGCGAGCGCAAGCTCGATGCGCTGCTCGACGAGTTCAACATCACGCGCCTGCGCAAATCGCCCTCCATCGCGCTGTCCGGCGGTGAGCGCCGCCGCTGCGAAATCGCGCGCGCGCTCGCAGGCGAGCCGACCTTCATGCTGCTCGACGAGCCGTTCGCGGGCATCGATCCGATTGCGGTCGGCGACATTCAGAACCTCGTGCGCCACCTCACGCGTCGCGGCATCGGCGTGCTCATCACCGACCACAACGTGCGCGAGACGCTGGGCCTGATCGACCGCGCCTACATCATCCATTCCGGCCGCGTGCTCACCGAAGGCCACCCGGACGAAATCGTCGCCAACGAAGACGTGCGCCGCCTCTATCTCGGCGAAGATTTCAGGCTCTAGCAGGCCTCAGTAGGTCGGCCAGAGCCCCGGTGTGGCCAGCTCGAGGAGATGGCCGTCGGGATCGCGGAAATAAACGCTTTTGCCGCCTCTCGCCCAACGCGTGCGTCCCTCGATTGAGACGCCGTGGGTGGTGAGGCGTCCTTCCCACCCCTCGAGATCGGCGGCATCCACCGCCAGCGCGATGTGTTGCGGGCCGCTGCCGTCATGCGGCGGGATGGTGCCGCCGGGAAGTTGGGTGGTCTCGGTCGAAGCACCTCGTTTGAACAAGAGAAGAATGCTGCGTCCCCCCACGTCGTAGGCGCAGAGCCGCTGATCGGAAAAGACGGATTTCAGCGCCATCACCGTCTCATAGAAGTGCCGCGCGCGCGGCAGATCATCGACATAGAGGGCGGTTTCCAAAACGCCGTTGAGATGGGGCATCCGCGCTCTCCCGCGCCTATGAAAGAACTCACACGACCTGCTTTGCGTTTCCGGAATTGTAGGACGGACGCTTCGTCCGCCGGAAGGCATTTTAACAAATGAACGAGCGCCCTGGCCCTGCCATGCCCCCCATCGTCGATCCGCGCCTCGGCGACGCGGAAGACGATGCATCCAGCACCAAGCAGCGCTCGCTTCTCGCCATTGCCGGCAGCCTGCTGGCCGAGGTCAACCTGCTGCGGCTTTTCCTCGCCTGGATCGTCCTGATCGTTTTGCCCGGCCTTCTGCTCGGGATCGCTCCGCTCGTCGCCTCCGCATGGCTTGAGACCTTTTCGCGAGCGCTTGCGGCCTCGCTTGGGGGACTCTGGGCGCTTGGTCTTCTCGTGCTGGCGGCGGCGGTCGCGTGGATCGGCGGGCAGCCGCTGTTCCGGGAGGCGGAGCGGGGGTTCTGGTCGTTGAACGCGCTCGCGGTGCAGCCGGGCTATGCGCTCTGCCGCGAAGGGTTGCGCCACCTTGTGGAACTCAAGACTACGCGCCGGGCGAACCCTGACCGAATGGAACGACTGCGCGCCGCCATGGCTTTCGGCGGCGGAATTCTGGCCTGCGGGCTCGCCCTGATCGCAGCGGCTCTCGCCTGGCCTTTCTCGCGATGGGTGGGGCATATTGCGGACCTCGCCGCACCCCACCGACTCATCGTCCCGGCGCTTGCCAACGCCGTGGTCGTGGTCGGCTCTTATTCGGCGCTGGCCGCCCTGCTCTGGGGCGTGGCCGACGCCACCATGCGCCAGCCGCGCGATGCGGCGCGCTTCGACCACCCACCGCCCGGCCGCCGGACCTGGCGCGTCGCGCATCTCTCCGATCTCCATGCCGTCGGCGAGCGCTATGGCTTTCGTATCGAGAGCGGGCGCGGCGGCCCGCGAGGCAACGACAAGCTAGCCGCGGTTCTCGCAAGGCTCGACGACATCCACGCAGCGCATCCGCTCGATCTCGTCCTCGTCACGGGCGACGCAACCGATGCCGGGCGCTCAGCCGAGTGGGCGGAATTTTTCGCGATCCTTAGCCGTTACCCGCACCTCGCCGAGCGGATGCTGCTTCTTCCCGGCAATCACGATGTGAACGTGGTCGATCGCGCCAATCCAGCGCGACTCGACCTTCCTTTGAGCCCCGGCAAACGGTTGCGCCAGATGCGCACGCTCTCGGCCATCGCGGCGATACAAGGAGACCGGGTGCGAGTGGTGGACCCGAACAGTGGGCTACTCGGCCAAACCTTATCCCAAGCCCTTGAGCCGCATCGCGACGCCATTGCCGCTTTCGCAAATGCGGGGACGATGCGTCTCTCGCACAGCCTTGCGGAGCTGTGGGAAGGGGCCTTTCCGATGGTGCTGCCGCCCGAGCCGGAGGATGGGCTTGGCGTGATGCTTCTCAACTCCAACGCCGAGACGCATTTCTCCTTCACCAACGCGCTCGGCCTCGTCGGCGCGGAACAGGCGCACGGCCTTGCCGCCGCGACGCAGGCCTTTCCCCGCGCGTGCTGGATCGTGGCGTTGCATCATCATCTCGTGGAATATCCGCAGCCTGCCAAAGCCTTTTCGGAGCGCATCGGCACGGCGCTGATCAACGGCACCTGGTTTCTGCGCCAGCTCCGCCCGCTCGAGGGCCGCGCCATTGCCATGCACGGCCATCGTCACATCGACTGGATCGGCGAATGCGGCGGCCTGCGCATCGTCTCCGCGCCCTCGCCGGTCATGGAATCGAAGAACGGCGAGGCGAGCTATTTCTACCTGCACACGTTCTTCACCGATGCGGAGGGAAAGCTTTGCATGACGTCCCCTGAGCGCATCGTCATCGCTGGTGAAATAGAGCCGACATAGGGCACTTGGGACACCTTGCCTTTTGACGGAGACCCCATCGCGCATTACATCTAACCAAGCATGGACCACCATGCAGAGGTCTGCTGGATGCCGTCATGAGTTCAATGCAACGGCTGGAGCTTCGCCAGGGGCAATCCCTGGTCATGACTCCCCAACTGCTCCAATCCATCAAGCTTTTGCAACTCTCTCACGCCGAGCTTGCGGCCTATGTGGAAGCCGAACTCGAGCGCAATCCGCTGCTGCAGGAAGCCGAAGGCCGCGTGAAGGCGCCGCGCCTGAATCCGGCGGCTCCGGCTCCCAGCTCGGAAGCGCCTACGCTACGCATGGTGCCCCGCTCGGCCCCGACGCCATCAGGCAGCGGGTCGGATTCATCCGCCCGCGCGGTTGCCGCCAGCACCGGCGAACTCGGCGCGGATCTTGAAGCAACGCTCGCCCGCGCGGTCAGCCTGGCGGAACATCTCGAAACGCAGCTCGACCTGGCGACTGCCGACCCGCAACAGCGCGCTGTCGGGCGGCACCTGATTCACAGCCTCAACGAGGCGGGCTATCTCACCGAAAACCTCGACGACATCGCGGACACGCTTCATGTCGCGGCGGATGAGGTCATGGCCGCGCTTCGGCTGATCCAGAGTTTCGACCCCGCCGGCATCGGCGCGCGCAACCTTGCCGAATGTCTGTCGCTGCAATTGAAGGAGCGCGACCGGCTCGACCCCGCGATGGAGATTCTCGTCAGCCGCCTCGATCTCGTGGCCAAGCGCGATTTTGTAACGCTCACGCGCCTGTGCGGCGTGGACGACGAGGATCTGGCCGAGATGCTGGCCGAGATCCGACGCCTGGAGCCGAAACCGGGCCTCGCCTTCACGCCGGCGCGGGTGGAGGTGCTGATTCCGGATGTGCTGGTGCGCCCTTCTCCCGAAGGTGGTTTCATCGTCGAACTTAATCCTGACACGCTGCCGCGCATCCTGCTCGACCGCTCCTATTACAGTCGCGTCGTGCAATCGGTTCGTAGTGACAAGGAAAAGGACTTTTTGTCCGAATGTCTGCAAAGCGCGAGCTGGCTCACGCGCAGCCTCGACCAGCGCGCGCAGACGATTCTGAAAGTCGCGACCGAAATCGTGCGGCATCAGGAGGATTTTTTCCGCGAGGGCGTCGCAGCGTTGCGTCCGCTCACCCTGAAGGATGTCGCCGAGAAAATCGGCATGCACGAATCCACTGTGTCGCGCGTCGTCGCGAACAAAGCCATCGGCACCGCGCGCGGCTCATTCGCGATGAAATTTTTCTTCAATGTGGCCTTAGGCGATGCGGGCCATTCGGCACAGGCCGTGCGTTATCGAATCAAGCAGCTCATCGCAGGCGAAGCGGCGAAAGGCATCGTGCTCTCCGATGATGCAATTGCCCAAAAATTGAAGGCCGACGGCATCGAGATCGCCCGTCGTACGGTCGCGAAATATCGCGAGATTCTTCAGATCCCGTCTTCGGCGCAACGGCGTCGCACGGCGGAAACGAAGGCGCATGCCCTGTGAGGAAAAAAGATCAAGTCTTGTTTTGAGGCCAGGAACCATCATCATCTTACTAAGCGTCAGATAACGAACGAGAGACGCTGAAGAAGCTGGAGGAAGTCGATATGACGTTGAGGGTATCCGGTAAGAATCTCGATATCGGCGAAGCCCTTAGGTCCCAGGTCGAAGCGCGGGTGGACAGCGCTCTGGCGAAATACTTCAACGGAGGCTATTCCGGACACGTCACAGTCACCCGCGACGGCACGGGTTTTCGCACCGATTGTGTGCTTCACCTGACTTCCGGCATGACGCTCGAGGCCTCGGGTGCCGCGCAGGACGCCTATGCCAGTTTCGACCAGACCGCCTTGCGCCTCGAAAAGCGCCTGAGCCGTTACCGCCAGCGCCTCAAGGAGCACGCCACGGCCACGAACGGACGCAATGTCAGCCTTCAGGCCCCGTATTCCGTTCTGGAAGCCCCGACGGACGAGACTGTGGAGGAAGAGAGCTACCACCCCGTCGTCATTGCCGAGACCACCAAGCCGCTGCATCGTCTGTCCGTCAGCGACGCGGTGATCCGGCTCGATCTGACGGGGGCCGCAGCCCTCGTCTTCATCCACTCTAGCACCGGACGCGTGAACGTCGTATATCGCCGCGGCGACGGGGCGATCGGTTGGGTCGATCCGCCGCCGGCCCAGCCTTGAGCGGCTGTGTCCCTTTGGCCTGAGAATTGCTTGGAACGGCGCAAGACCGTATCGGCTTCACAACAGATGCAGCGTGATCGATGCCTTTGCTCGACTTTCTAGACTCCCAGGCCGTGTTGCCGACATTGCGCGTCAACGGCAAGAAGCAAGCTTTGCAGGAACTGGCGGCCCACGCGGCCCGTCTGACCGGCCTCGATGAGAACACCATCTTCGAGGCCCTCCTGCAGCGCGAACGCCTCGGCTCGACCGGAATCGGCGAGGGCATCGCCATTCCCCATGGCAAATTGCCCGGTCTCAACAAGATTTTCGGCCTCGTCGCCCGGCTGGAGAAGCCGATCGATTTCGAGGCTCTCGATGGCCAGCAGGTCGATATCCTCTTCCTGCTGCTGGCCCCCGAGGGAGCAGGTGCCGATCACCTCAAGGCGCTGGCCCGCGTCGCCCGCGTCTTGCGCGAACCCGGCCTCGTCGACCGCGTCCGCGCCACCCGCGACCGGGATGCCCTCTACGCGATTATGACCGAGCTACCGCAGGCGGCGTGAGGCCGGCTGCGCGCTTCGGATCTGACTTTGTCATGGCCGGGCTTGTCCCGGCCATTTCGTTTGCGGACCCGTGGCGAGAAAGGCATCGGCATCCCCCGGACGAACCCGGGGATGACAACGTGAGTGCCTAAGGCTTCGCCGCCATTTCCCAAACCAACTGAACGTTGGCCGTGTAGCGGATCGTCGCTGGGGGCACGACCGGGATGGTGTCGGCGGGCGCGCCCTTGGCCATGGCCATGCGCATCGGCATGTCGGGGTGCTGTTCGTAGGGCTGGGCGGAGCCGTCGCGGATTTCCAGAAGACGGCCCAAGCCGACGCCGGCGGCCGCAGTATAGACCTCGGCCTGACGCTTGGCGTCGCGCACGGCGGCTTCGCGGGCGCGGTCGGCACCCTCCTCCTGCCGGTCGAGGCCCCAGGTGACCGACTGGAAGGTCATGTCGCCACTGGCCAGAATCTCGCCCGCCAGCCTCCCCACGCCCTCGAGGTCGCGGGTGGTGATTCGCAGCTGATGTTGGGCCGCAAAGCGCGGCGCTTTCACCGGCTTGCCGTCCGGCCCGATCTGTTGCGGAGCCTGGAAAACCTGGAAATTGGCGGTCTGGATGTCTTCTTTCTTGAGGCCAAGCGCCAGGATGCGGGCCAGGACCCGCTCGGTGGCGGTGCGGTTGGCGCTGGCGGCTTGAGCGACCGTGTCGGTTTCGGTGACGACGGTCACGCCGATCCGGGCGAAATCAGGCTTCAGCTGAGCTTCGCCTGTGCCCATGACGCTGATGGTCGGAACGGGCGGCGTGGCGGTCTCGGAAAGGGCAGGGCTGGCGAGGGCGGCCAAAGCGGCTGCCATGGCAATGCGCATGGTCAAATTCATCTCCAAAAACGACTGCTCCGCCTTAAAGGCGGAGCAGGAAGGCTTTTTCTTACCGGCCGGTCTTCACCCGGGTCCACAACCGGGTGACGGCCCGTTGCGCGCGCTCGTCATAAGCGGTGTTGGTGAACAGCCGCTTGAACGTCGCGTCGTCCGGATAGATGCCCGGATCGTTGAGGATCTCGGGCTTCACGAATTGCTTCGCGGCGAGGTTGCCGGAGGCGTAGGAGACAAAATTCGTGTTCATGGCGGCAATTTCAGGGCGCATCATGAAATTGATGAACTCGTGCGCCTCGGCCACGTTCTTCGCGTCGTTGGGAATAGCGAAGCTGTCGAACCACATCAGCGCGCCTTCGCGCGGGATGATGTAAGAGACTTCAACGCCGTTCTTCGCCTCTTCGGCGCGCTTCCTGGCCTGGATCATGTCGCCCGAATAGCCCACCGCCACGCAGATATCGCCGTTGGCGAGCGCGTTGATGTATTCCGACGAGTGATACTTCTGAATGTTGCCGCGGACGCGGAACAGAGCGTCACCCACCCGATTCAAGTCTTCCGTGCGCTTCGAATCCGGATTGATGCCGAGATAAGCCAGCACGCCGGGGAAGAGGTCCTCTGGCGAGTCGAGCATGTAGATGCCGCAGGCCTTCAGCTTGGAGGAGATTTCGGGCTTCAGCACCAGGTCCCAGGTGTTGAGCGGCATGTCGCCCAGAATCGCCTTGACCTTCTTGGTGTTCATGCCGATGCCCGTGGTGCCCCACATGTAGTTCACGGCATATTGGTTGCCGGGATCGAACACGGCCAGGCGCTGGCTGATGTCGGGCCACTGGTTCGAGAGGTTCGGCAGCTTCGCCTTGTCGAGCTTCTGGAAGATCTTGGCGCCGATCAGGCGCTGCAGGAACGGGCCCGAGGGAACGACGATGTCGTAGCCCGACTTGCCGGCCAGAAGTTTCGTCTCGACGATCTCGTTGTTGTCGTAGGTGTCGTAGACGACCTTGATGCCGGTCGCCTTCGTGAATTCGTCCAGCGCCTTCGGGTCCACGTAATCGGACCAGTTATAGACGTTGACGGTGCGCTGCTGGGCAGAAGCGGCGGTGACAAGGCCGAGACCAAGGACGGCGGCCGAAACGAGAGCGCGGATCATCTCAAGCGAAACTCCCAAGGGGTTGTTGACCCCGGGAGGCTAAAATTTTCCGCTCAAAGAAACAATGTTGAAGAATGGGCCAAGGCACAGCTTCCCAACGGGTTTTTGCTCAAGCGGCCCTTTTGGCCGCTTTCGCTAGCCGCTCCAGCCCCGCATCGAGGGTGGAATCCTTCTTGGCGAAGCAGAACCGCACCACGTTCTTCACCGCACCTTGAGCATAAAAGGCCGAAACCGGGATCGCCGCGACACCGAAATCGGTCACCAGACGGCGGCAGAAGGCGACGTCGTCGGTTTCCCCTAAAGGCGCGATGTCGATGTTGAGGAAGTAGGTGCCCTGGCTCGGAATGACATCAAAGCCCAAGGTCTTCAGCCCCGTCGTAAAGCGGTCGCGGCTTTTGGTGAAATCGCGCCGCATGGTCTCGAAGTAGCTGTCGTCCTTGGCCAGTCCGTAGGCCACGGCTGTTTGGAGGTTCGGCGCGGTGGTGAAGGTCAAAAACTGGTGGGCCTTGGCCAGCACCTTCATGAGATGCGGCGCGGCGCAGACGAAGCCGACCTTCCAGCCGGTGAGGCTGAAAATCTTGCCCGCCGAGCCGATCTTGACCGCGCGCTCACGCATGCCGGGGAGGCTCAGCACGCTCTGGTGGCGGCGTCCGTCGAAGACCACGTGCTCCCACACCTCGTCGGAAATCACCACCGCATCGAAGCGGCGGCAGAAATCCGCGAGCAGCGTGAGGTCTTCGCCCGAAAAGATCGTGGCCGTCGGGTTGAGCGGATTGTTGAACAACACTGCCTTGGTCTTGGGCGAAAACGCCTTGGCGAGCGCCTCCTCGGTGAGCCGAAAATGCGGCGGCTGGAGTGTGACGAACTTTGGGATGCCGCCCGCAAGCCGCACCAGCGGCAGGTAGGCGTCATACATCGGCTCGAACAGCACCACCTCGTCGCCGGGTTCAACGAGGGCGAGGATCGCGCCCGCCAGCGCCTCCGTCGCGCCGGAAGTCACCATCACCTCGCTCATCGGATCGAGATCGACACCCTGCCAGTGCTTGTAATGGGCAGCGATGGCGCTGCGCAGCTCGGGCAGCCCCATCATCGGCGGGTACTGGTTGTAGCCGTCGAGCACCGCCTCCGCCGCCTTGCGCCGCACGTCCTCCGGGCCCGGATCGTCCGGAAAGCCCTGTCCGAGATTGACCGCTCCGGTCTCCCGGGCAAGTCCCGACATCACCTCGAAGATGGTGGTGGGGAGATTGGCGAAGATCGGGTTCATGCCGGGCTCCGATTGGCGTTCGGTTTGGATGTACGGTTCGTAGCATGGAAGGCGGGGAGATCGAACAGTTCTCGTCGTCCGATGATGAGGAAGCCTGCCCACAGCACGCGGTATTTTTCCCTCGCTCCAAGCGGCGGGTCTTCAAACACCGCGTCGGGCGACAACCGCCTCATAGGCCGCCTGCAGACGGGCGGCGACGGAAGGACCTTGCCTCGCTCCATTGCGCGGCGCCGCGCCCAGATGGGTCTCCCGCAGCTCATCCATGAATTCGGACCAGAGGGCAGGCCCGCCTTCCTCCAGCAATTGCGCGCGGATGCTCAATTCTTCCGTGACCGGCAGATATTTGCGCCCCCACACCGCCATTTGAGCGAGAATCGGAAGCAGTTCGATGCCCTTTTCGGTCAGGCTGTAGACCGTTTTCTGCTTGTGGCTCGGGTCGTCCGCCTTGGTGATGATCCCCTCATCAACGAGGGTCTTGAGGCGGTCGGCCAGGATATTCGAGGAAATCCCCTCCTCCGATTTCAGCATTTCCCGGAAATGCCGCCGGTTGCCGAAGATCATGTCCCGGATGATGAGCAGGCTCCATTTATCACCCACGACCTCGAGGGTGAGATTGATCGGGCAACCGGATCTATGACCGCCATCCATTCAGGCCTCCAAAAATCGCTTGCATTTTCGCACCGGCTACCCCTACCTTGCAACCGGTTGCAAAATGCAATTAGTATTGACACTGGAATCACGAGGAATATCGCCGATGTCTCTGGAACTCCATTTCCACCCGCTCTCCTCGTTCTGCCACAAGGTGCTGATCGCCCTTTACGAGAACGCGACGCCCTTCGAACCGGTCATCGTGGATCTCGCCGACGCGGACGCGCGGGCTGCTTTCGAGGCGATCTGGCCGATCCGCCGGTTTCCCGTGCTGCGGGATCGATCAGCCGGTTGCACGATCCCCGAAACGAGCATCATCATCGAGTATCTCGACCGGCACTATCCCGGTCCGGTGCGGTTCATTCCGAAAGACGACGAACAGGCGCTCCAGACGCGTCATTGGGATCGCATCTTCGATCTCTACGTGAATGTATCGATCCAGAAGATCGTGACCGACCGGCTCCGTCCGGAGGGAGAGAACGATGCGTATGGGGTCGCTCAGGCGCGAAGCCTCCTTGTGACCGCGCTGAGCCTCATCGATGCGCAGATGGCGGAACGGACCTGGGCCACGGGAGAGGAATTCGGCATGGCCGATTGTGCGGCCGCGCCCTCCCTGTTCTACGCCGACAAAGTGAACCCCCTCGGCAAAACACACCCGAACGCCGCGCGGTATCTGGACCGCCTGATGGCGCGACCTTCCTATGCCCGCGTGCTGGCGGAGGCCGAGCCCTATTTCGCGCTGTTTCCGAAGGACGAGAAAGTTGTCTCGGAGAAAACGGCTGGGTGACACTCGCCGCGGCCCTTGCTATCGCCAGATGAGGAACCTCATCTGGCTCATGTCCCGTTCGCTCACGCCCCTGACCTTCGGCCTTGCCGCGCTGCTCGCGATCCTCGCCATCGCGTCACTCGCCATTGGCCCGGCCCCGATTTCGCCTTGGCTTGCGGCGAAGGCGCTTGTCTCGGATCAGGGGTCTGCCAGCATCGTGGTGCGCGAAATCCGCCTGCCGCGCACTCTTCTCGCACTCCTGGTCGGCTGGATTTTTGGGCTCACAGGGGCGAGCCTGCAGGGGCTGTTGCGCAATCCGCTCGCCGATACGGCGGTGTTCGGCGCGCCCCAGGCGGCGGCGCTTGGGGCGGTGGCGGTGCTTTATTTCGGCCTTGTCGGCGCGTTGTCCTGGACGCTGCCGGTCGCCGCGATTGTCGGTGCTCTTCTGTCCGTCACGCTGGTGGTGACGGTGGCGGGGCGCAACGCCACCGTGGTGGTGCTGGTGCTCACGGGCCTCGCGGTCGGGAGCCTCGCTGTCGCAGGCACGGCGCTCGCCATCAGCCTGTCGCCCAATCCCTTCGCGGTGACCGAGATCGTGTTTTGGCTTCTGGGCTCCTTCGAGGACCGCTCCGGTGTCCACGTGATGCTAGTCCTCCCCTTCATTGTTGCCGCCTCCCTGATGGTTCTGGCCGCCGCGCCTGGCCTGCGGGCCCTGGCGCTGGGCGAAGAGACAGCGAAAAGCCTTGGGGTGAACGTGCCGCTTCTCAGGCTGCTGATCGTCGGCGGTGCGGCCATCGGCACCGGAGCGTCCGTCGCGGTGGCGGGGTCCATCGGCTTTGTCGGCCTTGTGGCGCCACATCTGGTGCGGCCCTTCGTGGGCTACGATCCGGCGCGGACGCTTGTTCCGGCAGGGCTGACCGGCGCCGTGCTGCTGCTCGCCGCCGATTGCGCGGTGCGGCTCATTCCGTCCGGCGTCGAGGTCAAAATCGGGGTTCTGACGGCGCTTCTCGGCGTGCCGTTCTTTCTCTGGGTCATCGCCAAGCGCAAGGCCGAGTTGGCGGAGACCCCGGCATGAAGCGCCTTGTCGCAACCTCGCTTACCGTCGATCTCGGCCGCCGCCGGGCGCTTGCAACGGTCGACCTGACCCTGGAACCGGGCCGCCTCACCGTCATCGTCGGCCCCAACGGGGCGGGCAAGACAACGCTTTTGCGGGCGCTGGCAGGCCTCGTCGCGCCGGTCGGAGGCGATGTCACCCTCGACGGCGAGCCCGTGCGGTGGATGCGTACATCTGAGCGCGCGCGATCCATCGCCTACCTGCCGCAGGGCGGCACCATCGCCTGGCCTCTGCCGGTCAGGAACGTCGTGGCGCTCGGTCGCCTGCCCCATGGCGAAAGGCCCGATTCCCTCTCCGATTCCGGCCGTAAGGCCGTGGCCGAGGCGATGGCGGCGGCGGATGTGACCGGTTTCGAGGACCGTCCCGCGACCGAGCTCTCCGGTGGCGAGCGCGCCCGTGTGCTTCTGGCCCGGGCGCTCGCAACCAAGGCCCCCGTGCTTCTGGTGGACGAGCCCGTCGCCGCGCTCGACCCGCGCCACGAACTCACCGTGCTTCAGGTCCTCAAGGCTCACGCCGCCGCCGGGGCGAACGTGGTCGCCATCATGCACAACCTGACGCTCGCAGCCCGCTTCGCCGATGACATCGTGGTGCTGGACCGGGGCCGCATCGGCGCTCACGGCACGCCGGAGGATGTCTTCACAGAGGCGCAGCTTGCCGCCAGCTTCGGCATCTCAGCCCATGTCTCGCGGGAGGCGGGCGGTCTCGTGGTGGTGGCGGAAAATCCCTTAGCCGAAGCGCCCTGACGCCCCTTGGGCCACCGGACCGCAGGCCCCGTCGCATTGACAAAGCCGGAAGCGCGGCGGATACCCCCTGTCACAAGGTGGCAGGGCCCATGAATCGCCAGGATTTCAAGAAAACGCTCGTGGTCCTCCACGATCTCGTCATGACGGCCGTCGCGGTGGTGGCGACGTTTTTCGTGCGCTTCGATGGAACTCTCCTCCACGAGCGCCTGAACCACCTGCCGCTCTTTCTGCCGCCCTTCGTCGCCTTTGCCGGCGTGGTCTACTGGTTCTTCCAGCTCTACCGCTCGAAGTGGCGCTTCGCGTCCCTGCCGGATCTTTTCAATATTTTCCGCGCCACGACTGTTCTCGCGCTCACGCTGCTCATCATCGACTACGTCCTGGTCTCGACGCAGCTTTCCAGCCTCTTCTTCGGCAAGATCACGATTGCGCTCTACTGGCTGATCCAGATGTTTTTGCTGGGCGGCCCGCGTCTTGCATTCCGCTATTTCAAGTACGCGCGCTCGCGCAATACGTTGGAGCGCGACGCCACCACGCCGATCCTGCTGCTCGGACGCGGCACGGACATCGAGGTGATGCTGCGCGCGATCGAGACCGGCACGGTCAAGAAGCTGCAGCCGAAGGGCGTTCTGTCGTTCCGCGCCGACGATCTCGGCCATTCGATCCGCGGCGTGCCGGTGCTCGGCACCTTCGCCGATCTCGATCAGGTGATTCAGGATTGCCAGGAGCGCGGCACGCCGATCCGCCGCCTTGTCGCGACGCCGAGCGCGCTCGCGCCGGAAGCGCATCCCGACATGCTGATCGCCCGCGCCCGCCGTCTCGGCCTGCCACTGGTGCGGGTCACGAGCCTCGGCGAAGGCATGCGCGACGCGGAACTCGCGCCGCTCGAGATCGAAGACCTGCTTTTGCGCCCCACGGTGCAGATCGACCGGCAGCGCCTCGAGCACTTCATCCGCGGCAAGCGCGTGCTGGTCACGGGTGGCGGCGGCTCCATCGGTTCGGAAATCTGCAACCGCGTCGTGGCCTTCGGCGCGCGCGATCTTCTCATCGTCGAATTCTCCGAGCCGTCGCTCCACGGCATTCTGGAAAATCCCACCCTTCTCGCGAGCGACACGAACGTGGATGGCGTGATCGCCGACGTGCGCGACCGCGACCGCATCTTCGACGTCATGAAAGAGTTCCGCCCGGACGTGGTCTTCCACGCCGCCGCGCTCAAGCACGTGCCTTATCTCGAAAAGGACTGGGGCGAGGGTATCAAGACCAACGTGTTCGGCTCGGTCAACGTGGCGGATGCGGCGGTCGAAGCGGGCGCAGGTGCCATCGTCATCATCTCCACCGACAAGGCCATCGATCCCGTCTCCATGCTCGGCGCGACCAAGCGTCTGGCGGAGATGTACGGGCAGGCGCTCGATGCGGAGTTCATGGGCCGCAACGGCGCGACCCGCATCATCGCCGTGCGTTTCGGCAACGTGCTCGGCTCGGTCGGCTCTGTGGTGCCGAAGTTCAAGGCGCAGATCGCACGCGGCGGGCCGGTCACTGTCACGCATCCCGACATGGTGCGCTATTTCATGACCACGCGCGAAGCAGCCGACCTCGTGCTCACCTCCGCCTCGCATGCGGACGTGGAAGGCCGGCGGCTCAACGAGAGCGCGAACAACGATGAGCGCGCCTCCGTTTATGTGCTGAAAATGGGCCAGCCTGTGCGCATCTATGAACTCGCTGAGCGCATGATCCGTCTCGCCGGGTACGAGCCGGGCGAGGACATCGAAATTTCCGTGACCGGCACCCGCCCGGGCGAGCGCCTGCACGAAATCCTGTTTGCCCGCGAGGAGCCGCGCGCCGAAATCGGCATCGACGGCGTCATGGCGGCGAAGCCGATCTTCGCCGACCGCGCGAAGGTCGACCGCTGGCTCGACAGTCTGGTGCAAGCGCTCCGCAGCGGCGACCGGGCGGCGGCGGAACAGGTGTTCGAGGACGCGATCCCCGAATTCAAGCGCCGGGAGCAATCTCCCGCGCCAGCTGCGCCAGCGCGTCTCGCGTCGAAGTAACTGGCTCCCAACCAAGCTTTTTCAGCGCGTCGGGGCTCGCGACGAGCGAGCCCGCCAGTCGCTCGTAGGCTTCTCCGCGCCCCGCCAAGGCAGCAGCACCCTTTAGGAAAAGCGCGGGCACCGGGACGAGGCCCGGATTGCGGCCGAGCCCTAAGCGAAGGGCGGCGACGATCTCGGCCACCGTGACCGGCTCCGGATCGGCCACGATGAAGGGGCGTCGCAACGGGCCCTGCGCTTTCAAAACCGTGTCCACCGCTGCCGTCAGGTTGTCGAGCGAGAGAAGGGAGCGGCGGCTGTGAAGGCCGCCGAGCGGCAGCGGCCAGGGCGATTGCGCCAGATTCAACAAAGCCGCCATGTTGCCCTTCACTCCTGGCCCATAGACGAGCACCGGGCGAAGTGCCGCCCAGTCGATCGAGAGCGCGCTCAAGCCCTGCTCCGCTTCGAGTTTCGAGCGGCCGTAAGGATCGGTAGGGCGCGCCTCGGACTCTTCGGTAAGAACGCCGGCGGCGGTCGGGCCGCTCTGGGCGCGGATGGAGGAGAGAAAGACGAAGCGTTTTACGCCCGCGCGCTCCGCACCCTGCGCCAGCGCGATGGTGCCTTGCGTGTTGATGGCGCGATAATCGTCCTCTGGCCGTCCCGACATGGCATGCGCGAGGCCCGCCGAGTGAATCACCGCATCGACGTCGCGCAAGGCGGCGGACATGTTTTGCGGCGAGGCGATGTCGCCGATCACCGCGCTCGACGCGCCTTCGGGCACCTCGGACGGACGCCGCAACAACACGCGCACCCGGTAGCCGCGCTTCGGCAATTCGGCAAGAAGATAACGGCCGATGAAGCCGGTTGCGCCGGTGAGCGCGATCAGAGGAGAGTTCATCGCGAAAAGACCTCCGGGCGGCGCGCGGCAAAGCGCCTGAGCAAGAGGCTGACGAGAAGGACGCCAGCGGCAAGGCAAACCACCTGGACCGCAGGCGCGTTCCACAAGAGCGTCACTGTGGCCAGTGCGATCAGCGCGATGTTGAGCGCGAACACGTGCGCGCTCACCGACAGCGCCGAGAAACCGTTCTCCGTCGCCTGCTGATAGAAATGCGAGCGATGCGCCTGCCACACCTTTTCACCGCGCGCGAGCCGGCGCAGGAGCGTGATGGTCGCGTCCATCAGGTGATAGAGCGGCAACAGGATCGCGGCGGCGAGAGCACCCGTCCCGGCCAATTCCAACAGCATCCAGCCGACCAGAAGGCCGACAGGCAACGAGCCTACGTCGCCCATGAAGAGGCGCGCTACGGGCTTGTTGAACGGCGCGAAACCGAGAAGTGCGCCGCACAGAGCGGCGGCGACGAGCGCTACCGTCGGCGGCAGCAGGCCCGCCCATCCGAGAAGCGCGAGAAAGGTGGTGATCGGCACCATCTCGGCGACCGTGATCCAGTCGAGCCCGTCCATGAAGTTGACGAGGTTCACGAACCACACACCGGCCAGGATGATGAGGGCACGCTCGAGTCCGAGCGGAATCGCCTCGGACAACAAACGCGCATCGCTCGTCAGCGTGATCGCCGCCACCGCGACGACCTGCAAGGCCAGGCGCGGACCGGCGGGCAATGGACGGATGTCGTCGATGGCGCCGACGACACCAAGCACCACGGTCGCAGCGGCGAGAATAGGGAAGGGGCCAAGCGCGGTTCCTGCCAGCAGCAGAGCGCCCGCCACGACGACGAGAGTGGCAATGATGATTGCGATGCCGCCGCCCTGCGGGGTCGGCACCTTGTGGCTGGAGCGCGCATTGGGTCGCGCCAGCGCGTAGCGAATCAGGAGAGGCTTCAGCACGACGATCAGCAACGCCGACAACAGCGCCGAAGCGACGAGAGGGAGAAGAATTTGCATCTCAAACGCCGTGATAATCGCGATACCAGGCCACGAACCGGCGGACGCCCTCTTCCAGCGATGTCGAGGGCGCAAAGCCCACGTCGCGGCGCAGGTCCGACACATCGGCGCGGGTTTCCAAAACATCGCCGGGCGGGAGCGGCACGTCCTTACGTTTGGCTTGTCTGCCCAAAGCCTCTTCGATGATGGCGATGAGGCGGTTCACTTCTTCCGGGTTGTCGTTGCCGATGTTGTAGACGCGATGCGGCGCGGCACTGGTGGCAGGATCGGGGTTTTGCGCGTTCCATGCCGGATCGGGAGAAGCCGCGCGGTTCACGAGCCGCACGATGCCTTCCACGATATCGTCCACGTAAGTGAAGTCGCGCCAGACCTTGCCCGCATTCGCGACCTGAATCTCGCGTCCCTCCGCAATGGCGCGGGTGAACGTATAGACCGCCATGTCCGGGCGGCCCCATGGGCCGTAGACGGTGAAAAAGCGCAGGCCCGTGGAGGCTAAGCCGAAGAGATGCGCGTAGGAATGCGCCATCATCTCATTGGCCTTCTTGGTCGCGGCATAGAGGCTGATCGGGTGATCGGCCATGTCGTGCTCGGAAAACGGCAGCTTGCGGTTCGCGCCATAAACCGACGAGGACGAGGCATAGACGAGATGTTCGATGCCGCCGTGGCGGCAGGCTTCGAGCATGTTGGTGAAGGCGACGAGGTTCGAGGTCACGTAAGGCGCCGGATCGACGAAGCGCACGCCGGGCTGCGCCGCCAGATGAATCACCCGTTCGAAGCGATGGCGCTTGAAAAGATCCTTTGTCGCCTCGGCATCCGCAAGATCGAGCCGCACCCCGTGAAAAGTGTTGTGCGGTGTCAGGTTCGCGAAGCGGGCCTCTTTCAGCGCCACATCGTAATAGGGCGAGAAGCTGTCGACGCCGACGACCTGATGCCCCTCCTTCAGGAGGCGCTGCGCCACATGAAAGCCGATGAAGCCGGCCGCACCGGTCACGAGGATGGGAGCTGACATGAAAACCCGGTCTGTTGATGCGCCGGCACCTTAGAGCGGGATCGCGAAAAGGGGAAACCGGTTTTGCAACCTCGGGGCGCGTTCTGAACGGCTGAATCGCTCTAGGCGACGGCCGTCTTCGCCTTGTCGGCAGCCGCTTCGCCAGCGGGCTGAAGCGCGATGCCCTGGCGCTCGCGGGCGATGAAGGCGGTGGGCATCACGGCCTGCATGTCCTTCTCGGCGGCTTTCAGAAAAATATCGTCATGGCCGGGCAAGACATGGAAGATCGCCAATGCCTTCACGCCGGCGGCCTTCGCCAGCTCGACGCCCTTCTGCCAGGTGGAATGGCCCCAACCCTGACAGTAGGTATATTCCGTCTCCGAAAACATGCCGTCGTAGATCATCAGATCCGCGTTGCGGATGAAGGCAGCGAGGCCGGGATCGGGCCAGGGGTCGCTGTGCTCGATATCGCTGATGTAGCACACGCTCCGGCCGCGATGGTGGAAGCGGTACCCAGTCGCGCCGCCGGGATGGTTCAGGGGATGCGTGCCGACGGTGAGGCCGTCCTCAAAGGTGAGGGTCTCGCCGGCCTTGAAGCCGTGATGCTCGAAATGGGCGGGGAGCTGATCCAGCCTGATCGGGAAAAGCGGCGGTGCGAAGAGTCGGTCAAAGGCCGCCTTGGCGCTTTCGCCGTCGAGATTGCCGCAATAGGTGCGGATGGTGCGATCCTTGCCCAGAAGCGTCGGCTTGAAGAAGGGCAGCCCGCCCACGTGGTCGATATGGAGGTGGCTCAGCAGGATGTCGACCTTGGCCGGAGCGTCCATGCCTAAGGAAGCACCTAGGGCCGAAATCCCCGTCCCGGCATCGATGACGAAGAGACGTTCGCCGCACCGGATTTCGACACAAGGGGTATGCCCGCCGAACTCGACGTATTGGGGCCCCGACGCGCAGGTCGAGCCCCTGACACCCCAGAATCGAACCTGGAGCGCATCAGCCGATGCAACCCGCCTATTCATTTCCGCATCATGGCCAATTTTGAACCCCTTCGATGTGCGTTTTCGCACATGTCCTCCAAGGTGATAGCGTCCGGCGGAGGCGGTCAAGGCCCAAAACTGTCACGCCGGCACCGGTTCCGGCTGGCCGATGCGGGGCACCGCCACGGCCTCGCCGCGTTCGAAACGAATAACGGCATCGAACGGCGGTTGATCCATCGCTTCCGTCACTCCCGGCGTCACGAGGATCAGCCCGCGGCCCGCCCGCGCGCGGCGCAGAGCGGCCACAAGCGTGTCGGCAGCGGGGCCGGGCAGCCCTTCCAGGGCCCGCTGCACCACGAGAATATCCGGCTGGCGCACGAGGCAGCGCACGAGGTCCACCGCCGCGATCTCGCTCAAGGTGAGATCGCTCCCTTGCGGATCGATGGGCATGTTGAGGCCGATCCGCGACACGTCGGCGTCGAGGCCGCACTCGGTCAGCACGCGGCGGATCACCTTCTGCACCGATGCGGCGGCCCCCGCCTGATCGGAGGCGATGCGTCCGAAGAGCACGTTGTCCTGCACGCTCGCCGCCGCGCAGAAGCGGTGTTCGTCATAGAATTCGATAGCGGGCCTGAGGCTCGCCGGCAGCATGCGGGTGAAGTCGGCGCGCGCGGCGAGAATGCGCCGCTCCATGGCTTCGTCGAGAAGCCCCAAGCGATGCCGGCTTTCGTTATAGCGCAGGGCAAGGCCGATCAGGCGCTCCTGGTCGCGTCCGCTCTGGATGCCGCGCCGCCTCTCGCTGCGCCGTTCGACCAGATCCTCGAAATAGGCGCGGTCCGCGGCAGAGAAAAAGCCGAAGCGCTCGAAGAGCGGATGCCCGTCCGGGATCTCGGCAAAAATCTCGATCATGCTGGTGGCAATCGACAGGCCGATGCGCGCGAGCGGCTTGGTCAGGTCGTCGGCTTCGAGAATCGCGCGTACGAAGGGATGGCCGGAGAGCCTGTCCTCCCGAAAAGTGTCGCCGATGGCTTTGCCGAACAAAAGGTTCTCGCCGAGAGTGGCATAGCGGTTGTAGCGCTCGGCGTTGAACGGATCGACGAAACGGTCGAGCCCTTCGCGCGCGAGCGCGTCCTGCACCGCGCGGCGGGATTCGACGAGGGCTGTCGCGAGTTCCGGCTCGCGCTTCGGGTTGAAGGTGCCGGAAAGGCCGCGCGCATGGGTCAGCTGGTCGAGGCCCGCGACTGCGATGGCCTCCGTAAGACGACGGTCGATCTCCGTCTCCGGCGCGGATGCGCCGTAGAGCAGGTTTTCGCGCAAAGTGCCAGGAATCAGCACCGTATCGCCCGCGAGCGCGATGCGGCGAGCGCGCTCGACCGGATCGGCGGCCGTCAGGTCGGCCCCGCCGAAGGTGAGCTGGCCGGTGGAGGGCGGCAGCTGGCCGGCAATCAGCGCCGCCAGCACACGCGAACCGGAATCCCCGTCGCCCACCAGGGCGACATGGGAGGGGAAGGCGAGGTTCAGGTTGACGCCGGTGATCCGCGTGCCCGTCGCCGAATCGTAGGCCGAGACGCCCTGCGCGACGAGCGCGCCATTCTCGGGGAGAGACGCTTTCTTGAGGTGATCGCGCGGTTGCAGGGCGATCAGCCCCTGCGCCAGATCCGACAAAAGGGCATGAGCGCGGTTCGCGAGGCGCTGCCAGAGAATCAGCTCGCGCACGGCAAAGGCCGCAAGCGCCGCGGCGAGGATGCAGGCGGCAAGCGCGCCGCCGGTCAGGGGAAGTTCCGCCGCGAACCACACGCCCAACGCCAGCACCACCATCGGTGCGAGCATGAGCACGGTCGCAGCGAGCGATTCGTTAAGAGCGAGATGTCGCTCGCGTTTCTCGACCGGGCGGTGGTTCTGCACCAACGCGTTGCGCACGCGCTCGCGCTCGTAGCGACCGGTTCCATGCGCTCTCAGCGCAGGCATCCGGTGCCTCAAGTCGGCAAAAGCCGCATCACCTGCCTCGCCCTCCCGGTGCCGCGCCTTCACGGCGACGACCCGCAGGGCGAGGCGACGGGCGTTCATGATGCCGCCGAGCGCCAGCACGACCGTCAGGGCCAGGCCGAGCCGCCAGCTGGTGGCAAGCACATAGGCAAGCGCAAGCCCGACCATGCCGCCGAGCCGCACGGGAACGAACAGGGCGGAGCCGAGGACGCTGCCCTCCCGCGCCAGCGTCACGCTGCCGAGAGCGCTGACGGTTTCCACCTCGTCCTGGGCGGAGGGCGGGGCCTTGAGCACCGCATCGAGAATTGTCGAGCGGATGCGCGTCAGCACCGCCGCGCCGATACCGACAGCCAGCCAATCGACAACGGTCAGGATCGCCGCAATCAGAAGCGGGACCAGCACAAGGCCGCCGATCGTGGCGATGGCAAAGGCTGGGGGGTTCAGCGTGAAGCCCGGAAACAGCACCAGCGACTCGCCGCCGCCTCCGAAGGGCGTCATGGCGATCTGCAAGAACGTCGACGACCCCTGCGTGCCGCCCGCAAGCGCCCGGTCCACCACGGTGCGGACGAGATCAAAGCCGAGCAGAAGACAAAGCCCGGCCATCGCCAACAGCAGGAAACCGAACAGGTGCCTGAAGGGCTTCGTCTTCCACGCGAGGCGCAGCGGGTCCCGCTCCATGACAGCTCCGATATCGTTCAACCGGGTGACGTTAGAGCATCCTCACCGAAAAGGGGAATATGCTTTGGCGCGAAAAGATCGTGCATGACCAAAAGCATAGGCCCCCGCGACCACTTTTCCCCTCGTCGATTGAGGCATCGACTCTATGTCCCTCTGGGGCGAGGAACATACCGGGGAGGATCGATCATGCCGATGACATCATCTCTTCCGTTCGATTCCCTGTTCCAGCTCGTCGTCGATCTACCCTCCCGCCGGCCGTCGCCCGCCCTGCCGCAGCGCCTTGCGGTGCTGTTTCGCGAATTGGCAAAGCCCCATTCCGAAGGCGCCGCCGACGAGATCGAGGATCAGATCTGGGCGTTGTGGATCTCCCATGAGGACCGTGCGGCTGAAGAGGCCATGGCCGCCGCCATCGAGGCCTTGGGGACGGGCGCGCTCGATGAAGCTGCACCGCTGCTCGACGATCTTGTGTCACGCTATCCCGATTGGCCCGAGGCATGGAACCGGCGTGCCACGCTCGCCTCCATCGAGCAGCGCGACGCCGACAGCCTGGAAGACATCAAGCGCACGCTGGAGCTGGAGCCGCGCCATTTCGGTGCGATTGCGGGTTTCGGCGAAATCTGCCTGCGTCACGGCCTTCTCAACGAGGCCCGCGCAGCGTTCCAGATCGCGCTGGCGCTCGATCCGCATCTCGAGGGTTTGCGCGAAATTCTCGACGATCTCGCGCCGGAGAACCTGATGCTGCATTGAAACGCGACAACGGCGTCGTTTGCAGTCGAAGCACCGCCGCGTAGTCTGAAAATATGTCCGAATCGCCCATCGCGTCCGCCCCGTCGCTCGTTCTTCCACCCGATGGCCGTCAATCGGCCGCCGCGGCCGGCATTCAGCGCGGCGTACGCCGTCTTTTCGCGCAGCTCGGTCATGCGACGATTCCGGAATTCACCCTCGCCAGCGGCCGCCGAGCGGATGTGATCGCGCTTTCGTCCAACGGCGTTCTCACCATCATCGAGATCAAATCGAGCGTGGCCGATTTTCGCGCCGACCGGAAATGGCCCGATTATCAGGATTTTTGCGACCGGTTCTATTTCGCGGTTCCGGAGAGCCTGCCGCTCGATATCCTGCCGGAAGATCGCGGTCTCATCGTTGCAGATACCTTTGGCGCGGCGATCTTGCGGGAAGCGACGCATCATCCGCTCTCGGGGGCCCGCCGCAAGGCGGTGACCTTACGCTTTGCCCGGGCTGCGGCTTCAGCACTGCATGCGCTGGCGGACCCGGACTGCGTCCTTGATGGAAAGTTCTGACAGGTTACCCTGAGAAGATTGCCCCCTAAGAAGAAAAAGTAATTGGAGGGGCAGCGATTCTCTGAGATAGATAGGATAATTTCCCGAACGCTTTGCAATTATTGCCTAATATTTTGTCGGGAACTGACATACGGATAGGGGATAATGCCATGGCGACGATCGTCGGCACGCGAAATATCAAAGTCCTGACTGGCACTTCGTCAAACGATTCAATCTATGGCAATACCGCAGGGGCCCTGAGCACCGGGATTGGCAGCCACAAGAAGATCCTCGGCTTCGGCGGTAACGACAAGATCTTCGGCGATGCGATGACGCTCACATTGTCCGCTATCGGCGGCAATGACTATATTTACGGCGACGCCGGCACCGGCACTGCCGGCAAGGATTATATTTACGGCGATGCGTTCACGTTCCTGCGCTATGCGCGGGGCGGAAATGATGTGATCTCCGGAAACGAGGGGTGGGATGCCCTCTATGGTGACGCACATGTCATGCGCAACTATTCGCGAGGCGGTGCCGACATCATTAATGGCCGTAATGGTTACGATGTCGTCGTCGGCGACGCGGCCTATATGTGGAATTCAAGTCGGGGCGGTGCCGATCGGCTTTTCGGCGACAATGGGAGGGATACCCTGATCGGCGACGCCACCCAAATGCACGACAAGGCCAGCGGCGGCAACGATCGTCTGTATGGTGGCTGGATGGACGACGATCTGCGTGGCGATGCTTTCAGCATGGACGGCTATTCACGCGGCGGCAACGACACGCTTGATTCGGGGGCATCATTCGAGTGGATCGAGAAGCTCCACGGCGACGCAGTGAAAATGTCCGGTCATGCGAGGGGCGGAGCCGATGTTCTGACCGCCGAGAAAAGCGGTAGCGCATGGTGTTTAGGCGACGCCTGGACCATGACGGATCAAACGCGCGGCGGCAACGATGTGATCTATAGCGCCATGGATGATGCCCGCTCATATGGCGATGCTTACGTCATGAGTGGGTCTGCCCGCGGTGGCGACGATCGTATCTACGGAGGAGGTGGCGCGTTCAGTAGCTCTCTCGCGGGAGACGCTTACCGCATGTCCAACCACACCGTCGGCGGTAACGACAAGATCTTCGGCTTCGGCGGCAACGACAAGATCGCCGGAGACGCCTTTACCGGATTGGATTTCGCGGTCGGCGGCAACGACATGCTCTTCGGCGACGTGGGCAACGACGAAATCTACGGCGACTTCCAAGCGGTCGTGGGCGACAACGTTTCGGGCGGCAACGACACGCTGAACGGCGGAACCAGCAACGACACGCTCACCGGTGGCGGCGGGGCAGATGTGTTCGTGTTCGCCAAAGGGGACGGCATGGATATGATCACCGACTTCTCACATACCCAAGGCGACAAGATCGACCTGACGGCTTATGGGTTCAAGGCTTTTTCCGATCTGGTGATCGGTGACAACGCCGCCGGTAATGCCCAGATCATCCTCGCAGCCAACGCCACGATCATTCTGACGAGCATCAAAGCCGCGCAGCTGACCGCGTCGGACTTCTACCTCTAAACGCTGGAGCTTCGATCCCGAAAGCGGAACCCGCTTTTGGGATCACCCGCTCGACCAACTTTAAATGTGCAGAACAATACGCCGACGTCCGGAAGGAGGCCGGCCTTTTCGTTTTCCGGCGGTCCGGCGCCTGCCGCTCGACATTCTGCCCGAGGATCGCGGCCTAATTGTCGCCGATCCATTCGGCTCGGTGAATTTATGGGAAGAACGCATTATCCACTCTGCCGCAAAGCAGTGACATTGCGTTTCGCGCAAGGCGGCAGCGCTGACGCTGCACGCGCTGGCAGATCCGGCTTGTGCTCCTTAAGGGAAGCTCTGAATACGATTCGGAAAAACTTCTTTTAGGCAAATCTAGGAAAAGAAGTTACTTCAGCTATCTTATCTCACTTGCATACGTGATGTTATCGCCTTAAATCGTCGCGTATCATATACTGAGAGGTAATTCCCATGGCGACGATCGTTGGTACACGAAACATCAAGGTCCTGAATGGCACTCCGTCAAACGATTCAATTTATGGCAATACCGCAGGTACCCTGAGCGTTGGGCGCGGCGGTAACGACAAGATTTTCGGCTTCGGCGGCAACGACAAGATCTTCGGCGATGCGATGACGATCACGTTGTCCGCTATCGGCGGCAACGATTACATTTATGGCGATGCTGGCCCCGATACCGCCGGCAAGGATTACATTTACGGCGATGCGTTCACGTTCCTGCGCTATGCGCGGGGTGGCAATGACGCGATTCGCGGAAATGAAGGGTGGGATGCTCTCTACGGCGACGCCTCTGTCATGCGCAACTATTCGCGGGGCGGTGCCGACATTATTCATGGCGATAACGGCTACGATGTCGTCGTCGGCGACGCCGCCTATATGTGGAATTCGAGCAAGGGCGGCAATGACAAGCTGTACGGCGACAATGGTCGCGATACGCTGATCGGCGACGCCACGCAGATGCATGACAAGGCCATCGGCGGCAACGACTATCTGAATGGCGGCGCGATGGACGACGATCTGCGTGGCGATGCTTACAGCATGGACGGCTCTGCACGCGGCGGCAATGACACACTCTTTTCGGGCACCTCTTTCGAGGGGAATGAAAGGCTCTGCGGCGATGCCGTTGTCATGAAAGACTATGCCGTCGGCGGCAACGATGTCGTGCACGCCGAGCAAAGCATAAATTCTTTTGTGGCCGGTGACGCGAGCAATATGAGTGACTATACGCGCGGCGGCAATGACGTGCTCTATGGATCGGTCGATTTTGGCACCGTCGTTGGTGATGGTAACCTCATGACCGGTCAGGCACGGGGTGGTGATGACCTCATCTACGGCGGAAGCAATGGCACGAGCGGCGGCAGTTTCCTGTGCGGAGATGCCAATACGATGTCGGATAGTGCGATCGGCGGCAATGATATCGTCAAAGGCGGCAGCTCGAGCGACTGGCTTTACGGGGACGCGGTAAGAGCGTCGGGCAGCGTCGTAGGCGGCAACGATTCTCTCTTCGGCGGTGCGGGCGACGACGAAATCTATGGCGACTTCAAAGTCATTGAAGGCGACAAGGTTTCGGGCGGCAACGACACGCTGAACGGCGGCACGGGCAACGACACGCTGAACGGCGGTGCCGGGGCAGACGTGTTCGTGTTCGGCAAGGGCGACGGGTTCGACCGGATCACCGATTTCTCGCACGCCCAGGGCGACAAGGTCGACCTGACGGCCTATGGTTTCAAAGCCTTTGCCGATGTGACGATCCGTGACAACGCTGCCGGGGAGGCCGAGATCACTCTCGCAGCCAATGCCACGATTACCCTGACGGGCCTCAAGGCCGCACAGCTGGTCGCGAGCGACTTCTACCTCTAAGCGGCTCGCTTCGATCCTGAAAACGGGCTCCACTTTTCGGGATCACTACACCCGCAGAAGACAGCGCCGGCTTCCGGAAGGAGGCCGGCCTTTTCGTTTCTGGAGGTCCGGCTCCCGACCATGCGCGCCACTCAACGCGGCGCGCGCTTCGCCAGAATCCGCTGCAGCGTGCGACGGTGCATGTTGAGACGGCGCGCCGTCTCCGACACGTTGCGGCCGCACAGCTCATAGACCCGCTGGATATGCTCCCAGCGCACGCGGTCAGCCGACATGGGGTTTTCCGGCGGCGTCGCGCGCTCGCCGGCCTGGGCCATCAGGGCGGCGTGGATTTCATCCGCGTCGGCGGGTTTGGCGAGATAGTCGAAAGCGCCCATCTTCACGGCAGAGACTGCCGTCGCGATGTTGCCGTAGCCGGTGAGAATGACGCCGCGCGCGTCGGGACGCCGGTTTTTCAGCCGCTCGATCACATCGAGACCGTTGCCGTCGCCAAGCCGCATATCGATGACCGCAAAAGCGGGAGCTGCGCTCTCGATGGCGGCCAGGCCATCCGCCACGCTCTCTGCAACCCGAACCTGATAGCCGCGCGATTCCATGGCTCGCGCAAGGCGCGTGGAGAAGGGCCGATCGTCATCGACGATCAAGAGGCTCTTGTCGGCGCGATCCTCGAACGCAACAGGTGCATCGGCCATAAGAACATCTCCCTGCATCCTCGAAGCACTCCTACGCAAAAGTCAGACCGAGCGATTCACCCGTGGATATGGGAATTCTTCCCCGGATCTTTGAGTGCCGCCTCGGACACAACCTGCGGCGCAATTGCCGCACCCTGGTCAAACGCATGACGCGGCCAAACGATCCGCGCGATGGCCCCCGAGGCCGGCGGGGCGGCATTGGTGAGGATCAGCTGCGCGCCCGAGCGTTCGAGCAGGGTTTTGGCAATGAAGAGGCCAAGCCCTAAGCCCGAAGCTGCGCTTTCCTCGCTCTCGGCCCCCTTCGCCGCGCCGCGGGTCGTCACATAGGGCTCGCCCACGCGCAGCAGGATATCGGGCGCATAGCCCGGCCCGTCGTCGCGGATCTCGATGGCGACGCTGTGGGACGACCACGTCGCCTCCATCGTGACCCGGCTCACCGCGAAGTCGGCGGCGTTGTCGAGAATGTTGGACAGGCCATAGATCACGCCGGGATTGCGGCGGGTCACCGGCTCAGGCCCCTCGCCGTGGCAGACAACCTCCACATTGAGGCCAAGCGGGCGATGGGGCGCGACGATCTCCTCCACCAGCTGGCTGAGCACGACGGTTTCCAGGAACCCGCCCTGATCCTGGTCCATGGACGTCAACTTGGTGAGGATCGTGCGGCAGCGCTCCACCTGTTCGCGCAAAAGCTTCAGGTCCTCGGCAATCGGATCGTCGGGAGGAACGGCGTGGTTCAGCTCCTTCGCCACAAGGGCGATGGTGGCAAGCGGCGTGCCAAGCTCGTGGGCAGCAGCAGCCGCGAGCCCGTCGAGCTGGGACAGATGCTGCTCGCGGGCGAGCACCAGTTCGGTCGCGGAAAGGGCCTGGGCCAGCTGGCGCGCCTCCTCAGCCACCCGCCAGGCATAGATGCCGGTAAACGCCGTGCCGAGAAGGATCGCTGTCCAGATCCCCGTCACATAGAGGAACGGGATGTTGATGGCCTGGCCCGCAAACCAGGGCAGGGGCCTGTGCGTGAGCACGAGCAAGGTCGCCATGCCGACCGCGAGCAGGCCGAGGCCCAGCGTCCGCTCCGGCGTCAGCGACGTCGCCGAGATCAGCACGGGCACCAGAAACATCAGCGAAAAGGGGTTGGTAAGGCCACCCGTCAGGTAGAGCAGGGCCGCCAGCTGCACGACATCGAAGGCCAGGAGCGCGGTCGCCGCATTGTCGCTGAGCCGGTGGCTCGCCGGAAAGCGGATGCGCAGGATCAAATTCACCCAGATCGAGGCGGCGATGACCATGAAGCACATCCCGAAGGGCAGCGAAAAGCCAAGCCCGAAGCGCACCACCGTGACCGCGATCGACTGACCCGCAATCGCAATCCACCGCAACCGGACCAGCGTATCGAGACGCAGGTGCCGGGCGTCATGCGCCAGGCGGGTCGATTCGATCTCAACCATCGCTCAAAAGGATAGGGCCGGGCGGCGATTCGCCAAGAAAGACTTTTTGGAGAAGACGTTGGGATAAAGGCACATGCCTGCCGCCGAGCTTTTCTGCGGCCTCCCTTCAGGATCATCCTTTCGAGGGAGGCCCTTGAATCACGGACATTTGTGGCCGCTGCGACCTTAACGGCATTGCATTTGGGGGCAGAAAATTCCATTTTTAGGCCACGGCCAAGGATAAACCGACCCCCGCTTGCGAGGAGAACAGGTGACCGGGCCGGTGGGGATAGCGATGAACCTGTCGTATTACTGGTACGAAACCGCGCATTGGCTTTTGGGCCCGGCCCGCGCGGCCACCGATGTCACTAAGATTTTATTCGAAAGCCCGGGCAACCCGCTTACCAACACGCCGTACGGGCGCACCGTGACTGCGGCCTGTGAGCTGTTTGAGCGCACGACGCGGCGCTACGGCAAGCCGGAATTCGGCCTCGCCTCCACCGTGATCGACGGCGAGACCGTCGCGGTGACCGAGCGGATCGTGTGGGAGCGCCCCTTCTGCGATGTCATTGCCTTCGACCGGGACCATGCCAAAGCCAAGGCGCAGCCGAAGCTTTTGATCGTGGCCCCCATGTCGGGCCACTACGCCACGCTGCTCCGCGGCACGGTCGAGACCTTCCTGCCCACCCATCAGGTCATGATCACCGACTGGGCCGATGCCCGCATGGTGCCGCTGGCGGAAGGCTCCTTCGACCTCGACGATTACATCGACTACATGATGGCGATGTTCCAGTCCTTCGGGCCGGACCTGCACGTGATGGCCGTTTGCCAACCGGCGGTGCCGGTGATGGCCGCCATCGCCCGCATGGAGGCTGAGAACGATCCCGCCACGCCGCGTTCCATGATCCTCATGGGCGGCCCCATCGACACCCGCCGCTCGCCGACCGCGGTCAACCAGCTGGCCGAGGAGCGCGGAATCGAGTGGTTCCGCCAGCACTGCATCTCCAAGGTGCCCCCGGCCCATCCGGGCTTCTGGCGCAGCGTCTATCCGGGCTTCCTGCAGCTCTCCGGCTTCATGGCCATGAACCTCGACCGGCACGTGAGCGCCCATTGGGAGATGTTCAACCACCTCGTGGACGGCGACGGCGATTCCGCCGAGAAGCACCAAAACTTCTATGACGAATACATGGCCGTCATGGACCTGACCGCCGAGTTCTATCTCCAGACGGTGGACAAGGTTTTCGTGCGGCACGAACTGCCGAAGGGCGAGATGATGCACCGGGACCAGCCGGTGGATCTCATGGCGATCCGCCGTTGCGCGATCATGGCGATCGAGGGCGAGCGGGACGACATTTCCGGCGTCGGCCAGACCAAGGCGGCGCTCGATCTCACGCCGAACTTGCCCTCGGATAAAAAGCTTTACCACTTGCAGGCGGGGGTCGGCCATTATGGCGTATTCAACGGCTCTCGGTTCAGGGCTGAAATCGCTCCTCGAATCGTTGAATTCATTCAGTTCCACGCGCCCGAGCCGGCCCGAAAGAAGCCGTCAAGATCGTAATCCCTCCGAAGAGCCATTCTTGGCAGCGGCAAACGGCTGCGCTGACAAAGAGCCTCTAGCGGGGCAGATTGCAGACATGAGAGCTGCACTGTTCCGCCGCGTTCCTGCGGACCCTCCTCATCTCAAGGTTTTGCACCAGGGCCGGGCCTTTCAGGTGGCGCTCAAGCGCCGCCCCACGGCCAAGCGCATTACGCTGCGCGTCTCCAACGCCACCGGCGAGGTGGTGCTGACCATTCCCGAACGCACGGATATCGGCCTCGCCCAGCGCTTCGCCGACAGTCACGGCAGCTGGATCGCGACACGCCTCGCGAAGGTGCCCAAGCGCGTGCCCTTCGAGCCAGGGTCGCTCGTGCCCTTACGCGGCGTGCCGCACAAGGTCGTGCACTGGTCGGGGCTTCGCGGCGTCACCCGAGCGACCACGGGCGCCGGGGGCGAGCCCATCATCGCGGTCACGGGCGATCCGGCCCATGTCACCCGCCGCGTGCAGGACTTTCTGCAAGCGGAAGCGCGCCGCGATTTCGCCGAGGCCGTGAAGCGCCACACCGCTGCGCTTGGCGTGCCGGCGCGGCGCATCACCGTGCGCGACACCAAGAGCCGCTGGGGATCCTGCTCGGCCCAAGGGGCGCTGAACTTTTCCTGGCGCCTCATCATGGCCCCGCCCTTCGTGCTCGACTATCTCGCCGCCCACGAAGTGGCGCACCTGCGCGAACTCAACCACTCCCAGAAGTTCTGGAAGCTGACCTACCAGCTCTGCCCCCGCACGGACGACGCGGAAGCCTGGCTCAAGGCCTACGGCAGCGCACTTCACCGCTTCGGGTGAGGCCCTTTCCACCCTCGAAAGCATGGGGAGCGGGTGACAACCGCGCATTTTCGGCCTAGGCCGAAAATCCCGCATCGTTCTGCTATCCCATGCTCAAGCCCGACACTCTGGCCCTCACCATCCTCCTGGCGCTGCTGACCGCGATGGGTCCGCTGTCGACGGATATGTATCTACCGTCCCTGCCGGTGATCGCGGCGGAGCTACGGGCCACGACGAGCCAGACGCAGCTCACCTTGTCGACCTTCCTCCTCGGCTTCGCGGCGGGGCAGTTCGTCTATGGCCCAGCGTCCGACCGAGTCGGGCGAAAACCCGTGCTGCTGTTCGGCCTCGGGCTTTTCACGGTCGCCAGCATCGTCTGCGCGCTGTCACCCACCATCGAAGCCCTGACCGTGGCGCGCTTCGTGCAGGCCTTCGGTGCCTCCGGCCCGGTCGTGCTGGCCCGCGCCATCGTGCGGGACCTCTATGACGGCACGCGCGCCGGCAGAGAACTTTCCCGCATGGGATCGATCATGGGCGTCGTCCCCGCGGTCGCCCCGGTAGTGGGCGGGCTTGTCGCGCAGGCCGGCGGCTGGCGGATGAACTTCGTCATCACGGTGTTGAGCGGCGCGGCGCTCGCGGCAGCGGTTGCCCTTCGCCTCGCCGAACCGATCCGCCAGAAATCCGACCGGCCGGTGTCGTTCCTTACAATCCTCGAAGGGTTCCGCGCGCTCCTCAAGCATCGCGGCTACCGGGTCTATGTGCTCCTGTCGACGCTGACCTATGGCGGGCTTTTCGCCTTCATCTCAGGCTCGTCCTTCGTGCTCCAGGGCCTTTATGGTCTCGGCCAGCTTCCTTACGCTTTTTCCTTCGCCTTCATGGTGGTGGGGTATGTCGCCGGGACCTCGCTCGCGCAGCGTATCGTGGGGCGGCGCGGCCTCGATGGAACGATCAAAATCGGAACCACCAGCCTCGCGCTCGGCGGCGTGATGATGGCTGTGCTCGTCGCCGCTGGCGTCCCGTCGTCCTTCGCCATCACCGGACCGATGGCGATCTACGCCTTCGGCGTCGGCCTGACCATGCCGCAATCCATGGCCTCAGCCCTCATGCCGTTTCCGGACCGGGCCGGCGCGGCCTCCTCGCTTCTCGGCATCTGCCAGATGACCACCGCCGCGATCCTCGGCATCGTCCTCGGTCAGAACCTCGACGCGTCTCCACTGCCCCTTCCGCTGACCATCGCGGGAACGGGCGTGGCGGCGCTCACGCTGTTCGCGACGACGACGCGGGCGCGCGCTATCGAACCTTTGTCACGATGAATGAAAGGGTGCCCCACATCTCAACGGTTTACGGCGTGGGCGGTTCGTAATTCCGTTTTTGGACATCGACAAATTCCTGCGGTGAAGGGCCGTGCCACCAGCTTCGGCGCACCTGAACCCGTATCGGTACTCGCTTGTCAGGATCGATCAACATTCGTTGGGTTCCAAGTAACTGCTTCTCGGTTTTTTCTTCCCCATACGCAATTTTTCTCTCCGCATACGAATCATATTCGATCGCATCGTATGCTTGTCCTTCGTATGAAACCCTGCCGAGGCAGTGTGTTGCGCCAACCTCGTTCGGAAGCGGCATCAACGCATATCGGAAGAACTTGAGGTCACGATAGACCTTCGCCTCGTCATACCCCGCTTCGGCCCAGGGGTCTTCGGCGGTGTAGCTGGAGGTTCTCTCGGGAATGGCATCGCCAATAATGTACTGTCGAACGACGAAGGAAAAGGGTGGTGTGAAGACTCCGTTAGTGCCGCCATCATGCGTGGTGAAAGTCTGGATTGAGAATCGAAACGGGATTTTGCGTCCCCGCTCGACAGCATCTAAAAAATTCGCACGGCACACCGGATCGGATGTGCTCACCGCCGCCTCGAGGTGAGCGATGGCGTTAAGGCGTCTTTTTTCGAGATCAACGACCGGGGCTTCAATGCGGATCGAGAGATCGTAGGTATAGGTCGAGATGCTGTTGATGCTCCCGCCTCGCTCCCTCCGAACGGGCAATCCGCTGGATGAATCGACGAAAAGCGTTTCGGTCGAGCGGCGCGTTCCTTCTGTCGTGAAACGATACCGCTCCAACGTACGCTCCCCCTCGGTCACGGTACCGAGGCAGCTGATGTCTTCATCCGAAGATGTGTTGGATACGGAAGGCAAGATTGTTCTTGAGAGGAGCCAGCCAAGTCGGTCATTCTTCCAAACATCGCGACCTATGACGATTCTTTCAGCCTGCCGGCCGGTCTCGGACGCGCACGGATATTCGTGTTCGGCGCGGCCGGGATCGACGGCACCGCATTCGCGGCGCCTGAAATTCTCATTCCAGACTTCCCGTTCGTAGCGGTAAGGGCCCGACATTTCGATTCTGCCGCGGGCGGCCAATGCGTCATTCCGGCATTCGGCAAAAGCCGGACATGCGCCAAGGAGAACGAAAAGGCTCCAGAAAGAGACTCGCATGCTATCGACCCTTGGCAGAAAAATCCGTCGGCTATTCGGATACACTATCACATTATCGACGACAGACGCGAGTGGACGAGCCATAACGCGAACGACTTCCGCGCGGCGGGTTTAAGCGAATCTGACAGCGCCAACATGGAGATCTCGCTTCTATACGGATAACGTATCATTCACATTGGAGCTCATTCATGCGTCGCGCGCTTCTTCTCGGTACTGCGCTCGTGCCAATTTTCATGTTTGCGATCATCGCCGTGAGCACGCTCGGCTTCGGCATTCTGATCCCGGCGATTGGCCTCGGGATTCTTTTCACCAACTGGCCGGAGCTGATGATGTGGGGTGTTCTCATGACGCTCGTCGCGTTTCCGCTCATTGCGCGCCGCGCGGGCCGCGACTCGATGCCTTATGTCGCCGCCGGGGCAGCGCTTGGAGTCGCTTTCCCGCTCATCGGTCTTGGCCTCACCACGGCGGCGACGGGGACGATCAATCTTCTCGGCGACAGACTGGAGCCGAAGCTGTCCACCTTCGCAATCATGGTAGCCTGTCTTGGAGCGACCGGCCTCGTCGCCGGCATAAGCATGGCCTTCGTCTATGTCATGCTCGCGCGGCTCTTCGTATTTCAGGGATGGGCGGAGAACTGACGCTTCGGGTTTCCGGCCATTGTGTAACGCCCCGGCCATATGGCATGCGGTGCCGGACAATTGTCTTTTGACGAGGGGCTAAAATGGGCGGAGCATCAATCTGGCATTGGATCATCATCCTGATCGCGTTCGGCCTGCCCGTCATCCTGAAGCTGTGCGGCGTCGGCGCGAAGCGCGTCATGTTGAAAAGTCCGGTGACCGGCCAGCTCAAGCAGGGCTTTTACGGCTTCTCGTGGACCTATCTTTATTTCGGATTCTGGGTGCCACTGATCCGTGGCGAACTCGTCGTCGCGGTCCTGCACTTGGTGTTAAGCGTCGTCACTTTCGGCCTGTGGCAGATCGTTGTGAGCTTCCTCTACAACAAGCAATACACGAACCGGCTGCTCGAGAAGGGTTTCCGCCTCACCGACACGCCCGAGCGCAATCAGCGTGCGGCGGCGGCGCTCGGAGTCGATCTTTCGGTGCACGCGGCGCGGGCGGCTTGAGCAGTTAGAGCCCGAAGAGGCGCTCCAAAAAGTTCTTCTGGCTCCGCCGCTGCTGCGCGGGAGGGACCCAGCCTGTTTCGCGCATCTGTGGCGTCGTGGTGCCGGAGCCTCCGAAGATCGAGGCGAGCGGCGAGTCCGGCGATCCCGGCATGAAGCGTTCGCTACCAGGGAGCGGCACGGGCTGCTTGTCCTTGAGCGCGGTCTTCATGAAGGTGTGCCAGACTTCCGTCGGCAGGTTGCCGCCGGTCACGCGCTTGGTCAGCGTGCCGTCGTCGTTGCCGAGCCAGACGCCCGCCACCAGATTGCCGGTAAATCCAACGAACCAGGCATCCTTGTAGTCCTGCGTCGTGCCGGTCTTGCCGGCCATGGTCCAGCCAGGGATCTGCGCCTTCTGCGCGGTGCCGATGACGAAGGTGTTGTGCATCATCTCGTTCATCATCGCGACCGCGCCGGGCTCGATGACGCGGCCCAAGCCGCCGCCCTGCGGGCGTCTGTAAACGACCTTGCCGTCCGTGCCCTTCACCTGATCGATGACGTAAGGAATGACGCCGTTACCGCCATTGGCGAAGGCCGCGTAGGCCGAGACGAGTTCGAGCGGCGTCACCTCGGAGGTGCCGAGCGCGAGCGACGGATTGGCCTGAAGCGGCGAGGTGATGCCGAGGCGCTGCGCCGTCTGCACCACCGCCTTCGGACCGACTTCGAGGTTGAGTTTGACCGCGATGGTGTTGAGCGACAATGCCAACGCGTCGCGCAAGGTGAGGGGGCCGCGATAACCGCGGTCATAGTTCTCCGGCGTCCAGCCCTTGTAGTTGACGGGCGAATCTTCGCGCACCGTGTCGGGCGTCAACCCGCGCTCGACGGCGGTGAGATAGACGAACGGCTTGAAGGACGAACCCGGCTGGCGGCGCGCCGCGGTCGCGCGGTTGAACTGGCTCGTCTCGTAATTGCGGCCGCCGACGAGCGCGCGCACTGCGCCGTCCGGCTGCAGTGCCACGAACGCACCCTGGCTCACGTTGAATTTCTGGCCCTTGGCGTTGAGTTCATCCACCAGCGAACGCTCAGCGGCATTCTGCAAGGAGGGGTCGATGGTGGTTTGCACCACGATGTCGGATTCGATGGTGCCGACGAAATCGTCGAGCACGTCCATCACGTAATCGGCAGCGTAGTTGACCGAACCCGCGCCCTGCGGCCTCACGGGCTGGGCCGGCGCGCCGAGCGCCGTCTTGGTCATGCCCGGCGTAATGAACCCGAGTTCGTTCATGGCCGCGATCACGAGTTCGGCGCGCGACTGCGCCGCCTCGCGGTTGCGATTGGGCGCGAGGCGCGAGGGCGCCTGCACGAGACCCGCGAGCACCGCGGCCTCCGACAGCGACACGGCGCGCGCGGACTTGCCGTAGTAGCGCTGCGCCGCCGCTTCGACGCCATAAGCGCCCGCGCCGAAATAGACCCGGTTCAGGTAGAGTTCGAGGATCTGGTCCTTGGTGTAGTTGCGCTCGAGCCAGAGCGCCAAAATCGCTTCCTGAATCTTGCGCGAGGCAGTGCGTTCCTGCGTCAGAAACAGGTTCTTGGCGAGCTGCTGGGTGAGGGTCGAGCCGCCCTGCATGCCGCCGCCGCGCCGCATAATGTTGCGGACGACCGCGCGGGCGATGCCGACCGGGTCGATGCCATAATGGTCATAAAAGCGCCGGTCCTCGATGGCAACGAAGGCCTTTGGCAGATAAGGCGGCAATTCCTTGATCGAAACCGTGCGTCCGCCCGTCTCGCCGCGGTTGGCGATGAGCGTACCGTCGCTTGCGAGAATGGCGATATTCGGCGGGCGCTTGGGCACCGTGAGCTGGTCGATGGGCGGCAATTGCGCGGCGTAATAGGCCACCACGCCACCGACCGCGATAATGCCCCAGAGGCAGAGCACCACGCCGGCATAAAACAGCTTTCCAATTAGCGAGCGGCCAGATCCCCGACCGCGCTTGCGCTTCGCCTTCTTGGTGCGCGGCTTGCGGGCCGGCTTATCGCCGTCGTCATCGTCATTGCGGCGGCGGCGCGGCATGGACCCTCCAGCCCGATCCTCCGGCGAGAGGTGGAAATCCATGCCTCCCGCATCGTCTGCGGGCGCGTCAAAGACCGGCTCGCGCCGGTCGCGTCCGTTCGCCACTCGAAAAACCCCATAAGATTAAGCCGGTAGAGTCCGGCCTTTGCCATGTCCACAGCAACGTAATTGTGGCGGTTTAAGGGGCAGTTAAGCCGTAACGCCAGCTATTTTGCAGGTGGTTTGCTTTTCCCCATGGAGGGTGGCTTTTCCGCATCGGGAGACGCCTCCAGAAGAGTGCGGATACGCCGCAGATCGGCGACAAAGGCCTCATAGGCCGCCCGCTTCGCCGCCTCGTCGGGCACGCGCAGCAAGTAGGACGGGTGCACGGTGACATAGCCCTCGTAAGGGCCGAACCGCGTCTCGCCCCGGGCGCGCGAAACGGCGACGGGCCGCCCGGCGAGGGCCTGGGCCGCCGTGGCACCCAGGGCCACGACGAGCTTCGGGTGCACCAGATCGATCTCCTTCATGAGGAAGGGGCGGTAACGCCTCACCTCGCCGGCGCTCGGCCTCGCGTGAAGCCGCCGCTTCCCGCGCTGCTCGAATTTGAAGTGCTTCACCGCGTTGGTGACATAGGCCTTTTTCCGCGAGAGCCCCGCCTCCTCCATCGCCTCGCTCAAGATCCGGCCCGCCGGTCCCACGAAGGGCCTGCCCTGGATGTCCTCCTGATCGCCCGGCTGTTCGCCGACGAAGACAAGCGCCGCATGATCCGGCCCTTCGCCGAACACCGCCCGCGTGCCGCCGGACACGAACGGCCCGGCCTCGTCGATGGCGGCGTTGAGGGCCGCAAGATCCTTTGGCTCCTCATCCCACGGTGCGTCCGGGGCTTTTCGGGGCATCGCCACTAGGCGAGGGTGAAATTCATCGTGATCTCGGCGTTGAGCACCTTCGAGACCGGGCAGTTCTTTTCCGCCGCGCGGGCCAGCTCCTCGAATTTCGCGCTGTCGATGCCAGGCACTTTGGCGGCGAGCGTCAGGGCCGATTTCGAAATCTTGAAGCCCGCGCCTTCCGGTTCGAGGGTCACGACCGCCTCGGTCGACAGTTCCGTCGGGGTGAAGCCCGCCGTCTGGAGCTGGAAGGCCAAGGCCATGGTGAAACACCCTGCATGGGCCGCCGCGATCAGCTCTTCCGGGTTCGTGCCCTTCTCGTTCTCGAAGCGGGTCTTGAACGAATAGGGCGTCGCCGACAGCACGCCGGAATCGGTGGTGAGATGGCCAGCACCATCCTTACCGGTGCCCTGCCAGGCGGCCTTCGCCTTGCGGTTCATGAGGGTTCTCCTTAACGGTTGCGCCCCATGATGTAGGACACTCTGCCCATGGCACCAGAGCGCGACACTGGAAACGCGCTTGGCGCGGATGCAGGACGCGACATGTTTGGGGCAAGCCCGCGGATCGTTTGACATGGATGAACTGACCAAAATACGCCTTCAGGCTTATGTGCGCCCGCGGCTCCTTGGATCCACAATCGCGGCTCTGATGGTTTTTGCGGCGCTGCCGCAAATGCTTCTGACGAGCACGCGCGTCCTTATCGCGTGGGATGCGGGCATCGTTATCTATCTCGTCCTTGCCGCGTCCATGGCGGCGCATTCCTCCATCGGAAAAATGCAGAAGCGGGCGAGCATCGAGGACGAAGGCGCAGTGGTCGTTCTTATCCTGACCATGACGGCGGCCATCGCCAGCCTCGTCGCGATCATGGTGGAGCTTTACGGCATCCATGACGACAAGTCGGGCTGGCAGGCCTTTCGCCTCGCGGTCGCGGCTTTCACCATCCTGTGCTCGTGGTTTTTCATGCACACGATCTTCGCCATTCACTACGCGCACGAATACTACGGCGATGCGGGTGAGCGGCAGGGCCTGAACTTTCCGCACCATTCCAAACCGGATTACTGGGACTTCATGTATTTCGCGGTCAATCTCGGCGCCGCGGCGCAGACCTCGGATGTCATGATCGTGACGAAGCGCATGCGGCGGCTGGCGCTCGCCCACTCGATCCTTGCGTTCTTGTTCAACACGACGATTCTGGCGCTCGCGGTGAACGTCGGCGCGGGGCTGCTTTAAACTTCCAACGCTTCAAGCTCCGCATCGACGATACGGCGCGCGACATCGAAGGCGAAGCCCGCGCGCGCAAGCGCTGCAAGGTCCTTGTCGCGATAAGGCGCGCGCTCGCCGGGACGGAAGGGCCCAAGCTTGCGGCGGCGGGCGAAGGCGCGGGCGGCTTCCTCCTCGCTGCCATCCTCGCCGTCGAGCGCTGCTGCAATGGTTTTTCGGTCGACTCCTTTGGCGGAAAGCTTTGCCTGAATCGCGCGGGCCGAGCCGCCGCGGCGGCGCAAGGTTGCGACGCGCGCTTCCGTATAGCGCGTGTCGTCGATGAGGCCGATGCGCAGGCTTTTCGCCACGACCTCTTCGATCATCTCGCCGTAGTCGGCCGCGTCCTCGCCGCGGAGACGGCAGCGCTTCTCGACCTTGCGGCGGAGCACGCGGCGCAGGTTCTCGGTCGACGAGGCATAGCGTTCGAGATAGGCGAGCGCCGCCCGTTGCAGATAGGCAGGCGAAACCTGTCGCGGAATTTTTCGCGAGGGCGCGGCGTCATCCGTCATGCGTCGCGACCGTTCTCCACCTGCCCGCTGCGCTGCAATTGCAGCGCCACGAACCAGCACAGACAGGCCCATGCCGCGCCGACGGACCAGCCGGCCAGCACGTCGCTTGGCCAATGAACGCCGAGATAGACGCGGGTGATGCCAACCAGCAGCGTGACGGCCACCGCGAGGCCCATGATGAAAAGCTTGATCGAGCGGCTTTCTTCCACGCGGGCGAGCAGCGCGCCGAGGGTCAGATAAGTCACGGCGGACAGCGTCGCATGGCCGCTGGGAAAGCTCGGCGAATAGACCCACGCCGCATGCGGCACGAGATCCGGGCGCGGCCGGTCGAAGCCGAGTTTGAGCAGGGTGGACAGGAGTGTTCCTCCTAAAACCGCGCCGATCACCACCAGCGCCGCGCCACGCTTCTTCGCCATCAGCAGATAAATCACCGTCGCGACCGTGACGATGGTCAGCACCGCACGGCCGCCGAGCCCCGTAATGTCGCGCGCCGCCTCCTCCAGCCAGCGCGGCCCCAGCGGATCGGCGGGGTTTTGGGGGTCGCGCAGGGCAAGCAGCAGCGCGCTGTCGAAGGCACGCGTACTGCCCTCGCGCACCTCGTCGGCGATGGCGGCGAAGGCCCAGGCGAACAGTCCGAACCCGACCAGCGAGATCAGGGGACCGATTTCATTGAGACGCAGGCGCAGCCAGAGGCGGTTGGCGGGGGCGAGAAAAGGAATCATCGGAAGGAACAATAGGGCTGGAGGCGCGAGGTGGCGAGGGCTGTCGGTACCGGCCAGCAGCACCCTAGACCTCTCAAACCCCCAACCGTCCCCGCCAGGCCTTCGGCGCGGCGATATCGCTGAGGCCGAGCCAGTCGGCCATCAGGCGAAGCTCCTCGCCGAGCGCGGGCGCAATGGCATCCGGCGCGGCATGGTGTTCGGGATGGATCGAGTGAACGATCAGGCGTCCCGCCGCGCGATCCGCCTTTAGGTCGAGACGGGCCACAATGTCCTCGCCGAGCAGGAAGGGTAGACAGTAATAGCCATATTCGCGCTTCTCGGCGGGGGTGTAAATCTCGATCCGGTAGTGGAAGTCGAACAGTCGCTCAGTGCGCGTGCGCTCCCAGACGATGGGATCGAAAGGCGAGACCAGTGCGCGGGCGTCGACGCGGCGGGGCATGCGGGCCGAAGGATCGAGATAGACCGGGCCGTTCCAGCCCTCCACCGTAACGGGCAGCAGGTCGCCGGCTTCGACCAGTTCGGGAATGCGCGCCTTGGCGTCGGTCGGGCCGATGCGGAAATAATCGCGCAGGCAGCGCTCGCTGGCGATGCCGAGGGCCTGGATCGAAAGCTTGAGCAACTCGCGCTGCGCCTCTGCTTCCGGAGGCGTCGGTGCGTTGAGGATGTCGGCGGGGATGACCCGCTCCGGCAGATCATAAAGCCGCTCGAAGCCGCGCCGCGTGGCGGTGGTGACCTCGCCTGCCCAAAAGAGCCACTCGAGCGCCCGCTTGCCGTCGCTCCAGCCCCACCAGGAGCCCTTACCCTTGCCGCCGCCGGTCAGTTCGCCCGCCCCGATGGGGCCGCGCTCGGCAATCTCGCGGCGGACCTCCTCGATGAAGGCGCGCTTTTCCTGGCCGAACCGCGCAAGGCCGCCATAGATCCCCTCGCCTTTCGCGGCACGCGCCATGCGCCAGCGGAAGAGGGGTTGGAGGTCCAGCCGAATCAGCGACGCTTCGTGGCCCCAATATTCGAAGGTCGCCCGCTTTTTCGGGTGATAGGCGGCCTTCTCCAACAGATCGCGCTCATAGGCCCCCAGCCGCGAGAAGAGCGGCATGTAATGGGCGCGCACCAGCACGTTGACCGAATCGATCTGCAACAGATGCGAGCGGTCGAGCGCGCGGGTGATATGTCGGGTGGTCGGCGATTCGGGCCGCTTCTCGCCAAACCCTTGCGCGGCAAGGGCGATGCGGCGGGCCTGGGCGAGAGAAAGACGGGTGCGGGCCATGAAGGAACATTCCGAGAACTTACACAGCTAGCGCGATGTCGGGCCGTTCCGCAAGCCGTCCCGGAACCGGATTTTCGTCTCGCGTTTAAGGAAAGGGTCCGCGCGCATGCCTGTCCTGCAGGCTTGTTCAGGACAAGATAACGGTTGTCCCGTAAACCATCTGCGCGTAACGCGATGGACATCATGGATCAGTCGACGATCAAGCCCTCGGCGCAGCAGCCGAGGCCGGCGCTCAGCCAAGCCGAAATCCGCACCATCATCATCGGCATCATGCTGGCGCTGCTGTTGGCCGCGCTCGACCAGACGATCATCGCGACCGCGCTGCCAACCATGGGGCGCGAGCTGGGCGACCTGGAGCATCTGCCCTGGGTGGTGACGGTGTATCTTCTGACCGCGACCGCCGTGACGCCGCTCTACGGCAAGTTCAGCGACAGCCATGGCCGGCGTATCACCATGCTGATCGGCATTGTGGTGTTCATCCTCGGCTCCATCGCCTGCGCGCTCGCACCGACCATGCTCATGCTGATTCTGGCGCGCGGCGTGCAGGGTCTCGGCGGCGGCGGGCTGATGGCGTTGTCGCAGACCATCGTGGCCGATCTTGTGCCGCCGAAGGAGCGTGCCAAGTACCAGGTGTATTTCGCCAGCGTGTTCATGACCTCGAGCCTGCTCGGGCCGGTGCTTGGCGGCTTTTTCGCCGAACACCTGCACTGGTCGGTGATCTTCTGGATCAATCTGCCGCTCGGGCTGATTGCTCTCTTCATCTCCTATCACGGCCTGAAAAAGCTGCCGCGCTTCGACCGTCCGCACCGGCTCGATCTTTTGGGCGCGCTGCTGCTCGTGGCCGCGACCGTCTCGCTGCTTCTGGCCTTGAGCTGGGGCGGCCTGCGCTATCCGTGGGGATCGCCGCCGATCTTGAGCCTTTTCGCAGGCTCAGCCCTGCTCTGGGTGTTGTTTGCCGCGCGCATGAAGAGCGCATCCGAGCCGCTGATTCCGCCGGGCGTGCTGCACAATCCCGTGGTTCGCATGGGCACGCTATCGGCCTGCTTCGGCATGGGCACCTATATCGGCCTCACCATCTATCTGCCGGTCTATTTCGAGGCGGTGCGCGGGCTCAGCGCCAGCGAATCCGGCCTGGCGCTCATCCCCCTCATGGCAGGCACGGTCGTGGGCGCAACGGCTTCGGGCCGCACCATGGCGCGCGTGAAGCACTACAAGCGCCTGCCAACCATTGGCCTCATCGTTGCCATGGCGGCAACCGGCGTTCTTGCGGCCTTCGGCGATCGCCTGCCAATTGCGGCGATCGAAGCGGTGCTGGCGATCATCAGCATCGGCCTCGGCACGCTGTTGCCGGTGTCCACGGTCGCGATCCAGAACGCAGTCGCGCCGCATGAACTCGGCACCGCAACGGGCACCGCGAACTTCTTCCGCTCGCTGGGCGGTGCGTTGATCGTGGCGATCTTCGGCGCCATCGTGCTGAGCGGCGCCCATCTCGAAGGCGCCGCGAGCTTCGAAAGGCTCGCCGCCTCCGCCGCAAGAAGCGGCGTCAATCTCGCCGATGTCTTCGCTTATGTCTTCATCGCTGCGGTGATCGGCTTCGGCCTCGCCTTCGTGTTCCTGTTCGCCATGGAAGAGCGGCCGTTGCGCGGCAGCGCGATCAAGGCGGCGGAAGCGGCCGTGGCGGATTGACGTTCAATCCAACGTCTGCCGGAACCGCGCCACCGCAAGCGCCATCGCGGCAAGCGTGAAGAGGGCGAGCGCCAGCACGTCAAACTGCAAATCAACGAAGGTTGCGCTTTTCAGCATGATCCCGCGCACGATGCGCAAATAATGGGTCAGGGGCAAAAACTCGCCCACATGCTGCGCCCAACCCGGCATGCCTTTGAACGGGAACAGGAAGCCCGACAACAGCATGTTCGGCAGAAAGTAAAAGAACGACATCTGCATCGCCTGCAATTGGCTTTTGGCGATAGTCGAGAATGTGTAGCCCACGGACAGATTGGCGAGGATGAACAGGAGCGTCAGCGCCAGGAGAAGCGGCAGGCTGCCTTCGATGGGGACGCCGAAGAGAAGCCACGCGGCGCCCAAAATCAGCGTCATCTGCAAGCCGCCGACCACCAGATAGGGCGCGATCTTGCCGAGCATGATCTCGACCGGGCGGATCGGCATGGACAAAAGGCTTTCCATGGTGCCGCGCTCGATTTCGCGCGTGACCGACAGGCCGGTGAAAATCAGCATCGTGAGCGTCAGGATCGTGCCCATCAAGCCCGGCACGATATTGAGCCGTGTCTCGATGCCCGGGTTGTAGCGTAAGTGCACACGCAGATCGAAAGGCGGCGGCTTGGGCGCGAGGTTCGCGGCGGGCCCGGTCAGCTCGCGGGAGAACACCGTCTCCGTGATTCTGTTGAGCGCCGCGATCGCGTTTCCCGTCGCCGTGGGATCGGTGGCATCCGCGATAACCAAAATCTCGGGCCGGTCGCCGCGGATCAGGTCGCGTCCGAAATGGGCCGGGATCTGCACGCCGAAGAGCGCCTGTCCCGACCGGATGAGATGGTCGAGATCCGCCTCGCTCGTCGCATTCAGGCTGATGTCGAAATAATCGGTGGCGCGCATGGCGGCGAGGTAGGAGCGCGCAAAGGAGCTGTCGTCCTGGATCAACACCGCCGTCGGGAGGTGGCGCGGATTGGTGTTGATGGCCGTGCCGAACAACAGAAGCTGCATGAGCGGGATGAAGAGCATCGTCGCGAAGGTCAGCCGGTCGCGGCGCAGTTGCAGGAATTCCTTGATGAAGGTCGCGCGCAACCGCGCGAGCGAGGCGCGAAAGCCCCGCGTGCGCCGGTCGATGTCGCTTCCGTTGCTCATACGCTGTTATCCGGCACGCGGCTCATCAGGTCGATGAACACATCCTCGAGCGTCGGCTCGCCGCGCGTCCAGACCTGCGGCCCCTTCGCGCGCAAGTCGGCTGTCGCCGCTTCGAGCTTTTTCCCGTCGCGTCCGCTCACATGAAGCTCGACGCCGAAGGGCGCGACCATGTCGACGCCGTCGCGCTTTTCCAGCTCCTCCGCGAGCTCCGCGAGTTGCGGCCCCGTCACGATGTAGGTCGACAGATGCGCCTCAGCGACGACCTCGGCGACCTTGCCATGGGCCAAGATCTCGCCATAGGCGATGTAGGTGATCTCATGGCAGCGCTCGGCCTCGTCCATGTAATGGGTCGAGACGAGAACGGTCAGGCCCTCATGCGCGAGGCGATGGATCTCGTCCCAGAAATCGCGCCGCGCCTTCGGATCGACACCCGCAGTCGGCTCGTCGAGAAGCAGCAGCTCCGGCTGCGGCAGAATGCATGCGCCGAGCGCGAGACGCTGCTTCCACCCGCCCGAGAGATCGCCCGCCAGTTGATCCGCGCGCCTTTCCAGGCCAAGCCGCACGATGGCATCCTGCGCGGCTTTGCGCGGCTGGTCGAGGTTGTAGATTCGGGCCACGAATTCCAGGTTCTCGCGGATCGATAGATCGGCATAGAGCGAGAAGCGCTGCGTCATGTAGCCCACATGCCGCTTGATGTCGGTGGTCTGCGTGCGGATGTCGTAGCCGAGGCACGTGCCGTGCCCGCTGTCGGGCGTAAGAAGTCCGCACAGCATCCGCAAGGTCGTGGTCTTGCCGCTGCCGTTGGGGCCGAGGAATCCGTAGATCAGGCCCTTGTGCACCTGCATGGTCAGGTTTTTCACCACCGGCGGGCCGCCGAAGGATTTGGTGAGGCCCTCAACGTCGATGACGATGTCCGAGACCGGATCTGCGCTGGCTTGTGCGGTCATGGGCGTTTCTCCGACGGGATCACGTCAACCGGCTGGCCTACGGGCAGCACGTAATCGCCAATCGGCGTCGCCTCGACGCGAAAGACCAACTTCGCCCGCTCCGCCAGGCTGAAGATCACCGGGGGCGTGAATTCCGCGTCGTGGGAGATGAACGTGATTTTTGCGGTCAGGCCCTTCTGACAATTGTCGCAGGCGACGCCCACCACTTGCCCGAGCGCGATGGTCGAGAGCTTCGGCTCCGGCACGTAGAAGCGGATGCGCCGGTTGCCCGGCGGCAGGATGGAGAGCACCGGCTGGCCGGCATTGGCCACCTCGCCGGTCCGGAAAAAGACATCCTGCACCTGCCCATCGGCGGGCGCATAAACCTTCAGCTTCGCCAAGCGCGTCTCGGCCTGGTCGAGATTGGCCTGCGACGCTTTCACATTCGCTTCCGCAGCCTGGATCTCGGCCGTGCGTGCCGCGATCCGCCCCGCGCTGATCTGGCGCTGCACGGCTTCGAGCGCCGCCTTGTCGCGGTCGTTCGTCGCCTTGGCCTGGTCAAAGGTCGTCTTTGCGCTGATGCCGCGCTCGAAAAGCGTCTGCTGACGCTGCAGTTCGTTGGTGGACAGGGTTAGTTGCGCCTGCGCCGAGCGTTCCTGCGCCTGCAGTACGGCGATTTCTTCCGGGCGTTGCAGGGAGGCCTGGAGATTGGTGAGCTGCGACTGGGCCTGCTGCAGCTGCGCCGCCGCCTGATCGCGCTGCGCCTGCTGCATCGAGCCTTCGATCTGGAACACGAATTGTCCGGCCTTGACCTGCGAGCCCGAATCCACGGTCAGGTTTTCGATGCGTCCGCCCGTCTCCGGGGCGGCATAGACGTAGTAGCCCTCCACATAACCCTGGAAAGAGTTGGTGCCTTGCTCGCTGCGCCAGATGACCCAGGCGATCACGCCTCCGACCACAAGGATGAGCGCGAACACGGCGAGAATCGTCCGATTCATGCCGCATCCTCCTTCAGCGCCCGCATGAGCAGCGAAAGATGCGCCTCGAACATCGCCTCGATGTCGATAGGTTCGATGCGCTGAAAAAGCTCGGACCAGATCAGCGCCACGAGGCCGGGAGCCACGATCAATTGCGGGAAGCGCACGAGTTCGTCGGAGGTGAACTCGCCGCGCGCCACCGCATCGCACGCGATGGTGCGCAACAGGCGAAGCGCCCGCGTCAGCACCTCGCGATAGTAGAAATCGGCGAGCGCCGGGATGCGCTCCGCCTCCACGATCAAGAGCCGCACGATGTTGCGGCGGCGGGTTCCCAAAATCTCCGTGCGGAAGAAATGAAACAGCGCACGCAGCTGCATCTCGGCGGAGCCATCAAGAGACGTGAGGCGCCCCTCCAACTCCTCGACCGCGCCGCCGATGCCGGAATGGATCAGCGCTTCAAAAAGCCCCTGCTTCGACGGCACGTAAAGATAGATCGTGCCCTTGGCGATGCCCGCCCGCGCCGCGACATCCTCCAGGCGGCTGCGTGCGAAGCCCTTTTCGGAAAACACGTCGAGGGCGGCGTCAAGGATGTGGTTGAACTTCTCCTGCCGGTCCTCCTCGCTGCGGGCCGGAGCCCGGCGCGAGGGGCGCCGCGAAACCTTAAGCGGCGATGCGCGAGGCATCTTTTTTGGTTCCCATGACTGACTAGCCAGTCATTTAGGAAGCGCCAGCGTGAGCGGGATGAGGCATCTCGCCGCCAGCACCATTTCCCTCCCCCTTAGGCCCTGCGACCCTAAATCCGCAGCCGTCGGGCGGCCAAGATTGTGGAAAGCCTCGGTCGATTCTGCCCCTTTCCTGACCTTGCCGTGCTAGGGAGAACCTTCATCGGCAACGCAAAGGTGGGAATCGAACGGGCATGAAGGTCGGCATCGACATGGGGATCGCGTCCTCCGGGGCGGCGTCCAATGGCCCGGCCCTGCTCGACCTGGAGGAGCTTCTGGCGACGCGCCTGCTCGTCCAGGGCAATTCCGGCTCCGGCAAGTCCCACCTGCTGCGCCGCCTGCTGGAGCAGAGCGCGCCTTATGTGCAGCAGGCGGTGATCGACCCCGAGGGCGATTTCGTTACGCTGGCGGACAAGTTCGGCCATGTGGTGGTGGATGCGGCGCGCAGCGAGGGCGACTTGCAGCGCATCGCCGCCCGCGTGCGGCAGCACCGGGTCTCGGTGGTGCTGAGCCTGGAAGGCCTCGACACCGAGGCGCAGATGCGCTGCGCCGCGGCCTTTCTAGGCGGACTCTTCGATGCGGAGCGTGACCTCTGGTACCCGATGCTGGTGGTGGTGGACGAGGCGCAGCTTTTCGCTCCCGCCGCCGCCGGTGAGGTGTCCGACGAGGCGCGAAAGGTCTCGCTGGGTGCCATGACCAATCTCATGTGCCGAGGCCGTAAGCGCGGCCTTGCGGGCATCATCGCGACACAACGTCTGGCGAAGCTCGCCAAGAACGTGGCGGCGGAAGCCTCCAACTTCCTGATGGGCCGCACCTTTTTGGACATCGATATGGCCCGCGCCGCCGACCTGTTGGGCATGGAGCGCCGCCAAGCCGAGATGTTCCGCGATCTCGAGCGCGGACATTTCGTGGCCCTCGGCCCCGCTTTGTCGCGCCGCCCCCTGCCGATCCGCATCGGCGTGGTCGAAACCGCGGCGCGCAGCGGCAGCTTCAAACTCCTGCCCCTGCCGGAGCAGCCGACCGAGGATGCCCGCGACTTGATCTTCAAGGCGGGCGAAGACGAAATGGTCGCAAGGCCCGTCGCTCCACGCCGTGCCCCTCCACCGCCACCCGCGCCGTCCACCAACGACCTGCTGGCGCAGCTCGCCCGCACCCGCCCGGCCAGCGCGCCGGAGGCACCGGCCGAGGTGACGGAAGAGACGAAGGCCGAGCGCGAGGCTGCCCTCGACGCGATCCTGCGCGAAATTTTGGACGCCCCGGAGGCGGCGTTCCGCACCGTGGCGGTGCTCTATCAGGACTTTCTGGTGCGCTGCCGCATCCGCCGCGTCAGCGGCGAGCCCTTGAACCTCCCCGCCTTCCGCCGCCGCCTCGCCGTCGCGCGCGCGGGCGTGAACACGGCCACCGCCGAAGGCTCGGAATGGGACCGCGCGGTGGCCTTCGCCACCGATCTGGAAGAGGACATCCAGGGCGTCTATCTGCTCCTCGCCCGCGCGGCGATGGAGGGCGCGCCCTGCCCGCCGGACGGCGAGATCGCGCGCGCCTGCGGCAGCCGCTCCCCGGGCCGGGCCCGCCGCCTCGTGGCCTACATGGAAAGCCGCAACTTCGTGGTGACGCGCAACGACCCGCGGGGTCTGCGCATCATCGCCCTGCCCGATCTCGGCTGGGAAACGGGGCCGGGCGACCCCAACGCCTTTGAGGAGCCTCAGGCGCCGGGCGGCCAGGATCTTTTCGCGCTGGGCTCTTAAGCAGCCATATCGACCATTGCCAGCCGCCCGCCGGTGATCGGCTGCTTCACGCCGGTGGTCAGCGGGAAGCTGATCGGCATGCCGCGAAGGGCGCGTACCGCGAGGAAGGCGAAGCATTCCGCTTCCACCGCATCGCCGCGCCAGCCGACCGCTTCGGACATCACCGGCTCGACCTTGGCGCGCTTGGCGATCTCCTTGACGAGTGTCGGGTTGCGCCGTCCGCCGCCGCTGAGAATGAGACGCGGCGGGCGCTGCGGCAGGAGATCGAGCGCCTTGCCCACGGCTCCTGCCGTGAAGGCGGTAAGCGTCGCGGCGCCGTCCTCCAGGCTCAGGCCCTCGGCCATCGCGGCGGTGAAGTCGTTACGATCCAGCGACTTCGGGTAGGCGGCGGTGAGATAGGGGTGTTCCAAAAGCTTGGCGAGACGCGCCTCGTCCACTGTGCCGCGCGAGGCGATCAGGCCGTCGCGGTCCATGTCGCCGAGGCCGTGCTGGCGGATCCAGTCATTGAGCGGCGCATTGGCCGGGCCGGTGTCGAAGGCGATCATGGTGTCGCCGCCGCCCCACCACGTGACGTTGCTCACGCCGCCGAGGTTGAGCACCGCCGAATTCGGCTTGGCATCGATGCTGCGCAGCAGCGCGACGTGGTAGCTCGCCGCCAGCGGCGCGCCCTGGCCGCCGGCTGCCATGTCGGCGGTGCGGAAATCGAATGCGACGCTAGTGCCGACAAGCTTCGCCATGAGGGCGCCGTTGCCGAGCTGGCGCGTCTGGCCGTGGCGCGCGCCATCGGGGGCGCGGTGCAGCATGGTCTGGCCGTGAAAGCCGATGACCGCGATGTCGGAGGGCTTGATGCCCTCCTTCGCGAGAAAGGCCGTGACCGCGGCCGATTGCGCGCGGGTCAGCGCATCCTCGGCTTCGGCGAAAATTGTGGGCTCCGGCCCCTGAAAATTCCAGTCGCGGGCCTGCTCCATGGACTTGCGCAGCAGAGGCGTCAGCCCGGCCGGATAGGGGGCGAGCGTCCAGGGACCGAATTCCTGGATGGTCTGCCCATCCGTCTTGATCAAGGCGATGTCGATATTGCCGTCGAGAACGGTTCCCGTCATCAATCCAATGGCCCACACTGACGTCACAACGTTCTCCCCGTTCACAAATCGGCGGCGATCATATCGTCACGTCCCGCCGCCGCAAATGGCAATGATCGCGGCTGTCGATGTGACAAAGGCATGGCTCGTCTCACCGCAAAGCAGTTTCAGCGCGCGGCAACCTGTTCTAAAAAACGCGTCATGCCTCCTTTGTATTTCCTCCGTCATGGCGAAACCGAATGGAACCGGGCCGGAAGGCTCCAGGGCCATCTCGACTCGCCCCTGACCGAGAAGGGACGGAATCAGGCCGCTCTGATGGCCTCGATTCTGCTCCGTGAGCTCGGGCCACGGCCCGCCTTACGTCTCGTTTCAAGCCCGCTCGGACGCGCGCGCCAGACGGCTGGCTTCGTCAGCGAGGCGCTGGGGCTGTCCCTTGAGACCGATCCGCAATTGGCCGAACTCACGATGGGTTCGTGGGACGGCTTGACCCGCCCCGAAGTCGAGGCGCGCTGGCCGGGGCGCCTCACTGGCGCGACGGATCACGACTGGTATTTCCGCTCGCCCGATGGCGAAACGGTCGATGAGGCTCGAAAGCGGGCGAGCGCATGGCTGCAATCCGTGACGCAGCCGACCATCGCCGTCGCGCACGGCTTCTTCGGCAAGATTTTGCGCGGCGTCTATGCAGGTCTCGACCACGACGCCGCGCTGCATCAATCAGAGCCGCAGGACGTCGTCTTTCGCCTGCACAACCGCACTATCGAGCGGCTGACCAGCAACGACATCGCCGCTTGAACAAACGATAAAACACCTGAGGAACAACGCCATGCTGAACGACCGCCTGAGCCTCGATGAAATCGCCCGCCGCGTGGAGGCGAAGAGCAAGGCCTTCTGTGATTCGAGCGACCGCATCTGGGCCATGCCGGAGTTGGCTTTCGAGGAGCATCGCGCGGTCGAGGAGCAGATCACAATGCTCGAAGCCGAGGGCTTTAGTATTACGCGTAACGTGGGCGGCATGGCGACGGCCTTCGTGGCGGAGGCGGGCAAAGGCGGCCCCATCGTCGGCATTCTGGGCGAGTTCGATGCGCTGCCCGATCTCGCGCAAATTTCCGGCGTGACGGAACATGCGCCGACGAAGGCGGGCACGCCGGGCCATGGCTGCGGCCACAACCTGTTGGGCTCGGGCTCGGCGCTCGCCGCCGTGGCGTTGAAGGACGCGCTCGAAGGCGAAGGCATTGCCGGCACCGTGCGCTATTACGGGTGCCCTGCGGAAGAGAGCGGCTCGGGCAAGACCTTCATGGCTCGCGCTGGGCTCTTTGACGATCTCGATGCCGCGTTCTGCTGGCATCCGAACGTCATCAACGAAGTCTCGACCATGAGCTCGCTCGCCTGCGTGCAGGCCTACTTCCGCTTCACCGGCCGCGCGGCGCACGCCGCCGCCTCGCCCCATCTCGGACGCAGCGCGCTCGATGCGGTGGAATTGATGAATGTGGGCGTGAACTACATGCGCGAGCACATGCCCTCCGACGCACGCGTGCACTATGCCACCACCAACACCGGCGGCATCGCGCCGAACGTGGTGCAGGCCTATGCGGAGAGCCTTTACCTCGTGCGTTCGCCGCATCTGCCCGATGCGATGACGCTGTTCGAGCGCGTGAAGAAGATCGCGGAGGGCGCAGCTTTGATGACGGAGACGAGCGTCGAAGTGCAGATCACGGATGCGACCTCCAACATCGTGCCGAACAAGGCGTTACAGGACGCGATGTACGAAAACATGAAGCGCCTCGGCCCACCGCCGTTCGATGCGGCGGATGTTTCTTTCGCCGACAAGCTCCAGAAAGCCGCACTGACGGCAGCCGACATTCAGGAAAACGTGAAGGTGCACGCCAGCCTCAAGGGTAAAGCGCTTCACGACGCCGTGCTCGCGATGCCCGAGCGCGAAGGCGTGATGATGGGTTCCACCGATGTGGGCGATGTGAGCTGGGTCGTGCCGACCGCGCAATGCCACACGGCGTGTTTTGCCGTCGGCACCGCCTTCCACACCTGGCAGCTCGTGACGCAGGGCAACCTGCCCGCCGCGCACAAGGGCATGGTGCTCGCCGCCAAGGCCATGGCCACCACCGCCGCCGATTGCCTGCGCAACCCCGATCTCATCGCCCGCGCCAAGGCGGAGTTGCGCGAACGCACCGGCGGCAGGCCTTATGTCTGCCCAATCCCGCCCGAGGTGACGCCGGAGCATCTGAACGGCAAGGCGGCATAAGGGATCAGCCCTTCGTCGCCTTGGACAAGCAAACCGGAAAGGCTTAATCGCCAAAGGGCATGTCGCTTATCCGCTCCTCCCTCCTCGTCGGGCTCGGCGCCGTCGCGTCGCGGGTCTTAGGCTTTGTCCGAGACATCCTGTTCGCGCAGGCGCTCGGCGCAGGGCCGGTGGCGGATGCCTTTCTGGCCGCGTTCCGCCTGCCCAATCTCGTGCGCCGCATCGCCGCCGAGGGCGGGCTGAACCCGGCGCTGATCCCGGCACTGGCGCGCCTGGAGCCCGAGGAGCGGGCGAAGCTCGCGGGCGATGTCATCACCACCTTCGCGCTGGGTCTTTTAGGCCTCACCGCGCTCATCGAAATCGGAGCGGGCGTCATCGCCTTCGTGCTGGCCCCCGGGCTTCAGGGCGATGACGGGACGCTGGCGCTCGTCGCGCTCTATACCCGCCTCGGTTTTCCGACCGTGATCGGCGTGACGCTCGCCTCCCTCGGTGCGGCGCTGTTGAACATGCGCGGCCGCTACACCGCCACCGCGCTCGCGCCACTGGCCGTCAATCTCGGGCTCATCGGCGCTATTGTCATTCTGGAGAATGCCAACTCGCTTGGCGTCGAGCGCAAGGCGATCTGGCTCGCGGTGGCCTCGAGCGTCTCCGGCTTCGTGCAGTTGGTCCTTGTGGCCGTCGCCCTCTTTTCCCCTCCCCCTTGTGGGGAGGGCCAGGGTCGGGGTGTGAGCGCCACCCTTTCAAAAAGTGGCGCCGACACCCCCACCTCCAACTCCTCCCCACAAGGGGGAGGAGGGTTGGGACACAGCGGCGGCGACGTCGCGCGATTCCAAAAGCCTCGTCTGTCACCCGCGCTGAAAAGCCTGTTGCTGGCCGGCCTTCCGGCCCTCGTGGCAAGCGGCGCGGCGCAGCTTTTCATTCTCGTCGGCACGCAGATCGCCTCGTTCTTTCCCTCCGGCGTGTCCTGGCTCTATTACGCCGACCGGGTGGTGCAATTGCCCGTCGGCCTCGTGGCGGCTCTGGGAGCAAGCGTGCTCCTGCCCGAAATCGCCCTGCGGCACCGGGGCGGCGACGCCAAGGCCATCATCGCCGCGCAGAACCGGGCGCTTGAAATCGCCCTGCTGCTCGCGCTCCCCGCCTGCGCCGCTCTTGCTATTCTGGCCGAACCCATCGCCGCCGTGCTGTTCGAGCGCGGAGCCTTCACGCCCGCGGATACCAAGGGCACCGCACTCGTCCTCATGGGCTTGAGCCTCGGCCTTCCCTTCGCGACCCTCGGCAAGGTCTTGAGTCAGACCCTTTTCGCGCAAGGTTCTTTACGCGCGACGCTGTTGGCCACCGGCCTCGGGATCATCGTCACTATCGCCGCAGGGCTGCCCCTGGGCGCGGTGTTTGGCATGGCGGGGATTGCCGTCGGCATCAGCCTCGGCTGCCTCGCCCATGCGGCCGCACTCGCCCTGCTTCTGAAGCGGGTCGGCCTCTGGGCCATCGACCGGCCCGCGCTGGCGAAACTTTCCCGAATCGCGGCCTCGACCCTCATCATGAGCCTCGGTCTCGCCGCCGCCCTGACATTCGCGCCCCACGCGAATGCCGCGACGCTGACCGCCCTCTGTCTTGGCGGATTGGCGCTCTATGGGGCATCCGTCTTCCTCACCGGCGCGGTGACACGTGCCGAGATGGCTCTGTTCACGAAAAAACCTTAAGACCGCTTGCATCCGGGCGGGGCCCTGTCATAACCCCCGCCGCGACAGGCGTTTGGAGTTTTGAAGACGATGGCGAAGTTCAAGGAGCTCGTGTTCTCGGGCGTGCAGCCGACGGGCAATCTCCACCTCGGCAACTATCTCGGGGCCATCAAGCGCTTCGTGACCATGCAGGACCTCTACGACTGCATCTATTGCGTCGTCGACATGCACGCGATCACCGTGCCGCAAAACCCCAAGGAACTGCACGACAAGATCCGGGAAGTGACCGCCGCGTATCTCGCCGTCGGCATCGACCCGAAGCGCCACATCGTCTTCAATCAGTCGCAGGTGCCAGAGCACGCGGAACTGGCCTGGGTGTTCAACTGCGTCGCCCGCCTCGGCTGGCTCAACCGCATGACCCAGTTCAAGGACAAGGCCGGCAAGGACCGGGAGAACGCCTCCGTCGGCCTCTACGCCTACCCGAACCTCATGGCCGCCGACATCCTGGTCTATCGCGCCACCCATGTGCCGGTGGGTGAGGACCAAAAGCAGCATCTCGAGCTGACCCGCGACATCGCGCAGAAGTTCAACAACGACTGGGCGGAATCGATTACTGAGAACGGCTTCGGCGATGCCTTCTTCCCGCTCACCGAGCCGCTGATCCAGGGCCCGGCGACGCGCGTCATGTCGCTGCGCGACGGCTCGAAGAAGATGTCGAAGTCGGACCCCTCCGATTATTCGCGCATCAACCTGACGGATGATGCGGACACCATCGCGCAGAAGGTGCGCAAGGCCAAAACCGATCCCGAGCCGCTGCCGAGCGAGGTCGAGGGCCTCAAAACCCGTCCCGAGGCCGAAAACCTCGTGGCGATCTACGCCGCGTTGACCGACACCACGGCGGAGGACGTGCTGCACCAGCATGGCGGCTCACAGTTCTCCGGCTTCAAGGCCGCGCTCGTCGATGTGGCTGTCGCCAAGCTCTCGCCCATCGCGGACGAGATGCGCCGCCTCATGGCCGATCCCGGCCATATCGACGCGGTGCTGGTGGACGGCTCCAACCGCGCCCGCGCCATCGCGTCAACGACCATGGATGCGGTCAAGGACATCGTCGGCTTCGTCCGCGCGCGCTGATTGCCTCAGGTCGAACTTGCGTCCGGTCGGCGGCTGACGCAGCATGGTCTCCTGGATGCAGGAGACCATGCCAGGAGACCATGCTTTGAGCGGCAAGCGTCGATCCTACGAGACGGGTCATCGGCCCAAATTCCTGGTGATCATCGACAAGACGCCGGAATGCGCCCGCGCCATCCATTTCGCCTCCCGGCGTGTGGCGCGCACGGGCGCCACCATGATCATGCTGGCCATCGTCGACCCGCCCGACAATTTCGAGTGGATCGGCGTCGGCGAGGCGATGATCGAAGAAGCTCGTGCCGAGGCCCAGAAGCGGCTCGATGCCGCGGCCCGCGATGCGCGCAGCGCCGCGGGCGTCGAGCCGCAGCAGGTGATTCGCGTCGGCGACCGCGCCGGGGCCATCACCGCGCTCATCAATGAGGACGAGGACATCTCCTTCCTCGTGCTGGCCGCAGGCACCAGCAAGGAAGGCCCCGGCCCGCTCGTCTCGACGCTCGCCGGCAAAGCCTCCTCCACCTTCCCGGTCCCCATCGTCATCGTGCCGGGAAGCCTGTCGGACGAAGAGATCGACGCGCTGGCGGGGTGACGGGCGCGCGCGCTCCCTCCCCCTTGCGGGGAGGGTTGGGGTGGGGGTCGGAAAGTCGGAGCGTCACCGTTCCGAATTCAATCCGCAAGGCCGCTACAGTGGTTCTTCCGGCACCCGCTCACCCAGCGGCACCACCTCCACCCTCAATCCCTCCCCGCAAGGGGGAGGGAGCTCCGAGTCGCCCTTGGAATCGCCAAAAGCGCGATCCACATTGCCTCTTGAACCTGTTAGAACGATTCCATTCGACACCCCGGCCGGCCTTGAACCGGCGCAGAGGACAAAAGATGTTCATTCAGACTGAAGCGACCCCCAATCCCGCGACCTTGAAGTTTTTGCCCGGCCGCATCGTCATGCCGGAGGGCACGTTTGAGGCACGCAACGAAGAAAGCGCGGGCGTCTCGCCGCTCGCTGGCCGCCTGTTCGCCATTCCCGGCGTCACCGGCGTGTTTTTCGGCTACGATTTCATCACCGTCACCAAGGCGGACGGCGAATGGCAGCACCTGAAGCCGGCCATTCTCGGCGGGATCATGGAGCATTTCATGACCGGCGCGCCGCTATTCACCAACGCCGCGCCGCCGGCCGACGAAGACGGCGAGGAATTTTTTGACGAGGCGGATGCTTCTACCGTCGCGACCATCAAAGAGCTGCTCGAAACCCGCATCCGCCCGGCGGTCGCGGGCGATGGCGGCGACATCACTTTCCGCGGCTTCAAGGACGGCATCGTCTATCTCGTCATGAAGGGCGCCTGCTCGGGCTGCCCCTCCTCCACGGCGACGCTGCGCCACGGCATCCAGAACCTTCTGCGCCACTTCCTGCCGGATGTGCGCGAGGTTCAGGCGGTTTGATCCGGATGCCCAACGACTAAAATCACAAGCGCGGTTCCGGCCGCGCTTTTCTTTTGGAGGCTTCCTTGCACGTCCTGTCCGACGACGCTCTCGATCAGCTTTTCCGCGAGGCCCGCACTTTCCGTTACTGGGAGGACAAGCCCGTCAGCGCAGAGATCCTGCGCACGGCGGTCGATCTCGCCAAGCTCGGGCCGACGAGCGGCAATTCCTCGCCCGGCCGGTTCGTCTTCGTGACCTCACCGGCGGCCAAGGAGAAGCTGCGGCCGCATCTCGACGAGGGCAATGTGCGCCAGACCATGGGCGCACCGACCACCGCCATCGTGGCCTACGACACGGAGTTCTACGAGAAACTCCCCTTCCTCAATCCGCATTCGGACGCGCGAAGCTGGTTCGTCGGCCTGCCCGACGTGATCGAGGAAACCGGGTTTCGCAATTCCTCGCTCCAAGGGGCCTATCTCATCCTCGCCCTGCGCGGCCTCGGGCTCGATTGCGGCCCCATGTCCGGCTTCAGCCGCAAGGGTGTGGACAAGGCGTTCTTTCCGGACGGCAAGACCAAGTCGAACTTCTTGGTCAATATTGGCTACGGATTGCGTGAAAAGCTGCATCCGCGCCAACCGCGCCTGTCGTTCGATGAGATGGCGGTGATCGCCTAATTACAGCCTGCGCAGCGCCACCGTCTCGATGCGGTGGCTCGCGCCTTTTTTGAGGATCAGGCTCGCGCGCTGGCGCGTCGGCACGATGTTGTCGCGCAGGTTCACGAGATTGATGCGGTTCCACAGGCCTTCCGCGATGGTGATGGCCTCCGCTTCCGGCAATTCCGCATAGCGGCGGAAGAACGAGAGCGGATCGCGGAACGCTGTGTGGCGCAGGCGCAGGAAGCGGTTGACGTACCAGCGGTGAAGATCGGCCTCTTCCGCATCGATATAGACGGAAAAGTCGAAGAAATCGGACACGAACGGAATCGCCGTGCCGTCCTTCGGCATCCGCGCGGGCTGGAGCACGTTCAACCCCTCGACAATCAAAATGTCCGGCCGGTCGATGACGATCTCTTCGCCCGGCACCACGTCGTAAACCAGGTGCGAATAGAGCGGCGCGCGCACATTGCGCTTGCCGGCCTTGATGTCGGCAAGGAAGCGCAGGAGCGCGCCGGTATCGTAGCTCTCCGGAAAACCTTTTCGCTCCATCAGGCCAAGCCGCGTCAGCTCGGCGTTCGGCAGGAGAAAACCGTCGGTGGTGACGAGGGAGACCTTGGGCGTGTTGGGCCAGCGGGCGAGCAGCGCCTTTAGCACGCGCGCGGTGGTGGATTTGCCGACCGCGACCGAACCTGCGACGCCGATGATGTAGGGCACCTTGCCGTCGTTCTCGGCGAGCAGGAAGCGCTGCGTCGCCTTGAACAACCCCTGCGTCGCCGCGACGTAAAGGGAGAGCAGGCGCGACAATGGCAGGTAGATCGCCGCCACCTCATCGAGCGAGATCGGATCGTTGAGGGATTGCAGCTGCACCACCTCATCGGCGGTGAGCGTCATGGGTGTGTCGGCGCGCAGTTGCGCCCATTCGTCCCGTGAAAAAGTCCGGTAGGGCGAAACCCGGTCGTCCGTCTCCGGGGCCGACACCGCATTCAGCTGGTGCATGAGCGATACCTTTTCAGGTTTGGACACCTTTAGCTGCCCAACAAAGCCTATCGCGGCCGCGCGGCCTTCTCGGCGAGCCCAGATTGCGCGGTGCGGCGTTCGAGTTCCGCCATCACGTCACTTAATGGAATATGGGCGCCCTGCAAGACGACCAAAAGGTGATAGAGGACATCGGCCGCCTCCGCCGTCAGGTTCGCCCGGTCGCCCGAAACGGCGGCGATCACCGCCTCGACCGCCTCCTCGCCCAGCTTTTTCGCGGCCTTGGCAGGCCCCTCCGCCAAAAGCTTCGCCGTATAGGATTCGGACGCCGGCGCTGCAGCGCGCGTGGCGACGATGCGGGCGAGGTCGTCGAGGGTGAAGGCGGTCATGGCTTAAAAACTTCGTTTAGGGGCGCAAACCCATAGCCCAGAATGGCGGCCAAGGGCCAGCTTTTCGGAAAAAAAGCGGGTCGCTGTCTTTTCCTTCATACCTCATCCTGAGGAGCAGCCGAAGGCTGCGTCTCGAAGGATGATCCAGTGCACCCTGGAGACGCCTCGTCCTTCGAGACGGCGCTTCGCGCCCCTCAGGATGAGGCTGCGAGGGAGCATCGAGGTGAAACTCACGCCGCTGGCTTGTCCAACCGCATGTGAAGCCCGGCCTTGGCCATGTAGTCCTTGGCTTCCGCAATCGTGTACGTGCCGAAGTGGAAGATCGAGGCGGCCAACACCGCGCTGGCATGGCCCTCTTTCACACCGTCGACGAGGTGATCGAGGTTGCCGACGCCGCCGGAGGCGATGACGGGCACGGAGACCGCATCCGCAATGGCATGCACGAGCGCGAGATCGTAGCCGCCCTTGGTGCCGTCGCGGTCCATGGAGGTGACCAACAACTCACCTGCCCCGAGATCCGCGACTTTTTTCGCGAATTCAATGGCGTCGATGCCGGTCGACGTGCGGCCACCATGCGTAAAGATTTCCCAGCGCGGCTTCTCGCCTTCGCCCGAGACCTTCTTCGCATCGATGGCGACGACGATGCATTGCGCGCCGAACTTTTCCGAGGCCTCGCGCACGAAATCGGGATTTTTGACCGCAGCGGTGTTGATCGACACCTTGTCCGCGCCCGCGAGCAGAAGCTTGCGGATATCGTCGACCGTACGCACGCCGCCGCCGACAGTGAGCGGCATGAAGCAGGCCTCCGCCGTGCGCTTCACCACATCGAGCAAGATGCCGCGCGCCTCGTGGCTCGCGGTGATGTCGAGAAAACACAATTCGTCAGCGCCCGCCGCGTCATAGGCCTTCGCGGCTTCCACCGGATCGCCCGCATCGACGAGATCGACGAACTGCACGCCCTTCACGACGCGGCCATCCTTCACGTCGAGGCAGGGGATGAGACGGACTTTGAGCATCACGCCTTCTCCCGCCGCGCGGTGCGCAAGAGCGCCAGCGCCTGATCCGGATCGATGCGCCCGTCATAGAGCGCGCGGCCCGAGATCGCGCCGCCGAGAATCGCGCAATCGGCTTCTGTGAGCCGCTCGATATCCGCCATCGAGGCGAGGCCGCCCGACGCGATGACGGGGATCGAGACCGCCTTGGCGAGCGCGAGCGTCATCGGGATGTTGAGGCCCTTCAAAATGCCGTCGCGGGCGATGTCGGTGTAGATGATTGCCGCAACGCCGGCATCTTCGAAGCGGCGGCCGAGTTCTTCCGCCGTCAGCGTCGAGGTCTGCGCCCAGCCTTCGACGGCGACAAGCCCGTCCTTGGCGTCGATGCCGACCGCGATCTTGCCCGGATGAAGCCGCGCGGCTTCCCGCACGAAGGCCGGATCGCGCACCGCCGCCGTGCCGATGATGACGCGGGCGACGCCCTTGGCGAGCCAACCCTCCACCGTCTTCATGTCGCGGATACCGCCGCCGAGCTGCACGGGGATTTTAATGCGCTTCAGAATGGCTTCGACGGCGGCGGCGTTCATCGGCTTGCCGGCGAACGCGCCGTCGAGATCGACCACGTGCAGCCACTCAAAACCCTGCTGCTCGAAAGCGGCGGCTTGCGCTGCCGGATCGTCGTTGAACACAGTCGCCTGGTCCATGTCGCCCTGAATCAGACGGACGCAGCGGCCTTCTTTCAGGTCGATGGCGGGAAAGAGGATCACGGACGCCACCTCAGGAAATTGGCGATGAGCTTGAGACCGAGGGCCTGGCTCTTCTCAGGATGAAATTGGGTGCCGGCGATGTTGTCGCGCGCCACCATGGCGGTGACGGGACCACCATAGGACGTGGTGGCGACGACGTCATGATCGTCGGCGGGCGACAGCGCATAGGAATGCACGAAATAGGCGTGTAGGCCGTCGGGCCCCGTCTCGATGCCGGAAAGAAGCGGATGCGCGTGGCGCACCTGCAAGGTGTTCCAGCCCATATGCGGGATTTTCAACGACGGATCGTCCGGCACGATGGCTTTGACATCGCCGTGAATCCAGTCGAGCCCTTCGGACACCACGTATTCCAGGCCGCGTGTCGCCATGAGTTGCATGCCGACGCAGATGCCGAGGAAGGGATGGCCCTTTTCACGCACGACACGGTTCAGCGCCTCGACCATGCCGGGAACGGCATCGAGCCCGCGCCGGCAGTCGGCGAAGGCGCCGACGCCCGGCAGCACGATCCGGTCGGCCTTTTCGACGACCGCGGGGTCGGAGGTGACAGTGATGGAATCCGACAGTCCCGCCTCGCGCGCCGCGCGCTCAAAAGCCTTCGCGGCGGAGTGCAGGTTGCCGGAGCCGTAATCGACGATTGCTACGCTCACCGGAGACGCTCCGCATCAGGAAAAAGGCCAAGCACCGGCTCGGACCCGCGAAGGGCGCGGGCCGGAACCGTGGGACGGGTGACGGGCGCGGTACGCTCTAGCCAGCGGGCGATGGCTTTCGCTTCCGCTTCGTCTCGGTCGGCGGCGGTCACCACATCGACGGCCGGGCGGCCGTTGCGGGCGAGCGTCCAGCGCCGCAGGCTGTTCGCCTCAAGCCCGATCAGGGCGGAGAACAAGATGTTCGCCGCAAAAGATGCCGCCGGGTGCACCTTGAGCACGTCCAAAGCCCCCTGAAACGCGACGAGGGCCAGAAGGACGGCAAGACCGGCGATCCAAAGCCGGTGGAAGAAGAACCACAGGACCGTGAAGAAGAAGGCCCCCCAGGAGAAGGCATCCTTCACGACTTCGGCGCTGTCCAATGCCGCCGGATCACCCGGCCGCGCATCGCGCGCGAGATGCAGGGTATAGGTCGCCATGACGTTGTTCCTTAAAGGCATCCGCTGCGAAAGCAGATAGATGCCGTCTGACGCAGCGCTTTAAAGGGTGCCCTTGGTCGAGGGAACACGCCCGCCTTCCCGCGGGTCCACGGCAACCGCCTGACGCAAGGCCCGTGCCACGCCCTTGAAGCAGCTCTCAGCGATGTGGTGGCTGTTCTCGCCGTAGAGCGTTTCCACGTGGAGCGTCAGCCCGGAATTCATCGCGAAGGCCTGGAAGAACTCGCGCACCAGCTCGGTGTCGAACACGCCGATCTTTTCGGTCGGGAACGTGGTCCTGAACACCAGGAAGGGGCGGCCGGAAATATCCAGCGCGACACGCGTCAGGGTTTCGTCCATCGGCAGATGGATGTCCGCGTAGCGGAAAATGCCCTTTTTGTCGCCAAGCGTCTTCAGGATGGCCTGGCCCAGCGCAATGCCCGTGTCCTCGGTGGTATGATGCTGGTCCACATGCAGGTCGCCGGTCACCTTCACGGTCAGGTCGAACAGACCGTGTCGGGCGAACAGTTCGAGCATATGGTCCAGAAAGCCGACGCCCGTGGCGATCTCGGCCTTGCCGGTGCCATCGAGGGCAATCGACACGGCCACATCGGTCTCGGCGGTGCGGCGGCTGACGCTCGCGGAGCGCATCATGACAATCCTTAAGGCTTAAGGAGCTGAGGAGGAGGGCGTTCTACCAAGCTGCGGCGCGAAACGCTACCCGCGTTGCTTTTGCATGATGAATGCTTAATTCAAGGCTTGAGCGGCCCGCCCGCTCGCCGCCCTTCCCGCCCCCGGAGTTCCCCTTGTCCGAAGACGCTGCTCCCCGCTCCATGCACGCCACCACGATTCTCATGGTCCGCAAAGGCGGCCGCGTCGTCATCGGCGGCGACGGGCAGGTCAGCCTCGGCCAGACCATCGTCAAGGGTAACGCGCGAAAAGTCCGCCGCCTGACCAAGGGCAACGTCATCGGCGGCTTCGCCGGCTCGACGGCGGATGCCTTCACCCTGTTCGAGCGGCTGGAAGGCAAGCTCGAGCAATATCCCGGCCAGCTCACCCGCGCCTGCGTCGAGCTGACGAAGGACTGGCGCACCGACCGCTATCTTCGCCGTCTGGAGGCGATGATGCTCGTCGCCGACAAGGATGTGGGCCTGCTGCTCTCCGGCGGCGGCGACATGCTCGAACCCGAAGGCGGCATCATGGCCATCGGCTCCGGCGGCAACTACGCGCTGGCCGCCGCCCGCGCGCTCGCCGACAGCGACATGGATGCGGAAGCCATCGTGCGCCGGTCGCTGGCGATTGCTGCCGAAATATGCGTCTATACCAATAGTAATATTGTTATAGAGAGCCTCGACACATGATCAGCGACAACGTCCTCGACGCGGGAATCGCCCGGGGAATCATTACGCCGGAGCAGGTGGACAACCTGCGCACGCTGGCACGCGAAATCACCACCGCCGTCCCAGAGCCGGAGGACGACGAGAAGCTGCGGTTTCTGACCGGATTCAGCGATATCTTCGTCACCTTGGGGCTCGGGCTGTGAGCGCTCGGCTATTTCGCCAATCAGGTGGCCGCAGGCGCTGCCACCTGGGCCGTGCTCGCCCTCGCCTCATGGCTTCTCGCAGAATTCTTCACGCGCCGCCGCCGCATGGCCTTTCCCAGCATCGTCCTCCTTTGCCTCTACGCGCTTTCCGCATTCAAGGTCGCGGACCATCTTCTCGCCCTCACGGCGCATGAAGCTGCGAAGAAGAGCTTCAACGCGTTGCTCGGCATTGCATCCCCATCGATGGGCCTTGTCGCAATCGCCGCTTTGGCGGCAAGCGCGATGGTTGCTCTGCATTACCTGCGCTTCCGGGTTCCAATCACCATCGCGGCCGTAGCGGCGGCCCTTGTGATGGCGGTCATCACGGGTCTGCTGTCGGCTTTCGACATTCCCGAATGGGTCCTGCGAGTTCTCGACGGCGCCATGGGTCTTGCGATCTTCGCGCTGGCAATGCGCTTCGACCTGTCGGATCCTGAACGGGAAACACGGCGCACGGACATCGCTTTCTGGCTGCACATGCTTGCAGCGCCACTGGTCGCCAACACCCTAATCGGCGGAATCGCTGCGATGAGCGCGCCCTCAGGAACGCACGCGGTGGCAATCCTCGCGCTCTTCGTCCTTCTGGGCGTCGTCGCCGTCATAATCGATCGGCGGGCGATCCTCGTCTCCGGTCTTTCTTATGCGGGCTTTGCCTTCTACATCCTGGTGCACGACGCTGGTTTCGAAGGCAAGATCCTGCCACTGACCCTCCTCGTGCTCGGCGCGTTCGTGCTCCTGCTCAGCGCGGGCTGGCGTCCGGTGCGCACGGCCCTTTTAAGACTTCTTCCCGCTCACCTTGCGCAACGATTGCCACACCCCATTCTCTCATCGTCATGACCACATTCTCCCCCCGCGAAATCGTCTCCGAACTCGACCGCTTTATCGTCGGCCAGCATGATGCGAAGCGCGCCGTCGCGATTGCCCTGCGCAACCGCTGGCGGCGGCAGCAGCTGGACGGCGCGCTACGCGAAGAAGTGGCGCCGAAGAACATCTTGATGATCGGCCCTACGGGCTGCGGCAAGACCGAGATTTCGCGGCGGCTCGCGCGGCTCGCGGGCGCGCCTTTCATCAAGGTGGAAGCGACGAAGTTCACGGAGGTCGGCTATGTCGGCCGCGACGTGGAGCAGATCGTGCGCGATCTTGTCGAGGTCGGCATCGGCCTCGTGAAGGAGGAGCGCCGCAAGCAGGTTCAGGCAAAGGCCCATATCGCGGCGGAAGAGCGCGTGCTCGATGCGCTGGTCGGCGCGACGGCAAGTGCCGCGACGCGCGACAGCTTCCGCCGCAAGTTGCGCGCGAACGAACTCGACGACAAGGAAATCGAGATCGAACTGCAGCCGAGCGGACAGCAGGGCCTGCCGATGTTCGAAATCCCTGGCATGCCGGGCGCATCGGTCGGCGCGATCAATATCTCCGACATGTTCGGCAAGGCTTTTGGCGGGCGCACGAAGACGCGGCGCACCACCGTGCGCGAGGCCTATGATCCGCTGGTGACGGAGGAAGCCGACAAGATGCTCGACCAGGATGTGATCGTGCAGGACGCGATCCGCCAGGTGGAGGAAAACGGCATCGTCTTTCTCGACGAGATCGACAAGATCTGCGCCCGTGAAGGCCGCATGGGCGGGGACGTGTCCCGCGAGGGCGTGCAGCGCGATCTGCTGCCGCTGATCGAGGGCACCATCGTGTCAACGAAATACGGGCCAGTGAAGACCGATCACATCCTCTTCATAGCGTCGGGCGCGTTCCACGTGTCAAAACCCTCCGACCTGCTGCCCGAATTGCAAGGCCGCCTGCCGATCCGCGTGGAGCTGTCGCCGCTGACAGTCGAGGACTTCAAGCGCATCCTCACCGAGACCGAGGCGAGCCTGATCAAGCAATCGGTCGCGCTGATGCGCACCGAGGGCGTAGAGCTTGTCTTCACTGACGACGCCATCGACGCGCTGGCGCAAGTGGCGGTGGAGGTGAACAACACGGTCGAGAATATCGGCGCGCGCCGTCTGCAAACGGTGCTGGAGCGCGTGCTCGACGATGTGTCGTTCACCGCGCCCGACCGGTCCGGCGAAACCATGACCATCGACGCGACCTATGTTCGCGGCGAAGTTGAAAGCTTAGCTAAGAATACAGACCTTAGCCGGTTTATTCTCTGAGCTAATTTTCAGGTCATAGTGACGCATACAAGCGTAAATTCTCAGTCCTTGACGAAGGTCAACAACACGAAAAGGCTAAGCGCCAAAGTTTCTTAGACGCGCGGAACTTGCCGTTGCGATCCGCCTCAGACGAGTCATCGAGGATGATGCTGGAGCGATGATCATCGGAACACGGCTCGTGGAACGGAACTGCGCTCCGAGGGAGACATTACCCCTCCCGTACAGTCTAAGGAGACTTCTCATGCGCAAAGCCCTCCTCACAACTTTGGCGGCAGCGGCGCTCGGCAGTGTATCCGTGCTCGCCGCGACCGCCGCCGTGCAAGCGCAACCGCTGTCATCGGATGACCTGTCGGCCCTTCTGAAGACAGCCACTTACACGCAATCGACAGCTACCACCCCGGAATCGGCGAGGGCCACACAAGCCACCACGAAACGCCGCGTCGTTTATCATCGCCGCGTTGCAGTTCACCGCCGGCCTGTCGTGATGCATACCGCCGCCATACGCCGTCACGTCGTCATGCATCCGGCCGTCGTGCACCGCCGCGTGGCGATGCGTGGGCGTTTCGTCACCTATCGCCGCGTGGTCGTTGGGCCTCGCGGACGAGTCTTTGTCGCCAGGAGAGTCTGGCTTGGTCCGCGTTTCGCGGCAGTCGGCGCCAGCTCGTGGCGTTGGCGTTACCCCTACTACTACGCGGCCGCCGCGGCTCCGCGTTACTGGTATCCTGGATACAACGTGACCAGCACGGGTAGCATCGCGACCGCGCCGGTCGTCGTGACGCGCCCGGTCAGGCGGGCCCGGATCCTGACCACCGGCAGCATCGCGGAAACCCCGCGGCAATACTTCAGCCCGATGAACCAGCTCGGATATAATTACGGATTCAATCCGGGCCTGGGCTATCTCAACACTAGCCTCCGGCCGGACGTCACCGGGAGCATCGGGGCAACGACGGGCGCCGTCGCCCTTGGGCCGTCGCCTGTCGGCTTCGCCACGCCGATGTTCAGCTCGTTCCCCGAATATGCGGGTCAGACCTGGATCGCCTACTGCTCGCACCGGTTCCCCACCTATAATCGGTGGTCGAACACCTTCTGGGGTCCCGACGGTCTGCAGCATGAGTGCTTCTGATTGAAATGACCGATGGGCCCTTCGGGGCCCATCGCCTTTCCCAACAAGAACGCGCCCGACGGGCACTCGCCATCGTGCAATTTTTACATCAGGAAGGTGCGGTTTCATGCGACCATTCATCATCGCGGCGCTGGCCGCTGCCGTGTTGACGCCGGCGGCTTTCTCATCGGCTAAAGCCTCGCCCACGACGTTCAAGCAGTTGATCCGGCAGGACCGGCTGGCGACTGATTACGCGGCCTATCGGAGGCCCGTCGCGAGGGGCGGCTATGCCTATCGCGGGTACAGAGGCGGCGTCGCTTATCGCCGGGGCGCCTATGGCGGACGCTACGCCACTGTGGGGCGTCCCGCTTATCGCGGTGGATACTATCACTATGGCCGCACCTATCCCTACGGTGCAGCGGCAGCGGGCCTGGCTGCAGGCGCGCTCGTCGGCGGCGCCGTCGCCTCGCAGCCGGTCGTGACGGGAAGCGTCGTTCCTGCGGGCGCGAATTACTGCGCGCAGCGCTACAAATCCTACAACCCGGCGACCGGCACCTATACCGGCTATGACGGGCTGCAGCATCCCTGCCCGTAACGGGCGCTATCGATGACAATAAAAAAGGGCCCTCAAGAGGGCCCTTTTTTCTTAGTGCCGCATGATCTGGGCGAACAACCGGTGTCCACTTGTTCTGATCATGCTCTAAAGTCTTACTTCGCCGCGATGACGGCGATCTCGACCTTGTATTGCGGCGCGGCGAGCTTCGCCTCGACGGTGGCGCGGGCCGGGGCGTTGCCCTGCGCGACCCACGAGTCCCACACGGCGTTCATTTCCTGGAACGTCGCCATGTCGGTCAGCCAGATATTCGTCATCAGGATCTTGGTCTTGTCGGTACCGGCTTCGGCGAGGAGACCGTCGATGATCGACAGAATTTCCTGCGTCTGCTCGCCGACGCTCTTGCCGGCGGTGGCATTGGCGACCTGACCGGCGAGATAAACCGTGTTGCCGTGAACGACCGCGCCGCTCATGCGGGGGCCGGGCTTGATGCGCTGGATGGTCATGGGACGTCCCTTCAATTCTCAAGAAAACGAGGCTTGCTTTGTCGATGCCCTTGCCCGCTAGGTCAAGGCACCATGAGAAGCGATTCTCAGTACAAAGTTGTTTTCACCCGCTCCGGCAGCGCCTTGTCATAAGATTCGCCGCCGATGCGGTTTTCGCTCAGTGCCGCGAGCATCTCGCCCGGGCTCGGCACCGCCTTGCGCGACACGCGCTTGTCGGGGTTCCACAGATCGGCACGCACGATGGCGCGCGAACATTGAAAATAGACCGCCTCGACATGAATCACGAGCACAGTCTTGGGCGCCTTGCCGTCGACAACGAAGCTGTCCAGAAGCGCCGGATCGACCGAAATGTCGGCGCGCCCGTTGACACGCAAAGTCTCGCCGATGCCGGGGATCAGGAACAACAGCGCGACCTGCGGATCGCGCACGATGTTGCGTAGTGAATCGATGCGGTTGTTGCCGCGCCGGTCGGGCAGAAGCAGTGTTTTCTCGTCCTGCACGCGAATGAAGCCCGGCCCATCGCCACGCGGCGAGCAATCCAGCCCCTCCGGCCCGCGCGTCGCCAAAGCCGCGAAGGGCGAGGCCTCGATGAAGGCGCGATAGACCGGCACGACCCGGTCGGTTTCCTTGGCAATCGAGGCTTCGCCGACCTCGCCGTAGAGGGTTTCGAGGTCTTGGACGGTGGTGATTGTAGTCATGGACCGATTTGACGCGACTTTGACCGCGCGATCAACTGGGTTTCCCGGGGGGTCAGGATGACTTGCTTCGTCGGCCCTCTCAAAGCTCCTTCAGTCGCTTCAACGACTCCTCTCGCTTTGTGCGAAACTCTTCGATGATGAAGGAATCGCAAGCCTGCTTGGGGCCAGCGCATCGGGCTTCCATCCGAAATGAAGGTGCGCCCTGATACTCGACGGGAATTTGGCACGCAGCGCCAGGTGCTGCGGGATGGCTGGGCTTCAGGAAAGTCCACATGACGCGCCCCTGACGATCGGCAAGCACGGCCAAAGTGTCGTTGTCCACCAAAATACGGGATTGTGGCAGGCGACTGAGTTCTGAACGGAGCTGTTCAGGGGATTCGAACGTCCGCCCGCATAGCGTATCGGCCCTTGCTGTGTCCGCGCAAACCATCAGTCCGAAGGCAAAGACGACGTTCGTCGCGATGAGCAGCCTACGCATCATGTTCCGGCACCCGTTGACGGTCATGCAACAAAAAAGCCCCACACCGTCGGCGTGGGGCTTGGCATTGTCAATTTGCCGTAACGTTACTCGCCGGCGGCCTGCTTGGCCTTTTCGGCTTCGCGTTCGGCCTTCAGCTTTTCGGTGATGTCTTCGCCGGTCTCCTGGTCGACGACCTTCATGGAGAGACGGACCTTGCCGCGCTCGTCCATGCCGAGGAACTTGACCTTCACCTTGTCGCCTTCCTTCACGACGTCGGTGACCTTCGCGACGCGGTTCTTGGCGAGCTCCGAGATGTGGACGAGGCCGTCGCGCGAACCGAAGAAGTTCACGAACGCGCCGAATTCCATCACCTTCACGACCGTGCCTTCGTAGATCACATTGACCTCGGGCTCGGCGACGATGGAGCGGATCCAGTTATAGGCCGCCTTGATCGACTTGCCGTCGGCGGACGCGATCTTGATGAGGCCGTCGTCGTTGATGTCGATCTTCGCGCCGGTCTTCTCCACGATCTCGCGGATGACCTTGCCGCCCGAACCGATGACTTCGCGGATCTTGTCGACCGGGATCTGCATGGTCTCGATGCGCGGAGCATGCTCGCCGAGTTCGGCGCGCGGCGCAGTGAGCGCCTTGTTCATCTCGTTCAAGATGTGGGCGCGGCCGTCCTTGGCCTGATCGAGGGCGACCTTCATGATCTCCTCGGTGATGCCGGCGATCTTGATGTCCATCTGGAGCGAGGTGATGCCCTGATCCGTGCCGGCCACCTTGAAGTCCATGTCGCCGAGATGATCCTCGTCGCCGAGAATGTCGGACAGGACCGCGAAGCGCTCACCCTCGAGGATGAGGCCCATGGCAATGCCCGCCACCGGACGGCGAAGCGGAACGCCCGCATCCATCAGCGCCAGCGAACCGCCGCAGACGGAGGCCATCGACGACGAGCCGTTCGACTCGGTGATCTCCGACACGACGCGGATCGTGTAGGGGAACTCGTGGGACGGCGGCAACATCGGGTGGATGGCGCGCCAGGCGAGCTTGCCGTGGCCGATTTCGCGGCGGCCGGGCGAGCCCATGCGGCCCGTCTCACCCACCGAGTAGGGCGGGAAATTGTAGTGCAGCAGGAAGGTTTCCTTGCGGGTGCCTTCCAGCTCGTCGATGAACTGCTCGTCCTCGCCGGTGCCGAGCGTGGTCACGACCAGCGCCTGAGTCTCGCCGCGGGTGAACACGGCCGAGCCGTGCGTGCGGGGCAGAACGCCAACTTCCGATAGAATCGGACGAACGGTCTTCAGATCACGGCCGTCGATGCGCAGGCCGGTGTCCAGAATGTTCCAGCGCACGACCTTGGCCTGCGCTTCCTTGAACACGGCCTTGACCTTCTCCGGCTCGAACTTGGCTTCGCCGTCGGCAGGCACGAGCGTCTCGAACACCTTCGCCTTCACGGCGTCGATGGCGGCGTAGCGGTCCTGCTTCTTGGTGAGCTTGTAGGCTTCGCGCAGGTCCTTCTCGGCGATGTCGAGAACAGCCTTTTCCACGTCGGAGACATCGGCCGGCTGGTAGTCGCGCGGCTCCTTGGCAGCCTTTTCAGCGAGACGGATGATGGCTTCGATCACCGGCTGGAAGTGCTTGTGGCCGAACATCACCGCGCCGAGCATCACGTCTTCGGCGAGTTCCTTGGCTTCCGATTCCACCATCAGAACCGCGTCGGCCGTACCGGCGACGACGAGGTCGAGGGAGGTCTGCTCCATCTCCTGGAGCGGCGGGTTCAGCTTGTATTGGCCACCGATATAGGCGACGCGGGCGGCGCCCACCGGGCCCATGAAGGGCACGCCGGAGATCGTGAGCGCAGCGGAGGCCGCGACCATGGCGACGATGTCCGGATCGTTTTCGAGATCGTGCGAGAGCACGGTCACGACGACCTGGGTGTCGTTCTTATAGCCGTCGAGGAAGAGCGGGCGGATCGGGCGGTCGATGAGGCGGGAGACCAGGGTCTCCTTCTCGGTCGGACGGCCTTCGCGCTTGAAATAGCCGCCCGGAATGCGGCCGGCGGCGTAGGTGCGCTCCTGATAGTTCACCGTGAGCGGGAAGAAATCGATGCCGGCCTTCGGCTCCTTGGCCGAGACGACGGTGGCGAGCACGGTGGTCTCACCGTAGGTGGCGACGACGGCGCCGTCGGCCTGGCGGGCCATCTTGCCCGTTTCGAGCGTGAGCTTGCGCCCACCCCAGATCAGTTCTTCGCGTTGAATGTCGAACATTGGTTGATGTCTTTCATGACAGGGCGGGGCTCGATGCCATGAGCAAGACGGCAAGGGGCTCCACGGCGGGCGACAGCGCCTTCCGTATAAGCCCCTTGCGATCCTGCCATGGTCATCGCGTCATCCGCCTCCTTTGAGGACGCCGGGAACGAAGTCTCTTCGGCGTCGAGAGGCCGTCCGGAGCCGTGCTCCGGACGGAAGTTATCGCATGATCTTACCAGAAAAACGGATGTGACGTTTCCCAAGATCATGCGCTGAAGCTTAACGGCGAATGCCGAGCTTCTCGATCAGGGTCTTGTAGCGGCTCTCGTCCTTCTTCTTGAGGTAATCAAGAAGCGAACGGCGCTGCGAGACGAGCTTCAGGAGGCCACGACGGGAGTGGTTGTCCTTCGTGTGGGTCTTGAAGTGACCGGTGAGGTTGGTGATCCGCTCGGTCAGGATGGCGACCTGCACCTCGGGGGAGCCGGTGTCGCCAGACTTCTGGGCGAATTCCTTCACGAGCGCGGTCTTGCGCTCAGCCGTAATCGACATCGCATGTCCTTTCGGTTTGCATTTTAAGAGATGACCCGCCCTTGGGGGGTCGGTTCTCGCCGGAGGCGGCCGGGCCGGGATGTCGTCCAGCGCGGTCGGATCATCCGACGAAATCCCGCAAGCAACGCCTACGGGAAGTGGCCGCACCATACACGAAAACGATACAAGTTCCAGAGATTTCGTTTTTGCCAGGCGGAGCAAGGGGATGGGGCTTCCGCGGCGAAGCTCTTTGACAATGGCAAAGCTACAGGCCTTGCAGGAAAGCCTCTCCTTCACCGCCTAAGACGCTGTCTAGTGACTTTTGGAATTCGTTGATCGCCCAGTATTCGGTCAGAAAGCGAGTCGTAAGCTGTTGCAAAAGTTCGGTATTGGAAGTGCTCCAGACCTCGGATGCCAACTCCACCACGACAAGTAATTTTCCCGAAGAGGAATAGGGTTGAATGGTGAGGCCAACGTGAATTTGGTTCAACGCTTCACCTGGAGAGCCAATGCCGCCCTCAATTTTAGGAGGATCCTCTTCCGCGAGAGGATAACCTTTAAGCCTTTCAGAAAACTCCCTCATTGCCTCAAGAGAGAAATATGCCGATCCACTACCTGAAAAGGAAGAGGTTTGAGCAACAACTTCGACCTCTCCATGCCACTCGTCTTCGGGCCTATATTTGAGACGTATATGGCTCATAGGTTTGTGACTCACGCCCCCAGATTGAATACCCGGTGCGGCACGAGTTCGCCCTGCTCCACATCGCCCACGGCAACCAGAACGCCGTTGCAGGTGGCATAAACCTTCCCCGCAATCGGCGCGTCGCGGCCGCGCAAAATGATCGATTGGCCGCGCATCAGGCGCGCGGCCATGTCGCGGCTGACGGGGATCGAGGGCAGCTCGCTCAGGGCCGTTTCGACCGGCCGCAAAGCCGCCGGATCGGTCGCAAGATCATCGACCGTGACCGCATCGGCTTCCGTGAACGGCCCGACCCGCGTGCGCCGGAGCGCCGCGATATGGCCGAGGCACCCGAGCGCCCGGCCGAGATCGCGGGCGATGGCGCGCACGTAAGTTCCCTTGCCACAATCGGCCTCGAGCACCGAACGGTCGCCCTCGTGATGGATGAGCGCGAGCCGGTCGATCTCCACGGTGCGGGCCTGCAATTCGACCACCTCGCCGTCGCGGGCGAGATCATAGGCGCGCTCGCCCTGGATCTTGATGGCGGAAAAGCGCGGCGGCACCTGCTGCACCTGGCCGATGAAACGCGGCAGCAGCGCTTCGATCTCAGCGGGCGTCGGCAGCTTGTCCGTGCGCTCGGCGATTTCGCCCTCGGAGTCATCCGTGGTCGTCTCCGCGCCCCAGGCGACAGTGAAGACATAGGATTTGCGCCCGTCCATGATGAACGGCACGGTTTTCGTCGCTTCGCCGAGTGCAATCGGCAGGATGCCGGAGGCGAGCGGATCGAGCGTGCCCGCGTGCCCAGCCTTCTTGGCCGAGAGCCCGCGCTTGACCACCGCCACTGCATGGGTGGAGGTCATGCCGACGCCCTTGTCCAGAATGATCCAGCCGTTGACGTCGCGCTTCTTCGGGCGCTCGCCCTGGGGACGCCGCTGCGGTCTTTCTTCGGTCATTCAACTCACTCGTCGTTGTCGTCGGCGTCAGACGCGGGCTTGGCGGTGTCGCGCTGGACTTTTTCCGTGCGCAGCAGCGCGTCGATGCGCGCGGCCTCGTCAAAGCTCTCGTCGCGGCGGAAGCGCAGGTCGGGAGCGAATTTCAAATTCACCCGGCGGGCGACTTCCTGGCGCAGAACTTTTTTGTTTTTGTCGAGCGCCTTGATTACCGCATCTTCGTCCTTGCCACCGAGCGGCATGACATAAGCCGTCGCGAGCTTGAGGTCCGGCGACATGCGCACTTCGGGGATCGTGATGACGTGGCGCGCCAGCACGTCGTCCTGCAAGTCGCCGCGCGAGAGCACCTCGGCGAGCGCATGGCGGATCAGTTCGGCCACGCGCTGCTGACGCTGCGAGGGACCGGCGGTTTGTTCGAAACGTTTAGCCATTTTTCAGCCTCCGGGATTGGACCGGATGATTCATGACGATGTCGTGGTCGGTTCGCTCCGGCCATCTCGATCTGTCGGGTGAGGTACACTTAAAAGCGAGATCACCGGGACAAGCCCGGTGATGACGTATTGTTTAGGAGCGTGTGTGAAGCGCCGCCTTAAAGCGTCCGCTTCACCTCTTCCACGCGATAGCACTCGATGAGGTCGCCCTGACGCATGTCCTGGTAGTTCTCGAAGGCCATGCCGCATTCCTGGCCCGCCGTGACTTCGCGCGCATCGTCCTTGAAGCGCTTGAGCTGGGACAGCTTGCCTTCGTGGATGACCACGTTGTCGCGGATAAGGCGGACATGAGCACCGCGCTGAACCACGCCGTCGAGGACGCGGCAGCCCGCGATCTTGCCGACCTTGGACACGTTGAACACTTCGAGGATCTGCGCTTCGCCGAGGCGCTCTTCGCGCAGCGTCGGAGCGAGAAGACCCGACATCGCCGCCTTCACGTCATCCACGAGGTCGTAGATGATGTTGTAGTAGCGGATCTCGATGCCCGCGCGTTCGGCCGCCTCGCGCGCTTCCTTGTGGGCGCGCACGTTGAAGCCGAGGATGATCGCGCCGGAAGCTTCCGCCAGCGTGACGTCGGATTCCGAGATGCCGCCGACACCCGCCTGGATGATGCGGGCCGCGACTTCGTCGTTACCCACCTTCTCCAGAGCGCCGACGATGGCTTCCGCCGAACCCTGCACGTCCGCACGGACGACGAGCGGGAATTCCTTGCGGCCCGCGCCGGCCTTGAGATCGCGCATCATGTCGGCGAGCGTACGCCCGGCCGAACCCATGCGGGCCGCCTGACGCTCGCGCTTCTGGCGGGTGCGGTATTCGGTGACTTCGCGAGCGCGAGCTTCCGATTCCACCACCGCGACGCGGTCGCCTGCTTCCGGAGTACCGTTGAAGCCCAGCACCTCGACCGGAACCGAAGGACCAGCCTCCTTCACGGTCGCGCCGAGATCGTTGATGAGCGCACGCACGCGACCCCACTCGGCACCGGCGACCACGATGTCGCCCGTGTGCAGGGTGCCGCGCTGGACGAGAACCGTGGCAACGGGACCGCGGCCGCGATCGAGCTTCGCCTCGATCACAGTGCCTTCCGCCGAACGCTCGGCATTGGCCTTGAGAACGAGAATTTCGGCTTGCAGCGACAGACCTTCGAGCAGGCTGTCGAGGCCCTGGCCGGTCTTGGCCGACACTTCGAACTCGAGCGTCTCGCCACCCATCGACTCGACGACGATGGAGTGCTGCAACAGCTCGGTGCGCACCCGCTGCGGGTTGGCGTCGGGCTTGTCGACCTTGTTGATCGCCACAATCAGCGGCACGCCGGCCGCCTGCGCGTGGGTGATCGCTTCCACCGTCTGCGGCATGACGCCGTCATCGGCGGCGACGACCAGCACGACGATGTCCGTCACCTTCGCGCCGCGGGCGCGCATGGCGGTGAACGCCGCGTGGCCGGGCGTGTCGATGAAGGTGATCTTGCCGCCGAGCGGCGAGGTCACCTGATACGCGCCGATATGCTGCGTGATGCCGCCGGCTTCGCCGGACACCACGTTGGTCTTGCGGATCGCATCGAGCAGCGACGTCTTGCCGTGGTCGACGTGGCCCATGATGGTCACGACCGGCGGACGGGCGGTGAGGTTCTCGTCCGTGTCCGGCGTGTCGAACAGGCCTTCCTCGACGTCCGATTCCGCGACGCGCTTCACCGTGTGGCCGAGCTCTTCCGCGACGAGCTGCGCGGTATCGGCATCGATCACGTCGGTGATCTTGTGCATCTGTCCCTGCTTCATCAGGAACTTGATCACGTCCACGGCGCGCTCCGACATGCGGTTGGCGAGCTCCTGGATGGTGATGGTTTCCGGAATCGTCACCTCGCGGGCGATCTTTTCCTTCTGCTCCACCTGGCGGTGGCCCATCAGACGCTGGTTGCGGCGACGGAAAGCTGCGAGCGAGCGTGTGCGCTCTTCTTCGCCGGACGTCGCGGTGGCAAGCGTCAGGCGGCCACGGCGGCGTTCGTCGCCCGGAGCAGCCTTCGGCGCCTTGGTCGGAACTGCAGGCTTGGCCGGCGAACCGGGACGGCGAACCGTGCGCGGACCGTCCTCGTCCTCGATAACGACGGCGCGGGTTGCCACGGGGGCCGCGGTGCGGGTGTTCGGCTTGGCCGTTGACGGATCCGGCGCGACAGGCGCGGCCGGGCGAGCCATGTGGTTGAGGCTCGGCGGACGACCACCGGTCGTGCCTCCGCCGCTGCGGGGGCCACCGAACCCGCCTGGACGCGGACCCGCGCCACCTGGGCGGGGACCTCGATCACCGAACCGCTCGCCACCCGGACGATCTCCACTGGGGCGAGGGCGATCGCCGAAGCTGCGCTCACCGCCGGGACGGTCTCCGCTGGGACGGGGACGATCGCCATAGCCGCGCTCGCCACCAGAACGGTCGCCACTGGGACGGGGGCGGTCGCCATAGCTGCGCTCGCCGTGCGGTGCGCCCGCGCTGGACCGGGGAGCCGGAGCGGGAGCCGCTTCCTCGCCGAGACGGCGGCGGGCCTGATCGGCGGCAACCCGCTTATGTTCTTCTTCCTGCCGGCGGCGCTCGTCGTCCTCGCGCTTGCGCGTTTCTGCCGCAGCGCGCTCCTGGGCCTCGGCGGCTTCGCGCTCGGTGCGGCGCTTGGCCTCTTCTTCCTGGTACTTGCGGTCCTCTTCCTCGCGACGGCGGGCATCGGCCAGCGCGCTGGCGCGGGCGTCGCGCTCTTGGTCGGAGAGGGTGCGCAGCACCACGCCGGAACGCGGTGCGTTCGACGCGGGCGCGCCGGAGCGTTGCGGACGACCCTGAGGCGCCACCTTCGGGGTAGGCGCAGCCGGAGCGGGGGCCTGCGGCGGCGCGGCCTTCTGTTCCGGCGCTCCACCCGGTCCGCGACGCTTCACCGTCTCGACCACGACCGCCTTCGAACGGCCATGGGAGAAGCTTTGACGCACCACGCCCTGTTCGACGGGTCGCTTCAATGAAAGCGTCTTGGACGACACATGCAGCGTCTTGTCGCCCGGGTTTTTCGTATCTGTCATTCCGCTCTCAGTATCCTGCGGGTTTCAAAATCGTGGGTTCGCCGGTCTCAAGCGCGAGGCCAGCCTGATCGGCATCGGCGCCGCAATAGGTGCGGTAACGATGCCAGGAGTTCAGAAAGCCGTCGCTTCCAGCGCCCGCGACGAGGGCAGCATGTATCACATGTGACCGGCCTAATGCCAAATCCAATTCGTCATTTGACAGTTCTTGGACGACCGGAACGCTTGATATTGCCTCGCCGAGGCGTTTACGCAACTGATTCGCGATCTTTCGCCGCCCATCTTCGGCCGCCTCTGCGGCATGAATAAGGGCCGCGAGCGGCTTTTCAAGGATCGCCGACTCGACTTTTCCGAAGCCGGTCACCACCCTGCCTGCCTTGTTGGCCAGCGCGAGGCTCTGGCGCATATCGGTCCGCAGCACCCGCTCGATATCGGCGGCGAGCGTCGCGGACACCTTCACCTCGGCCTTGAAGGCGCGCGCGAAGAGGCGGCGCTTGACCGCCTCCTCCACCAGGCCGGAACGGGCCGTGACCCAGACACCCCGGCCAGGAAGCTTGTGTTTCAGGTCGAAGACGACCTGATGGTCAGGCGACAGAACGAACCGGATCAGCCCCGCCGACGGCTGGGCCGTGCGGGTCACGATGCAGGTGCGCTCCGGTTCATGCCGCGGCACGGGTTCTGTCCTCGCCTGACCATGGTTCTTTACGACGCGTCGGCCGCGGTCTCGGCCTCATCGGCCGATTCCTCGGTCTCCACCGGCGCTTCGATCCAGCCCGCCTTGACGCGGGCGGCCATGATCATCCCCTCCGCATCGGTGCGGGAGATGTCGAAGCCGTCGAGCGCGCCCTTGTGGCGAACTGCCTCAGCGCCGCGACCTTCCGTCCAGCCAGCCAGATCGTCGGTGGCGCAGCCGGCGAGATCCTCGACGCTCTTGATGTCGTTCTCGCCAAAGGCGACCAGCATGGCGGTGGTGACACCGTCGATGTCCTTCAATTCGTCGGCGACGCCGAGTTCGACGCGGCGGGCCTCGTTCTCCGCCTCGATGCGGGCAAGGTATTCCTGCGCACGGGTCTGGATCTCGCTGGCCGTATCCTCATCGAAGCCCTCGATGGAGGAAACTTCCGACGCATCGACGTAAGCGATTTCTTCCACCGAGCGGAAGCCTTCCGAGGCGAGAAGCTGGCCCACCACCTCGTCCACGTCGAGCGCGTTCATGAACAATTCGGTGCGCTCGGCGAATTCCTTCTGACGGCGTTCGGATTCTTCCGCTTCGGTCAGGATGTCGATGTCCCAGCCGGTGAGCTGCGAGGCGAGACGCACGTTCTGGCCGCGACGGCCAATGGCGAGCGAGAGCTGATCGTCCGGCACCACCACTTCAATGCGGTCCGCATCCTCATCGAGCACGACCTTGACCACTTCGGCAGGCTGAAGCGCGTTGACGATGAAGGTCGCCTGATCCTGCGACCACGGAATGATGTCGATCTTCTCGCCCTGCAATTCGCCGACCACCGCCTGCACGCGCGAGCCGCGCATACCGACGCAGGCGCCGACCGGATCGATGGACGAGTCACGCGAGGTGACGGCGATCTTGGCGCGCGAGCCCGGATCGCGGGCGACCGCCTGGATGGAAACGATGCCGTCGTAGATTTCCGGCACTTCCTGCGCAAACAGCTTCGCCATGAATTGCGGATGCGTGCGCGACAGGAAAATCTGCGGCCCGCGCGCTTCGCGGCGCACGTCGAAGAGATAGGCGCGGATGCGATCACCGGGGCGGAACGTCTCGCGCGGGATCAATTCGTCGCGACGCACGATGGCCTCGCCACGGCCGAGATCGACGATCACATTGCCGTATTCGACGCGCTTGACGGCACCGTTCACGACCTCGCCGATGCGGTCCTTGTATTCCTGATACTGCCGGTCACGCTCGGCATCGCGCACCTTCTGCACGATCACCTGCTTGGCCGATTGCGCCGCGATGCGGCCGAAATCGAAGGGCGGCAGCGTTTCGGAGATGGCATCGCCGACCTGCGCCGCCGGGTTGCGCTTGCGCGCTTCCGAGAGTGCGATTTCGCGCGAGTCGTTCTCGAGCGTGGCGTCGTCGACCACGAGGAGGTGGCGCGACAGGCGCAGCTCACCGGTCTTCGGGTTGATCTCGGCGTGGATGTCCGTCTCGGCGCCGTAGCGCGAGCGTGCCGCCTTGGCGATGGCGTCCGCCATCGCGTCGAGCACGATCTGCTTGTCGATCACCTTTTCGCGCGCGACCGCATCGGCGATCTGCAAGAGTTCAAGCCTGTTGGCGCTGATTGCCATCGAGGTCGCTCCTTAGTGAGTTTTCTTTTTCTGCGGGCCGCGCGGTTCGGGCGCGGGCCTCACTTCCGTTTCGTCGTCCAATTCGTCCGTCGTCGGCGCCGTGCCCCGGCGCAGCGACTCGCGGATCAGGTCATCGGTCAGGACCAGATGCGCCTCGCCGAGATCGTTCAGAGTGAGGCGCACGATCCGCTCCTCGCCCTCCTTCACGTCCGGCAGTTCGACGGCGACCGTCCCATCTTCCACACCGCGCAAGAAGCCGCGGAAGCGCTTGCGGCCCGCGACCGGCACGGCCATCTCGATCTTCGCGTCGTACCCGGTCCAGCGCTCGAAATCGCTCGCGCGCACCAGCGGACGGTCGATCCCCGGCGAGGAGATTTCGAGATAATACGCCGTCGCAATCGGGTCTTCGAGGTCGAGAACCGGCGAAATGGCGCGGCTCACCGTCTCGCAATCGTCGACCGACATGGTGCCGTCCGGCCGTTCGGCCATGATCTGCACCGTGCAGCCATTGGTGCCCGTGACCTTTGCGCGCACGAGATTGAAGCCCAGATCCTCGATCACAGGCTCGACAATCGCCGCCACCCGGGCGGCCACGCCGTTTTCCGTAATGAGACGCTTGTCGCGTGCGTTCGTCATGGCTCTCCGTGTCAGTCCCGGCTTTCGAGCAATAAAAAAGAGCGGACCCGGCGGGGCCCACTCTGACAAGCAGCTTTGAGGCTGCAACCAGAACTGACTGAAAGGGATATAGCGCTATAACCCCACGAATGCAAGGACCAGCCGGCCATGACCGGCGCGGGAAGCAGGTCGCGTTAAACCCGCACGAAGGTCAGATAGCTCGGCACGCGGCCTTCGCGGATCGCCTTGGCCTCGTAGCGGGTGCCGGGCCAGCCCTCATAGGGCTTGCGCCAATCGTCGGCGCGGGTCGCCGTCCAGCGGAAATCCGAGGAGCGCAGCAGGCGGGCCAGGACCCAGCCGATGTAATCGTCGATGTCGCTGGCGAAGCGCAGCTCCGCGCCGGGCTTCATGACCCGCGCGAGCATGGTCAGCATCTCGTCGGAAACGAGGCGGCGCTTGCGCTGGCGGCGCTTCGGCCAGGGGTCGGGATAGAGGATATAGACCCGGTCGAGACAGGCCTCGGGAAAGGTCGGCAGGAGGTCCGTGACATCGTCGTCCCAGACGCGGACGTTGCCGAGTTCTTCCTCGTCGATCACGGCCAAAAGCTTGGCCATGCCGTTCACGAACGGCTCACAGCCGATGAAGTCGATGTCGCGATGGGCGCGAGCCTGATGGGCGAGGTGCTCGCCGCCGCCGAAGCCGATTTCAAGCCAAGTCGGCCGCGCCGCGTCGGCTGGCTTCGCAAAAAGCTCCGCCGGGCCGACGCCCGGCGTAACACGAATAGAGGGCAGGAGATTGCGGACGAGATCGTCCTGTCCAGCGCGAAGCTTCTTTCCCTTCCGGCGCCCGAAGAAGGCGCCGGACCGTTCCAAAACTTCGCTCATCAGGGATTAGCTCAGTGCCGACTTGAGGGAGTCGGCGAGGTCCGTGCGCTCCCACGAGAAGCCGCCCTGCGCGTCCGGCTTGCGGCCGAAATGGCCGTAGGCCGAGGTGCGGGCGTAGATCGGCTTGTTGAGGCCGAGATGGGTGCGGATGCCGCGCGGCGACAGGTCCATCGCGTCCATGAGGACGGTTTCGAGCTTCGCCTCGTCGACCTTTCCGGTGCCGTGCAGGTCGACATAGATCGACAGCGGCTTGGCGACGCCGATGGCATAGGAGAGCTGGAGTGTGCAGCGGTCAGCGAGGCCTGCGGCCACCACGTTCTTGGCGAGGTAGCGCGCGGCGTAAGCGGCCGAACGGTCCACCTTGGTCGGATCCTTGCCCGAGAACGCGCCGCCGCCGTGCGGAGCCGCACCGCCATAGGTGTCCACGATGATCTTACGGCCCGTGAGGCCGCAATCGCCGTCGGGACCGCCGATGACGAACTTGCCGGTGGGGTTCACGTGCCAGATGGTTTCCGGCGACACCCAGCCGGCGGGAAGGGTCTTGCGGATATAGGGCTCGACGATTTCGCGCACGTCCTCGGAGGACAGGTTCGCGTCGAGGTGCTGGGTCGAGAGCACGATCTGCGTCACGCCGACGGGCTTGCCATTCTCATAGCGGACGGTGACCTGGCTCTTGGCGTCCGGGCCGAGGACGGCCGCGCCATTGGCCTTGGTCTTGCGCGCATGGGTGAGGTCTTCGAGGATCTTGTGGGCGTAGAAGATCGGGGCCGGCATCAGCTCCGGCGTCTCGTTGCAGGCATAACCGAACATGATGCCCTGGTCGCCCGCGCCTTCATCCTTGTTGCCGGCGGCGTCGACGCCCTGCGCGATATGCGCCGACTGGGCGTGGAGATAAACGTCGACCTCGGCCTTCTGCCAGTGGAAGCCTTCCTGCTCGTAGCCGATGTCCTTGATGGCCTCGCGGGCGAGCTGGATGATCCGGTCCTTGGTGATCGATTCGGGGCCGCGGACTTCGCCCGCGATCACGACGCGGTTGGTCGTGGCGAGCGTTTCGCAGGCCACGCGGGCCTCCGGCTCGGCACCCAGATAAGCATCGACGACCGCGTCCGAAATCCGGTCGCAAACCTTGTCCGGATGACCTTCAGAAACGGACTCGCTCGTAAAAAGATAGCTCGAACGGGGCACGACGGGGATTCCCTCAAATATGGCAAAGAAGACGCGCCCGCGTTGGCAGGCTTCCATTCCTCGTCATGCCGCAGGCCGAAGGAAAGGTCAAGCGAACGCGTTCTTTTTGCCGAACGTTATTGATCGTCCTGAGAAGCCAAAGCGGCGACAAGCTGGACAATACTCTTGCGAACCTTCGGATTCTTGATGCCGGTGAAGGTCCGGATCAGCTGCAGCCCCTCCGGAGTCGACATGACCTCCGAGATATAGGGGGGCGATTCTTCCTCGGCAAACCCGGCATCGAGCTTGCCGCTCTTGATGCCGTTGAAGAAAAAGTGAATGTCGACGCCGAGGATCTTGGCAATGTCGACAAGGCGGCCGACGCTGATGCGGTTGGTGCCTTTCTCATATTTCTGGACCTGCTGAAATGTCAGGCCAAGCATATCGCCAAGCTTTTCTTGGCTCATGCCCACCGAGATACGGCGCATGCGCACCCTGCTGCCGATTTCCTTATCGATCGAGCCGGTCGACTTCTTCATTGGCTCACGATTCCTTGTCAGATCTGCCCCAAAGGAATGTCTCTGTTTTTCTATATAGGAGACACCCGCCGCCTATGGCGTGCGATGGAGGCCATTAAGCAGATCACAAGCGTGGCCGTCAAAACAAACCTTCCGTATTGAGCGGAAACGGGCGCCAAAATCGCCGCCGGAAGGTCCGAATCGAGCACGCCCTCCGTGCCGAGCGGCAGACTTGCAACCACACGTCCATAAGGATCGACGATCGCCGAGATTCCGGTGTTGGCGGCGCGAATAAGAGGTAGCCCCTCTTCCAAAGCCCGCAAACGCGCCTGCGCGAAGTGCTGATAGGGTCCCGGCGTCTGTCCAAACCACGCATCGTTGGTCACGTTCAGGATGAGATCAGGGCGGGGACCTTCGGGCAAAACCTCACCCGGAAAGATCGCCTCGTAGCAGATTGTCGCAGCCACCGCCGGGAGGCCCGGAACGGTCAGCGTGGCACGCGTCGCGCTGGGTTCGAACCCGCCCGGAATATGCACGAACTGACGAAGGCCCACCGCGCGGATCAGCGCATCGAAGAATTTCGGCACGTATTCGCCGAAAGGAACGAGATGCACCTTGTCGTAGGAACTTAAGATCGAGCCCCGGCCGTCAATGACCTGAATAGCGTTGAAGAACTTGCCGACCTGTTCGCCCGGCAGCGGCTGATCCATGCGCGCCGCGCCGGTGATGAGAAGCGCGTTGCGTCCGACAAGCGCGCCGATCTGCGCGAGCGAGGCCGGATCGCGATGAAGCAGGAAGGGGAAAGCGGATTCCGGCCAGACGATATGGGTCGGCGGCCGTCCATCGTGATCGGCGCTGCTGATCGAAAGATAGCGCCGCATGATCGCTTCGCGGTTCGCCGGATTGAACTTGGCGTCCTGCGGCAGGTTGGGCTGCATGAGGCGCAGACGCACCTTGTCGATCGTGGCCACCGGCCCATCCGGCACACGCAAAGCTCCGAACACCACCATCGCAGCGAGCGCGACGAGCGCGAAGGCGGGCGCGGTCCAGCGTTCGCGAGCGGTTTTGCCGGTGCCGATGACGGCGAAAGCGGAAGCCATGGCGACGGCCAAAAAGGTCAGGCCATAGAGGCCGACGAGCGAAGCAGTCTGCATCAGCCAGAGGTTCTGACCCAGCGCCATGCCGGGATTGTTCCAGGGAAAGCCGGTAAACACATGGCCGCGCAGCCATTCGCTGATTGTCAGGCCGAGCGTGAAGGTGATGACGCGCCAGGAATCCGGCGTCCATAACAGGCGGGCGAGGGCGAAGCCGAAGGCGGGAAAGAAGGCGAGACCTGCGGGGAGGCCGAAAACCCCGAAGGGCAACGCCCAGGCGAATTGATCGGCCTCGACCAAAAAGGCCGCGCCGAGCCACCAGAGCCCGGCGACGAAATAACCGAAACCCCAGAGCCAGCCGATGAAGGCCGCTTCTTTCAGCGCGCCCGCGCGAGAGGGGCTTTTCCAGGTGCCGTCAAGCAGCCAGACGGCCGGCGTGAGCGAGAGCGCGAGGGCCGGAAAAACGCCGAAAGGCGGCATCGCCAGCGCCCCGATCGCACCCGCGACAAGGGCGATAAAAGCCCGGCGCCAACCGCGGGCGAGAGCGACACGGTCGGCAAGCACCATCATCAGGCCGCGGCGCTTTCCGAAGAAGAGGGCTCCGCATCCGACGCGGGCGGCACGTCGCGGCGATGGATGCGCAGCCGCTTCACCCGGCGCGGATCGGCGTCGAGCACCTCGAATTCCAGATTGCCGGGCGCGAGGATCAGCTCGTTGCGCGAAGGCACGCGCCCCGCAAGCGTGACGATGAAGCCGCCGATGGTGTCGATGTCCTCGGCGCTGTCCTCGTCGGAAAGGTCGACACCGAGGCTTTCCTTGATGTCGTCGAGGCTGGCGCGCGCATCCACGATGAAGGTGCCGTCAGGGTTCGGCACGATCATCATCTCGGTCGCGTCGTCATGCTCGTCCTCGATGTCGCCGACCACCATCTCCACCAGGTCCTCGATGGAGACGAGGCCGTCGGTGCCGCCGTATTCGTCGATCACGAGGGCCATGTGGGTGCGGGTGGCCTGCATGCGTACCAGAAGGTCGATGGCGGGCATGGAGCGCGGCACGAACAACACGGGACGGAGAATGTTTGCGGAAGCGAGGCTCTGCGACAGGTCGATCTGCCCGAGGCTCGGCGGCGGCGTGTCGTCACCCGCGCCGGATTCGGAGGCGCCCGCATCGGCACGCATGGCGATGAAGTCCAAAAAGTCGCGGATATGGACCATGCCCTTGGGGTCGTCGAGGGTGTCCCCATAGACCGGCAGGCGCGAATGGCCGGCGGAGCGGAAGAGGTTGAGCAGGTCGCCGAGGCTGGTGTCGATGGCCACCGCCACGATGTCGGCGCGAGGCACCATGACATCGTCCACCCGGATGCGGTGGAAGCTCAGCACGTTTTTGAGCATCGCCCGTTCTTTGGGCGAAAAGTCCGGATCCTCGGTGGTTTCGGACAGGGCGTCTTCGAGATCCTCGCGAATGGAATCGCGGGTCTTCAGGCCTAAGCGGATCAGCAACCGGTCATACCAGTGATCGCGCAAGCCCTCAGGGTCCGGAGAGGTCCGAACCGGAGTGTCGTTACGACTTCGATCTTCGTTCATAGCTTTTGAGTTTCAGCCCTTTTGCGGATAACGCCCCGCATTCAAGCTGCCATATCGCGATAGGGATCGGCGATGCCAAGGGTGGCGAGCGCCTTCACCTCGAGACCTTCCATGAGCTCCGCCTCCTCCTCGACCTCGTGGTCGTAGCCGAGAAGATGCAGCACCCCGTGGACGATCAGATGGGCGAAGTGGTGCGACAGGTCCTTGGATTCATCCTCGGATTCCCGCACCAACGTTTCGTAAGCTAGTGCAATATCGCCCAAATGGCGAGGCCCCGTCGCGCCGGGCTGTTCCGGGGCCGGGAAGGAAAGGACATTCGTCGGCTTGTCTTTGCCGCGCCAGGTGCGGTTCAGCTCTTGGATGGCCGCATCATCGGTCAGCAGCACACTGATCTCGAAGTCCTCGTCCGCCTCGTCAGCGACCTTGGCCGCGGCTTCGGCCGCACGTTGGGCGAGCCCTTCCACGTCGTCGAGGCGGGCCCAATCGCCCCCCTCGATCATGATGTCGAGTTCGATCACCGGTTTCGATCCTGCGGCAGTGGTTCCTGCCTGCCAGCCTCGTCATAAGCCGTCACGATGCGCCGCACCAGATCGTGGCGCACCACGTCCTGCTCCTTGAAGGTGACGCGGGCGATGCCCTCGACCCCATCGAGAATCCGCACGGCTTCGATCAGCCCGGATTTCTGACCGGGCGGCAGGTCGATCTGCGTCGGATCGCCGTTGATGATCATGCGCGAGTTTTCGCCAAGCCGCGTCAGGAACATCTTCATCTGCATCGACGTAGTGTTCTGCGCTTCATCGAGCAGCACGACCGAATTGGTGAGCGTGCGTCCGCGCATGAAGGCGAGCGGCGCGATCTCGATCATGCCGGTCTGAAGGCCCCGGTCCACATGTCGCGCTTCCATGAAGTCATAGAGCGCGTCGTAGATCGGGCGGAGATAGGGATCGACCTTTTCGCGCATGTCGCCGGGCAAAAAGCCCAGCCGCTCGCCCGCCTCGACGGCGGGGCGGGAGAGGATGAGGCGGTCCACCTGTCCCGCTTCGAGCAGAGACACGGCATAGCCCACGGCGAGCCATGTCTTGCCGGTGCCGGCGGGTCCTTCGGCGAAGACCAGCTCATGCTGCTTCAAGGCCTTGATATAGGCGTTCTGCGCCGCGTTGCGGGCGCGCACCGGGCCGCGTCTGCGGGTTGCGATCTGGTCGAAGGCGGTAAGGCCGGGAGTGGGCGCTTCCGCCGTCGGGAACAGGCTGCCCTGGAGGCTGCTCTCCTGAATCGCCCCATCCACATCGCCGGGAGCCAACGTCACGCCCTGGCGGGCGCGCTCATAGAGTCCCTCGAGAACCCGGCGGCCGAGTTCGGAGGCCTCTGGCGTGCCCTTGACGGTGACGCGGTTGCCGTTGGCGATGGCGGTGACGTTCAGCCGCCGCTCCAGATGGGCGAGATTTTGGTCGTACTGGCCGAAAACAAGGCTGGCGAGGCGGTTGTCGTCGAAGGTGAGGATGATCTCAGCCTCTTCCTCGACGCCTGGATGCAGATTGGGGCTTCTGCCCTTTTGCGCTCTTGCGGTCACGCTGTCCGCTGGCCTCAAATGCCTCTCCTTCGTTAGGCCGCAGCCTTGTCGCCGGGCCCGATCAACTCTCCGAACAGGCTGTTGGAGCCTGCCCGGACGATCCGCACCGTCACGATCTCGCCGATGCGGTGGGCATCGGTTTCGAACTGCACCGGCTGCAGATAGGGGGACTTGCCCGCCATCTGGCCCGGGTGACGGCCCGGCTTCTCCAAGAGAACGTCAAGAGTCTGACCGACAGTTCCGTGATTGAAAGCCTGTCTTTGGGTTTCCAACAGGTTTTGCAGCCGCGCCAGCCGCTCGGACTTCACTTCTTCGGGAAGCTGCGCGTCGCTCTCGGCCGCAGGCGTGCCGGGGCGGGGGCTGTATTTGAACGAAAAGGAGCTCGCAAAGCCCACATCGGCGACAAGCCGCATCGTGTCTTCGAAATCCGCGTCCGTCTCACCGGGGAAGCCGACGATGAAATCGGAAGAAAGCGCGAGGTTCGGCTGCACCTTGCGAATGCGCTCGATCAGACGCCGATATTCGTCGCCCGTGTGCTTGCGGTTCATGGCATCGAGAATCCGGTCCGAGCCGGATTGCACGGGCAGATGCAGGTAAGGCATGAGCGCGGGCAAATCACCATGCGCCAAAATTAGCTCGTCATCCATGTCACGCGGATGACTAGTGGTGTAGCGCAATCGCGCGATGGCCGGCACCTCCGCAAGACGCCGCAGCAGGCGGCCCAGGCTCCAGGTTTGTCCGTCCGGCCCTTCGCCGTGATAGGCATTCACGTTCTGGCCGATGAGGGTCAATTCGCGCACGCCCGCATCGGCGAGGCGCATCGCCTCGTCCAAAATCTTGGCGACCGGCCGCGAGACTTCCGCGCCGCGCGTATAAGGCACCACACAGAAGGTGCAGAACTTGTCGCAGCCTTCCTGAATGGTGAGGAACGCCGTGACACCGCGCGTCTGAATACGGCTTTTCTCGAGCCTTGGCAGATGATCGAACTTATCCTCGATGGGGAATTCGGTGTCGACTGGACGCTCGGATTTCGCGCGCTTCAACAGGTCGGGCAGGTGGTGATAATTTTGCGGGCCGACGACCACGTCGACCGCCGATTGCCGGCGCAAGATCTCCTTGCCTTCGGCCTGCGCGACGCAGCCCGCGACCACGATCTTGGTCTCGTGGCCTTGCGCCTCGCGCTCCTGCTTCAATTCGCGTACGCGGCCGAGTTCGGAATAGACCTTTTCAGCGGCCTTCTCACGAATGTGGCACGTGTTGAGGATGACGAGATCCGCCTCCTCCATCGCCTTGGTTTCGCTATACCCCTCGGCCGCCAACATGTCCGTCATGCGCTCGGCGTCATAGACGTTCATCTGGCAACCATAGGATTTGACGAAGACTTTTTTCACGCGCGCGGCCTGCTTCTTGATCGTTTGGAATGAAGCGTTCTTACGCTTTTTGAGAGCGCAAGAGAATAGCGGGCTTTGGCTGTCCTTGACATCTCGGGTGCGACCCGCGCTGAGGGATGACACAAATGACAGGGTTAAGGGGGCGAGGCTCGCTCAATCGTTACGTCAGAGATGTTCAAGGCGGGTCTGAAGGCTCGAAAGGGCTCGCGCCTTCTTGCTCATGGCCCTTTTTTCGCTGACCCGCAGCTAATCGGGCAAGTGTTTGTTGTAATGTGGCGTCGTCGCCATCCCACATCGCTATAACAGCTCTGTTCAGCTCATCTACTGTGTCCGCCCTTTCGCGAGCGGCCTTGGCCGTGCCGCGGAGATCGTTGGCGGACAACCCCGGCAGTTGCCTCTTGTCCATTCTCTCTTCAAAGCGCTGAACATCCAGGAAAGGAGACGCTAACCTAGCGTGAGGTCTGTTGTTCACGACGACGGTGATTGGAGCACCGTGGGCGATAGAATTTCTTGCCTCTTTGAGGCGACTAATTGCGCCGAGGGTTGTTTTCCAAAATGGAACGAGGGGCCTTAGATTAGGCTGCTCTTTTGCGGTACGCGCAAAAGCAACATCGACGACTTTCAGCCGCCCGTCGAGGCTTGCGATTGCAAAGTAAATTGCATGGGCAACGTGGCTGTTTCGCTGGTTCAGAAGTGCGTAAAAAAGAGCGCAAAGGGCATTCTCAAGATCTGACCACACCATAAAGGTAGCCAGCATCCCGTCCCTAATTTCCTCGTGCTCCTTATTGACTTTCTCGTACCTTTGATTCAACCGCTGCATCTCTTCGAACGTTAGCGGTTCGACTGTCGGCACCGGGTGAGTGGCACGAAACGCAAGTACTTCAGGGTCATCGTCAGGTAGCGGATCGGGCTCGGTGAGGCAGGTGCCGTTTGGCTGCGGCTGGGGAAGCGCATATAGTCCAACTATCTGGCCCTTATGGTTGCGTTGGACATACGGCATAGCTGTTACCGATCAAGACAAGGAACTGACTCGAGATAGCGGGGCGGCGTGAAGCGAATGCTCGCTGCCAAGCCGCGCCGAAGCAGTCAAAGCCTAAAGCCTAGCTTCCTTTTGCGCTAGCGCGGGAATCGATTCGGCCCGCACACCACTTCACGCCACTTGCAGCGCCCGGCGAATCTCGGCCTCCGCCGCCGCTGTCGCCTGTTTGCGATCGCCGGTGAAGACAACCGGTTCGCCCCAGGTCACGACCGCGTCGATGGGACCGTCGTTGAGAAAGAAATTGAGATGAGGCGCCAGCTCCATGTCGCCATACCACGCGATGAAGGGGCGCTCGCGGCGGGTCACCGGCAGGCCGTTGCGGCGGGTGTAGGAGATCGCGAGCGGCTGGAGATAAACGCGCTCGACGCTATCATCCATCAGCGCCGTCTGTGCCGCGCCGACGAGGGACGTGCGGAAGGGCAGAAGTCGGTTGCCGTCGCCCGTCGTGCCCTCGGCGAAAAGCACCATCACTTCGCCCTTCACGAGGCGATGGGCGAGCGCGTGGCGGACTTCCGCCGTCGCCTTCCTGCGCTGCCGTTCGATGAAGACCGAGCGCTGGAGTTTTGCGAAAAGGCCGACGACGGGCCAGGTCTCCACCTCCGACTTCGCGATGAAGGAGAGAGGATGAACCGAGCCGATAACCGGAATGTCGAGCCAGGAGACGTGGTTGGCGAGAACGAGCGTCGCATCCTCGCCCGGCGGCGTGCCCTTCTCGATCACGCGCACGCTGAAAAGCTTCAAGAAGATGCGATGAAACCACATCGGCGCGACGTGCATCACGGACCAACCGAAACGCATCGCCAGCATCTGCAGCGGAATGAGGAATGCGCTGCAAAGGGCCAGAATGAACAGCTTCAATCCGATGCAGAGCCGCTTCACGTTTCATCCTTCGCGAGCGGCACCGCATAAAGCTCGAGCCGGTGATAGACGACCTTGTAGCCGAGCCTTTTGGCGATCTCGTTCTGCAAGGCTTCGATCTCGTCCGACTGGAATTCGATCACCGCGCCGGTTTCGAGATTGATCAGATGATCGTGGTGCTCGCGCGCGGCCTGCTCGTAACGCGAGCGGCCATCGCGGAAATCGAGCCGCTCGATGATGCCCTGCGTCTCCAGAAGCTTCACGGTCCGATAGACGGTCGACAGCGAGATGCGCTCGTCCACTGCCGCCGCGCGGCGATGCAGCTCCACCACATCCGGATGATCTGCCGCGTCATCGAGAATACGCGCGATAACCCGGCGCTGGCCGGTCATGCGCAGGCCCTTCTCGCGGCAGGCCCGCTCGATGGCATCCGACCGGCGCGGCTTGATCGGTTTGGTGTTGCGTAGTGCCAAAGTCACCCACTCCTCGCGGATGCTTATAGGGGACGAAGCAAGGCGGGGCTATAGGTCGACCGCCATGGTCAGCGCCGCAGCCCGCGTTCCATCGGCCTTGAGATAATAACCCGCCCGACGTCCAACCTCCTTGAAGCCGAGGCGGCGATAGAGGGCGAGCGCGGGCGTGTTACCCTCCTCGACCTCCAGATGGACCTTAGCGACGCCTTTTCGCGAGAGCCCATCGAGATGCTGAGTCAGAAGCGGACGGGAATGCCCCCGACCACGCGCCTCGCGCGCAATGGCGATGGTCAAAATCTCAGCCTCATCGAGCACGATCCGCGACAGGGCAAAGCCGGACGGCCGCTTCTCCCGCCCGAGATAAAGCCCGTCGCCGATCACGCCGCGCTCGCCGAGCAAATGTTCGAATTCGAGTGTGCTCCACGGCCGCGCGAAACCGGAGGCATGGATAGCCGCCAACTGCGCCGCCGCTTCGGTTCCGACCGGCTCGATGCGCGCTCCTGCGGGGCGGAAGATCCGGTCGAAAAGGCTCATCGCCGGGCGATTCGCGCGCCGTCCTGTGGCTTGGCATCAGGGTCGCGCAGATAGAGCGGCTTTGGGAGGGCCTGCGCCGGGTCGGCAATGGCGCCGAGTCGCGCGACCCAGGCGATGTCGGGAGCGTGCGGCGTGTCGCTGACGATGGCCTCGATGCCGTTCGCGCGGGCCTCCGCCGCCAGGATCGGCGCCGCCGATCCGGTAATCAGGAGCGGACCGGAGCCGAGAAGGCGCAAAGCATCGCGATAATTCATCAGGCTCGGCGGAATGATGGTGCGCCCGCCGAACGCGATGGCCTGGATGTACATGTGCCCATGCTTGGCATCAATGGCGGCGGTAAAAAGCCCGCGCTGGTTGCCGGCCATGAGCGGCGCGAGATAGGCCGAGAGCGTTGCAACGCCGATGACCGGAATGCCGAGCGCCAGGCCGATGCCGCGCGCGGCCGAGATGCCGACGCGAAGCCCCGTATAGCTGCCGGGCCCCACCGTCACCGCCACACGGCCAAGGCTGTCGAACCCGCCCTCGACCTTCGAGGAGAGCCGGTCGAGCAGCGGCAGCAAAGCCTCGGCGTGGCCGCGCTCCATGGCGATGGATTCGCTGGCCAGCGGCTCGGTTTCGCCCACCTGGAAAATGCAGGCCGAGCAGGCGCCGAGGGCGGTATCGATGGCAAGGACGCGCAAACTTCGTCTCCGACTGATCCTGTTTCTTAGAGCATGATCAGAATAAGTGGAAACCGGTTGTTCGCCCGGATCATGCGGCCAAGAAAACCCGAAACATGATCAGAACAAGTGGAAACCGGGCTTAAGGCAAAAGACCTTCCTGTCGCGCGAGATCGCGCAGATCGGCCTGCGGCCGCGCGCCGAGATGGCTGATGATCTCTGCGGCCGCGAGGCCGCCGAGGCGGGCGCATTCGACGAGGTCGAGTTCCTGCGTGAGACCGGCAAGGAATCCGGCGGCGAAAAGATCGCCCGCGCCGGTCGTATCGATCACCCGGTCGACGGGGAACGCCTTGACCGCGCGGGTTTCGCCGCGGCTCACGACCATCGCACCATCCGCCGAGCGGGTCACGACGCCCAAGAGCTTCTCGTCGCGGAGCGCGGCGAGCGCGCTGTCCGGATCGGATGTGCCGTAGAGGCTCTGCAATTCATGGATATTGGCGAAGAGAATGTCGAGGCTGCCGTCGCGCATGAGGCCCAGAAACTCGTCACGATAACGGTCGACGCAGAAGGCGTCGGAGAGCGTGAGCGCGACCTTGTTGCCGGCCTGGTGGGCGACCTTCACCGCCTTGCGGAAAGCTTCCTTTGCCGCCGGCGGATCCCAGAGATAACCCTCGAGATAGACGATGGAAGACGCGCGGATGGTCGCTTCGTTGATGTCGTCGGGCGTAAGGTTCTGGCACGCGCCGAGATAGGTGTTCATGGTGCGCTCGCCGTCCGGCGTCACCAGAATGAAGCTGCGCGCGGTGGCGGGGCCGTCCTCGGCGAAGGCCACGTCGTAATGCACGTCGATGTTTTTCAGATCGTGCGCGAAGAGACGGCCGGTCTCGTCGTTCTTCACCTTGCCGATGAAGCCTGCCTTCACGCCGAGCGAGGCGACGCCGGCCGCGGTGTTCGCCGCCGAGCCGCCGGAGACGATGGTGGCCTGGCCCATGTCGCCATAAAGCTCCTCGGCCCGCGCCTCATCGATGAGCTGCATGGCGCCCTTGTGCACCTTCTTGGCGACGAGGAAGGCTTCATCCGTATGGGCGAGCACGTCAACGATGGCGTTGCCGAGCGTGAGCACGTCGATGCGATTCTGGGACATGGGAAACCGGGTTTTGAAACAAAGGGGCGCTTTCGCATCCGCCGCGCGGGCGGTCAAGGTGCCGTCTCTTACTCAGACCGCCGCGTCCGCTCCTGCGCCACGTCGAGGATGGAGAGAATCCTATCGAGATCGTCGCCGGACAGGTTGCGGATTTCGCGGGCGAGGCGGTTGGCGAGCAGGGTCGCGCGGGCATCCGCGCCTGCCGTATCGATCTTGACGCGCGGATCGGAGAGATCGGCAAGGCGCGTCAGCTCGTCGGCCTCGTCCCAGATGATGTGGAAGTATTGCAGCACGCCCTGGATCATCGTCCAGGTCGGCTTGCCGCGGTCGCCACGTTCGAGCGCCGAGAGATAGGCGCTCGACACACCCAAATGCGCGGCCATGTCCTTCAACATCAATCCGCGCTCGCGGCGAAGCTGCCGTACCTTTTCGCCAAAGGGGGTCATCAAAGTCATCCCGCGCCGCGCCGGCGGCGCAGCCGGACATAGAGTGCCCCGGAACCGCCATGCTGGGGAGAGGCCTCCTCGAAGCCGATCACCACGGCGCGCAATTCCGGCAGACGCAGCCAATGCGGCACCATGCGGCGCAGCACGCCGCGCTCATCGAAGGGGGAGGCGGAGACGCCGCCCTTGCCGGTGATGACGAGGACGATGCCCTGGCCCGAGGTCTGCGCCCGGTGAAGGAAGCCGAAGAGCGCCATATGAGCCTCGCTCTGGCGCATACCGTGCAGGTCGATGACGCTGTCCACGGCCTTCGTGCCACGCCGCAGGGCCTGAAGCGTCTTGCGCTCGACAGGCGCGAGGGGCGGCATGGCGGGCTTGACCGGCGCGGCGCGCGGCGGAGAGGACGGCAATACGATGTCGGGAGCGGGTGCGGTGGCAGGTTTTTCCTCCGGCTCGGGCTCCGGCGGCAGGGTCCTGCCCTTCATCGGCTTGACCTCGCGTGCCACATGGGCCCAGAGGCGACGCTCCTCCGGCGAGAGCTGGCGGCGGCGCTTCGTCATGTGCGAGATTTGGGCTGGAGCACCACGAAGCGGGTGGGGTGGCGCAGCAGGCCCGCCCGCGTTCCCGCCGCTTCGCCGCTGCCGAAAAAGAAGTCGCCCCGCGCCGGGCCGACAATGGCAGAACCCGTATCCTGCGCGATCATGAGCCGCTGCAGCGGCTCGGCGGTGTCGAGACTGAGCGGCAATTGCCCGTCGAGCCAGAAGGGCAGGCCATAGGCCCAGAGCGAGCGGTCCACCGCAAGACTCCGGCCCGGAACGAGCGGAATACCCGCCCCGCCGATGGGTCCCTGCTCCGGCGACAGCTCATCCGCCTCGCGGAAGAAGATGTAGGAGCGGTTCTGGCGCATCAGCGCGCGGGCCGGTTCGGGATTGTCCTTCAGCCAGCCCATGAGCTTTTCGAGTGTCATGGATTCGAGATCCATGACCCCCTGCGCCACCAACAGCTTGCCGATAGAGGTGTAAGGGTGGCCGTTGCGCCCGGCATAGGCGAGGCGCATGACGGAACCGTCGATCAGCCGGATACGGGTGGAACCCTGCACATGGATGATGAAAGCCTCTGCCGGCTCGCGCAGGTAGACGAGGGGCTTCGCTTTCGATCCTAGGGCTCCATCCTCGATGGCAGCACGGTCGGAGTAGGGCTCGTAACCGTTGCGCGTTCGACGGGCGGCCTGAAGCCCCGCTTGCAACCCCGGCAGGGTTTCGCCTTGTGCAATCGTGACGAGATCGTCCGGGCGGGCGAGGAGCGGCACGGAGTAAATCGCCGTCTTTTCCCGGGAGCCCCAGAATTCAGGTTCGTAATAACCGGTCAGAAAACCCTCGCCCGTGACCGGGATGACGGAAAAGGGCTGAAAATGGGTGTCGAAGAACCGCCGGGCTTCGTCCCGGGTGAGGGAAGCCCCCGCATCGAGCGCCTTGCGGCAAACTTTGAGCAAATCGGCTTTCGGTTTTTGCGCGGGCCGAAGCGCCGGATCCTGCGTGGTAAGCGAGCGGCAAGAGAGCAAAAAGGCCTGGAAAGCCGCGGCGTGATCATCCTGTTCCCAGCCCGACAGGGCCGAGAAGGGCACAGGTTCAAGGCGCGCCTTGCCCGTGAGCGAGGAAGCGTCGGCGGACATGGTCAGGCCCCAAGCGAAACAACCAGCGACGCAACCGACCGCGAGGCTGCTGAGAACGCCCCGTCCGACATGCCTCATTGCCCCGATTCGGTCGCGACGAGCTGCCAGTTGGGATCGCGGCTGCCGAGCGAGCGGGCGAAGGTCCACACATCGGTCACGTCGGCGACCGTATCCGGGCTGCCGTCCACGACGGCGCCGGAGGCGTCGCGCGTCGCGGTGATCAGCTTGGAGAGGAACCGCACCACGATCTGGGCGGTCTTGCCGGACATCTCGGTTCCGGCGATCTCGGCCTTGTCGATGGACACGAAGGTGGTTTCCACCTTCTCGCCCCGGCGTTCGCGCTCGGTGATGGCGCGCTCGAATCCGTCATAGACGTCCTTGGAGAGGAGATCCTTGAGCGTCCGGCGGTCGCCTTGCGCGAAAGCCGTGACGATCATTTCATAGGCCGCCTTCGCGCCCTCCAGGAAGACGTTGGCGTCGAAAGAAGGCTCCAGGCGCGCGATCTCGTCGAGATTGCGGGCCATTGCCGTTCCAGGCTCGGCAATGCCCTTCCAGCGCTCGGCGGCAGGAACCTCTGCAGCGGCGGGGCCGCCGTTCATCCCAGGCAGGGGCACCACATTGTCCTGCTCGGCGGAGACGTTGCCGGGGCGGAAGGCGTCGCGTCGCGGCAAGGAATCGAAAGGATTCTGCTCGCCCCCGGTCTTCTGGCCCAGCACCGACCGCAGGCGCCAGATCACGAAAATCGCGAGAACAATGAAAATGAGGGTCGTGATGTCGAAGGAATCCTGCATCGTCGATCCGTTATCGGCCTGCCCTTGCCCGGCTCATGATCGGCCAGGCTCCGCCCGCCCATGCGAAAGGAGTGATGTCTCGCATATGGGGTTCGAGGGTCGTAACATCCACCTTCCGGCTCGACAAGGCGAGGGAGAGGCCCAAATCTTGCCTCGTGGGACGGAAGCGTGGTAGCGCGGAGGTCCACGGCCCGTTGCCGATCCCGCGCCTTTCCCAAAGCGTGCTGCCCGGGCTCGACCGATTTTATTCACTTCGGAGCATGAACATGGCCGACAACCCGGCAAACAACGGAGCGCAGGACGGCAGCATGCCCGCGCTGAACGCCCTTGCGCAATACTGCAAGGATTTCTCGTTCGAGAACCCCAACGCCCCCCGCTCCCTGCAGCCGCAGGCCGAAGGCCCGCAAATCAGCCTGCAGGTCAACGTGAACGCCAAGCAGCTCGCCGAGACCGATTTCGAGGTCGACCTGACGCTGGAAGGCAAGGCCGAGATCGGCGGCAAGGACGTTCTCTTCGCTTTCGAGTTGACCTATTCGGGCGTCTTCCGCGTCCAGAACATCCCGGCCGATCAGATTCACCCCGTCGTGATGATCGAATGCCCGCGCCTGCTCTTCCCGTTCGCCCGTCAGATCGTGGCGGATGCGGTGCGCAACGGCGGCTTCCCGCCCCTCTACATCGACCCGATCGATTTCGTCGCGCTCTATCGCCAGCGCGCTGCCGAAATGCAGCAGTCGAGCGCCGGTCAGACGCTTTCCTGATCCGGCGTTCTCTCGGCGATATACTCGCGCCAGAGAGCGTTGGGACCGAGCGCTTCGACGAACGCCTGATGGGCTTCTCTCTCAGCCTCGGTCAAACGTGACAGAATGGTTCGCGGCCGCACCTCCCGGGGTGCGGCCGCATCCGTTTGAAGAACCGGGCCGCCGCGAGCGGAAGGCTTCATCGCGAGATCGAAACCGACCTGCTTGCCGCCGATGAGCTCAATATAGACCTCGGCGAGAATTTCCGCGTCCAACAACGCGCCGTGCTTGGTGCGCTTGGAATTGTCGATGCCATAGCGCGAGCAGAGCGCATCGAGATTGTTCGCAGCACCCGGATGCTTGCGCCGCGCCATCGAGAGCGTGTCGACCACATCGTTAAGCGCGATTGGCGGATGGCCGGTGCGGGCGAATTCCGCATTGATGAAGCCTACGTCGAACGCCGCGTTGTGAATGACGAGCCGCCCGCCGCTGATGAATTCGAAGAACTCCTCGACGATGGCGGAAAAGACCGGCTTGTCCGCCAAGAATTCGTCGCTCAACCCGTGCACCGCAAGAGCGCCGGCAGAGACCGCTCGCTGCGGATTGATGTAGACGTGATAGAACTTGCCCGTCGGGATGTGGTTGAGAAGCTCGACACAACCGATTTCGATGATCCGGTCGCCGGAGGCGTGTTCGGTGCCGGTGGTTTCGGTATCGAGAACAATTTCGCGCAGCATTTCTAACGACACCCCCGTCGCATCCCTTATCGGCAGAGCCGCAGGATGCCTTAAACCTTGTTCACCTTGTGCCGGACTCGTCCCGGACGGGCCGCGAGACAGGCAAGGATCGATCTCACCTGCTCCTCGGCGGAAAAGAAATCGCGACTCGTATCCACGAGGAAATGAGATCTCGCTCGTTTTTCGGCGTCCGGCATCTGCTTGTCCAGAATGACTGCGAACTTTTCCTCAGTCATGCCGGGCCGCCGCATGACTCTTTCGCGTTGCAGGAAGGCCGGTGCCGTCACCACCAGCACTGCATCGCAGCGTTTTTCGGCGCCTGTTTCGAACAGCAGCGGAATGTCGAGCACCGCCACGGAGGCAAGGGCGGAGGCATGGTCGAGAAACGCCTCTTCCTCCTCTCGCACCAGCGGGTGGACGATAGCTTCGAGTTTTTTCAACTGCTCGGGATTTCCGAGCACGGCAGCGCCAAGCCTGCCCCGGTCGACGACGCCATCGGTCACCGTTCCCGGAAAGGCCTTTTCGATGAGCGGCGCGGCGCGGCCCGAATAGAGCTTGTGAACGGCGGCATCCGCATCGTGAACCGGAACCCCGAGTCGCCGGAAGGCATTCGCCGTCGCCGACTTGCCCATACCGATCGAGCCCGTGAGTCCCAGAATGAAGGTCATGATCGGCCCTCGATATTCGCCACGATCAAGGCACGTAAGCTCGGCGTCACCTGCGGTGTGACACCGAACCAGCGGGCAAAGCCGGGCACCGCCTGATGCAACAACATGCCAAGCCCGTCGACGGTTCTTAAATTGCGCTCCTTCGCCGCCGCGAGAAGGGGGGTCGTCAGCGGAACGTAGACGATATCCGCGACGATGGCGTCCGCGCGGGCGTTTGCGAGATTGAGAACAAGCGGCGGCTGGCCGGTCATGCCGAGCGACGTGGTGTTGACGACGAGGCCAGCGGCCTCGACCGCGGAAGAGAGATCGTCCCACGGCAGCGCCTCGAGGCGCGCGCCGGGTCCTTCAAGATCGCGCACGAGTTCCGCGGCCTTCGACGCGGTGCGGTTGGCGATGAGGATGCGGCGGATCGGACGCTCCTGCAGCCCCGCCACGACAGCGCGTGCCGCGCCGCCGGCGCCGATGACGAGGGCGGTATCCACATCTTGCTCCCAACCTGTCCCCAGGCTTTGATCCAGATGGGCCATGAATCCGACAACATCCGTGTTGTCGCCCCACAGCACGCCGTTTTCCACCCAAAGCGTGTTAACGGCCTTCAATCGCTCCGCCCGCTCCGTTCGCCGGTCGACACCGAGAAAGGCTGCTTCCTTATGCGGGATCGTGACGTTGCCGCCGGCAAAGCCCTGAGCGGCGAAGGTTTTCAGAAAGGCGGGAAAATCGGCAGGAGCGACATCGATCCGCTCATAGGAGCCTTCAAGCCCATGTGTTTTAAGCCAATGGCCGTGGATCAACGGCGAGCGGGAATGCTTGATCGGGTGGCCGACGACGAAGGCCTTTTTCATGCGGAAAGGTCCTTAGAAAGCAAGATAACCAAGCCGCCGCAACGCGGCGACAAGCGGCAGGAGCGGAAGGCCCAAAATGGTCGAATGATCGCCCTCGACCCGCTCGAAGAGATGAACGCCGAGGCCTTCGTAATGATAGACGCCGACGCTGTTCAAAACCTCGGGGCCGGCAAGATCGAGATAGAGATTGATGGCGTCGTCATCCAACGCGCGCATGGTCAGATGCGCGATGACGGCGAAACCCGCGACGATCTCGCCGCCCTTCGCCAGTGCACCGGCAGAATGCAGCCGGTGAGTCCGCCCGCTCAGCGCTTGTAGCTGACGACGCGCGGCGGCGCGGTCGACGGGTTTGTGAAAGACCTTATCCCCGCAATCCAGAACCTGATCGGCCCCGAGCACAATCCGCTCCGGATGAGCGCGGCTGACGGCGAGCGATTTCTCGGAGGCAAGCCGGCGGGCAAGGTCGAGGGGCGGCAAATCCATCGCTGCCGCTTCCACGGCGCGCTCGTCGATTCCGGGTGATTGCGTCTCAATGGGAATCCCCGCGCTCTCGAGAAGCGCGCGGCGGGTACGGCTCGTCGAGGCGAGAAGAAGCGGCGCGCCGCCGATCCAGAGCGAGGTCATGCCGGTCATTCCGCGATGAAGCGCAGGCGATGGTCGCGATAGAGATCGAGGATCGCCGCCGCCGTTTCCTCGATGGAGCGCCGGGTCACGTCAATGATTGGCCAGTTGTGACGCGCAAAGAGTCGCCGCGAAGCGGCGATTTCTTCGGCCACCGCGTCGCGGTCCACATAGGATGTGTCGTCGTCGGCATTCAGGCTCAACAGCCGATTCTGACGGATCTGAACGATGCGCTCCGGGGTCGCAACGAGCCCGACGATCAGCGCGCGTCGCGTCGTTTCCAGAACGGATGGCGGCGGAACGCCGGGAACGAGCGGAATATTGGCGGTCTTCATGCCGCGATGGGCGAGATAGATCGCGGTCGGCGTCTTCGAGGTACGGCTGACGCCGACGAGAATCACATCCGCGTCGTCCATGTCCTGGGGCAGGTGCCCGTCGTCATGGAGAAGCGTGAAATTCATCGCGTCGATGCGCTTAAAATATTCCGCGTTCAGCATGTGCTGCGCACCGGGCCGGGCCGTGGAGGCGGCACCGAGATAGGATTGCAGCAAGGTATGCACCGGCTCGAGCACCGAGAGATAAGGCGAGCCCGTGTTGCGACAGACTTCCTCCAGCCTTTCCGCCAGATCGCGTTCGACAAGAGTATAGAGCACGATGCCGGGCGCGGCCTCGATTTCGCTCAACACGCGGTCGAGCTGCGTCGGGGAGCGCACCAGCGGATAGACATGTTCGATGGCCGCAATCCCCTCGTATTGCGCGACGACGGCGCGGGCGACGGTGATCAGGGTCTCGCCGGTCGAGTCCGAGACGAGATGGAGATGGAAGTAGCTGCGCCCCACGAGGGTTCTCCCGGACAAGGAGTCGATGAATGTGGATAGTTGGCTTCCAAGCCGAGGTCCAGAGAGGGGGGCCTGTGGACTCCCCGGCCGGCGATCAACAGGGCTCGTCTGTGTGGGGTCACGGAATCGTCACGCTGGGAAAATCCGGCACGAATCGACTCCCCAAATGTGACCGAAATCTGTCAAGCTCGCGTTAACGATCTGTTAAACTTTAAGAATTTGGAAAGGATTAAGGCAGGCGCGACACATTCCCTAACGAATGGTAAGCAGCCGAGCGATGTGGACCGGCTGTGGACGGGGTTGCGGCTTTGCGATTCACGGCCCAAGAGAAACAACAGATTCTAGATTCAAAGAATTTAAGTTTAAGAGAGGGCCTGTGAGCGAACGTCCCACCAAAGCGATCCTACGTGTGCTGAACGGCGAGCCGGTCTGGCCGCTTCCGATCTGGATCATGCGTCAGGCCGGACGTTATCTGCCGGAATACCGGGCAACGCGCGCTCAAGCCGGTTCGTTTCTGGATCTCTGCTACAACCCAAGGCTTGCCGAGGAAGTAACGCTTCAGCCGATCCGCCGCTTCGGCTTCGATGCAGCGATCCTCTTCTCCGACATTCTCGTCATCCCGCATGCGTTGGGCCAGGAGGTCCGCTTCGTCGAGAACGAGGGACCGAAGCTCGATCCGATTACCTCTCTTGCCGATCTCAAGCAGCTCAAGGACGAGATCCCGCTGGAGCATCTCGATCCGGTTTTCGAGACCCTCGACCGGCTGAGCACCTCGCTCCCGCGTGAAACGACGCTTCTCGGCTTCTGCGGTGCACCCTGGACGGTCGCGAGCTACATGATCGCGGGCAAGGGCACGCCGGACCAGGCTCCCGCCCGGCTGACCGCTTATCGCGATCCGGCCTTCATGGCCGCTCTCATCGACCGGCTGGTTAAGGCCTCGACCGCCTATCTCATTCGCCAGATCGATGCCGGCGCCGAAGCCGTCCAGATTTTCGAGAGCTTTGGCGCGGCCTTGCCGCCCGCGCTCTTCGATACCCTGTCGCTCGATCCGATCCGGCGGATCGTGTCCGGCCTCAAGGCGGCGCGGCCGCAGGCGAAGGCGATTGTTTTCGTGCGGGGAGGCGGATCGCATCTCGCGCGCTTTGCCGCCGCAGGGGTGGGCGATGCGCTCGCTCTTGACTGGACCCTCGATCCGGCCCAGGTGCTGCCGACGCTTCCCAAGACCGTTGCGACGCAGGGCAATCTCGATCCGCTGGCGTTGATTGCAGGCGGCGAAGCTCTAACGAACGGTATCGACCGCATCCTGTCCGCCGTGCGCGGACGTCCGCATATCTTCAATCTCGGCCACGGCATCCTGCCGGAAACGCCGACGGATCACGTGGCGCAGCTGATCGCCCGCGTGAGGGGGGCCTAAAAAATGCTCTATCTCTGGATCAAGGCGTTCCACGTCATCGCGGTCATCGCCTGGATGGCAGGTATGCTCTATCTGCCGCGGCTCTTCGTCTATCATTGCGACACGCCGAAAGGCTCAATCCAGTCCGAAACCTTCAAGGTCATGGAGCGGCGGCTCCTGAAGGCCATCATCAACCCTGCCATGATCGCGACCTGGGTTTTGGGTCTCATTCTGATCTGGCAGGGCGGCTGGATCTCGTCCGGCTGGCTCCACGCCAAAATCCTGCTCGTGCTGATCCTCTCCGGCGTGCACGGATCTCTCTCGAAGACCGTGAAAGTTTTCGCTGCCGATGCGAACGTCCGGCCGGCGAAATTCTATCGGATGCTCAACGAGGTCCCGACGGTGCTGATGATCGGCATCGTCATCCTCGTGATCGTGAAGCCGTTCTGACGCGCCAATAATGCACGACCGCACCGCAGCCGCCGCGCGCAATAACGCCCTGTGGTGCGATGCGGTGTGTCGGGCTCACGGCAAACCGGGCGAATTTCACTCCGCGATCTGGCTCAACCGGCACGGCACGCCGCCCTTCTATCCCGATGCGGTAACGCTCGAGCCCGGCGATGCGCTAGGGCAGGTCGACCGCATCGCCGATCTCATCGGCCAGAACGGTGATCGCGGCTTTGCGGTAAAGGACAGCTTTTGCGCCCTCGATCTGTCGCCGTCGGGATTTAAGACGCTGTTCGAAGCGCGCTGGCTTTTTCGCGATCCTCTGTTCGCCAAGGACGCCACCAAAAACTCCCTCTCCATCGTGAAAAGCGAGGAGGAATTGGCTGCGTGGGAAAAGGCGTGGGCCGGGCCGGACTCGCACCTGCTCCTGCGGCTGTTCGACCCACTGCTTCTACGCGAGCCCGATATCGCCTTCGCCTTCTCAGTGCGCGACGGCGTGATGATGAGCGGCGGCATTTTGAATCGCGGGGCAGGGGTCGTCGGCCTCTCGAACATCTTCGCGCCGCCTTCAGAAAACGAAGGAATACGGCTGGAATTGGCGCGGCTTGCCGCCCATGTCTTTCCCGGATGTCCGCTTGTCGGATACGAGCGCGGCGAGGATCTGATCGCCTCATGCGGGGCCGGATTGACGCCCATTGGCGATCTCAGGGTCTGGGTCCGTCCGGCAAGCTGAGCCGAAAGGCGTAATCCCCAATCCCGGCGGTGGGGCCTTGAGACTCACCTTAGAAAGAGCTAGAAGGGTCTTCCCTTCCTCAAAGAACAGGTTGCGCCGCACGGGTCGTTCCCGTGTCCTCCAAGTCACACCTCGTGAACTGGGTGGCCCTGTCCAACGTTCCCCTTGACCTCCCCGCGATCAGTTCTCCTTCCTGCCCGCGAACCTACCCGAGAGTGTTCCCCGATGAGGGAAATCAAACTTCAAGACCTGAAATCCAAGACGCCGACCGAACTCATCGCTTTCGCCGAAGAGCTGGAGGTCGAGAACGCGAGCACGATGCGCAAGCAGGAGCTCATGTTCGCCATCCTCAAGCAGCTTGCCGCCCGCGAGGTGGAGATCATCGGCGCCGGCGTCGTCGAGGTGCTGCAGGACGGCTTTGGCTTTCTCCGCTCGGCCGATTCCAACTACCTGCCCGGCCCGGACGACATCTACGTTTCCCCGAGCCAGATCCGCAAATTCGGCCTGCGCACCGGCGACACGGTGGACGGCCCGATCCGCGGGCCGAAGGAGGGCGAGCGCTACTTCGCCCTGCTCAAAGTCAACACCATCAATTTCGAAGACCCGGAGAAGATCCGGCACAAGGTTCATTTCGACAACCTGACGCCGCTCTTCCCGACCGAGCGTTTCAAGCTCGAAATCGACGACCCGACGAAGAAGGATTATTCGCCGCGCGTCATCGACATCGTGTCGCCCATCGGCAAGGGCCAGCGCGCACTGATCGTCGCGCCGCCGCGCACCGGTAAGACCGTGCTGATGCAGAACGTGGCGCAGTCGATCACCACCAATCACCCGGAATGCTACCTCATCGTGCTGCTCATCGACGAGCGCCCGGAAGAGGTGACCGACATGCAGCGCTCGGTGAAGGGCGAGGTCGTGGCCTCCACCTTCGACGAGCCGGCCTCGCGCCACGTGCAGGTCGCCGAAATGGTGATCGAAAAGGCCAAGCGCCTCGTGGAGCATGGCCGCGACGTGGTCATCCTGCTCGACTCGATCACCCGCCTCGGCCGCGCCTACAACACCGTCGTGCCGTCATCCGGCAAGGTGCTGACCGGCGGTGTCGACGCCAACGCCCTGCAGCGTCCGAAACGTTTCTTCGGTGCCGCGCGCAACATCGAGGAGGGCGGTTCGCTCACCATCATCGCGACCGCGCTGATCGATACCGGCTCGCGCATGGACGAAGTGATCTTCGAAGAGTTCAAGGGCACCGGTAACTCGGAAATCATTCTCGACCGCAAGGTCGCCGACAAGCGCACCTTCCCGGCCATCGACATCACCCGCTCCGGCACCCGCAAGGAAGAGCTGCTGGTGGCGTCCGACACGCTCAAGAAGATGTACGTGCTGCGCCGCATCCTCAACCCGATGGGCACGGTGGACGCCATCGAGTTCCTGCTCGACAAGCTGCGCCAGACCAAGTCGAACGCCGAGTTCTTCGATTCGATGAACACCTAACGGCCGAAACATCCGGTTCCGACATTCAGCCCCATCCTCCATGCGGAGGGTGGGGTTTTTTCATGTGTGAAAGACGCCCATCAGCCACAGCACGATCAGCGTCAGGACTGCCGAGATCAACAAAGATCCGAGACATCCCACGCGGTTCGAGAAGAAGAGGAACATGTCTGCGTCTCCACGCATGACATGAAGGTCGGAGACGGTCAGGCGTTCCGCACCCTGTGTCGGGAGAGCGAACCATGGATGTGGGTTTCATCGGGATTGGGGCTATGGGCGAGGGCATGGCGCGACGTCTCTTGGAGGCCCGACATCGCCTCGTCGTCTATAACCGCACACGCAGCAAGGCGTCAGTGCTCGTGGCGGAGGGCGCGGCGGTGGCGGACAAACCCGGCGATGCTTGCGGGGGCGATGTAGTCGTCACCATGCTCGCGGACGATCGGGCGGTCGAAGATCTCTTTGTCGGAGGCGATCTTCTTTCCGCTTTCCGGCCTGACACTGTCCACATCTCCATGAGCACGATCAGCGTGGCGCTGTCCGAACGCTTGACCGCGATGCACGACGAGGCCGGCCGCGCCTTTCTCGCCGCGCCGGTTTTCGGACGCCCGGATGCGGCGGCCGCAGGAAAATTATTCGTCATGGCGGCGGGACCGGAAAACCTCATCACCCGCAGCCAACCGCTCTTCGATGCGATGGGGCAAAGGACTTTTGTCGTCGGCGAGAAGCAGCCTCAGGCGAACGTGGTGAAGCTCGCCGGTAATTTCCTGATTGCCTCCGTGCTGGAGAGTCTAGGCGAGGCTTTTGCGCTGATCCGCAAATCGGACGTCGACGTCCATCGCTTTCTTGAGATCCTCACCGAAACACTCTTCTCCGCCCCGATCTACAAGACCTACGGCACGCTGATCGCGGATGAAAAATACGAGCCCGCCGGTTTCAAAATGTCCCTTGGGCTGAAGGACATTCGCCTCGCTCTCGCAGCGGCGGAGGCGAAGACGGTGCCCATGCCTGTCGCCAGTCTCGTGAAAGACAACTTGTTGGCCGGGATCGCGCAAGGCGAGGGCGATTCCGATTGGTCGGCCCTGGCACGCGTGATCGCGCGAAATGCCGGCTTAGCCTGACTATCGGGCCGCGAGCATCTCGGCCGCCCGCACCTTGAACGCTGCCGGATCGTCCACGGGAAGCGAGCAATGCATCCCGGCGCAGATGAGGGCTTGGGGTTCGTGGGTGGCAGCGGCGAGCGCCTTCGCCGGATGGTTCGTGTCCAGCAATTCGCCCTCGCGTAGCCAGCGCGCGCTGCGATCGAGATAGGGGAGGCGGAGCGCGGCCTCATGCAAAGCTTCGGCGTTGTTTCCCGTGACCAGAATGCTCAAGCCCCGCAGATGGAGATCGAGCGCATTGAGGATCGCGGTATGGCCAAGCGGTGCCGCGCCGGCGATGGCGCTCAAATGCGTCAGCATGTTTTCAGCACGGATGCGGTCCTCCTTCGCACCGGTCAGCTGTGCGAGGCGCACGAGGGCCTCGGCGAAAACGCTGTTGGCGTTCGGCACTGCATCATCATGGGTCGGCTGCGGGCGGACCACCAGCGGGTCGGCGTCGCGCGCGGTCATGGCCAGAAGGCCAGTGTCTTCGACGAGGAAGGCGTCAAGCAGCACATCGCGCCAGGCTTTGGCATCCCGCAGATAGGCCTCATCCCCCGTCGCCTCATAGAGGGCGAGGCCTGCGCGCATCATGGCGGCGTGGTCGAGGGCGAAGCCTGGATAGATCAGCGCGCCGCCGCGCCAGGAATGGCCGAGCCGACCGTCGCGTGTCATCGATTCGGCGATGAAACGATAGGCCTTTTGAGCGAGGCCGATCCATGCCGGTCGGTCGAGGAGCAGGGCGGCACGGACAAGGCCTGAGATCATCAGCCCGTTCCAGTCCGCCAGAACCTTGTCGTCGAGACCGGGGCGGATGCGCGTAGCACGGCGCCCCAGAAGTTTTTGCCGCGGCCCGGCGAGACGCGCCTCGGTCTCCGGATCCGCCTCTCCCGAGAGAAGCCGGTTCGGGATGTTCGTCTCCTCCCAATTCCCTTCGCCGGTGATGTCATAGAACTTGGCAAAGAACGCGGCGTCCTCGTCACCCAAAACCTCGACGATCTCGGCCAGGCTCCAGACATAGAACTTGCCCTCGACGCCTTCGGAATCCGCATCGAGGCTTGCAGCGAAGGCACCACCCGGAAGGGTCATCTCCCGTTTGAGCCAGGTGACGATGCCCTCGGCCGCGTCGCGGAAGAGGGGGCGGCCGGTCTCGGTGAAAGCGAGAGCAAAAAGCTCGAGAAGCTGCGCGTTGTCGTAGAGCATCTTTTCGAAGTGCGGCACGAGCCAGCGCTCATCCACCGCATAGCGCGCAAAGCCACCGCCGAGGTGATCGTGAATGCCGCCGAGCGCCATCCGTTCCATGGTCAGAAGAAAGCGCGAGCGGGCAAGCTCATCGCCGGTGCGGCGGGCATAGCGCAGCAGACATTCGAGGATCGGTGGGTTCGGGAATTTGGGCGCGCCCTGCAGGCCGCCGTTCTGCGGGTCCATGACCGTGGTGAGCTTTTGGCCGAGGGTATCGAGGTCGTCCAAGCCAAGGCTTCCGCCCTCGCCGCGGGCGGTTTTGGCGAGGTGATGCTTTAGCGCTTCGGTGTTCTTGGTGATCCTCTCCGGCTCGGCGCGGTAAATGCGGGCGATCTCGCGCAGCACGGCGACGAAGCCGGGGCGTCCGAAGCGGGGCTCCTTCGGAAAGTAAGTGCCGCCCCAGAACGGCTCGCCTTCGGGCGTCAGGAACATGGTGAGCGGCCAGCCGCCCTGCTCGCCCAAGAGGTGGAGCGCGGTCATGTAGACATGGTCCACGTCGGGGCGCTCTTCCCGGTCGACCTTGATATTGACGAAGAGCTCGTTCATGACCGCGGCCACGCCCGGGTCCTCGAAACTCTCATGGGCCATCACGTGGCACCAATGGCAGGCCGCGTAGCCGATGGAGATGAAGATCGGGCGGTTCGTACGCTCGGCCTCGGCCAAAGCCTCCGGGCCCCATTCCCACCACTCGACGGGATTGTCCCTGTGCTGGAGCAGGTAGGGGGAGGAGGCGTGTTCGAGGCGATTCATGGTTCGCTCCGAGGCTCGGGCTGTCTTCGATCACGAACGACTCGGATCTGAACCGATCGTTAAGCCGCTTTGCGTTAAAGTATTCTCAACCCGTTTAGGTTCATGCTCATGCGTTCGGATGACACCATCTTCGCCATCGCGTCCGGTTATGGCCGGGCGGCGGTTTCGATCGTCAGGCTCAGTGGCGCAAGAAGTCGGTTCATCCTCGAGACGATGGCCGGATCGGTGCCCGATTCCCGGCGCGCTTCTGTTCGTCTTCTGCGGGACCCGGCCTCCGGCGAACCGCTCGATCAGGCTCTCGTGCTGTGGATGCCGGGGCCGCACAGCTTTACCGGCGAGGATCAGGCCGAGCTTCATATCCATGGTGGACTGGCGACCCGCGCCGCGGTGCTGCGCGTCCTCGGGTCGCTCAACGGCTGCCGCGCGGCGGAGGCCGGGGAGTTCACCCGCCGGGCCTTTCTCAACGGACGGATGGACCTCAGCCGGGTCGAGGGGCTCGCCGACCTCATCGACGCCGAGACCGAGGGGCAGCGTCGTCAGGCCCTGCTCCAGCTCGAAGGTCGCCTCGGCAACGCGGCCGAGGGCTGGCGTGAGGACATTCTGCAAGTACTCGCCCTGATCGAAGCGAGCCTCGACTTTTCCGATGAGGGCGATGTGCCCGAGGGTCTGGAGGCCGACATCCTGCGCCGCCTCAAGGTGCTGGGGGAAGAGCTGGGCCGGGTGCTGGCGAACCGCTCCGGTGAGCGCCTGCGCGAAGGTCTGACCGTCGTTCTCGCCGGTGCGCCGAATGCGGGGAAGTCGACCTTGCTCAATATGCTGGCCAAGCGCGACGTCGCCATCGTCTCCCCGATTGCCGGCACGACCCGCGACGTGATCGAGGTCCATTGCGACCTCAACGGCCTGCCGGTAGTCATCGTGGATACGGCCGGGCTTCGCGAGAGCGGAGATGTGATCGAGCAGGAGGGCGTCGCCCGCGCCCGGGCTCGGGCCGAGGCGGCGGACGTGGTGCTCTGGCTCCTGCCGCCCGAGGGTGGGGCCGGTGAGCCGCCATCGGCGCGCCGACTCCTGCGGGTTGGGACCAAAGCGGATTTGAATCTGGTCCGACACGATTGCGATCTTGTCGTCTCCGCCGCCACAGGGGAGGGGCTGCCGGAGCTGATCGGTCTTCTGGAGAAGGAGGCCGAGGCGGCGTTAGGGCAGGGCGAGGCCCTGCTCACCCGGGAGCGCCATCGCCGGGCGCTGGAGCGGGCCCATGCCTCCGTGATCCGGGCGATGGAGATGTTGGAATTCGACGAACCTGCCGAACTGATCGCCGAGGAAGTGCGCCTCGCCTCCCGCGCGGTCGGTGCGATTACGGGACGGGTCGATGTGGAAGATATGCTCGACCGCCTGTTTTCGAGTTTCTGTATCGGGAAATAGGCGGCGAACCGGCTGTGCCTATCTCTGTTCGCAAGGGTGGGAGAGGGAGTCGATAAGCAGCGGAGAGGATGTGGACAGGATGTGCAGAACGCGCCCGCGACCGGCGATGTTTCACGTGAAACATTTTGCCCTTTTGACCGCGACCCCGACAGGCCCTACAGCCCTGTCTCGGAGATTTCCATGATTCATCGATTCGATGTCATCGTTGTCGGCGGCGGCCATGCCGGTGCCGAGGCCGCGACCGCTGCCGCGCGCATGGGCGCGCGCACGGCGTTGGTGACGCACAAGGCCGCCACCATCGGGGCCATGTCGTGCAACCCGGCCATCGGCGGTCTCGGCAAGGGACATCTGGTCCGCGAGATCGACGCCCTCGACGGCGTGATGGGGCGCATTGCCGACCAGGCGGGCATCCAGTTCCGCCTGCTCAACCGCCGCAAAGGCCCCGCCGTGCGCGGCCCCCGTACCCAAGCCGACCGTAAGCTCTATGCCCGCGCCATGCAGGCTGAGCTGGCGCAGACACCCAACTTGACCATTGTCGAGGGCGAGGCGGACGACATTCTGGTCCGGGACGGCCGGGTCACAAGCCTGCTCCTGAGCGATGGCCGCCGACTTGAGACCGGGGCCGTGGTGCTCACCACCGGCACGTTTCTCTCCGGCCTCATCCATATCGGCGAGCGCAAGATTCCGGCGGGGCGGATGGGCGAACGCCCGTCCCTCGGTCTCCCCAAGACCTTTCAGCGGCTCGGCTTCACCCTCGGGCGTTTGAAGACCGGCACGCCGCCCCGCCTCGACGGCCGCACCATCGATTGGGCCTCGGTGGAGAAGCAGGCCGCCGACGACGAGCCGGTGCCGTTCTCGGCCCTGACCTCCAAAATCACCGTGCCGCAGATCGAGTGTGGCATCACCCGCACCACTGCGCCGGTCCATGAGCTGATCCGGGGCAATCTGCACCGCGCGCCGATGTATTCCGGCGACATCCAGGGAAGGGGTCCGCGTTATTGCCCCTCCATCGAGGACAAGGTGGTGCGCTTCGGGGACCGGGATGGGCATCAGATCTTTCTGGAGCCGGAAGGGCTCGACGACATCACCGTCTATCCCAATGGCATCTCAACCTCCTTGCCGGAGGACGTGCAACTGAGCCTGCTGCCTCACATCCCCGGCCTCGAAAAGGTCCGCATGATCCAGCCGGGCTATGCGATCGAGTACGATTATGTCGACCCGCGCAACCTCACCCCGAGCCTGGAGACCAAGGCCGTGCGGGGGCTGTTTCTGGCAGGGCAGATCAACGGCACGACGGGCTATGAGGAGGCCGGAGCGCAAGGTTTGGTCGCGGGCCTCAATGCCGCTCGCCGGGCGGCCGGTCAGGATGGCGTCGTCTTCGACCGGGCGGAATCCTATATCGGGGTGCTGATCGACGATCTCGTGACCCGCGGCGTGAGCGAACCCTACCGCATGTTCACCTCGCGCTCGGAATATCGCCTGAGCCTGCGCATCGACAATGCGGATGAGCGGTTGACGGGCAGAGGGCTCGATATTGGCTGCGTCGGTGCCGAGCGCGCGGCCCACTTTGCGGCCTCGCAGGAGGCTATCCGCAGCACCACCGTGCAGCTCCAGGCCCTGGCGGTGACGCCGAAAGAGGCTGCCCGATACGGCCTCGAGCTCAATCAGGACGGCATCCGGCGCAGCGCCTATCAGCTCCTGTCCTATCCCAATATCGGCTGGGAGAAGCTGGTGACGGTCTGGCCGGAATTGGCCTCCGTGCCGGCCCCCGTCAAGGAGCGGCTGGAAACCGACGCGACCTACGCGGTCTATCTCGACCGGCAGAAGGCGGATATCGCCGCCTATCGCCGGGATGAGGGCGTGGTGTTGGAGGAGAGCATCGACTTCCAGAGTCTTCCCGGCCTGTCGAACGAGATCAAGGCCAAGCTCGATCTGGTGCGCCCGCAGACCTTGGGGCAGGCGGCCCGCATCGAGGGTATTACGCCCGCCGCGCTGACCCTTCTCGCTGCGCACGCCAAGAAGCATGCCGCGCGGACGACACCCGACATGGATGCCTTTGCCTCATGACCACCACTGCGGACCTTCTCGCGCCCTTCGATGTTTCACGTGAAACAGAGGAGAGGCTCTCCCTTCTCGCGAGCGAATTGCGCCGCTGGCAGGCGATCAAGAACCTGGTCGGGCCGGGCACCCTTGATCACATCTGGGACCGACACATTGTCGACTCGCTCCAGCTTCTCGACCTTCAACCGGAGGCACGGACCTGGCTCGATCTCGGATCGGGGGCGGGCTTTCCCGGGCTGGTGCTGGCCATCGCCGGTTTCGAGCGCGGCCTCACCGTCCACATGGTCGAGAGCAATTCGCGCAAATGCGCCTTCCTCCGTCACATCGCCCGGCTGACCGGGGTCCACGCCAAGGTGCACGAGGCGCGGATCGAGACAGTCATTCCGGATTTCGTCGGCGTCGCCGATGTGGTTTCCGCAAGGGCACTCGCCTCGCTAACCAAACTTCTGGAATGGACTGAACCATTGTTGAAAGCGGGGACAACTGGCCTGTTTCCGAAGGGCCGGGAGGTCGAGTCGGAATTGACCGAGGCGCGGGAATCGTGGACATTCGAGGCAGAGATCCTGCCAAGCCGGACCGATTCCGAGGCCAGGATCGTTCGTATCACCTCCATCGAGAGCCTGTCATGACCACCGACCCCAGCGGATCCGAAGCCGGAACGCGTCCGGGCAAGCCCCGCATTCTGGTGCTCGCCAATCAAAAGGGCGGCGTCGGCAAAACGACGACAGCCATCAACCTCGGCACGGCCCTTGCCGCCATCGGCGAGAAGGTCCTGATTGTCGACCTTGATCCTCAAGGCAACGCGTCGACCGGCCTTGGCATCGACCGCAAGAGCCGCAGCGTCTCCACCTATCATGTGCTCGCCGGCGAAGCGTCGCTGGCCGAGGCCATCACCGAGACGGTGGTGCCGCGCCTCTTCGTGGCGCCCTCGACTCTCGACCTGTTGGGCATCGAATTGGAGATCGCCAGCGAGCGCAACCGCGCGCACCGGCTCCGCTCGGCCATCGAGGCTCTGATGGGCGGTGAGGTAAGCGATCCCTTTACCTATGTTTTGATCGACTGCCCGCCTTCGCTAAATCTTTTGACAATCAATGCGCTCACGGCCTCTGACGCCGTTCTGGTGCCGCTCCAATGCGAATTTTTCGCGCTGGAAGGCCTCAGCCAGTTGCTCAAGACGGTCGAACAGGTCCGCTCGGCCCTGAACCCGCAATTGTCGATCCACGGCGTGGTGCTGACCATGTTCGACCCGCGCAACAACCTGGCAGGCCAGGTGGTGGCCGACGTGCGCGAGTTCATGGGCAACAAAGTTTACGAGACGATGATCCCGCGAAACGTTCGTGTGTCGGAAGCGCCGTCGCACGGCAAGCCGGTGCTGCTCTACGACCTGAAATGCGCAGGCTCGCAGGCCTATCTTCGACTCGCTTCCGAAATCATTCAGCGCGAGCGCGCCTTGCGCGCCGCGTGACAGTTAAAAAGTCAAAGCAATTGAGAAAACCGATGGCAGAAGAAGGTAAGTCGCGTTTGGGTCGGGGATTGGCGGCGCTGATCGGGGAGGTCGGCGACGAGATCGGCACGGTCGAGCGCGGCGGCGGCAAGGGCCAGCGCAAGGTGCCGGTGGAGTTCTTGCGCCCCAACCCGCGCAACCCGCGCAAGCATTTTGAGGATGGCGAGCTGCAGGAGCTGGCGCAGTCCATCAAGGATCGCGGCATTATCCAGCCCATCGTCGTGCGTCCCGTGCCGAACAAGGCGGATGCTTACGAAATCGTGGCGGGCGAGCGGCGCTGGCGTGCTTCGCAGGTCGCGGGCCTGCATGAGGTGCCGATCGTCGTGGTCGATATCGACGACAAGACCTCGCTCGAATACGCGATTCTCGAAAACGTCCAGCGCGCGGACCTCAACCCCATCGAAGAGGCGCTGGGTTATTCGCGCCTGATGGCCGAGTTTTCCTACACGCAGGACAATCTCTCAAAGATCATTGGCAAGAGCCGCAGCCATATCGCCAATATGATGCGTCTCAACGACTTGCCGGATTCGGTGAAAACGCTTCTGGTCAACCGCCAGATCACGGCGGGCCACGGTCGCGCTCTCCTGGCGGTGAAGGATCCACTCGGCGTCGCCAAAAAGATCATGAGCGCGGGCCTGAGCGTACGCCAGGTCGAGGAGATCGCGCAGACCGATAACGCCGAGCCTTCCAAGCTCGAGACGAAATCGGCCAAGCCGAAGCCGGCAAAGGACCCCGACACCCGCGCCCTCGAAAAGGCGCTGCAGGACGTGCTGGGCCTTGCCGTCACCATCGACCACAAGGGCGACGGCGGCGAATTGCGCATTCGCTACAAGACCCTGGAGCAGCTCGACGGCCTCTGCCGCCGGCTGAATCCGTAAGCGCGAAAAATCTTATTTATCAAAGGGTTGGGCAGGGAAGACCATGAGCGCACAAAGTCAAGATAACCCCGCCCTTCCGACGTATGAGGACGTGGTCGCTGCCGCCGGGCGGATCGAGGGAATCGCCCATCGCACGCCCGTGCTCACGTCACGCACGGCGGACGCGAAAACCGGCGCGACGCTGTTCTTCAAGGCCGAGAACCTGCAGCGGGGAGGGGCCTTTAAGTTCCGCGGGGCCTATAACGCCATTGCGCGGCTTTCGGGCGATGCGAGAAAATACGGCGTCGTGGCCTTCTCCTCGGGCAATCATGCCCAGGCCATCGCCTATGCGGGCCAGCTGCAATCCGTGCCGACCGTCATCATCATGCCACAGGATGCGCCGCCCCTGAAGATCGCGGCGACGAAGGCCTATGGCGCGGAGGTCGTGCTTTTCGACCGCTACAAGGACGACCGCGAAGAGATCAGCCGACGGCTCTCCACCGAGCGCGGCCTGACCCAGATCCCACCTTATGACCACAACGACGTGATCGCCGGGCAGGGCACGGCCGCCAAGGAACTGATCGAAGAGGTTGGTCCCCTCGATATGCTCGTGGCTTGTGTCGGCGGCGGCGGTCTGCTCGCCGGCTCGGCATTGGCGGCAAAGGCGCTTTCGCCAAACTGCCGCATTTTCGGCGTCGAGCCGGAAGCGGGCAATGACGGCCAGCAATCTTTTCGGACCGGCTCTATCGTCAAAATCGGCGTGCCGAAAACCATCGCCGACGGCGCACAGACTCCCTCTCTCGGCCAAAAAACCTTCCCTATTATCCGCGCTCTGGCGACGGACATGGTGACCGTCACCGACGCAATGCTGGTGGACACGATGCGCTTCTTCTTCGAGCGCATGAAGATTGTGGTCGAACCCACCGGCTGCCTTGCGGCGTCGGCGGTTTTGAACGGTGTCGTTCCCACCGCCGGCAAGCGCGTCGGCATCATTGTGAGCGGCGGCAACGTGGACCCGAAGGCTCTGGCGGGGCTTTTGGCTGACTGACGAGAGCGGCCCCTGAGACGCTTCGAAAATGACCGGTCTTTACCCAGAAATCGAACCCCATGACGCTGGCATGCTCGATGTCGGCGACGGGCATCGCATTTATTGGGAGATCTGCGGCAATCCTGAGGGCAAGCCCGCGCTCGTTCTGCACGGCGGGCCCGGCTCCGGCTGTACTCCCGGCGCGCGACGGTCCTTCGATCCTGACGCCTATCGCATCGTTCTGTTCGACCAGCGCGGATCCGGTCGAAGCACGCCGCATGCGAGCGAGCCCGGCATCGATTTGTCCGCCAACACCACCGCTCATCTGTTGGCCGATATCGAACGGCTGCGGGAGCATCTCGGAATCGAGCGGTGGCTGGTGCTCGGCGGATCATGGGGATCGACGCTGGCGCTGGCCTATGCCGAACGTCACCCTGATCGTGTGACCGAGATGGTGCTCTTCAGCATCGCCCTCACGTCAGCCTCGGAGATCGATTGGATCACGCGCGGCGTCGGCATGTTCTTTCCCGAAGCTTGGGCCCGCCTTCGCGACGGTGTCCGGGAGGCGGAACGCGACGGCTGCCTTGTCGAAGGCTACCATCGTTTGCTCATGAATCCCGATCCTGCGGTCCACGAAAAGGCGGCGCGGGACTGGTGCAATTGGGAAATGGCCATCGTCGCGGTTCATCCTAACCACAAGCCCCATCCCCGTTATGAGCAAGCGGCGTTCCGGTTGGGCTTCGCCCGCCTCGTCACACATTATTGGCGCCACAGAGGTTGGCTGGTGGACGGGATTCTGGTGCGGAACGCGGGCCGTCTCGCGAGTATTCCTGGCGTTCTGATCCATGGCCGCGTGGACATCGGCGGTCCGCTCATCACGCCCTGGCGGCTCAAGGAGCACTGGCCGGGGAGTGAACTCATCGTCGTCGGCGAGGCCGGCCATGATGCGCGTGATCCGGGCATGACCGAATCGATCGTCGCCGCCACGAACCGTTTCGCTGTGCGCCGCCACGTCTGAACTGCGGCCTCACCGCCGCGCCGCACGCGCCAAATCGAGCAGTGTTTTCGCCGCGATGGTATCGGCCAGGTCCGCCTGACGGCGGGTATCCAGCAGGCTCGCCTGGATCTGCGCGATCGCCTGCTTCAGACTTTCGCTCGTCCAGCGCTGCAACTGGCGTTCCACCAGCGGTTTGCGGCGAAAGTGCAGGCCGCGCAGGCTTTCCACCGCTGTGCTGACGGGGCGGCCTTCCTCGACGATGAGGCGGGCGGAGAGCAGCGTGAGCGCATGGCGCAGGGCCGCGCCCAGCACTTGTGAGGCATGGACACCCTCGGCCGCCAGACGGCGGGAGCCGGTTTCGAGGCCTGCGCCTTCGCCGGCAAAGGCGGCGTCCACCACCGCATCCATGGCGAGGCTCGAAACGTCGCTCATGATCGCGTCCACGTCGGCGAGCGTGATTTCGCCCTGGCCGTGGGCGTAGAGCATCAGCTTTGCGAGTTCTCCGCGCGTGGCGAGCCGGTCGCCGCCGAGGCTGGCCAAAAGGGCGGTGCGGGCATCGCGGCTCAGTGAGAAGCCACCTTTCTGCAAGGTCTCATCCACGACCGCGCCGAGATCGCGGCCGGTATCGCCGTAACAGGGCAGGGCGAGCGCGCGTTGCGAGCGTTCGCAGACGGTGCGCAAGGGCGCGGTTTTGGCGAGGTCGCCGCCTTCGATGACGATGACCGTGTCCTGCAACTCGCCTTTGAGCACCGCATCGACGGCGGGTGCGATGTTGCGGGACGTTGCCTTGATCCAAAGCGCCCGTTTGCCGCCGAATAGCCCGACCGTTCCCGCTTCGTCCGCCAGCCGTGCTGGATCGGAGGCGATGTCGTCGCCGTCGATGCGAATGAGCTGGAACGGGTCGGCGGGATCGTCGACCGAGCGCTCCGCAACCAGGCGGGCGCGCTCGTTGATCAGGCCGATATCGGGTCCATAGAAGAGATAGACGCCAATGCGTGGGTCGACGCGCCGCAGCACGCCGTCCACATCATTGGCCTTGACGGCGACCATCGATCAGGAGCGGGCCTGAAGGGTAGCCGCAAGCCGCGTCTTGACCTGTTCCGTCAGAGTTTTTGCGAGCCGGATCTCCGCCTCGCGCGCGGCGCGCACGCTTGCGAAACGCTGCTCGAACCGGTCGTAAGTGGCCTGCGAGGTCGCCGTACCCTTGGTGATCACGGTGGCGCCGTCGGGGGTCGTCAGCGTGTAGGTCAGATTGCCGACCAACGTTGCCGATTGTGCGCGGCCCGATTGGGCGTCGACGATCGGCGTGTTGAGTGTCTGAGCAAGCGACAGGTTCAGCACGTATTTCTTCGGCGTGGCCGAGCCCGAGCCATTGAGGGCATAGATCAGCTCGCTGCGCAGGTAATGGCCGATGCGCGCCTGCTGATCGGGCCATTTGACCTCCGGCACGTCGATGGAAGCCAGCACCGACTGGAGCGATTCGCCCGAAGCCGTCGGCCCGTAGAGGGGCCGGAAGCAGGCGGAGACGCTGAGCGTGAGGCCTGCCGCGAGAGCGAGGCGGGCGAGACCCGTGAAGTTCAGGCCCTTGAGGTTAAGCGACGACATTCACGATCCTCTGTGGGACGACGATGATCTTGCGAGGCGGCTTGCCTTCCATAGCCTTTTGCACGGCCTCAAGCGAGAGCACAGCGGCTTCGATGGTGGCCTGATCCGCATCGCGCGCCACGGTGACGTCGGCGCGCTTCTTGCCGTTCACCTGCACGGGCAGGGTGATGGAGTTTTCCACCAGCAACGAGCGGTCCACCGCCGGCCAGGCGGCCTCTGCGGCCAGCCCCGATTCGCCGAGCGCCTCCCAGCATTCCTCCGCCAGATGCGGCATCATGGGCGCGAGCATCTGGATGAAGATGCGGCCCGCTTCACGGACGGCCTGGGCCAGGCCCGGTTCGTTGGCGGCCTTCCCCTGCTGCACGAGGTCATGCAGGCTGTTGGCCAATTCGTAGAGCTGGGCGACGCCGCGGTTGAAGCGCAGGCGCTCGATGTCTTCCTCCACCGCGGCCAGCGCCTTGTGGGCGGCCTTGCGCAGGGCGGTGGCAATGGGGCCGTCCGCCGCCGCGCCGTCGGACGCGGTCGAACGGTCGGCGATTTCGCCGACGAGACGCCACACACGTTGCACGAAGCGACCCGCGCCCTGCACGCCTTCCTCGGTCCAGATCACGTCGCGCTCCGGCGGCGAATCGGACAGCATGAACCAGCGGGCGGTATCCGCGCCGTAGGAAGCGATGATCTCGTCCGGATCGACCGTGTTCTTCTTCGATTTCGACATCTTCTCGATGGAGCCGATGGAAACCGGAGCGCCCGTGGTGACGTGAAAAGCTTTTCGCGTGGCGCCGTCAGACTCGAAGCGCACTTCGCTCGGCTGAATCCACGCGCCGCTCGTGTCCTTGTAGGTCTCGTGTACCACCATGCCTTGCGTGAAGAGGCCGGCGAAGGGCTCGTCGAGCCCCGCATGGCCGACCTTCTTCATGGCGCGGGTGAAGAAGCGCGAATAGAGCAGGTGCAGAATCGCGTGCTCGATGCCGCCGATATACTGATCGACCGGCAACCAGGCATCGACCGTCGCACGGTCGGTGGGCTTGTCCGTCAGTGTCGGATCGGTGAAGCGCGCAAAGTACCAGGACGAATCGACGAACGTGTCCATCGTGTCCGTCTCGCGCCGGGCTTTTCCGCCGCATGTCGGGCACTTCACGTGCTTCCAGGTCGCGTGCCGGTCGAGCGGGTTGCCCGGCACGTCGAAGGACACATCCTCCGGCAAGGTCACCGGAAGCTGGTCCTTCGGCACGGGCACCACGCCGCAATCGTCACAGTGGATGATCGGGATCGGGCAGCCCCAATAGCGCTGGCGCGAAATGCCCCAGTCGCGCAGGCGGAAATTCACCTTGCGCTGGCCGACCGACTTGTTGCCGCGTGTTTCTGTCTCCAGACGGCGGGCGACCTCTTCCTTGGCATCCGCGATGGTCATGCCATCGAGGAAGCGGGAATGGATCATCCGGCCCTCACCGTCATAGGCCGTGTCGGTGATGACGAAGGTGGCGGGGTCCACGTCCGGCGGGCAGACGACCGGCGTGTTGCCGAGGCCGTACTTGTTGACGAAATCGAGGTCGCGCTGGTCATGCGCCGGGCAGCCGAAAATCGCGCCCGTGCCGTATTCCATGAGCACGAAATTCGCCACATAGACCGGCAGCGTCCATGACGGATCGAAGGGGTGAACCGCGCGGATGCCCGTGTCGAAGCCGAGCTTCTCGGCCTTGTCGATGGCCTCTTGGGCCGTGCCGGTGCGTTTGCACTCCTCGATGAAGGCAGCGAGATCCGCATTCTTTGCGGCGACGGCCTTCGCCAGCGGATGGTCGGCGGCTATCGCCACGAATTTTGCGCCGAACAGGGTGTCCGGGCGGGTGGTATAGACTTCGACCTCGGCCTCGCCGTTCGGCGCGCTCTGGGGCTGGAGTGCGAAGCGGACCAGCAAGCCCTCCGAGCGGCCGATCCAGTTGCGCTGCATCAGACGCACCTTTTCCGGCCAGCGGTCGAGGGTGTCGAGCTTGTCGTTCAGGTCCTGCGCGTAATCGGTGATTTTCAAAAACCACTGGGTCAGTTCGCGCTGTTCCACCAGCGCGCCCGAGCGCCAGCCGCGCCCGTCGATGACCTGCTCGTTGGCGAGCACGGTGTGGTCCACCGGGTCCCAGTTCACCTTGGCAGTCTTGCGGTCGACCAGGCCCCCCTCGAGAAAATCGAGGAACATGCGTTGCTGGTGCTTGTAATAGCTCGGATCGCAGGTCGCGATCTCGCGGCTCCAGTCGATGGCGAGCCCCATGGATTGCAGCTGGCCGCGCATGGTCGCGATGTTGGCGTAGGTCCATTCCTTGGGGTGGACCTTGTTCTGCATGGCCGCGTTTTCCGCCGGCATGCCGAAGGCGTCCCAGCCCATCGGGTGGAGCACGTTGAAGCCCTTGGCGCGCTTGTAGCGCGCCACCACGTCGCCCATCGTGTAGTTGCGGACGTGGCCCATATGGATGCGCCCCGACGGATAGGGGAACATCTCGAGCACGTAATATTTCGGCCGCGGGTCGTTATTGTCGGTCTTGAACAGATCGCGGTCGTTCCAGACCTTCCGCCATTTCGGCTCAGCTTCCTTGGCGTTGTAGCGCTCGGGCCTCATTTTTCTTCGATATCCGTCATTACAGCGATGGTGGCAGCTTGCGCCGCCGGGTTGGCGCGGACTAGGACACACCTCATCCGCGCGGTCAACGGCTTCGCGCGCGAGAGGAGGCTAAAGACGCCATGAGCGACACCGATTCCGTCGAACGCCTGAAAGAGGTCCAGGCCAGCGTGAAGCGCTGGGCTGGCGATTACGGGCGCGATCCCGCCTCGGTGATCCTGGTCGCGGTCTCCAAAACCTTCCCGGCGGAAGACATCGAGCCTGTGCTTGCCGCCGGACAGCGCGTGTTCGGCGAGAACTACGTGCAGGAGGCGAAGGCCAAGTGGCCGGCCCTGCGCAAGCGCTATCCCGGCGTCGAACTCCACCTCATCGGCCCGCTGCAATCCAACAAGGCCAAGGAGGCGGTCGAGCTTTTCGACGTGATTCACACCCTCGACCGGCCCTCGCTCGCCGAGGCGCTGGCAAAGGAAATCGCCAAGCAGGGCAAGAAGCCCCGCCTTCTGGTCCAGGTGAACACGGGCGAGGAGCCGCAAAAGGGCGGCGTCGCGCCTTCCGAGCTCGACGCGTTTCTGGAGGCCTGCCGAAACAAATACGGCCTCGTCGTCGAGGGCCTGATGTGCATCCCTCCGGCGGAGGACCCGCCGTCCCCGCATTTCGCCATGCTCAACACGCTGGCCAAGCGCAACGGCCTGACAATTCTCTCCATGGGCATGAGCGCCGATTACGACGCGGCGATCCAACTCGGGGCGACGCATGTGCGGGTGGGCAGCGCGATTTTCGGGACGAGGCCGAAGGCGGGCCTCAATTAAGTTGAGAAACTACCACCGGTAAAAAATCGAGTCGGATCAAATGTTTAGCTAAGTATTTGGTTTTTCGGCGAGAATCCTTGAAATCTTGGGATCAATCGTGTATACAACGCTAAGGCAGCCATGCGCCGGAGCAACCCAGAGCAGTCGAGAGATTGCAGGCGAGAAATCGCAATTATGGGCCGGGGGGCTGCCGACTTCATTTAAAAAGATCGATTAAACGTCTTTGCTCTGCGTTAAGCGTCATATCATTGTGCCGCGGTACGAGCTTAAGCCCGTAACTCAGATAGTTGCCATTCCGCTCGTAAACCGTCCGCTTTAGAAGCTCCGCATATCGCGACTCGCAATTCCCATACTTGTCAGCCTCAACCCCGCTTGCGAAAGCCGAAGCAACTACATCAGCTAATTGAAGGCCTGCGTGGGTAGAGTGATCTTTTGCATCGATGCCGTCTATATCGATAACCGGCCAGTGAATTTTTACATCGTTATCTTGGGCACTTCTTAAGCGCTCCAAATACGACCTAAAATCTGGGTATGACATGCCGCCGCGGCGGGAAAAGGTGATCATAACTCTTCCATCGCCTTGTGGTACGCGTGGACGCAAATCTCGGCAAAGCCAGGAAAGTCTCTCAATCAAATAACGAGTCAAATAGAAATAGAGCTGATTTTTATCGGTATATGTGCCGTCCGGAATAGTCGTTTTATTCGAGAGAATACTCAAAGAGCGAATTGGACGTGCTGCGAGGCTCCTGCAGGCGGCAAGTTTTTGCCCATGGGCCATGTGTGCAAAATGTATAGTTCTTTTTCGTTTCTCCGGCATCAAGGCGGAGATTTCATCACGCCAACCAACAGCGTCCAGATCAAACGACTTGCGAAAAACGCAGGCAGAAATCACAAGCCAACTTGATGAACCGCCATGTGCTCCGGGCTGGCGAAAATTTCCGATCCCATCATCTCCGGATTCATCAATGTAAGCGACAAAACTATGAGTCATGCCGCTTACGCTAAACGATGACTCAGCTTGGGAAAAAGCCACCTACAGCGCTTATCCCACAAAGAATTAAGTCCGCTTGAATTCTCGATTTGAGTTGAAACGTTCAAAAATCATGCTTAAGTTTCTCGATCCGCCACACGAACCAGGGAGGGCTGCATGTACAAGCGAATTCTGCAACGCATGTTTGGCCCCTGGCAGGCCCTGCAGCAGCTTGTTGCAGGGCGGACCATCGAACGGATCTAAGGGCTTCTCTCCCTTCAAAATCTCTTCCGGTCGGCTCTGAACGGCTTTTCGCGTCCGCCCCTAAAACGGGTCCGGCGCGTCCCAAAGGACGTTTGCGTTTCGCGCGCCTCAAAATGAACCCTCGCGGTCGGCGCGCTTTCTGACTGAAGAGATTTTCTCATGGGCTCCATCAGCCTTCGCGATGTTGCTGTCATCGCCTCCACGCCTCTTTTTCGAAATCTGAACCTCGTCATCGGCGAGCGGGACCGCCTCGGTCTCGTGGCCGGCAATGGCGCGGGTAAATCGACGCTTCTCAAATGTCTCGCGGGGCTCATCGAGCCGACCTCCGGCGAGATTATTCGTTCGCGCGGAATGCGCGTCGCGCTCGTCGAGCAGGATGTGCCCGAAACGTTGCTCGATCTCTCGCTGCATGATGCAGTGTTGAACGCGCTTCCGCCGCTCGAGCGCGACACGCAGGAATGGCGCGTGCATGTGGTGCTCGATGAATTTGAGACGCCGCCCGATCTGCGCGAGCGTCCTGTGCGCGCATTGAGCGGCGGCTGGCAGCGCCTGGCGCTGATTGCGCGGGCCTGGGTGACGGAGCCCGATGTACTGCTCTTCGACGAACCCACCAACCACCTCGACCTCGAAAAGCTTCTTCTGCTGGAACGCTGGATCGCGAATGCGGCGGGGTCGATTCCGATGGTGATCGCCAGCCACGACCGCGATTTTCTCGACGCCTGCACGACCAAAACGCTTTTCCTGCGCCCCGAGACTTCAGTGATGTTCGCGCATCCCTATCGCCGCGCGCGGGGTCTCTTGGCCGATCACGATGCAGCGCTCGCCGACAAGAACGAGAAAGATCGGCGCGAGATCAAACGGCTGCGGCAGAATGCGGGCGAATTGCGCAATGTCGGCATCAACAGCGGCAGCGATCTGTTGTTGACCAAAGCCAAGCAGCTCAACAAGCGCGCCGAGGCGCTGGAGGATGGCTTGCAGGCGCTTCACAAGGAGCGCTCCGGCGAGATTCGCCTCGGCAATCGCGGCACGCATGCGCGCGTTCTCCTGACGCTTGAAAATGTCACCGTGTGCAGGCCCGACGGCGCGCGACTGTTCGAAATCCCGAAGCTCGAAGTCGCTCAAGCCGACCGCATCGTCCTGTTGGGCAAGAACGGCGCGGGTAAATCCCAGCTCATCCGCCTGCTGCACAAAGCCATGAGGGCGCAAGGCGGTGAGGCGGGGATCAAGGTCAGCCCCTCGGTGGCTTTGGGCTACACGGATCAGGATATGTCGCAGCTGCCAGACAAGGCGACGCCGTTCGACTTCATCCTCTCCACCTTCCGCCTCGGCGACCAGAAGAGCATGGGCTTGCTCGCGGGCGCCGGCTTTTCGGTGGAGAAACAGCGTCAGCCGATCGCCAAACTCTCGCCCGGCCAGAAGGCCCGGCTGGGATTGTTGGCGCTGCGGCTCGTCGAGCCGAATTTTTATCTCATGGACGAACCCACGAACCACGTGGACATCCCCGGCCGGGAGGCCTTGGAGACCGAGATCCTCTCCACCGAGGCGACCGGCATCCTGGTCTCCCACGACCGCAGCTTCGTCAAAACCGTCGGTACGCGTTTCCTCGTGATCGAAAGAGCGCGGCTGCGGGAAGAGGACTCGCCGGACGTGTTTTTTGCGGCGCTCGCTGGAGATGCACCGTCCCGATAAGCGCCAAAAACTTCGGGAAGGCGGCTCAAATGCCTTCCCGGAGTTGTCCGGTCCTGGTCCAGCTAAAGTATAACTCTAGGATCCCTGTCCGGCGGTCGCTGTAACCCTAGATTGGTCCATAGCCTGGGAGTGCGCCTTCTGGGTGACCCGGGGGCTGAAAGGATTTTGCGGCGTTTCCGCGCCGATTTTCCATTGAGGCGACGTCATCGGGTCGTGTCGCATCGAGACGATGGGATCGGACCATGAGCTATCTGGATTTTGGCGCGCTTGCGAAAACGCCGCTGACGAAGCAGCCCTTCGACTATGTGATCGTTCCCAATTTCGTGAAGCCGGAGGCTTTCCGCAAAGTCGTGAGCGACTTTCCGGATGTGCCCGGCGCGGGCTCGCATCCGCCGGCGGAATTGAAGATCAGGGGACATTTTGCGGAACTGATCAAAGAGCTGCACGGAGACGCCTTCCGCAAGGCCGTCGAGGAGAAGTTCGACATCGACCTCTCGGGCCGGCCGACCATGTATACGGTGCGCGGTTTCTTGCGAAAGAAGGATGGGTCGATCCACACCGACAGCACGACCAAGATCATTACCGTGCTGCTTTATCTCAACGAGGATTGGGACTTTGACGGCGGACGTCTGCGCCTGCTGAACAACGGGACGGATCTTGAGGATTACGTCACCGAGGTGCCGCCGGTGAACGGCACGCTTCTGGTGTTCCGTCGCTCCGACAATTCCTGGCACGGGCACAAGCCCTATGAGGGCCGCCGCCGCGCCATCCAGTTCAACTGGGTGACGGAAGCGAAGGTCGTGACGAAGGAGCAATCGCGCCACCGCCTCTCGACCCGGCTCAAGAAGATCAAGAGCTTCTTCCTTCCTTCTGCGGCCTGACCTCACGGTGCATCATGACCTCTCTTCTGAACACCGAGGCGATCAGCCAAAGCCGCTATTCCGCCGAGCCCTATCCTCACTTTCTCGGCGCAGGCCTTCTGCGCGAAGAGGCGATCCCGGCCCTGCGCCGGGATTTTCCCAACATCACGAAGCCGGGCTACCTGACGGTCGATGATGTCGATCTCAAAGGCAGCTTCCGCGCGCTCATCGATCAGTTGGAGAGCCCGGAACTGACCGAGGTGCTCTCGAAGCGGTTCGGGATCGATCTGCATCCCTATCCCCGCCTGACGACCATCATGAAACAATCGCAGCCGAAATACGGCGTGATTCACACTGATGGTCCCTCCAAGGTCATGACCATGCTCGTTTACATGAACGACGCGTGGCAGGAAGGGGAGGGCGGGCGCCTGCGCGCGCTCTATAACGGCACCGATTACGAGCCCTATGCCTGCGAGGTGCCGCCCACCATGGGCACGGTCTTCGGCTTTTTGCGCACGGACAATTCCTGGCACGGGCACAGGCCGTTTGCCGGCGAGCGGCGCGTGGTGCAGATCGCCTGGATCAAGGACCAGAAGGAATTGGAGCGCAAGCGCCGTCGCAACGGCTTCGCGCAGATTTTGAAGGGCGTGTTCGGCCGTTGACCGCTTATGTTTCCGAGATGCGCCGCGAGGGGTTCGTGGAGGTCCCGTTCGGGATCTTCGCGCCCACCAATGCTGCCCGTTTCGGCATCGCGCTCACGCGCCGCCTGCCGCCGGGCTGGTTCGGCCGCCGGGCGGCGCTCGTCATCCGCCGCGTGGTGCGGTGGGTTCTGGCCGGGCGGCCGGTGGATACGATGGTCTTTGGCGCGCGGATGCGCCTGTTCGCCTCAGGCAATACCTGCGAGGGACGCATCCTCTTCACGCCGCATCATTTCGACCCGGAGGAGCTTGAATTCCTCGATGCGCGCGTGCGCGCCGGCTTCAAGTTCGTCGATGTCGGCGCGAATATCGGGCCCTATACATTCTTCGCCGCGACGCTCGGCGCGCATGTTCTGGCCTACGAGCCGCAGCCCGACCTGTTCGATCGACTCGCGTTCAACCTACGCCAGAACAACCTGCCGAATGTGAAGGCGATCAATTGCGCGCTCGCCGACCGCGACGGCGACGTGGTGATGTTCATCGACCCGAAAAACAAGGGTCAGTCGAGCATCCAGATCATGCCTGGCGGCGAGATTCTGAACAGCTTGAAGGTGAACGCTATCACGCTCCAGCGCGCGTTGGAGGACGAAGGTTTCGGGCGGCCCGATCTCGTGAAGCTCGATGTGGAAGGCGCCGAAGGCCTCATCCTCGAACCGTTCTTCCGCGAGGCGCCGAAAACGCTCTGGCCCGTCATGGTCATGACCGAGCGCACCCACCGCACCGCGACGAACGACGCGGCGGGAATTCTGGAACGAGCCGGCTACACCCTGATCCTGACGACGCGGCTCAATGTGGTTTATGAGCGGCTGCCGGAGACGGCCTGAGAAGGGCTCTGCCGGTTCAATCGACGAGCGAAGGCCGCAGCGAAATTTTCCGCGCTGCCGGGTGCGAATTCGCAATAGAGATAGGGCTCGATCAGCTCCAGCTCCATCAGCATGAAGCCATCCGCGCGGGCGAGACCATCGACGCGCGCGTAAAGCGGCGTTTCGGGTAGGAGAGCGAGGTAGCGCGACGCTGCTGCAATCACCTCCGGGCTCACATCGACCCGCTCCGGCGTGATGCCGTGCTGCTCGTTGGCTCGCCATTCTCCCGCTTTCAGAATGCGGCGGACGGCGTGGGAAAAGACGCCGTCGATGAAGGTCAGGGTCGTCTCACCCAGGTCACTGATATCGGGCTGGAATTCCTGAAGCAGCGCATCGCGTTTCACCGCATCGACAGGCCAGGTGTTGTCGGCCCGTTCCACCTTCCGCACGCCATGGCCGCTTTGACCGGAGGCGGGCTTGAGAACCGCGCTCTGCCAGCCTTCCTGCTGCATCCGCTCCTCGACCGCCCGGTGGTTCGCGTCAGGCAGATGAAAAGTCCTCGGGACGGCGAGGCCCGCCTCAGCCATCTCGAGCAGATAGGTTTTGCGGAGATTCCAGCGCAGCATCGCTGGCGGATTGAAGAGCCTTGCGCCCCTCGCTTCGAGATCGCCGATCCAATTCTCGAAGCGGGCGGGATCATCATGATAATCCCAGCAGCACAGCGGCAAAACCGCCTCGGCATCCGCGAAAACCTTTGGCGCGGTCTGCTTCCAAGGATGATGCGTCGCGGAAAGCCCCAACGATTCCAGCGCTTTCAGCAAAGCCGCCAGATTCGGGGTCGGGTGCGGATAATCGTTGCAGGTCGCAATCAGGATCATGCAGACCCGCTATCCCACGATCTCGATCTTCGTGTTCGGCCCGATGCGCTCCAGAAGCCGCCGGATCATGCGCGGGTCCACGGCGACGCAGCCCTCGGTCGGTGTGAAGCCGGGCCGGGCGAGGTGGAGGAAAATGGCGCTGCCCCGGCCGCGCCGGATAGGGCCGCGATTCCAGCCGATATCGATGACGATGTCGTAGAGATGATCGTCGCGCCACATCTTTTCGTGGCTGGTGGCGCAGGGCAGGGGGACGAGGCGGTTATAGCGCCGGTCCTTCGGATCATCGGACCAACCGTCGCTGTGGCGAATGGGTCGTAAGCGCAGGCCCGAGCGGGGCCGGGGGCCACGATCGGCCCGGTAAAAGGCCTGAAGCAAGCTGAACCGCCCGACCGGCGAGGCCCCGTCGCCCTCGCGCTTGGCATGGCTGGTGCCGGAGCGCCCGAGCGCGCAGGGTATGACGAGGTTTCCCGCCTGCAAGCGCCCCTGGCGATGGTCGAGCGGCGAGCGGAAGACCCGAATGAGGTTGACGTGGCGGTGCTTCATCGGCAGTGGAAGGGGTGGCGAAGGGCCTTGTTGTCAAGCTGCGAGTGACTACTCTAACGGTGAGAGCGTGATCCGGAAAAGGGGTTCGGGCCGCGTTCATGCGGATCATGCGTGAATAACAGGTCGCGGGCGCGATGGCTTGAGGGCAGGCTGGCGCGTTTCTTTTGCACCGCTCGTTGAGTTCCATTGTGTTGAAGGGTTTGAGATGTCGAATGCCAGCCGCCTCCTCGTCGTGGATGACGATAAGGACCTGCGCGACACGCTCGCCGAGCAGCTTGGATTCGACGAGGAGTTCGAGGTCGTCACCGCGGAAACTGCGACCGAGGCTCTGCAAGCGGTCAAGGCGGGCCGCATCGATCTCGCGATCATGGATGTGGGCCTGCCCGATATGGACGGGCGCGAGGCGGTCAAGATCATGCGGCGCGACGGTTTTCGCAGCCCGATCATCATGCTGACCGCGCAAGGCTCCGACACCGACACCGTCATGGGGCTGGAGGCAGGCGCCAACGACTATGTAGTGAAGCCCTTCAAATTCGCCGTACTTCTCGCCCGCATCCGCGCGCAGCTGCGTCAATACGAGGCCAGCGAGGACGCGGTTTTCCAGATCGGCCATTACACGTTCCGCCCCGGCTCCAAGCTTCTGACCACGGAAAAGGGCTCGAAGCTCAAGCTGACGGAAAAGGAAACCGCGATCCTGCGTTATCTCTACCGCGCCGGTCAGGCGGTCGTCGGGCGCGAAACCCTCCTCACCGAGGTCTGGGGCTACAATTCCAACGTCACCACCCACACCCTCGAGACGCATATCTACCGTCTGCGTCAGAAGATCGAGACCGACCCCTCCAACGCCCGCATCCTCGTCACCGAGCCCGGCGGCTACAAGCTGATTCCGTAAGAAAATGGCGCTCGAAGACGATATCGCGATTCTGGCCAGCGCGCCCCTGTTCAACCTGTTGGACCGGGATGCCCTGCGCCTCGTGGCCTTCGCCGCGGAGAGCCGCAATCTGCGCGCCGGCGACACGCTTTTTCGCAAGGGCGACCGTTCGGATGGCGGCTTCGTCGTCGCCAAGGGTGCCATCGCGCTTGACGCGCAGGACGACGGTTCGCCCGCCGCCTTCGTCGCGGGGCCTGGAGCGGTGATCGGCAAGGCGGCCCTGTTCGCCCGCATCGAGCGCCCCGCCACCGCCACCGCCACCGCTCGTGACGCCACGACCGTGATCCGCGTCAGCCCAAGCCTGATGCGCCGCGTGCTGGAGGAGTTTCCTAACGCGGCGGCGGCGATGGAACAGGCCATGGCCGAGGAACTGACCCGGCTTTCGCGCGGATTGGAGCAGGTGCGCCAGAAGCTGATCGCCATCGACGGCGAGGAAATTCCGGCCAAAATGCCGGATGGGGAGGAGTGAGGGCCTTTCGCCCTCACGCCGCCTTCACTTCCCCTAAGAAGACATCGACCTCACGGCCGAGATTTTCCGCGTGCCGCGACAACTCCTGAGCCGCGCCCAGAACTTGGCTCGCCGCTGCCCCGGTTGCGCCCGCCCCCTGACGCACATCGCCTATATTGCCGGTGACCTGCTCCGTTCCGCGGGCGGCCTCCTGCACGTTGCGGGCGATTTCCGCCGTGGCCGCGCCCTGTTGTTCCATGGCGGCAGCAATCGACACCGAGATCTGCGACATTTCGGCGATGGTCGTCGCGATCTGCTGGATCGCCGCGACGGCCTGTTCAGTCGCCTGTTGAACAGAGCCGATCTGATGCGAAATTTCCTCGGTCGCCTTTGACGTCTGCGTCGCCAATTCCTTGACCTCGGAGGCCACTACGGCAAAGCCCTTGCCAGCTTCCCCAGCCCGCGCCGCCTCGATGGTGGCGTTGAGGGCCAAAAGGTTGGTCTGGCCCGCGATGGTGTTGATTAGCGCAACGACGTCGCCGATCTTTTCCGCCGAACTGGCCAGTGTCTGGACTGTTCCGTTGGTGCGCTGCGCATCGGTCACCGCACGTTCGGCGATCTGCGAGGATTGGCTGACCTGGCTCGTGATCTCGCGGATTGAGATGGACAATTCCTCGGTTGCCGCTGCGACGGTTTGAACATTGGCCGAGGTCTGTTCGGCGGCGGCCGCGACGGCCACGGATTGGGTGTTCGTCTGCGCGGCGACCGCCGTCATGGATTGCGCCGTCCCTTCCATCTCGGTGGCCGAAGCCGCCAGAGTCTGCACGAGGTGACCGACCTTGCTCTCGAACGCCCCGGCCAGTTCCAGCATGGCCCGGCGCTTCTCCGCGCCGGCGCGCGCCGCCTGGGCCTGGCTGTCTTCTTCCAAGCGCTGGCGCTCGACCGCGTTGTCCTTGAACACGAGCACGGACTTGGCCATGTCGCCGATCTCGTCGCCGCGCGCCGCCTGCGACATGTCGACATCAAAGCGGCCACTCGACAGGGCCGTCATGATGGATTTCAGCGCCGTTATTGGCGACAGGACACGTCGGAACAGAACCATACCGGAAGCAGTGAGCGCCAAGCCGAGAATGCCGAGGCATACGGACAACCAGCGCTCCCAGCTGTCGGCCGCCGCGGTCGCTTGCGCGACCGCATTGGCGGTCCGCGTCTCCATCAACTCGAAGAATTCATCGACCGGCCGCATGATTTCGGCCTTATAGCGATGGTATTCCGCCGAGTGCAGCAGGTCGCGGGCAAGCTTGAGGTCCGGCTCTTTCTTGACCGTGTACTTGCCGGCGCTGTCGGCAAAAAGCCCCTTCACCGCGTTCATGGCCTTGACTTCGAGGCCGACGAGGCCGTCCGATTTGGCGGCGGCCAGCTCCAGCTTCTTGAATTCCTGATCGGTGAAGCCTGCCTCCTCCATCAAGGTAAGCAGTGCCTTCGTTTCGCCATTCGGGCGCGGCCGTTTGCCGTCTTCGCCGACGAGATCCCAATAAATCCGATGCGCCAGCTGTGGGCGCGGCTTCTCGCCGTTGCGCATAGCGATCACGTCGAGATACTGCGCCTCGTAGCGCGCGTCCCCGCTGATCGCATAAGTCCGAGCAAGGCGGGTGAGATCGTCGGAACTCTGCCGGAACTCGTCGGCAAGAAGATAGGATTGATACTGCCGCTGATAGGCCTGCACGAGATCGTGCGCCGATTCCTTTTGCTTGTACCAGGTCAACGCGACACCGCCGATGGCGAGGGCGTTGATGCCGAGCAAGGCGATGAAGGCGTTGCGAATGGAGAAGCTGAAGCCGTTGGACATGCTGTTTTGCTAGGGCCCGCCCGCAGCGCCGCGGGAAGCGCGCACCCCCGTGATGCGAACACTCTCAGGCACAAAAAAGCTAGGCTTCTTTGTTTACAGGATGGTTAATATGGCTGTCGTCGAAAGTAATCATTCGCACTATGAGCGCGTGATTATTATATGATGGAACTTTATTACTTATAAATAGAAGATATTATATGGCAAATTAGGATAATTTTCTAAGATTGAAAGTAACTCTGCCTACGGATCCGCCATAAAGTCCGGCGTAAGGGTGTGGACCTCTCAAAGCTCCAGCATCGCCGTCACTGGCGCGTGGTCGGACGGGCGGTCCCAGCCTCGGGTCTCTTTGGTGACTTCGACGGAGCGGATGGCGCCCGCGAGGCTCTGGGACAGCCAGATGTGGTCGAGGCGGCGGCCTTTGTTGGCGGCGGCCCAATCGGGCGAGCGGTAGCTCCACCAGGAATAGATCTTTTCGGGCTCGGGCCGGATATGCCGCATGGCGTCGGTCCAGCCGCCTTCCTGGCGCAGTTCTTCCAGGGCGGCGGTCTCGATGGGGGTGTGGCTGACCACGTCCAACAGCTGCTTGTGGCTCCAGACATCGTGTTCCAGTGGCGCGACGTTGAGGTCGCCGACGAGGATCGCGGGCGAGGCGGTGGGCTTGGAGCGTCCGCCCCAGCCGCGCAGCTCGTCCATGAATTGCAGCTTGTGGCGGAATTTTTCGTTGAGGTCGGGGTCGGGGATGTCGCCGCCGGCGGGCACGTAAAAATTATGGATCACGAGGCCCGAGGCTGCTTTCGCCTGGGGTGAGAGCGTCACCGTGATGTGGCGCGCATCCTGTCGGCCGCACATCTCCATCACGCTCGTCTGCGAGAACGGATAGCGCGAGAGGATCGCAACCCCGTTGTAGCCCTTCTGGCCCATGTGGACGACGAAGGGATAGCCTGAAGCTTGCAGGTCTTTGAGCGGAAACTTGTCGTCCGGGCACTTGGTCTCCTGAAGGCACAGGATGTCGGGCCGCTCATCCTGCAGGAAGCGGCGGACCTGGTCGATGCGCAGGCGGACGGAATTGATGTTCCAGGTGGAGACGGACAGTTTCACGCGAACAGACCCCTTTGGCAGAACCCTTTGGGGCTACGACAGATTTGTCCGCGAGGAAAGGGACATGGTGGCTCGCCCAAAGTCGAGGGCGCGCGCAAAAGCCTCATTCAGGGGAAGCTGACAGTCACCTACCGACTGACCCCGCCCCGGTCGGCGCATTGGGGATGCGGAACAGGCTCTGGTCGATGCTCCGGCTGCGGTCGATCTTGTTGAGCACCACCACGGTCTGGAAGCCTTGCGGATCGACAATCCGCCATTGGGTGAGGCTTTTCACCTCGGGGTCGAAATAGAGCACGATGCGCGATGTGCCGCCGAGCGTCGAACGATCCTCGAGGCTGACGCGCACCGCGCCGGCCTCGGTGGTAATGCCGGTGATCGGGATGTCCTGTCCGAGATTGACGTTATCACGCAGCAGGAATTTCAGCGGCGTCTGCTGGATGAAATACATGTCCTGCGTCAGCAGCTTCTTGTCACGCACGGAGATCGAGGTGCCGTCGGCGATCACTTCGAGGGTCGCGGGGGGATCGTATTCGAAGCGCAACTTGCCGGGGCGCTGCAGGTAGAGCGTTCCGCCGAGCTTGCGCCCGTCGCCGCCCACTTGCGTGAAATCGGCGACGAGAGTGCGCATGTTGGTGAAATAGGCGTTCGCTCGGGCGACGATCTCGTTGTTGGAAAGCGGCTCGATGCGCGTGGCGGCAGTCTGTCCCGGCATCGCGCCGATGATCGGCTTTGCCGCGATGACGACGGCATCGTCCGCCTTGTATTCAGCCTGCGCGACCGGGGTGACGGGCCGCACCGGCGGCAGCGGCGCACGCGCCGCGAAGGTCGGCTCAGGCTTGGCGGGCTCGGGAGCCGCGCTCGCTTGGGGTTCGCTCACCTGGGATTTTGGCGCGTTCGGCCGGAACGCGTGGGCAGGTGGCGGCGCGGAGGACAGGGTGAAACCCTCCGCCGCCGAGGAAATGCTGGCCGGGGTGCTGGCTGGCCGCTGCGGCGGCAGAAACATGTCCATCGGAAGGACCTGAGCCGCAGCCGGAAACGCGCCCGCGCCGATACCGGCGAGGACCGTCACAAGGCGAGCGAGGCTCGAAAACCGCATCCGAAAGAACTCCTGAACTGTCAGCACGGCCGGTGCGCTAGCTTTAACCTATGGCTATTCAATGGCTTGGCTGTTCGTTGACGCACCCGACGGGATTCGGTTCCCAAGCTTATCCCTATTCGTCATCCATGCCGGCGGTTTCAAGGAGGATCTCGCGTTTGCCCGCATGGTTTGCGGCGCCGACGATGCCTTCCTTCTCCATGCGCTCCATGAGGGAGGCCGCGCGGTTGTAGCCGATCTGCAGGCGGCGCTGGATGTAGGAGGTCGAGGCCTTCTTGTCCCGCAGCACCACGGCGACCGCCTGATCGTAGAGATCGCCCGAGCCGGAGCCGAACTCGCCCTGGTCGAAGACCGGCGTATCGCCGCCACCCTCGTCCTCGTCCGCCGTGACGGCTTCGAGATACTGTGGCCGTCCCTGGCGCTTGAGGTGGGCCACGACCTTCTCGACTTCCTCGTCGGAGCAGAAGGGGCCGTGCACGCGGGTGATGCGCCCACCGCCCGCCATGTAGAGCATGTCGCCCTGGCCGAGCAGTTGTTCCGCGCCCATCTCGCCGAGAATCGTGCGCGAGTCGATTTTTGACGTGACCTGGAAGGAAATGCGCGTCGGGAAATTCGCCTTGATCGTGCCGGTGATGACGTCGACCGACGGGCGTTGCGTTGCCAGGATCACGTGGATGCCTGCGGCACGGGCCATCTGTGCGAGGCGCTGGATCGCGCCTTCGATGTCCTTGCCTGCGACCATCATCAGGTCGGCCATCTCGTCGACGATGACGACGATGTAGGGCAGGGGATCGAGATCCATGATCTCGTCCTCGTAGATCGCCTGTCCCGTCTCCTTCTCGAAGCCGGTCTGCACGGTGCGCGTAATCACCTCACCGCGTGCCTTGGCTTCCGAGACGCGCGAGTTAAAGCCATCGATGTTGCGCACACCGAGCTTCGACATCTTCTTGTAGCGATCCTCCATCTCGCGCACCGCCCATTTGAGCGCGACGACGGCCTTTTTCGGATCGGTGACGACGGGCGTCAGAAGATGCGGAATGCCGTCATAGACGGACAGTTCGAGCATTTTGGGATCGACCATGATCAAGCGGCATTCTTTCGGCTTGAGCCGGTACACCAGCGACAGGATCATGGTGTTGATGGCGACCGACTTACCGGAGCCGGTGGTACCCGCGACGAGCAGGTGCGGCATGCGCGCGAGATCCGCGATCACCGGCTCGCCGCCGATAGTCTTGCCGAGGCACAGCGCCAGCTTCTGCTTGGTCGATTCGAAATCCTGGCTCGCGAGCAACTCGCGCAGGAAAACGGTTTCGCGCTTGTGGTTCGGCAATTCGATGCCGATGGCGTTGCGGCCCTGCACCACTGCGACGCGGGCGGAGATCGCGCTCATGGAGCGCGCGATGTCGTCGGCGAGCGAAATCACGCGCGAGGATTTGGTGCCTGGCGCGGGTTCAAGTTCATAGAGCGTCACGACGGGGCCGGGACGCACGTTGATGATCTCGCCCTTCACGCCAAAGTCTTCGAGCGTGCCTTCGAGAAGCGTGGCGTTCTGCTCCAAAGCATCGGCGGAGACGATCGGACCGGCGGGCTTCTTCGGCTCGGCGAGCAGGGTGAGCGCCGGCAGCGTGTAGTCGCCGCCGTCGTCCAGAAGCGAAGGCTGCGCCTCGCGCGCCATGCGGCGGCCGGGTTTCGGCGCGGCCGGGGCCGGGCCGACGCGGCTTGGCACGGGCGGCTCGGGGCGCGCGTTGACGCGGGAAGGGGTCTGCGGCGCGAGAGCATAATCCTCCTCCGCGTCCCAGGGCTCCTCGTCCTCGTCGTGCATCGGGGCTGCTGCAGGCGCGGTCCGCGCCCGCGGCGGGGGCGCGCCATCGAGAACCGGCTCACGGCGTTCGGCTTGGCTGCGTCGGCTCGGAGGCGGAAGGTCTTCCTCGTCCTCATGGCGGCGGCGCTCGCTCCAGCGTCGGGCCGCGCCGCGCAGGCTCATCAGGCCGTGGGCGAGCGCGCCCAGGGACACGATGCCCCAGCCAGGCTCGTCGTGACCGGAATCCTCGGTATCGTCCCAATCGGAGGCCTTTGCCTTCCGCTTGGCGGGGCGGGGGGCGTCGAATTCCTCGGGCTCGGGGCGCCGCCTGTCTTCTTCCGACGGGCTCAGGCTGCAGGCGGCAGTCAGGCTTAAGATGGCGATGCCGGCAAAGACGAAGCCGAGAAAGCCGCTGGAGCTGCCCGACAGGCCGGTCACGGCCTTTCCGCCGGCGAGAATCGCATCGCCCACCACCCCGCCGAGGCCGGAGGGAAGCGGCCAGTGGTCGGTCGGGGGCAGCGCGCTCGCGAGAGCCGTCGCCGCACCTGCGCCGAGCACCCACAGCACCAGCCGCAGCTGCGTGCGGCCGAGCTCGCCCGATTTCATGAGGCGCCAGCCCCAGAGCGCGAGCGGCAACAGGGCGGCGATGGCGCCGAGGCCCAAAAGCTGCATCAACACGTCCGCGACGATGGCGCCTGGCCAGCCTAGCGTGTTGCGGACGGGCATGTCGGTGGCGTTGTTGAGGCTCGGATCGTCCACCGACCAAGTGGCGAGCGCCACCGCCACGGCTCCGGAGAGCGCAATCAGGAACAGGCCGATCAATTCCTGCGCCCGGCGGGCGAAGAAGGCCCGCAAGGCGCTGGCGAGGCCGTCATAGGTGGAATGGGAGGAACGGCGGGCCGTACGCATCAACCGACTCAGATCAATCTCAATAATGTGTGACTCGGCGTCACCCTAGAACAGTCGGGTTAAGGGTCGTTTAACCGTACTCTTGCGGGCATGCCTGTTGACGACGCGCGGCGAAGGCGTCATGTCCCACGCATGGAAAACAGGGCATTCATGACCGGGTGGAAGCGGGCCGCGATTACGGCGGTCGTCGCCTATGCCCTGGCGCTTCAGGCCCTTTTCCTATCCTTCAGCGGTGCGGTCCATGCCGGCTCGGTTGCGGGGCCGCAGGGTATTCTCTGCGCGTGGGACGCCACACCCGCGCCGGATCATTCGCCCGCCAAGGCCCATGATGGCCTCTGCTGCATCCTGGGCTGCGGCGTCTCGTCCGCCGCTGCGGGGCCGGTTCCCTCCGCCATCGTCCTCGACCGGCTTGTGCCGGTCGCGACGCTCGTCGGCTTTTCCTTTGAAACGCCGCTCCTGCGTGTTGCATCAAAAGTCCTGCCTGTCGGTTCGCGCGCACCGCCGCGCCTCGGTTGATCGTTCTTCGACCCTATCAACCAACTTATCAGGACTGACTCTTATGAAATCGTCGCTCTTCCGCGGCGCGCTTGTCGCGGCCGCTTCCATCGGTCTTGCATCGCCCGCTTTCGCCCACGCCACGTTCGAGACCGCGCAGACCACGCCCAATTCCACCTACAAGGCGGTTCTGCGCATCGGCCATGGCTGCAAAGGTCAGCCGACCTTGAAGGTGCGCGTGCAGATCCCCGACGGCATCATTGCCGTCAAGCCGATGCCGAAGGCGGGCTGGACGCTGGAGACCACGAAGGCCGCTTATGCCAAGACCTATCAACTCTATGGCGACGCGCTCTCGGAAGGCATCACCGGCATCACCTGGACGGGCTCGCTGGATGATGGCCATTACGACGAATTCGTCTTCCAGGCGCGCGTGACCGACGCCTTCCAGCCGGGCGAGACGGTCTACATTCCGGTCGTGCAGGAATGTGCTTCCGCGAAGGAGGAATGGACGCAAATTCCCGCATCCGGACAGGACGCCCACAGCCTCAAATCGCCCGCACCGGGCGTGAAGATCGTCGCCGCTGCCGGCGCGCCGGCGAGCGTCAAGGCAGGCTCCCTCACCATCGAGCAGCCCTGGTCGCGCGCGACCCCTGCGGGCGCGAAGGTTGGCGGTGGATACTTACGCATCACCAATACCGGCAAAGAGTCCGACCGGCTGATCGGCGGTTCGTTCCCGCTCGGCTCCAAGGTCGAGGTGCATGAAATGTCCATGCAGGACAACGTCATGCGCATGAAGCAGGTCGAGGGCGGACTCGAGATCAAGCCGGGCGAAAGCGTGGAACTGAAGCCCGGCGGCTTCCATCTCATGCTGATGGATCTGAAGGAGCCGCTCAAAGAGGGCCAGACCTTCAAGGGCACGCTCGTGTTCGAGAGAGCCGGAACGGTGAATGTCGAGTACACAGTGCGCGGCATGTCCGGCCAGGGCGGCGGGGCCGCCGAGCATAAGCACTAGGCTTTCCTCTCACCGGATGCCCTGCTGTCGCGGGGCATCCGACTTGGAGACAACGATGGTTCTCAAACGCTCTCTCTTGTTGCCGCTCGGACTGTTTCTCGCGGCGGCGCTGACGCTTCTCGTCACCGTGCTGCTGCTGGTGCCCGACTCGAAGCAGAACGTCTCGCGGGCGCTGATCGGCGGCCCGTTCAAACTGACCTCGCAAGAGGGTAAGCCCTTCACCAATGAAGATCTGACGGGCAAGCCTTTCGCGATCTTCTTCGGCTACACCCATTGCCCGGACGTGTGCCCGACAACGCTCTACGACCTGACGCAGGATCTCGAATCCCTCGGCAAGGACGCGGACAAGATGCGGGTCGTCTTCATCACCGTCGATCCCGCGCAGGACACGTCGGATCTGATGAAGACCTATCTCTCCTCCTTCGACCCGCGCATCGTCGGGCTGACAGGAACGGACGAAGAGATCGCCGCGGTGGCGAAAGCCTACAAGGTCTACTACCGCAAGGTCCCGACCGATTCCGGCTACACCATGGACCATACGGCGACGATCTTTCTGATGGACAGCAAGGGCGACTTTTACGGCGCGTCGAATTTCCAGGAATCGGAAGAGATCCGTCGCGCGAAGCTGAAGCAGCTCATCAAGAACGGCTGATCCGCTCACCGACGGAGCAACAGCGACAACGAAAAAGCCCCGGCCTTGCGACCGGGGCTTTTCCATTTCGAGCCCTCTGGAAGGCTTACGTTTTTGTCAGTAATTATAGGCGCGCTCGCCGTGGTCGGCGAGGTCGAGACCTTCGCGCTCGGCTTCCTGCTTCGGACGAAGGCCGACGACGGCGTCGACGATCTTGAACAGGATGGCTGAGCCGATGCCGGTCCAGGCGATGGTGATCACTACGGCGATCACTTGCGTCCACACCTGGCCGCTGATGGAGTACTCACCCGCGCCAAGGCCGCCGAGCGACGGCGCCGCAACGATACCGGTGCCGATGGCGCCGACGATGCCGCCGACGCCGTGGATGCCGAACACATCGAGAGCGTCGTCATAGCCGAGCGCGTTCTTCACACTCGTCACAGCGATGTAGCAGACGACACCTGCGACGAGGCCGAGCACGATGGAGCCCATCGGACCCGCAAGGCCGGCCGCCGGAGTGATGGCGACGAGGCCCGCGACCACGCCCGAGGCGAGACCGAGGAGCGAGGCCTTGCCCTTGCCGAAGGCTTCGGCGCCCATCCACGCCAGACCTGCAGCCGCAGGAGCGACGATAGTGTTGATGACGGCGAGCGCCGCCGTGCCGGTGGCTTCGAGGTTCGAGCCCGCGTTGAAGCCGAACCAGCCGACCCACAGCAAGCAGGCGCCGACGAAGGTGAGCGTGAGCGCGTGCGGAGCGAGAAGATCCTTGCCGTAGCCGATGCGCTTGCCGATCAGCAGCGCGCCGATGAGGCCCGCGACGCCGGAATTGATGTGCACCACCGTGCCGCCTGCGAAGTCGAGCGCGCCGAGGCCGAAGAGATAGCCTTCCGAGAACCACACCATGTGCGCGATGGGGAAGTACACGAACGTGGCCCACAATGCCGTAAATAGCAGCACCGCGCCGAACTTGATGCGCTCGGCAAATGCGCCGACGATCAGAGAAGGCGTGATGGCCGCGAAGGTGAGCTGGAACGCCAGGAACGCGAATTCCGGAATCGCCACGCCCTTGGTGAAGGTGTCGGAGGTGGTCTCGGTCGTTACGCCGGCGAGGAAGGCCTTGGAGAAGCCGCCGATGAAGGCGCCGATGCCGCCGGGACCGGCGGTGAAGGCGAGTGAGTAGCCATAGAAGACCCAGATGATCGCGACGAGCGAGAAGATCGCCAGAACCTGGGTGAGCAGGGACAGCATGTTCTTGGTGCGCACGAGGCCGCCATAGAACAGCGCGAGGCCCGGGATCGTCATGAGAATGACGAGGATGGTGGACACCAGCATCCAGGTGGTGTCGCCCTTGTTGACGGTTGGCGCAGCGGCTTCTTCCGCCAGAGCGGGGGAGAGGGCGACGAGGCTTAAAGCCAACCCTCTTAAGGTGGTCGTGACACGGTGACGAAGGTTCATCGAAGGAAAACTCCGGAAGAGACAGGGAAAGGGTTGATCAGAGGGCATCGCCATCGGTCTCGCCCGTGCGGATGCGGACCGCTTTTTCGAGCGACAGGACGAAGATCTTGCCGTCGCCGATCTGGCCCGTGCGGGCGGCGGAGGTGATCGCGTCGATCACCTGCGGAACCAACTCGCTTGCCACCGCCACTTCGATTTTCAACTTCGGCAGGAAGCTCACGGCATATTCGGCGCCGCGATAGATCTCGGTATGACCCTTCTGCCGTCCGTACCCTTTCACCTCGGTCACGGTGAGGCCGTGCACGCCGAGGGCGGTTAGCGCATCGCGCACCTCCTCGAGCTTGAACGGCTTGATGACCGCCATCACGATTTTCATGGGTTGAGCCCCCTTTGCGACGTTGCCTGGACAGGAACTTAATCTGCCGCAGGACAACGAGTTCCACATGAACCCGCCCTGTTGGTGCGAGTGTCGTGAAGGGGATAAGCAAAAGCCGTGCCAGCGCTTGGCTGCGCATGCTTCAGGATGCGCTGCCTCTTTCATGGGCATGGGGAACTTGCTCTAAAAGATGCAGGTCGCCTAAGAACTGGGCAGCCAAAAACGGAGTTAAGGCGTGGATAGCTTGGCTATTCGATTGCGGAGAAATTTCCGAAACTCTCAAGAACCGTAGCAAGGACGTGGGATGACTGAGGACACTCGCCGGTTCAACATAAGCACGCTAGAGGGTGACATACTTTGCCCTGCATGCGGTTTTCCTGGCTACTTCAAAGGTTCCTCGTATGACGATGAGGGGGGCCGCATAGGAACAGGAATTTGTCCGTGTTGCCTATGGGAGCCAGGCTTCGACGATGACCCGAGTGCGAGTCGCGATGCCGAAAAGACAATTATAGATTCACTAAGACGCTATCGTCGTAGATGGCGGGATGACGGTCCCGTTTGGCGTGGTCACGCAACGACGATGCCTGTCGGTTGGGATGGTAAGGTTCAACTCGAACGACTGCTTACGATTGCTCCATTCGTCGCGTAATGAGCGGTCAATAGTTTAGGAGCTGCGGTCGCGGATCAGGCCTTCCTGCGCCACCGAGGCGACGAGGGTGCCGTCCTGCTTGAAGATCAAGCCGCGTGAAAAACCGCGGGCGCCGGAGGCGTTCGGCGTGTCCTGGGCGTAGAGCAGCCATTCATCCGCCCGGAAGGGGCGGTGGAACCACAGGGCATGGTCGAGGCTCGCGGCCTGGATCACCGGTTCGAACACCGTGCGGCCATGCGGCATCAGCGAGGTGTCGAGAAGGGTCATGTCCGTGGCGTAGGCGAGCACGCATTGGTGGATCGCCGGATCGTCGGGCAGGCGGCCCGTCGTCCTGATCCAGACATGGAAGTTCGGCTCCATGGGATCGCGCGACATGTAGCGGCCGATCTCGACCGGACGCATCTCGATGGGCCGCTCACGCTGGTAATAGGTGCGCATCGGCTCCGGCATGAGAGGCAGAAGATCGGCCTTCACCTCTTCCTCCGTCGGCAATTCGTCCGGCCCCGGCACATCCGGCATCGGCATCTGGTGGCTGAAGCCCGGCTCGTCGACCTGATAGGACGCCGACATGGAAAAGATCGCATGCCCGTGCTGGATCGCCACCACGCGCCGGGTGGTAAAACTCCTGCCGTCGCGGATGCGGTCGACCTCATAGATGATAGGCACCTTGGGGTCACCCGGCAGCAGGAAATAGCCATGCAGCGAGTGCGGATGGCGTCCCTCCACCGTGCGGCTTGCGGCCACCAGCGCTTGCCCGATCACCTGCCCGCCAAAAACTCTCTGCCAGCCGCTCTTCGGGCTTTGCCCGCGAAACAGATTCACCTCGAGCTGTTCGAGATCGAGAATCGATAGAAGGTTGGAGACGGCGTTGGACATGGCACTAATACTCCTTCGGGCGGAGCGCCATCCATCGGGGAGGCTCGTCGGAAGATCAAGAGAGAGTTCGAGCCGTCAAGATCGACACTGCTCGAAATGCGAATGCAGCACTAGTCCTTGATCATGGTCAGGGCTGCGACAGGCATTGTCAGAAACAGGATACCGATCCAAAGCTTCTTAAACAGCGAGGGTTTTTTGCCCGGAACGATCAGCATGCGTGTTGTCCTCCGGAGCCAGGCTTTTAGAGTATTTGATAAAACATAACAATCTGCCCCCTGTTTCTGGCAGGAATTTTTCCCCCGCCCCACTTACGCTTGACGTCGTTGTTGCGATGATAAACACCCGTTGCCGAAGCTCGAAGGAGAGAGCCATGACCGCAAACGTCCCCCGCGTCGTCGTTGCTGGCGGCGGCTTGGCGGGTTTGTCCCTGTCGCTCGCCCTCAAGGACGCCCTGGCTGACGGTGTCGACGTCGTCATGGCGGACCCGGCGCTCAAGCGCGATCCGCATGGCGACAAGCGCGCCTATGCCATCGCCGCCGCGGCCCGTCGGATGCTGGAGACGCTCGGCGTCTGGGACGCGGTCGCCGACAAGGCGCAGCCGATCCTCGACATGGTGATCACCGACAGCTCCCTCAACGATCCCGTGCGCCCGACCTTTTTGACCTTCGAAGGCGAAGTCGCCGAGGGCGAGCCCTTTGCGCATATGGTGACGGCGGGCGATCTGACCGCCGCCCTGATCGAAGCCAGCAAGACTGCGGGCGTCAGCCTCCGCTCCGAGGGCGTCACGAAATTTGCCGCCGATCCGGCGCGCGTCACTGTCACTTTCAGTGGCGGCGAAAGCATCGACGCCTCGCTTCTCGTTGCCGCCGACGGCGCGCGCTCGCGTCTGCGCGAACAAGCTGGCATCGGCTGGATTTCCTGGCCCTATCACCAGTCGGGCATCGTCGCGACCATTCTCCATGAGCGCGATCACGAGGGCAGGGCGGTCGAGCACTTTTTGCCCTCCGGCCCCTTCGCCATTCTGCCGCTCAAGCCTGAGACGCAGCCCGACGGCTCGGTGAAGCACCGCTCCTCGATCGTGTGGAGCGAAAAGACCAAAAACGTGCCGGCTCTGCTTGAATCCGATCCCGAGGACCTTCTGGTCGAACTGGAAAAACGCTTTGGGCTGCAACTCGGCAAGATTGCGTTCGAGACGAAGCCGCAGGCTTTCCCGCTTTCCTTCGGTGTCGCGCGCTCCTTCGTCGGTGAGCGCCTCGCGCTTCTGGGCGATGCGGCCCATGTCATCCATCCTATCGCCGGGCAGGGTCTCAATCTCGGCCTGCAGGATGCGGCAGCTTTGGCCGAAACCATCGCCGATGCGCTGCGGTTGGGGCTCGACCCTGGCACGGCGGATGTGCTGGAGGGCTACGAGCGCACGCGCCGCGCCGACATCACCGCCATGGGACTGATGACGGACGGACTCAATCGGCTTTTCTCCAATGATCTGTTGCCGGTGCGCCTGATCCGCGACCTCGGCCTCGGCCTCGTCGACCGCATGCCGGGCCTAAAACGCTTCTTCATCCGCGAGGCGGCGGGCCTGACGGATCGCGACACGCCGCGCCTGTTAAAGGGCGAAGCGCTTTAGGACTGCTGCGGAGGGGTCCTGCTTCAGACGAAGTGGACCTTCCGGCTAAGGGATCTAATCTTATCCTCCGAGCCCTGGATCGGTGCCGTTCCGGGCGAGGAGAAAAGATCCATGGCAGGCCATGCGATGCGCGATCCGCGTCCCCGAGGGGCTCGAATGGCCTTCGTCGTGTTGACGGCCGGAGCGTGGCTCTCCGGAATCTCGGCGACCGGCGCTCACGATTGGTATCCTCCCTGGTGCTGCAACGACCATGATTGCCGTGCGCTCTCGGAGGAGAAGGGTGAGACCGTTCGGGAGGCTCCTGACGGCTGGCACCTCTGGGATGGGCGGATCGCTGCCCGAGGAGCGGCGCGACTGTCGCCGGATCGAAAGTTCCATCTTTGCGAGGAACCGACGACGAGAGCCATCATCTGCTTCTTCGTGCCGCCTGGCTCGTCGTGAATCCTGCAAGTTTCGCAAAGTCCGACCGCGCATAAAAAATGGCCGGGGCGGTGCCCGGCCATTTCTCAGATGGAGGAAGATGGGCCCTCAGCCCTTGTTCTTCTTCGCCCGCTCGATGCCTTCCAGGATCAGGCGCTTGGCCTCGTCGGCGTCGCCCCAACGGATGATCTTGACCCACTTGCCGGGCTCCAGATCCTTGTAGTGCTGGAAGAAGTGCTCGATCTGCTTGAGTGTGATCTCGGGTAGGTCCTTGTAGCTCTTCACGCGGTCGTAGCGCTGGGTGAGGTGCGCGGACGGCACGGCGATGATCTTTTCATCCTCGCCCGCATTGTCTTCCATCACCAGCACGCCGACGGGACGCACGCTCATGGCCGCACCCGGAATGATGGCGCGAGTGTTGGCGATCAGCACGTCGCAGGGGTCGCCGTCGCCGGAGAGGGTGTGCGGGATGAAGCCGTAGTTCCCCGGATAACGCATGGCGGTGTAGAGGAAGCGGTCGACGAAGAGGGTGCCGGCATCCTTGTCCATCTCGTACTTGATGGGCTCGCCGCCGATCGGCACTTCGATGACGACGTTCACGTCGTCCGGCGGGTTCTTTCCAATCGCGATCGCATCAATGCGCATAAACGTCATCTCCGGGAGAGGGGAAAAAGGTCGCGGTTTCCCTAACCCATCATCTGCCGGCGAGGCAACGGCTGGGCGAGAAAGATCGTGCGCCTGGCGACACTTATGGGAAAAGATACGCCACCTTGGTCAGCTTCACGCCGCCGATGCGCTCTTCGACCCGTCCGGCGACGCGCCCGCCGAGGCCTTCATAGAACGCACAGGCGCGGGTGTTGTCGGCGAGCGCCCACAGCATGACCGGGGTCATCTCCTGTGCGCGCAGGTCGTTGCACACGGCCCTGAACAGGCGGCGGCCGAAGCCGAGGCCCTGATATTCGGGCAGCAGATAAAGCTCGTCGATCTCGCCGGCGGCGGGCGAAGCCCGGTCGCGGCACCGGCCATAGGACGCATAGCCGGCAATCCCCTGGCCGATATCCAGCACCGCCAGCGGGCGGCTGCGCGCCAGGGTCGAGCGCCACCAGCGCGGGCTACGCCGAACCAGCATCTTTTCGAGGGCAACGCCCGGAATGACCCCCTGATAGGCCTCACGCCACGCCGCCTCAAAGACCTTGGCCAGCCCTTGAGCATCGTCGGCCTTGGCGTGGCGAATGCTGACAAGAAGATCGCTCATGGCGGGTTCAAAAGGTCCTTCCGGAAAAACGGCGAGACGCTTCGCATACCGAAGCGTAACCATTGAAACAGAAGGTCTCGCGGCGCGCAGCTGGCAAAATGACGCAAAGGCGGAGAGCGCCGATTGGTAGGGTCCACCGCCGAGCGCACCTTCACGCATTTGGCCCTATCTTTCGCCTGTCGCACCGGCGGGCTTGCGATCGAGGAGAGCCATGCCGATCAGGCCCCATGCGGCACCTCCGGATGCGGCTTGCGGTGGTAGATCCGGCGGGAATACCTATGCAGCTTTCTGCCGAGGCGTTCGGCTACGGCAAGGCTACGACGGACAAACAAAGAATCCTGTATGATCGCGCCACCGGTAAAATGGCCTATGCCCCGGACGGTACAGGCTCTACAGCTCCTCGTATGTTCGCAATTCTCAACCAGCTGCCACTGACAGACTTGGAGCACCCACATCTCGACCACACGATGTTCTTCATCATCTGACGAAAAACGGGGCTGTCCTCACCCGGGAGCTCCGTGTAAAGCTAAACGTAACGTTATCTCTTATCAAAGAAACTGCTATGGGTGATTTTGTTCTTATCGTTAAACCGTCGCCGCAATCGGGCATTGGCGCCGACACCGTCCCGGGCGAACCGAACGCGGTTGCAATCAACGAGAACATTACCAACGGAACAATTGTCGCCGAGTTGACGGGGTGGGAAACCACAGCTTGGGGACCCGCGGGGCCGCGTGCGGTCATCGACAATGACATAGATGGTCGCTATGCGCTGCAGTGGGTCACGGACGCATCGGATGTGATGCGCCTCTATCTCGTCGTCAAAGACGATGGCGGAGATCTTCTGACAGGCGGCAAGAAAAACTTCGACTTCGAAGATGCTGCGTTCTACGGGGATGGCGCCTGCGTTCACCGCGGAATTTCTGTCAGCCTCTATGACGGGGCTGGCACTACAACGATTCATCAGGCGAATTTCAACGTATACCTGAACGACATCGTGGTCGAACCCCCCAACACGGCCCCCACAAACATTCGGTTCACGTCGTCGGGTACGGACACTATTTCGATTCAGGAGAATATGGGCGGCGTCATCGCGACGGTGACGGCGGATGACGATGGTGGCGTCAGTGGGCCTAGCTACGCCATCGCGGACAACGCCTACTTCACGATTGATGTCACGACCGGTCAGATCAGCGTGAAGACCGACGCGGTTCTCAACTATGAGCTGAAGCAGTCGTATGACGTCGTTGTCACGGTTACGGACGCAGGCGGCCTTCCGGCGACGAAGACGTTGACGATCACCCTCACGGATGTGAACGAGGCCGCGACGGATATCACCTTCACGGGCGGCAGCGGCATCAAGGTCGGTGACGGCGCTGGCGTGAGGGTCGTCACGGCGGCGGCGGTCGATGAGGACACGAACACGGAATTCCGCAACAACAAGTACAAGTTCACCAACGGTACTCTGCGAGACGGCATCTACACGATCAATGCCGACACGGGCGTCGTGACGACGAATGGTGCCGTGACGACGGCGGGCAGTAAGACGCTCTCGATCGTGACCTATGATGCGAGCACCTCGTGGTTGTCCTACGCCAAGGACTACACCTTTACGGTCGGTGTGGCCTCCAACACGGCACCGACGTTCTCGGTCACGGGTTCGACGAACATTCCGGCGGATGACAACGGTTCGGCGGTGAAGCCGTTCGGAGGTGTGACGCTGGCCGACGCGGACAACGACGACATCACGGTGACGTTGTCGTTCGCGGATGCCGAGGGCGTGCTGGCGAACCTCACGGGCGCGGGCGTGATCGTGACCAACAAAGGCGTCATGTCGGGAGCCCGCAGCTACGAGTTCGTGGGCAAGGCTGGTGCGCTGAATACGTTCTTCGACAATGTGACGTTCAACCCGACGGATTCGGCGGCCAACTCGGGCTCGTTCACGACGGGGTTCAGCTTCACCGTGAAGGACGCGACCCACACGGCGATGTCCCACAACAACGCTGTGAACGTGGTGACGACGATCAAGGACAAGACCCCGACCAACGCGGCGCCGACGCTTGTCGTCGATGCCGCGAAGGCTTCGACCGCAACGACGGATACCGGCACACCCGTCCTGGCTTTCGCCGGCGTGACGCTTGGCGACGCCGAGAACGACGACCTTACAGTCACAATCACCTTCGCAGATGCCGAAGGTGATCTGGTTCTGCCCACCACCCTCCCGACGGGTGTCACGAAGCTCTCCAGCGGCACCGCACTCGGTACCAAGTCCTATACCTTCAAGGGCAAAAAGGATACTCTGAACGACTTCCTGCAGAACGTGTTGAAGTTCGATCCTACGGACCATCCAGACGCGGCGAGCGAGTCCACAGTCAACACAGTTTTCAAGATCAGCGTGACGGATGCCAGCCACGCCGCGCCGGCCGAAAATGGGACTGTCAACGTGACCTCGACGGTTCTCGACAAGACGGCCGCGAACGAGGCGCCCGTGATCGCCGGGGCCGCGGCTCCGGTCATCAGGACGGTTGCCGATACCGCGACGGTGAATCCGTTCTCCGGCATCACGATCACCGATAAGGAGAAGGATCAGCTGACCCTGGCGGTCGCGTTCGATACAGCGAAGGGCAAACTGATCGACAAGGACGGCAACTTCATCATCAGCGGCACCTACACGGTCGTGGGTTCCGACACCGAAGTGACGGCTGCGATCAAGGCGTTGAAGTTCGATCCAACCGACAGGATCAATGCTGCGGCCGGCTCCATCGAGACGACAGATTTCACCATTACCGTCACGGACAGCAGCCATCCCACGGGCGTCAGCAACACGAATGTCCATGTGGACTCCGTCGCAGGAAACTCGGTTCCCGCTTACACCGGCCCGATCGTGATCAGCGTTCAAGAGCTCACCGCGAACGGAACGACTGTGGCAACGCTGAACGCAGCGGACTCGAACCCCGGCGACACCGTGTCTTACTCCTTGACCGACGAGCGTTTTGAGATCGTCGGCCGGGAACTGCGGGTGAAGAACGGCTTCAAGCTCGATTTCGAGCAGGCGAGGTCGCACACGCTCGTCGTGCAGGTGAAGGATAGTCACGGGGCCATCGTCAATCAGACGCTGACGATCAACGTGATTGACTGGAGCCCCGAGCGTACCGCCGGCAGCAGCGACAACGACGTGTTCAAGGGTGGTGCGGGCAAAGACACCCTGGGCGGCGGTGCCGGCAACGACACCCTTTGGGGCGGTCTCGGCAACGACGTGCTAACCGGTGGCATCGGTAAGGACGTGTTCGTGTTCGACACCAAGCTCAACGCGAAGACGAACAAGGACACGATCAAGGACTATAACGTCAAGGACGACTCGATCTGGTTGGAAAATAGCCTCTTCAAGTCGAACAAGGCTCTTTACGCCATGATCAAGAAGGGAACCGAGGTGAAGCCTGCCAAGCTCGCCAGCAAGTTCTTCACGGTCGGTGACAAGGCGAAGGACGCCGACGACTACTTCGTCTACGACTCGGCGAAGCGCGTCCTGTACTACGACGCGGATGGCAGCGGCGCGAAGGCTGCCGTCGCCATCGCGACCTTCACCAACAATAAGTACCTGAAGAACTTCACCTATAAGGAGCTGTTCTTCATCTAAGCCGCGAGAAATCGCAGAACCAGAGCCCCGGCAGGCGACTGCCGGGGTTTTTTGTTGCTGCGCTTCGGCGCGTTTGGGAATGCTCGTCACGGACCCACATTCGTCTCCGGCATTGTGGCAAGAGACGCGCGCGGGAGACTCGGACGACAGGACAGCACGGTTGCAGGGGGCAGGTCGGTCAAGCTCCCCAAGCGACCACCGCCGATTTTGTGCCCTCCGAATAAAAAAGCCCGCCCCTCGTCTCCGAGGGGCGGGCTTTTTTCAGGCGTACGCTTTTACGCCGCCAGCTGACGCAGGACGTATTGCAGAATGCCGCCGTTGCGGAAGTATTCTAGCTCGTCGAGCGTATCGATGCGGCAGATCAACGGGACCTTCTTCACCGAGCCGTCGGCGGAGGTGATTTCGGCTTCCATGCGCTGACGCGGCTTGAGGTCGCCGGCGAGGCCCTTGATGGTGACCTGCTCGTCGCCCTTCAGGCCGAGCGAAGCCCAAGAGGTGTCGCCCTCGAACACAAAGGGCACCACGCCCATGCCGACGAGGTTGGAGCGGTGAATGCGCTCGAAGCTCTCGGCGATCACCGCGCGCACGCCAAGCAAGTTCGTGCCCTTGGCCGCCCAGTCGCGGGACGAGCCGGTGCCGTATTCCTTGCCGGCGAGAACGACCAGCGGCACGCCTTCCTTCTGGTAGCGCATGGCGGCATCGTAGATCCACATGCGCTCGCCGGAGGGCTGGTGAATGGCGTAGCCGCCTTCCACCACTTGGCCAGCGTCATCCTTCACCACCTGGTTCTTGATGCGGATGTTGGCGAAGGTGCCGCGCATCATGACTTGGTGGTTGCCGCGACGGGTGCCGTACTGGTTGAAGTCGGCGACGCGGACCTGGTGCGACTGGAGATATTCACCGGCCGGGGAACTTGCGCGGATGTTGCCCGCGGGCGAGATGTGGTCGGTGGTGATCGAGTCGAGGAAGAGGCCGAGGATGCGCGCGTTCACGATGTCCGTGACCGGCTTCGGCTCCTTGGTCATGCCTTCGAAATAGGGCGGGTTCTGCACGTAAGTGGAGCCCATGTCCCATTCGAAGGTCTGGCCCGGCTTCACCGTCACCTTCTTCCAGTTGGCATCACCCGAGAACACGTCCGCGTAGCGGGTCTTGAACAGCTCGTTCGTGACCGTGCGGTCGATGAACTCCTGCACTTCAGCGGACGACGGCCAGATGTCCTTCAGATACACCGGCTTGCCGTCCGAGCCCGTTCCCAGCGGTTCCTTCGTCAGGTCGACGAGAAGCGAACCGGCAAGGGCGTAGGCCACCACCAGCGGAGGCGAGGCAAGGTAGTTCGCGCGCACGTCCGGGTTCACGCGGCCCTCGAAGTTGCGGTTGCCCGAGAGCACCGACGCGGCCACGAGATCGTTGTCGTTGATCGCCTTCGAGACGTTCTCCGGCAGCGGGCCCGAATTGCCGATGCAGGTCGTGCAGCCGAAGCCGACGAGGTTGAAGCCGAGCGCGTCGAGGTCCTTCTGCAGGCCGGCCTTGGCGAAGTACTCTTCGACGACCTGCGATCCGGGCGCGAGCGAAGTCTTGACCCACGGCTTCGACTTCAGGCCCTTCGCGACGGCGTTGCGAGCCAGAAGGCCTGCGCCGATCATCACGCTCGGGTTCGAGGTGTTGGTGCAGGAGGTGATCGCCGCGATCACCACGTCGCCGTGGCCGAGGTCGAAATTCGCGCCTTCGACCTTCACGCGCTTGCCGATCTCGGCGGCCTTGCGGAACTCCTTCTCCATCGCGGCCTCGAATTCGGGCTTCGCGTTGTCGAGGACCACGCGATCCTGCGGACGCTTCGGGCCCGCGAGCGAGGGCACCACGTCCCCGAGGTTGAGCTCGAGCGTGTCGGTGAAGACCGGGTCGGCCATGTCGGGGGTGCGCCACATGCCCTGCGCCTTGGCGTAAGCCTCGACGAGCGCGACGCGGTCAGCCTTGCGGCTGGTGGTCTTCAGGAAGTCGATGGTGCGGGTATCGATGGGGAAGAAGCCGCAGGTCGCGCCGTATTCGGGAGCCATGTTGCCGATGGTGGCGCGGTCGGCCACCGTCATGTCGTTGAGGCCGGGGCCGAAGAATTCGACGAACTTGCCGACCACGCCCTTCTTGCGCAGCATTTGCGTGACGGTGAGCACGAGGTCGGTGGCGGTGACGCCTTCCTTCAGCTTGCCGGTGAGCTTGAAGCCCACGACTTCCGGGATCAGCATGGAGACCGGCTGGCCGAGCATGGCGGCTTCCGCTTCGATGCCGCCGACGCCCCAGCCGAGGACGGCAAGGCCGTTGACCATCGTGGTGTGCGAGTCGGTGCCGACGAGGGTATCCGGATAAGCGACTTCGGTGCCGTCATTTTCTTTACGGGTCCAGATGGTCTGGGAGAGGAACTCCAGGTTCACCTGGTGGCAGATGCCGGTGCCGGGGGGCACGACGGAGAAGTTTTCAAACGCCGACTGGCCCCACTTGAGGAAGCGGTAGCGCTCGCCGTTGCGCTGATATTCCAGTTCGACGTTGCGGTCGAAGGCCTTGGGTGTGCCGAACTCGTCGACGATGACCGAGTGGTCGATGACGAGGTCGACCGGAACGAGCGGGTTGATCTTTTCCGGATCGCCGCCGAGGTTCTTCATGGCGTCGCGCATGGCGGCGAGGTCCACCACGGCGGGCACGCCGGTGAAGTCCTGCATCAGCACGCGGGCGGGGCGATAGGCGATTTCCTTCTCGTCCTTGCCCTTGTTCACGAGCCAGGCGGCAACCGCCTCGATGTCGGTCTTAGTGACCGTGCGGCCGTCCTCGAAGCGCAACAGATTTTCAAGCAGCACCTTCATGGAGAAGGGCAGCTTCGAGACACCGGTAAGGCCGTTTTTCTCGGCCTCAGGGAGCGAGTAATAGGTGTAGGTCTTGTCGCCGACTTTGAGGGTCTGGCGAGCATTAAAGCTGTTTGAGAGCGTCACGGCGAATCCTCGCGTGCATTTGGGTTACGAACGTTTTGTTCGGCCGAAAGCGCGATATGCGCGCGCCGCTCCGGGGGCGCCCGGACAGGGGAGAAGCGCGCGAGACGGATTGGACGCCTTGGCGCGCGGCGCAGCCGAGGGTGATATAGATCATTTCCCAGGACCCCGCTACACGGATTAGAACCATTCTGGGGTGGATTGAAGGCAAGGTTTCGCGTTTGCGTCTGGATGTTCAGAATTTGGCCTGTGACCGGGGAGAGCGCCGCATCTTCACGGGGCTGTCGTTCGCGCTGGCACCCGGCGATGCCCTCGTGGTCCGGGGTCGCAACGGGGCAGGAAAATCCTCGCTTCTCGACATCCTGGCCGGACGCTTACGGCCGGCGTACGGGGCGATTCGTCTGTCCGAAGCCGGCGAGCGCAGTCTTCCGGAGTGCCTCCACTCTATCGGCCACCGGGACGCCCTGAAGGCTGCTCTGACCGCCGAGGAAAACCTTTCCTTCGCCCGCGATTTTCTCGGCGATCCGGCTTTGCCGGTTCACGCGGCGCTCGATGCCGTGGGCCTTCTCCATGCCGCCCACCTGCCGGTTGCCTATCTCTCAGCCGGGCAACGCCGCCGGATCGCGCTGGCGCGGCTTCTCGTGGCGCGCCGTCCACTCTGGCTCTTGGATGAGCCGACTTCGGCGCTCGATACCGCCTCGCAGGACATGCTTCTGGGCCTGATGGAGCGGCACCGCACTGACGGCGGCATCGTGGTGGCGACGACTCATGCGCCGCTAGGCCTCAAGGACGCGAAGGAGATTCGCATCGAGCGGGAGGTTGCCAGCCTTGCGGGAGAGGGGGCCTGATGCGTTCCTTCCGCGCTCTCCTGATCCGCGACCTCAAGCTCGCCGCTCGCGTTGGCGGCTCTGGCATGATGGGGCTCGTCTTCTTCCTCGCCATCGTCACCCTCATTCCCTTCGCGCTCGGGCCCGATCTCAACCTCCTGTCGCGCATCGGCCCGGCGATCCTCTGGATCGCGGCTCTGCTCGCCACCCTGATCGGCCTCGACCGGCTGTTTCAAGCGGATGAGGAGGACGGCTCCCTTGACCTGCTGCGCCTCGCACCGGTGCCGATGGAAATTGTGGTGCTCGCCAAGGTTTTGGCCCATTGGCTGACGACGGGTTTGCCCCTGGCGCTCGCCGCACCTTTCTTCGGCTTGCTGGTCGCGCTGTCGCCGGAGGCGATGTTGGCGATGGTGGTGACGCTTCTGGTCGGAACGCCCGCGCTCACCTTTATCGGGGCCATCGGCGCGGCGCTGACCGCCTCGCTGCGACGGGGCGGATTGATCCTGGCGATTCTGGTCCTGCCCTTCATGATCCCGACGCTCATCTTCGGCGTCGCGGCGGCCAATGCGGCGGTGGGCGGTACCGTGCCGTTTGAAACGCCGTTTCTGATCTTGGCCGCTCTGTCGCTGATCGCTGCAGTGATCGGGACGTTTGGCGCGGCGGCAGCGCTGAGGGCGGGGGAGTGATGAAGCTCGTGGCGCGCACTATGCTCAGCTGAATCTCGACTTCAGTTCCGGAAAAAATTAAGCGCGGCTTTGCGTTTGCCTCTGTGCAATCGGTTTTGGTGCCGTCCATGCGTACAAAAATTGCCGCTTTGCATAAGAGATGCGGAAGAAATGTATAAATTGAGACTGCGCGCTTAACGTGCCTGGACCTGGTTCATTCTTGGAAATGTTTCCTTTTCGAGGATGAAATGTCTCTCAACGATCTCTTCTCGTTCCTGGAACTCGCCCGCAAATTCATAGCCGTTGCGAGCGCGACAGTTGAGTTCGCGCGTGCAATAAAGGGCACCAGAAAATTCTAGCGCGCGATCAAGGCCGCAACGCAACCCCAAACGCTTGCTCGATGGCGGGTTTGCCGTCTCGCACCACGCGGTAAACCGCGCGGTAGAGGCCGGGGCGGAAGCCGCCTTCCGGTTGCTTGATGCCGGTAAAGGACATGATCTGCGCCTTGTTGCGGTCAAGCGGCGGGGCCTTGTTCTGGGCGATCGGTTTGCCGTCGGGATCGAACAGGGTCAGCACCTGCTCGTCACCGCTTTTCAGGCCGATGGCGCGCACGAAAGTGACGAGGGCAGGCGAACGGGTGGTCGGCGTGTCCCGCTCCGCCGCGCCGGATTCGATTCCCTCCATGGTCACCGGGCCGGGGGCAAAGCCCTTGTTGATGACGGTGCCCGCTTCATACGCCAGCTGTCCGCGTAAGGAGGTCTGCCAAAGCGAGGTGCCGCCGCCGCAGGATTTTTCCGGCGCCTTGTAGGCGAACGGGTCCGCGACCTTGCCGTCTTTTCTTACCGTGAAATGCAGATGCGGAAACTCGGTCATCCCCGAGAGGCCGACCCGCCCGATTATGTCGCCCGCCTTGATGGTGTCGCCCGGCTTCACAGCGATGCTGCCTTTCGCCATGTGGCAATATTGCGTTTCCCACCCCTGGCCGTGGTCGATGACGGCTCCGTTGCCGCACTCGGTGTTCTCGACGCTCGCTTTTCCGCGTTCGTTGACGGAAATGTCGGCCACCCCGTCGCGGGTTCGCAGCACCGTGCCGTCGGCGGCGGCGATCACGTTCACGCCCGCTTTTTGCGCGGCCATCGTCGGCACACGGATGTCGGTGCCGTCATGCCCGTCATAGGTCATCGACCCGCAGCGATAATCGCTGACACTGGGAGAGGGGTCGCTGTCCACATAGTGCTGGATGAAGCAGGTTCGCCCCATTTCGCAGGCGACAGGCAGCCGGAGCGAGATGTCCTGCGCCAGCGCCGGCTCGGCGCAGGCGGTGAGGGCGAAAAGGCTCAGAGAGAGGGCGCGCATGTCGTCTCCGCAACAATGATACGAAAGATATAGCCTGCAGGGCATGGCCGATTAAAGGCGCGAGAATCGTTTTCGTGCCGATCACAACCTCGCAATTGCGGCAATCCTCTCGTTGCAGGTCGCGCGCCGGGCCGCTACACCGGGGCCATGATCCGCGATCTTGCGAACCCGACCCGTTTCATGAGCCTGGCCGGCGCGTTGCTGCCGTGGGTGTCCGGCGTGGCGGTTCTTCTTCTGGCCATCGGGCTCTATCAGGTCTGGTTCGTCGCACCCGCCGATTACCAGCAGGGCGAGACGGTCAAGATCATGTACATCCACGTGCCGGCCGCGTGGTTGTCGCTATTCTTCTATTCCACGATGGCGCTGTCGGCGCTCGGGACCCTGGTCTGGCGGCACCCGCTCGCCGACGTGTCGCAAAAGGCGGCGGCGCCGATTGGTGCGGCTTTCACGCTCATCTGCCTCGTCACCGGTTCGCTCTGGGGCAAACCCATGTGGGGCACCTATTGGCAATGGGATGCACGGCTCACCTCGATGCTTGTGATGCTGCTGATCTATCTCGGCATTCTGGCCCTGTGGAACGCCATCGAGGAGCCGAACCGAGCCGGAAGGGCAGTGTCAATCCTCACCCTTGTGGGCGCGGTCAACGTGCCCATCGTCAAGTTCTCCGTCGACTGGTGGAACACCCTGCACCAGCCGGCTTCCGTGTTCCGCCTCGGCGGGCCGACCATTCATTCCTCCATGCTCATTCCGCTTCTCGTCATCGCCGTGGCTTTCACCCTCGTGGGCGTGGCGCTGCATCTTGCGGGAATGCGCACGGAAATCCTGCGCCGCCGCGTGCGGACGCTGACCATCCTTGAGGCCGAGCGCCTCGACGCACGGGCCGCCTGATGACCCATGGTTTCTTCATCGCCTTCGCCTATGCCGTGACCGCTTTGGTGATCGGCGGGCTGGTTGTGCGCGCCGTCCTCGATCATCGCGCGCAGGCCCGCGCGCTTGCGGCGCTCGAAGCGCGCGGCGTGAGCCGGAGATCGCGCCGTGGCTGAGGCGGTAGCAAAACCCCGCAGCCGTCTTCTTTTCCTGCTGCCGGTCGCCGTCTTTGTCGGATTGGCGGCTCTTTTTGTCTTCCGCCTTGGTGGCGGCGATCCGTCGCGCATTCCGTCGGCGCTCATCGGTAAGCCCGCTCCGGCCTTCGCGCTCCCGGCGCTGGAGGGCCTGACGGCCGACGGCAAGCCTGTGCCCGGGTTCTCGAATGAGGACCTGAAGGGTCGGGTGACGGTGGTGAATGTCTGGGCCTCCTGGTGCGCACCCTGCCGCCAGGAACATCCGCTTCTGGTCGAACTGGCGAAGGACCCTTCAGTCCGGCTGGTCGGCATCAACCAGAAGGACAATCCGGACAACGCCCGCCGTTTCCTCGGCGCGCTCGGCAATCCGTTTGCCGCCGTCGGCACCGATTCCAACGGCCGCGTCTCCATCGATTGGGGCGTCTATGGCGTGCCGGAAACCTTTATCGTCGGTCCGGACGGCGTCATCCGCCACAAGCATATCGGGCCGCTGACCCCGGAGACGCTGCCCGCGTTCAAGGCGCGGCTGAAGGAAATCCCGCCCGCTTGAGCCGCACGACCGCAAGGTCGAGGGCCGACAGAAACGCCGAACGATCCTTGGCCGAAAAGGGTTTGGGCCCGCCGCTGACCTCGCCCATGGCGCGCAGGTCTTCCATGAGAGCGCGAGTCGCCATCGCCATGCCGATGGAGGCTTGCGTAAAAGGCTTTCCGGTCGGGCCGATGACGTCGGCCCCTGCCTTCAGGCTGCGGTCGGCCAGCGGAATATCGGCCGTGATGACGATGCTGCCGCGCCTTGCGCGCTCTGCGATCCAGTCATCCGCTGCGTCGAAGCTCGCGCTCACCACCACGCGCTCCACGAGGAGCGTCTGCGGCACGGCGATGAAGCTGTTGGCGACGACGAAGACTTTTAAGGCGTGCCGTTCCGCCACACGGTAGATTTCCGCTTTGACAGGGCAGGCATCGGCATCCACGTATATCTCAATAGCGTGAGGCTGATCGGTCATCGAACTTTATTCCTGTCATGGGCACGGTTCTGCCGAAATCGAGTGACATGGCCTTGTCGGATCGAGTCGAGCCCCATTCGCCGGTCGAGACGTGCTCCTCATAACCCGCAAAGCGATTGAAAGCCCGTGTTTCTTCGCCACCCCTTCTCCGCAATCTGGACCCGGTTCCTCACGTTGAGGACCACGCCCAATTTAAGCGACACGACGCAGCGCCTCATCCGAGAGGCCGACGTGGCCGCCTTGCGCCGCGCCGGGGTGGCGCGGGTTGTGGTCGCCGGAATTTTGCTCATCGCCGTGCTGCTGGCGACCGACGGCGTTCCCATGAGCGATGAGCTGGCCGTGCATCAGATCCGCGCGGCGGAGACGACGCTGACGCTTCTTGGCGCAGTGGGTTTGGCCGGAGCTTGGGCTGCCTCCCACCGCGTCGCGGTGACATGGCTGCCGGGCGCAACGGCGACGCTCGATGCTGTGCTCATCTTCGGCAATCTCGGCTACAGCCATTTCGTGCTGAACATGCCGGGTGGGCTTTTCGCGGTCTATCCCGGCATCTGGGTCATTCCGATCACCATGGCAGCGGCGGCGATCCACTACAGCCCGCGCCTTCAGGCCTATGTGGCCGTGCTCTATGTCACCGGTCTCGGCATCCTGGCATGGGGCAGCCGCTTCCTGAATCTGTCCGAGAGGCAGCAAGACCTCGGCGACTTTTCTGGCCAGTTCGGCTGGCAGGCCAACGTACTCCGCGTGGTGATGGTGTTCGCCGCCGGATTGATCCTGATCCTCGTCGCGCGCCAGGGCCGCCTCATGCTCGAGCGCGCGGTGCGCGAGACGACGTTGCGCGCCAATCTCACGCGCTATGTGCCGCGTGAACTCGCGCCCATCCTTTCGCAGCAGGCCTTCGCTTCCTTGCGCGACGGGCGGCGCATGCCGGTGACGCTTCTCTTCGTCGATATCCGTGCTTCCTCGGCGCTGGGCGAAGGCATGGACCCGGCGCGTCTCGCGATTTTCATGTCCTCCTTCCGCCGCCGCGTCATGCGTGCCGCCGCCCAGCATGGCGGCGTCATCGACAAGTTCATCGGCGATGGCGCGCTCATTCTCTTCGGCGTGCCGAATGCGGGAGAGGACGACACCGCCCGCGCGCTCGCCTGCGGCCGGACCTTGCTCGATCTCATCGAGCGCTGGAACGCGAAACGCGCGTTCAATCCGCCGCTGCGCATCGGCATCGGTATCCACACGGGCGAGGTTTTCTGCGGCGTGGTGGGCGACGAGGACCGGCTCGAATTCACCGTGCTGGGAGAGACGGTCAACATCGCCTCGCGCATCGAGCAGGCGACGAAGACGGCGCATTGCGATCTTCTGGCATCGCAAGAGGCGGTGTGTGCTGCGGGTGAGGAAGGGCTCTGGACCGCGATCGAGCACGAGCCGCTGCCGGGTGTGACCCGCACGCTCGTGCTGATGAAACCGGTTTAGAGCAAGATCCGATCTGACGGGATCGGATCTTGCTCCCTATCTCTTTGTTCTGCCGCATTTCCTTTCGGCGAACCGGTATCCACTTCGCCGGAAAATGCTCTAAGCCTGTTCCGCCTTCTTCGCCTCATAACGCATCAAAAGCGGCGTTTGCGCGATGGCGAAGACGATGGTCAGCGGCATGATGCCGAAAACCTTGAAGCTAACCCAGAAATCGGTCGTCTGCGTGCGCCAGACGATCTCGTTCAGCACCGCCAGCGCGAAGAAGAACAGCGCCCAGCGTACGGTGAGCTTGTTCCACCCCTCGTCCGTCAGCTCAAACACGCTGTCGAGCACGATTTGCAGCAGGGGCTTGCGGAAATAGAGGCCCCCGAGAAGCAACACGCCGAACAGCGTGTTCACGATGGTGGGCTTGAGCTTGATGAACAGGTCGTTCTGCAACGCGAGCGTCAGCCCGCCGAACACCACGACGACCACACCCGATACCATCGGCATGATCGGCAATTTGCGGATCAGCGCGTAGTTGATCGCCAACGCCGCGAGCGTCGCCCCGATGAACAGGGTAGTTGCGGCATAAATGCGCTGGTTGTCCGCATAGCCGAACTTGTCCGCATAAGCATTGGCGAAGAAAAACAGGGCCAGCGGCCCGAGTTCGAGCGCAAGCTTGAGAAGGGGAGGGAGGCGCTTTTGATCCGTCATACCGTCTCTTCTAACCCGACAATGGCGCGGGCGAAATCCCTGGCGTCGAAGGGCTCCAGATCCTCGACGCCCTCGCCGACGCCGATGAAATGGACGGGCAGGCCGAATTTTGCGGCGAGCGCCACCAGAATGCCGCCGCGCGCGGTGCCGTCGAGCTTGGTCATGACGAGGCCAGTGACGCCTGCGGCTTTCTGAAACAGCTCGACCTGGCTCATGGCGTTCTGGCCGACCGTGGCGTCGAGCACGAGAAGCGTGGCATGGGGCGCGGTGTCGTCGAACTTCTTGATGACGCGGACGATCTTTTCCAGCTCCGACATCAGCCCGGCCTTGTTCTGCAACCGGCCTGCGGTGTCGATGAGAAGCACGTCGGAGCCGTTGGCCTTCGCCTGCTGCAAGGCATCGAAGGCGAGGCCCGCTGCATCCGCTCCCTGCTCCCGGGCCAGAACCGGCGCGCCAACGCGCTCGCCCCAGACTTTAAGCTGCTCGATAGCGGCGGCGCGGAAGGTGTCGCCCGCCGCGAGCATGACGGTGAGGCCCTGATGGCGGAATTTTTGGGCGAGCTTGCCGATGGTGGTGGTCTTGCCCGCCCCGTTCACCCCGATCATCAGGATGACGAACGGCTTTTTGCTGCGGTCGAGGGTCAGCGGCACGGCGACAGGTGCGAGAGTCTTTTCCACTTCGCTCGCCAGAATGGCCTTCACCTCGTCCGGAGCGATTTCCTTGTCATAGCGGCCGGCCGAGATCGCCTTGGTGATTTGCATGGCGGTCTGGACGCCAAGGTCCGCCTGGACGAGCGCATCCTCGAGGTCCTCCAGCGTCGCCGCGTCGAGCTTGCGCTTGGTGAATAGGTTCGTGACGCTCTCCGACAGCGACGAGGAGGTGCGGCGCATGCCGTGGGTCAGACGCTGCCACCAGCCGCGCGGCTCGGCCGGCGGCGTGGTCTCGACCGGCTGCAGGTCCGCTCCCGCCAGCTCCTCGGGGAGCTTTTGGTAGGGTGCCAGATCGGGAGATTCCGACGCGACCGTCGGCGGGACGGCGACAAGCTCGTCCGCCGCATTGGCGAACGGAAGCGTCTCCGTTTCCGGCGCAGCTTCCTTCGCAGGCTCCGCCTGGCGTCCGAAGAGGCGGGACAGGAATCCGGGCTTGTCAGGCTTCGTCTCGGCCATGGGTCTCGTCATGCCTCTTGCATTGGTGGGTGAGCCTCGATAGCCGAGGCGTCATGAATGCGGAAGAGATAGTATCGAAGGTGCTCTATCGCGATGCCCTGATGCTCGTGATCGACAAGCCTGCCGGTTTGCCCGTCCATCCCGGCCCCAAGGGCGGGGAAACCCTGACCCACCACCTTGATGGCTTACGCTTCGGCCTGCCCCGGCGGCCGGAAGCCGCACACAGGCTCGACAAGGAAACCTCCGGCTGTCTCATCCTCGGCCGCCACGCCAAAGCCATCGCGCGGTTGAACGAGTTGTTCAAGCGAAACGAGATCGACAAGGTCTATTGGGCCGTCGTCGAGGGCGGGCCGGAGAGCGGGGAGGGGGAGATCGACTTGGCCCTCGCTCCTAAATCGCCGGATCGCGGCTGGTGGATGAAGGCCGATCCGAAAGGACAACCTTCGTTGACGAAGTGGCGGGTTTTGGGGCGGTCTGAAGGCCTGGCCCTGCTCGAACTGCGCCCCATCACCGGCCGCACGCACCAGCTTCGCGTCCATTGCGCCGCTTCCGGCTTCCCGATTTTGGGCGACCCGATCTACGGCACCGCTCCGCGCTTCGGCGGCCCCGGCCTGCATCTGCACGCCCGCAGCGTGACGGTTCCGCTTTATCCGAAAAAAGCGCCGATCACGGTGCAGGCGCCGGTGCCGGAGCATATGCGGGAGCAGGTTCAAGCCTGCGGCATCGATCCGCTTGGGTGAACAGGGCGCTTAAAGTTAAGCCGCCACCAAATCCCGCCCGTCATGCCCGGCAATAATCACTGGGCGGATTTCACCTGCCTCGACGGGTGATGAAAAGCGCACCAGCGTAAAACCTTCCGTACGGCCCACATTGCCGCGCTCGGTCAGCACCTGACGGCGCTGGCCGACTTCGTTTTGCAAGTGATTCAGCAACGCCGCCTCGCCACGCTCACGCAGGCGCTTCGCGCGCTCCTTCACCACCTCGCGAGCCACCTGCGGCATGCGGGCGGCGGGGGTGTCGGGGCGCGGGGAGAAGGGGAAGACGTGGAGATGCGTCAGGCCGCATTCCTCCACGATGTCGAGGGAGCGAGAAAACATCTCCTCCGTCTCGGTTGGAAAGCCCGCTATGATGTCGGCCCCGAACACCATGTCCGGGCGAAGCTTTTTCACCTCGTCGCAGAAGCGGATGGCGTCTTCGCGCAAGTGACGGCGCTTCATGCGCTTCAAGATCATGTCGTCCCCCGCCTGCAGCGAGAGATGCAGATGCGGCATGAGGCGATTGTCGTTGCCGATGGCGTCCAAAAGGTCGTAATCGGCCTCGACGGAATCGATGGATGAGATGCGCAGGCGTTCGAGTTCGGGAATGTGGCGTAACAGGCTTTTGACTAGCGCGCCGAGCTTCGGCGCGCCGGGAAGATCCGCGCCGTAGCTCGTGATATCGACGCCGGTCAGCACCACCTCGCGCGCGCCGTGTTCAACAAGCGTGCGCACCTGCTCCACCACCGCCCCCATAGGAACCGAGCGCGAATTGCCGCGTCCGAACGGGATGATGCAGAAGGTGCAGCGGTGGTCGCAGCCGTTCTGCACCTGCACGAAAGCGCGCGTGTGGCCGCGCAATCCGTCCAACAGATGCGTCGCGGTTTCCTTCACCGCCATGATGTCGTTGACGCGGATTTTTTCGGTGCCGAAATCCCGCAGGCCCGACCAGGTCGCGGCCCTCATCTTCTCGTCGTTGCCGAGAACCTGCGCCACTTCCGGCATGGCCGCGAAGGTTTTGGGGTCCACCTGCGCGGCGCAGCCGGTGACGACGATGCGGGCGTCCGGCTTTTCCCGCGCGATGCGGCGGATGGATTGGCGTGCCTGCCGTGTCGCTTCCGCCGTCACCGCGCAGGTGTTGACGATGACGACATCGCCCAACCCCGCCTCTTCCGCATGACGCCGCATCGTCTCGGATTCGACGATGTTGAGACGGCAGCCGAAGGTGACGAGCTCGACCGTCATCAGGCCGCGCCGGCAAAGAGGGCAGGCGAAAAGGTGCCCTCGTGCTCCAGTTCCGTCGGCCCGGTCATAAGCACGTGGCCGTCACTCTCGCGCCATTCGATCAAAAGATCGCCGCCGGGCAGCGAGATTGTGGCCTTGCGGCCGGTCAGACCCTTGCGGGAGGCCGCGACAAGCGTGGCGCAGGCGGCGGAGCCGCAGGCGCGCGTCTGTCCTGCGCCGCGCTCCCACACGTGCAGCAGGATGTGATCCGGCTTGAGCACCTGGGCGAGCGAGATATTGGCCCGCTCCGGCAGCATGGCATCATGTTCGAGGATCGGGCCGATGCGCGGCAGATCATAGGCCGCCGCATCCTTCACGAAGAAGATGACGTGCGGATTGCCCATGCTGACGGCCGAGGGCTTTTGCAGTTCGGGCGCATCGGGCAGGCGCGTGACGATATCGATTTCGCGCGTGTCCGGTTGCGGATCGCGCAAAGGAATCTCGTTCCAGGCAAAACGCGGCGCGCCCATATCGACGGTGAACACGGTCTCGGACACCTGTTCGACAGGCAACAGCCCGGCCTTGGTCTCGAGCATCAGCCCGCCGGTCTTAGTCCCTCGCATTTCAGAGTCCGCCGTCATCGCCCAGGCGACACAGCGGGTGCCGTTGCCGCAGGCCCCGGATTCCGAGCCGTCGGTGTTGTAGATGCGCATATAGGCGTCGGTGCCGGGCGTGACGGGATCGTGCAGCACCATCAGCTGGTCGAAGCGCGAGCGCGGATCGGCGGCGATGGCGCGCGCTTCCGCGGCGCTCACACGCAGCGGCGTGCCGCGCAGGTCCAGCACGGTGATCTCATTGCCGAGACCGTTCATCTTCAGAAAACGGCGGTTCGCGAGGGCGCTCATGGGCCGTATATGGCGGAAATCGCCAGAAATCGCGAGAGGAATTCCCAATTCCTGCGGCAACGGGATCGGGCTCAGGTCCTTATCCCCACTCGCCACCGGGTGAGAATCGGTTAAGAGAGTTATGCTATCGCATTTCAAACCTCTGGAAGTGAGTTATTCCGATGAAATCAATTCTCCCGGCTTTTGCCCTCCTCGTCATTGCCACCTCGGCCCAGGCCGAGACCGTCTGGATGCCCGCCACCGCCTGCCAGTCGAAGGCGACTGCCGTTCAGGCCTTCAAGCTTCTCTCCGATGGAGACAAGGCCGGACTCGATCGCTTTACCAAGGAAAAGGCCGCGAGCGGTGAGTGCACGGCGCTCAAGAAAGATACGAAGGTCACAATGGAGGACCTGTCGATCGACGACGGCCTCGTCTGCGTCAAGGCGGCGGGTGCGGCCTCCTGCCTCTGGATGCCGCTCGGCGCGATTAACTAAAGGCGAAAGCCAGGGGCGGCCCCAGTGTTTCATGGCTGGGCCGTCCTCCTGCCTCTGTTGAGCATATCCGGAGGATTGTCTCGCGATCCGGCAGGAACGTCTTTATGCTAAGGACGAATCTTCCACGCCAGATCGGGGACTCGTGTCCATGCGGCTTCGCTTCGTCACTATTGGATTGAGCCTGGTTCTGGGAGCGGGTTTGAGTTTCGCGCAGACACCTCCGGCGACGGACAGCGCGCCTGCGCCGTCCGCTCAGGCCCCCGCCGCAACGCCCGCGCCCGCCCCGGTTCCTCCTGTTTCCACGACCCCGCCCGCCAGCGCATCGGCACCCGTTCCGACAGAGCCTGCTCCCGCGAGCCCGGCACCTCAGGCGACCCCGGTGCCTGCGCCCGCTGCCGAGGTGCCGCCTTCAAGCACACCCGCGCCAGCCGCTTCCGCTCCTGCGCCCGCGACGCCGGCTGAGCCGCAATCGCCCACAACGGCACAGCCTGCGCCCACGCCTGCTCCAGCCTCGCCCGCGCAGCCAACTCCGGCGCCTGCCCAGCAGACGGCGCGCTCGACCCTGTTCCCGGGTGCCGGCGACCCGACAAATGTGGAAGAGGGCGTGCTCGTGACGAAGCCGACGGCGGTTTTTTCCGGCACGACGACCTGGGATGACGGGTTCAAAACCCTGAAAAATGCCTTCCGCAAGATCGAGGATGAGTTGAAGAAGGCGGGCATCGCCCCCGCCGGACGTCCGGTGACCGTCTTCGCTCACACGGACGACAAGGGCTTTCGCTTCGAGGCGATGATCCCGCTGGCATCGGTCCCTGAGGGCAAGACGGAGCTGACGCCCGAGATCAAGTTCGGCAAGACGCCGGAGGGCAAGGCCTTCCGCTTCGTGCACAAGGACGCCTACGACGAGATCGACGGCACCTACGAGACGATCACAGCTTATCTCGACGCCAAGGACATCGAGTCGAAGGATGCTTTCGTCGAGGAATACGTCTCCGACCTGACGGATTCGGCGGACACCAATCTCGAAGTGAACATCTACGTTCAGCCCAAGTGAGCCTTAAAGGTGAGGCTCAAAAGCCTCGCCCGGCCGCAAGGCTCTGAACCGCTCATGTAAAATTTCGGCCTGCCGCAGCGCCTCTGCCAGCGCCTGCGGCGGCTCGTGGACGCCCTCGTCGGTCAGGCGGAAGGTACCCCAATGGTGGCCGAGCGCCTGTTCCGCGCCGAGCAGGCGGAACGCTTTGACCGCATCCTCGGGATTCATGTGCTGCGGCGCCATGAACCAGCGCAGCTCGTAAGCGCCGATGGGCAGATGCGCGAGGCGGGGCGCGCCGAAGCGCTCGCGGACGTCGTGAAAAATCTTGCCGTCGCCAAAGCCCGTATCGCCGACGTGATAGATGACGCCTGAGGGCGTGGTCAGCACATAGGCGCACCACAGGGCCATGCGCCGGTCGCGCACGCCCCGCGCGGACCAGTGGTAGGCCGGGGTGAAATGGACGCTGACGCCGTTTCCGAGGTCGATACCCTCGCCCCAATCGCCGCTCTCGACGTCCATTTCCGGATACCAGCTCCGAATGATCGTGCCGTTTCCGAGCGGCGCGATGAGGCGCGGGCGATGCTCCCGCCAGATCCGCCCGAGCGCCTTGAGGTTGAGGTGGTCGTAGTGGTTATGCGTAATCAGCACCGCATGGATCGGCGGCAGATCTTTTAGCGCGATGCCGGGCGAATTGACCCGCTTCGGACCGGCGAAGGCGAGGGGGCTCGCACGCTCGGAAAAGACCGGGTCGGTCAAGATGTTGAGCCCCGCCACCTGGATCAGGAACGAGGCGTGGCCGATCAGCACGCTGCGCAGGCCGGGCACCGTGGCCGGGGGCTTGTCCTGAAACGGGCTTGGAAAGCTTTGAGGCCAGGGCGTGGGTTTGCGCTCCTTTTGCCAGCGCAAAACGTCTCCCGGCCGCTTGTCCACCGCCTGCACGGGCGAGAAGAACCGGACGCCATCGAAATGATCCGAGGCGGGACCCTGGTAATAGGGGTTGCGCGGTTGGGAGCGGCGAAGAGTTTTGAAAATTTTCTGCTTCATGAGGGATGCGTTCAGCCCGTGTCCCTTGCAGGTGGCGTGCCGCGCAAGCGGACGCAAGGCCGGCAAGGGTCCTCTTCCTTGACTCTGTAACCTTTTGGCCTTAATCCACAGTCCCTAAATCTGTAGAGCGAGCCCTTTGAGCCGCCGACCAGCCCGAGAGGCTGGAGGTCAACGTCCGACAGCGCGATGCGCCCTCGGGCGCGTTTCTCTTTGGGGCTTTCTCGCCCGTCATGGCCGGGCCCGTCCCGGGCGTGACGAAAAAGGATGAGTGGATGTCGAAGGACGCATTGCGCATCGAGGACGCGGTCAACGAGACCTGCCCGTGGTCGGGGAAGCCGATCGCGGCGGACTCGCTCACCCTCTATAACGGCGCAGTGGTCGGCTTCTGCAATCCGGGCTGCCGCGACAAGTTCGAGGCGGCGATCCGCCATTTCGAGAACGCGCTCCAGTCGCGCCGGGCAGATACTGCCCAGAACGGTGAGTGATCCATGTTCGACGGCCTTTCCGAAAAGCTATCCGGCATCCTCAACACGCTGACGCGCCGCGGCGCGCTCACCGAGGAGGATGTCAACGCAGCTTTGCGCGAGGTTCGCCGCGCACTTTTGGAAGCGGACGTCGCGCTCGAAGTGGTGCGCTCGTTCACCGACAAGGTGCGCGCCCGCGCGGTCGGTGCCGAGGTCATCAAGTCGGTTTCGCCCGGCCAGCAGGTCGTCAAGATCGTCCATGACCAGCTCGTCGAGATGCTGGGCGCGGATGCGGAAATCATTGATCTCAACGCCGCCCCGCCGGTCGCCATTCTCATGGTCGGCCTCCAGGGCTCGGGTAAGACGACGACCACGGCCAAGATCGCCAAGCGCCTCACCGATCGCGAAAAGCGCAAGGTTCTGCTCGCCTCCCTCGACACCCGCCGCCCGGCGGCGATGGAGCAGCTCGCGGTTCTCGGCAAGCAGGTCGGCGTCGATACGCTCCCCATCGTTGCCGGCCAGTCGGCGGTGCAGATCGCGCGGCGTGCCATGGAGGCGGCTCGCCTCGGTGGCTACGACGTCGTCATGCTCGACACGGCGGGCCGCGTCACGGTCGATGAAGGCCTGATGATCGAGGCGGCCGATGTGAAGGCCGCGACCGATCCGCATGAGGTGCTGCTCGTCGCCGATGCGCTCACCGGTCAGGACGCGGTCAACACCGCGCGCGCGTTCGATGAGCGCCTCGGCGTCACCGGCATCGTGCTGACCCGCATGGACGGCGACGCGCGTGGTGGTGCTGCTCTTTCGATGCGCGCCGTCACTGGCAAGCCTATCAAGCTGATCGGTACGGGCGAAAAGGTCGATGCGCTGGAGGAGTTTCATCCCTCGCGCGTCTCCAGCCGCATCCTCGGCATGGGCGACATCGTCTCGCTCGTCGAGAAGGCGGCGGAACATATCGACCAGGAGAAGGCGCTGCGCATCGCTGAAAAGATGCGCAAGGGCAAGTTCGATCTGGAGGACCTGCGCGACCAGCTGTCCCAGATGGAAAAGATCGGCGGCATCGGCGGCATGCTCGGCATGTTGCCCGGCATCGCCAAGATGAAGTCGCAGCTCGAAAACGCCAATCTCGACGACAAGGTCATCAAGCGTCAGCGCGCGATCATCGATTCCATGACGCCCGCCGAGCGCCGCAACCCGGACATCCTGAAAGCGTCGCGCAAAAAGCGCATCGCGGCGGGTTCCGGCATGAAGGTCGAGGACATCAACAAGCTCCTGAAAATGCACCGCCAGATGGCCGACGTCATGAAGATGATGGGCGGCGGCAAAGGCAAGGGGATGGCCGGTGCGCTCGGAAAGATGTTTGGCATGGGCGGCGGCATGCCCCAGCCGACGCCGGAGCAGATTGAAGCGCTGCAGAAGCAGATGGGCGGCAAGCTGCCCGAATTCCCCGGCACTGGCGGCGGTCTGCCGCCCATGCCGAAAGGCGTGCCCGGGCTTCCTGGCCTTGGCGGACCGAAGATCCCCGGATTGCCGGGGCTCGGCGGCTTCCCGTTCGGGAAAAAGAAGTAACGCCGATGTCAGCCGCGATGCAGCCAAATCCTGTGGTGAGCGATGAGTTGCAGCGCCTGCGCGATTCCATCGACAATCTCGATGCCGTGCTCATTCACACGCTGGCAGAGCGTTTCAAGTGCACGCAGCAGGTCGGAGAGCACAAGGCGAAATACAGCCTGCCTCCGTCCGATCCGATCCGCGAGGCGGCGCAAGTCAAGCGACTGCGCTCTCTCGCCGAAACCGCGAAGCTCGATCCCGACTTCGCAGAAAAATTCCTGACCTTCATCGTCAAGGAAGTCATCCGCCATCACGAAGCCATTGGCGCCGGAGGCCAAAGCCAGTGACCAGCGTGGCGGTGCTCGATCCTCCCGTGAGGCTGTCACCGAACAGCGAGGCTTTGCTGGCTTCGCTCATGGGACGTTTCGTGCGATTCAACGTTCCGGACGGACGGGTCTTCCTGAATTCACTTTTCGACGCTCAGGGCGTCATCATTGAGCACTTTCCTGAGCGCGAACGTCCGTGGCAGCAGCAGTTTCTCTATCTTTGCGGCATCGTCGGCCGCGAGAAGCAGCGTCGATCCTGGGCCATTCGCGAAATCAGGATTCTCTCCCGGCTTCCCATCGGGCTGTTTAAGAACTGCTATGAATGGAGGCCGAAACTGAAAGGCTATGTCCGAAAGGGCGGCACTGCGATCGTAACTTTTTCTGGCGGCTTTCGTAGGCTCGCCAAAATCGAGATTTTCTCCGAACTTGTCTCATTCGACGACGGAGAGGAGGAAGTCGAACGCGTCTTCGCGGAAGCGGATCGCCGGATCTGTTTCACTTATGACAACGGCGAAAGCATTGCGTTCGAAACTGACGACAGCGGCAACCAGCCCCTGCTCATCACTGACGGCGAGATTCGTCCCCTGGACCGCTCGCTCAACACTTTGAAGTCCCGCCTCGTTCTCACAGAGGTGAGCGCGGCGCATGGGACTTCGGCTGGACATTAAAAGGAGAAACCAATGTCCCTCAAGATCCGTCTGACCCGTGGTGGCGCGAAGAAGCGTCCTTACTACCGCATCGTCGTCGCCGACGCCCGTTCGCCGCGCGATGGCCGTTTCATCGAGAAGGTCGGCACCTACGACCCGATGAAGCCGAAGGACGACGCCGGCCGCGTGACGCTCGATGTCGAGAAGGTCAAGGCCTGGCTCGCCAAGGGCGCGCAGCCGACCGACCGCGTGCTCCGCTTCCTCGACGCCGCCGGCCTCCTGAAGCGCGCTGCGCGCAGCAACCCGCAGAAGGCCGTCCCGGGCAAGAAGGCCCAGGAGCGCGCCGAGGCGAAGGCAGCTGCCGCTGCTTCGGCCGAAGGCGAGGCTGCGTAAGCATCATGAAGAAGGAGCGGGGGCCGAAGCTTGGCCCTCTCCCCCTTGCGGGAGAGGGTGGCCCTCGCGTCAGCGAGGGTCGGGAGAGGGGGCGTTCACCAATGTCGACGGTCTCTTCTCCCGGCTCGCTCCGCTCTCGACCTTCCCCCGTAAAGGGCGAAGCGCGGGGAGGGTTGATCCTCGTCGGCGAGTTCGGTCGCGCTCATGGCCTGAAAGGCGAGGTGCGGCTGAAATCCTACACGGGCGACCCTGTCGCGATTGCCGCTTACAAGCCGCTGACCGCCGCTGACGGCCGCGTGTTCTCTCTCAAAAATCCCCGTCAGGCTCCCGGTGGGGCGCCCGACATGCTCGTCGTCCGGGTCGAGGGCGTGACCTCGCGCGAGGCGGCGGAGGCGCTCAATCGCGTTCAGCTTCACGTCGACCGCGAAAAACTGCCGAAGTCCGACGACGAAGACGAATTTCTGCTGGCCGATCTCATCGGCCTCCCCGTGCAGGACGATACGGGGGCCATTCTCGGCACCATCGTCGATGTGCCGAATTACGGCGGCGGCGATCTTTTGGAGATCAAGCCTGCGTCCTCCGGCGCAACCGCGCTTCTGCCCTTCACGAAAGCCTTCGTGCCGGTGGTCGAGATTGCGCAAAAGCGCATCGTCGTCGCGCTGCCGGAAGATTTCTTCGCGCCTGCTAAAGCGGCGCCCGAGGATGAGGCGTGATGTTTTCCGCCACCATCCTCACGCTTTATCCAGAAATGTTTCCCGGCCCGCTCGGCATCTCGCTCTCCGGCGATGCGCTGGCGCGCGGGTTGTGGAGCCTTGAGACCGAAAACATCCGCGATCACGGCATCGGCCGGCACAAGAACGTCGATGACACGCCCGCCGGCGGCGGCGTTGGCATGGTGCTGCGTTGCGACGTGCTGGCCGCGGCCCTCGATGCTGCCGTGCCCGCGGACGATCCGCGCCCAAAGCTTTTGATGACACCGCGTGGAAAACCTTTGACGCAAGGCCGCGTGCGCGAGCTCGCAGCGGGGCCGGGCGTGGTCATCGTCTGCGGCCGTTTCGAGGGCGTCGATGAGCGTGTGATCGAGGGCAGGGGCTTAGAGGAAATTTCCATCGGCGATTATGTGCTCTCCGGCGGAGAGATGGCGGCGATGGTGGTGCTCGATGCCTGCGTGCGCATCATCCCCGGCGTCATGGGCAAGGAAGCCTCCGGCCACGACGAAAGTTTCGAGACGAACCTTTTGGAATATCCGCAATACACGCGGCCGCGCGAATGGGAGGGGCGGGGCCTTCCCGATGTTCTGCTCTCCGGCAATCACGCGCTCATTGAGAAGTGGCGGCGGGAAGAGGCCGAGCGCATCACGCGCGAAAGACGGCCCGATCTGTTGATACGATAGGTACGTCCGGCCCCGCGGCGCCTAACGAACCGGGAACACCGGGCTCAAGCCCGGTGATGACGAGGGGGGGCGGTCGCTTCCCCTAGGCTACTTGCCCCGCCCGCTATTCACCACGCGCCCCCGTCATCCAAGCCTCCGCTCGACAACCCCGCAAAAACCCTGTATAGCCGCCGCCTCAACTTAAAACAGGACGCCGAAATCCAGTGAGGCTCAGGCCCGTCCCGAGACCTTGCAACGGCAGGAGTTCAAAATGAACGTCATTCAGCAGCTCGAAAAAGAGCAGATCGAGAAGCTCGGCAAGACGATCCCCGAGTTTTCGCCCGGTGACACCGTCATCGTCAACGTGAAGGTGAAGGAAGGCGAGCGTAGCCGCGTGCAGGCCTATGAAGGCGTCTGCATCGCCCGCTCCGGCGCTGGCTTCCAGGAGAGCTTCACGGTTCGCAAGATTTCCTACGGCGAAGGCGTCGAGCGCGTTTTCCCGATCTATTCGCCGATGATCGATTCGATCAAGGTCGTGCGCCGCGGTGTGGTGCGTCGCGCCAAGCTGTACTACCTGCGCGACCGTCGCGGTAAGTCGGCCCGCATCACCGAGCGCCAGGAGAAGGCTGCTGCCGAGTAAGCAGCGTCTCTTTCTCGAAAAAAGGCTCGAAAGCGCGGTCCCGGCCGCGCTTTTTTGTTGTCCCGGGCAACGCGGCGCGGCTGAATTGAAAAATTTTATTGCGCTACCAAGCCTGTCAGCTATGCGATACTTTCAATCCTCTGCGCTTACCGGACACCTTTCCCTCTTGCGCGAGTCCCGCTAAACACCACATCGAATTCACATCTGGTGGAAGAGAAACAATGGCCAAAGCCCGTACCCTCTATGACAAGATCTGGGACGACCATGTCGTCGATCAGCAGGCTGACGGGACGTGCCTTCTCTATATTGACCGCCACCTCGTGCACGAAGTGACGAGCCCGCAGGCTTTTGAGGGCCTGCGCAATGCGGGCCGCAAAGTCCGCGCGCCGCAGAAGACGCTGGCCGTGGTCGATCACAACGTGCCGACGACCGACCGCTCCAAGGGCATCGACGATCCGGAATCGGCGACGCAGGTCGAGACGCTTGCCAAGAACGCCAAGGAATTCGGCGTCGAGTACTATAATGAGCTCGACGCTCGCCAGGGCATCGTGCACGTGGTCGGTCCCGAGCAGGGCTTCACGCTGCCGGGCATGACCATCGTCTGCGGCGACAGCCACACCTCGACCCATGGCGCGTTCGGCTCGCTGGCGCACGGCATCGGCACGTCGGAAGTCGAGCACGTGCTCGCGACCCAGACGCTGATCCAGAAGAAAGCCAAGAATTTCCGCGTCACCGTCGATGGCAAGTTGCCGGAAGGCGTGACCGCGAAGGACATCATTCTCGCCATCATCGGCGAAACCGGCACCGCCGGCGGCACCGGCCACGTCATGGAATATGCGGGCGAAGCCATCCGCTCGCTGTCCATGGAAGGCCGCATGACGGTCTGCAACATGGCCATCGAAGGCGGTGCGCGCGCCGGCATGGTTGCGCCTGATGAAAAGACCTATGCCTATCTGAAGGACCGCCCCAAGGCGCCGAAGGGCGACGCGTGGGACGCGGCGGTGCGTTATTGGGACTCGTTGCGCACGGACGAAGGCGCGTTCTTCGACACCGAACTCAAGCTCGACGCGGCGAACCTGCCGCCTATCGTCACCTGGGGTACGTCGCCTGAGGACGTGATCTCGGTCGCGGGCGCGGTGCCGAACCCCGATGACATCCAGGACGAGAACAAGCGTCGCTCCAAGTGGCGCGCGCTCGAATACATGGGCCTGAAGCCCGGCACCAAGATCACCGACATCACGCTCGACCGCGTCTTCATCGGCTCCTGCACCAACGGCCGCATCGAAGACCTGCGCGCAGTGGCGAAGATCGTCGAGGGCCGCCAAGTGCATCAGGCGGTCAACGCCATGATCGTGCCCGGCTCCGGCATCGTGAAGATGCAGGCGGAAGCGGAAGGCCTCGACAAGATCTTCAGGGCCGCCGGTTTCGACTGGCGCGAGCCTGGCTGCTCCATGTGCCTGGCCATGAACGCCGACCGTCTCGCTCCCGGCGAGCGCTGCGCGTCGACCTCGAACCGCAACTTCGAGGGCCGCCAGGGCTTCAAGGGTCGCACGCACCTCGTCTCCCCCGCCATGGCGGCGGCAGCGGCGATTGCCGGACGCTTCGTGGACATTCGGAAGTTCTAATGTAACAAGAGGCCATGAGAAAGATTTCATGGCCTCTCCTTTTCGTTGTTGTCTCAGCGGTGGTTCTGGCGGGATGCCAGACCCGTCGCGCGCCTGGGTTGCCGACGCGTCCGCTGACCGTCGCCCAGGAATGTGACGAACAGCGGCGGACCTTCGAATACAATCTCGAGCCGCTCCGGCAGTACCCAGGCGCGCTGGCGGCGTGGATGTATGGCCACAAGCCGACCGACAAGCTCGACTATGGCATGTGCTACAACGACAGAGAATGGCTTAAGCGGAAGATCGCGATCGATAACTGGAAGAAGACGACAAGCCCCGCCTGCCAGAAACATTTCCGCGACGAAGATGCCCGATATTCTTATCGGGGCAAACCGGAAACCATCGCCGAAGAAATCGCTCGGTATAACGAGGCATGCTCGCATACGATGGCCGGGACGTTATAGTCTCGGAAAGAGACGGAGCAGATCGACACCATGAGTGATCGCGAACAGGAATCCCGCGAAGCGCTGGAGCGTGTCGCGCGGGATTCCGAGACCCTTGGCACCTCGTCTCTCTCCCGCATGAGCAACCGTCTGCGGGATCATTTTGCCGCCAAGGATGCCATCGGCGACGCGGAAGGCGGCGGCACCGATCCCATCGAATTGTGGGGCCGCCGCATCGGCCGCGCGCTTTCCGTGATCGGCTTCATGGTTCTCGTCTATTGGCTCGCGGTTCAGCTTCGCCTTTTGTGATCCATGATCCATCTGGCAAATTTGCACGCTCCGTCGCTGGCCGATTTCGAAGTTCTCGCGGAATCCGCCTATCGGCGCTTGCCGGAGGAGTTTCGCCGGTTGTGCGAAGGCGTCGTCATCAGGGTCGAGGATTTTCCTGACGACGAGACTATGCGCGAGATGGAATGCGAAACGCCGTTCGACTTGCTCGGCCTGTTTCGCGGCGTTGGTCTCGCGCAGGGCGGCGGCATCATGCACACCGGCCAGTTTCCCAACATGGTCTGGCTCTATCGCCGCCCCATCCTCGACTATTGGGCGGAGCACGAGGACAGCCTCGGCGCGCTCGTGACGCATGTGCTGGTGCATGAGATCGGCCACCATTTCGGCCTCTCGGATGAGGACATGGAAGCCATCGAGGCGGCGGCCGGCTAAGGCCGACTCGCGGCGTCAGAAGCACTGCCGTTCACATGGTGGTGAACCTTTGCGCTTTGCGGATCGCTAGCCGGAACGGCTACCTCGGAAGAGGCGTTCGATCCTGGGACACGAGAACAGGACATCGTCATGCGCACGCTCATCCTCACCGCGCTTGCAGCCGCAGCGGTCGGCGCGGCATCGCTCTTGACGGGCTCCGCCACGCCCGTTCAAGCGCAAAGCTTTTCGACACAGGACCTGAGGAATCTCGTCGCGACACCGAAGGAGCAGACCGCCCCGCACCGCCGCGTCGTGCATCGTCACTATCCGCGCAGGGTCGCGCGATACGGGTATTATTACGGGTATTATTATGCGCCGAATCCCTACAGCGTCACGGGTGCCATCGGCCCCGCCGGCACCGGACCCGAGCTATGGCCCCCGTGCTATTACGGCCCGCCGGCCTGCACGGCCGCCGGCTATCCGAACCTAAACTATTATCGCGAGCTTCAGGGCTACCCGTCCTACTGAACGCGCAAAAAACCCCCGGCCACGATGGGCCGGGGGCGTCAAAGCAGATCGGTCTCGGACGTCAGATGATCAGGAAGTCGGCAGCGGTCATCTTCAGCTTTGTCGAGAGTTTGGCGATCTCAACCGCCTTCCCTTTCCCTAAGCCGTCGGCATCGTAAGAAAGAACGCCGGTCTTGTTGTTGTAGATCAGATAATCGTTGGCACCCTTCGCCTTGTCGCCGATGGTGAAGAAGTTCTTGTTCAACTTGCCGGGCTTCGAGATCGTACCCTTGCCGAGCTTGGGAAACATCGCATCGTTGAGATAGATCGTGTCGTCTTTGACATTGAAGTCGGTGATGACGTCGAAGTTTGTCTTCTTGTTCGGCTTGGTGTCGAGCACGAACACGTCCTTGCCCGTGCCGCCGGTGAGCGTGTCATTGTCGACTCCGCCGCCGACCGTGTCGTTCCCACCGGCGCCTGACAACTTGTCCTTGCCCTTGCCGCCAAGGATCTTCTCCGCTGAGACAGTGCCAGTGACCCTCTCTCCGATGACATCGCTGACTTTGAATGTGATGGACGACGCAATACTAACGCCGCCCCTGCCGTCTGATGCGGTGGCTTGGAACGTGTAGGTCGATCGCTGCTCGAAATCGAGCGCTCGTGTCAGAACAAGATCGCCATTCTCCTGGAGTCGAAAAAGCCCATCGTAATTGTTCGTGATGCTGTAGGAGAGTGCATCAAGATCGACATCAAACGCCCGGACGGTGCCGATAACCGAGCCGGCCAAAGCCCCTTCGCTGACGACCTGTGTGGAAAAGATCGGAGGAAGAGGCGAATGGTTAGGGCCTCCCGTGCCGGACCCGTCAACACCTTTCATTATAACAGTCTTCGAATCCGTGAGACCGCCTTTGTCGGTGACCGTTACCGTTACCGCGCTGTCATATATTGACGACGAGTCTCTTACGAATTCGATATGATGAAGGATGTAATCGACCGCTTCTTGCGTAGCATTGTCGGAAAATCCGAAAAAGAGATCGCTATAGCCTCCGTACGCACTCTTGGAGTAATTTCCAATTTTAATTCCGTCGAAGTAGATAGCGAAATCCCCGGAAGAATCTTTAATGAAGTTGAGTCTGTCAGTTGAGACGATACGGGCGTAATCGGAAGAGAACCCCGATTTGACCTCTACGAAAACTCGTCTTATCGTCCCCTGGTCATCTGACACTGTGGCGTCAGATGCCGCGTCAAGCAGCACAATTTCACCAGGGCGAACGAGACGTTGCTCTTCCGATAAATTCGAAATCACTGGTGGCGGGTTTGTCGTTTCGAGTCCCGTATCGTCAACGACCTTGTCGTAGCCGGAATTGTGAGCCAGCGCTCGGTCGGCGTCTGATAGCGTTCCGAAAAATCGCAATGTCTCGCCTTTAGTGTAAAAGGCATCGACATAATCGAGCTTTGAAAGCTCATTTGCATAAACGGTCGCATTCGGATCAATATCGATCCCCCACACTTGGGAAATCGACTTGCCTCGAATATCAACGATTGATCCGACAATTTGGAGACGGTTGTACCAAGTTCCTTCAATCGTCGTAATGCCGTCGAACTGTGCGCCGGTCATCTTGATGCGGAAAGCGGCGTCGGTCGTGATCGTCGTAAATCCGCTAAACTCGGCTTGAGTTAAGTCGAACATGTCCGTCGAGTTGCCACTCAACGCGAGTGTATCGGCTCCTCCGCCGACGAACTTGCCCCCAGGCAGCTGATCAAATGTAACGGTCCGGATTGCCATCGCTTTTTCCCAAGAAGCAACCACAGCTATATGTTATGATTTAACAAATCAACTACTGTATATTCGGACGGATCGTTCGATGTAGGGCAGTCGCAAATACTGAACGCGCACAAAAAAGGCCCCGGCCACGATGGACCGGGGGCGTCAAAGAGGATCGGTCCCAGACGTCAGATGATCAGGAAGTCGGCAGCGGTCATCTTCAGCTTTGTCGAGAGTTTGGCGATCTCAACCGCCTTACCGGCGCCGTTGCCATCGGCGTCGTAAGAAAGAACGCCCGTCTTCTTGTTGTAGATCAGGTAGTCGTCCTTATCCTTCGCCTTGCCGATGGTGAAGAAGTCCTTGTTCAGCTTGCCTGGCTTCGAGAGCGTGCCCTTGCCGAGCTTCTTGAACACCGCATTGTCGAGATAGATGCTGTCGTCCTTCACGTTGAAGTCGGTGATCGTGTCGAAGTTCGTCTTCTTGTTCGGCTTGGTGTCGAACACGAAAACGTCCTTGCCCTTACCGCCGGTCAGCGTGTCGTTGCCAAGCCCGCCGAAGAACGTGTCATTGCCGCCCCCGCCGACGAACTTGTCCGCGCCGGAAGTTCCCCGAGCGCGTTCGGGCGAAACATCCTCGACGTTGATTGTGCATTCCTTCACGAACGTTGCGTTGCCGCTATCGGTCACCTGAACCTTGATCTTGTGCGACGTGTTCTGCTCGTAGTCGAGCTTCGTGCCGTCGGCGACGACGATCTTGTTGCCCTGCACGGCGAAGCGTCCACCCGGATTGTCCAGGAGCTTGTAGGTTGCGCTCTCGCCCTCATCGCCATCGGTGGCCGACAGCACGCCAACCACCGTGTTGTTGGCAGAGAGTTCCTTGACCGACATCTTATCGAGGCTGATATCGGTCGGCGCGGCGTTCACGTTCTTGATGGTGATCGTGAACTTCTCGATCTTCTCGCCGCCATGGCCGTCGGTGACCTTGATGAAGATGTCGTGGTCGGTCGTCTTCGGCACGAGGGTCGAGCCCTTGGACACGATCCGATAAACGAGCGTGCCATTCACTTCCTCGCTCGCGATCTCAAAGAACGCGTCCGTGACCTCCTCGGTGCCGGATGCGTTCACGAGCGTATAGGTCAGCACATCGCCGTTGGAGTCGTGGGCCTGCAACGACCCCACCGTGCCGGCCGTGGCGCTCTCGTTGATGACGGTGTTCGACAGCGTGAGCGTGTCCGGCGCGCGATTTTGGGTCTCCGACACGTAGCTGTAGGTCTGGGTGCCCTTCAGGCCACCCTTGTCCTGGACGGTGACCGTAAAGCTGATGGTTTCGACCGATCCGGCCTCGACGGCGCGCTCCCGCGCTTTGAATTGAAGCGCCTGGAACGCCGCCTGCGCGGCCTCCGCCGTCCCGATGAAGGTGAAGATACCGGTTTCGGGATCGTAAGTTCCGCCCGCCGACGGGTGGAATGCCCCCAGAGCCTTGTCGGAGAGCTCGACGGTCAGCGTAATTTCGTCGCCGATGTCTTCATCAGCAATCGTCGCGATATCGAATGGAGAGATGGGTGCGCCGTCCAGGACCCGTGACGTCGGGCTCAAGGGGATGGTGAGGATCGGCGCTTCGTTGACATCGGTCACGTTCACGACGACGGGGCGATAATCCGGCCCTTCGGAGTGATTGATGACGACGACCACGTTCAGGAGGTGATCGGGGATTGCCTCGTAATTCAGAGTGCTGTCGGCCTTCAGGGCGAGCTTGTACAGGCCGTCTTCAAAGACGATCTTGAAGGGGCTGTTGACGCCGCCTTGGACAGCATAGTCTGCGTCTGCAGGGTCGCCGGCCTTGCTGATGATGCCGATAATGTAAGGTGTCGCGCCGGAATACATTTCCGGGACCGTGAAATTGAATTCCTCGTCAATTGTGGGAGAGGGCATGGCGGATTCCTATCAGTGAATAGGTTATTACTATACGTAATAACATTTCTTCACAATAGAGGTGGCCGCCTTCCAGAGAGAAACGAGGCGAACGGCCTGATTGAGCCGGCTTAACCTTAGGGGAGAAGCGGCGCGCGACCCGCGACGAGGATTGGCCTAGGCGTCTGCGTCAGGCTTTGATAAGAGGCATCCCAAAGGCGGGCTGATGCCGCTTGAGGATGACAAGACCATGGATAAGTTCACTGTGTTGGAGAGCGTCGCGGCGCCGCTGCGGATCATCAATATCGACACCGATATGATCATCCCCAAGCAGTACCTGAAGACGATCAAGCGCACAGGGCTTGGCAAGGGCCTTTTCTCCGAGATGCGCTACCGTGAGGATGGCTTGGAGAACCCGGATTTCGTCCTGAACCAGCCAGCTTACAAGAATGCCAAGATTCTGGTGGCGGGCGACAATTTCGGCTGCGGCTCCTCGCGTGAGCACGCCCCGTGGGCGCTGCTCGATTTCGGCATCCGCTGCGTCATCTCCACGAGCTTCGCCGACATCTTTTACAACAACTGCTTCCAGAACGGCATTCTGCCGATCAAGGTCTCGCCGGAAGATCTGGAAAAGCTGTACGACGACGCCGACCGCGGCGCGAATGCGACCTTGACCATCGATCTCGAAAACCAGGAAATCCGCGGCCCCGATGGCGGCACAATCAAGTTCGACATCGACCCGTTCAAGAAGCACTGCATGCTCAACGGCCTCGACGGCATCGGCCTGACCATGGAAAAGGGCGCCGCCATCGACTCCTACGAGAAGAAGCTGTCCGAGCGCGCCTGGGCTTAAGGCAAGCTGTCATGGCCGTCCCTGGACTTGATCCGGGGATTAGTCCTGGCCATCTTGCTTCCGAAGAGTGTCTCGCTCTTCTCGTAGAGATCACCCAGCTGGATCGCCAATGGCGCAAGGTAAGCCTCAGGTCCTCGATCGCGCCGACTGGGCGTCCCACGCGGACCTCTGGAAGGGCCGGATCGAGGGGTATCGTCTTGGCACCGGTGTGACCGTCCTTTTTTATGCCACCGATGAGGTCGGCGCGGGACCGCGATGGCACGTCCATCCGTATGACGAGCTCTTCATCATTCGTCAGGGGCGGGCTCTCTTCACCGTGGGTGACCAGCGCTTCGAGTGCGAGGCAGGGCAGATCGTCTTCGGTCCAGCCGGAATTCCGCACAAATTCACGAATCTCGGTCCGGGCCGTCTCGAAACCACCGACATTCACGTCAGTGACCGCTTCATTCAGACCGATCTTCCAGAGCCCGAAGCCAGTTCCGATTAAGCGGCTAGTGAAAAGGGCGCCGACCCTGGTCACGAGGGGGAGGGGACGGGGATTCCGGCCAAGTTTCCTTATATTAACCAAATTCACTGCACACTCGGGGGCATGATTCGTCTCATTGCCCCCGCGATTTTTGCTCTTGCCGGGCTTGCTGCCGCGACGCCGGCATGGGCCCAGGCCGATTTCCGCTCGTGCCTGTCCTCTCTGCGTGCCCAAGCGGCTGCCAAGGGTGTCTCCGGTCAGGCCTTTGATCTGGCGACCCGGAATATCGCGCCGGACATGCCGATCCTTGACCTCATGGACAACCAGCCTGAGTTCAAGACGCCGATCTGGGACTATCTCGCGGCCCTCGTCGACGATGAGCGCGTGCAGGACGGCAAGGCCGCCATGGGCCGCTGGGCGCAGGCCCTTGCCTCCGCGGAAACACGCTTCGGCGTCGACCGCCATGTGATCGCCGGCGTCTGGGGCGTCGAATCCAACTTCGGCAAGGATATTGGCGGGCGGCCGCTCGTTCAGTCGCTCTCGACGTTGGCCTGCTACGCCCAGCGCCGCCGCGAATACTTTACCGGCGAGCTGATGGCGACGCTCAAGATCGTGCAGGACGGGGATATCGATCCCGCGAACCTGCGCGGCTCATGGGCGGGGGCCTTTGGCCACACCCAGTTCATGCCCTCCACTTTCCAGCGTCTCGCCGTCGATGGCGACGGCGACGGGCGTCGCGATATCATGGCCTCCGTGCCGGATGCGGTGGCCTCGACCGCCAATTTCCTGAAAAAAGCGGGCTGGGAGAACGGCCTGCCGTGGGGCTATGAGGTCCGCCTGCCGGCCAATTTCAACGCAAGTCTTGCCGGGCGCAAGAACAAGCGTCCGCTCGCCTCCTGGGCGGCGATGGGCGTCACGCGCATCGACGGGCGTCCGCTTTCGGGCAACTACGCCGCCGGCATCATCATTCCGGCGGGCGTCGATGGCCCGGCCTTCGTGGTCACCAAGAACTTCGACGCGGTCTATTCCTACAACGCCGCCGAGTCCTATGGCCTCGCCATCGCGCTTCTCGGCGACCGCATGAAGGGCCGGCCTGGAATCCGCACCGCCTGGCCCACCGACGATCCGCCGCTCTCCCGCGCCCAGCGCCGGGAATTGCAGCAACTTTTGAGCGCGCGCGGCTACGATGTCGGTGAGCCGGACGGCAAGATCGGCCAGAAGACCCGCGAAGCCATCAAGGACGTAGAACGCCGCATCGGCCTCGAGCCGCGCGGACGGCCCGGCGGCAAGGTGCTGGAAGCGCTGCGGCGGGCGTGATGTCCTAACCTCTCAAGACAGGTTCTGCTCCGAAATAGAATAATGGTATATCCTATCGCACCCAATTCGGCGGGAGATAGGAATGGACATCGATCGACATAGGCCTGCGTCCATCATGCTGCGGTCGTCGGTCCAAATTGCGGCGTTGTTGATTTGGGGGGCCCTACCGTTTCTGCCGATGCTGATTGGCCTTCATTGGCCAACGCTAACGTTTGTATTATTGGGCGGTTTCCTCGTTCTTGTTCTTGCCCTTCCCGTCCTGGGTGGCCCCGTTGCTTTCTCAGCGGAAAGTCCATCTATCCTTCAAAAGTACCTCAAACGTCGTGCTTTCCTTATCAGCTTTCTTCTTCTTTCCGGTACCGTCCTTGTCTGTACAGAACTCGTCCTTGTGGCTCGAGCCATGGCGGAGCGGAGTCACACGTCGTGGCTTCTGGCCATAGCGTCATTTCAAGACGCGGTCGTAAATCTGCTCTCGCCTTACATCCCCGCTTTGGAGCGACTTCCCGCCGATTTGAAGCATGCTGGATTTGAGGCACGAATAAGCGTCGTGACGGGTGCTTTTGGAATTGCTTATTTGGCGTCTGTGATACTCCTGGCATTCACAATCCCGGCGACCGTCCTCTCGATCGTCGTCCTGTGGCGCGATCCCGGCCCCGGCTGGGACCTTAAGGAGAGGCTGAATACTTCCTCCCAATGGTTTGCTTCTCTCTTCGGACCCAGCTTCTTCGCACCTTTCGCGATCTACATGGTCTATATCGCGACCGGGGTACAGGAACTGCCGGGGAGGAAAGAGATATTTGCAAATTTCGAGACGTATGATCTTGATCTTATCTATCGCGCGACCCTTGCGGCGGGCATGGGCGGCCTCGCATTACCCCTGATGTTTGTGCCTTGTGCTATGGCGTGGCGAGTCCGCATGAAACAATGCGAAGGGAGAACCGCCTAATCTGCCAGGTTCCTGGAGGGAGCCCGACCGAAGTCAGGTATGGAGTGGATATGTCCTGGAACACCTTTCTCCTTTTCGCCCCGGCCTGCTTTGCGATCAACCTCGCCTTCGGCCCCAATAACCTTCTGTCACTGACCTACGGCATGCGCAGCGGCGTGCGGATTGCGACCGTGGCAGCGCTCGGCCGGCTCGTGGCCTTCGCGCTGATGATCCTGCTGACCGCCATCGGCCTTGGCGCGGTTCTGGCCGCATCGGAACTAGCCTTCACGGTCGTGAAATGGGTCGGGGCCGCCTATCTCGTCTGGCTTGGGTTCAAAATCCTCCGAAGCGCCAAAGCTGGCGCAATCGAGACGAAAGAAACATCCCCGCAGCGGTCCCTTTCGGCTCTCATGGCCCAAGAGTTCTGGACCGCCATCGGCAATCCGAAGGCGATCCTGGTCTTCACCGCCTTCTTCCCACAATTTCTCGATCTCAACGCCTATGGCGCGAGCTTTGCGGTGATGGGCGTGACCTTCTTGGGTCTCGAAGTGATCGCGGTGATTTTCTACGCGGTCATTGGGTGGCGTCTTGGCGCGCTCGCGCGCACAGGCGCGGTGCTGACGTGGTTCAACCGCATTTCGGGGTCGATGATGATCGCCTTCGGGATCGCTCTCGCCTTCACCCGCCGACCGGCGTGATGGCGGGGCTTCGTGCCCCAACGCACCTCGCTTTCCTACGACCCGGCTAAGCTAAAACTGAGAAATGCGAGCAGGATCGATGTCGATCCGGTAGGTTGCGAAACGTTATCTCGTTTTTGCTATACAAAGGCTGTAGAGGATCGCGCTGCGAATCAGAATCAGCGCGATGTCCGGGAGAAAAGCGATCCCGACCAATCACGTTATCAACCATGACAACTCGATCAACGTCACCGATAGGAATGGTCTCGAGATGGCGGTGGGCGATACCCTGTGGCTCGAGGAAACCGGCAGGATCGTGGTGAACAGCACTGCCTGGTACGGCGTAAACATTACCGGCACGGACACGAAACTGAACATCGAGGGCAAGGTTCTGACCCAACTCGGTGCCATTCAAGTCAATGGTGCCCGTACCCAGATCAATGTCGGGGCGATGGGGGAATTGTCCTCGAGCTCAAGCATGGTCTCGACTATCGAATTGTACGGCTGGACGGATGGGGCTCTCATAATCAACAATTACGGCCGCATCGTCTCGACCGGAACGGGCGGCGCCATTGCCTCGAGCGTCGCGCTCAATGTCTTCAACGCGGGGCTGATTTCGACGGCTCCGCGATCTTTGGCGGCAAAGCGGATGATATCGTCAACAACACGGGTCGGATCGAGGGCAGAATCATCCTCGACGATGGCAATGACGTTTATTATGGCGGCGCCGGCGTCGTGACAGGCGAGGTCATTCTTGGTCGGGGCAACGACCGAGCCTATGGTGGCGCATCCGCTGAAACGTTCGATCTCGGTATTGGCAACGACTATCTCAACGGTGGCGGGGGACAGGATACGATTGTCTTCTCGGTCGTGGACCTACCCAGCTCCACCGCAATCACGATCGACCTTAATCTGACCGGCCCGCAGGTCACGCCGTTTGGCATCAAGACCATCGTCAGCGTTGAAAACATCAAGGTGGTTACAACCGGCGATGACAAATTGATTGGCAACGGGGTTGCGAACGAGCTGTCCGGTGGCGATGGTAAAGATACGCTCGAAGGCGGAGGCGGTGACGATATTCTGAACGGCGGCGCGCACGACGATCGGCTCGATGGCGGCTCCGGATTCGACACGGTGGTCTTTCGCGATCTCGGCGTCGGCGTTGTCGCGAACATGGCGAATCCGGCGGATGCCGCCAACACGACCGGCGCGGATCGCTATATCAACGTCGAGGCGCTGCGCGGCACCGCCTATGCGGACAAGTTCACCGGCGACGGCATAGGCAACCTTCTCTCCGGCTTGGCCGGCAACGATACGCTCGACGGCGGCGAGGGCGCAGACCAGCTGATCGGCGGCCTCGGCAACGACACCTACATCATCGATACGACCGACACCGTGGTCGAACTCGCCAGCCAAGGCACGGACACGGTGATCGCGAGCATCTCTTACACGCTCGGCGCCAATCTCGAGAACCTTACCGCGGGCGGCGCGGGCGCGATCCAGCTCACCGGCAATACCTTCGGCAACGTCATCGTCGGCAACGGCGCGGCCAACGTCATCAGGGGCGGGCTCGGCAACGACACGCTGACGGGTGGAGCGGCCAAGGATATCTTCGTGTTCGACACCAAGCCGAACAAGAAGACCAACTTTGACACGATCACCGACTTCAACGTGAAGGACGACACGATCTGGCTCGACAATGCCGCCTTCACCAAGCTCGGCAAGGGCACGCTGGCCAAGCCGGGCGAGCTGAACAAGGCCTTCTTCACCATCGGCGACAAGGCCAAGGATGGTAACGACTACCTGATCTACAGCAAGAAGACCGGGGTCCTTTACTACGATGCCGACGGCAGCGGAGCCGGCAAGGCGGTGGAGATCGCCCAGCTCAAGAAGGGCCTCAAGATGACCTATGCCGATTTCTTCGTGATTTAGGCCGCCAAAGTTCCGAGACCCCTTCGTCTAACGGAGGACACGAGCGCGCGCGACAAATGCTTGCCAAGCTTATGTCCCGCGCCTAAACCCTCCCCGTCCTGGCCGGCCCCCGGGGCCGGCCTTTCCATTTCACTTCGCGCCGAGCGCAAAGCCGACGCTTCAGCGATCAGGGATCGATCATGGCAACGCACAAGCTTCTCCTTCTCCCCGGCGACGGCATCGGCCCGGAAGTGATGCGCGAGGTCGAGAAGCTTGTGAGCTGGTTCCGCGCCCGCGGCATCGGTTTCGAGACCGAAACCGACCTCGTGGGCGGCTCGGCCTATGATGCGCACAAGGTGTCGATCACTGAAGACGCCATGAAGCGCGCGCAAGCCGCGGATGCTGTGCTGTTCGGCGCGGTCGGCGGCCCGAAATGGGACAACGTGCCTTACGCGGTCCGTCCCGAAGCGGGCCTGCTGCGCCTGCGCAAGGATCTCGGCCTCTTCGCCAATCTTCGCCCCGCCATCTGCTATCCGGCGCTGGCCGATGCTTCTTCGCTGAAGCGCGAGGTGGTGGAAGGGCTCGACATCATGATCGTGCGCGAGCTGACCGGCGGCGTCTATTTCGGCGAGCCGAAGGAGCTCGTGACGCTGGAAGACGGCTCGCAGCGCGCCGTCGACACGCAGCTCTATACGACCGGTGAAATCGAGCGCATCACCCGCGTCGCCTTCGACCTCGCGAAGAAGCGCCGCAACAAGGTCTCGTCGGCCGAGAAGAGCAACGTCATGAAAACCGGCGTTCTGTGGCGTCAGGTCGTGACGAAGATTCACAAGGCGGAATTCGCCGATGTGCAGCTCGAGCATGTGCTTGCCGACAACTGCGCCATGCAGCTCGTCAAGAACCCCAAGCAGTTCGACGTGATCGTCACCGACAACCTTTTTGGCGACATTCTCTCCGACATCGCCGCAATGCTCACCGGTTCGCTCGGCATGCTGCCGTCCGCCTCGCTCGGCGCGGTCGACCCAGTGACGGGCAGCCGCAAGGCGCTCTACGAGCCGGTGCACGGCTCCGCGCCCGACATCGCGGGCAAGGGCCTTGCCAACCCGCTCGCCATGATCGGCTCGTTCGGCATGGCGCTGCGCTATTCCTTCGATCTGCTCAATGAAGCGGACCTTCTGGACAAGGCGATTGCCAACGTGCTCGCCTCCGGCACCCGCACGAAGGACATCGCGCCTTCCGGCACGAATGCGGTCGGCACCCAGGAGCTAGGCGATGCTATCGTCAAGGAGCTGAACGCTCTCTCGTAAAAAAATGCCCCGGAGATTCTCCGGGGCTTTTTTGTCGGACTAGTAGCCGGGCGACCGGCAGCGATAACCCACCGGGCATTGCGCCGTATTCGATGTCGGCACCCAGGCGGGCTCCAGAACTTGGTCGAGCTGGCAGGAATTCTGGCTGCTCACATAGCGGTCATAGGTATTGGGCCCGGTGCTGAGCACCGCCGCGCCCTCTGAGGACACCATGCCGGCCGCCTCCTCGCATGTCATTGAGAGCGTCGATGTCTGCGCCATCGCGCTCGATGCGAAGACAATCAGGGCCGCGGCAAGCGGAATTCCCTTCCTCATCATATCCTCCTGGCTTGAGGATCTCACCGGAGCGATCCGGTGAAATCTATGGGGCGAACGGGTTGCGCGCGCCGACAAAGGGGCCATTGGTGATGGGATCGGGCAGAACGCCCAGACCACCGAGAGTTTCGCGCTGCTGCGTATAAGGTGGCATCAGTAGAAGGGACTGCGTCTGCCCGTAGCCGCTGATGCCGGGATTGATGGAATCGGGGAGCACCATCGTGCCGGGATCGAGATAAGACCGCGGCGTGACCCTGAGCACCAAGGGACGCTCACGGCGGGTTTGAGCTTCGGCGGCAATGGAAAGGGCCGTGGTCGCGGCCAGTGTACCTAAGGCCAACACAGCAAAGCGGCGCATGTCGAGTCCTCCAGCATTCGTGCGCTGTCATCCTCCGCCGCGGCGCCGCTTAAATGAGGGCGCATTGTTAAGATAAGGCGTCGCCGTATAATTTGTTCCGACATCGACGACCCATGGAGTGGCACTTGAGGATGGTGGGATGATGGACCGGCCCGAGGATGACAAACGCCTTCCCGACAAGGACCGCCTGATCATCTTGAGCGAAACGCCGCTGGTGGCCGAGACGCCCGTGGACCTTCTGGACGATGAGACGACGCCCATCTCAAAGTTCTTCATCCGCAACAACGGCCTGCTGCCGGAGATCACGACGGAGCCGGATGCGTGGAGCCTCATGATCGACGGCGAGGTGGAGCGCTCGCTCCTCGTCACGCTCGCGGATCTGAAAGGCCATTTTGCGCAAAAGACCTTTCGCATGGTGCTGGAATGCGGCGGCAACGGCCGTGCGTTCTTTACGCCGCCCGCGGCGGGGAACCCTTGGGGCCACGGTGGTGTCGGCTGTGCCGAATGGACCGGCGTGTCGCTCGCCGATGTGCTGCACCGCGCCGGTCTGAAAGAAACGGCGCTGTTTACTGCCCATTACGGGGCCGATCCCGATTCTTCAGGCGATCCGGATCGCCCCGCGATCTCGCGCGGCGTGCCCATCGCCAAGGCACTTGAGGAACACACGCTTTTGGCCTGGGCCATGAATGGCGAGCCGCTGCCGTTCTCTCATGGCGGCCCCTTGCGCCTGATTGTGCCCGGCTGGCCCGGGTCGCTTAGTCAGAAATGGCTGAAGCGCATCTGGATCCGCGACCGGGAGCACGACGGCTCTGGCATGACGGGCCTGTCCTACCGTGTGCCGGTGTATCCGATCCCGCCGGGCGCGGCGACGGATGGCGTCGAACTCCGCGTGCTGGAATCGATGCCGGTGCGCAGCATCATTTCGTTTCCGGTCGACGGTACCGCCTATCCGGTGGGTACGGAGGCCATCGCAGTTCGCGGCGCGGCCTGGGCGGGCGATTCGGTGGTGGGGAGGGTCGATCTGTCCATTGATGGCGGGGCCACCTGGGTTCCGGCGGCGCTGCAGCCGCCGCGCAACCGCTACGACTGGGTGCGTTGGAGCGCCACGCTTCTCCTGCCGGCCGGGGGTTACTACGAAATTGCTGCGCGGGCGACCGACATCGATGGCCGCGCGCAGCCCTTCCGGGCTCCCAACTGGAACCCGAACGGCTACGGCTGCAATGTGATGCACCGGGTGGCGATTACGGTCGGTTCTTGACGCCGATGGAGGCGGTTTTCGCCGCGGGCGAGCAGACCTCCAGGCGGCTGCGTTCCGCGCGCGCGAACAGCGCCTTAAGCGTCGAATAATCGCCGTTCGTCAGCGTGATTCGGTCGACGAAGCAGGCAAGCTGCACGTCATCCGCGGTCGGGGCCGCTGCTCCGCAAAGCCAGCCATGGAAGCCGAAGTTGTTCGACGCATCCGCGAACCGGAAAGCCTGGCAGCTTTGTTCGGTTGCGCCGACGAGCGTGACGGCAGCGGTTTCGACCGGGCCGAATTTCGTCGCCACCATCCGGCTCTGCGTGTTGCGCGCGACCGAGAGGCCTGCCTCTGCGGCGCGGCGTGCGAGGTCGACGAAGAAACTCCGCGCCGGTTCGGAAAAGCCCTGTATGAGCGCGATGCGGGCATGACGGGCTTCGCCGAAGGTGCCGAGGGTCAGCGTATCCTCGCGCCCGCCGCTGGTGTGCTGGCGCGCTTCAGCTGTTGCGGGGCCAAGCGACTTGTCGAGGGCGTAGAGGGCAGGGGAGGCGGGGATCGGCTTCCAGACCGGGGCCGGCGCGATCAGCACGGAGGGCGTGAGGCCCTTTGGGGCACCTGACTCATCGGGCTCGTCTTCACGGGCAAAATAGGCGAGAGCGGCAATCGCGAGCGAAGACAGGAAAGCCATCCGCAGCCACGGCACGGGCTTGCGGCGGCGCGGCAGGGACCGCTCCTCCGCGAGGTCGAACATGTCGTCCTCGTCCAAATGTGCAGTGAGGGCCTTGGGCATGACGCTTGAACATCCCGCTCGTTGGCGATTTCATGGGCGGGATTGTTCTAGCGTAGCGTTGGCGCGGCATCGAAAGCTTTCGCTAAGCAACGTGAATTAAAGGTTACCGCGGCCCGCCGCATCTTAACGAGGCAAACATGCTTCCGCTTCATATCCGTCTTGCTGCCATCGAGGATGCGCCCGACGTCGCGGCGATGGTCCGGGCCGTTGACCTGCACTATGTCGGGCCGGAGGTTGCGCGGCCCATCGAGCCGACGCTTGCCATGGTCGAGCAGTCGATGCGCGAGACCGAAGGCACGCGCTATGCCCTGGCCTTTCTCGACGGACGCGCGGTGGGCCTTGCCTGTTTCGCGATTCTACGGCCCGGTTTCCGGCTCTCGGGGCTTCTTTTCGTGAAGGAGCTTTTTGTCGCCGAGGAGGCGCGAGGCCGCACTATTGGCGAAGCTCTGATGCACTGGCTTGCGGATCATGCCCGCGAACGCGGCGCCACCCGCATCGATCTCACGACCGACGCCGGCAACTACGGCGCGCAGGCGTTTTACGAGCGGCTCGGCGCGACGAGGCAGGACAAGGTCTTCTACCGCTTCAACCTCTCGTCGGATGTGCTGACAGGCGAGGGAATCCGCCAGGACACGCAAGAGAGCGCTTGACGAAAGCTGGCCTTTGGTGTGTTTCTGCCAGACCGAACCCGAAGCGGGTTTCGGATGGACGAAGGCTATGACGCTGCTCACCCACACGACGAGCAAAACGAAAACCGTCACGACGGTCGTGAAAACGACCGGCGCCTAAGCCTCGTCGTCCCCGGTCCTCTCTCCCGTCGGGGCGAGAGGCGACACCCGAAAAGGGTCACCATATCTCCCGGGGAGAGCGACAACAGGAGAAGTCCAATGGGTTACAAGGTTGCTGTCGTCGGCGCGACGGGCAATGTGGGCCGCGAGATGCTTGGCATTCTCGCCGAGCGCGCCTTCCCCGCCGATGAGGTGGTGGCGCTGGCCTCCCGCCGCAGCCAGGGTGTCGAGGTGTCTTTCGGCGACAAGACGCTGAAGACGAAGGCGCTCGACACGTATGACTTCTCCGATGTTGATCTCTGCCTCATGTCGGCCGGCGGCGAAGTTTCCAAGGAATGGTCGCCCAAGATCGCGGCGCAAGGCGCGGTGGTGATCGATAACTCCTCCGCCTGGCGCTACGACCCGGAGGTGCCGCTGGTGGTGCCGGAGGTGAATGCCGAGGCCGTCCGCGCGATGAAGAAGGGCATCATCGCCAACCCGAATTGCTCGACCGCACAGCTCGTCGTCGCGCTCAAGCCTCTGCATGACCGCGCTACGATCAAGCGCGTGGTGGTCGCGACCTATCAGTCCGTCTCCGGCGCCGGCAAGGACGGCATGGACGAACTCGACCGTCAGACCAAGGCGCTCTACTCGCTCCAGGACGTGCAGGAAAAGAAGTTTCCCAAGCGCATCGCCTTCAACCTCATCCCCCACATCGACGTGTTCATGGAGGACGGGTACACGAAGGAAGAGTGGAAGATGATGGCGGAGACCAAGAAGATTTTGGATCCGAAGATCAAGCTCACCGCTACTTGCGTGCGCGTACCGGTCTTCATCAGCCATTCGGAAGCGGTGAACGTGGAATTCGAGAAGCCGATCACGGCGGATGAGGCGCGCGATATCCTGCGTGCCGCGCCCGGCATCGTCGTCATCGATAAGCGCGAGCCCGGCGGTTACATCACGCCGCACGAGGCGGCCGGTGAGGACGCGACCTACATCTCCCGCATCCGTGAGGACATCACGGTCGAGAATGGCCTGTCCTTCTGGTGCGTGTCCGACAACCTGCGCAAGGGCGCGGCCCTCAATGCGATTCAGATCGCGGAGTCGATGGTCAATCGCGGATTGCTGCCGTCGAAGAAGAAGGCAGCCTAAAGACGGACCTGACATTACGGAACGACCAAAAGGCGGCTCTCAAGCCGCCTTTTTTGTTGCGGGGTTCGCCCCAAAGTTGCAGAACCATTACAACGAAATAATGTTCTAATTGGGGGCTGCTGTGTTCGTCCGGTTTTCTCGTCTCGGCCTCTTGGGCCTCCTCCTCCTGATCCTCGCCATGCCCTCCGCAGGCATCGCTCAGACGAGCGCCACGCCATCGATCGAGGAGCAGCAGAAGACCGCGGCGGCGAATGCGGAAAAGGTTGCCAAGGCAGGTCCTGTCCAAGTGGCGCTTTCGACCCAGGCCGTTTTGAACCTCCCGGCGGGGTATCGTTTTATTCCGGTGCCGGAGGCCGGTGACCTTCTGCGGTCCTGGGGCAATCGTCCGTCGCAGGATCTCCTTGGAGTCATCGTATCCGACGGCGAGGGCGACTGGTTTGTTATCGCTCGCTTCATCCCGGCGGGCTATATCAAGGACGACGACGCCAAGAACTGGAACGTTGATGAATTGCTGACCAGCCTGCGCGAGGGAACCGAGGAAACGAACAGGGAACGGCGCGAGCGCGGCTTCAGCGAACTCGAACTGAAGGGTTGGATCGAGCGGCCGGACTACGATGCCGCGACGCATCGTCTGGTCTGGTCGGTGCTCGGCGTGAAAAAGAACGCTCCCGACCCCGATGGATCCGTCAATTACAACACCTACATGCTCGGCCGCGAAGGCTACATCAGCCTGAACTTCGTGACGACGCAAGCTATGATCGCGGGCGAGAAGAAGTTCGCGAAGGAACTCTTGGCCGCCGTCTCCTTCACCGACGGCAAGGCCTACGGGGATTTCAATGCCTCGACCGACCGTGTCGCCGAATACGGGCTTGCCGCTCTGGTCGGCGGCGCGGTGGCGAAAAAACTTGGCTGGTTGGCGCTTCTCGGCGCGTTCGCCGCGAAGTTCGCCAAAATCATCTTCGTGGGATTCGCGGCCCTCGCCGCCGCCATCGGCAAGTTCTTCCGCCGTGGCGGGTCAAAGAACCCTCAGGGTTGAACCGATGGGTCGCGCCCCCCTTTCGGGGCCGCGACCCCGCAGGTTATCGCGACGCGCGTTAACCATCCGTTTCTTCGGCGGGAAAGATCGCGGTGCGGCGACTTCTACGGAACAACGTCAAAAATGTGGCCTAAATTGGCGTTTTTCTGTTGCAGATCTCGAGGGGATGCTGTTATCGGTTGAAAGGAAATATTATTTCGTCGGTGGTTGACATGCCCAAGCGCCTTTTTCGGCTCGCACTCTGCGCCTTTCTCGTCGGCGTCGGCATGTCCTGCTCGACCTACTCATAGGCTCGGCGCAACGCTCCCTTTCAGCGCAGTCGTAACCCCTTCTCAATGAAGCTGATTCTCCTTCTTCTCGCTGGTCTCAAGTTCGGAAAGATCTTCACGACCGGCGGCACCATGCTGATCTCCGTCGCGGCTTATGCCTTGGTCTACGGCTGGTGGTATGCGGCCGGTTTCGTCGGCCTGCTCTTCATCCACGAGATGGGTCACTACATTGCCGCCCGCCAACGCGGCCTTGCGGTCGGCGCGCCGACTTTCATCCCCTTCGTCGGCGCCTGGATCGAGCTGAAAGAGCAGCCGATGGATGTGGAAACGGAAGCCCATGTCGCCATCGCGGGGCCGTTCTATGGAGCGCTGGCGGCCTTCGCGGTGTATTTCTGGGCACGGTCGGAGGAGAGCCAACTGCTCCTCGCCATCGCCTATTCGGGCTTTTTCCTCAACCTGATCAATCTCTTGCCGGTGTCTCCGCTCGATGGCGGGCGGATCACGGCCATCATCTCACCGCGGGTCTGGCTTTTGGGCGCGCCGCTGATGCTGGGGCTTCTGATCTATCGTCCGAGCCCGGCCCTGCTTCTGGTCGCGCTTCTCGCCGCGCCGCAGGTCTGGCGGGCCTGGAACTACGATCCCTCAGCTGAGGAAAATCGCGCGTATTACGACGTGCCCAACCGGGTGCGGTTCGAATACGGCGTGATCTATCTCGGCCTCACAGCCGTGCTCGGCCTCATGACCTATTCCGTGCATGAGATGCTGGTGACGCGCAGCTTCTAAAACCGCTTACGAGCAGCGGATCCGCGCGATGCGGTCCGGCATGTCCTCGACCGCCGGCTTGAAGTCACCCGTTTCCGGATCGCGGACCATCAGGACGCCGGTGGCGACGCCGAAATACGCACCGTGGAGCTGAAGCTTCCCGCGTTCCGTCAGGATGCGGACGCAAGGGAACGTCATCAGGTTCGTCAGGCTGTTCTCGATGGCGGCGTATTCCAGCTTGGTCTGATATTCGACCGGATCGCCCGTGCGCGGGCCGAGCTTTTCGGCGGCAGGCGCGATCAGGTTCATCCAGCGACCGATGAAATCGCCCGGTGACAGCGGGGCGCTGTCGTCGGCGAAGGCGCGGATGCCGCCGCACCGAGCGTGGCCGAGAACGACGATGTGCTTCACCCGCAGGGCCTGCACTGCGAACTCGAGCGCCGCCGAGGTGCCGTGGTAGTCGCCGCCCGTCTCATAGGGGGGCACGAGGTTCGCCACATTGCGGACCACGAACAATTCGCCCGGGCTGGCGTCAAAGATCACCTCCGGCGAGACGCGGCTGTCGCAGCAGCCGATCACCATGATTTCCGGCGATTGCCCTTTCTCGGCGAGCTGCTCGTAGCGCCCCTTCTCGCGAGCGAAGCGCTCGTCGAGGAAGCTGCGATAGCCGTCCGTGAGGCGGGGTGGAAACATGGCGGGCTCCTTATCTGCGGTCCCTCCAGAAGCACTTTCCGGTCCGATGAGCAACGCTTCTTGACGCATTTCGATGCACGACCGCGCAACAATGTCCTTGTGTGATGGCTCGCATTCTCAAAACTGATTGGATTTTTGAGACTCCGACATGGTGTTGTCGGCCCAACTCGAAAAGGGGCCGCCTGATGGTCGTCGACACCACGAATCCCATTGCCTTCGGGCTCGTTGCGCTCGGCATGGTTCTCACGCCCGGTCCCAACATGATCTATCTGATTTCCCGCTCGATCTGTCAGGGGCGGGTGGCGGGCTTGATCTCGCTCGGCGGCGTCGCGCTCGGGTTCATCTTTTACATGCTGTGCGCGGCTTTCGGCATCACCTCGCTCGTCTTCGCCGTGCCGTATGCCTATGACGCGCTGCGGCTGACCGGAGCGGCCTATCTCCTCTACCTCGCCTGGCAGGCCCTGAAGCCGAATGGCCGTTCGCCATTCCAGGTCAGGCAACTGCCGCAGGACAGCAACCGCAAGCTTTTCACCATGGGGTTGGTGACGAACCTTCTGAACCCCAAGGCCGCGATGCTCTATCTCTCCCTGCTGCCGCAATTCATCGACCCGTCGAAGGGGCATGTGCTGGCGCAGTCGATCACCCTCGGCTCGACCCAGATCGCCATCAGCGTCACCGTCAACGCCATGATCGCCATCACGGCCGGCACCATCGCCGCGTTTCTGGCGCGCAATCCCCGCTGGATCACGGCGCAGCGTTGGCTCATGGGCACGGTCCTGGGCGGCCTCGCCGTGCAGATGGCCATTGAAGCGAAGAGGTAGACGGGGCGGCTCCTGAGAGGGAGAGCGGTTGCGAGTTCGCAACGGCTGCGGGCATAGTCTCCTATCCGCGAAAGCGTCAGCGAACGGAGCCCACGATGCAGATGAACCCCTATCTCATTTTCGACGGCCGCTGCGAGGCGGCCTTCAAGTTCTACGCGACCTGTTTCAAGGGCGAGATCGTCGCCATGATTCCCCATCGCGGCACCCCGGCGGCGGAGCACGTGCCGCAGGAATGGCAAGACAAGATCATGCACGCCCGCCTCGTTGCCGGCGACAACGTGCTGATGGGCTCCGACGCGCCGCCCGACCGTTACGAGGGAACGAGGGGCTTCTCCGTCAGTATTAACACCGACGATCCGACTGAGGCGGAGCGCATCTTTCATGCGCTGGCGGAAAACGGAGAGGTACGGATGCCGATCCAGGAAACCTTCTGGGCCCGCCGTTTCGGCATGTTGGTCGATCAGTTCGGAATCCCGTGGATGGTAAACTGCCAGAAGCCCGCCTGATCAGCGACGGCACGCGACCTAAGCCGCGTGCCGCGCAGACATGGTTTTAAGCGAACCAGAAATCGCTTGCTTTCAGATTCGTCACACCGGCGACGGTGATATCGTTGTTTGTGTCGAAATGAATGATGCTCTTGCCGCCGCCGCTATCGATGTTCAAATCGGAGAAACCGTGAATATTGTTCGCGGCAAGAGCGGTCAGATCGATCTTGTCTTTGCCATTCTCAAAGTCGCGGATCGTATCGTGTCCGTTCGATGAGGCGAAGACAAACGCGTCAGCACCGGCTCCGCCGAAGAACATGTCATCTCCGGTTCCGCCGACCAAGGTGTCCTTTCCCGCTCCACCATCCAGGACGTTTCCAGTGCCGCCGACGACCGTCAGCCGATCGTCGCCGCTGCCGCCCTTCAGGAAACTTGCACCTATCGAGCCTGGTGCGACCGTTGCCAAGAGAGTGTCGGTTCCCGAACCGCCATCGAGATGATTCTCGGCTCGGAGAGTTCCCGAACTCGAGCTCATGGAAATGAATGCCTCCAGGCGATCATTGCCACAGCCGCCATTCAGGATGTTTGATACATCGAAATCGGACGCAGAGCTGCCTTCGATGCGCGCCGTCAGCACGTCTTTCCCGTCACCCCCTTCAAGATGATTCATCGCCTTGACGACGACGCCCTTCACCATGGACACGGCTTTGAGAACATCATTTCCCCGCCCGCCGTCCAGATTGCTGGTGACGTCTGTGATGGAATTCATGCCGGTGGAATGGGACGCTTCCAGCCTATCGTTGCCGTCACCGCCCCACAGTTCGTTGAGGCCGACCGGAACCCGGGAGTTGGAGTTCGTTTCGTTGACCGCCCGCAGGATGTCATCGCCGCTGCCGCCGTAAAGGGAGTTTGACACCAGCCGCGTCCCGTTAGCCTGGCCGATGGCGGTCGCTTCAAGGATATCGTTGCCCGCACCTCCCTTGAGAATGTTGATGGCGGTGGCGTTGGATCCATTGAACTCCGTCAACGCGGAGGCTGTAATGCGATCGTTGCCCTCGCCGCCATCGATGGAATTCTGGGCGAAATTGTCGGCGAGAGCGCCACGGGCATCCGCGACGGCATTGATGACGTCATTGCCGCCGCCACCGATGATGTCGGTCTTGACGGTCACATCCGCAAAGACGGGCTGCGAGACTTTCGCGATGGCGTTGATCGTATCTTTGCCGCTCCCGCCATCGAGGAACACCTCTGCGGTCAGGATTCTTTCCTTGCCGGTCACGTCGCCGCCTTGAAGGGTCACGGTCGCGTTGAGGGTGTCGTTGCCCGCGCCCCCGATTTGGACAGCGATGCCGTGGACGGGGTTCGCGTCTTGCAGAGGAACAAGAAGGTCGGTGGTCAACCGATCGTCACCCTTGCCGCCAATCAGTGCGGTTCTGTTCGACGTGCTGCTCAAGACGTCGTTGCCGCCGCGTCCGAACACCACATCGCCGTCAGCCTGCGCGGCAAGCGTATCGTTGTGCGGGGTGCCGACGATCACGTGGTTGATTGGCGCAATGAGGGAAAGCCAATCGAGCGTCGACTTGTGATGGGACATTGCTCGACCTTTCATATCGTTGGAATTCGCCATCTTCCGTTCTCCTTGGTGCTGCCAACATCCTCCCAAACGGACTTGGGCGATCGCGCTTAGATCTCAAGTGAAGATGGACCACGCAAAATCGAATACACGCCGGATGCAATGCCGCTGGGGCTGTGCCGGCGAATCGGGCCCGGACTAATGTGAACTTGAATGAAACTGCGTCCGTTAGAAGTTTGGGTGTTGCGTGAATTTAAGTGGTTCAACGAGCGGAAGCGGGACAGCAGGCTGTGCGATGGGGTATTGCCTGCGGTTGAATGATCCGCGCGCCGGTCTTCGCCGATTGCAGTTTATCGGCGGTACAAATTCAACCGATCTTAGGGGGTACCGGGCGTCCCCGGGCGGCGATTATGGAAATGTTGCACCGGCTGTGGCTTGCTAAGCTCTGCAACCTTGATCGCCACCTGTTCGATCACTTTTCACGCAAAGCTTTTCACCGCATCGTCAAGTTTGGCGAGTTCCACATTCGCGCCGCAAAGCAAAATGCCGATCCGTTCGCCGGAAGCGGGTTTGTAGGCGCCTGAGGTAAGCGCGGCCAAAGCCGTTGCGCCGCCGGGCTCGGAAGCGATGCGCCAGTCGCGCCAGAGCTGGGCCTGTGCATCGCGGATGGCGTCGTCGGTGACGAGCGCCACGTGGTCGACGGCTTCGCGGCAGATCGCATAGACGAGTTCGCCCGCGCTGCGCGCACCGAGCGAGTCGGCAGCGACGGATTGCACGTCCACATCGACGGGGCGTCCCGCCTCGAGCGCGGCGTGGAGCGCACGGGAGCCCTCCGGCTCGACGCCGACCACCTTGACCCGGCCCGCCCACCAGCTTGCGACGCCGGAAATCAACCCGCCGCCGCCGACCGCGACAAGAACCGTATCGAGGGCAGGAGCATCCGCCTCCCATTCGCGCGCCAGCGTGCCCTGGCCGGCGATGGTGGTGTCGGCATCGAACGGGTGAACGCGGAGCGCGCCGCTTTCCGCCACATAGCGGTCGCAAGCCGCTTGCGCATCCGCATAGCGCGCGCCGCCGATGACGACCTCGGCCCCGTGGGAGCGGATGACGGCGATCTTGGCCGGGCTCGAAATCTCCGGCACGAAGATGCGGGCCTTTGCTCCGAGCTGCTTGGCCGCATAGGCCACCGCCGCCCCGTGATTGCCGCCGGACGCCGCCGCGATGCCGGCCGCCGGCACGGGCTTCGACAACAGCGTGTTGAAGGCGCCGCGCGTCTTGAACGAGCCCGCATGCTGCAAGAATTCCAGCTTCAGGCTCACCGGCCCGCCGTGGCCGAAGGCCCCGGGCAGGGTCCAGGCCGGTGTGTGGCGGATATGCGCCGCGATGCGGGTGTGGGCGGCTTCGATATCGGCGCGGGTGATGGTGGGGTTTGCCAAAATTTTAGAAAATCCTGACTCAGAGGGGCGGGAAGGCGACGCTTGGTCTGGCTCGAAGCTCCAAATAGCAGCAGGCAAGCCAAAATCGTCGCGCTCGGGGGGATTAGGATAGGGCTTTCCTCGCCCGAGGGCTATTTGTTCAGCAACAACCAAAGCCGCCAGCGCGTCAAGCAGATCATCGATCTTTGCTCCATTTGGCGGTGCTAGCTCGACTATTCGACTTGGAATGCCGCCCTTGCGCAAAAGCGCCCGCCGCAGATCGATGCCAGCTTGGGTTCTCTTCGTGTCAGATAGCGAAAGTTGCCCATTCATCGTCCGAAACGCCACCTCTGGGTGGACTTCATACACCCGCTCACAAAGATGAGGACTCTCCCGAAGCAGGGAGTCGATCTGTCGGATCCGTGGAAAAATCGCGTTCGCAACGGGCGAAGGGGCAAATGGTTGAAGCCCCGTTCGGGCGAGATCAATCGCGGAAGAATAGTCACTCGCATAGACGACAGGCCTTGTAGATGTCGGGAACACTGAATTCCTCAGAGGCCCGAGCAACGGACGCACCATCTCCTCGGCCTTTCGCCCCAGTCTACCGACTTGGTTAGGGAGCCCGATCGGCATGTCCATTGCGATGACAACAGGATTTTCTTTGCAATCGATCACTGCTGCAAAGGCGGACTCAATCCGAATTTCGATGCGCTCTGGAAAGTCGAGGTCGCGAAAAGCAACGATCCAACCATTCTTGCAGCCGTCCACGCCGGCGACCCAACGTCCCATGATTCGCTCCTGCTAGCTTGTGCCAGCATATATTCTCGTTGAAGGTTGAGGTTGTTCGATATTTTGCTTTGGAGGTCTGGCCATGACCCCGATTCGTCCCCGCCGCAGCGCGCTTTACATGCCGGGCTCCAATGTCCGGGCGCTTGAGAAGGCGCGAACGCTTGCGGCGGACACGCTGATCTTCGATCTGGAGGACGCCGTCGCGCCCGACATGAAGGTCTCGGCACGCGAACGAGTCTGCGATGCGGTGCGCAGCGGCTATGGGTCGCGCGAGGTGGTGGTGCGGATCAACGCGCTCGACACGCCCTGGGGCGAGGCCGATCTGATCGCGGTCGCCAGCGCCGCGCCGGATGCGGTCCTCGTCCCAAAAGTCTCCTCGGCCGAGACGCTGGTTGCCATCGGCACGCGGTTGCGGCGGTTCGGCGCGCCGGAACGCACGCGGGTCTGGGCGATGATCGAGACGCCGCTCGCCATTCTGGAAGCCCGCTCCATCGCCAGTGCCGCGCATGACGTGGATACGCGCCTGTCCTGCTTCGTCATGGGCACGAACGATCTTGCGAAAGACACGCGCACCCGCCTTCTGTCCGGTCGCGCGGCGATGATGCCCTGGCTGATGACGGCGCTCGCGGCGGCGCGGGCCTATGGCATCGACATTCTCGACGGTGTTTACAACGCGCTGTCGGACGAAGAGGGTTTTCGCGCCGAATGCGAGCAAGGCCGCGATTGGGGTTTCGACGGCAAGACGTTGATTCATCCCAACCAGATCGAAACCGCAAATACAGTCTTCGCGCCGACGCCTGCCGAGGTTGAATCCGCCCGCGCCATCATCGCCGCCTTCGAGCGACCCGAGAACGCGCATAAGGGCGCGGTTGCCGTCGACGGCAGGATGGTCGAGCGGCTTCACGCGGAGATGGCCAAGCGTGTGCTGGCGCTGGCGGCGGCGATTGGGGAGCGAGGCTTCTAGCTCAATCGGTGAGCGGCCGCGCTTCCTCCGGCAGCATGATCGGGATGCCGTCGCGGATCGGATAGGCGAGCTTCGCCCGGCGCGAGATGAGCTCCTGGCGCACGGGATCGTAGTCGAGCGATTCCTTGGTCAGCGGGCAGACCAGAAGTTCGAGAAGTTTTGGGTCGATGCGCGTCGGGTCGACAATGTGGGAGGCGTCGTCGGTCATGTCCTGCGATTCCTATTGCATCGGCGTGTCGGATGTCACGCCGCCGCGCGCCAATTCGATTTCGGTCAGCGCGATCAGCACCTCCGCGCGCCTCTTGAGATTGGGTGCTTCCAACAACGCCTGTTTCTCACGCACGCCGAAGGGACTCATCATGCACAGCGCGTTGACGAGGGCCTCGTTCGGCGCCTCCTCGATGCCGCGCCAATCGACGCGCACATCTGCCGCCTCCACGAAATCGCGCAGCGCCTTCACGACGCCCTCGCGGTCGACGTCGTTCTCGCCCGCGCGAGCGACGAAATCCGCGGCGAACGGCTCGAAATCGACATGGCATTGGCGGTAGAGGGCCGCGGAGGTCTTTTCTTCCTCGACGCGGAAGCGCGAGATTCCGACGAGCGTGATGAGATAGCGCCCGTCGCCCGTCTCGGCGAACTGCGTGATCCGCCCCGCGCAGCCCACATGATAGAGCCTGGGCACGAGCGCCGTGCCGCCGCCGTCAGCATCAGGTTGCACCATGCCGATGACGCGCTCACCGCGCAAAGCATCGTCCACCATCGCGAGATAACGCGGCTCGAAGATGTTGAGCGGAATCTGTCCGCGCGGCAGCAGAAGCGCGCCCGGAAGCGGGAAGACCGGAATAACCGTGGGGCAATCCGCTGGCCCTCGGTAAACCGCATTCATTCCCATTCCGATCTCCTAAAAGGTGGAGTCTGTCATGCAAACAGGATCGAGGACAATCTCCGGCGTCCTGTCAGCGTCATCTCGTCCGTCGGGCCCCAGGCTTCGAAGAACTGGACGAGCTGCTTGCGCGCGCCGTCATCGTTCCAATTGCGGTCGCGACGCGCGATTTCAAGGAGGTGATCGAGCGCTTCCTCGCGCCGTCCGCGCGCGTTGAGTGCGAGCGCGAGATCGAAGCGCGCCTGATGATCGAGCGCGTTCGCCTCCACCTTGCGTACGAGTTCCGCGACATCGCCGAGCGACTCGGCCTGTTCGGCGAGTTCGATGGCGGCGCGCGCGCCGAGAATCGCGGGGTCGGTCGCCTTGGCGGCGGGCGCGGCGTCGAGCAGGCGCTTCGCGCCCTCAAGATCGCCCACATCCACATGCAGCTTCGCCAGGGCGGCGAGAGCAGCGACGTTTTCCGGCTCTTGCGCCAGCACGGCGGCGTAAAGCTCGGCCGCGGCACCGGCATCGCCGTTCGCCGCAGCCTGCGCTGCTTCCGCCATCAATTCATCGACGGCGGTCGGGCCGAGCGGGCCGACGAGGCGCTCGATGAATGTCTTGATCTGGCTTTCCGGCAGCGCGCCCATGAAGCCGTCGACCGGCTGGCCGCGCTGGAAGGCGAAGACGGCGGGAATCGATTGCACGCCGAGCTGGCCCGCGATCTGCGGGTGCTCGTCGATGTTCATCTTGACGAGCTTCACCTTGCCGCCCGCATCCTGCACGGCCTTTTCGAGCACGGGGGTGAGCTGCTTGCAGGGTCCGCACCAGGGCGCCCAGAAATCGACGAGCACCGGCTGCTTCATCGATTCGGTCAGCACGTCCTGACGGAACGTGGCCGTCGTCGTGTCCTTCACGAGGTCGTTGGGAGAAGTCCCGGGGGAGGGCGTGTCGGCGAGCATGTTTTCCTCGGATGCGATCGTGAAGGACTTTAGTCGATTCCTAGATGGGGGGTCAGGAGGCGTCTGGCAATTCTGGCGGCGGTTCGGGCAGGCGCATGATCAGGGGATCGTGTCCGGTGGAGCGCAGAAACCGTACCAGATCCTCGCGCGAGACGCCGGTCGTCATGGAATTGATGAGCGGGTGACAATTCACGCGCTCATGCTCCATCAGGTTGGCGTCGAGAACCATCGTAACCTGCTTCTCCGTGTCGTTGGCGACCGCAAACGGCGTCACCGAGCCGGGCTCGACGCCAAGCACGGTTCGCAGCTGCTCCGCCGAGCAGAAGGAGAGGCGGCCCGACGCGCCGATGGCCTCATGGGTCCGCTTGAGGTCGATGGCGGTCTCGTGCTGGGCCGTGATGAGGAAAAGCCGGCCCTTCTTGTCCTTAACGAACAGATTCTTGGCGTGAGCGCCCGGAATCTGCGCCTTCACATGGCGCGATTCGGCAACCGTGAAGACCGGCTCGTGCTCCACCGTCTCGGCGGGAATGCCGAGTTCGGCGAGACGCTCCAGAAGCTCTTGCGGGGACAGATGGGCCAAGGCGATCAAACTCCACACGACACAAGGGCTTCTAACGGTCTGCTTCATTGCCCTCAAGCGGCCTGCGAAAAAGTTCTGAGCGACCCTCTTGCAATGTGAATCGATTTGGGGCAAATGAGCGGCCTCGCAACGGCGCAAGCGCCGCGGAGCGCGGGTGTAGCTCAGGGGTAGAGCACAACCTTGCCAAGGTTGGGGTCGAGGGTTCGAATCCCTTCGCCCGCTCCAATTTCCAAACAATGTTTGGATTTGCAAAAACCGCCTTCGGGCGGTTTTTTGCTGTTTGGGCGCCACGAGGCCCGCCGCGCCAAGTTTGCCCCTCCGGGCTCCCCATGCTACCGCCACCGGCAGTCAGACGCAGAAGTTGGTTACTATGGCCCGCAAAAGCCTCTTTCGGGGCGATACCCTTCCCCTGATCCGCCGCCTGTGGCGGGACTGGATGCGTCCCCATGCGCGGACGTTGGCGCTGGTGCTCGTCCTGGTCACTTTGGTTTCGGGGGCGACGGGGCTTTATCCGGTGCTGATCAAGGAGGCTTTCGACGCCTTTTCGGTCAAGGACCAGACGGCGATCTATCTGGGGCCGCTTTTCGTCATCGCGGTAACTTCGGTGAAGGGCTTTTCGCTCCTCGCCCTGACGATTCTGACCAACAAGGTGGTGACGAAGATCGAGGCGGACATGCAGACCGCCCTCTACGGCCACATGATCGGGGCGGATCTTGCCCAGATCGGCCGCGAGAGCCCGGCGGCGCTGACCCAGCGCTTCACCACCGATTTTCTCTTCATCAAGGAGGCGCTGACACGCCTCTCCACGGTCTTCCTGCGCGAAGTCACGACCATCATCGCGCTCATCGGCGCGATGCTCTGGATCGATCCGGTGTTGACGCTGGTTGCGGGCGCCACGGTGCCGTTCATCGCGCACCCTATCGGCAAGATCGGCAAGAAGCTGCGCCGGGTGGCGATCTCGACGCAGGAGCAGACCGGGCAGATGGCTAGCCTGATCACGGAAAGCCTCGCCGGCACGCGCATCGCCAAGACCTATGGGCTCGAAGGCTATCTCAGAGGCAAAGCGGCCAACACCTTCGACGAGGTGCGCAAGCTCAAGATGAAGGCTGCCAATGCACGTGGGCGGCTCGACCCGTTGCTCGAGGCGGGCGGCGGTTTTGCGGTGGCGGCGGTTCTCGTGCTCATCGGTCAGCGCATCGTCTCCGGCGGCAGCACGGTCGGCGACTTCACGGGCTTCGTCTCTGCCCTGATCCTCGCAGCACAGCCCATCCGCGCGCTCGGCAACCTCAATGCCATCGTGCAGGAGGCGGCGGCGGCGCTTCAACGCACCTTCGACGTGATGGACGAGAAGCCGCAAATCACCGACCGGCCGGGCGCGAAGCCGCTCGTCGTGTCGGGCGGTGAAATCCGGTTTGCGAATCTAGGCTTCTCCTATCGCGACGACGTCGTGGCGCTGAACGGCATCGATCTCGTGGCCGAGGCGGGCCGCACCACCGCACTCGTCGGGCGCTCGGGCTCGGGCAAGTCGACGCTGATCTCTCTTGTGCCGCGTCTTTACGACGTCACCGAGGGTGCGGTGCTCATCGACGGACAGGACGTGCGCGACGTGACATTAAAGAGTCTACGCGCCGCCATCGCGGTGGTGAGCCAGGACGTGGTGCTCTTCGACGATACGGTGCGCGCCAACATCGCCTTCGGACGGCCGGACGCTTCGGAGGAGGAGATTGTGGCTGCGGCGAAGGCGGCGGCGGCGCATGACTTCATCATGAAGATGCCGGAGGGCTACGACACGCTGGTCGGTCCCGGCGGCGGCCGCCTGTCGGGCGGTGAGCGCCAGCGTGTGTCGCTCGCCCGCGCGTTCTTGAAGAATGCGCCGATCCTGCTTCTCGACGAGGCGACGAGCGCGCTCGACTCGGAATCGGAAAGCCTCGTGCAGGAAGCGGTGAGAAAGCTCATGCAGGGCCGCACGACCCTCGTGATCGCCCACCGGTTGTCGACCGTGCGCGATGCGGACCGGATCGTGGTGATGGAGGCCGGACGCATCATCGAGACGGGCTCGCACGACATGCTGGTATCGAACGGCGGCACCTATGCCCGCCTGCACCGACTGCAGCTCTCCAACGACGCGGAGCCTGCTACGCCCGCCGCATGACCTTGCCGAAAAACCGGTTCCCACTTTTTCGGGTCATGCTCATTCCCGCCGCATGATGCGGTCGACCAGAAGGTTCGACCAGAAGCCGGGGCGGAACTCCCGCTCGAGGACTTGCGGGTCGTAGTGCTTGTCGACCCAGGTCATGAAGGGGATTCCCTTCGCTTCGCCGTCGCGACGATAGGCTTCGAAGAACGCATCCAGAATGCCGGTCTTCGAGAATCGGAAATGACCGTAGCGGACGGAGAGCTGTCCCAGTGCCTCGTCGACGGTCTTGCCTTCGTGCACGATCAGATAGAGCGCCGCCACGAAGCCGGCCCGGTCTGCGCCCGACTTGCAGTGCATGATCGCCGGATAGGCGATGGTGTCGAAAAAATCCTTGGTCGTGAGCAGCGTTTCCCGGCTCGGGGCCTCGCGTGAGCGCACGATGAACTCGGCGAGGTGAACGCCGAGCCTGGCGCAGGTCTCCTTCTGAAGCTGCCAGGAGCCGTGCTCCCGCCCGCCGCGCAGGTTGATGATGGTGCGCACGCCCTCGGCCTTCAACCGCGCGATCTGGTGGGGCGCGGGCTGCGCCGAGCGCCAGAGTCGATCCGACACCCGGTGCCTGTTGAGATAGACGAGGCGGAAAACCCCATGATCGACCAGAAGCATGTTGGCCCAGGCGCGCATGCGCCCCGCCCCGCCCTCGATGGGGCGGTCCCAGCGGGCGATGCGGGCCATGCGCCGGGCGTAGCGCACTTCGGGCTTGAGGAGCCGGTTGAACACGTCGTTCCGATCAGCAGGTCGCGTTGAGAAAAATTCGCGTCCTTATCGACGATGGGCGCGAATTAATCAATCGAAGGGCGCGACGAGGGGCGACTCCCGCTGGGTCAGATGACGAGGAAATCGGCCTTGGTCAGAGCGAGCCCCGCCTTGAGCCTGGCGAACAGGATCTGTGGCGCTTCCCCGACCCCGTCAGGATCGTAGGAGAGATAGCCCGTGGCCTTGTCATAGATGATGCGATCCTCGGCGGTGTGTGCCGCGGTACCGGTCCAGAAGGCGGTTTCCGAAAGAATCCCCGCGGGCAGTATGGTGAAAATCGCCTGCCTCAAGTGGATCGTGTCGTCCTTCACGTTGAAGTCGCGGATCAAGTCGACGTTGTTCGCCCGGTCGAGCGCCGTGCTGAACACGAAGACGTCCTTCCCCGCGCCGCCGTTCAGGGTGTCGTTGTCGCCGCCGCCGTTGAGGATGTCGTCCCCGGCCCCGCCATAGAGTTTGTCGTTGCCGCTCTCGCCGGTGAGGTAGTCGTTGCCGCCATTGCCGTAGAGGACGTCGTCGCCATTCCAGCCGTAATAGGCATTGCTCTCGCTTCCGCCCTTCAGCACGTCCCGGCCTTCACCACCGTAATAAGGGCTGTAGGTCTTGCCGCGCGGAATGCCAGAAAAAGTCGGGAAGCCGGGCGCGAGTGCCTGTACGTTGAAAGCAGCCGCGTAGTCGACCACAACATGAGGCGTTACATCCGGAATCGTCACCGCAAACGCCGATTCGTCAGGAAAATTTACCATAACGACGATCCATGAAAGGAGCTTTCAAGGCTCAAGCCGAACTCGAAGATCTTCTCGAGGCCGTTGAAGCCAAACTTTGCATAGGATCGTTATTGAATAACATATAATCTTGCAAGGATATACTATCATGAAGAGGTCAGGCGAATATCTCTTCGGCAATCGGTGGTTTTGAAGGGCGAATTAACTCGCCCCGAGGTGCCGAAACCTCTGCGGATTTTGCAGGCATGCCCCAGAGGAAATCGGGGTTTGGTCGCCTAATGGTAGAGGGGCCAGCTTATCCTATCAGTTGCCGCTTGGCCGCCGCTCGTGTAAGGGGTGCCTTTCGAGACAACCCTCTTTGACGTAAAGAGCGGTCTGAGACCGGGCGCCAGCCCCGCCACCGCCGCACCGTCGAGACCACGCATTTGCAGGAGAGCGGCGCTATGTCGTCCACCTTTGAGACCGTCGCCGGAATCATTTCCGAGACCGCCGACATTCCGCGCGACCAGATCACGCCGGAAAGCCACGCCATCGACGATCTCGGCATCGACTCGCTGGCCTTCCTCGACATCGCGTTCGCCATCGACAAGGCCTTCGGCATCAAGCTGCCGCTGGAGCAGTGGACGCAGGAAGTGAACGAGGGCAAGGCTCCGGCCGAGGAATACTTCGTTCTGAAGAACCTCGTGGCGCGCATTGAAGCGCTGATCGCCGCCAAGGCCGCTTAACAACTCTCAAGACCCATCCCGGCGAGCTGGCCTTCGGCCGGCTCGGAGAGGCGATCCATCAAGAACTCCCCTTCGTGGATTCCGATCCCCTGATTGACCCCGGCCGGGCGACATGGGTTCATTGGGCTGGTTCACAAGGATTGAGTTCGGGTACCGGATGCGCCTCGAATATTTTGAAATGATCGACCGGGTGACGCTTCTCGACCGCGAGGCGAAGCGCATCGAGGTGTCATCCACCGTGCCGATGGAAAGCCCCGTCTTCGAGGGGCATTTTCCCGGCCATCCGCTCGTCCCGGGCGTCCTGCTCACCGAGACCATGGCCCAGGCCTCCGGTTACCTCGTGCTGGGCGTCATGAACTTCACCCACATGCCGTTCCTGATGGGCGTCGACAAGGCGCGCTTCCGCACCTTCGTCGGGCCGGGTACTGTCCTCACGGTCACCGCCCAACTGGAGCATGAAGGCTCCGGCTACGCGGTGACGAAGGCCAAAATCGCCGCCGAGGGTAAGCCGATCTGCGATGCGGAATTGCGGTTCAGGATCATGCCCTTCCCGGAGGGCATGGACGGCTTGATGCGCGCACAGGCGCGCCGCATCGGCCTGTTGACGGAGAATGCGTAATGCGTGACGTCGTCGTAACCGGCATCGGTCTCATCTCCTGCGCGGGCGAGGGGGTCGAGGCCCATCTCGCCGCTCTCAAGAGTGGCGCGGCGCCCCGCACGGATATCGAGACCTTCGCGCCCTATCCGGTGCACCCCGTCGCGCAGCCGGATTACGACAAGCAGATCGCCAAAAAGGCCGACCAGCGGCAGATGGAGCCCTGGCAGAAGCTCGGATGCTTTGCTGCCGGCCTCGCGCTCGAATCGGCGGGCGTGAAGGACGACGCGGACCTGAAGAGCCGCATGCATCTCGTCGTCGCCGCCGGCGGCGGCGAGCGCGATTATGCGGTCGACGGGCAGATCCTGACCGGCCTGCGCTCCGCCGACAATCCCGGCGTGTTTCTCAACGAACGCCTGATGAGCGACCTGCGTCCGACGCTGTTTCTGGCGCAGCTCTCCAATCTGCTTGCGGGCAACATCTCCATCGTTCACGGCGTCACCGGCGCTTCGCGCACTTTCATGGGCGAGGAATCGAGCGGCATCGACGCGCTGCGCGTGGCGCAGGCCCGCATTGCGTCGGGCCAGAACGATATCTTTCTCGTCGGCGGCGCATACAACGCCGAGCGGCCCGATGCATTGCTGATCTACGAAATGGGCGGCTTTCTCTGGAAGAAGCCGCATCGCCCGGTCTGGGACCGTCCCGCTGATGGCGGTGGCCTCATTCTGGGCAGCGGCGCGTGCTTCCTCGTTCTCGAATCGCGTGAACATGCCACGGCGCGCGGCGCGACGGCTTTTGCGGCTATCACCGGTGTCACGTCGGACCGTCATCGGCGCAACGCCGGCAGCGTCGGCGAGAAGCTGCGCGCACAGGCTGCGGTGCTTGGCGCGAAGCCTGATGTGGTGCTCTCCGGCGCAACCGGCGTGAAGGGCATCACCGAAGACGAACAGGCCGCGCTGAAAGCTCTCGCACCGAACGCCGCCATCCACGCGACGGCCGATCTCATTGGGCACACCATGGAGGCGCAGGCGCCGGCAGGCGTGGCGCTCGCGGCGGCCTTGATTGCGAAGGGCGAGGCCTCCGACGCGCTGGTCACGTCCGTGGGCCATTGGCGCGGCGAGGGTGCCGTGCGAGTCACCAAGGCGGGTTGAGGAGGAACGGCATGGCATACGACAAACACGGCCGCCCGCTCGTTGCCGTCACCGGCATGGGTGTGGTCACCTCCATCGGCCAGGGCAAGAACGACACCTGGGCGGCGCTCACCGCAGGCAAATCCGGCATCCGCCGTATCAGCCGCTTCCCGGTCGAGGGGCTTCGCACCACGATTGCGGGCACCATCGACGATGTGAAGGTCGATCCCTTCTGCGCCCCGATGCTCTCCGAGCGCCTCGCCGTGCTCGCGGCTGAAGAGGCGATTGGACAATCGGGTCTGGCGCTCAACGATTTTCCCGGCGCGCTGTTCATCGCCGTGCCGCCGGTTGAAATGGAGTGGCCGCAGCGCGAGGCGCTGGCCAAGGCCTCCGGCCAGCCGGGCGACGTGACCTACGCGGATGTCTTGAAGGCCGCCTCCGGCGGGCAGTTCAAGGCGTGGCACGATCTTTTCATTTTCGGCACGGTCGCCGACCGCGTGGCCGACACCTTTGGCACCAAGGGCTCGCCGATCTCGCTCTCGACCGCCTGCTCGTCGGGCGCGACCGCGATCCAGCTCGGCGTCGAAGCGATCCGCCGCGGTGAGACGAATGCGGCACTCTGCATCGGCACCGACGGTTCCGTGAACCCGGAATCGCTGATCCGTTTCTCGCTGCTCTCGGCACTCTCGACGCAGAATGACGTGCCGGACGGCGCGTCAAAGCCTTTCTCCAAGAACCGCGATGGCTTCGTGATGGGTGAGGGCGGCGCGGCGCTCGTGCTTGAAAACGCGGAATCGGCGAAAGCGCGCGGCGCAAAAATTCTCGGCTATGTGCTCGGCTGTGGTGAAAAGGGCGACGGTTTCCACCGCACCCGCTCGAGCCCGGACGGCATGCCCGGCATTACCGCGATCCGCGAAGCGCTCGCCGATGCGGGCCTGTCGCCTGATGATATCGGCTACATCAACGCCCACGGCACCTCGACGCCGGAAAACGACAAGATGGAAGCCTCCAGCTGCACCTCCGTGTTCGGTGAGCGCATGGCGAGCCTGCCGATTTCTTCGAACAAGTCGATGATCGGCCACACGCTCACCGCCGCCGGCGCGGTGGAAGCGGTGATGTCGCTTCTCACCATCGGTGAGGGTCGCATTCCGCCGACTATCAATTACGCCGTGCCGGATCCCGCGATCCCGCTCGATGTGGTGCCGAACGTGGCGCGCGATGCGCGCGTCGATTTCGTGCTCTCGAACTCCTTCGGGTTCGGCGGCCAGAACACCTGCCTCGTTTTCGGGGCGGAGCCTAAGTAAGCGGCTTCGCTCGACCCGGAATCGTCAAGCGCCGACCTGCCCTTTCGCCCCTTGGGGGGAGAGTTGGAGAGGGGTGTGAGCGCGACGTTTCCGAATGAGAGGTGACAGTTGATGTTGCAGAGAACCGGGATTGGCCGGGACGATCCGGGACATTGTGGGATAATCCTTAGCCCCCCAGGGTTTCGTGGCCGGCGCGCCGCTGGAGCACGACCGTCCCCCGGTTTTGCAGAGGTTCCGCCCCCGGCGTGCCGCCGCCATTAGACTTTGCAGAAAGCGGCGCGCCGGTCCAGTGCCGCTCAGACCTTCATAAGAGCCTCTTAATGAGCCCTTTTGCCGCTCTTAACGGCGTGGCGGCCAGACGACTTCGCCTACGATCTCTACGCCGGCCATCTCCTGCGGGGTCAGGTGTTGCGTGACGTACCTCGGATTGTCGCTGATCAGCGAGATCGGCCCGTTTAGCCGGCGCTGAAGCCTTTTGACCAGCAGTTCGGCGTCGATGCGCAAGACGTAGATGCTATCAGTCCGGACATGCCGTACCGAGCGATCAACCAGGATCGGCTCGCCATCGACAAGCGTGGGTTCCATGCTATCGCCCTTCACTTCGATGAGCACCAAATCCTTAAGGTTGGCGCGAATTCCTCGGAGCACCAGCTCGTGGAACGGGACGCGCCCGACCAAGTGCTCCGCCTCGACCAATGCGCCCGTTCCAGCGGCTGCCCGAACATCATAGTGCGGGATCCACACCAGCCGCCCATAGGCGCTTGAGGGAACCTCGGCCTCGATCGTGTGTTCGGGGTTCTCATGTGGAACTCCGAAATCCTGCAGTACTGCACCCTCGTCTCTTCGGAGTTTCAAAATTCCTTGATACTCAAGGGATTGAGCGGCTTCGCCAGGACGTCCGGCACGCTCCAAACTCCGAAGCGTTTCTCGGCCCGCGACCGGGTTGCCAGTCCTGAGCCATTCCAATGGCACATCTGCTGCAGCGGCTAATGCTTCGATGACCTCATGGGGCACCTCACCAGAGGCCAAGTAGCGTTTCACTTGGATCCAGCTGCGGCCCAGCAAATCACCCACCGCGTTCGTGTTCGAAAATCGCTTTAAGAGCAGCGCTACGGCGGCTCTTATCCGGTATTTTCGATCATAAACACTCGCATCCGGCAGACTTGTCCACCGCTCTGAACGAGATGCCGAAGGGTCAAAAAATCTAGCGTTTACAAGAGCTTCCATCAACATCGACGGAATCTCTTGCAGAGTTTCGCTCACCGGGCGGCCGCGTGTTCGTTTTTCTAGTTGATTTTCGATCATGTATGTTCGAAATTCACGTTCGTGACTAATTGCACTCCAAAAAACCCGCGCTGAAGACGCGGGCTTTCAAAAGGGCGGCCCATGGTTCGCGCAACCGACTGGCATCGCGAAAAGGTCAAGTACGAGGTCCGCACTAAGGGCCTCTCCTTGTCCGATCTCGCACGCCAGTTCGGCTACACGGACTCCGCCGTCCGCAAAGCACTCGGCCGCCCTTGGCCTGCTGTCGAACGAATCATCGCTGACTTCATCGGACAGGAACCAAGAAACATTTGGCCGAGCCGTTACCACGACGACGGCACCCCCCGCTCAACGGGGAGTAGTCGGGACCATACGCGCCGCCGCCGCCGTCGTCATCGTCAAAAAACAACATGAGGACTGACATGAGCGAAGGCTTCTTACCTACGGTCATTAGTATCCCGGTCAAGAACATCACCATTCCGAAGAACCGGCTGCGGAAAATCGATCGGGATCGTGCGCAGTTCCTAGCTGTCGGCATCGAGGAGCGCGGGCTTGAGACCCCGATCCGCGTGCGACCGGGAAAGAAAGAAAACTCCTACATCCTCATCGTCGGCGGCCATCGCCTTGAGGCTGTTAAGTTTCTCGAATGGTCCGAGATTTTGGCCGAGGTTCACAACATCGGTGAAGCTGAAGCCGAGCTTATGGAGATTGATGAAAATCTCTTCCGGGCCGAGCTGACGGTGTTGGACAGGGCGATCTTCCTTTCGCGCCGCAAGGAGATCCACGAAAAGCTCCATCCCCACACGAAGCATGGCGGTGATCGCAGTGAGCAAGTCGCCAATGTTGGCGACTTGGCAGCGCGCTTCACGGATGAAGTTGCCGAACGGCTTGGTATCTCCGAGCGTGCTATTCAGCGCTCGGTCTTCCTTGCAAAGAATATCGCACCGGACATCCGGTCGAAAATCTCAGGCACGCCGTTCGCCGACAACCAGGCGCAGCTTGAAACCCTGGCACGTGCAGAGCCGGATCATCAAACGAGCGTGGTTGAATTGCTCTTCTCCAATGAAGAGGATCGCCCGCGCTCGATCTCGGACGCTCTCAAGCGTGTGAAGGGCATCCAGTCCAAGGTTCCCAACGAGAAAGACACTCAACTCGAAGCTCTTCTGTCCGCATGGCGTCGCGCCGGCGCTCCAGCGCGCGACCAGTTCATCGAGTTCCTCGAAGCCGAGGGCGTCCTCGAACACCAACAAGCCGCGTGAGGTGAGCGCCATGACGGTCGTGCGCCTTCTCGTTATCGCGTTCTTTGCGATCGCTCCGGTCGCGATGAACTTGCTCGCGGGGTGTTTGGCATCGGCGAGCCTCTCCACTGATGCGTCACTGATGATCGCACTCGTGGCGATCATCGGTGGAGGCCTCCTAGTCTGTTTGGGAATGCAGATTGCCTACTACGACGGCCACCGCGTCGGAGTCAGGCGGTCATGCGACCGCAAACTCTGCGGCTTGGAGTGAGCCATGAACCGGCCGACGATCCAACAACAGATCGTTGCGGTCGATGCAGCCTACCGCGCTGCGAGAGAGGACCTCGCTCGCATGGAGCGAGATCCAAAAACGTCACGCGACGATCGTGACGATCAACTAACCCGCGTTCAGCAGCTCAGGGCAGCGCGCGACACCTTGCGAGAAGAGGCTTCTCGACGGGCTCAACACGTCAAGGTGCTCGACACGGTCCTGAGTTCGCTGACCACGCTTCGCCAACTCGATGCTCATCGGCTTGGCGACCTTCTTCTGCCCGAAACTCTCGGAGTCGACGCATGAGCCGTCACCGCCGCCGATGCCCCGACACAAACGATCTGTTGGCCTGGGAGGCACCGCAGCCTGTCAAGGCGTTCCAGCCTGAGACGATCCGCGCTGCGTCGTTGGGGGCGCAGCTGTCGAAGGCCATCAGCCGGGCGTTGAAAGAGTGCGGAAAGACACGCGATCAGGTCGTGAAGGACATGTCATCCTATCTCGGCTCCAGGCTCACTGAGGACATGCTCAACAAGTATGCGTCCGAGGCTGCCGAGGATCAGATCATCAACGTGGTGCGCTTCATCGGGCTCATTCACGTTACGCGCGACCGCCGATTGCTGCAGATGGTCGCCAGTCATTTCGGATGGGCGGTCGTCGAAGAGAAACACGTCGACGCCATCAAACTCGCCGTAATGCTCGAAGAACGCGAGGCGATGAACCGCAACATCGAGGCGACGCGCCGCAATCTTCAATCGAAGGGCGGCCTCTGATGTCAATGCGCTTCTACACACCAGCGGAACTCGCCTCCATGTCGCTGCCCGGCCTGCCGGGGACCGAGCGCGGGGTCCAACTTCTGGCAGACCGGGAAAACTGGCGTCAGGACAAGCTTGCCTGGCCAGCCAATCTCAACGGGCTGTGGCGGCGGCGCGAAGGCCGTGGAGGCGGCTTCGAATATGCCGCTGGCATTCTCCCACTTCGCGCGCAAACCGCGCTCTCATTGAAGGAAAAACGGGAGCGCGGCGAAGACGAGCGTAAAGTCGTCAAGAGCGATCTGGCGCGTGAGGACGTGTGGCGGTCCTTCGAGAGCATGCCCGAAAAAAAGAAGGCTGAAGCGCGCCGCCGTCTGGAAGCACTCGATGCCGTCAACGACATGGAGCGCGCCGGCACGAAGCGCGACGTCGCTATGATGCTGATCGCCAACAGCATCAACGTCTCGCTGCGGACGCTCTACGGCTGGTCGGCCCTCGTCGCTGGCCGTCCGCGCGCTGATTGGTTGCCATACCTTGCTCCGCGTCATGCAGGGCGACAGGCTGAAGTCGAATGCTCTGCCGAAGCCTGGGACGTCATCAAGGCTGACTATTTGCGGCCGGAGCGCCCGGCCTTTGCCGACTGCTATCGCCGCCTCAAGACGATCGCTGCCGAGAAGGGCTGGACGATCCCGGCCGAGCGGACGCTGCAGCGCCGCATGGACGCGATGCCGCGCGCGGTGATCGTGCTGGCCCGCGAGGGACAGGAAGCGTTGAAGCGCCTTTATCCCGCTCAGCAGCGCGATCGTTCAGGCTTCCACGCGCTCGAAGCCGTCAACGCGGACGGCCACAAGTTCGACGTTTTCGTGAAATGGCCGGATGGCACCATTGGCCGCCCCGTTCTCACGGCGTTTCAAGATCTCTATTCCGGTCTGATGCTGGCGTGGCGCATCGAGCGCACGGAATGCAAGGAAGCCGTCCTGCTAGCGTTCGGCGATCTTGTCGAGACCTACGGTATTCCCGACGCCTGCTGGCTCGATAACGGCCGTAACTTCGCCTCCAAATGGCTCACCGGCGGCACGGCGAACCGCTATCGCTTCAAGGTGCGCGATGACGAGCCGGCGGGCGTCATGACGACGCTCGGTGTCGAGGTGCATTGGACGACGCCATATTCAGGCCAGTCGAAGCCTATCGAGCGCGCCTTCCGCGACTTCTCTCAAAGCATCGCCAAGGATCCGCGTCTCGCCGGCGCGTGGACCGGCAACACGGTTGCGAACAAACCGAGCAATTACGGCTCGAATGCAATCCCGATCGAACTGTTCGAGAAAGTCATCGCTGAAGGCATCGCGGAACACAACGCGCGGCCCGGTCGCCGCTCCCAGGTGTGCAATGGCCGGTCGTTCATGGACGCGTTTCAAGCGAACTACGCGCAATCGCCGATCCGCAAGGCCACGGCGGAGCAGCGTCGCCTTTGGCTCCTTGCCGCCGAGGGCGTCAGCGTCAGGAGCCAGGACGCCACCATTCACCTCCTCGGAAACCGCTTCTGGTGCGAGGCGCTCGTCAATATCGCCGGCGGCAAGGTCGTCGCTCGGTTCGATCCGGATGCACTGCACGATGGCATTCATGTCTATCGGCTGGACGGATCCTACGTGGCCCACGCGCCTTGCATCGAAGCTGCCGGCTTCGCCAGCACGGCAGATGCCCGCATCCATGCCCAAGCCCGCAAGGCTTGGATGAAGGGGCAGGCGCAGATCCTCGCCGCAGAAACCAAGCTTGGGATCGATGGCGTCGCCGCGCTCCTTCCAACGCTGCCCGAACAAGATCCGGCTCCTCTTCCCGTTCCCAATGTCGTGCGACCACTCTTCGGCAATCTCGCCGTGAAGGCCACGCCCGTTGAGGACATCTCCCCTGACGAAACCTTGGCCGCGTTTTCGCGCAGTGTCCTGCGTCTCGTCCAATCCCAAGAGGCCGACTAGGCCCGTCGTCACAACCAAAAAGGTCACAACATGAACAACGAAACGAAGAAATCCTGGGCCGTCGAAGACATGGACAACCTGCGCAGTCAGGTGCGGTCCATCTCTGAAAAGGAGGGTCTCAAGCTTTCGGTCATCGCGCCTGAGACGGGTATTCCTTACGGCACCTTCACGAGCTGGCTAAACGGCACATATGCCGGCGACAATGACAGGATCGCCACTGCCGTCGAGAAGTGGCTTCAGGCGCGAAACGAACGCGCACAAACGTCCGCAATTTTGCCCACGGAACCGGGTTTTCAGACAACGCCGACAGCCGAAAAAATCCTGGCGCTGCTGTCGTTCTGCCATCACGCGCCTGACTTCGGTGTCATCTCCGGCGGTGCCGGCATCGGCAAAACCACCACGATCGAATCTTACAGGCAGCGCGCGCCGAACGTCTTCGTCGTCACGGCCGAGCCGGTCGCGAAGTCGTCTCACGCCCTCCTGATGGACCTTGCCGAAGCGATCGGGGTGGTCGAGCGATCGCCGGTGCGCCTGTCCCGCGCGATCCAGAACCGCTTGAAAACGATGAAGGCGCTCCTCGTTGTAGACGAGGCGCAACACTTGCCGACCGCCACGCTTGAGCAGCTGCGCACCATCCACGATCTCGCCAAGTGCGGCCTCGTTCTTTCCGGAAATCAGACGGTTTACTCGCGCCTTGCTGGTGGCGCGGCCAAGGCTGAATTCGCGCAACTCTTCTCCCGTGTCGGCATGAAGATGAGCCAGGACCGTCCATTGGATGAGGATGTCGTTTCTCTCGCACGAGCTTGGGGCGTAACGAGTGAAAACGAGATCAACCTCTTGCGCGTCATCGGCCGCAAACCGGGAGCGTTGCGCGGCGTGGCCAAAACCATTCGCCTTGCGCACATGGTGGCGATCGGAAGTAACGAGACCCTGAGCGAACGCCACATACGTGCTGCCTGGAAGCAGCGCGGATCCGATCCTCTCGATACAGCGGCGTGAGGTCACCATGATCACGCCCGACATACGGACCTATTCCGACTTCGTGTCCGATCTGCAGGAGCTGTTCGCCACGCATGTCGACTCCGGCATTCACCTCGATGGTGAACTGTGTTCTGCGTTCGCTGATGGGCTGAACGACTTGCACGGCTTCGTCGAGGTCATGGAGCGCCATGCGGCGGCGCATGGCTACCAGGACGGTGACCGGACGGTCATGGAAGGGCGGCGCTCGACCGCCGCTCGCCGCGAACTTGTTCTCGATGTCCTCCGCGAACCGGGGACGAATATCTTCCGGCTTCCTGATCTCGCGCCCCGTGGCGCGACGCACGGAGGCGATGCCGCATGATCGAGCCTCTGCAGCTCCTCACCATCGACGGTGCGCTCGCCGTTGCAGAGCGCATCGCAGCCGGTGGTCGCCACGCGGCGACGACCGCTTCGGTGATCGAGATCCTCTCGATCGCCACCCTCCTCACGAACCTCTGCGCCGCGGATCTCAACGATCCATCAACATCAAAGGACGATGACAATGCAACAGCCTGAAACGATGTCCACCACCGAGCCTCCGGTCGTCACTTCGAGCGGCGTGGAAGTCGTCGGAAGTGACCGATACTATCGCGATGCCAAGGGATGCCTCATCCCCGAAAACCTAGTTCCTGCGAAGGACAGGCTTGTCGACGACGTCGTGCGGAAGATCGTGGGTTATGCCGATGATATCTCGGCCCAAGTCGCTCGTTTCAAGGGTCACACGTTTGACGACGTCAACACGACCCTTGATCTCATCGCGGATAAGTACGGCGCGAAGCTCGGTGGCAGCAAAGGGAACGTCACCCTGATGAGCATCGACGGCACCTTGAAGGTACAGGTTGCTGTTGCCGATCAACTGACCTTCGGCCCGGAGCTGCAGGCGGCGAAGAGCCTCATCGACGAGTGCATCGCCAGTTGGTCCGAAGGATCCCGCGACGAGATCCGTGCACTCGTGAACCACGCCTTCCAGGTCGACCGGGAAGGAAAGATCAACCGCACCGCGATCTTCCAGCTTCGCCGCGTTCAGATCGAGGACGAGCGCTGGCAGCAGGCCATGACGGCCATCGGCGACGCCATTCGTGTCGTCGGCTCGAAGGAGTACGTGCGCTTTTACAAGCGCAGCAGTGCGACCGATGGCTGGAAGGCCGTGACGGTCGATCTGGCTTCCGCGTGAGGGAGGAAGCGATGACAGTGCGTCTGCCTCAGGGCGTCAAGGCAACCATCACCATCTATCTTATCGGAGCGGACGGGGAAGGCATCTCGCTTGCGATCAGCAATCTCCCCGTTGTCCCGGATATGGACCGGGGAGAACTCTCCCCTGCGGACCTCATTCGCGCCCTCAAACCAGCATCGAAAGAGGTCTTCGAGTTTGTGGGCGACTGGCGCTTTATGACGGACGCCGAGATCGCCGACTATCAGCGCGAGCAGGAAGAGGGAGAGTTTTAATGCGAGCCTCCCTCAAACGGCACAAACAGAACCTTGCGCCATTCTCCGCTGACGCTCCCAGCCTTGAGGAAGTTGTCCGCCTTTCCGAGATCGCGCCCGAGATGCGCAGCTTCGTCAAAGACGAGGCGCTGGCAATGATCCTCACCCATGCCCATGAGGTCGCCACCAAGTATGGCGGCCCCGCGATTGAAGCCCACTGCGCGCGTCTGCTTGAGCAGCGCCGTAGCATCATCGACCGCCTTTCCACTCCGGTGCCGCTATGAAAGAAACCGTCGCTTTTTGTTGGAGGTCCGGCCAGATCGAGTTCGGCAGCGGCACTCCACCTAACTCGCTTCCACTTCTACAAGGAACAGAAGCTGAAGTCCGCGCAATCGTCGGTGTCTTAGCACGGTACGCCTACGACAACGTCACTCTGCTGGTCCCAGGCGTCCCCGAGGCTGAAAGCGATCTCAAAGCCGTCGATGCCGTTATCAGCTTCCGCCAGCAGGCTGAGCAGCGCCTGGAGCAACGACGTGCCCGTGCGAGAGCGCGGCTCGCACTCACGGCCGATAGGTACGTGGAGGCAGCGTAATGAAAGTCATGATCAAGCTACCCTTCGAAGGCCCGTGGGAGGCCAATCGTGAAGGCATGGTCAAGGCCGCGACCGGCGAACGGCTCGGATACACCCGGTTCGAAAACCTCGGCATGACGCCGAACTATCAGGCCGTTAGCCGCTTTTGGGCCGCCAGCCCGTGCCTTGCCACCGCTCTCGCTACTCTCGTCGCGGCGGGCGATGCGACCGTGCGCGCCGCCGTGTCGGGTGGAGACGTCGCAGACGCCGCTATCACTTTCCAGGAGGCCAGAGCGCAGGCCATCGCGGCTCTTCAACGTCTCTACGACCCGATGATTGCTCGAAACATCGGCATCAACGTGCCGGTCAGCGCTGCTCTCGAACGCCTGCAGGGAGGCAAGTGATGAGCATGTATCGGTTCGGTCGATTTGGCAGCCTGTTGCGGGACGATCATCCAATCGCGCTCTATGTCGGTGGCCGTCGCCTTAGTCCGCCGCCGAGGCTCGTGTGGTGGTTCCCGTGGAACTGGGTCGTTGCCGCAATAGCCCTACCTATCGCCGTTGTTCGCGCAGTCCGCGATGTCCGCGTTTCGCGCATCGGGAGCGAGTGACATGACCACGGACCTCAACTCGCTGCTCGAAAAACTGGTGAATGCACAAGGGCCGGATCGGGAACTGGACAAGACCCTTACTCTCGCGTTCGGGATCACAACGCCGTCCGGCATTCCGGCGTTTCCCTTCTGCCTCGGGATCCCATCGCTCACGTCTTCGATTGATGACGCCCTGAAGTTTGCGAAACACCTCGGTTTCAATCCGCGCATCGTGCTCGTCGTCGCGGCCGCCATGGCGGAGGGGCGAGAGGCAGATAGCGGAAAGCCGTTCGCTCATTGGCTGCCTCTCGCTATCGTCGCGTCCAGCGTCAGCGCCAAGCTCGCCGAGGAGCCGCAGGTATGAGCGCGCGTCAAGCCCTCATCGTGAAGATCCATGTCGGCAAGAAGCAGCTGCAGCTGACCGATGATGAGTATCGCGACACTATCCGCCGCGCGTGCGGCTACGACTCGTGTCGCGATCTCAGCATCGGGCAGCTCGAACTGGTCGCCGGCGAGTTGAAGCGAATGGGCTTCATCGAGCCCGTCGCGCATAGCCGTCGTGAGAAGGCTCCGCGCCATGTCCGGCACATCTATGCGCTATGGCACGAGTTGCGCGACTTGGGGGCGCTCTCAGACAGCTCCAAGAAGGCTCTCAGATCCTTCGTCAAGCGCCAGACGCAGTCGCTGAAACCCGGCGGTTTCGACGCCCCTGAGTTCCTGTCGGCTGATGATGCTCGGCCTGTCGCGGAGGCTCTCAAGAGCTGGATCGCGCGCGCCAAGGAGGCGAGACATGCAGCCGCTTTGCCGCATTAACCAAGCTTTCACATCGCCTCACGGTGCCGTTGCGACACGGCCTTCCGCTCACAACCCTTTGGCGAATATATCGGCCTCGGGTGCTAGTAACACCCGCACAAGTATAGCCACAGCGGTTTCCGCGCCGTCGAAGCGGTCTCTCCATGTCGGGGGGTGCAGGGAGATAAGTCGTGCCTTCGGGCGCGGACGAATAACCTCGCGTCGCCTGTGGTCGGCGTTACTAGCCCCCCGGCACCAGGCCGTTTTTGGGGGGATCGGAAGCGAAGGCTATGGACAAGATGAATTTTTCAGATGGACGCAATGTGTCGGCCGAGCAGGCAGGACCGGAGGGATCGGTCGTGAGGTCTCCACGGTTCGTGATCGGCACACATCGCGGTTTCAGCTCGCCTATGTCGCTGCTGATCAGCGTTCACCGCATGGACGGACCATCCTCAAACCGGCGGTCGGGCGAACCGCAACGGACCGACACGCTCTCGGTGGAAGAGACGGAGCGACTCCTCGGCACGATGATCCGCTGTATTCCAGCGATCTAGCCTTTCAACAGACCAACAGGGAGGATTGGCGATGACCGATCTCCCTGCAGCTCCTCCTGCGGTTCAGCGCCTCATCGATCTGATCGGTGAGGAGAAGATCCTCGCCTTCATCGAGCACTTCGCCGGCCAGCGGATCTACGTGCCGAGAAGCATATCGGAACAGGCGGAAATCACGACAATCGTCGGCGCTGAAGCCGCGTTGGCTCTCGCAACTGAATACGGCGGAGGTTATCTCACCGTGCCTGTTGCGCGTGAGTGGCGAGTGCTCGTATACAAATCGCAAAATCTATCTTATCGATATATCGCGAAGCGCGCTGGAACCAGCGAGGGGAATGTCTGGCGCATCCTCGACAAGAACGACGCGACGCAATCTCAACTCGATCTCTTCTCTACCTGACAGCCACAGCGCTATGGCATGATATAAGACGCATGTCTCCGGCATCTTCGGATCAGCATTCGAACATGACCTGCCGGAGCTGCAATGATTCCCGCCCGTTTTGCTTTTCTTGAGCGCATCCCGCGCCCTGTGTGGTTGACGAGCGCTCTGCGCGAGATCCGTCAGGGAGTCGCTGAGTTTCCGGGGCCGGGAAGCAACGCCGTCATCCTCAACTATCGCAAGATCGCGAAGATCGACATCAAGGGTGATGACAGTGACGTTTCGTGGTGCGCGATCGGTGCCAACGCAATGCTCGAAGAAAACAGCATTGTCGGCACGCGTTCAGCGATGGCGCGATCCTTTCTCTATCACAAGAGTTGCGTGACGCTCGATCGACCTATGATCGGCGCCATCACGGTCCTATCGTCGAGCCGAGGGCCAGCCTCCGGGCATGTCGGTTTCTATGTCGGCGAGAGCGGCGAGTACATCTACCTCGCCGGTGGCAACCAGAATGACAGCTGGTCCATCGCCGGCTTTCCGCGCTCGCGGGTTCTTGGCTATCGCTGGCCGGCTGGGCAGGCGCAGCTCCCATCTCCCTACAATGCTCCATTCCCGATCACGTCGTCCGCCTCCGTCCCGAAGGACGTCCGCGACGCGTAACCGACTTCGGCGGGCGCACACGCGCGTCCCGCAGTATCGCAGCCGCTGGCACAACCCGGACCGCGTCACTGCCGCCCGCCGGAGACTGAGAAAACCCACGGAGAACTTAATGAGAATTTTCTCAAGCCTCTCGCCGATCACCTCGCGATGTGCAGCGTTTGCAGCGTTCGCTCTGTGCTTCGGCATTCTGTTCCTCGGCTCGCCGGTCCTGGCGGCCGAGGGAGCAGATCGACTGAGCGTCGGTCCCGCTATCAGCGATGTCACGCAGATCGTCTACATGACTATCTACGGCCTGATCGGCTTCGCGATCCAGCGAACGATCAGGAACAAGGCACTCAAGGACCTCCTAATGGCGTCGCTCGACAAGGCCGCTGACTATGGTGTCCGGGTCGTCAACAACCTCACTCACGACACCTCCGTCAGTATCGGGAACGAGCGGTTAAGCTACGCCCTGCAGTATGCCCTCACGCAGTTTCCGGCGCTTGCGAAGAAGAACGGCTTCGGCAAGGTCGATCTCGCCCGAATGCTGTGGGCTCGTCTGCCTGTCTCGAATGGCGGCGAGCCGGACTTCGCGGGTTTGGTGGCCCGTTGGGAGCGTGAGGGGGTGATCCGATGATCGCACTCAACGCCGAACCCGCTCCGGCGCGCGCGCCTTGCGATCGGCGGAAGGTGGCGGCGGCGCTCTTACGCGCCGCCGGCTCCGTTCTCGACGGCACGGCGGGCGGCCCAGGAAGTCAGCAAGCCATCACGGCTACAATCCACGCTCGTAACGAGCTGGCGGCGCTTGGTTTTATTCAAGATGAGAAAGAGCTGCGTTGGGCGCTGAATGTCCTGCGCGGCGAGTGCGCCGGCGACATTCACGCGGCGGTCGTCCTGACGACAACGGCGACGACGCTCCTCAAAGCACAATTCAACGCGGAACAGCCGCAGCAGGTTCGGTGATGGAAGATTTCTCGCTGATCAAGCAAGTCAAGGAATGGTGGTGGTTGGTCAGCGTCGCCTCCACCTTTCTCTTTGCCATAGCGATGCTTTACCTCCGGGATAAGTTCACGACGAAGGAGGAGCATGCGCGGCAAACCGCAGAGCTTTCCGCGCAGATCGAGGGCGTGAAGAAGGACGTCGGTGGTGTCGGCAACCGTGTTGTGAAGCTGGAAAGCCTGACTGAGAATCTTCCCGATCGCGACACCTTCCATGCCATGGCCGAGCGTATCGGGGCCGTGGAGCGTGGTGTTGCGGTGACGACCGAAACCGTACGCGGCGTCGAAAAGATGGTCGGCAAGGTCGACCATACCCTAACCCTTATCCTTGAAAACCAGCTGAAAGAGGCCAACCGATGAGCCTTGTGGATGTGCTGGCGAAGGATCGCCGGCTTGCACTCCTCCGCTTCCTGTCCGAAGCGGATGGTTATTCGCTCAACGCCAGCGTCCTGACGACCGCACTGTCGGCTGTTGCGCACCGCGTTTACCGCGACACGATCGAGGCCGATCTCGTTCTTCTGGAGCAACACCAGCTCGTGACCCTGGAGCGCATGCCGCTGCCATCGGGCGAACTGATTTGCGCCACCCTGACGGCGCTCGGCATGGATGTGACCAACGGCCGCCCGCATCCCGTAGTCGCTCGCCCCACGCCGAAGGGATAGGCCATGGCGCGCACCTCGACGGTCGACAAGCTGCCGGCCGAGATCCGGGACCTAATCGGCCAGCTGAAGGATAAAGGACGGACCCTCGACGAGATCGTCGCTTGCCTTCGGCAGATGCTTGGCCCGGACGACGCGCCGTCGCGCTCGGCACTGGGGCGACACTTGCAGAAGGTGGAGGCAATCGCAGAGCGCATGCGCCATTCCCGCGTCGTTGCGGACACCCTCGTCCGGCAACTCGGTGAGGAGAGCACGGACAAGACGACGAGGCTCAACATCGAGCTGATGCACACCGTCATCTTCGACCTGGTCACAGCCGCGCAGATGGCGAATGGCGAAGACGGTGAACCGGCCTCGCTGACCCTCGACCCGGAACAGGTGATGTTCCTGGCGAAGAGCTTGGATCATCTCGGCAAGGCATCGGTCGCGGACGTGCAGCGCATCGAGAAGATTGAGAAACGCGCGGCCGAGAAGGCGAAGGTGGAGGCCGCAAAGGCAGTCGATAACGTGGCAAAGACCAAGGGCCTTACCTCGGACACGGTGGATGCGATTAAGCGTGAGATCCTCGGTATTCGATCGGAGCCCAAGGTTTGAGCAGGCCAATAACAGACGCAGAATGGGCGAAGCTACGGCAGGACAGCATTTCAATCCTGCCGGAGCAGCTTTCAAACGGGCTTCTGCCGGACGCGCTCCTGACGTATCAGAAGCGCGCAGTCGATCTCCTTGAAACCACGGCCGTCCTGCTCGTAGAGAAGAGCCGACGGATCGGCTTTACCTGGGGCCTTGCGGCCTACGCTGTGCTGCGAGCCGCGCGCAGCCGTAGCGCCGGCGGCATGGATGGAATGTATATCTCCTATAGCCAGGAGATGACACGCGAGTTTATTGATGCGGCAGCCATGTGGGCCAAGGCATTCGCGCTCGCGGCCGGGGAGATGGACACTTTCATCTTTGATGATGCGGACCCTGACAACCCTGCCGACACCCGTCAGATCCAAGCCTTCCGGATCCGGTTCGCCTCAGGCTTCGAGATCGTGGCGCTGTCAAGCGCTCCGCGATCGCTTCGTGGTAAGCAGGGCTTTGTCATCGTCGACGAGGCCGCGTTCGTCGACAATCTTAAGGAGCTGATGAAAGCTGCCTTAGCATTCCTGATGTGGGGTGGACAGGTTATTGTCGTGTCCACTCATAACGGTGCTGACAACTATTTCAACGAACTGATCCAGGATGTGCACGCGGGTCGCAAGCCATACACGCATATGCGGATCGACTTCGATCAAGCTCTATTGGACGGTCTGTATCAACGCATCTGCCTTGTCACCGGGAAGGAGTGGACAGCGGAAGCAGAGGCCGAATGGCGCGCTGAGATCGTCGCCTTCTACGGCGATGGCGCCGACGAGGAGTTGTTTTGCGAGCCAGCGCAGGGCGATGGTGTTTGGCTTCCCGCAACTCTGATTGAGGCGCGGATGACGGCCGATGCGCCTATCATTCGCTGGGAGCTTCCCGAGAACTTCTTGTCCTTGCCGGAGCTGAAGCGACAAGGTCTTGTCGAGGCATTTGAGGTGCTGATCGACGAGGCGCTCGCCAACTTAGACCCCGATGAGCCCCACGCTATCGGCTTTGACTTTGCCCGCGTCGCGGATCTTTCCGTTTTGACGGTCTTGGCCATACGCCGCCGGCTGGAGCGTGCGTTGCGCCTGGTCATTGAGATGCGGAGGATCCCGCACCGTGAGCAAGCTGCTATTACACAGCGCGTCGCTAAGCGGCTACCACGATTCCTCGGCGGTGCGTTCGACGCAACAGGCGCGGGTGAATTTGTGGCGGAGGATATGGTCCGCATCTACGGCGGCAGGGTTTCTTCGATCAAGATGTCGATCGATTGGTATCGCACGGAGATGCCACCGTTGAAAGCGGCCTTCGAGGACAACACAATCGCTATTGCCAGAGACAGAGATCACTTGGCCGATCTTCGTCTCGTCCGCAACATCAAGGGCGTGGCACGAGTGCCTGACGTACGCACGGGTGAGAAGGGCAAGAAACGCCATGGTGACTTCGCGGTGTCTCTCGCGCTGGCCTATCACGCGACCCAGATGGACATTCAGGAATTCGGTTACGAACCCGTCATCGGGGGCGATCCGACTTCTACAAACGGCAGCTTTCGCGACGACTTTGAGGATCGCGACCTCAGCCACCTTCCGCGCCTGAGAGGACATCTCTAATGCCCCGCCTGTCCACCATCCTCGGCCCTGATGGCGAACGCATCGATCTGGATGAACTGTTCGGTCCAGAAAAGGCCGGGCCGACGCTGACCGGCGTTCGCTCGCCGATCTCCGGCCATCCGGCGGAGGGGCTGACGCCGGCGCGCCTTGCAGCTATCCATCGCGCGGCGGCCATGGGCGATGCAACCGCCTATCTGGAGCTTGCAGAGGACATCGAGGAGCGCGATCCGCACTACCTCACGGTGCTCGGCACACGGAAGCGCGCGGTGGCGCAGCTCCCGATCACCGTTGAGGCGGCAACTGATGATCCAGAGCACGTCAAGCATGCCGACCTTATCCGCGAATGGCTCAACGGGGGCGCGCTCGATGCGGCGCTGTTCGACATCCTCGACGCCCTGGGCAAGGGCTTCTCCGTCCATGAACTCGAATGGGAAAGCACCCCGCAGCGGGTCGTGCCGAAGGACCTGATCTATCGGCCGCCGCAGTGGTTCACCTTCGACCAGACGGATCTTGAGACAATCCTTCTCAATGAAGGCGTAACGGGTGAGCCGCTGGCTCCCCACAAGTTCCTTGTCCACCGCCATAAGGCCAAGTCCGGCATCACGATCCGATCTGGCCTGGCGCGCGTTGCCTCGTGGTCCTGGATGTTCAAGTCCTTCACCCTGAAGGACTGGGCAGTCTTCGTGCAGAACTATGGCACTCCGATTCGGATCGGCAAGTACGACAGCACTGCCAGCAAGGAAGACAAGGAAGTCCTGTGGCGGGCCGTCGCCAACATCGCTGGCGATTGTGCGGCCATCATCCCGAAGGGGATGGAGATCGAGTTCATCAGCCTCAAGGACGTTGCGAAGGGCGCGGAGGTCTATGAGAAGCGATGCGACTGGCTCGATCGGCAGATCTCGAAGCTCGTCCTCGGCCAAACCACGACAACGGACGCCGTCAGCGGCGGCCATGCGGTGGCGAAGGAGCACCGGCTTGTGCAGGAGGACATCGAGCGGGCGGACGCGAAGCTCGTCTCCGCGACGCTGACACGCCACCTGGTGCCGTATATCATCGCCTTCAACTTCGGCCCGCAAGAAAAGTACCCGCGCATCCTGATCGGCCGGCCGGACGAGGTTCCGCTCCCTGTTGTGATTGAGGCGATCTACAAGCTTGGGCCCTTGGGGCTGACGGTAGAGGCCAGTCAGCTCCGCGATCGCCTGGGCTTTGCGGAGCCTGCGGCGGATGCCGTTGTCATCGGCGGCCGGAAGGCAGAGCCTGGGTCAACCGACGCGAGCCAGCACGGGCGTGGTCCGCTCGATCGTCTGCGCCACCTCATGTCACGCCACTCCAGCGCGCCGGAGCCGGAAGTCGTCGATCGCCTGACTGAGCGTCTGGCCGAGGATGCCGCTGGAGCGCTTGCCGGGCTGACGGATGAAATCCGGCAAGTCTTCGACAGCGCAACCGACCTCACTGACTTGATGGCGCGTCTCGAAGAGCTTGATCTCGATCAGGAACAGTATCAGGCCGCGATGGCGCGCGGCGTCGCCCTCGCACAGCTGGCGGGTCAAGCGTTCCTTCTCGACGAATTGAAGCAATGACCACGACGATCCAGGCGCTCGATCTTCCCTTTGACGAGGCGATAGCTTTCTTCCGTGAGAAGATGAGCGTCACGTCCGAGCACTGGACGGACATCTGGCAGAAGGCGAACTCGAGGGCGTTTACTGTCGCCGGCGCGACAACGCAGGCGCTCGTCGACGACTTCCGCCGCGAGGTGGCGAAGGCGCTGGAGCGAGGCACAACGCTCCAGGACTTTCGTCAGTCCTTCGACGACATCGTGAAGCGCCATGGTTGGGAACATGTTGGCAAGCCCGGTTGGCGCTCGCGCGTCATCTACGAGACAAACCTGTCCATGGCCTATGCGGCTGGGCGTTATGAGCAGATGACCGAACCCACAACGCTCACCATGTATCCCTACTGGCAGTATGTCCATTCAGGCGCGAAGCATCCGCGTCAGGAACATCTGTCTTGGAACGGCCTCACATTGCGGGCCGACGATCCTTTTTGGAAAACGCACTATCCGCCGAACGGCTGGAACTGTGGCTGCCGCGTCCGTCCACTCTCCGCGAAGGGATTAGAGCGCCAGGGCAAGTTGAAGCCGGACGTTTCGCCGATCATCGATACGCGCCCCTGGACCAATCCCAAGACAGGCCAGATCGTTCATGTTCCGGTCGGGATTGATCCTGGCTTCGATTACAATCCTGGCGACGCGTGGAGGCAGTTGGGGAGCGCAACATGACCGGCATTACCCTCGAAACCAAGATCGACGCCAAGGCCGCCATTGTAGCCTTCAGAAAGGTGCAGCGCCGTGTCGCTGACATGACGCCTTTGATGCGGGCGATCGGCACAGGGCTGGTCGAGAACACTCATACCCGCTTCGAGCGCGCGCAGGATCCACAAGGCCGCGCCTGGAAGCCCGTCAGCCCAACCTATGCGCTCGGAAAGCGCGGGCCGGGCATTCTGCGCGAAAGCGCCATGCGCGGCGGTCTGATGGGCTCGATCACCTTTCGCGCGTCTGCGCAGTCGGTCGCTGTCGGCAGCAACAAGGTCTATGCCGCCGTTCACCAGCTCGGCGGCACCATCTCCGCGAAAGGGTCGCATCTGGTTTTTCCAATGGGCAACCGCATGGTCTTCGCCAAGTCCGTCACCATTCCGGCGCGTCCATTTCTCGGCATTGGCCGCGAGGATGAAGAGACGATTCTCGAAGTTCTTGAAACCGCGCTCGATCCGGACAAGGGTCTCTAGACGATCCGCGTTTGAGCGCGTATCTCTCCTTGCGGGGTACTCCTCTCGTATGAGAGTATTTTAAGAGCCCGTAAGAGGCATAAGAGCGGGCTTCGCCTCATCGCTGCCACATCGATGGCACCTCGGCAGTAAGAAGCCGTCAGCGGCGAAAAATTCACGCACGATAGAAATCGTTCAGCCACAGCCCTGTGGCATGAACACGAGCAGTCGCGTCTGCCAAGTTGGCATCGTTATGACGACGATTGTGACCTCCTTGAACTCGAACATCCCCGCTGGGCAAGCGATCCCGGAATGGATCCATCTTGTCCCGGCGGGGACCTTTTATGGCGAGGATGGTCGTGGGCCTTACATCCTGCCGGAGAACGTCGATGAACTGATCCGCAAGTCGATGATGGCGGGCAAGCTCGCCATCGACGAAAACCATGCGACCGATCTTGCCGCGAAAGAAGGACGGCCTGCGCCGGCGCGCGGCTGGATTGTGAGCTTGGAGAAACGCGACGACGGCCTATGGGGCCGTGTCGAATGGACTGCCTCGGGGCGCGCTCTTCTCGAAGACCATGCCTATCGCGGCATCTCCCCGGTCATCATGTCAGAAAAGAAGACCGGGCGGATCGTTAAAGTCCTGCGCGCCTCGCTCACGAACGATCCCAATTTCCACCTCACGCATCTCCATCATTCACGGAGCCAGGATATGGACCTGATCGAGAAGCTGCGCAAAGCGCTGAACCTTGGGGCCGATGCCTCCGAGGCCGACGTGCTGGCTGCAGCGACGGCCGCGAGCGCGGCTGTCACCACACACGCCGCCAGCTTGAAGACGATCGCCGAGGCGGCGGGCCTGAAATCCGAGGCGGCGGTCGACGATCTCGTGACGCACCTGCAGTCGCGCACGGCGGACTTCAAGAAGCTCGGCGATGCTGCCGGCATCCAGGGCGACGTGACCGTCGACGCGCTCGTGACGCATCTGCAGGCCAAATCCGACAAGGGCGACAAGGGTGACGAGAAGACGATCATCTCTCTGCAGTCGCAGCTCGACACGCTCCGCAATGAGCGCGCCAAGGAAAAGGCCACCGCCGCCATCGATAAAGCGATCGAAGGCGGCAAGCCGATCAAGCCGCTGCGCGATCGCTACATCGATCGGCACATGAAGGACCCGGAGGGCGTCCAGGCGGAGCTTGACGCGCTTCCCTCCATCCACGCCGGCGGATCCCCGGCGACCCGCGAGCCCGCAAATAAGGACGAGGCTGCGCTCGACGACAACGATCTTCATATCTGCGAACTCATGGGCATCGACCCGAAGGAGTACGCGAAGACGAAGAAGCTGCAGGTGGAGAAGCTCTGATGGTGGCGACCAAGGATCGTACGATTCCGACCCGTGGCGGCGATGCCTACGGATACTCGGTCAAAGGTGGGGTGCGCCTCTTCAAGCGGACGCTCGTGGCTTTGACCGCTGCCGGTCTCGCCGTGCCTGCCGGCACCGCTGGCGCAGTGGCGATCGCCGGCGTTGCGAGCCATCACGCGGACAACCGCGAAGGGCTCGACGGCGACGGCAAGCTGCGTTGCGAGAAGGGGGCTTTCCCCTTCGACTTCGCCGCTGCGCCGACCTTCGCCGACATCGGCAAGGCCGTCTATGCGGTCGACGACAACACCGTGTCGCTCGACAATTCCGGTGGAACCCGCCTGCGGGCCGGTACGCTGGAAGGCTTCGAAGATGGCCTGATCTGGATCCGCGTCTGACGCGACCAAAACGAAAGCAAGCATCCCATGGACGTCACTCCTCAGAACCTCCGCGCCATCTACACGTCGCTGTCGACATCATTCAATCAGCGGCTCCGCGCCACCACGACGCTCTATGGCCGCGTGGCCATGGACGTGAACTCGACCAGCTCGAAGAACGAGTATCCGCGTCTCGATGACCTTCCGGGTTTCCGCGAATGGGTCGGTGATCGGCATGTCCATGACTTGTCCGAGATGACCTATGCCATCCAGAACAAATCGTTCGAGAAGACGATCGGCATCGACCGCGACAAAATCGAAGATGACGAGATCGGGATATTCACTCCTGTCGTACAGCAGTTCGGCCAAGACACTGCTCTCTTCCCGGACCTGCTTGTCTTTGACCTGATGAAGCGTGCCAATCAGGTTGTGTGCTACGACAGTCAGTACTTTTTCGACACCGATCATCCCAGCTACAATGATCAGGGGCGCGAGATCTCGGTCTCGAACTTTCAAGCCGGCGCAGGTCCGGCCTGGTATCTGATCGACGACAGCCAGGTCATCAAGCCCTTCATCTACCAGAAGCGCAGGCCCTTCACCTTCGTCTCGCGAACGGCGCTCACCGACGACAATGTCTTCAACGCGAAGAAGTTCGTCTACGGCGTGGACGGTCGCTGCAATGTCGGCGTCGGCATGTGGCAGACGGCGTTCATGTCAAAGGCAGCACTGACGCCGGATAACTATGCAGCCGCCCGCGCCGCGATGACGTCCATCCGCCGCCGAGACGGCGCGCCGCTCGCAATCGCTCCACGTATCCTGGTCGTGCCGCCGGCGCTTGAAGGAGCCGCCCGTGCGCTCATGGCTAACGACATGATTAGCAAGGACGTCGGCGGCACCCCGGTTGCCGTTAGCAACGAGTGGAAGGGAACGGCCGAAGTCCTCGTCGTTCCGTACCTCGGCTAAGAGGAGGGGCTCATGAAGCTGCGCATCCTCTGCAGTCGCCCCGGCTTTCGCCGGGCCGGCGTGGCCCATCCGGCCGACAAGACTTGGCCGGCGGACGCCTTCACCGAAGAGCAGCTTGAGCAGCTTCGTGCCGAGCCGCTCCTCACCGTGATCGAGGTTGAGGCGGGGAGCCCGCAGGGCAACGAACCGTCTCAGATCTCCGTGAATACCGAGGCGACCGGGATAGCCCCCGGCTCGCAGCACGGCGCGGCTGGCAACCAGACGGGTGCCGGTCAGGAGAGCCAGGGCGGCTCTAGCTCTGGTGCTTCCGACGAAGCCAGCAAGGGAGCGGAGGGCAATTCAACCGCGCCGTCCGCTCCCGCCAAGAACACCAAGCCGAAGGCCGTCAAGGCCACGGCGAAGAAATAACCCCCGAGCGAGGGGCGTGCCGGCTTCGTCGACAAGGCCGGCATCGGGAGTGCGAACCGAGCCCCGCCAGATCTGGGCCTGCGCCGTGTCGACCGGCGCAGGCCGCCACGAATTTCCACGGTCATGATGGCTTATCGCTACGCATCAGTTGAGGACATGGTCGCCCGCTTCGGCGAAGGCGAGATGCTGCGCCTGTCCGTGGCGGATGGCGATCTTCCCGACAGCATCCTGCCGGAGCGCATCGAGAAGGCGCTCACCGATGCGACGGACCTTATCGATAGCTATCTGCGCAGCCGCTACACGGTTCCGCTCGCTCCTGTTCCGGAAGCGATCCTGCGCGCGGCCTGTCATCTGGCGCGCTATGATCTGTCGAACAGCGGCGACAAGACGCCGACCGAGGCGATGAAGGACAGCCGTGCGGAGATCATCGCGTGGCTGACGAAGCTCAGTAAGGGCGACGCCTCACTCGAAGGTGCAACGCCGATTGCAACAGCTGGCGGAGCGCGCACGTCGGATCGCCCCGTCATGTTTGGCCACCATCAGTTGAGGGGCTGGTGATGCCGACCCTCGATCCGTTCACCTCGTTCACTAAGGCCGTCGAAGCGCGGCTGCGCATCTGGTTCCTTGATAAAAAGTGGGCGTTTCACATCGTGCCGAGCCAGCTCACGGTTCGTGAGTTCGAGCAGATCTCGACGCGCACGCCGCTTCTTGCCTTCGCCTGGACGAAGATCACCCCGCCCGCAAACGGCGGACGGTCTTTTTCGGGGCAAGCCGAGTTCACGCTGACCATCGTCGTGAAGAACCAGGCCGCCGGCGCAGCGCGCTATTTCGGCGATAGCCAAGGAGTCGGCCTTTTCCCGGCTGCCGCGCTTGCGATCGCAGTCCTCAACGGATGGACCGTAAAGGGGTTGGGCACGCTGTTCGTCACGGATGCCAACCAGACCTATGCGGATGGTCTCAACGATCACAGCCTCGCCATCGCCACGATCGATCTGAAGGCGACAATTGCATTTGGCGACTTCCTCGGCGCAGTCGACGCCGCTCCCGATTTTCTTGCGCTCTCGACACAGTGGGATGTGTCCCCGGCCGAGGACGCGCCGACCGACCTCATCGAGCCGCGCGAAGGCGCGTAATCACCGGAGAGCCTATATGCGTGACAAAACGAAGATCTACGCCAAGCCGGCCGAGGGACGCACGGTCCCTCTCGTTGACGGAAGCCCCTGGCCGGCCGAAGGCGCGTGGGTCGATCTGCAGGATCGCTATTATCGTCGTCGCCTTGCTGACGAGGACATCATCAAGACTGATCCTGTCGTCGCTGAGGCTACCGGCAAGGGCAACGCAATCGGCGAGACCGATCCGGCCACGTCTGCAGAGGCCGGCGCGACCGCAACGACCGATCCATCCGACGCGGCCGATACGCCGACGACGGGTGATGACGATGCCCGCTCGGCCACCGGCCGGCGCAAGTCCCGCTAACCCTTTTGCGAAGGAGCCAGGATCCCTATGGCGACCCAGACCACAACCTTCAACGAGATCCCTTATGACTGGCTGAAGCCGGGCACCTTAGTTGAGGTGCGGCCGAATTATGGGCGCATGGGACTTGTCCCGTTCCCGGTGCGCGCGCTCCTGATCGTGCAAAAGCTGGAGATCGGAACGGCGCAGGCGAAGAAGCTCTATCGCATCACTCGCGACGAGGAGGGCACCGCACTCTGCGGCGCAGGCTCGATCGGCGACCAGATGGTACGGAGCTTCCGCAAAACCAATCGCACGAACGATCTTTCGATCCTAGCGCTCGATGACGCCGCCGTGGGCGCAGCCGCTGCCGGCAAGTTCGTCTTCTCTGGCAATGGCGACGGCCCGGTCTCCCTCTATATCGGTAAGACGCGAGTTCGCGTCGGCGGCACGATCGCGACCGCGCCAGGGGCGCGTGCGGCGGCAGCCGTTGCTGCCATCAACGCTGATACTTCGTTGCCGGTCACGGCTCTTCAGGGCAGTGGCGCTGCGACCAACGAGGTCTTGCTGACCGCGAAACACAAGGGCGAATGCGGCAACGCCATCAGCCTCCGGGTTGCGCGCCGCGTTGACGAGACCGTGCCGTCCGGCCTCCAGGTCACCGTGACGGCCATGGCGGGCGGAGCCGGCAATCCGGACATCGTCGGCGCACTCGACGCAATCGTCGGCCAATGGTTCACGGATATCGCCATCGCGTGGGATGACAGCAACAACCTGCTCGCGTTCCAGGAAGAACTGAAAAAGCGCTACATGGCGATGGGCAAGCTCGATGCCCACGGATATTTCGGGACGCGCGGCACCTTCGGTCAGCTGACAACGAAGGGTGGCGTAACGAATTGTCCCAACCTCACGGCTGCTCCCGGCGCGAACAGATCAGCCAGCGCGCCATGGGAATGGGCTGCGGCTCTTGCCGGCATCGGAACCTTTCATCTCACCAACGACCCGGCGCGCCAGCTGCGCAGCCTCGTCCTGCCGGGCATCGACGCGCCGGATCCGGGCGACCGCTTCACGGATACCGAGCAGGATCTTCTCCTGCGCGCCGGCATTTCGACCTTCAACGTACTGGATGACGGCACCGTTACCCTTGACCGCGTGGTGACGACTTACAAGCAGTCGTCGCTCGGTATCCTCGATCGTGCCTGGCTCGATATCATGGTGCCGAAGACATTGACTCGGATCCGCTACGATTGGGCATCCTATGTCAGTCTGCTCTATCCGCGTCATAAGTTGGCCGATGATGACAGTCCGGCAGCTCACGCAAGCGACGCGGTCGTGACCCCTCGTCGCATGCACGGGACCTGGGCTAGTCGCTGCAAGCTCTACGAGCGGCAGGGCTGGATCGAGGACGCGACCCGCACCGTCTCCGAGAGTCGGTTCTACCGTTCGGAAAATGATCGTAACCGCATGGAAAGCAACCAGCAGATCCAGATCATCGGCAATCTGATGGTCCTTGCTGCTGCGTTGGAATTCCAGGTCTGAGAAAGGGATAAGCCGTGACGCAAGTAGTCGGCATCATCGATATCGTTTGGAAGGGGACGAATATCCCCGTTGAAAAAGGGGCCAAGGCGAAATTCGGCGGCCTCACCAACAATCCTGTCGTCGTCGGTCGCAGTGTCATGCGCGCACAGGAGTTCAAGGCTGGCGAGGTCAGCGCCAAGACTGCCCTGCGGCGCGGCCAAAGCGCCAAGGAGCTTTTCAAGAACGAGGAGGGCGAGCTGCAGGTGCAGTTCGATACCGGGCAGACCTACATCTGGCCCGATGCATTCTTGAGCGGGGATATCCCTGACATCACGGGCGGCGAAGGCGGCCAGATCGAACTCAAGTGGAGTGTCGGCGAACCGGAGGAGATCATCGGATGAAGACGAACCAAGTGACTGTCAATTTGGATGACGAATCCGAAATGCCGGTCGTAAACGATACGCTGGTGCTGGACGAGCGCGGAAATGCCTCTCTAGACACCGTGGTCGATGAGGACGGAGACGATGGCCGGTCTCTGCCCAAGAATGCCGTGCTCAATGCGGACGGCACGGTGACGCTGACGCTGCTTTACCCTCGAACGCTGAAGGTCAAATCAGCCGGTGTGGTGAGGGATGAGGAGTACGCGAAACTCACCTTCCATCGCCTCAACGGCGCCGATATGCGCGCTATTTCGTCGTCCTCGAATGAGAGCCGGGTGCTGGTCTCTTTCTCGAAGTCGACCAAGATCAAGCAGGCGGTCATGAACCATCTCTTCGATCTGATGGACGGCGCTGATATCCAGGCGTCCGGCGAGGTGATCGAGTATTTTTTCGAGAGTGGCCGGAAGACTGGCCGGTAATCATGGCGAACGTCGCCAAGTACTATGGCGGCGGTTGCCCTCCCATCGACGCCATGACCGTCGATGACCTGCGCTTTTGGCACAATGCCGGCGCAGCCCTCGAAGAGCGCATCAGAGCCGAGACATCTTCATGAGCAGACAACTCACAGTCTCCGTTCTGGTGCGGCTCCAAGACATGTTTTCTTCAGGTCTCAGCGGTCTCATGCGTCGCTTGCAGTCGTTCGGAAGCGGCTTTGGGCAGAAGATCAAGGCTCTCGGGTCATCGCTCGGAAATATCGGCCGGCAGGTCGGTATTCTCGGCGGCGCGGTCGCCGCGCTGTCATTCGCAGCGCCACTGCAATCGGCGGCGGCTTTCGATGGACAGTTGCGCGATATCGCCATCACGGCCGGCAAGACCGGAACGGCTGTTGAGCAATCAATCGCTGAGCAGCAGAAGCTCTATCACAAGCTCGCCCTCGAAGTTGGTCAGCGGTCGCGGGATCTCGCGGCGGGTGGCCAGCTCCTGGTGGCTGCCGGCATGGAGCAAGGTCTTATCGACCAGCTCATGCCGACCATCGGGCGCGTGGCGACTGCCGCCAATGCAGCGGTCGACGACGTAGCCAAGACTGCTTTCGCGCTTAACGACACGCTCAAGATCAACCCAGACCAGATGGAGCTTGCGCTCGCAAAGCTCGTCACCGCAGGCAAGCTCGGCCGATTCGAATTCAAGAACATGGCCTCGGAATTTCCCGAGCTGACCCAGCAGATGGCGAAGTGGGGCGTGACCGGGCTTGAGGCTGTCGAGACCCTCGGGGCCTCGCTTCAAATCGCCATGAAGGGCGCTTCCGATCCGAAGGTCGCCGCGAACAATCTCAAAAACTTCCTCACGAAAATGGCCTCACCAGAAGCCAGGAAAAACTTCGAGGAGATGGGCGTCGACATCGTCAAGGTCATGCAGGACGCGACCGCAAAGGGCATCAACCCAATGGAAGCGGTCATTCAGAAGATCAACAAGCTGACCGGGACCTCCAAGAAGGAGGTCGACGACATCATCAAGAACGCGAAGGCGGGCGGGGCTTCGGACAAGGAAGCTCTCGACCAAGTCCGTCAACGTATCGAGCAGCTGACACGCGGCACGAAAGTTGGCGATCTGTTCGCGGACATGCAGGTGCTCGACTTCCTGGTCCCCATGCTCGGCAACTTGGAGAAGTACAAAGAACTGAAAGATGGTATCGGCAAGTCCGACCTGAAGGTCATCGATGACGATTTCGGTTCGCGTATGAACGGGCTTGAAAAGCAGCTGGAGCGGTTCGCGGAAGTCGGCGACCAGGCGCTTCGACGCGTTGGCGTCGCCTTCGCGAAGAACCTGTCTTGGGTCAGCGATAGCATTGCAAAGGTCCTGGAAGGCGTCGCTTGGCTGGATAAGGAATTCCCTGGTGCAGTCGACGGATTTCTGACAGTGGCTGGCGGGGCCATCCTTCTTGCCGGTGGCCTTGGCATCCTCATGCCTGTCTTTAGCACCCTGGGGGCCGGGCTAAGCCTCATCGGCAGCCTGCTCGCGGTGCTTTTCTCGCCGATTGGCATCCTTGTCGCCCTTCTCGCAGGGGCCGCGATCATCATCATCCGCAACTGGAGCACCTTCGCTCCGTTCTTCTCGCGGCTGTGGGACGGCATAAAGCAGACGTTCAATGGCGTGGTACAGTTCTTCTCGTCGCTGTTTTCCGGTGACCTCGCCGGAATGAAAGCGGGCTTCGAACAGGCGATGAGCGGCATTTCGTCCGTTGCCTCGGCCCAGTGGGACATCGTCAAAAACGTCTTCAAGATCGCGATTGATGGGATCGATGGGTTGATCGCGGCCTACCTGCCGGAGAGCTGGAACAACGCCTGGATCGCGGTGAAGGCCTCCTGCGAGCAGTTCATCACCTGGTTGTCGGACTGGGCCTCTCGTTCGATTGAAGGCATTAGGCAAGCGTGGAGTGCTTTGACTGGCTTCTTCACCGAGCTTTGGGCAAAGGTCCGTGCACCATTCGACGAATTCATCGCCTATGTGATGCAGGGCATCGGCCGCATTCAGGGCACGATCGACGGCATCAAAAGCTTCTTTAGCCTGGGTTCGTCGCCGGCTGCCACGCCGAGCGCTGCGAATGGCGTCGCGCCGGCGGGATCTGACGCAGCCAAGCCCGGCTTCACGCCGGGCGCGGTGGGTGCCCCGGCCGCGCCTGCGACATCCGAAACAACCAAGTCCGGCTTTGCGCCGATCTCGACTGTCGGCGGCAGCAAAGGGTTTGTTCCTGCGAACCTGGGCTCCTCCAAGGACCAGAACGTCGGTGGCAAGATTGTTGTCGAGGCCGCGCCGGGCACCACAGTCAAGAACGTCCAGTCGGACAATCCGGCAGTGCCGATCGTGCCTAACCGGGGCACCGTTGTCGGTCGCGTTTGAGGCTGCTCATGACCATCTTCGATCACGAGTATGATCTGCTGCCCGGTCTCCTTCCGGGCGCGTTCCGGGGCGTTCCGTTCTACGTCGTCGATGCCGGTCATGACGTCGGCAGGCGCATCGTCACGAGCTATTTTCCAGGGCTCGATGCAAAGACCCATGAGGATCTCGGCATCCTCGACGGGCTGATCGATATCGCGGGACTGGTCATAGGCGATGACTATGTCGCTCAAGCGGAGGCGCTCCGGCGCGCATTTCAAACTCCCGGCCCCGGCACTCTCTTTCATCCCTGGATCGGTGAGCTGACAGTCATCCTTCCGCAACCGGCGCGGATAGACTTCAGCGTCACCGAGCTGCGCGTCGCGCGGATCCAGGCGACCTTCGAACGCACATCTGCTCCTGCCGTTCTTGGTCTCTCGACTCTCACCCGGCTCATCTCGACGCTTCGATCCGTCGCAACCGCCGCGCAGAGCCTAACCGCTGGCCTTTTGAGCGGGCGCGCCGTTCCGATGATGTTCTGGACTGCCGCGCGCTCGATGGCAGACAGCGTCGTTGCCGTCATCTCGGACGAGGTCAGCCGCTCCCAAGGTTCGAGTAAGCTCTTACCGGCCGTTGACGCCACGAAAACTGCACTTTCTTCGGTGGACGCAATGCTGGCCGATGCGGCACCGGCAGCTCTCGCAGCCGCGATATCGACCTTGGCGGACCCTATTGTTGACCTTGCGAGCCCGGCGATCAGCCGCGCGATAGGTCTTGGTGGAAAGCCGCTGCCGGCAGCTCCGTCCGTGCTCGATGCTCGCAGTGTCAGTTCTCTCCTCCTTCGCGTCGGCCGCACGATCTCGACCCTTGAAGCCTTTGGGATGACTGATCGGGCGGTTGCTGTCCTGTCACAAGCCGCCGTCGTCGTGGGCGCTGGCCGCTTGGTCTCTGAAGTAGATTTCGAGAGCCGCCAGGAGGCTCTCCGCTGGCGAGACCAGCTTGATGCCGCGCTTCAGCAAGTCGGTCGGGACGCCTCGCTCCTCATGACGGAGAATGTGGGTCTGGCCGCACAGGTCTGGAATACGGCCGAGGCGGCACGTGCGGCGCTCGCACTGGATCTCAATGAGGTTCTCGGCCGGCTGCCTTCCGTCCGGACGATCACGCCGCCGGGCACGGTTTCCGCGTTCTTGCTGGCCCAACATCTGGTCGGTGACGACCCGCGCAAGGTCGTGGCGATGGCGGAGGATATTCGTCGCCGCAATCGCCTGCATCATCCGGGCAGCATCCCGCCCGAACCGCTGGAGGTGCTGCTGTGAGCCTCTACGGTTTGATGGGGCACAATAGTCTTGCGACCCGCCGTGTCGCTGCCGAGATCGACGGGCGAGTCTTCGATCTCTGGACACGACTTGCGATCGACCGCGACCTGTCCGAAATCTGCGGCTCGTTTCAACTCGAGTTGCGGGACGGCGCGCGCAATCTCGCATCGTGGCCCTATGTCACGCCTGGCGATCCGATCTCGCCGTTCCATTGGGGGCAGAAGGTCAAGCTCTATGTCGACGAGGAGCTTGTGCTCGTCGGATGGATTGACGATGTGAATCCCTCGGCCGACGAAGGCAACCTGGGAGTTAGCATCTGTGGGCGGGACGTTGTCGGCGACTTGGTTGATTGCGCGGCCTCCGTTGAAGGGCCGACAGAGTTCAAGGGCCTCGACCTGCTACAGATCGCCGAGCGGTTGGTAAAGCCTTTCGGCCTGAAGGCGCGGGCAGACGTCGACGTCGGGCCGGCGTTTGACCGCTACACCTTCGACTGCGGTGAGACGGTTCTTTCCGCTCTTGAGAAGGGCGCTCGCCAACGGGGTCTCCTCGTCACTTCGGATGGGATCGAGGGTATCGTCCTCACGCATTCCGGTAAGCAGCGCGGCGCTGACGATCTGTCGTTTCCCGGTAACGTTCGGCGTAGCGATGGCAACTTCTCAGGCCGAGAGCGGTTCTCTGATTACTATGTCAAAGGGCAATCGGAACGCGCCGGCGGCGCGCGCCGCAAGGGCGTCGCACTCGACGGAACGGCGGAGCCTTTGGGGGCGGCGTCTCCCATCCAGTCGGAGGAGAAGCGCGGTGTTACCATCCAGGGGCACGCGAATGATCCCGAGGTCACACGTTATCGCCCGACCGTATCGATGACGCGCAGCGCGGCGACTGCCCAATCGGCTCAGACGCAGGCAGATTGGATGATGCGGACCCGCCGCGCGAAGAGCGACAAACTCGACTATCTTTACCCTGACTATCGCGGATCGAGCGGTCGGCTTTGGCGGCCGAACGAGATCTCGTTGGTTGATGACCGCTATCAGGTCGTCGAGCGCGATCTCCTCGCTGCCGGCGTGACCTTCCTCTACGACGAGCGCGGCACTCAAACCCGCCTGCGACTGACTGGGCCGGAGGCATACGACATGGATCCCGAAGGCGACCGTCGCTGCAACAAGAAGCGCCGGCGGGGCGGCGGGGCGCTCGACGGCACCGCAAGAGCATTGTGAGGCTGGCAATGTCGGATATGGAAACGGCTCACCAGATTCGTGGCATCGTGGCGCGCGCTTATGTTCACGCCGTCAACGATAACGAAGAAAGCCAGACCGCGAACGTTACGGTCTACCAAGGGGTTGATCGGAGCGACGTGGAGATCCTTCAGCCCTTCGGCTTCGCGTCTCGCGCTCCAGCGGGCAGTCTCATGGTCGTGTTCGCAGTGGGCGGTGATCAGGGAGACCTCGTCGGCTTTGCGCCAGGTGCTCCGTTCGCGCGCCTCGGCAAGCTCGAAGATGGCGAAACCGCTATCTACACGCTCGATGGGTCACGCGTTCACGTCAAGAAGGACGGGTCGATCGAGATCCTATCCAGCAAGCGGGTTCTCGCCAAAGTCAAAGACGCCGAGTATGAGATCACCGAGGACATGATCCGTGGCCGCATCGGCAATGAACGCCAGCCGCGTTTTGTGGTCCGGCCGGATTATGTGAAGATGCGGTGTGAGCCGCATTGGCTCGTCGTCAGCAAGACTGGTATCTTCTCGTCGACTGCAATTGTCGTCAGCCCCGATCCCGAGCCCAACGTTTAGGCTCAGCCAAAGCCCTATGGCATGATGCGTTCCGCGCGCGCGCGATAGCGTGCGTGTCATGGCGGATTTTCTCGACATCGCTCTGATCTTCGATCCTGTAACCAGGCGCGCCGACCTCGCGCTTGGCGAGGACGGCGATCTCGTGCTCGATGACACGCCTGCCACGCCGATGCTGATCTCCATCGGCTCCGATCGGCGCGCCCGGTCGGACGATACTCTTCCCAGCGGTATCGGCGACCTCAACGCGCCGACATCATTTGTCGAGCGGCGCGGATGGTCCGGCGACGCGCTCGATGCGCAGGGCCGGCGCATAGGATCGCGCCTCTGGCTGCTCGATCGCGCGAAAGCTTCGGAATTGACGCGGCGTCTGGCCGAAATCTGGGCCGCCGAGGCGTTGGAATGGATGAAGGCTGAGACGGGAACGGCTGCCGAGGTCGTAGCAACCTGGGTCCGCAAAGAGGTTCTGTCGCTGGTCGCATCCTATAACGGCATGCGCGTCGAAATCCTGCGGAGGTTCGGCTGATGCCCTTTCCTCTGCCGTCGATCGATGATCTTGTCCGTCAGCAGGAAGCCTTCATGGAATTTTCTCTTCGCCGCTTTGCGGAGGCGAAGGGGTTGAACGTGTCACCGGAGGCCATCGCACGTGCGGTGCGCTCGCCGGTCGGTATGGTCAGCGCGATCGTGCGCGGGCAGGCACAAAGCCTCTACACTTGCCATCAGCATCTGCGTTGGTGGGGCGACCAGTACATGCCGGACACGGCGGAAATCGAGCAGCTCATCCGCCATTCGGGAATTTGGGGCATCTTTCGCCGGCCGGCGACGAAAGCTATCGGCAAGGTCGTCTTTGAGGGTTCGCCCGGCACGGCCATTCCGGTCGACTTGGAGCTTCGGTCGGCAAGCGGCGTCCTCTACCGAACGACCACACTTGGTGCGATCCCGGCCGGTGGATCGGCCACAGTCAATATCAGCGCATCGGACGCTGGCGTCGCCGGGAATTTGGCGGGCGGGTCCATTCTAACTCTTGTTTCGCCACTCGTCGGGCTGTCTCAGCAACGCGGCATCGTCGACGCGGAAGGGCTTGCCGGCGGTGCGGAGGAGGAGGATCTAAACTCACTCCTCGATCGCCTCCTGAAAAGGATCCGTGAGCCGGCGCACGGCGGGGCGTTCTTCGACTATCCGAATTGGATCTTCAACGCCTTCGCGGCCTCGCATGTGCGGACGCTGCCGAATTGGGTCGGCAAAGGCACTGTCGGCGTCTGTATCGCCATGGGCACCAAGGCGGAACCGCGCGTTCCCACGTCGACAGAACTCGATGCGATGCTTGACTACCTCGGTCGCGTAAACAGCCAGACACAAGGGGTCCGGCCGGTGACGGCTGAAGTGGTCATGGTGCCTGCGGAGTTGTTGCCGGTGCCGATGCAGGTACGCCTGACGCCGGATGAGATCGCGATCCGCAACGCCGTGACATCGGCGCAGAAAGCCTTTTTCGCGAGGGATGCGGCGATCGGTGAAAAGCTCTATCTGTCGCGTCTGTCCGAGGCGATTTCGGCGGCGCAGGGTGAGTACGCGCACGATCTGCTCGACCCGGTTGCAAACGTTGTGCCAACTCCGCGTCAGTTGCCCGTGCCGGGGTCTGTCACATGGGCGGGTCCATTGCCATGAGCCGGTCCGACGACGCTGCCCTCGAAGAGCTTTTGTCTTACGTGCCGCCTGGCTGGGTCTGGCCGCGCGGCGAGGACACTTTGCTTGCTGCTCTCTTATGGCCCCTCGCTGCCGGCATCGCCATCATCGAAAAGCAGGCCGAGGACATGATGGCGGAGATCGATCCGCGTACCGCCGTTCACTGCCTGCCGGATTTCGAGCGCGTTCTTGGCCCCGATCCGTGCGGTCGCGATCCATCGACCATGTCCCTCAACGAGCGTCAGATGCTGGCGCACTCGCGGTGGACGGCGCGCGGCGGACAGAGCATCCCTTACTATGTTGATCAGGCCGCGAAACAGGGCGTCCCGATCACGGTCAAGGAGTTCAAGCCGAGCGAGGCAGACTTGCTCTGCGCGGATGATGAATTGATCGAGGATCCCGAACAGTTTGCGTGGGTCGTCGAGTTGGCCCTCACCAAGATCACCGAGTTCACGGCCGGCGAGAGCGAGGCCAACGATTATCTCTACGAAACCCTTCTCTCAGGCGTGGAATGCGACATTCGGAGGGCAAAGCCAGCCCATACTGATGTCGCGTTCTCGTATGTCTAGTTCTGGAGTCCGACATGGAGCGCATCAACCACGAGACGGCAGTCGATATCGGCGGCGGCAAGAAAGGGTTTCGCGGCCGCGACACTATGGGCGGGGCGACCGGAACGCGCGTGACGCCGAAGTGGCTGAATGATTTTCAAGAAGAACTGTGCGGGGTCGTCGAGTACCTCGATACATTGGACGGATCGAAGCGCGATCAGCTTTTGCGGGTCATCAGGACGTTGGTCCAGCAGCAAAAGGATAACTACAAGGCTGCGGCGGGCTCGGCGAATGTCTTGACCCTGACTCCCGATCTGCCCCTGACCAGCTATTTCGACGGTCTTACATTGCGCTTCCAGGTGCTGTCGTCGAACACAACGGGCGCTACCCTGAACGTCAGCGGTCTCGGCGCGAAGACGATCCTGCGCCAATCCGGCGAGGCGCTACAGGCCAACGATCTCAAAGGCGGGGCGGTGGTTGAGGTCATCTACTCCGGCGGCTCGTTCTACCTCAACGGATCATCGTCTTTTCCGATTCAGTCGGGCTCCTCGAACTATGCAGCTACGGCCGGCACTGCCAACGCACTGACGGTGACGCTGAGCCCGGTCCCCACGTCGCTTACGACTGGGATGGTGATCCGCGTCAAGCCTAGCTTCAGCAATACGGGCGCAGCGACAATCAACGTCAACGCCCTCGGCGCAAAGAGCATCGTGCGACCGGACGGGACCTCTCTGCAGGCGAATGATCTGGTGGCTAATCGAGTCGTCGAGCTGGTCTACGACGGCGCCAACTTTGAACTTCTCACACTCAGTCCGTATGCGATCCAGTCCGGAAGCGCGATCTATGCGGACGACACCGGAGCGGCGAACGCGATCAGCATAGTTCTGACACCGACGCCGACCTCATACCTGAAGGGGATGGCCGTCCGGTTCCTTGTTGCGGCACCGAACACTGGATCTGTAACCATCAACGTCAATGGCCTGGGCGCGAAGAGCCTTACCTATAGCGACGGAAGCGATCTTCAGGCGGGCGATCTGCAACTTGGGAACCTCATCGAGGCATCTTACGACGGCGCGAAGTTTCAACTGATCAACATTACCTTTCGCGCGTTGCGAGCGCTTGCTTCACAGGTCGGTCGCACGCAGATATTTTTCTCGTCCGGCACCTTCACCGTGCCAGCGGGTGTCACCTCCGCGGAAGTCGAGGTCTTTGGTGCCGGCGGTCCAGGTGGTACCTCGGGCGACGGCGTGGGCAACCCGGCAGGCACACCCGGCGCGGGCGGCGGTGGCGGCGCTTATACCCGCAAGCGGGTCACAAATCTCACCCCGGGTGCTGCGATTCCAGTGACGGTCGGCCTCGGTGGTGTTGGGGTTGCGAATGCGGCTAGCGCTGGCACTGCGGGCGGCACGTCATCCTTCGGCAGCTATTGCTCGGCGACCGGGGGTACCGGCGGGCTCTCAGGCCGGAACTACCTGTCTACCGGCGGCACTGGTGGCGTCGCAACTGGTGGCGACATCAACATCCCTGGCGCGGCGGGCGGTACAGGCGGCCCGCAATCGACCTGGGATATCAACTATCTGCTGCATGTCTTCAACAAGGGTGGTTTGGCGGGCCTGCCATTCGGCAACGTGAGCGCGTTCGGCACGGGCGCGAACGGCGCTGGTTACGGGACTGGCGGCAATGGTGCGTCAGGCGGATCGGCACTCGCCGGCGGCAATGGCGCGCCTGGCCTTGTGATTGTGAGGTGGTGAGATGAAGGTTGCTCGAATCGAAAACGGCGTCGTGGTGGAAATTGCGCAGGTGCCGGACACCGTTACCGTCATAGTCTCGCCTGAGATCCCCCCGCATATCGGTGAAGACGGCGAGGAGATTGCAGGATCGCCGGCTGTCTATGAGGAGCGGCCCGCGACACCCGCTGACTTCTTCCACCCCGATTTCGTGTTTGAAGCTGTCGGCGAGGAAGTTGCAGAGGGATGGACTCGTGAGGGCAACGTGTTTGTCGCTCCGCTTCCTTCGGTTGTCGATCCCAACGAAGTGAAGGCGGGACTCAAGGCATATGCCGCGAGCAAGCGCTTCGTCATCGAAACCGGCGGGATCGTAGTCGGCGAATCTATTATTGTGACTGATCGCGAGAGCCAGGCGCTCATTACCGGAGCCTACAATCTCGCCTTGGTGGAGCCTGACGAGCCGGTGGATTTCAAGGGCGCTTCGGGGTGGGTTGAAATCTCCTCGACGGAAATGATCGCTATCGGCCTTGCCGTTGCCCGTCATGTCCGCTCCTGCTTCCGCAAGGAACGACAGGTCACAAAAGCGATCGACGAGGGCACCGTCTCGTCAATCCCTGAGATCGATGCTGCCTTCGCGTTGTGAGGTCTCGGCCAGCCCTAGGGCCGTTAAAGCGGGGGCCGGGGTGCGCTAACACCCCGAACCACGGGTCTCCGGTCTAAGAAGGCCCGTCCGATGCACTGACACACCGGCCCGCTGCCGCGCGGCAGATTGGCCTTACGTGAGTCGTGGAGCTTCGCCAATGGCGATTGATTCGATGCGGGCTGTCGAGCCCGTCAGGCCGGCTGCCGGCTATATCGGTGGCAAGCGCAACCTCGCCCGTCGCTTAGTCGAGCGGATTGAGAACATCCCCCATCAAACCTATTGCGAGGCATTCGTTGGGATGGGCGGGGTATTCCTACGCCGCAGCCACGCCCCCAAGAGCGAGGTCATCAATGACCGTTCCGGCGACGTGGCGAACTTTTTCCGCATCCTCCAGCGCCACTACGTCCCCTTTGTCGAGATGCTGCGCTGGCAGCTGACCTCCCGAAAGGAGTTCCAGCGTCTGGCTGCAACGGATCCGACGACGCTGACCGACCTGGAGCGGGCGGCGCGCTTTCTCTACCTTCAGCGCACGGCCTTCGGCGGCAAGGTCGCCGGTCGGAACTTTGGGGTCAGCCCGATCGACCCCGGACGCTTCAACGTGACCAAGCTGGTCCCGATGCTTGAGGATATCCACGAGCGGCTCGCAGGGGTGGTTATCGAGTGCCTGGACTTCGAGGAGTTCCTCGACCGCTACGACCGACCCTACAGCCTCTTTTTCCTGGACCCACCTTATTTCGGCTCCGAGGACTTCTACGGTGCCGAACTGTTCTCCAGGGCTGACTACCAGCGCCTCGTGGCGGCTCTTCGTCGCCTCAAAGGCCGATTCCTGCTCACGATCAACGACAGGCCGGAAACTCGCGCCCTGTTCGATGGCTTCACGATTGAGGCGGTCGAAACGACCTATACGGTCAGCGGAGGAGGCCGGAGCCAGCGGGTCGGGGAGATCATTGTCAGCAATTCCGCTACTATTTGACCTTGTCCGCCACACTCGGCCGGCTCTAGGTTCCCTGTCAGCAACAAGGGAATATTTCCATGCGGTCCAGCCTTCTGATCGGCCTTCTTCTCCTCCTTGCTCCTCCGGCCATGGCCGGCGAAGCCGACAACTTCTTGAAAATTTGCGCCGTCCAGCAGGACGCTACGGCCTGTGAGACAGACGCCAAGCAATTCACGAAGTGGTACGCGGCTGCCCTCAAGCGGGACTACACCTCTCAGCGAAACGTGGCCTTTACATTCTCTTCCGGCCGGTCGGCGGCGGTGGTGCGGGATCTGGTCCAGGGCTGCGCTTGGCGGATGGTCATCATCGCATCCGGCTCGCCGGAGGTGGATGGCGGCGACCAGATGAACCTACAGACGGAATGCGGCCGTCTCTCCGCCGTCGAGATGGCCAGGGCGAAGGCCCGAGCCACCGCGATCACAAAGACCATCGCGGCCGGCGGAGAACCAGCTAAGCCGGCGGCTGCGGGCAAGCCGAAGAAGCCCACCCAGGAGCTGGACGGCACGGCGGAGCCGCTCTAAGACCCGTTCGGTCTTAAAATGTCCATGAGAGCCCTCTCAGATGTCTCTTAGAGGCTGTTTCTACGGTGCAAATTCAAGTGGCGCGCTCTGCAAAATCGGCCGGCGCGCTTCACCGAAGGTCGGCGCCGCCACCCCCACCCTAACCCTCCCAACAAGGGGGAGGGGACTTCGTCGGAGCTTTGATCGATGACCCGAGTTTTTGTGACAGGCGGCGGCAAGGGCGTCGGCGCGGCCATCGTGCGGGCGCTTGCGGCTTCAGGCCACGACGTGGATTTCACCTATCGCTCGTCCGGAGACGCCGCGACGGCGCTGGCCGATGAATTGATGGCGGCCCATCCCGGCCGGTCGATCAAGGCGCATGCGCTCGATCTCGCCAACAAGGAGGCCCTGGAAGACTTTTGCGAGAGCATCGAGGGCGAGACTTTCTTCGGCTTCGTGCACAATGCCGGCCAGCCCTATGACGCCCTCGCCGCCATGATGCAGCAGGACAAGGCCGAAGCCGCCATGCAGGTGAACTTCTGGTCGCTCACGCGCATCGCCAAAAGCCTCATGCGGAACATGATCCGCGCGAAGGCCGGGCGCATCGTCGCCATCGGCTCGGTCGCCGCGCTTCAGGGCAATCCGGGCAACGCGGCCTATGCGGCCTCGAAGGGCGCGCTCATCTCCTATTGCCGCACGCTCGCCATCGAAACGGCGAAGCGCGGCGTGACCGTCAACGTCATCGCGCCGGGCTTCATCGACACGGACATGATGGCCCCTTACGCTGCTTATCGCGAGAACATGGAAAAGCAGATTCCGGCCGGTCGCTTCGCCAAGCCGGAAGAGATCGCGGGCCTTACCGCCTTCCTGATGTCTGATCCCGCCGCCTACATCACCGGCACGGTCCTCCCCATTGATGGCGGCCTGACCTCGATGATCGGCGTGCATCGGTAAGAGGTTCTTTCCCGTTAGCTGCCTCTGCCGACAATGATATAAAGGGGCATGATCAGCTACGAAGACATAACGACTCATGGAAGACGCTCTGTCCTTCCTCCTGACCTGCAAAGGGCCGTCGCTCGCTTGGGCGAAGGGCCGGCTCAGGTGGTGGATGAAAAGGCACTTTCAGCGTTTGTCTTCGGTCTCCATAAGCTCCCCGTCGAGGCTTATCCGCAAGCTGCGAAGGAAATCCATCTGAGAGGCCGGCTGTACCATCAGCCCGGTCGAAAGCGGACCCACTTTCTCAGCCTCGTCTGGCCGACAAAGACGGAAAGCGATCTGCTGCGGCAGCATTCGCTTCTGAAGTTTCTCTACCTCTTCCAAGGCAGCGGATATTTGCGCGAGGCGGCCCTCAAGGCCTTCGACGGGCCGCTGGAGAGCCCGTTCCTGGTCGCCTGTGTCGCCTATCGCTTGAACGATTGGGTGAAAGAGGTCCGACAAGCCGCACTCGCATGTGCGGAACGGACGTTCCCCCAAACTTCGCCCGACATCATCGCAACGGCCGCCTTCATTCTGCTCACACGCGTTCGCGATTGGCGTCGGTGGAGCGAAGAGGCTGCAATTCTGGAGAAGACCTTCTCCCGGCCCGATGTCATGGAGCGTTTGGCGCTTCTCATCGCCACCGCCGTCACCGGGCCGACGAGCAAGGCACTCACATTCGCATCGCGCCACGAAGGGATGGACTGTCACCTTCTGCGGATCTCCCTAGAGGCGCTACAACCGTCCGTGCGCTCACTCGCTCTCAGAATTCTCATCGAGGGTCGGACCCTGTGGCCGGAGGGCTTGCAGAAAAAGTGGATCGACAAGTCCATGGGGCATTTCAAGTTGGTTGTGGCCTATGGAGAGCGGATGATCGAGAGGCCCGTCTCTCTTGCTTCCCTGATCACCCAAGGTGCGATGGACAAAACACCCGCCGTCCGCCGGGTAGCGGCGGACGGTCTCGTTCGCCACCGGGCCTCTTTGAAAGAAGTCGATCAGTTGACGCAAAAATTCGCCGCGGACCGAAGCGCCTCTGTCCGGGAGCGCGCGATCTTCATCCTCAAGGAACGGGAAGGGAAGGAGACGCGGTAAGGCCAGGGCGCGTGTGGAGCTTGTCATCCGCCTCTCGGCCCTTTAAGCCGCCGTTTCAAGTGTTTCCCGTCATCGCCGGGCTTGACCCGGCTATCCACGCCTTCTCCGTCATAAGACGTGGATTCCCCGGAACAGGTCCGGGATGATGCCGAATAGGATTTTTGCCCATGCGTTCTCTTCAGCTCTTCGGCGACCGTGACCTTCGCATCACCGAGATGGATGCGCCTCCGCCGCCGGCGGCGGGGGAGGTGCAGATCCGCGTGAAGGCGCTGGCGCTGAACTATCTCGACGTCTGGGGCTTTCGCGGCATGGCGTTCGCCAAGCGCAAGATGCCGCAGGCGGTGGGCGTCGAGGCGTCGGGCGAGATCGCCGCTGTCGGCCAAGGCGTCACCAAGTTCAAGGTCGGTGACAAGGTCACCATGTATGGCGCGGAGACCTGCGGCCATTGCAAGGCCTGTCAAAAGGGTTGGGACAATCTCTGCGAGAACGTCGCGGGGATCATGGGCTTCCATATCGATGGTTTCGCCCGCGAGCTGATCAACCGGCCCGAGCGCCTCGTCGTTCCGGTGCCGCAAAACGTCTCCTTCGAGGATGCGGCCTGCGCGCCCATCGGGTTCGGCACGGTGCAGCACATGCTGTTCGACAACGCGAAACTGGAGCCGGGTGAATCGATTCTCGTCCATGCGGGCGGGTCGGGCATCGGCACGGCGGCGATCAAGATGGCGAAGGCCATCGGCTGCGAGGTCTTCACCACCGTCGGTGACGACGAGAAGGGCGCGAAGGCCAAGGCGCTTGGCGCCGATCACGTCATCAACTACCGCACCGAGCGTTTCGAGGGCGAGGTTCGTCGTCTTACCAAGCGCAAGGGCGTCGACGTGGTGTTCGAGCATGTGGGCGTCGACACCTGGAACGGCTCGCTCCTGTGCCTGAAGCGCGGCGGACGCCTCGTCACCTGCGGCTCGACATCGGGCGTCTCCACCACCATGAACCTGATGCAGCTCTTCCAGCAGCAGTATCGGATTTTCGGGTCCTTCGGCTGCCGGATCGAGAACATTGCCCAGTCGCTCGACAAAATGGCCGCCGGCATGACCCCGGTCATCGATTCGGTCTTCAAGCTCGAAGATTTCCAGCAGGGCCTGGAGCGGCTCGAAAGCCGCAAGGTCTTTGGGAAAGTCGTGGTGACGTTCTAAGGGCGGCGCGTTAGCGCCTCACCACGCGCTCGATCACATCGGCCGTCTCCGCGGCGCGGGCGTCCCAGGAATGGTGGGCAGCGATAAGCTCAGCGCCCGCCGCACCGAGTCGGTCGGCAAGCGCCGGGTCGGCAACGAGCGTGCTAACCGCGCGGGCGAGCGCTTCTACGTCGCCCGAGGGAATCACCAATCCGGCGGGGCCTTGGCGCACCAGATCGGCCATGCCCCTAAAATCGCTGACGATCACCGGGCGGCCGCAGGCCATCATCTCGAACAGTTTGAGCGGTGTGATGCCGTGGGCGGTAATTCCGCTCGGATCGACGGTCGGCACCAGCGCCGCGACCGCGCCGCGAATAAGCGCGGGAAGTTCCTCCTGCGGCACCCGGTCGAGCCACGCGACATGCGGCGGCGCGTTCATGATGCGCGCTTTCAGGCTCGGATCGACCACCGGGCCTGCGAGGAGCAGATCGACGTTCTCCGGCCAGGCGGGCGATTGCACCGCGTCGAGCATCACCTCGATACCGTGCCAGCGCGTCATGCCGCCGAAGAAGAGCACATAAGGAAGGGTTCTTTCTGTCCTCAGCCCGTCGGGCCGGAAGCGCTCCGTGTTCGCGCCGTTGCCGACATGAAATGCACGACCGTGTCCGGCCTCAGCCGAACCCCATTCCACGAGTTGCGGCGTCACTGCGATCAGCGCGTTCGCCCAGCGATATTGCAGGCGCTGCATCCACGACAAAATGCCCCGCAACCGCGCGAATCGCGGATGGGTGACGAAGGCCTCTCCATAGACGCCGTTGATTTCCTGAATCGTCTTCTTGCGCAAAAGCCGCGCGGCGAGCGCGATGGGGAAGGCTGCGAAGTGCGAGCGGAAATAGACCACGTCGGTCTGCAACAGCTTGCCGATGGACGAGGTGATGACGCGCGCATAGCGCGCGAGTTGTCCGCCGAGCGCGTTGCTGCGTTCGCCGTGTTCCGCCTGCAACGTCACCGCGAATCCGCGTCGGATCAGGCCATCGCAAATTTCATGCACATGGGTCGCCGCGGCGCTGCCGGGGACGATGCGCTCGCAACAGACGTACAGAATCCGTGGCTTTTTGGGGGTATCCAGGGAAAAACTCGCGTAATTAAGAGATCGGGCCTTGTACAAACTTGACGCCTGATCGTCGAGTGCTTCACGTTACGTCACTGGACATTGTTGCTTCAGCGGTCTATCGCCCCCGCAAGGATTTTGACCGTTCATGCGAATCGCCGTTCTCGATTTTCATCCCCTTGCCAGCGATTCGCGCGTCCTGCGGACGGCGGAGGCTTTGCATCGGGCGGGGCACGAGGTTCTGCTGATCGGTTACGGACCCGCGCCGAAGAGCGTTCCCTACAAGGTCGCCCTTCTGCCGGACCTGCCGTCGCCCTTCGCAATCCGCGCGGGGATTCTGCTGCGGCAGGTGTCTGCGAACCTGTGGCCCGATTCCTCGCACATCTTCTACTGGTTCCATGAGGGGCGTCGCCGGGCGCGCGAGATCCTGCACGCCTTCAAGCCGGATGCGGTGCACGCCAACGACTGGAACACCCTGCCGCTGGCGCTCGACGCCAAGGCACGTTTCGGCTCGCGGATCGTTTACGACACCCATGAGATGGCGATTGCGGAATATGAGCACAGCCTGAAGTGGCGTCTCGCCGCGTTGGCGCATGTCAAGGCCATCGAGCAGCGCGGCATTCGGGCGGCGGACGCGGTCATCACCGTCAGTCCCGGCATCGCCGAGGCGCTGCAGGAGGCCTATCCCGGGCTTAAGACCCCGTCCGTTGTCAGGAACGTGCCCGATTCGGTTCCGGCCTCGTTCCGTCCGTCCGGATCCGCTATCGACGTGTTGTTCCATGGGCTTTTGCGCGACAACCGCGGGCTGGAGGCCATTATCGATTCCGTGCCGCTTTGGCGCGACGAGTTCCGGCTCGTCTTCAGGGGATCGGCTTCCCCATCTTACCTGGAGGGGCTGAAGGCACGCGCCGCGGCCAGAGGCGTGGAGGCCCGCGTCCGGTTCGAAGCCTCGGTCGCTCCGCAGGATGTGGTGTCCCGCGCGTCAGAGGCCGATATCGGCCTGTGTCTTCTGCCGGATACGAGCCGCCACAACCGTTTTGCGCTCCCCAACAAGCTTTTCGAATATCTCGCGGCGGGCCTTGCGGTCATCACGTCCCCGCTGCCGGATATGGCCGCCATTCTTCAGCACTATGAATGCGGTCGGCTCGTCCCGGTGGACGGGGCCGCCATTGCGAGGGCCGTCAACGGTCTCGACCGGCCGGCCATCGACCGCATGAAGCGCCAGGCCCTCACCGCCGCCGAGGAGTTGAGCTGGGGGCGGGAGCGGCACACCCTGATTTCTCTGTACGACAAGCTGCCGCGCGCCTCCCACCCTTGACGCCGCGCGCCAGTCGCGGAAAGACGCGTTTCCTCTTTCCTGCCAGGACGAATTTGTGGCTCATCATCACCGTCGCACCCGCAGCCTTGTCTCGCGCCTGACCGAAACGGTCATGGTCGGCGTCGTGCGGGGCGTCTTCGTCCTGTCCCGTGCGCTCGGCCCGGAACGCTCGGGCGCGGTGGGCGCGGCGCTGGCGCGGACCCTTGGGCCGCTGCTTCCCGCGCACAAGACGGCGCTAGCCAACATCCGCGCGGTCTATCCGGACAAGACGGACGCCGAGGTGCGGGCCATTGCCCGCGGCGCGTGGGACAATCTCGGACGTACAGGCGGCGAATATCCCCATCTCGGGCGCCTCTTCGACTTCGACCCGGCAAACCCCGTGCCCGGCCGGACGGAGGTGGACGGCATCGAGCATTTCGTCAGCCTTCTGGGAGACGAGAAGCCCGCCATCATCTTTTCCGCCCATCTCGCCAATTGGGAACTGCCCGCCATCTGCGCCGCCCGGTTCGGGCTCGACGCCACGGCGGTTTTTCGCGCGCCCAACGACCCAGCGGTCGCCCGCGTGCTGCACGAGATCCGCAGCGAAACGATGGGCGGCTTGGAGGCCGCGCGTCAGGGGGCGGCTTTCGCCATGCAGGGCGCGCTGGAAAAGGGCGGCCATCTCGGCATGCTCATCGACCAGCACTTTACCCGGGGTGTGCGCGTGAACTTCATGGGCCGACCCGCGATGGTGAACCCGATCCTCGGCAAGTTCGCCCGCCGGTTCGAATGCCCCGTGCACGGGGTGCGGGTGATCCGCCTTCCCAACCATCGTTTCCGGCTCCAGCTCACCCCGCCGCTCGACCTGCCGCGCGACGCGGAGGGTCTCATCGACGTGCAGGGCGCCATGCAGGCCATGACTTCGGTGGTGGAGGGCTGGGTGCGCGAACACCCCGAGCAATGGCTGTGGATGCACCGGCGCTGGCGCGTGCCGGCGGGTGCTCAAGGTAACGTGAGTTCCCTTTAAGCCCGGTTTCGTGTTCCATGGCCGCCATCATGGTCTCACGCCTGACATTGTCCCTGGGCGCCCTCGGTCTGGCCGCTCTGATCCAACCCGCGCTGGCCGATCCGCCGCGCGCCGTCGTGGAACTGTTCACCAGCCAGGGCTGCTCGTCCTGCCCGCCGGCGGATGCGGTCCTGACCGAGCTCGCGGGTCAGCCCGACATCGTCGCCCTGTCCTTCCCGGTCAATTATTGGGACTATCTCGGCTGGAAGGACACGCTGGCACATGCCGCCTTCACGGAGCGCCAGAAGGCCTATGCCCAGGCCCGCAGCGACCGGCAGGTCTATACCCCGCAGATGATCGTCAATGGCACGAAGGGGTGCATCGGCTCGGACCGGGCGCGGATCGAAAAGTCGATCGAGGAATCCAATGCCGGCCGGGCGCATCTGCCCGTCGATGTGGAGCTGAAGGAGCAGAACGGCCTTGTTACCATCGCGGTCGATGGCGCCGTTCCCGCCGACGTGCACCACGCACAGGTCTTGGTGCTGCCGGTGATGCACTCCAAGACCGTGCGCATCGGCAAGGGCGAGAACAGCGGCCGCACGGTCACCTACGCCAACGTGGTACGCGGTGTAACGCGTGTCGGCGAATGGCGCGGCGGCGCGGCGCATTTCGAGGTGCCGCTGGCGACGGCGCGGGGCGACGGCGACGGGTATGTGGTGCTGCTACAGACCTCGACCGATGTTCACCCCGGCCCGATCCTCGGTGCCGCCAAGAGCCACGGCCTCTGAGCCGCGGCCTTTAGATCACGATCACCTTGTTCGGCAATTCGTCCATGTCGTCGAAGCGCGGCGGTGCGTGCCGCGCGAGCAGCGCGCCCGCGCTCTGAACCGCCTCCAGCAGACCGTCGCCGAGCCGGCCTTCCTTGATCGCGCCGGTCAGGTTGTCGATGATTCCCTGCCACGCGCCTGCACCGACCCGGTCCGCGATGCCGGTATCGGCGATGATCTCCGCGTGGCGTTCGGCGAGCGCGACATAGATCAGCACGCCGGTCCGGTCGCGCGTGCGGGTCAGGCCCCGGCCGACAAATTCCCGCGCCGCCGCCTCGCGGGCGCGGGTGCGCTTGATGAAGCGTGGCACGAGCGCATGACGTCGGCTGGGCCAGGACAGAAACAGGCACAGCAGAAGGGCGACGACGAGCTGCACCAAAAAGATGCGCCCGGCGCTTAAATGGGTGATCCAGATCAGCGGCCAGGGCACGAGAAGCGCGCCGATCAACGCCCACACGATGGGGATGGAGCGATAGGTGCTGGCCTGTTCGGCCACGACGACGACAATCTCGCCCGAGGTCTGGCTTTCCGCATCGCGGATCGCATGGGTCAGGCGCGTATGGTCTTCCTTCGAGATCATTGTTACCAGCTCCCCGACGCGCCGCCGCCCCCGGACGAGCCGCCCCCGCCCGAGAACCCGCCTCCGCCGGACCATCCGCCACCGCCGCCCGACCAGCCGCCGCCGGTTGGAATGTACCAGATTCCCCCGCTGCGACGCCCGCGCGGCCCCGCATTCACGGCGCTGGCGTTGAGCAGCCGGTTGATCGTGTAAACGACGATCAGGAACAGGATGAAGGTGATGAACGGATCGAGCGGCGTACCCTCGTCCTGGCGCACCTGCGCGCGCCGCTGCCATTCTTCCGCATCGCCGGTGAGGATCGACAGCATGGCATCGACGCCCGCATTGATGCCGGCGGCAAAATCCCCTTTCTGGAATTGCGGCGCGATGGCGGTGGTGACGATGACCTTGGACAGCGCGTCGGTCAGCGCGCCCTCAAGCCCGTAGCCGACCTCGATACGCACCTTGCGCTCCTTCGGTGCGACGAGAAGTAGCGCGCCGTTGTTCTTGTCCTTCTGGCCGAGCTGCCACTGCCGGAAGAGACGGTTGCCGTAATCCTCGATGGTGGTGCCTTCGAGCGATGGCACGGTCGCGACGACCACCTGATCGCTCGTCTTGTCCTCGTAGGCCTTGAGTTTGGCTTCCAGTGTTACCCGCTGCTCGGGTTTCAAAATGTTTGCCGCGTCGACCACGCGGCCCGTGAGTGGCGGGAAGGTTTGGGCAAGCGCGATGGCGGGAAAGAGGAGGAGAAGGAGGGCAAGGAAAGCCGCTTCGACTTTTCGACCCCCACCCTCGGGCCCTCCCGGCAAGGGGGAGGGAAGTCCGCGTGCGATCACCTTCGCCCCCGTCAGAACTTCACCTGCGGCGGGCGGTCGGAGCCGGCGGTCGCGACAAAGGTCTCCATCGGCTTGGCGCTCGGATAAAGGATCGCGGCGATCCAACGGCCGGGGATGGTGCGAAGCTCGGTGTTATAGACCCGGACCGCCTCGATATAATCACGCCGCGCCACCGCGATGCGGTTTTCCGTTCCCTCCAGCTGCGATTGTAGCGCGAGGAAGTTGGCGTTCGACTTCAGCTCCGGATAACGCTCGACTGTCACGAGCAGGCGGCCGAGCGCCCCGGAAAGCTGGTTCTGCGCGTCCTGATACTGACGGAACTTTTCCGGGTCCGTGACAGTGGAAGCATCGACCTTGATCTGGCTCGCCTTCGCGCGCGCTTCCGTCACCTGCGTCAGTACCTCGCGCTCCTGCTGGGCATAGCCTTTCACGGTCTCGACCAGGTTCGGAATGAGGTCGCTGCGACGCTGGTACTGGTTCTGCACCTCGCTCCAGGCGGACTTGGCCTTTTCCTCAAAGGTCGGCACGTTGTTGATGCCGCAGGCCGAGAGGCTGACAGCAAGACCCAATCCGACCAGAACGGCGCGCAGTCGAAGAGGGAGAAACGTTAGCATGATCGGTAGTCCTCGATTCGTCCGGCGGAACCCTTGAAGCCATGACATGGGGCAACGCTCCGCCTTCGCCAAGCGGTTTTTCCAGTGATAAGGTGGCGCGCCCTCCGTTATTGCCAGGCTTGAAGGATCGACGATGAGTTTTCTGCCCGACCTTGGAACGCTCCTGACCTATTCGCTCGCCTGCACGGTTCTGTTCATCACGCCGGGGCCGGACATGAGCCTCTTCCTCGCCAAGACCATGGCCGGAGGGCGAAGGGCGGGCATGGCCTCCATGCTCGGTGCGATGACCGGATGCTGCTTCCACACGCTGCTTGCCGCGCTCGGCCTCTCGGCGCTGCTCGCGGCATCCGTCACGGCCTTCACCGTGCTGAAAGTTGTCGGTGCGCTTTATCTGCTCTGGCTCGCGTTCGATGCGGTGCGCAACGGCTCGGCGCTCAACCTGAAAGATGACACCAAGGCCGAGGTTTCGCTGACCAAGACATTTTTGGTCGGCGTCGGCATCAACCTGACGAATCCGAAGGTTGTGCTGTTTTTCGTGACCTTCCTGCCGCAATTCGTGCACGCGGGCGATCCGAACGCGTCGGAAAAGCTCGTGTTTCTCGGGCTCTATTTCATCGCGCTCACCGCGCCGATGGCGGCCGTGATGATTCTCGGCGCGGAAAAGGTGATCGCGCTGCTCCGCCGCCGCCCGAAGGTGATGCGCGCCATCGACTATTCGTTTGCCGGTCTGTTCTCGGCGTTTGCGGTGAAGATTCTGGCGGCTTCGGCGCGGTAAGACATCGAGATGCTACCGTAAATTTCCTCCCCCACGGATCTCGGGTGTTCCCGAGATCCGCAGTGCCCATCGCAAGTCGGGAACACCCGACTTGCGATGGGGGAATTACCGTGGTGTATCGCGGCCTCTGCCCGTATCCCGCCCCGCGACCAGCCAATAGACCAGGCCCGTCACCGCTCCGGTGAGCCCGAGCACGGCGCTCACATGCAATTCGCCGGGCGCGGCGACGTGAGCCGAGCCGCGCAAAATCCACGGTACCGCCGCGGTCAGCACGCCGGTTGCGCCCCCATACCAGATGAGGCTACGCGCCCGCACCGCCTCGCCAATGACGGCGACGAGAAGGGCCGGAAAGACAAGAAAAATAAAGATCAGCCGCCCGATCCCCGACAAGGCGTGCGCCACGACGAGGCCGGGATCGTCGGCGGACACGATCGCATCGAAAAACTTCGAGAGCCCCACAAACAGCGTCTCGCCGGTCAGGGTCGCCATGACCGGATCGACGATAGAGGCGAGGAAGAGAAAGAAGCTGCCTGCGCCGATGGCGATGAGGAGGGCGAACGGGATGAGGAGCCAGCGGATCATTGTTGGGCTATAGCATGCGCGGCCTTAGATGGCCGCCCGATGGCGATACGCCAATAGATCCAGCCGCAGATGGCGCCGGATGGAATCATTGTGCCGACCAGCGTCAAGAGCAATTTCCTTTCTGATCCGGGAAACATCTCGGCAAGAACATAGATCGGCATACACGCGAGGACTGCGCCGCCGAACAAATATATCCAGCGCGACCGCCAGCCCATCCATGCGCCAATCAATGCGGCCAGGAGGGCAATGGGGAAAAGCGTCACCGCGGTCACATTCACCGCAGTTGCGGTCGCTTGCGCCAATCGGTTCGTGATGAATAGAAAATCCTTTGTCCAGCGCCCGCCAATCACAAACTCGAACTCGGCTAGGAGCCATAGAGTTCCGGTGAGAAAGGGAGCGGCCAAAGTTGCAACAGCGGCCGCTCTTGCGACGCGGAGGAATTTTTCCGTGGCGTTTTGCCGTGCCCTTTGTTGCTTCCCGGCGAGGAAACCGTAACCCAGTCCACCGAGACCGCCGGCCACAAAACCAGCCACACCAACGAGGATGCGCGTCTCGGCCACGACAAAGCGGGACCAAAACGTATCCGAGACCGCTAAAATGCCCCCCAACAAAGCTCCGATGACGGCTGTTTTCCAAAGGGGCTGATGCGGGTGGCGTGTTAGGAAACGGGCAGCGAGGGCGGCACAGAGAAGGATCGGCAGCGCGTAAACGATCAGATCATACGTACCATCTAGCATTGCGTTCGCGAGAGCGAGCGCTGCGCTTGGACTTCGCTCAGTGCCGGACAGAAAAGCGAGCATCTCTCTGAGAAACAGCGTTGTGAGCGACAGCAGGTACGAGAACCCGGCGGTTGCTCCCAGCAGCGCGAAAAAATGCCGCTTCATGATCTTCTCCGGACTAAGACTCCAGATCAGATGTTATTCTATTATAAAGATCAAGAACCGCTTGAGGCACTTGGAGTCAGGTTACTCCCCATCCCCCAGCGCATACACACCCTCCGCCCCGATGCCCTGTTCGAGCATCATGCGGGCGCGGGCGCGCAGTTTTTCCGTCTCGCTCTTGAGCTGGCCGCAGGCCGCGAGAATGTCACGGCCGCGCGGGGTGCGCACGGGAGAGGCGTAGCCGGCGCGATAGACGATCTCGGAGAAGCGCTCGATGCGCTCCCAATCCGAGCACTCGTATTTCGAGCCGGGCCAGGGATTGAACGGGATCAGGTTGATCTTGGCCGGGATGCCCTTGAGCAGGCGCACCAATTCGCGCGCATCAGCGTCGGAATCATTTACATCTTTCAGCATCACGTACTCGAACGTGATGCGGCGGGCGTTCGACAGGCCGGGATAGGCGCGGCAGGCGTCGAGCAATTCCTTGACGTCGTATTTGCGATTGATCGGCACCAGCACGTCGCGCAGGTCGTCGCGCACCGCGTGGAGCGAAATCGCGAGCATCGTGTTGGCTTCCGCACCCAGACGCTCCATCTGCGGCACGACGCCGGAGGTCGACACCGTGATGCGGCGGCGCGAGAGCGTAAGACCCTCGCCGTCCGACATCACATCGATGGCGGCAATCACGTTGTCGGTGTTGTAGAGCGGCTCGCCCATACCCATGAACACGATGTTGGACACGAAACGTCCGCCATCGGTCGGAACGAACGCGCCTTCCGGCGGCGTCGCATCCGGCCAGTCGCCGATGCAGTCGCGAGCGACGATGAGTTGCGCCACGATTTCCGCCGAGGTCAGGTTGCGCACGAGGCGCTGCGTGCCCGTGTGGCAGAACGAGCAGGTGAGCGTGCAGCCGACCTGGCTCGATACGCAAAGCGTGCCGCGATCGACCTCGGGAATATAGACGCACTCGATCTCTGCGCCCTTGTCGAGCGGGCCGGTCGAGGGCATGCGGATCAGCCATTTGCGGGTGCCGTCCTTCGACACCTGCTCGGAGACGACCTGCGGACGCGCCAACGTATAAGCCTCGGTGAGCGCCGCACGCAGGCCCTTGCCCACATTGGTCATCTCGTCGAATTGCTTCGCCCCGCGGAAGTAGATCCAGTGCCAGAGCTGCGCCACGCGCATCTTGTGCTCGCGCTCAGGCACGCCGATAGCCGCAAGCTTGTCCTTCAACTCGTCGCGGGTCAGGCCGACGAGCGACGTCTGGCCTGCAGCCGAAACCGTGATTTCCGCCTTCTTCTCAATGGCAAGCGCGTCGCGCCCGGCCGCACGCGCGTCGTCGGTCACGGCCTGCGGGGTCGCGTTCGGGTTGTGCTTGGCGATGTCGAGCACCGTCGCCATGGGAAATCTCAGCCTTGAAAGAAGTGGGGGACGAAGGCCCCTATAACACGATTGCGTCGGAAACGTGAGGTTTTTCGAAAAGCCTCGGCCCAACGCGGCACGCCTCTTCCCTCCCCCTTGCGGGGAGGGAAAGGGTGGGGTGGTTCGACCGGATGGACGCGTCGGGAAAAAGACGCTGGTCGTGCCGCTAAAGCGCTGCCGTTTGAGGAGGGGTCAACTTTGCGACCCCCGTCCTAGCCTCGGATCAGCGCGGTCCAGTTACGGACATTCCTTGCGGGCGCGATCCAGGGCCTGTCCGAAGCCGTTCAACGAATAGCGGTCGGTCAGCTGATTGCCGCGGGTCGACTGTGCCTTCACGATCACGTTCTGGCCCTTCGACATGGCGGCGATGGCCTGGGTTTCCTCGGCGGGGTTTTTCAGCCAGGCATTGGTCGCCTTGGTCAGAAGAGCATAAGACGACGTGCCGATGGCGGCGCTGGAGGGGGCGTTGTCCTTCGCGGCGTAGCCCAGCACCAAAGCGACCTCGTTCTTCACGTTCTCCGCCGGGCGGAAGGATACGAAGAGATAGGCGGGGTCGCGGCTCAGGTTTTTGGGCAGCCGCTCCTTTGGCTGGCTGAGCGCGTAGCAGATCTTCGAGCGGCCGGACTGGGCGGTGTAGACGCCCCAGTCTCCATAAGACGCCAGAAGCGCCGCGCCGCCGGGGCCGGTAGCCGCCTGAGCCGGTTTGGCCGCAGTGGCCGCCGCCGCTCCTGCCGCCGCGCCCGCAGCAGCCGGCTTCGTTTTCGAGGCCGCTGTCGGCTTCGCAGGGGTTTTGGCAGGAGTCTTCGCCGGCGCAGCCTGAACGTCAGGTCCGGTTCCGGCAAGGAAGACAGCGGAGATGATGCCCGCGGCAAAGCCGCGCTGAAGAGATGCGAGAATCATGAAGCGGAGCCTACACGCGAGATGGTTAAGAACTCTTCACCATGTTTTTGGACGCGAACAAAGGCTTGCGTCCGTCACGCCGCGCTTGTGAGGGCGGGATGCGTCGAAAAGGTGGCGCGGCTGTCCCGTCAACGACGTCATGCACAAAATAAAAGAGGCCGTAAAAACGGCCCCCAAGTTGTACGCCCCCAACAGGAAAAGATCTGTTCTTTAAAAGACTTTGAAAAAAAGTGAGGCCAAGGCCTCACTCGCAACAGACTTACAACCTCTCTTAAGGTAACGCAATAAGATTATATTACAAAATGTATTTGAATATATACCTACATACATCAAGACGAAGGGGGCACCACGGCTCCCTTCGCGGGAGAAACCCGGTCTTCAGACGATGTAAAAATCTTTGAAGGTGAGCGCGACCTTCTTGTCGATCCGCGCGAACTCGACAGCCGCACCCTTGCCGCTGCCGTCGGCGTCATAGGACAGGGAGCCCGTCTTTTTGTTGAAGATGATCCGGTCGTCCTTGTCGGCTGCCGCGTCGCCGATCTTGAACATGCTGGCCTTGAGGGTGCCCTTCTTGGAGATCTTCGAGAAGATGGACTTGCTCAGGTAGATGGTGTCGTCCTTGGCGTTGAAGTCGGTGATCTTGTCGACGTTCTTCGACTTGTTGAGCTTCGCGTCGAAAGTGAAAACGTCCTTGCCCTTGCCGCCGGTGAGGGTGTCGTTGCCGAGTTCGCCCTTCAGCGTATCGTTGCCAAGGCCACCGGACAGCTTGTTGTTGGCCGTGTTGCCGACGATGGTGTTGTCGATCCCATTACCGGTCAGGCTGATCGCCGCCTTGCCCGATGCCTGCAGAATCTCCACGTCGGCCGCTCCCAGCGAGAAGCTGGCGGTGGTGATGACAGTATCAAATCCCTCGCCCCTCCACTCGCGCACCAGATCAGCCACGTTGTCGACGACATAAACATCATCGCCGACTCCGCCGTACATGTCATCGATGCCGGCTCCGCCATCCAGCGTGTCGTTGCCCCATCCGCCTGCCAGTTTGTCGTTGCCGGCACCGGCTTGAAAAAGATTGTTACTGTCGTCGCCGTTCAAGTCGTCGCTGAAAGCGGTTCCGATGGCATTCTCAATGGAAAAAAGGCTCTGTTGGCCCCCGCTTCCCGTCCGAGCGAAAAGGCTATCGAAATGGACCTCTACTCCGCTTTCGAGGAGGGCGTACGAGACAACGTCAATGCCCTCGCCACCGCCCAACCGGGAATCTCCTGAATGGGCGATGATAGTATCGTTGCCGCTGTCGCCAAAGAGGTCGTCAAAGCCCGCAGCACCCCCGAAGAGGATGTTGTTGCCGCTATTCCCCGTGATGTTGTTGTCCTCGCCGTTCCCGAACCCATTGATATTGGCGGTCCCCGTGAGCTCGAGATTTTCGACGTTCTCCGGAAGCGTATAGCTGAACATCGAGAAAACCCGATCGATGCCTTCGTCAAATCCTTCCACGATCACATCGTTGGCGTCGGCGTCGAGGACGTAGGTATCATCCCCACGGCCGCCTATCAGCCGGTCCGTCCCTAGGCCGCCGTTGAACCAGTTATAGGTCGCGTCGCCGGTAAGAATGTTGTCGCGTGCGTTGCCAATGATGCCCATGTCCGGCGGCGTCGCGCCACCGCCCGGAAGGGTGACAGGAATTGTGAAATTCAGCTCGTTCGTGTCGAGAATGAATCTCATCGTGTCCGCATCGTAACGCGCCATAGCTGCCTCAAGCTTGCAAAATGAACCGTGGGTCGCCGTTAGGACGACATTCCCCTAGTCAATCCAAGATTGAGGTTATTTGCAATAGTATATCTTTGCGCATGGTCTCGTCCGGCCTATCCGGCTAGCGTCTTTCGCGCCTTTTCGTGGTGATCTTCGGTGATGGAGCCGGCGACCTGCGTGATTGCGGTCGCGAGCACCGCCGCGTCGTCGGCGAAGCCGAAGAGGGGGAGGATGTCGGGGATCGCGTCCGTCGAGAGCACGAAATAGGCGATGGCGCCCATGAGAATCAGCTTCACACGGCGCGGAGTCGTCGGGTCCGTCGCGCAGAAGAAGGCGGCCAAAAGGTCCTCGGCGAAGGGAATGCGGCTTCCCACGCGCTTGAGCTTGGCCCAGAACTGACGGGCGATCTTGTCCTCGTCGCGGGCGACGGCTCGCATGGCCTCCATCTCGGTCTTGCTGAAAGGCTTGGTGACCATGTCGCTCATGTGCCTTAAATCCTTCGATGGCGCGGTTTGCCCGCGCGGGAGAGGAAATCCATGAAGCTCGACAAAACTATGGCGGCCATCGTCACGGGTGGCGCCTCCGGCCTGGGGGGCGCAACCGCCGCCATGCTCGCCGCGCAAGGCGCGAAGGTCGCGATCTTCGATCGGGATGCGGAGCGCGGAGAGGCGCATGCGAAAGCCATCGGCGGGCTCTTCTGCCCGGCGGACGTGACGGATGAAGCCTCCATCGATGCCGCGCTGGAAAAGGCGCGCGCGGCGCATGGCGTCGAGCGCATTCTCGTCAATTGCGCCGGCATTGCGCCGGGCAAGCGCACGGTGACGAAGAAGCGCGAGACGGGCGAACTGATCGCGCACGACATCGCCTCCTTCCGCCGCACGGTGGAGATCAACCTCATCGGCACGTTTTCGATGATTGCGAAAAGCGCCGCCGCCATGGCCGGGCTCGATCCGATCACAGTGGATGGCGGGCGCGGGGTCATCGTCAACACGGCGTCCGTTGCGGCGCAAGACGGGCAGATCGGACAGGCGGCGTACGCGGCCTCGAAAGGCGGCGTGCTTGGCCTGACGCTTCCCGTCGCACGCGATCTTTCAGGCTTCGGCATCCGTGTCATGACGATCATGCCGGGGCTTTTTCACACGCCGCTCTTTGAGGGCATCGCGGAGGATTACCGCAAGGCGCTCGAGGCCAACGTGCCGTTCCCCTCGCGCCTCGGACGGCCGGAGGAATATGCGCAGCTTGTCAAAAGCATTGTCGAGAACGACATGCTCAACGGCGAGGCCATCCGCCTGGATGGCGCGCTGCGCATGCAGCCCAAGTGATTCTTTGAGCTGACTTTTCAGACGAGCTTGAGAAAACGGGCGGTGTCCGGATCGACCGGAATACCGTCCCGGTTTCGTTGCTCCATGGTCCGCCACTCGCGGTCGCCGGGGGCAAGGATCTCGGCACCGGATCGTCCGGGCGATTCCCGCAAGCCGGTCAGATATTGCTGCATCAGCGCGTCATAGCCCGCTCGTCCGACGAAGCGCTCGGGATCGATGGCGAGGCAGAAATGGCCGATGTCGTGCGGTTTCGGCTCGCCTTCTTCCGGGTTCATCGGTGGGACGAGATGATCGGGCGTCGAGCCGGTCAGGATTGCGGACAGGATGGTCACGAGACCGGCAAGGCCCGCTCCCTTGAATCCGAAATCCTGGCCGCCCAGCGGCGTCAGCACTTCGGCCAGATGCGGATCGCGCGTTGGCTCACCCGCGATGTCGGCGGTCACCTCGGCGGGCAATTCCCGTTGCAGCGACCGGAACAGCAGAATGCGATTGTAGGGAATTGACGAGGTCGCCATGTCGAGAAGCCATGGGCGCGCACCGGCAACCGGAGCTGCCGCGGCGATGGGGTTCGTGCCGTGAAAGCGTTTCGCCCCGCCGTGCAGGGTGACAAGCGAATCGGCGTTCGAGGTCGAAAGCGCGATGAACCCCGCCTCAGCTCCTGCGAGCGCATAGGCACCCGCCGCCCCATAATGGGTGGAATGCGCAACGCCGACTGCGCCGACGCCGCTTTCTTTCGCGATCTGACAGGCGAGCTCCATCCCCGCATAGGCGGCGGCATGGCCGAGCCCGCGATCGGCATCGAGCACGGCGCTGGCGGAAGCGGTGCGGCGTACTTTGAAGTCGGGGCGACCGTTGACCTGCCCGCTGCGCAGCGCTTCCGCGTAAAACGAGGTGAGGCGCACGCCGTGACTGTCGACCCCCATGCGCGAGGCATGCATCATGGCCCGCGTGGCGGCTGTGGCGGAGGGCTCGTCAGCGCCCGCTTCGCGCAAAGCAGCGAGCGCGCGCTCCTCCAGCATCGGTGCGGGGAAAGTCCGATTCGCCGTTGATCCGCTCAATGTCTTGCGTCCTCTTCGTCCGGGATCAGGCTTCTGACAGTCCCGCCGCGAACTGGTCCATCTTCTGCGCCAGTTCGATGTCGCGGCGCGTCAGGCCGTTAGCGTCGTGGGTGGAAAGAGTAACGTCTACCTTGCGGTAGACGTTCGACCACTCCGGATGATGGTCCATCTTCTCCGCCGCCAGGGCGACGCGGGTCATCCAGCCGAAGGCAGCGTTGAAATCGTCGAAGACGAACTGCTTGCGGATGGCGTCGCGACCCTCGACCATCGTCCAGCCGTCGAGGTTTCTTAAAAGTTCGGCGCGTTCGCTGTCGTTCAAGGGCTTCATCGGCGTTCTCCCCGTCACTTTGAGAAGTGATGATCTTTTTCCTGCCGGTTTCAAGCCCGCCCTTAAGCGATGCCGAGAAGCCGGATCAGTCCGAGGCTGACGGCGATGAGCACGAGAAGCGAAAGCGTCACCGCCAACGTCACCTTTCCGCCGACGCGTCCGAGAACGCGTAAGTCCACGCCAAGGCCCAACGCTGCCATCGACACCACTGTAAGCATGGTCGCGGTCGGCATGACGAGGCTCAACACCGCATCGGGAATCGCGCCCCAGGAGCGCAGGGCCGCAAGGCTTAAAAACCCGATGATGAACCAGGGCACGAGCTTGCTGAACGACAGGCTTTTTTGCGCCGCCGGAGACGAGCGGCCCGCGATCACGGAGAGCAGAATCACCACGGGACCAAGCATCAGCACGCGCACCAGCTTCACCAACGTGCCGAGCTGGGTCGAAACCACGCTCACTGGCACCGTGGCGGCGAGAACTTGTGGCACCGCATAGACGGTGAGGCCGGCCAGCACGCCATATTGCGTCTCGGACAGGCCCATCAGGGGCACGAAGAGGGGCAACGTCAAAACCACCACCACGCCGAGAATGGCGGTAAACGCGATGGAAGACGCAACATCTTCACTTTTCGCGCCGATGACGGGGGCCACCGCCGCGATCGCCGAGTTGCCGCAGATCGAGTTGCCGCAGGCGACAAGAACCGCCATCCGCTTCGGCAATCCCAAAAGGCGGCAGAGGCCATAGCTCGCGCCAATGGCCGCCGCCACGACGACCGCGATGCCGAGAATGAGAGGCAAGCCCGCCTGCATCACGGCCTGGAAGCTGATGGAGGCTCCCAGCAACGCGACGGCGATCTCTAGAAGCGTTTTGGCGCTGAATACGATGCCGGGCACCCAGTGCAGGGAAGGGTTCCACGCGGTGCGCACGGCGGTGCCAAGCAGAATCGCGATGACGAGCGCCTCGAGATAGGGGCGGCCGGTAAAAAGCTCTTCCAGATGCTGGAGCCCGATGGCAACGAGCGAGATGACGACGCAAAGGCCAATGCCCGGAGCCAGTTGCGCGATGCGCTTGCCGTCCATCGTGATTGTCCCCGTTTCCCGCCGCGCTTGTTGATGCGGCTTTGGTGGAGACGGGCTAGTCCCATGCGGCGGGCAAGGCAAGTCTCAAAACAGGCGCAGCGGCTTCAAGCGACCGCGCTGTCCTCGATCACCCGCCAGTCTCGCGCGAGCGCAAGCGGGGCGCGGTCGAGGACGAGGTAACAGCCGCCACCGGGGTGCGAAGGGCGGCTTTCCTGGCCGATGGTGACGCCTTGCAGATGGGCCGTGAGCAGGCAGCCGACGCCGCCATGGGAGACGATGACAATGTCGCCCGCGCTTGGCTCATTCTCGGCAATGGTGGCCACCGCCTTGACGATCCGCGCTTGCGCGTCGATGGCACGCTCCCAGCCGCGCACGCTCTCATGCGGCCGCCCGAAAAATTCGGCCACCACCTCCCAGAATTCGGGCGGAGCGATGTAGCCCGTGGCCGAGCGGTCGTTTTCGCCGAGATGTTCGTCAGTGCGATAGGAAAGGCCGAGTTTGTTCGCCACGATCTCGGCCCCATCTATCGCCTTGCGTTCCGTGCTCGCATAGACGGCTGAGACATTCCGGCCCACGAGCGTTTCCGCGAACCGCTCCATGCGCCCGCGCCCGACGGCGTTGAGGGGCCATTCGGGGACCGGCTGGTTCGGATCGATGACGACTTCCGGGTGGGTGACGAAGATGAGCGAGGCCATGCGCTCAGGGGTAACGGACCTTCGCCGTTCCGTCGAGCTTATCCCAACGGATAGGCCGCCTCGACCACATAGGGTCCGCCACCGACTGAATCGCGGGAGGAAAACAGCACAAACCGGCGCGCGGTGAAGGTCAGTTTTCGGAAATGTCCCCTCGTCGCGAAGTAATCCGCGACATCGATGGGCGAGGCGTCGCGCAGGCGGGCGAGCGTCACATGCGGCGTGAACTTGCGCTTTTCCGGCGGCAGGCCGACCCGGCGCACCAGGCGCTCCTGTTCCGCTTGCAGATCCGCGATGCCGTTGGTCGCAAGAGCGCGAGCAAAGACCGTGCGCGGTCTACTGCCGCCAAACGTGTCGAGACTGTCGAAGGTGACATCGACCGGGTCGCGCCTGCGGCTGTCGCCGAGGATCGAGAGCACGTCATCCGCCATGCGCTCGTCGATGTCGCCGAGGAAGCGCAGAGTGATGTGGTAGTTCTCGGGGTCGATCCACCGCGCGCCGGGAAGCCCGCCGCGATAGGCCGAGAGCTGAAGGCCGATATCGGCCGGGATCTCGATGCCGGTGAACAGGCGTGGCATGGCGCACCTCCTGAAGGTCGGGCGGCCTCAATCTCATTGATGATGGGGGCTTAGGGGCCTTTCCGACAAGGCGCGGATCGACGCGATCAACAGGGCACTCTCGTCATCACGGGGCCTGTTCCGGTGATCCCGGTCCGAAAGGCGAGCCTTGCGAATCGAAATGGCCGGCACAAGGCCGGCCATGACATGGGGGGAATGTTTTGCCTTTAAGGGCAGGGGTTGCAGTGCTCCAGGTGGATCGCGTTGATCCGCTCCTCCAGCTCCGGCGTGATTGTCACGTTGATCGAGCCAATATCGGTCTTCAACTGCTCCATCGAGGTCGCGCCGATGATGTTGGAGTTTACGAACGGACGCGAATTGACGAAGGCAAGCGCCATCTGCGCCGGGTCGAGGCTGAATTCGCGGGCGAGTGCGATGTATTTGCGGATCGCCGACTCAGCGCCGGGCGTCTCGTAGCGCTGGCCACGCTGGAAGAGCGTCGTGCGGGCTCCTGCCGGACGCGCGCCGTCGAGATACTTGCCGGTCAGATAGCCCTGGGCGAGCGGCGAATAGGCGAGAAGGCCCACTTCCTCGCGCATGGTGACTTCGGCCAGCGCCACCTCATAGGTGCGGTTCAGGAGGCTGTAGGCGTTCTGAATCGATGGCACTCGCGGCAGGCCCTTGGTGTCGGAGGCCTTGAGGAAGCTCATGGTGCCCCAGGCGCTCTCGTTCGAGAGGCCGACATGGCGGATCTTTCCGGCCTTCACCAGATCGGCCAGGACGCCGAGCGTTTCCTCGATGGCGATCGAATCGCCGTCCTGCGTTTCCTGTCGATAGATGGTGGGGTTCGAGCCCCAGGGCATCGGGCGGTCCGGCCAGTGGAGCTGGTAGAGGTCGATGTAGTCCGTCTGCAGGCGCTTGAGGCTGCCGTTGACCGCCTCCTCGATCTGAGCGCGGGACAGTTCGCCCTTCGAGCCGTCCTTGCGGAACCAGGTCATGTCCGTGCGCCCGACGACCTTAGTCGCCAGAATGACTTTGTCGCGGGTGCCGCGTGCCTTGAACCAGGAGCCGATGATGGTTTCCGTCGAGCCTTGCGTCTCGGGCTTAGGCGGAATCGAATAAAGCTCGGCGGTGTCGAAGAAATTGATGCCCTGGTCGAGGGCGTAATCCATCTGCGCGTGGCCTTCTGCCTCGGTGTTCTGCTGGCCCCAGGTCATGGTTCCAAGGCAGATGAGGCTGACATTGAGGTCCGTGCGGCCGAGGCGGCGATAGTCCATGGCAGGCTCCTCGCAGCGGGGAGCCGCCGCGTTCAGGCATGAGAAGAGCGCTAACGGGCGTCAGCGCTTGAGGGTGGCGAGAAAAGTCTCGACGGTGGGCAGGATGCGCGCGACGATGATCTCAATCCCCTTGGCCGTCGGGTGAAGGCCGTCCTGGAGGTTGAGAGACGCATCGCCCGCGACTCCATCCAGAAAGAAGGGATAGAGCACAAGGCCGTGCTTCTTCGCAATGTCCGGATAGAGCTGGTCGAATTTTTGCGCGTAATCGGGGCCCAGATTGCGGGAGGCGACCATGCCGGCGAGCATGACCGGGATGTTGCGGGCTTTTAAGCGCTCAACGATGGTCTCGATAGCTTTGCGCGGCACGGAGGGGTCGAGCCCCCGCAGCATATCATTGGCCCCGAGTTCAAGAATCACCCCGTCGGTCCCGTCCGGCACAGACCAGTCGATCCGGTCGAGCCCGCCGGAGGCGGTGTCGCCGGATACCCCGGCATTGGCCACTTCCACGTTATAGCCCTTGGCCTTGAGCGCCCGCTCCAGGGCCATCGGGAAAGCCGCCTCATTGGGAAGGCCGTAGCCCGCGGACAGGCTGTCGCCGAGGGCGACGAGGCGAATCGGTGCGCTTTGGGCACGAACCGGCGGCGCCGCGGACAGGGAAAAAAGAGCCGCGCACGCAAAAATGATCGCCATGAACGGGCCGGATTGGCGCTTCATCACTATGCTTCCCATATGTGCCAAACTAGAGCTTGATCATGTCTCTTTGAAACATGATCAAGCTCTAGTTTTCTTGAGTATCGCATGATCCGGGCGAACAACCGGTTTCCACTGGTCTCGATCATGCTCTAGGCCGAACACCTCGGCAGTTTTCCACTAGATCGGATGATTGAGTATGCAGGACAAGGCCATCGCGCTCCACGATGTTGATCTGAGCCTCGGGCGCGGGGCCGCGCGGGTGCATATCCTCAAAAAGATTTCGCTCGATATCGGCAAGGGTGAGGCGGTCGGTCTCGTCGGGCCGTCGGGGTCGGGAAAATCCACGCTTCTCATGACCATGGCGGGGCTGGAGCGTCCGGATTCGGGCCGAATTCTTGTGGAAGGCACCGATCTGGCGGCGCTCGATGAGGATGCACTGGCGCGGTTTCGCGGGCGGCGCATCGGCATCGTGTTTCAATCCTTCCACCTCGTGCCCACCATGACCGCGCTTGAAAACGTCGCCCTGCCGCTGGAGCTGGCAGGAGACGGTGACGCCTTTACGCGGGCGGAGGCCGAACTTCAGGCGGTGGGCTTGGGTCATCGCCTGCACCATTACCCGGCGCAGCTCTCCGGCGGCGAGCAGCAGCGCGTGGCGATTGCCCGCGCCATCGTGCCTAACCCGGCAATTCTGGTGGCCGACGAGCCCACCGGCAATCTCGACGAGGAGACGGGCAAGGCGATCATCGACCTTTTGTTCGCGCTCAAGCGCGACCGGGGCTCGACGCTGGTTCTCGTGACGCACGATCTCAACCTCGCCCGGCTCTGCGATCGCATGGTGCGGCTGCGCTCCGGCCATGTGGAGGCTGATGCGGCCTCCACCGTGGCGTAAGCGGGGAGGGGTTTTATGCACGGAACGCTTCCCGCCTCCCCGCAAAAAGGCCCCAACCGGGCCTCCTTCCTACCCCTGGTGTTGCGCCTCGCTTTCCGCGAATTGCGCGGCGGGTTGAGGGGCTTTGCAATCTTTCTCGCCTGCATCGCGCTCGGTGTCGCGGCAATTGCCGGCGTTTCGTCGCTCTCGCGCTCGCTCACCGACGGCATCACCCGCGAGGGCCGACGCATTCTCGGCGGCGACATGGCGTTTTCGTTGTTACAGCGGGAGGCGAACGAGGCCGAACGCGCTTTTCTCAGCCAGAAAGGGCAGGTGAGCACCATCGCCAACCTGCGCGCCATGGCGGTGGCAGGCGAGAAGGGCTCGGCCCTTGTCGAATTGAAGGCGGTGGACGTCAGCTATCCGGCTATCGGCCAGCTTGAAACCGATCCGCCGTTAACGTCCGCCGACCTTTTTTTCGAGCGCAGCGGATTTTTCGGCGCTGCTGCCGATCCGACCCTTTTGGCGCGGCTCGATCTGAAAGTCGGGGATCGCATCACCATCGGCGTGGCGAAGGTCGAGCTGCGCGCGAGTCTGATCTCCGAGCCGGACAAGATCGCAAGTGGCATCGGCTTCGGCCCGCGCCTCATCGTTTCGCAGGATGCGTTGCGCGCGAGCGGCCTCATCCAGCCCGGCTCCCTCGTGCGCTGGACCTATCGGCTGATGCTGCCGCCGGCTCTTTCCAGCGAAGAGGCGCTCGACGCCATCGAGGCCGAGGCCAACCGCGTTCTGCCGGAGGCAGGGTGGAATGTCCGCAACCGCGTCAACGCGGATGCGCGCTTTGCCCGCAACATTGAGCGCTTCACGCAGTTCCTCACGCTTGTCGGCCTGACCGCGCTTCTCGTCGGCGGCGTCGGTGTCGCCAATGCGGTGCGCGGTTTCGTAGACCGCAAGCGGGCTTCCATCGCGACGTTGAAAAGCCTTGGCGCGCCGGGTGGGCAGGTGGTGCGGCTCTATCTCACGCAAGTGATGCTGATCGCCGCCATTGGCGTCGGCATCGGGCTTGTGGTGGGGGCGGCACTGCCCTTCGTCGTCACCGGCCTCTTCGGCCATCTTCTGCCGATTCCGATTCAGCCGACGCTCGCCTGGAGCGAACTCGGCATCGCATCGCTTTACGGTTTCCTCACTGCGCTGGTCTTTGCGCTCGGTCCATTGGGCCGCGCGCATGACGTGCCGGTGTCGGGCCTTTTTCGCGATCAGATCGATCCCGAACGGCGCTGGCCGCGGCGGCGTTACGCGGTGGCGCTTATCATCTCCGTCGCGGCGCTGGTCGCGCTGTCCGTCGTCGCGGCGTATGACCAAAAGATCGCGCTCATGTTCGTCGGCGCGGCGGCTGTGTCCTTCGCGCTGCTGCGCGTTGTCGCCTCCGGCATCATGGCGCTGGCGCGTCGTTTGCCGCGTCCGCGCCGCACGGCGCCGCGTCTCGCGCTTGCGAACATTCACCGCCCCGGCGCGCTGACGCCCTCGCTCGTCCTGTCTCTCGGGCTCGGCATCACGCTTCTGGTCACGCTGGCGATGATCGATGGCAACCTGACGCGTGAACTCAAGCAGACCCTGCCGAAAAACGCGCCGAGCTTCTTCTTTCTCGACATTCCGAGCGCTCAAGCCGATGCCTTCGAGGGATTCCTGAGAACCGAGGCGGCCTCCGCTCAAGTGGAGCGCGTGCCGATGATGCGCGGGCGGCTCGTGACCTTACGCGGCCTGCCGGTCAGCCAGATCAAGGCGAACGAGGATGTCTCCTGGGTGCTCGAGGGCGACCGGGGCATCACCTACGCCAAGACGCAGCCGGAAGGCTCGCGCCTCCTGCAAGGCAGTTGGTGGGCTGAGGACTACAAGGGCAAGCCGCTCGTCTCCTTCGACGACAAGATCGCCGAAGGGCTCGGGCTCAAGCTCGGCGACGAGGTGATGGTGAATGTGCTCGGCCGCAACATCACCGCGACCATCACGAATTTGCGCCGCGTGGAATGGCGTTCGCTCGGCATCAACTTCGTCATGGTGTTTTCGCCCAACACCTTTGCCGGTGCGCCGCATACGCATCTCGCCACCGTCACCTTCCCGGGCGGGTCCGACGCAGCGACGGACGCGCGCATCCTGCGGAAAAGCGCGCTGGCCTATCCGATGGTGACGAGCGTGCGGGTGAAGGATGCGCTCGATGCGGTGAACGATCTCGTCTCGCAGCTCATCACCGCCATTCGCGGCGCCAGCGCGATTGCGCTCATCGCGAGCCTTTTGGTGCTGGCCGGCGCGCTCGCAGCCGGGCACCGGGCGCGGCTCTACGATGCGGTGGTGCTGAAGACACTCGGCGCCACCCGCGCCCGCCTGCTTTCGGCCTATGCGCTCGAATACGGACTTTTGGGCGCAGCGACGGCGTTGTTCGGCCTGATCGCCGGAACAGCGGCGGCCTCGCTTATCGTCACGCGCGTCATGAACCTGAGCTTTACGTTAGATTTATCCGGCGCGCTGACCGCTTCCATCCTTGCGGTTCTCGTGGCGGTGGGGCTCGGGTTGATGGGGACGTGGCGGATTTTGAGTCAAAAGCCAGCGCAATACTTGAGAAACCTTTAACCCTTTCGGCTGATCCGGAGTGTTACGGCGAAACAGTTTTCCATGATGGGCGAGTGCGATCCGTTCATCTTGATAGTTCTTGAAAATCTCAAGTGAAGCTTGGCTGCACCCCTTGCAGAAGCAGAAGCGACCCCTCATATTCGTGTCGTCGCCACACATGCGGCGGCCGAAGGCTGGGTTTTCCGGCCTTTCGAGGGAATCATCAACGGCACACCGCGAGAGAGGACTCCGATGCAACCGTATGAGCAAAACCAATACGCCTCTGGCACCGGCTTTGCCCGGACGGCAGCACAGGTCGATCAGGGCCTGCGCGCCTTCATGCTCGGGGTCTACAACAACATGGTCCTGGGCCTGGCGATTTCGGCGCTGGTTGCCCTGGGCGTCAACAAGCTCGCCACCACGACCGACCCGGCGCAGGCCGTGGTCCGCATGGGCGGCGTCTACCTGACCGAGTTCGGCCGCACGCTTTACGGCACGCCCCTGATGTGGGTCGTGGCGCTGGCGCCGCTGGCCTTCATTTTCTTCTTCTCGTTCCGCATGGACAAGATGTCGGCGGCTGCCGCGCGCACCACCTTTTTCGCCTTCGCGGCGGTGATGGGCGCTTCGCTCTCCACGCTTCTCATCCGCTATACGGGTGCCAGCGTCGTGCAGGTGTTCTTCATCACGGCGGCGGCCTTCGGCTCGCTGTCGCTGTGGGGTTACACCACGAACCGCAGCCTGTCCGGCATCGGCTCGTTCCTGATTATGGGCGTGGTGGGCCTCATCATCGCCTCGCTCGTCAATATCTTCCTCGTTTCGAGCATGCTTCAGTTCGCGATCTCGGTGATCGGCGTGCTGATCTTCGCGGGCCTGACCGCTTACGACACGCAGAAGCTCAAGGAGATGTATCTCTACGGGAACTTCGACACCGAGGCCGCGGCCAAGGTTTCGGTCTACGGCGCGCTGCAGCTCTACCTGGACTTCATCAACATGTTCCAGTTCCTGCTGGCGCTGGTCGGCAATCGTAACGAGTAAGCAACACCTTTACGAAAATACGAAGAGCCCCGGCCGAAAGCCGGGGCTTTTTGTTGTCGCATAGTGCGGGCGAATCTAGGACTATCCTCATGGACGTCCTCATTCGCCCGTCGCGGGATTCCGACATTCCCGCTATTGCCGCCATTTATGCCCACGCGGTGACGCACGGCACGGCTTCTTTCGAACTCGACCCGCCGAGCGAGGCTGAAATGGTGCGCCGCCGCGCGGCGCTGCTGGAAGGCGGCTATCCCTACCTCGTCGCCGAGGAGGCTGGCACGGTCCTCGGTTACGCCTATGCCGGATCCTACCGCTCGCGTCCGGCCTATCGCTCGACGGTTGAGGATTCCATCTACATCGCCCCCACGGCGCAGCGGCGTGGCCTTGGCCGCACGCTTCTCGAAGCCCTGATCACTGAATGCGAGACGCGCGATTTCCGGCTCATGATCGCAGTGATCGGCGATGAGGAATCGCACGGCTCCATTGGCGTGCACAAAAGCCTCGGTTTCGAGACAGTCGGCGTGTTGAAAGGCATCGGCTACAAGCACGGCCGCTGGCTCTCCACCGTTCTGATGCAATGTCCTCTCGGGCGCGGCATGACCGAGCCGCCGACGCGGCCGGTGGTTTAAGGGCTTTTGCCATGACGAGATGGATGCCCCGCCCTAGCGGCGAACTCTGGCGCAATCCCGACTTCATGAAATTGTGGGCCGCGCAGAGCCTCTCCGCCGTCGGAACCCGCTTCACGCGCGAGGGCCTGCCGATGATCGCGGCCCTTCTGCTCGATGCCTCCGCGACCGATCTCGGCCTTCTCGTGGCGCTCACCGCCCTGCCGGGCGTGATCCTCGGCCCGTTCATCGGCAGCTGGATCGACCGCACGCGCCGTCGCCGGGTGCTGATTATCGCCGATCTCGTTCGTGCGGCCGTGCTGTTCTCGCTTCCGGTCGCGGCCTGGTTCAGTGCCATCACCATCGCGCAGCTCATGGCGGTCGCGATCACCGTGGCGTTGTTCTCGATGATCTTCAGCACCGCCGACAACGCCTACCTGCCGACAGTCGTGTCGCGCGAGCAGCTTTTGGAAGGCAATGCGAAGCTCGCGACCACCGATGCGGTGGCGGAAATCGCCGGTCCCGCGTTCGCGGGCGTGCTGATCCAGGCGCTCACCGCGCCTTTCGCGATCCTGTTCGATGCTTTGTCTTATCTCTGGTCCGCCGTGCTGCTCGGGTCGATCAAACGCGCGGAGCCGCCGCTCGTGACCGGCGACGCGCCGCCGGATCTCTGGCGCGAAACCGTGGAAGGCCTGCGCTTCGTCTTCAGCCATCCGACATTGCGCTCGCTGACGCTCTGCATCGCGACGATGACGTTCTTTCTCACTTTCTTCGCGCCGCTCTACGTCCTCTTCGCGGTGCGCGAACTCGGCATTCAGCCGGGTGTGCTCGGCTTCGTCATCGCCTTCGGCGGCATCAGCGCGCTCGTCGGCGCACGCTTTGCGGAAAAGGCGGGTTCACGCTTTGCGCCGCGTCCCCTGTTGATGACCACGCTCATCGGCTACGGCGTCGTGGCCTGTCTGATTCCGCTGGCGCAGGGCCCGCTCTGGCTGAAGCTGATGCTTCTCGGCATTCCGCAGCTTCTCGGCGACGGGCTGTGGGTGGTCTTTTACACCAATGCCGTTGCGCTACGCCAAAAGGTGACGCCCGACGCCTTGCGCGGACGCGAGGGCGGCACGCTGCATCTGTTGTCGGGCGGGTTGGGACTCATTGCAGCGCTGATGGCGGGGACGCTCGCGGACCTCGTCGGCATCCGCCTCGTGCTGTGGGGCGGCGCGCTCGGCGTCATAGCCTCGGCGTTCTGGCTGTTGAGCCTGCCCCGGGACGCTGAAGGCTAGTTCGACACCACCCGCAACTTGTCGAGCACGCGAATCACGCGCTCAAGCTCATGACCACGCTTGAGGATCAGGCCGCTTGCCACGACGACCGAATAAGCGCCCTGCTTGCGTGCCAGGCGGGGGGCTTTCTCGATGCGATAGAGCGGCACTTCGGAGGTGCGTCGGTAGATGGAAAAGACCGCCTTGTCGGGCGTGAAATCGATGGCGTAGTCGCGCCACTCGCCCTCGGCGACCATGCGCCCGTAGAGATTAAGGATGACCTGCAACTCGGCCCGGTCGAAGGACACCCGTTTCGGCGCGGCGGGGAAGGGGAGAATGGAAGCCAGCCCCTGCGCCGCGCCGCTGCGCAACGGCTCTGCGACGTCACCTTCGCTCATGAGCCCTCCCTCCCGATGAAGCTTGTCATCTGTCTGTCATGATGGGCCTGTCGCGCGGTTCATTCAACCCCAATGCGCCAGCGCTATTCACAGCCTCGTTGGGCGAATCTTATTGTTGCCGTAATCGTGCCGCGTGGTGGCCCCACTACATGACGATAACATTTACGTTGCCTCGACGGCCCGGCTCGCCGCTTGATTCGGACACGTCAGCCCCCCAGCCCTCCGGGTCATTGCGATGGGTCGGGCCAATTTTAAGTCGAGGTTCAGACCGCCCCTCAAAAGGCGGTCTTCTTTTGCGCAGGGACGTCCCCGAGAGCCTCACGCTTCGGTTTGGATTGCGTAAACCACGAATTCACTGCCTCCGATGTCCAGGGATTTGCGCCAAACGTGTTTTCGATTGGGCACCTCAGCGAAAGGGCTGGAATGTGTCTTCCGACCTAATTCGTTTCTAAGGCTGGGCGTTAATTCGGGCAGGGCGTGGGGAGGAAGGTCCGCGCTCCAACTCTTAGCAAACCCAGTGAAATTGCTACGTCGATCTTGAGCGACGTAGCTGCTGCCTTTGAAGGTGGCAATGTACGTATAAAGAGGCACGATAGGGGCTTCTCATTGATTGTAATACCGATTCATTTTGGATGAGAGCAATGTTGGAGGTCATTGTCAAAACCCCGTCAGCACGATCTTGCCGCGCGCCTTGCCGCTTTCGATGAAGGCGTGCGCGCGCCTGAGATTCTCGGCGTTGATCGCGCCGAAGGATTCGGCCATCGTCGTGCGGGTCGTGCCTGCATCCACAAGGCTCGACACCTCGTTGAGAATGTCGTGCTGGCGCTGCATGTCGGCGGTCTGGAAGATCGAGCGCGTGAACATGGATTCCCAGTGCAGCGAGACGCTCTTGCCCTTGAGGAGCGCGACGTCGAGGACGCCGGGATCGTCGATGAGCGCGAAGCGGCCCTGAGGCGCGATGAGCGCTGCAATCTCCGCAAAATGCGTCGGCGTTTGCGTGATCGAAAACACGAAACCGGGCGCGCCGAGGCCAAGCGCATTCACCTGTGGTGCAATGGGCTGGGAATGATCGATGACATGGTGCGCGCCGAGCGTCTTCACCCATTCCTTGGTGTCGGGGCGCGAGGCAGTGGCGATGACCGTCAGGTCCGTTAGCCGGCGCACGAGCTGGATCGCCATGGAGCCGACGCCGCCCGCCGCGCCGACGATGAGGATGGCCTTTGCCGCGCCCACCACCGGACGCTTGATCTCCAAGCGGTCGAACAGCGTCTCATAAGCGGTCAGGCTGGTGAGGGGCAGGGCGGCAGCAGCCGGGAAGTCCAGGGATTTCGGCTTCATGCCGACGATGCGTTCATCCACGAGGTGATATTCCGCATTGGTGCCGGGCCGGTTGATGGTGCCCGCGTAAAACACCGAATCGCCCGGCTTGAAGAGCGAGGCCTCCGGTCCAACGGCGCTGACGATGCCCGCTGCGTCGAAGCCGAGAATGCGGGCGGCATCCCCTTCCGGCTGCGCCCGCAGGCGGACCTTCGTATCCACCGGATTCACGGAGATTGCCTTGATCTCGACCAGCAGGTCCCGCCCCGTCGGCTCGGGGCGCGGCAGGTCGAGATCGATGAGGGATGCCTCTTTGTCGATGGGCAGCGAAGTCTTGTAGCCGACGGCGCGCATGGCCTGTCTCCTTGTTGCTGGTGGAGACCAGATTGCGGATACGGTTTTTTGTTGCAAGAACGCACTTTAAACGCACATAGTGTCGAAAAGGATACCGTCATGCCGCGCAAAAACGCGAAGCCGCCCCAGTCCAGCTGCTCGGTCGAGGCCACGCTCAGCCTCATCGACGGCAAGTGGAAGGTTATCATCCTCTACAAGCTGCTCGTCGGCGGCACGCTGCGTTTCAACGAGATCCGCCGGCTCATCCCGGCGGTCACGCAGCGCATGCTGACCAACCAGCTGCGCGAGCTGGAGGCCGACGGGCTTCTCATCCGGAAGGTCTATCCGGAAGTTCCGCCGCGCGTCGAATATCGTCTGTCGGAGAGAGGCCGCTCCCTTGAACCGGTGGTCATGGCGCTCAAAGTATGGGGCGACATGAATCTGTCGTCGGAGCGTGCTCGGGCAGCATAAAACGTTTGTGCACCGCAGCGCCCTGCCGCTTCAATGTGCAGAATCGAACGCTGTGGTTGCTTCCGTCGCGGGTCTGTGCGAACGGTCCCCGCAACGATCATAAGCGAGGATGTGCGCATGAAGCTGGAAACGCCGACCAGCGGAGGCGAACTGACGGCGGAAGCCGTCGCCGTGCTGGAAGCCGGGCACAAGGCCATTCCTTCGACCTTCGTGCAGGACCTTTTCGGACGCGTTCCGCCCGAGGATCTTGCCTCCTACTCTCCCCAGGCCCTTGCAGAGCTTGCCGCCAGTGCGTTCGAGCACCTGAAGGCGCCGCGCAGCGGCGGCGGCACGGATCTCCGCCTCGTGGATCTCGAAGTCGAGCGTGGCGGTCGCCATCACGACGTGACGGTTCTCGAAATCGTCAACGACAACATGCCGTTCCTGCTCGATTCGACGCTCGCGGAAATTGTCGACGAAGGATACGAGCCGCTGCTCGTGGCGCATCCGATTCTCGCGGTCGAACGCGATTCCAGCGGCGCGCTGGTCCGCTTGGTCGGTGAGGCCACGGCCTCCGCGCGGGTCGGCGTGAAGCGCGAAAGCTTCATTCACATCCATCTGCCGCGCATCGACGACCAGGACGCGCGCAAGCGCCTGATCGAGGCGATGCGGCGCGTGCATCAGGACGTGTCGCTGGCCGTGCATGACTGGCCCGGCATGCGGGCGCGCGTCACCGAATTGGTGCAGAACTACCGCCTGCATTCCCCGCCGCTGCCCGAGGACGAAATCAAGGAAGCGGTCGCGTTTCTCGACTGGATCGCTGAGGACAATTTCACCTTCTTAGGGTTGCGCGAATATCGTTTCCCGGCCGGCGACACCGCCGCCGATCCGGTGGAGGGCTCGGGCCTCGGCCTGTTGCGCGATCCGTCCGTGCGCATTTTGCGCCGCGGCCGCGAGCTTGTGGCGATCACCCAGGAAATCCGCGATTTCCTGGCGCGCCCGAAGGCGCTCATCATCACCAAGGCGAATGTCAAATCCCGCGTGCATCGCCGCGCGCATCTCGACTATATCGGCGTGAAGCTTTTTGACGACGACGGCCGCCTGCAGGGTGAGCTGCGCATCGTCGGCCTGTTCACGGCGAGCGCCTACACCAACACGACCGGCGAAGTGCCGTATCTGCGCCACAAGGTGGCGAAGGTCATCGCGCGCGCCGGGTTCGACCCGGCAAGCTATGCGGGCCGCGCGCTTCGCAACGTGCTTGAAAGCTATCCGCGCGACGAACTGTTCCAGATCGACGAAGAAACGCTTTATCATTTTGCCATCGACGTCATGAATCTCTCTGAGCGTCCGCGGGTGCGGGCGCTCGCGCGCGTCGATGAGTTCGACCGTTTCGTCTCGGTTCTCGTCTTCGTGCCGAAGGATCGTTACGACACCAACATTCGCCGCCGCATCGGCGAGTTCCTGGCCAGCACCTATGAAGGCCGGGTGTCCGCGTCCTATCCCACCTATCCGGAAGGGCCGCTTTCTCGCACGCATTTCATCATCGGCCGCGACGAGGGCAAGACCCCGCAGGTCAGCCGCGACACGCTTGAAAAAGGCATTTCCGGCATCGTGCGCACCTGGGCCGACGCGCTGCGCGATCAGCTCGACGCCACCGTCGGCGGCCAGCGCGCCCGCGCGCTCGCCGCACGCTATGCGGATGCCTTCAGCGCCGCCTATCGTGAGGCATTTGGGGCCGAGCAGGCCATCGTCGATGTCGGCATTCTCGAACAATTGTCCGACAGCCGTCCGCGCGCGGTCGATCTCTACCGCCGCGAGGGCAATGACGAGGCGCGCGTGCACCTGAAGGTGTTTTCGCGCGGCAGCGCCCTGCCGCTCTCGGAGCGCGTTCCGCTTCTGGAAAACCTCGGCTTCCGGGTGGTGAACGAGCGAACCTATCGCGTCGCCTTGTCCGACACGCCTGAAGCGAGCCGCGTCTGGCTGCATGACATGACGCTGGAGCGCGCCACCGGCGGGCCCATCGACATCGATGCGATCCAACATCTGATTGAGGCCGCGTTGCTTGCCCTGTTCCGGGGCCTTGCGGAATCGGATGCGTTCAACCGCCTCGTGCTCGAAGCCGGGCTCGGTTGGCGCGACGTCGCCATGGTGCGCGCGTTCGGGCGTTATCTGCGCCAGGTGCCGGTTGCCTACGCGCAGGACTATCTCGCCGACACGCTCGCGCGCCACAGCGCGATTGCGATCCGCATCGTCGAGCTGTTCTATGCCCGCTTCGATCCCCGCACCGAGCAGGACGCGAAGCGGACCGCGAGCCAAGCCGCAATCCGTGCCGATATCGAGGAGCGCCTGAAGGCCGTCACCAGCCTCGACGACGACCGGATTCTTCGCCGCTTCATCAACCTCATTGAGGCGGCGATCCGCACCAACTTCTTCCAGCTCGAAGCCAACGGCCTGCCGCGCCAGACCATCGCCTTCAAGTTCGAATGCGCGAAGGTCGAAGGGCTCCCGCTGCCGAAGCCGCTCTTCGAGATCTTCGTCTATTCGCCGCGCGTCGAGGGTGTGCATCTGCGCTACGGCAAGGTGGCACGCGGCGGCTTGCGCTGGTCCGACCGGCCGCAGGATTTCCGCACGGAAGTGCTCGGCCTCGTCAAGGCGCAGCAGGTCAAGAACGCGGTCATCGTGCCGGTGGGCGCGAAGGGCGGCTTCGTGCCGAAGCAGCTGCCTCCGGCAAGCGACCGGCAGGCTTGGCTCGCGGAAGGCACCGAGAGCTATCGCATCTTCGTGCGCACCCTGTTGCAACTCACCGACAACATCGTCGACGACGCCTTGGTGCCGCCGCCGGATACGGTGCGCCATGACGGGGACGATCCTTACCTCGTGGTCGCCGCCGACAAGGGCACCGCGACCTTCTCCGATACTGCGAACAAGCTCTCCGCCGAAAAGGGCCATTGGCTCGGCGATGCCTTCGCCTCGGGCGGCAGCCAGGGCTATGACCACAAGGGCATGGGCATCACGGCACGCGGCGCGTGGGAAGCGGTGAAGCGTCATTTCCGCGAAATCGACATCGATATCCAGTCGGAGCCGGTGACGGTGGCGGGCGTGGGCGACATGTCGGGCGACGTGTTCGGCAACGGCATGCTTCTGTCGCGCGCCATCAAAGTCGTCGTAGCCTTCGACCACCGCGATATCTTCCTCGATCCGAATCCGAACGCCGAAACGTCCTACGTAGAGCGCGAACGCCTGTTCAAGCTGCCGCGTTCGAGCTGGCAGGATTATGACAAGGCGCTGATCTCGAAGGGTGGCGGTGTCTTCTCGCGCAGCGCAAAGTCCATCGCGCTGTCGGAAGAGGTACGCACGCTTCTCGGCCTCGACGCGGCGGAGGCGACCCCCGCCGAGGTGATGACCGCGATCCTGAAGGCGCAAGTCGGCCTGCTCTGGTTCGGCGGCATCGGCACCTATATCCGCGCCTCCACTGAGACTGACGAGCAGGTGGGCGACCGCGCCAACGATGCTATCCGCATCGCCGGGACGGACGTGCGCGCCAAGGTGATCGGCGAGGGCGCCAATCTCGGCATGACGCAGCGCGGGCGCATCGAAGCCGCGCGCGCCGGCGTTCGCCTCAACACCGACGCCATCGACAATTCGGCGGGCGTGAACACCTCGGACGTCGAAGTGAATATCAAGATCGCGCTGACCGTGCCGGAGCGCGACGGCCGCCTCACTGAAGAGGCGCGCAATGCGCTTCTCGTCGACATGACCGACGAGGTCGGCAAGCTCGTCTTACGCAACAACTACCTGCAGACGCTGGCGCTCTCGCTTTCCGAGCGGCGCGGCGTGGGCGATCTCGGCTTCGCGCGTCGTCTGATGCACATGCTCGAAGGCCAAGGCCGTCTCAACCGCAAGGTCGAATACCTGCCGGACGACGCGACGCTCACCGAGCGCGCCCGCCGTGGCGAGGCCCTGACACGGCCGGAACTCGCGGTGCTGCTGGCTTATGCCAAGCTCTCGCTGCACGACGAACTGCTCGAGAGCGCGGTGCCGGACGATCCGTATCTCAGCAAGGAGCTGGAGCGTTATTTCCCCGCCGAGATGCGCGAGCGCTTCCCCGATGCCATTGCAAGCCATCGCCTGCGCCGCGAGATCATTGCAACGCAGCTCGCCAATGCGATCATCAATCGTGGCGGCGCGACCATGGTGGCGCGACTGGTCGATCAGACCGGCGCGGATGCGCCCACCATCGCGGCGGCCTATGCGGCGACCCGCGATGCCTTCGGCCTTGCCGATCTCAATCAAGCCATCGATGAACTCGACGGCAAGGTGCCGGGACAGCTCCAGCTTCGTCTCTATGGCGATTTGCAGGAACTGCTCATGAACCGCATCGTGTGGTTCATCCGCAATGTCGATTTCGCCAACACGCCGCTCGACGCTATCGTCGGCGCCTATCAGGCCGGCATTGCGGAAGTGGAGCGCAATCTCGAAAAGTCCCTCTCGCACGAGGAACGTGCGGCGTGGGATGCGCGGATCAAGGCGCTCGTCGACGAGGGCGTGCCCGAGGCTCTGGCGCGTCGTATCACGGCATTGCCCGATCTCGTCGCCGCGCCCGACATCGTGCTCACCGCACAGAAGACCGGAAAGCCGGTGCTCGACATCGCGCGCACGCACTTTGCGCTGGAGACGGCCTTCCGTCTCGGCTCGCTCATCTGCGCGGCGCGGGAGATCAGTGTCAGCGATTACTTCGACCGTCTCGCGCTCGACCGCGCTATCGATGGCATCGCCTCCGCTCATCGCAATCTCACGGCAGAAGTCTCCGCGCTCAACATCGCGGGAACGGAAGCAGTGAACGCGTGGAGCGAGAAGCGCGGCGCGGATGTCGTGCGCATCCGAAGCGCGGTCGACAGCATCGTGTCGTCGGGTCTGACACTGTCGAAGGTCACCGTGGCGGCGAGCCTCCTGGGCGATCTCGCGCGGGCATGAACATGGAACGGCCCTTGTCGTCGCGGGGCGGGGATGACACCCTCGCGCCGATGAAAGCCGTTCCCCGCCGCGCGATTCTCGGCTGGCTCCTGTTCGACTGGGCCTGCCAGCCCTTCTTCACGTTGGTCACGACCTTCGTCTTCGCGCCCTATTTCGCCGCGACGCTTGCGCCCGATCCGGTCGCCGGGCAGAGCCTTTGGGGCTATGCGACCGCAGCGGCGGGGCTGGTGCTGGCTTTCCTCTCGCCTGTGCTCGGCTCCATCGCCGACGCAACTGGCCCGAAGAAGCCCTGGATCGCGAGCTGCGGCCTCGTTCTCGTCTTGAGTTCCTTCGCGCTCTGGTACGCCGCGCCGGGCGGAGCTTACGCCATTCCCATCGCGCTTGTCGGCTTTGCCATTGGCACGGTCGCGGTCGAGGTCGCGGCGGTGTTCAACAACGCCATGATCCCGCATCTCGTGCCGCCGGAGCGGTTCGGGCGGCTCTCCGGCACGGGTTGGGCCATCGGTTATTGCGGCGGGCTGGTCTCGCTGGTGATCGTGCTCGGCTTCCTCGCCGCCGACGGCACGACGGGGAGGACGTTTTTTGGCCTTACGCCGCTCTTCGGGCTTGATCCGGCTTTGCGTGAAGGCGACCGCATCACCGGGCCGTTCTCGGCTGTGTGGTTCCTGCTCTTCGTCATTCCGCTCTTCGCCTTCACACCGGACATCGTGCGCACGGGCGTGAATTTGCGCGATGCGGCGCGGAAGGGCCTCGTGCAGGTCAAAAGCACTATCGCCGATGCGCGCCGCCATGAGAGCGTGGGCCGCTTCCTCCTCGCCAACATGGTCTATCAGGATGCACTCGTCGCGCTCTTCGCCTTTGGCGGCATCTATGGCGCGGGCGTGTTCGGCTGGGAGGCGACGGAACTCGGCGTCTTCGGCATTCTGCTCACCATCACCGGCACCATCGGCGCATTGATCGGCGGACGTCTCGACGACGCCTTCGGCGCAAAGCCGGTGATCCAGGGCGCCATCGTCGTTCTGTCCCTCGTCTGCTTCGGCGTGTTGTCGCTCGGGCGCGATCACATTCTCTTCGTCGTCGCGACCGACCCGTCCACGGGTGGGCTTTATGGCAGCCTGCCGGAAAAGGCGTTTCTGGCGCTCGGCCTCGTCATCGGCGCGGTCGCGGGGCCGTTGCAAGCCTCCTCGCGCAGCATGCTCGCGCGTCTCGTCCCCGCGCGGGAAGCGGGGCGTTATTTCGGGTTGCTGGCGCTATCCGGCAAGGTCACGTCTTTCCTCGCCCCGCTTGCCGTGGCGACGGCGACATGGGTTTTCGGCACGCAAGCCGCGGGGCCCGCCGTGCTGATCGTGTTCTTCAGTGTCGGCGGATGGTTGATCCGGGGTGTGAAGCGGGTGTGACCTTCACCGCTGTCATCCCGGGCTTGTCCCGGTGATCCCGATACGAAGCGTCTCTCATGAATCGAGATGGCCGGGACAAGCCCGGCCATGACAAGGGTTTGGATGTTCGCGCCTGAGTGCTAGTGCCGAAAGTGCCGGTGCCCCGTGAACACCATGGCGAGGCCTGCGTCATCCGCGGCCTTGATCACTTCCTCGTCGCGCATCGAGCCGCCCGGCTGGATCACCGCGGTGGCGCCAGCTTCCGCTGCCGCGAGAAGGCCGTCGGCGAACGGGAAGAAGGCGTCGGAGGCGACGACGGAGCCCTTGGCGAGGCTCTCCGGCAGGCCTGCGGCCTTCGCTGCTTCGGCGGCTTTCCAGGCGGCGATGCGGGAGGAATCGACGCGGCTCATCTGGCCGGCGCCGACGCCGACGGTGGCGAGGTCCTTCGCATAGACGATGGCGTTCGACTTCACGTGCTTGGCGACGCGGAAGGCGAAGCGAAGATCCTGCAGCTCGCGGTCGGACGGCGCGCGCTTGGTGACGACCTTCAGGTCCATGGCGTCGACCACCGCATTGTCGCGCGATTGTGCCAGGAAGCCGCCCGCGACGGTGCGCAGCGTCAAGCCCTCCTGACGCGGATTGGGCAGGCCGCCCGCGAGCAGGAGGCGCAGGTTTTTCTTCGCGGCAATGATGGCGATGGCTTCTTCGCTCGCATCGGGCGCGATGATGACTTCGGTGAAGATTTCGGTGATCGCCTTCGCGGCCTCCGCGTCGAGCGGACGGTTCATGGCGACGATGCCGCCGAAGGCCGAGACTGGATCGCAGCGCAAAGCCTTTTCATAAGCCTCGCGAAGCGTCGTTCCTTCCGCGACGCCGCAGGGGTTCGCGTGCTTGACGATGACGATGGCGGCGGAGCGTTCGGGCAGGAACTCTGCCACCGCCTCATAGGCCGCATCGGTGTCGTTGATGTTGTTGTAGGAGAGCTGCTTGCCCTGCACCTGCCGCGCGGTGGCGACACCGGGGCGCTGCTCGGGCGTGCGATAGAACGCGGCCGATTGGTGCGGATTTTCGCCATAGCGCAGCACTTCGGCAATCGAGCCCCCGAGCGCGCGATAGGCGGGCGTGTCCTCGCCGAGCTCGGCAGCGAACCAGTTGGAGATCGCGGCGTCGTAAGCCGCCGTGCGCGCATAAGCCTTCTGCGCCAGCTTGCGGCGAAGCTCCAGGCTCACCGCTCCGTCATGCTTGGCGAGTTCGTCGAGAACGGCGGCATAATCGCCGCCATCCACCACCACGGCCACGTCGTTGTGGTTCTTGGCAGCGGCGCGGATCATCGCGGGGCCGCCGATATCGATGTTCTCGATGCAGTCGTCGTAAGGTTTGTTGGCGGCAATAGTGGCCTCGAAGGGGTAGAGGTTCACCACCAGAAGGTCGATGGGCACGATACCGTGGGCGAGCATGGCCGCTTGATGCTCAGGGTTCCCGCGGATGCCGAGAAGGCCGCCATGGACCGCCGGGTGAAGCGTCTTGACCCGGCCATCCATCATTTCCGGAAAGCCGGTGAGGTCGCTCACATCCTTCACCTTCAGGCCCGCCTCGCTCAGCGCTTTGTGGGTGCCGCCGGTCGAAACCAGCTCGATGCCGCGCGCCGCAAGCGCCCGGGCGAAGTCCACGAGACCCGTCTTGTCGGACACGGAAAGAAGGGCGCGGGAAACACGCTTCAGGTCGCTCGGCATGGGGCGGCTCCATCAGGGATTTTTAGATTGCCGGCGCGATAGCACGATGGCGGCGGCAGGGGAACCGGGTAGGCGACAGAAGCGCCGGAACCGGCCAACCTGACCCTACTCGCTCCGCCACCAGTCAATGCGCCAGCCCCGCAATGCCGAGAGTAGCACGAACGCGGCGTAGGGGATGACAATCCAATAGGGACTGGGCGTCGGATACCACCAGGCAGGCGTCGAGTTCAGAAGCGCGACCGCGATCCCTAGGAAGACGATCGTCGCCAGCAGAAAATGTCCTTTGTTCACGACGCGTTGTCGTCCGCTGTAGGGGTGGATTCCACGCTCGCCTCTCCAGAACACGATTGCCAAGGCTATGCACATCGCGGCCGGGACAACGTCAGAGAACAGGCCCAAGCGATGCATCCATAATGCCAAGATCACGACAGAGGCAGTGATCCCATACCATGAGCGTTCGTGAGCCTGGTCTTCAGAGGGATTGGGTTTGCTGAATTGTTTGATGAAATCCCACATCTGATCCATTCCGATGCCCTTAGGGCTACCTTGCGTGCCTCAACGGATTGACAGGTCCGCGCTCAGATCAATTCAGGCGTCGCCGCGCCCTGCTGCGCCTCGGCATTGTAGGGACGTGCCAGGCGCTCGAAGCGCCAGCGGATGGAGGGCGTCTCCAGCGGGCGGATGGCCAGGACGATCTGTTCTGTGCGGCGCATGCCGTCGGAGGCAGCAAGGAAAACGCTGTCCTCGACGAAAGCCTCGCCCGGCGCAACGGAGAACTGCCACGCCTCGCGGTTCGGCAGGAGCAGCATGACCACCCGTCCCCCCTGCGCGCGGCTGGCCTTCACCCCCGGCGCGAGGTGGAAGCGGATGATGACTTCGCCGGGCTTCGCCTCGCCGCCGTCGCTGCGGAAGACGTCCTCGCCCAGCAACGCCTCGCCCTTGGGCGCCAGCAGCCAGCGCCGCTCATGGATGAGGCCGAAGCGGGCGCGATAGCCGTCATGGCTGGCATGAAGGGTCGGGGCGTGTTCGCGCTCGCCGCGCTCAGTGCTGACCTGCTCCGGACCGCTGATGACGACGGGGCCGATCCGCTTCAGGAGCCAGCGCGCCACCGCGCGGTCGAGCGCCATGCCTTTGACCGTGACCATCTGGCAGGAGGAGATGTCGTCGCAGGAGGCAGTGGAATGCGCCACCGTCGAGCGCGCGGCCTGCAAAATCGTGTCGGTGGCGATGCGCGGCGTGCCGCAATTGACGACGATCCGCTGCGGGCCGCTGGAAAACTCGAAGGACAGGCAGCCCGCGCCCGCTTCCGCCGAGAGCAGGGTCGGCGGCACGCCGCCGACATCCGCGATGACGAGCGAGCGCCCCGCCTCCAGCCGCTCATAGCCGGAATAGGGCGCGTGCTGGATCGGCTGGCTGCGCATGTCGTCATAGGTCAAAAGCGTCGCCAGATGGTCCGCTGCTGTCACGCCCATGCCGTTGAAGTGCGAGAGCGTGCCGTCGCCATGGCGGAACAGGCGCACCATCGGCAACATGCGGTCGATGGCGTGCAGCAGCTCTTCCGGCGTATCGACCTCGCGGCTCGCGAACATCTGGCGCAGGGGCAGAAGGTCGAACAGGAGATCAACGACCGCACGCGGGTTGCGGCTGGCATGGCCGCCATCGGCCAAAATCTGACGTTCGAGTTCGCGCACCAGAAGGCGGCTCGACCGTCTCAAAGTCTTTTCTAGCCCCTCGCAGCACAAGCCCGCATAGCAAAGCGCGATGGCGGCGATGAGCTGGTCGTAGGGAAGGGCACCCGCGCGGACATGGCGTTCGAGGTCGCGGACGCTCTGGCCGATGATGCGCAGGAAGCGCTGGTAAAACGCGTGGTCCGCACCTTCGAGAATCAACGGTGACTGGCTGATGAAGGACATCAGCCGCCGCGCCAGCACTTGCGTGTTGGAGGCGACGCTGCGGTCGCCGAGTTTCGAGGTCACGAATTCGTCGACGAGCGAACGGGCATTGGCTTGGGCGAGCGCCGTGCCAGCGGCGCGCAGGTGGCGCAGCCAGCCGAAGCCATAAAGCGTTTCCGCCCAGGCGCGGCTCGGCGGCGCGAAACCGAAAGGCGAGCGCCCGCTGGTCGTGATCGCGCGGCCCGCGAAAGAGAAGAAGCCGGAATAGATGTCGGTGGCAATGGTCGGGTCGGCGGTGCGCAGATCCTGCGGCGCGAAGAGCAGCCGCGTCGGAACCGTGGTGCCGAGGAAAACCTTGGACAGGCCCCAGGCGACGCCGCCACGCAAAGCGCGACCGCTCTCGCTTAAGGCGAGACGGTATAGCCGCCAGCGATCCGGCCCCCAATCCAAGCGTCGCGCTCCTCTTGTCATGCCTAGTCCAACGGCAGCTTAGATTAGGAGTTCTCGCCAATCGGTTAACAACTGGTAATCGGCGGGCCCGACTCTCAAGACTCGCTGTGGATGAACCGCGCCGCGAAGAACCCGTCGAGGCCGCTGCGGTCGTGGTCGGGCAGATCCAGGTGGCAGGGCAGGGTGCGCAGGTCGCCGGCGGGCGTCAGGCACTCAGTCATGCCGCCGATCTCGTCCGGCGTGATCGGCTCGCGCTTCATTTCGGGATGGCGGTTGAGGAAAGCCTCCGCTTGGATTTCACCTTCCTCGGCTTCGAGGGAACAGGTGCAATAGACCAGTCGTCCGCCGGGTTTCAGCAGGCTTGCCGCCTTGTCGAGCAGACGCGACTGGAGGGCCGCGAGCTTGCGCAGGTCATCCCCGTCCTTCGTCCAGGCGACGTCGGGATGGCGGCGGATGGTGCCGGTGGCGGAGCAGGGGGCATCGAGCAGGATGGCGTCGAAAGGCTTTTCGTCGAGCTTTTCTGCGTCGATGGCGCGGGTCGCGACCGTCAGGTTGAGGCGCGCCAGATTCTCCTCGAGCCGCTTCAGGCGCTTGGCCGAGCGGTCGACCGCGAGCACATCGGCGCCGGCGGCGGCAAGCTGCGCCGTCTTGCCGCCCGGCGCGGCGCAGAGATCGGCGATGCGCTCGCCGGGTTGCGGGCGCAGAAGACGGGCGGGGATGGCAGCGGCGGTGTCCTGCACCCACCACGCGCCTTCGTCATAGCCGGGCAGGTCGCGGATCGCGGTGCGTTCGGTGAGGCGCACGCTGCCGGTCGGCAGCAGAATGCCGCCGAGGCGCTCGGCCCAAGCAGCCGCGTCGCCCTTCACGGTCAGATCGACTGAAGGCATGGCGCGATGAGCCGCGGCGATTTTTGCAGCCAGCTCCTCGCCGTAATGAGACACCCAGCCCTCTTCGAGCCAGGTCGGCGTGTCGAGCCAGGCATCCTGCTTGCCTAGAATCGCCTCCCGCTCGCGCGCCACGCGGCGCAGGACGGCATTGATGAGTCCGCCTGCATGCTTCAGTCGATGCTCGGACTGCGCCAGCTGCACGGCGGTGTCGACGGCGGCATGGTCGGGCACGTCGAGATAAAGAATCTGCGCCGCGCCGATGGCGAGAAGGTGCAACAGCCGCTCATCCCGCGCGGCCTTGTCGAGCCGGTCGCGCAAAGCCTGCCCGATGGTGCCGAGGCGGCGGAAGGTGACGATGGCGATGGCGCGGGCCAAGGCTTCATCGCGCGACGAAAGGTTTTCCGCTGGTCCTAACTCATCGAGAACGTCGTCGAGCGGCACGCGGCGCTTCAGCGTCTCGGTGACGGCGTTCCAGGCGAGACGGCGCGGGCCGAGGCCCGCCTGTTCTTGAGATTGATCCACGTCTTAACCCCAGGGTCCGCGGCGGGTGGAGGTGTTCCACGGGCTCGTGGAAGCCTGGCGCGAGAACGCGCCGGGCGCGGCGGTCGCGCCCATCTGCTGCGCCAGCGCCTGCAGAGCGGCGATGCGATTTTCCGTCGCCGGATGGGTCGAAAACAAATTGTCCATACCTTGGCCCGAGAGGGGATTGATGATGAAGAGCGGCGCGGTCGCCGGGTGGCTTTCCGCGTCGGGGTTGGGGATATGGGCCACACCGCCCGCGATCTTGGCAAGGGCGGAGGCGAGCGCCAGCGGCTGGCCGGAAATTTCCGCGCCGATCCGGTCGGCTTCATACTCGCGCGAGCGGCTGATCGCCATCTGAAGAATCATGGCGGCGAGAGGCGCGATGATCGCGGCGAGAAGTCCCGTCATTGCGCCGCCTCGGTTGCCGCGCCCGAAAAACAGGCCGAATTGCGCAAGCGAGGAAATCGCGCCCGCAATCGTCGCGCTGATCGTCATGGTCAGCGTGTCGCGATTCTTGATATGCGCCAGTTCGTGCGCCATCACGCCCGCCAGCTCTTCGCGGGAGAGGGCTTGCAGAATGCCCGTCGTCGCGGCCACCGCCGCGTTTTCCGGGTTGCGCCCGGTGGCGAAGGCATTGGGCTGCGGATTGTCGATGAGATAGACTTTTGGCATCGGCAGGCCCGCCCGCTGCGACAGGGCGCGGACCATGGCGAAAAGCTCAGGCGCGGCGCGCTCGTCCACCTCGACCGCGTGATGGGCAGCGAGCGCGAGGCGGTCGGAGTTCCAATAGGCGAAGGCGTTGGTCGCCACCGCAAGCCCGAGCGCGATGAGCATGCCCGCAGTGCCGCCGAGCAGGTACCCGACAACGCCGAAGAGGGCGGTCAGCGCCGCCAGCAGCATTCCGGTCTTGACGGTGTTCATCGGGGTCTCCACCTCGTTTTTGTTCATCGGGGTCTCCACCTCGTTTTAAGGCCTCTCTGCGGTGATGTGGGGAGGGTTTCGCCCTGTCCCAAGGCCTCGCAACGGCCCCAAAGAGCTGGCATAAGACGCCTCATGAGCACGAACGAGACGACCAAGACAAGCCTTCCGCATGAAATCGCAGGGGCGGCCCCCGGCAAGGACCTCTCCCCCGCCGCCCGGCGGGCGCTTGCAGAGGCGGCCGAGCGCCGCCGCGAGATCGACGCCCGCGCGGCGGAGCTGGCCAAGCAGAAGGAACATCTCGGACGCGGCGGGTTGGAGCCGGTGCGCTACGAGGATTGGGAAGTCAAAGGCCTCGCGAGCGACTTCTGAAAACCGTCTCATCTTTTTCAGGGGGTAACGCGCCCGTTGCCCCTGCCGGGGGCGTTGTTCCCTGGCGAGGGTCCCGTTACGGTGTCGCCGACCAAAGGGGGTAAGGATATGACGGGGGCAAAAGAGCGGCTGGAGATGTTTCGCGATCTCCTGGCCGAGGCTCGGCGGGCGCTCGACCTCTCTTTCGGCTTCGAGTTGTGGGACGGCTCCACGGTCCCAGTGGATCTTGCGCCCCACGCCATGCGCCTCGTGATTGCCCGCGAGAGCGTGATCGCGTCTCTCTTGCGTCGCCCGACCCTCGACACCGTCATCAACGCCCACGTGGCGGGCCTGCTCGATTTGAAGAACGGCACGATCTTCGATCTCGCGGCGCAGCGCCCGCGCGGCAAGGTCGCTCGTCAGCTGCGCGGCGTAAGCAAGCTGAAGGCGCTCAAGACGGCTTTCCAATTCCTGAAAGCGCCCGCGAATATGCCGCGCCCGCTCGACGGGGTGAAGGACAACCCCGATGCGCGCGACGGAAAGCCTGAGACCAACAAGCGCAACGTCGCCTATCATTACGACGTGTCGAACGAGTTCTATCAGCTCTTCCTCGACCCGGAGATGGTCTATACCTGCGCCTATTTCACGCCCGATTGGCACAACGACATCGCCAAGGCGCAGTTCGACAAGCTCGATATGATCTGCCGCAAGCTGCGCCTGCAGCCCGGCGAGCGCTTTCTCGACATCGGCTGCGGCTGGGGCGCGCTCATCTGCCATGCGGCGCAGCACTATGGCGTGAAGGCGACGGGCGTGACGCTGGCCGAAGAGCAGGCCAAGATCGCCCGCGAAAAGATCGCCCGCCTCGGCCTGCAGGAACGCGTGAAGGTCGTGCTGAAGGACTACACGCAGATGGAAGGCGAGTTCGACAAGATCTCCTCCATCGGCATGTTCGAACAGGTGGGCCTGCGCAACCACGCCGAATATTTCAGCTCAGTGAACCGTCTGCTGCGCCCGCGCGGACTTTATCTGCATCACACCATCGCACGCCGCGCCAAGCGCTCCGACAAGGCGTTCCAGAAGCTCAAGCCGGAATACAAGGCGCTCACGCGCTACATCTTCCCCGGCGGGGAACTCGATCATCTCGGCATGTCGGTCGCCAATCTCGAACGCCACGGCTTCGAGGTGCACGACGTCGAGGCTTGGCGCGAGCACTATCAGCACACGACGCGGCTGTGGTGGGAAAACCTCAACGCCCGCCGCGCCGAGGCGGAGGCGCTCGTCGGCCCCGAGAAGACGCGCATGTGGCTCATCTATCTCGCGGGCTGCTCGCTCGCCTTCGAGCGCGCAGCGGTGGGCGTCAACCAGACCCTCGCCTCCAAGCGCACCCGCGGCCCGGCAGGACTGCCGTCGACGCGGGCGGATCTTTATTCGTCGACCGGCAGCAACCAGCCGCGATAGCGCACCAGCCGCCCGAGGAAGGGCAGCGTGATCGTCACGTCGAAGCTATAGCGGCCCTCCTCGTCGACGAAAGCCTTCGAAGGCGTTCGCGGTGCGAGACATTGAGGCAGGCGCAGGGGGCCGATGCGCCATCCGACGACGGCCAGCGTGAAGCCGGATTCGTCAGGCGTCACCTCCAGCTCGAAATCGAACGGGCCGAAGCGCTCATAGACACGCCGGGGCGCGGGACCGGGCTTGAGCGTGCTGTGAAACGCCGAGCGCCCGAAGCGGCGGGTCCAGATTTCCTTGTTGTCGTGTCGCTTGAGCAGAACGTCCGCTGTTTCATCCGGCGTGCCTGCGGGAAACCGAAAAAGCCGCGCGATGATTCTCGCCATCCAATGCGGGGCGCTCTCGATGGTGGCGCGGCCCGTGAGACGGACGAGAGCGCTTGTGTGAATTTTTCGCACAGAAGGCGGAAGGCGCGCGATGTCGGGGCCGATGGCTTTCGCGAACACGCTGTCGCCTTCAGGCCAACTCAAGGCGCGGCGCACCGTGATACGAAAGCGGGCGAATTCGCGTTCAATGGCATCGAGGGAGAGGAGATCGCTCGCGATCCTTGCGCCGCTTGCCGCGATGTGGCCATCGAGCTGGCCGCGGATGAGCGCGAGCGCCGGCAGGACCGGAATGTTGGGGCCGTCGCCGGCCTCCGCGACCAGCGACCAGACGGCCTGAATGGGGCGGCCATCCCGATCTCGGCCTGAGGCTTCTACACTCATGCCGCCGCGATCCGTGCCGAAAGGTTCGAACCAGGATGCGACGGTCTGAAGGAGGAACGCATAAGGACGAAGAGAGCGGATGATCTTCAGGCGCACCGGCAGCGTGAGCAGCCAGAGCCCGAGATGCAGGATGGAAAGCTCCAATCCGGCACGAAAGATGACCGTGCGGGCCGAAGGATAGCGAACGGGCAGAAGGTCGAGATCCGGCGTTTCGCACAAGGACAACCAGCGCGGCCCGGGGCCCGGCATGTCGCGCCTCACCAGCGCGCCCCAGCCGCGGCGCGTGGTCCAACGGCCATCGAGCCGGAGGTGGATGGGTTGTCCCGCATAGGCCAGGATCGCGGCGATCACCGACAGGCCGCGCGGCGCACGGTTGCCGGGCGAGATGGCGAGAGCGATCTCATCGACCTGCCACCAGCCATCCGTCAGCGCCGCCAGCGCTGCGCCGGAAAGGGCCGGCGTCGAGCTCGCGCCTGTCACGGCCAGGACATTCGCCTCGCGCGCCGCCTCATCGAGACCCGTGAAGCCGGCCACGAAATCGCGGGCATCAGCCAGGTCCACATAATGGCAGCCTGTCGCAATCGCTGCGCGCCCAAGATGAGGCTCTTCACCTTGAAATGGCCCGGCGGCATCAATCACGCAGAAGGGCTTTGCTGCGCCGAGCACTTCGAGGGCTGCATTGCGGTCGATGATGAGCGTCTCGGTCCGCCCATGGCCGTAGCGATTCTTGAAATCCTGAATCAGGTTCGCATGACGCTCAGGATTGCGCCCGCCGATGAGCACCACGGCATCCGTTGTGGCGAGAAGGCTTTCGACGAGCCTCCGGCCGAAGGCGCCCGCACCGCCGACGACAAGAATGCGCCGCTTCATGATGCGTTCGTCACGCCGGCATCGTCGAGGCATCGCGCCCGCATTTCAGGCGTCGGCCGCAGGCAGGCCTCATCGCGCCCGAACCAGGCATAGCGATTGCGGGCGATTCTATGGTAAAACAGGTTGCGCAAACCCCTTGGGACAACGTGAAGGATGCGCGTCCATGACAGGCCGCGGAGGTTGCGTGCGATCATCAGAGCCGCATCGGACTTGAAATAGGCCATGCTGTCGATGATGGCGACGTTGGTCTGCGGCTCATCCGGGTCGATGCCGAAGCTCTCGGCCAGCGCACGCCCTTGCGGAGATTGCGTGCGCAGAAAACGGAAGCCGAAGCCGTCGTCCCGCTCCACTACGAAACGCGCCCAGGACGAGCAGAGCACACAAACGCCGTCGATGAGAATGAGCCGGTCCGGCGCGCCGGGCGCAGGCTGAGGTAACCAGCGATCGGGTGTTTCTGGGCAACGAGGTTTCATTGCCCTACCTGTAGCCCAACGCAGACCGGCTTGTAAGAGGCCCCTACCGCTCCACCACCACCCGCGTGCCGACGCCGACCTGTTCATACAGGTCCACGATGTCCTCGTTGAACATGCGAATGCAGCCGTAGGACGCGAAGGTACCGATGGAACTCGGGCGGTTCGTGCCGTGGATCGCATATTGACCGCGGTCGAGAGTGATGGCGCGCGCGCCCATCGGATTGCCCGGCGAGCCACCCGGAATCACGCTCGGCAATCGCGGGTTATCGCGCCTCACCTCATCGGGCGGCGACCAGGCGGGGCGGACGAACTTTCCGTCGACGCGCGCTTCGCCGAACCATTGCTTGCCGAGACGACCGACAGCGACTTTGTAGCGGAAGGCGGTTCCGTCACCGCGCACGAGATAGAGTTTTCGTTCGGCGGTCTTGATCACGATGGTGCCGGGCATCGCACCGACGGGAGAGGGAACGACTTCGCGCGCCATGGCGCCTGCGGAAGAGAGACAGCCGAAGCCGATCAGGATCGCGTAGGCGACCTTCGCCATGTTTCAATCCTCCTGCACGAGCTACGCGCGGGAGAGACGCGAAATGAAGGCGTAAGGTTCCTAGACCGAAAGAGTTAGAATCCCGCGTAAAACGCGGATTCCCGTTCCCATCCTCGTGAGTGTGTCGGCCGGATGTTTTTAGATCACCGGATCCCAGGCCATCATGCGGTCGGCTTGCGCAACCGGACGCGGCGTGCGGTTCGTCATGCGCGCATAGAGGCGCTTCACGGTCGCACTCGCCGTCGTGACACAGAGGAACGGCAGGAAGGCGTGGATCAGCGCTGCGAAACCGGCCGCCAGGAGCGGACCGGCGAAACTCAAGGCGACGAACATATGCTCGACATAAGATTCGCCGACGGATTCGGGGTGCTCGGTGAACAGCCGTTTCAATGACATGGGAATCTCCTTTGGAGGCAGCCATCCTAAGGCCGGCATGGCGCTGGCTCAAGAGCGGTCGGATGCTGAAAATCTCAGGCGGAGAAACGCGTTTCTCCGCCTGACGATCCCGATGCAGAGAGCTCGATGAAGGAGAATGCTCTCTACCTTCAGGAACCTTGCCCCGAAAAAGCGGTCAAGATCCGATGCGCGTAGCCGTCCTTCGGGAGATCTTCAGCAACAACCTTTCGAATGAATTCGTGCTCGGCGACATTTCTCGAAAGAGCGACAAGAATGGCACTGGCCAATGCCATGTCGAGGAGGGTCGCGCGATCATATCGCTCCTTGAGCCAGCGGATGTCGCCCTTCTTTGTCTGCATGAACTCCGATATGGCGAGGATATCGTTTGCTTTTTCCGGTTGGTCGACCAGCTGAGTGAAGCGTTTCACGATAGCGCGAATGTAGAGAGGGTTGCCTGTGGCGAAGGCCGCGCCCCAGAGATAATCCAACTCTGTTGGGTTTCGCACCGTCAGCGTTTTGAGGGATGGAGCGGAGCGGATGAAGGCCTGTCTCTTCTCGTCAAGGCCGATCTGTCGGGCAATCGCCAACCCGCGCTCGGATTGCCCGGAAAGACTGTAGGCCAATGCGAGATCGGCCTGGAGCACCGTCGACGCGTCATTGGGCAGGAGATCGAAACGGCTGGGATTCTCGATCAGAATTCCAGCAATGAAGCCGATAATGGGCGGGTGTGCCGTCCAATCCCCTCCCGCAGATCGATCGAGATCTTGCAAAAGATTGGGAAGCCCACCGACATCGCGACTCTTGTAGAACGAGCGAAAACGAGTGTGGGCCGAAGAGTCTTGCTCCGGAGAAATGGTTTGAGCTTCGGCGCTGGAGAGAATGCCCAAAACTAGGGCCCCCATGAGGAATTTTCTGACATTCGCCATGGGGGCTTTATAGCATAAAAGTGTTATACTGCTACGCCGCCTGCGTGCGCTTGTTCTGGCGGTTCGTCACCAGATCGTCGACGACGCCGGGATCGGCGAGCGTCGAGGTGTCGCCGAGATTGGAGAACTCGTCCTCGGCGATCTTGCGCAGGATACGGCGCATGATCTTGCCGGAGCGGGTTTTCGGCAGGCCCGGCGCGAACTGGATCAGGTCCGGCGAGGCGATGGGGCCGATCTCCTTGCGCACCCAGCCCACAAGTTCCTTGCGCAACTCCTCGGAAGGCACTTCGCCCGCCATTAGCGTGACATAGGCGTAGATGCCCTGGCCCTTGATGTCGTGCGGATAGCCGACGACGGCGGCCTCCGACACCTTGGGATGTGCGACAAGTGCGGATTCGACTTCCGCCGTGCCCATGCGGTGACCGGAAACGTTGAGCACGTCGTCGACGCGGCCCGTGATCCAGTAATAGCCATCCGCGTCGCGGCGGCAGCCATCGCCGGTGAAGTACTTGCCCGGATAGGTCGAGAAATACGTCTGCACGAAGCGCTCATGATCGCCATAGACCGTGCGCATCTGGCCGGGCCAGGAATCGGCGATGACGAGATTGCCTTCCGCCGCGCCGTTCAGCACGTTTCCTTCAGCATCCACCACCTGCGGCTTAACGCCGAAGAAGGGGCGCGTCGCGGAGCCGGGTTTCAGGTTCGTCGCACCGGGCAGCGGCGTGATCAGGATGCCGCCGGTTTCCGTCTGCCACCACGTATCGACGATGGGGCAGCGGCTGTCGCCGACCACGCGATGGTACCATTCCCAGGCTTCCGGATTGATCGGCTCACCGACCGAACCCAAGAGGCGCAGCGACTTGCGCGAGGTCTTCTTCACCGGCTCCTCGCCCGCCTGCATCAGCGAGCGGATGGCGGTCGGCGCGGTGTAGAAGATGTTGACGTTGTGCTTGTCGATCACCTCCCAAAAACGGGAGATCGAGGGATAGGTCGGCACGCCTTCGAACATCAGCGTCGTCGCGCCGTTCGCGAGCGGTCCGTAGAGAATGTAGGAATGGCCCGTCACCCAACCCACGTCGGCGGTGCACCAGTAGATGTCGCCGTCGTGATAGTCGAAGACGTATTCATGCGTCATCGCGGCATAGACGAGATAGCCGCCGGTGGTGTGTAGCACGCCCTTCGGCTTACCCGTGGAGCCGGAGGTGTAGAGGATGAACAGCGGATCTTCCGCATTCATCTCCACGGCTGGGCATTCATCGCTGACCATTTTGGCGGCTTCGTCGTAATAGACGTCGCGACCCGGCACCATGTTCACGGCTGCGCCGGTGCGGCGCACGACGAGCACATGATCGACACCGTCGACACGAGCGATGGCGGCGTCCACGTTGTCTTTCAACGGAACTTTGCGTCCGCCACGCAGGCCCTCGTCGGCGGTGACGACGAAGCGGGATTGCGCATCCTCAATGCGCCCGGCCAGCGATTCCGGCGAGAAGCCGCCGAACACAACGGAATGGATGGCGCCGAGCCGCGCGCAAGCGAGCATCGCATAGGCCGCTTCTGGGATCATCGGCATGTAGATGGTGACGCGGTCACCCTTCGAGACGCCGCGATTGCGCATGATGTTCGCCATGCGGCACACTTCGGCGTGCAGCTCGCGATAGGTGACCTTTTTCGATTCCGACGGGTCGTCGCCTTCCCAGATGATCGCGACCTGATCGCCGCGTGTCTCAAGATGCCGGTCGATGCAGTTATAGGCGACGTTGGTGGTGCCGTCCTCGAACCAGCGGATGGTGACGTTCTCCGGGCCGAAATTGGTGTTCTTCACCAAAGTGAAAGGCTTGAACCAATGGATACGCTTGGCCTCTTCCGCCCAGAAGCCGTTGGGGTCCTTCACCGAGGCCTCGTACTTCGCACGGTATCCGGCGTCGTCGAGGTAAGCGCGGTGCTTCCACTCGGCGGGAACCTCGTAGATCTTCTCTGCCATGGCGTTTCTCCCAGACCTTTGTACCTAGTTGGCATTAGCTTTACGGAAAGAGCGAGGCAGCGGGCAAGCGCTGGCGGATCGGACTTTCGTCGCGAACGATCAGCGCCCGAACGCGCCGATGATCGCTCCCTGGATCAGCATGACTCCGAGCCAGTGGCCCGCGTCGATGACGGTGAGCATCGGCCGTGCTCCGCCAAAGCCGTGATTGACGGCCATGGTGGTCAGAACGAAGCCGAACCACGCGATGAAGGCGGTTGAAAGGCCGCTCGCCACCGTCACTGGCCCGGCGTGCCAGATGATGCCGGAGAGCACCACGGCCATGATGATTTCGGCGAGGAAGGAGACGATGAAAGGAATCGGCGAGGGCTTGCCCGAGGGGCCCATCAATTCGGCCTTGCTCTTACCGAGTGCACTCATCCAGGGCTTGGCGAGCGCCATGTACCAGACTGAGCCGAACAGCCACGCCGCGATTGCCGCAATGAGAATCGCCCAGAGATTGGTTGTTGCGAGCACTTGGGAGCCCCCTGTTTTTGTTACAAACCGCCCATCTTGCAGATGAGCGCCCATTCCGCGTCGGTGACTGGCTGCACCGAGAGGCGCGAATTGTTGACGAGAATCATGTCTTTCAGCTTGGGCTCAGCCTTGATTTCCTCCAGCGTGACAGGTCTCTTCAGCGGCTTCACCGCCTTGATGTCGACCATGCCGAATTTGCCGCTCTCATCCGTGTGATCCGGATAGTATTCCTTGATCACTTCGACGATGCCGACGATCGCTTTGCCCTCGTTCGAATGGTAGAAAAAACCTTTCTCGCCCTTTTTCATGGCCATCAAATTCTGTTTCGCAACGTGGTTGCGCACACCGCTCCAGAACGTGCCTTTGGCGCCCTGCGCCACTTGCTGATCCCAGGACCAGACGGATGGTTCGGATTTGTAGAGCCAGTAAGCCATGGGGGTCGTCTCAAGTTTCGGATTTGAGGGGACGGTTCATCAACGCATCGACGGCCTGATCGACCGTCCAGGCGCCGCTCAAAATCTGCTCGACTGCTTCCGCAATCGGCATGTCGATCTCTTTGTCGCGGGCGAGCGCCATGAGCGCGCTGGCGGTGGCGGCACCTTCCACGAGCTTGCCGCCTGCGGCAGCCTCCGGGGACAGGCCCTCGCCGAGACGCATGCCGAAAGCGAAGTTGCGCGATTGCGGGGTGGAACAGGTCAGCACGAGATCGCCGAGGCCCGAGAGGCCCATTAGCGTTTCCGCCTGCCCGCCATAGGCGCGGGCGAAGCGCAGCAATTCGGCAAAGCCGCGCGCCACGAGCGCGGCTTTAGCGCTCTCGCCGAGCTTACGTCCGGCGACAGCCCCGCAGGCGATGGCGAGCACGTTCTTGGCCGCGCCGCCGATCTCGACGCCGCGGATGTCCGTGGCGTGATAGACCCGAAAGGTCGGGCCCGAGAGGGCAGCGGCGATGGTCTCGGCCAAAGCGGCGTCCTCGCAGGCGAGCGTCACAGCGGTGGGCAGGCCGCGCGCGACGTCGTGGGCGAAGCTCGGGCCGGAGAGCACCGCAACGGGCGCGTCGGGGCGCACTTCCTGCACCACATTGCAGAGAAAGGCGCGGGTCTGGCGCTCGATCCCCTTGGCGCAGAGCACCAATGGCGTTGCGGGCGGCAGCACGGCGGCAAGTGCTGCCGCCATTTCGCGGGTCGTCTGTGCGGGGGTGACGAGGAGCACTGCATCGGCTCCAGCCAGATCCGACAGATTCGTGGTCAGGCTGATCCGATCATGCAGCCGGATTCCGGGCAAAAAGCGCTCGTTGGTCCGCGTCTCGGCAAGCGCTGCGCACTGGGCGGAATCGCGCATCCACAAAATCACATCGTTTCCGGCCAAGGCGGCGGCATTCGCCAGGGCCGAGCCCCAGGCTCCTGCTCCTGCAATGCCGATCACGCTCATGAAACGGGCCTATGGGTTCGGGATGAGAAACGTCTGCCAATGCGGATTGTGTCCGGGCACGGGCGCATCAGGCTTTGGCTCCGGCCTCGTCGCGGCTGGTGTCAAGCGGCCAGCGGGCGCGGGCAGGGGCGGCAATATCGTCGATCAGGCCGAGCCGCAGGCGTTCGAGCCCGGCCCAGGCGATCATCGCGCCGTTATCGCCGCACAGATTGAGCGGCGGCGCGATCAGGCGAAGACCCGTCTCGACCGCAAGCCGCTGCAAGCCGGAGCGCACGGCCCCATTGGCGGAAACGCCGCCCGCCACCACAAGCGCAGTCGGGTGGCCCGCGATGTCGCGGAAGGCGCGCAGCGCGACGCGGGTGCGGTCCACCACCACGTCGACGACGGCCGCCTGGAAGCTCGCGCAGAGATCGGCCACATCGCTCTGGGTCAGGGGGGCGATGCGCTCCGCCTCCAACCGCACGGCGGTTTTGAGGCCCGAGAGCGAGAAGTTCGGCTCCGCGCGACCCTGCATGGGGCGGGGCAGGGCGAAGCGCTCGGGGTTACCCTTGGCCGCTTCCTTCTCCACATGCGGCCCGCCGGGATAGGGCAGGCCCAGAAGCTTCGCGACCTTGTCGAAGGCTTCGCCGATGGCGTCGTCGATAGTGGTGCCGATGCGAACATAATCGCCGACGCCGCGCACCGCGACGAGCTGGGTATGGCCGCCAGAGGCGAGAAGCAGCAGATAGGGGAAGCCGACGCCATCCGTCAGCCGCGCGGTCAGCGCATGGGCTTCGAGGTGGTTCACCGCCATCAGCGGCTTGCGGGTCACGAGCGCCATCGCCTTGGCTGTGGTGAGGCCCACCAGCACCCCGCCGATCAGGCCGGGACCTGCGGCGGCGGCGATGCCGTCGATGTCCTTGATGGTGCAACCGGCTTTTTTGAGCGCCCGCGCGATCAGGCGGTCCAGCACCTCCACATGGGCGCGGGCGGCGATTTCCGGCACCACGCCACCATAGGCGGCATGCTCCGCGATTTGGCTCAAAACCTCGTTGGAGAGAATTTCCCCGCGACCGTCGAAGCTCACGCCGACCACGGCGGCGGCGGTTTCGTCACAGGTTGTCTCAATCCCGAGAATGCGCATGGTCGTCGACAAGGTCCTTCGCGGTGATTGTCGGGCTTTGCGCCCCCATATCCTCCCCCTAGAGCATTTCGCTTTTCGATGGAATCGAAAAGCGTTCTTATGTTTCTGGCACCGCATGATTTTTCGCGAAAAAGTGGCGTCCACTTTTTCGCATCATGCTCTATAGTCCGCCGCGCCCGACACGATCGGATGTCGCTTGCAGGAGTTTACGACAGGAATGGCCGATTCATCCGCCCTGGTCATCGGCACGCGCGGCAGCCCGCTCGCGCTCGCCCAGGCTCACGAGACGCAAAACCGGCTGGTCGCCGCCCATGGCTGGACACTGGAACAATTGCCGCTGGCCATCATCAAGACCACCGGCGACACGATTCAGGATCGCGCGCTCTCGGAAGCAGGCGGCAAGGGCCTCTTCACGAAGGAGCTGGATATCGGCCTTCTCGACGGCTCGCTCAATCTCGCCGTCCATTCCGCAAAAGATCTGCCGACCGTTCTGCCGGAGGGCCTCGTGATCGCCGGCTACCTGCCGCGCGAAGACGTGCGCGATGCCTTCATCAGCCGCCGCTTCAAGAGTCTTCGGGATTTGCCCGCCGGTGCGGTCGTCGGCTCGGCCTCGCTGCGGCGGCAGGCGGAGATCCGCCGCCTGCGGCCGGATCTGAAAGTCACTCTGCTTCGCGGCAACGTGCAGACGCGGCTCGACAAGCTTGAGCGGGGCGAAGTCGACGCGACCCTGCTCGCCATGGCGGGCCTGCGGCGGCTCGGCCTGACCGATCACGTGACGACGGTGCTCGAAACCGACGACTTCCTGCCGGCAGTGGGGCAGGGGGCGATTGCCATCGCCATCCGCACCGATGATCAGCGGGCGCGGGAGGCTCTCGCGCCGATCCTCGATGCGCCGACCGGCATCGCGCTTGCGGCCGAGCGGGCTTTTCTGACCGTGCTCGACGGCTCCTGTCGCACGCCGATTGCGGGCCATGCCCGTATGGTTGGCTCTGACCTTGAAATCCGCGGTCTCGTGATGCGTCCTGACGGCTCGGAAAGCCTGGAAGTCGTGCGGCGCGGTGCGCCCGCCGACGCCGCCGCGCTTGGCCGCGAGGCGGGGCTCGATCTTCGCGCCCGGATGCCTGCAGGGTTCACCGAGTCCTGATGCGCATTCTCGTCACCCGCTCGCCGGAGGATGCCGAACGCACCGCCCAGCGCCTCGCGGCGCTTGGAGCCGAGGCGCTCATCGCGCCCGTGACACGCATCGTGCCGACCGGCGAGCCGATGCCACACGAGATGCCGCAAGAATCTTGGGACGCGCTGATCGTCACCAGCGCCCACGCGCTCGAAGCCTTGAAGACGGTGGAGGACAAACGGATTCCGGTTTTCGCGGTGGGGCCGCATACGGCCTCTGCCGTGCATGACGCCGGGTTCTCCTCCGTCCTCGTGGCGGATGGGGATGCGATATCGCTTTCTGCGCTCATCCGTCATGCGTTGAGCCCCGGTTTGAAACTGCTGCATGTGACGGCGCGGCATCATAAGGCCGAGCCAGCCACCTCGTTGCGCGCTGCCGGCTTTTCGGTGGCGCATTGGCGGGCCTACGAGGCGCAAGCCGTCGAGGCCTTGCCACCCTCCGCCCGGGAGGCGCTTTCCGCTGGCCAGATCGATGCCGCGCTCCACTATTCCCGCCGCAGTGCCGACATCGTTCTGCGGCTGACGCAGGAGGCGGGGCTGCTTGCCGCCCTAAAATCCGTCCCACAGCTCTGTCTGTCGGCGGATGTGGCGGCCCCGTTCGAGGCGCTCGGAATCGAGACGATGTCCGCGTCCCAGCCGGATGAAGACTCGATTCTGGCGCTGCTGGAGCGCCTGCCGTGACGGTTGTGACCGGTTCCTTTACCATCTGCTCTTAGGAGGGAACCAAAGGCAGCGCCTAAGCTTGCCCCATCGAGACCGCAGAGCGACCGCCAAGAGGGACCCGTGACCGATTCATCCGATCCCAATGCCCCGAACTCCACCCGCAAAAAGACGACGCGGGAACCGGCGACTATCGACCTGAGGGCGACCGTCATCGATAACGGGGCGCGGAGCGGCGAGAGGACTGCCGCTGAGGCGGAGCGGATGTCCGAGGAGACGTTGGCGCAGCCGGAAGAGACGTTCGATTCAGGGGCGGGCACCGATTCCATCGGAGGGGCGGCTCTGCCGCCGCCTGCGTCCCCGCCGATCCATCGCCATCAGACAGCGGCCTTGATCGGGGCCGGGCTGATCGGCGGCCTTGTCGGTGCGGGGCTCGTCTATGGCTTCGAGGCCTGGCGCGGGGCGGAGGATTCACGGATCGCCCAGCTGGAGCAGAAGATCGCGGCCTTGAGCCAGCCGGGCACCCTGCAGACCCTCGATGGGCGCGTCAAAGCGCTGGAGACAGCCCGAACCGTGTTCGACCAGCGTCTGCAGGGCGCGCAGGCCACGGCAGAAAGGGCGTCGACGCGCGCTGAGGAAGCCATAAAGCGCCCCCTCGCCGTGGCACCCGCTCCGCAAAACGACGTGGCGGTGCTGGATCTGACGAAGCGTTTGTCCGCGCTCGAGGATCAATCCCGTACCGAGGGGCAAAGCACCGCCGACGTGAGCAACGCCGTTCAAACCCTCACGCGCCGCACGGCCGAGCAGGATCAGCGTGTCGCCGCTCTCGCCCAAAAGATCGCCGAGAACAGCAGAAACGTCGAATCGGCGGGCCAGGCCGGCATCCGCCTTGTGCTCGCCGAGCGCCTGGGCGATGCGCTTCGCAGCGGCATGCCCTTTTCCGATCTTCTGGAAGGCTTGAAAAAGACCGGGTCCGACCCGGAGAAGCTGAAAGCCCTGGAGCCCTTCGCTGCGAAGGGTGCGCCGACCGCCTCCGCCATGCTCCAGAGCTTCGAGCCTCTGGAAGCGCAGATCCTGCGGGAAGAGCGCGCGGCCTCCAGTACGTGGTCCGATCGGCTTTGGCGCATGATCGACAAGGTCGTGACGGTTCGGCCCGTGACCGAACCGGGCGAGGTGGGCACTCCGGCCATTCTCGCCCGCATCCGCCAGGCTCTCGCCTGGGGCGACATGGGCGGGGCGGCGGCAGCCTGGGCCTCTCTGCCCGAGCCGGCGCAGAAGGCCTCCGAGGATTGGGGGCAGCGGGCTGCGGCTCTTGCGGGAGCGCAGCAGGCCTCCCGCGCGATCTCCGAAGAGGCGCTGACCGCCCTCAACCGTTCGACGCAATAAAAGGAAAAGCCGGTCATGTGGCGTGCTCTCCTCTTCATCGGTCTTCTTTGCGTCGCCGCCCTCAGTGCGGTCTGGCTCGCCGACCGGCCCGGCACGGTGCTCGTCACCTTCGGCGGGTATGAGATTCAGACCTCGGTCGCGGTGGCGGCAGTCGCGTTGATCGGCGTCGCTCTCCTCCTGACCCTGCTCTGGTCGGTGATCACCGCCGTCATCGGACTCCCCTCCCGCCTGACCTTCGCCTCACGGGCGCGCCGCCGGGCGCGGGGCTATCAGGCCGTGTCGCGCGGCATGGTTGCTGTCGGCGCGGGCGATCCCGTTGCCGCCCGCCGCTTTGCGGGCGAGGCGGAGCGCCTGCTCGGCCAGGAGCCGCTGGCGCTGCTTTTGAAGGCGCAGGCGGCGCAGGTTTCCGGCAATCGGGCAGGCGCGGAGGCCGCCTTCACCCAGATGATCGACAAGGACGAGACGCGGGTGCTGGGCTTACGCGGCCTGTTCGTTGAGGCCCGCCGCCGCGGCGATGCTGCCTCCGCTCGCGAATACGCCGCCGAGGCGATCCGCCTCGCACCTGCCGCCTCCTGGGCGAGCGATGCGGTACTCGAAGCCCGCTGCGCCGACCGCGATTGGCGCGGGGCGCTGGAAGCTATCGAACGCCGCGCTTCGCTGGGGCTCGTCGACAAGGCGACCGCGAAGCGGCATCGCGCGGTGCTCCTGACCGCCGACGCACTCGACCGGGTCGAGCACGATCCCGAGGGCGCGCTCTACAGCGCGCAGGAAGCGGTCAAACTGGCGCCAACCCTCGTTCCGGCTGCCGCGCTGGCCGGCCGTCTCCTGTCCCACAAGGGCGAGCTGCGCCGCTCCGCCAAGGTGGTGGAAACCGCCTGGCGCAATGAGCCGCATCCGGATCTCGCGGATGTCTATCTCAATCTCCGTCCTGGCGATTCGGCCCTCGACCGGTTGAAGCGCGCCGACACTCTGCTCAGGCTCTCGAACGGCGCGGCGGAAGGCCGCCTCGCGGTCGCCCGCGCCGCGCTCGAAGCGCGCGAGTTTGGCCGCGCCCGCGCCGCCCTCGACCCTCTCATCGCCGACCGCCCGACCATGCGGGTCTGCCTGCTGATGTCCGATCTGGAGCAGGCCGAGCATGGCGCGACGGGTAAGGGCCGCGAATGGCTCGCCCGCGCCACGCGCGCGCCGCGCGATCCGGCCTGGATCGCCGATGGCGTCGTGTCGGAGCACTGGGCTCCGATCTCTCCCGTCACCGGTCGTCTCGATGCTTTCGTCTGGGAAGCCCCGCCGGAGGTGCTCATCGCGCCCGAACTGATGATGAGCGACGAGGTGACCGCCGATCCTGACGAGGAACCGAAAGCTCTGCCCCCCGCTCCGGTTGCACCGCCCCCGGCGGCTAGAGAAGAGGTGGCCCCGCCTGTGGCCAAAGCTGTCGAGCCGCCCGTCAGAGAGAAGACGGCGCCGCCTGTCCCAGCTACTCCTGAGCCTGTCGTCTTTCCCGCGACCCCGCCGGATGTCCCCGCCCCAGAGGAGGCACCCCCGGCGCGCAAGGGGCTTTTTCGCTAAAGTACTTTCTGATCTGATAGGATCAGATCGGATGCTCTATCTTTTTGTTCTTGCCGCATTTTCTTCGCCGAACCGGTGTCCACTTTGCCGGAAAATGCTCCAAAGGGCACACACCCGCGTCTGGCATCCCTTGCCAAGCGCCGGGCTTGAGGTTATGAGGTCGCCCTCTCCAGATCGCATGATCGCGACGCCGCAATAGCTCAGCTGGTAGAGCACCTCATTCGTAATGAGGGGGTCGGGGGTTCGAATCCCTCTTGCGGCACCATCATTGTTTTTCAATGACTTAGCGGCGCATTTAGCTGCAATAGCTACAGCTTTTAGATACAAACTCTCGCGCCGCGTGAAAGCCGATCTTGAGCGGGGGCGATCAGGAAAAACAATTTTCTGACGAATCGCCCCCGGTTCAGGTGCGGCCAAATCTCTCGCTCCAACTCCGTCAGATGACGAAGAAGTCTTTATGGGTCAGGCCCAAGCCCTTTGAGATTGTGGCGATTTGAATTGCCGCACCTTTTCCCGACCCATCGGCATCGTACAAAAGCGCGCCTGTCTTCTTGTTGTAGATAATTCGATCATCAGCCTCATGAGCCTTTGATCCGATCCAAAATGCACCGCTCGCGAGCGTCCCCTTCTTTGCGATCTTCGAGAAAATTGTTTTCGCCAACTGGATCGTATCGTCCTTGACGTTGAAGTCGGTGATTTGAACAAGGTTCGCCTTCGAGAGTTTCACGTCGAAGACAAAGGTGTCCTTGCCCGCACCGCCGGTCAGAATATCGCGGCCTCCGCCGCCCGAAAGCCGGTTAGACCCAGCGTTCCCGACGAGAGTATTCGCCAAAGCGTTGCCCGTGAGGCTGATCCTTCCGCTTCCTATGGCTTCGAGATATTCCACTTCCACAGACGCGCCGAGGGTGAAACTCGCGCTCGCATAGATGATGTCATGACCGCCGCTCGCGCTTTCGATCACCTGATCGTTTGCGTCGTCAACGTAGTACGTGTCGTTGCCGGCAAACGCGGCCATGGTATCCGCACCGCCCATGCCGTTGAGCACGTTGTTCCCAGTATTTCCGAGAATTTTGTTGGCGAAGGAGCTACCTGTCAGGTTGATGGCCTGAGACGAATTTTGATCGATTGTCCGCAGAACCTCGACCTCTGCCTCAAGGCTAAGGGTATAGCTGGCGCTCGCATAAACGGTGTCCGTTCCTTCGCCCGCAAACTCCACAACGACATCTAAGGCGCGGTCCACGTAGAAGGTATCATCACCGAGACCGCCCTTGAGCGTATCGGCCCCATCGCGGCCATCCAGGAAGTCGTTGCCAGCATTGCCAGTGAGAACGTTGGCAAGTGCGTTGCCATGAAGAACATCGTTGAAGTCCGTTCCGGTCGCATTCTCGACGCGGACGAAGGTGTCTGTCGTTCCAAAGCCGTCTTTGGCCGTACCGAGCGCAAGATCGACGGTAACACCGTGCATGCCGCCCCGGCTCTTGTCGCGGGCATAGCTAACAGTGTCATTTCCACCACCGCCGTCGAAGCTATCCGCGCCGCCTAATCCCTCGAAAGTCTCGTCCGCATTGGAGCCGATAACAGTATCATCGTTCCCGGTTCCACGGACGCGCTCGATACCGGACACATGGTCGGTGTCGCCCCAGGGGTCGATCACAATGCCGGTCGAAAGATTTGCATTCAGCTTCCCGGTTCCCGCATAGTCCGAGTACATGATTGTATCGAAGCCGGAGCCGCCAAGGATAGTGTCAGCCCCGCGACCGGGTGAAAAGAGGTCGTCGCCGTCTAGGCCGCTCAGGCTGTCGTTTCCGGCTTCTCCGTAGAACCCATTGTTTCCATTGTTGCCGGTCAGTGTGTCATTGTACGCGGTCCCCGAGACACCTTCTATGGAAATAAGCCGGTCGATGCTTCCCCATGGATCGAACACCGTCCCAAGGCCGAGATCGACGTTCACGCCTTTGTCGGATTCCCCGTAACCGACGTAGTCGAAACCGTCACCGCCATCGACGATGTCCGACCCCCAGCCGGGGCTGATATCATCGTCTCCTGCGCCACCGCGAATGGTGTCATCGCCTCCGCCGCCAAAGAGCGCGTCTTGCCCCGTGCCTCCGACAACGCTGTCATCTCCCCCGAACAGGAGACCTGCCGGACCGGCTGGCGAGTCCAGGGCTGGTCCAAAATCGGCCAATGCGATGTTAAAATCGCTGATTTCTACGATCTTGTGATCGTATGCTCTGGACCAGAGTTGGATGGAACTAATAGTGCCACCAAGCCATGGATTTGCCTGCATAGGATCGAAAACAAAATCCGAACCGGCCAGAACGAGCCGATCCCCGGAGGCGGTGCCCAGCACGAGCGTCGTCGGCGAACTGAACCGGACGGAGGCAGACGTCACGCTCTGAAAAAGCATTTGTACGCGGTAGACCTCGTAAGGCAGAGGCGCGCCATAATTGTCAGATGATGTAACTGCTAAAACGGTCACCGCTCGCCTCTGTCGCTATTAGATTTTACCGGTTCAATTGCCTATTGAACCGCATGATTAGGAACATTTCCATATAGAATGTAGCATCATTTCATATGTAGTATGCGACATAGCGTCAACTGCCTGTCCTTGGCTCCGTCTCGGCCATGGACATTCAAACGGCAGTGGGTCGCAACGTGAGGAAATACCGCCTCGCCGCGAACCTTTCACAAGATGAATTGGTAAAACGTCTTAAGGGCGGCGCGCCTGAAGACTGGTTCGATCAGGCCTACATAAGCCGCTTGGAAAACGGTCAGTGGAACGTAACCATTAAGACCCTCTGGCACATCTCCCGTGCCCTCGGCGTCACGGTCGCGCAACTGGTCGAGACGGAAAACTAATTTTTCGCCGGGCGAGGCATCGCACGGGCGGTTTTCAGAAAATCAATTTTCATGTCTCGCCCCTGGACGTTTGGGGCGCTCGCATCAGTAAATTGGCAACCGCGACAGAACAATCAATGTCGTGAACGATGCCCGCAATTTCCGCGCAAATGCCGTCTGGCATACGGGCAGATATCGCGCAGAGCCGCGTCCGTAACGTAGAAACTGTGTCCAGCGACACTCGTTCTCGGCTCCTTCCTTCACGAAATTCGAAGTCTCGCAGGTAGGTCTTGCCGCGCCCCAGCCATCTTCGGGCGAATTCGCGTTTTGACCTCGTAAGGCCCAATGCGAGCATTTCTCCATAGATTTTTATGAGTGTACTGCCAAACATGCTCTTCAATTCAATTATGTTAAATATTGTAGGATAAAAGTATTTGTGAAATAATTACGACATTGCTTTGTAATTGTTTTGAAAGGTAAGTTTGGACTACAATTTTGATAATCAATTAATTATCCAGCGTTTTATTAGTAATTATTTATTGGATGAGATGGAGAGCGTCTGGGCCATCGAGGGCGCGTACATCTCGGCTCGGACTATAGGAAACCGGTGCGGGGTTCCGCCCGACGCGCAGACCAAACGCTATTTGATCGAGCACGCGGATCAGGGTTGGGCGCTGTCAGTGCGCGCCGTGTGGCGGTCCGGCAGGCTTATGCAGCCAGCGGCAGTTCACACTGCAATCGAGCGATATTACGCGGATGACGACGATCTTAAAGCCTCATGCTCAAAGGCGAATGAGTGGCTGCGATCTCTGCCTCTGTAACTCAGGGCAGCGCAATGGACATCGAAACATGGCGGACGACCGTCGACGCTGCTTACCTGACCATGGCACGAACGCAACGCGAGCGGCTGCGCTGGATCACATTGATCATGGCCGTTCGGGTGGTCAGGCTTGGCGACGATCTCTCCGATGAGGTCATCAAGATCATCGAGCAGTTGACCGACGAGTTGCGGGCTTGTGCAATGATGTCGGGATACCTCAAGCGCGGCACCCGATGGGCTGGCGTGGTCGAGATCGACCTCGTGCATCCGAAACTCTTGGGGAGCGAGACCAAACGCGATCTGATTGGCACTCTCGCCGGGGTCGATCCCAACTCACTGGCACCCGATCAGCGACTTATCGTCGTTCACTTGCACGCTGTTGTGGACTGCAAGGGCCACGCAAAACCTGACCTCCTCGTTCGCGATATGCGTAAGTGCTGGCCAGGACCGCGCCGGGTGCATTCGGCCTCGATTTGGGAGGACGGAACAGTCGCGGAAAATCTCACCCGGCTGGCGAGCTATAGCACGAAGTTGTGGAGCTACTACAGCGAAGCGTGGGAGGGGCGGCCAACCCGTCGCTTGATGGACCGTGAGCCTGAGTGGGACGCGTGGATGGACCGCTTGATCGACAATGTAGGGCTATCCAACATGATCGTCGCGTCGGTCTCATCGCGGGCTCTCTGGTGTCCACGTGATGATGAGGAAAGCCTTGTAGCGTCTGGGTTCGATGAAGATGCCGATGAGACCCAGTTAAATAATCAAGATAACCCCCAAAAGCCTCAGATCATGACAATCATGAAGGCAATCATGGAGAAGAAGAACAATGCGGCATTGCCATCTAACGAACTATCTCGACGATCAACACCGACGATTGGCCAACCGTCGCGAAACCATCAAGCGGCAGGTTCAGGACGATATCCTGAAATTGAAGCAGGACATTGTCTTGTTATTCCGGTTGCTTCGGCGGATGAAGCACGACCGACTGACCGAGACGAAGCCGGTTAAGCCCATGACGCCAGAACAGTCGATGAAGAAGGCGGCTGCGGATCGGAACCGCCAGCAGAAGATCAGGGATATTCAGGCGTCGGCGAACAAGCGAATTGCCGACATCAGGGCCAAGATCGGCTGATCATTCCCTTCGCTTGAAACAAGCGTGACAATGCGATACTACTGAAATGTAGTGTTCGAAAGTGTGCGCTGCGCCGAACCCGCCCATGGCGGGTTTTTTTGTCGGTACGAATCTTCCCGCCCTGTGTTTGAAAACATCGGGGACTGGATGCTCTCCGCGATCACGATCATCTCGTTCGCCCTCCAGCTTTGGCAGATGATGAGCCCGCGTCCGCGCCAGCGGTCTCGGGTCTTTTTTCGCAAACTGAAGATCGGGTTTATCGAGATGACCTCCTACGAACGCGAAGACGACATCCGGTCCTAATCCTCGACCTATAGCTTGAGTTCCTAATGGAGCAGCATGGAGCGAGGCCGTTGACACATGGTCGAGTTGTTCTTATTTCTTCAGAAATCAGAACATATTATGAGTTTAAACTCTTACAAATTATGGCAAAAGCACATAAAGAAACTGTCAAAGTCGTTGCCTATTATCGGACTTCCAGCGCCGCCAACGTTGGCCCGGATAAAGACAGCCAGCGCCGCCAGCGTGAGGCCGTTCAGGCGCATGCAAAACAAGTCGGGTTCGAAATTGTTGAGGAGTTCTATGACGCCGCCGTAAGCGGTGCGGACCCCGTTGAGACGAGACCCGGCTTCTCTGCCCTTCTCGACCGGATCGAAGGCAATGGAATTCGCGTAGTCCTCGTTGAGGACGCAAGCCGCCTTGCTCGCTCAGTTCTCGTTCAAGAAACTGCCATTTTAGTGCTGAAAGCCCGCAATGTTCGCGTGCTCGCGTCCAATGGCGACGATCTCACCGAAACGGACGACGAGATGAAAGTTGCCATGCGGCAGATCGGCAGCGCGTTCGCTCAGTTGGAAAAGACGCGCCTCGTGAAGAAATTGCGGGCCGCTCGTGACAGGAAGCGAGCCACAGGCGTGAAGGTCGAGGGCCGGAAATCACATGCAGAGACGCGGCCCGAGATGATCTCTGAGGCGAAGCGCCTCCGCCGCCGTTCACCCAAGACAGGCAAATGTCGGTCGCTCCGGGAAATCGCGGATGAACTTGCGCGTAAAGGATATAAGGCCGCCAGTGGACGCCCGTTTTCCTCGTCAGTCGTGAAGGCGATGGTTGAAGCCCGATAACTGACCGTTATCGGGCTTGTTCAAAACAAGGGCACATCGCGTTTAAGCGCATCAAGTGTCCGCGTCATCATTATATGCGTCCGGATCGGGAGCGAAGCTCGCCTCGTCATAGCATCCGATAAGTTCCACGTACGGTTTAAGCACGGTCATCGCGAACCCCTTGCCATATCCATCCGCGACGGTCTTCTTTTCATGGCCGAGGATGGCCCATTGGACGTCGACGGGGCAAGCCTCGGCGCGCAGCCGGTCTTTGGCCCGGTGTCGGAATGAATGCAGCGTCTTTGTTTCGTCCGTGATCCCAAAGCGCCGCATCGCTCGGTTGAGATTCTTACCGACGTTTATTGGGTCGTCCGTGAACAACGATCCATCAATTTGCGTCGGGAGGTGGGGCAGTAGAGCATCCGGGATCGGGATGCGACGGACCGATTGTTCGTTCTTGGACCCGAACCAGATCACGCGCAGCCCCTTCTCCCTCGTCTCCTCGATCTGCCACGCTTCGCCGCGACGGCAGCCCGTATGTCGACAGATGAGATACAACAATCGTTCGTTCGATCCGAGCTTGTCGAGGTTCCTGTCGATACGCTTCAGGTCCTCATTATAGAGAGGTGACTTGCGCGTAGCGTCGCGGACGTCCGGCACGACGCCTCGGAATGGATTGAAACGAATTTTCGGATTCTTATTCTTAAGCTGGTGGTTTATCGGCGCGGACAGAAAGTTGAGTTTTTTGGCAACGGTCGCGGTCTTGATGCCTTGCACGCCGGTCTTCCTGGCTTTCAGCGGCACGTGCTCTTTTAGATAGTATTGTGCCAGTTTCTCGCCGTCCGGGAGGTCCGCTCGATTGAACGTCTTTCCAACGATCCGCCGCCAGTCTTCATAGACTTCGCGGGCCTCTCTCTCCCACGCCTTGGACTTGTTCTTGGCGTCGATGTACGCGTTGACAATCTGCCAATCGGTGTCGCCGGTCCGGTTGGTCAACTGCTCTTTCCGTTGAGTGGCAATAAGAATGCCCCGCCGCTCATTTTCGGTCATGAAGATCGGTTTGATACCGACGATACTCTCATTGGGTCGGGTCGCCACGGTTTTGCCATTGGCGTTGACGAAGACCTCGGTCGGAGTGGCGAAGGAAGTTGTCCCATCCGCGTTCTCGACCGTCGTAAACGGCTCCTGGCTCGGTCGGGCCGGACTGGTGATGAGTTCCACGATGTCTTGCAGAGACAGCGGTTGCGCAAGAGTGGCCTTCAGCTTGTCGTGCATGGCCCGGACCTGCTCGTGCTCGGCGATATCTTCCTCCGTCGCCAAGTCGAGCACGGACCGGCCTTCCTCAATCACCTGCTTTAGTTTTGCAAACATGTCCCGCATTGGTTTGTGTGCGGCACTGTCGCTCTCCGGCATGATCCATTGCTGGGTCATGCCGCGCTTGATTTGATTGCGGAGAGCGAGAAATTGTTTGTGCTCGATGATGTCATTCGCGACCGCAAGCCACGCTTCATCGTAATTTCTCTTGCCTGTCGTGCGTTGGAGCGTCTTGATACCCAATTCTTTTGGGTACTGAAATTTTACCCAGTACATATCGCCGCGCTTAAAAAGGTAATCCCCTTTTCGTCCTGCCATTATTTGTTCTTTTAACTACATGGTTTAGGTACAAAAATTTATATACACGTTTAGATACAGTCAATATTTTCCGAAAGGGCTTAAAATAACGGACAAATTACGATTGAGAAAACTAAGTTTCCGCATCCCTCTTGCGGCACCATTTTCCCGACGCTGAATTTCATAACGCAAACAGTCCCAATGCTTCGCGCAGCTCGTCCAACGTTGCCTGCGTGAGTTCCTTCGCCCGTTGGGTGCCGGTGCGCAGCACGTCCTGCACATGGTCTAGCTCCTGCGCCAGCGCCGCACGGCGTTCTCGAATCGGGGCCAGAAGGGTCTGCAAAATCTCCTCCAGACGCCGCTTCACAGCCATGTCGCCGAGCCCGCCGCGGCGGTAATGGTCCTTGAGTTCCTCGACAGTCGCGCGGTCATCATCGAAGGCATCGAGGTAGGTGAAGACCACGTTGCCTTCCACGGTGCCTGGGTCGGAGGCGCGCAGGTGGTTGGGGTCGGTGTACATGCGCCGCACCGCATCGCGGATCTCATCAGGCGTGGCGGACAGGGGAATGGCGTTGCCCTGTGATTTGCTCATCTTGGCCTTGCCGTCGACGCCGGGAAGCCGGCCCATGTCGGGGATCAGGGCCTTGGCCTCGGGCAGAACGGGGCGCCCGATCTGGCGGTTGAGGCGGCGGACGATTTCGTTGGTCTGCTCGATCAGCGGTGCCTGATCTTCGCCCACGGGCACGAGCGTGGCCTTGAAGGCGGTGATGTCGGCCGCCTGGGCGACGGGATAGCAGAGAAATCCCGCTGGGATGTCACGCCCGAAGCCACGGGCCTGGATTTCATCCTTGATCGTCGGGTTGCGCTCCAGCCGAGCGACGGTGACGAAGTTCATGTAGAGAAGCGTCAATTCCGCAAGCGCAGGCAGGCCTGACTGCACGCAGATCGTCGTCTTTTCGGGATCGATGCCGACGGCGAGATAATCGAGCGCGACTTCCAGCACATTGCGGCGCACCTTTTCAGGGTCACCCGCATTGTCGGTGAGCGCCTGCGTGTCGGCGAGAAGCAGAAATTGCTGGCAGGTATCTTGAAGGGCGACGCGGTTCTTGAGCGAGCCGACATAGTGCCCGAGGTGAAGCGGGCCGGTGGTGCGGTCCCCCGTGAGGATCACGGGGCGCTGATCGGTTGCGATGGACATGGCGATGTTCTCCGGAAAATGGAGCCGCCATGGAAAAGACCTGTCTTGTGAAATTAAGAACGCGCCGGCCTGACCATGGCGGCGACGTTCGTTGCAAGGCATGACGACGGGCCGCTCCTAGAAGGAGCGCCACCAAAGGGTTCTGGTCAGGGTCCGGCCGTCGATCATGGGCGGGATTGTTGCCACGGGTTCTGCTCGCAAGCAAGCAGTCATGGGTCCTCGCTGATCGGCGAAGAGCATCAGCCGGGCAGAACGAGGCAGGTTCTCACGGAACCGACCTCCGGCAGCGCGGCCACGCGATCGCGCACGGCACTGAACGCGTCTGGCCCGCTCGCAACGACATGGACGACGACATCGATTTCGCCCGAAACAGCCCGGCAGCTGCGTACGCCGTCGATTCGACGGATCGATGCGACTTGGCGCGAGCACAGTCCTGAGCCTAGACTGACAAGCAGATAGCCTTCCGTCACCGACGAGTGGGGCTCCCGCGTTTCCGTTGTGTAGCTGAGGATAACGCCGTCCCGTTCGAGTCTCGCAATCCGCTCTTGCGTTGCGGAGCGCGAAAGACCGACCTGCCGGGCGATTGCGACGACAGGGGCACGGGCATTGGCGTGGAGGACGGCGAGGATCGCCGTATCTTTTGCGTCGAGTTGTTGCTTCATGGCGACGAACTGCCGGGTTTCACGACATTTTGCTGAATAGGAGAACGGCGACGGGGAATCTAGTTACGCCATAACGCTCAGGAGACCGTGTTTATGCAAGCTGCTTTTTACACCTGCCAGGGGGACGCTCACGAGGTGTTTCAGGTCGGGGCTCTGCCAGACCCAATTCCGGGGCCTGGCGAAGTTCTGGTGCGCGTCGAGGCGTCGGGGGTGAATCCGTCGGATGTGAAGGGGCGCCAGCTGGGACGTGGACCGATGGAACACCCGTTGATCGTTCCGCATAGCGACGGAGCGGGAACGGTTGTGGCGGTTGGGCAGAACGGGCCTTCCCAATTGATTGGGAGACGTATCTGGACGCATAACGCGCAATGGAACCGTGCTTTTGGAACAGCCGCCGAACTGATTGCTCTGCCCTCCAATCTTGTGGCGCCTCTGCCTGACGAGATGAGTTTTGAAGAAGGAGCCTGCCTGGGGATCCCAGCCATGACCGCTCATCAGGCGATCTTCGCGGATGGGCCTGTGTCGGGGCGATGGGTTCTCGTCACCGGCGGCGCCGGAAGCGTCGGGCATTATGCGATCCAGTTTGCCAAATGGGGTGGGGCACGCGTCATCGCGACGGTCAGTGGGGAAGCGAAAGCCGCCCATGCCGCCAAAGCTGGTGCAGATTACGTTCTGAACTACCGCACGACCGACATCGCTGCCGCAGTCCTGGATCTGACAAACGGCAGGGGTGTCGATCACCTCGTCGAGGTTGAATTTGGGGGCAATCTCGAGACGACGAAACGGGTCATCGCGGAAAATGGCAGCATCGCGGCCTACGCCTCATCCGCTGACAGGTATCCTTCCTTGCCATTCTACGAATTCATGTACCGCAACGTCCTGCTCCGCACGATCCTTGTCTATTCGATGAGGGATGAAGCGAAGGCCGGCGCAATCAGAGGCATTCTCAAAGCCCAACAAGATGGCGCTTTGACCCATGCGATCGGAGCGCGCTTCGATATCCGCGATATTGCGGCTGCCCACGAAGCGGTGGAGCAGGGCTCAATCGGCAACGTCATCGTGACTCTGAGATAGTCTGGACCTACAGCACCACGATGCCCGCGTGCTTGGCCTTGTTGTCAGGCTCCACGTGGATCGTGATCTGCGCGTCCTGCACTTCGCTCTTCAGCGCCCGTTCGATGCGGTCGCAGATGTCGTGGGCATCGGTGACGCTCATGGCGCCGGGCACGACGAGATGGAAATCGATGAACGTCAGTTTTCCAGCGTGCCGCGTGCGCAGATCGTGCGCTTCGATGGCGCCTTCCGCATTGCCGGAAATCACGTCGCGCACGCGGGTGAGCATCGTTTCGGGAATCGCCTCGTCCATCAAGCCGCTGAGGCTTTCTTTCATCAGGCCCCAGCCGGACCAGAGGATGTTGAGCGCAACGAGCGCGGCGAGCGCCGGGTCGAGCTGATACCAGCCGGTGAGAGGTACGAGGAGCAGGCCCGCCAGGACACCGACCGAGGTGATGACGTCTGTCAACAGATGCCGCCCGTCGGCGGTGAGCGCGGGCGAGCGGAGCTTGCGGCCCTGGGTGATTAGGACCCATGACCAGACCACGTTCACGAAAGTCGCCAGTGCGTTGACGGCGAGGCCTTCGAACGGTGCATCCAGCGCCTTGGGCGAGAGGAAGCCGAAATAGGCTTCCCGCAGAATCGTCAGCGCAGCGACGATGATCAGCACGCCTTCCAGAACGGCGGAAAAATATTCGACCTTGTGGTGGCCGTAAGGATGGTTCGCATCGGCCGGCTGCGCGCTGAAGCGCACGGCCATGAAGGCCACGACGGCCGTGACGACGTTGATGATGCTCTCGAGCGCGTCCGAATAGAGCGCGATACTGCCTGTGAGGTAATAGGCGGCGTATTTCAGGACGAAAACCAGCGTCCCAATGACAATACTGCCAATGGCAAGTTTTTGGATCTTGTCCATCGCGTCACACACAATTTCGAGGCGGCAGGGAGTTGCGGAGGCGACCTTATAAAGCCTGAAGGCGAAGGCGCAAGCCTTTGTTTATATTTGCAAATAGCTTGCAACAGCACGAGGATTCAGCTGAGCAAATGGGGATGGAGCCGGGGTTCCATGCCTGGCGTCTCGATAGGAGGGCTTTCCTTTAGAAACTCCATTCTCTACAAGCTTCCCAAAGGGAAGGTGCGCGGGCGGCATGTCGATTCCAGGGCTGTCGCTGCAGACGCGAAATCGTTGCGGGGATGACGTTGATGCGGAGAGACGGCGCAGAGATCGTCGGGAATAGCGCAGGAACAGTGGGGTTCTCGACTGAGATCCTCTTCGGCGAGTTGGCCGGGGTGCCGAGAAGCGACTATTTGATCCAAATCCTGCCTAACAGAGGCTCGAGGGAGGGTCAGACCCTCATTCAGGTCAATGCCCTGATCGTGCAACGCGATGCCGCGACCATCCCCTTTTCCGTCCGTATGAATAAAACGAAAGTCACCGCAATATCGGTCGGGGATATTGTGAGCGCGGTCTTCGGAGCCGCTGTCGGAGCTCCGATCACCTGGTCGAACACGCTGTCGGATCAGGAAAATTTCAAGACCAATCCAGGCCTGTTCTCCCGGTACAATCCCCATCTCCCGGCCATAGCTTTGTCAGGCGCTGACAAGATCGTGGGCGGTGGAGGAAACGACACGCTCAATGGGTATGGCGGTAATGACACCATCGATGGTGGTGGAGGTGCCGATATTCTGACGGGCGGCAGCGGCACGGACGTGTTTTCCGGCACCGCAGGCTCGCTGTCCGGCGACACGATCACCGACATCGAGGATGGCGAGACCATCGTCCTCATCGGCGGCATTTTGAAATCGGCGTATCTTTCAGGCGGAATCCTCTCGTTCCGCGTGGATCATCGTGATTACACGATGACCTTGAGCGGGGCGCACGGACGCGTCATCCACTCGGGCAATACCATCACCTACACGAGTGCACCTGCATCTCTGGCTGATGACGAACTGTTTTATGGAGATGGCAAGAGCGGCGTCCTCTCCGGCAACAGAGAGAATAATTACCTGAACGGCGGTGCGGGCAATGACACGGAGCGAGCCGGTGCAGGGCGGGATACCGTCAAGGGTGGATTAGGTAACGATCTGCTCTACGGCGATGCCGGTGACGACATCCTCTATGGCGGCAGCGGCAACGATACCATCACTGGCGGCAGCGGTAACGACATCATCGTTGGCGGCATTGGAGCCGACCGGCTCAAAGGCCAGTCCGGCCGCGATGCCTTTGTGTTCAATACCAGGCCGAGCACGAGCAACGTCGACACCATCACGGACTTCAACGTGATAGATGACCAGATCTGGCTGAGGAACACAGTGTTCAAGGCCCTCGGCAACAAGGGCTCCGCAGCCGCGCCCGTGCAGATCAAAAAGGGTGAATTCTACAAGGGCAAGGCCGCACACGATCGCGATGATCATATCATCTACGATCAGACGACAGGCGCCCTCTACTACGACGCAGATGGCACCGGCCCATCGGCCCAGATGCAGATTGCGCGCCTCTCCAAGAACCTGAAGATGACCTATAAGGACTTCTTCGTCATCTGAGAGCCGTCCGACATCGACGCTCAACCTTTTTGGGGATGGGCTCCCCCGCGCTCTGAAAACCGCGCAGTCAGACGGGTGTAATAGGTCGAGAGCGAGGGCGCGAGGATCTTGCACCGTTCAATCAGCACGGCGGCTTCGTCGAACTGTCCGGCGCGCAAGGCGGTGAGAAGGCGTGGGTGGAGGGTTTCGAGGTCGGCAATCATCGGCGCCGTGCGCTCCACTGCCGGAGCGACGACGGTGAAGATCGCGGATTCGGTCGCCCGCCCGCGCACGGCGATACGGTCGAGTTCGATCAGGACATAGTGATTGCGCACGGCCTCAGCCGTTGCGGGGCCCAGAATCAGCGAGACGCCATATTCCTTCGACAGGCTTTCCAGCCGCGAGGCGAGGTTCACCGCATCGCCCAACACCGAATAATCATAGCGCCAGCGCGAGCCCACATTGCCCACCACGCAATCGCCGGTGTTGATACCAACCCCGACCGCGAAGACGGGCGCGGTATCGCCTTGCTCTTTGCGCAGCACGCCGTTCAATTCGGTGACGGCCTCCATCATGCGCAGCGAGGCGCGCACGGCGCGCAAGGCATGGTCCGGCGTCGGCAGCGGAGCGTTCCAGAACGCCATCACGCAATCGCCCATATATTTGTCGATGGTGCCGCCCTCGGCGAGGACCGCTTCCGACAAGGGATCGAGCAGGCGGTTGATGAGGCTCGTGAGCCGCTCGGGCGAATCCTTCAGCTTTTCGGAAAGCGTCGTGAAGCCGCGCACGTCGCAGAACAGGATCGAGAGATTGCGCCGCTCGCCGCCGAGCTTGAGCGCACCGGGATCGCGCGCCAACTGTGCCACGAGTTCCGGCGAGAGATAGCGGGAGAAGGCCTCGGAAACCGCGTGGCGCATCTGCCGCTCGCGGGCGAAGTCGAGGCCGAAGCGCGTACCGAAAACCGTGAGCGTGGCGGCCACGGGCAGCGCGGGCGCGGCCCAGACGCGCCCAAACCGCAAAAGGGCCCACGCGCCGAGAACGAAGAACAGGACGCTCCCGCACGCGACAAGACCGGTCCGCCACGAAACGCCGCGGCGACTGAGGGCTGCGGCGGCAAGGGCGGCAGCAAGCACCAGGCCTGCCATCGCAAGACGCGGGGCGGGCAGGGCGTAAAGGCCGTGTTGGAGATTGTCGAGAATCGTCGCATGGACCTCGACACCGGCCGTGAGGTTCTCGTCGGTCAGCGTATAAGCGGTCAAAAAGCTGTCCGGCGTGCCGCTATCGGCCGAGGTTGCTGCCTTCAGGCTCAATCCGACCAGGACGATCTGGTCCTTGAAACGGCCGGGCGGCAGAAAATTCTCGGGGTCCAGCGCCTGGTAATAGGACACCGTTGGGTAGGTACGGGACGGCCCGAAATACTGAATCAGCGCGCCTTCCGGCGGCGGTGTTGCTGCGCGCCCACTGAGCCGCAATGCCTGCGCCGCAAAACCATCGGCATAGGTCGGCATGCGGCGTAGATAGGCGTCTCCATCGAGATCAACTGAGGTCACGCCGGGGCTGACGTCCGCATCGAGAAAGGGGTCGATTGGATTGACGCGCGTCGTCTGGATGCCCTGATCGAGTGGAGTTGTGACGTCATCCGCCGCCAGCACCACATCCGGGCCGAGTGCTTCGGCCAGTTTCTCGTCCGCCTCGTCTTCCGAGGGCTCGGCGAAGATGATGTCGAAGGCGATGACCTTCGCACCCGCTTTGCGCAGGCTCTCGATGAGCTTCGCGTGCAGATCGCGTGGCCAGGGCCAGCGTTGGCCCACTTCCGAAAAGGACGGCTCGTCGATGGCGACGATCACGGCTCCCGGTTGCGGTGGGCGCGGCGGCCCGACAATCGAGAACAAGTCGTAGAGCCGCATCTCCACCAGATGGAACGACTTGGTGAACGACACGGGGATCAGGAGCGCCCCAATCAGCGCTGCCATGGCGAAGTGACGCCAGGGCGAAGCCGCGTCAGTGGTTCCCGACGCCGCTGCGCCCTTGCTGCCTACGGACCCGATGGGCGCGGCCATTGTCATCGCATCCGCTCTTTCATGACGAGGTCGGACAACCGGGCTCAAGTCGTCCCATCATGCGCTAGAAACGCGCCTTGATGGTAGCGGCAAAGGTGCGTCCGGTTCCGGGCACGCCCGGTGCGAATTCGAAACGCTGATTGAAGAGGTTGAGGAAGGTCAGGCCGAAGAGCATGCGTCGGTCCGGCGTCTCCCAGGTAATGTTCGCGTCGGTGGTCCAGTAGTCGTCGAGTTTCAATCCCGCGAGATTGCCTTTGCGGTCGCCGACGAAGGTCGCGGCGACGGCGACCTTGAGGCGGCTCGGATGAGCGAAGGTGACACCCGCCCGCGCGAAGCGGCCCGAAACGAAGGGGATGTCCGCGCCGAATGAATCGCCCGAGCGGACATCGCTCGACAACGTGCCGACCGTGCCGAAAACGCCGAAGCCGTACCCGAGCCAGAGATTGGCCGTCGCCGCCAACCGGTCGATGCGGCCTTTGTCGATGGAGACGGTGTCGAACGTGTTGATGATGGGAACCTCGAGGCCCTTCACGTCCTGCCGCTGATATTCGACTGACGTGAAAAGTTGCGGCGTCCATTCCGCATCCCAGCGCAGCGCCATCGTGTCGGTGCGTCCGCCGAGCGATACGGGGAGATTGTTGGCAGCAAGGCCCACCGTCGTCACCGGCGATAGCGTGAAAGACACAGGCAAAACGCCGTCACGGCGATAGGCGGCGCGCAGCCATTGTCCGTCGAAGGGGGACACGCCGATGCCGATGCGCGGCGCGGCCGTGTCCTCCGAGCGGCGCGATCCGATATCGAGGAAGTCCCCCTCGATCCCGGCCTGGATCTCAAAACGATCCGAGGGGCGCCAGAACATATCGGCGTAAAGGCGCGTGGCCTGGAACGTCGTCTTCGTCCGATCGTCGATATCGACGGTGTCGAATTCGTTGGTCAGGAAGTTGAAGGTCAGCGAGTTGCCGAGAACGCGCCCGAACGTCCGGCCCTTCTGTCCCTCAACGCCGTAGTGCAGGGTAAAGTCGCCAAAGCCGACCACGTGGCTCAAGGCTGCCGTGACACCTTCGGTTCGGTTGCGGGCCCATTGCTCGCCGGAAACGAGGAACGGGAAGAGATCAAGGCTCGCGACCTTGGAATAGCGCTGGTCGATGCCGCGAATGGCATAGACCGCGCCGGTCAGTACGTTCCGGTCGCCGAAGCTGTGGCTCCAGCCCGCGCCCGCCTGCAGGGAGGTCAGCTCCTGCGTGCCGGTGAAGAAGCGCGTGGCGTTGTCGACCTTCACCAGTCCAGGCTCGAGGGTCGAGGCTGAGCCGAAGACCAGGAAGCGGTCGGCTGCGGAGGGCGCCATGCCGATGAAGAAGGAGGCGTTGCTCGTGTCCTCCTTGTCTAGCGAGTTCTTCGGACCCACGAGCGCGCGGCCTGCCGCGAGCGAGAACGACGTTGGCACCGGCTCGTTCGAGAAGCCCTGTACGCTGGCATCGGCTTCCCAGCCGACCCGGTTGTTGCGGACGAGAAGGCTGCCGCCGAATTCCGTGTCGATGAAGGGGCGGCGCAACAGGTCGGTTCGCCCAGCGCGACCCGAGACAGCCAGCGGATCGAAGAAGAGCCCCTGGATCGTCAGCGTGTAGGACGTCAGGTCGAAATCATCGCCTTGCGCGGATGAGATCGTCGGCCTGGTGGCGAAGATGCTGGGGCGTCGTGCGGCCGCCTGGTCGAAATAGCTTGAGCCGGTGAAGGGGTCGAACACGCGGTCGCCGTAAAAGCGCGCCCATTCGTCGAGATTGAGAAACCGATAGGCCTGCGCCGGGTAGGAGCCCGCCTGACGGTTTACCGCAATGCCCGCGAAGTCGCCGCCCCGCTGGCGGAAGCGGCGCACGGCCTCGCGTGCGCTCACGATGGCCTCGTCGGCGCGGTATTGATCGAGCGCGATGGCGGTGCGGACGATGGACACGACCGGATCGTTCGGGTCGAGCCGGTCGGCGTTGTCGAGCGCCTGTTCCGCAAGCTCCACATCGTCATTCTGGTAATAGGCGATGGCAGTCAGGAGCAGACCTTGCGAGTAGGCCGGATTGGCTGTGGAACCCGCAAGGATGGCTTCCAGTCCCTTTGCCGTCTCGCCCTTCTGAAGAAGGTAGCGGCCGAGCGCGATGTATCCGACATTAAAGGAGGGATCGATGGCGAGCGCCTTTTCGATCAGCGCGCCGGCCTCATCGACACGGCTCTGGTCGAGCAGCAGGATCGCGAGATTGGCGTAGGCGACTGGGCTTTCCGGATCTTCCGCGATGGCGCGGCGGAACGCCTCCTCGGCGGCGAGCGGCCGGTCCTTCGTCGATTCGAAAAGGCCGATACCATTCCAAAGGTCGGTATTGCCCGGCGCGACGGCAGCGGCGCGGCGCAGATCAACAATGGCCTTGTCGATCTCGCCGTCGATCTCGCCTCTAATGGAGGCTTGGGTCAGGATGACGTTCGGATCGTCCGCGTCGATGGCGACGGCGCGCTCGACCGCCTTGCGCATGTCCTCGCGCTGGTTGAGCGCCATGGCAAGCTGCGCGGCGAAGATCGCGACGCGAGCATTGCGCGGAAAGCGCTTCTCGGCCTCTTTAATGATCTTCGCCGCCGCAGGCAGCCCCTCGCGGAAGGCGACCACATAGGCGTGGGCCAGCACCGCTTCCGGCTCGTTGGAGTTCAGTTTGGGTTCGGGCTGAACCCGCTTGGGATCGGCGAGCGATTGCGTGATGTAGCGGCCGTAAATCGCGCCGACGCGGCGCTTGGCATCGAGGCCGCCTTGTTCCGCCCGCGCGAAATGGGTGGCAGCGTCCTTCCAGCGCCTCTGTGCGGCGGCGAGCACGCCTTCGACCAGTTCGGCTCGTGCCCGCTGCGTTCCGCTCAGCGAAAAACGGCGCGCCTCGGCGAGCGCCTGAGTCGCGAGGGGGCGACCATCGAAGTAGGAGGCGATTTCGGCGAGGCTCAGCCAGTCCTCCGCCTTGCGCCGCTCGGAGGCTATGGCCTCGATCCGCGCGCGCTCGGCGCGCAGTGCCGGCCCCTCGAGCGGGGAGAGCGACATCGACGTGAAGGCGTCGCGAAGGGTCATGTAAAACAGCATCTGCTCGCGGTCGTCGGAATTCACGAGCACGAACTTCGTCGGCGCGGCTCCGATGGATGCGACCGCACCCTCGCCCTGGCGGACCGTGACGGACCCTTGTGCGTTCTTCAGCTCGACCACGCCTTCGAGCACGACGAGCGCGGTTTTTCCTGACCCGTCAACGGTGAGCGACCAGTCGGTGCCGCGGATTGCCGCCACCGCAGCCGGCGTCTTGACGTCGACGCCGGTGCCCCCGCGCGCGGCACGCGCCCAGATGTTGCCGCTCTGTAGATCGAGCTGGGTCGTCCCAGCGTCATTTTTCGCGACGTCGCTGACGGTCAGGGTCGAATTGCGCCCGACCCTGATCTGCGTCCGGTCGGCAAACAGAATGGCGAGATTGCCGATGGCGTTGGTGCGCAGGGTGTCGCCGCCGAGAATATCCTGCTTCAACTCTGCCGCGCGCCAGTTGTCCTCCCGCACGAAGCGAAGTTCTTCCCCGCCCTTGGCGGCAACGATGGAACCGGCAGCCGTAGCCGAACGCGCCACGGGAGACTGGGCGTGTGCTGCCGTCAGGCCGATCGCGAGAGCGCTCGTCGTAATGAGGAAACGGAGAAAGCGGGTTTTCATAGGAAAAGAGATGACAAAGTTACAAAGTATCCCAAGGGCACCAGGACCTTAGCAGGGATGAAATAACTTTAAAGCCGATTCCGCGGTCACAAGATGTGTTTCACGACACATTGTGAATAACGTAACGGAATGTGTCGAGGAAACCCGCTCTGCTTAAATTTAACTGCCGCGGGCGAGCAGGAGCTTTTGCTTAAGATCGTGCTGAGCAAAGGGTTTTTGCAGCACCGGGCGGTCGCGGAAGACGTCCCGAATGCCCGCGCTGCCGTAGCCGGTCGAGAAGACGAAAGGAATGGAGCGCGCGGCCAGCGCCTCGGCGACCGGATAGATGGGCTCACCCGCCACGTTCACGTCGAGAATGGCAAGATCGACCTTTTCCCGTGCCACCACCTCCAGCGCCGCCGACAGCCGCGCCGCCGGGCCGACCACCTCGCAACCGAAATCGAGCAGCATGTCCTCAAGCAGGAGAGAGATCGCGGCTTCATCCTCTACAACGAGGATACGCAGGCCCGTGAGGCCGCCTGTCGCGGTTTCTGTCACGATTTGTCTTTCTTCCATGCGAGTGGGCCGCAAGGCCTTTTGCAGCTATCGAGAGTCGCTCGCTTGTACCATTCCCGTGCGTCGTCGCAAAAGGCAGGCGGAAGCCAACGGATCACGTGCAGCCCAAAGCCTTGGGACTATATGCAAAGATATAGCGTCGACAAAGATTGATAAAAAGCTCCGTCTAGTCAATGCGTTGGTCTTAAGTCCTAAGACACTCGCTGCGATTGCGCCGCGATTTCCCTCCCTTCCGGATGATCGACATGAGGAGGAGATAGATCTTAAGGATAACGGTTAAGGTTTTTCTCACGGGCCGGCGGGTGGGGGCCTACGCTGAAAAGCTTGCGGAGAGCGTCACAGCGCCGAATAATCGGCTATGCCCATCACGCCACACCTCCCTTCCTTGCCTCGCCAGACAGCCGAATTCGACCGCAGCGCGCCATCGGGCCAACGCCATGGCTGAGCCCGCTGACAAAGCGCCGATCCTCGTCGTCCTGCACCAGGAGCACTCCACGCCGGGGCGTGTCGGGCGTCTCTTGTCGGAGCGGGGTCATGCCCTCTACATTCGCCGCCCGCGCTTCGGCGATCCGCTGCCTGAGACGCTCGCGGAGCACGGGGGCGCGATCATTTTCGGCGGACCGATGAGCGCGAACGATCCAGACGACTTCATCAAGGCCGAGATCGACTGGATCGACGTGCCGCTCAAAGAAAAGAAGCCCTATCTCGGTCTTTGCCTCGGCGCGCAGATGCTGGCGAAACACCTGGGTGGAACGGTCTGGGAGCATCCCGATGGCAAGGCCGAAATTGGCTACTACCCGCTCTTCCCGACGGATGCCGGCGAGGCGCTGAGCGAGCGCTGGGGCATCTCCTGGCCAAGCCATGTCTATCACTGGCACCGGGAGGGGTTCGATTGTCCGCCGGGCGCGGAAATGCTTGCGACGGGCGACGACTTTCCGACTCAGGCCATCCGGGCGGGCGAAGCGGCGTTTGGCCTGCAATTCCACCCCGAGGTCACGCATGCCATGATCTGTCGGTGGACGGTGCGCGCCGCGGAGCGTCTGTCGATGCCCGGTGCGCAGGATCGCGCGCGTCAGATCGAGGGCCGTCTTCTCTACGATCCGCATGTCTCCCGCTGGCTCGACCTGTTCCTCGACCACTGGCTCGACGGGGCGAGGTTTGCTGAGCAAACTTAAGTCGCGTCGAACTCGAACGGTGACACGCCGCGTTTCATCTCGTCCACGATGAGCGAATGCATCAGCGGCGGCGCGGCGCGCTGCGGGCATCCGACCCGCTCGCACAGGCGGCAATTGATGCCGATGGGCGTCGGCTCCGGCGAGGAGAGGTCGAGCCCGCGCGCATAAACGAGACGGTGGGCATATTTTAATTCGCAGCCCAGCCCTACGACGAATTGCGGATCGGGTGTGCCCCAGGGGCTGAAGGCGCGCTTCACCGAGCGCGCGACGGAGAACCAGCGCGAGGTGTCCGGCAATTCGATGATCTGCGTCACCACCTGGCCGGGTGTCTTGAACGTGGCGTGCACGTTCCAGAGCGGACAGGTGCCGCCGAACTGCGAGAAAGGAAAACGCCCGGACGAGAAGCGCTTGGAGACGTTGCCCGCCGAATCCACCCGCACGAGGAAGAATGGGATGCCGCGCGCGCCGGGACGCGCGAGCGTTGTGAGGCGGTGCGCCACCTGCTCGAAACTCGCGCCGAAGCGCGCGCCCAGCACCTCCACATCGTAGCCGAGCGCTTCCGCCGCCGTGTGGAATTTGCGGTAGGGCATCATCAGCGCGCCCGCGAAGTAGTTGCCGAGCGAAACACGCAGCAGACGCCGCGCAGGACCCTCTACCGGCTCAAGTCTCGTGGCGAGCGCATCCAACGTCTCACGCATCTCGGTGAAGGCGAGTTGATACGCCGCCTGGAAGGTGCGGCCCGCGGGCTCGACCATTTCGGAGATCAAGAGTTGACGCCGGTGATGATCATACCGGCGCAGCGTGTCGGACATGATGTCGACCGGCATGATGCGCACGCGGATGCCGTGCTTCGCATTGAGTCGCTCGGCAATGGCGTAGAAGGGCTCGTGTCCTGTGAGCTGTAAATCGGAGGCGAGCGTTTCGGCGGCTTCGTCGAGCTCGGGAAAATAGTTTTTGGCTTCCTGAATCAGATCGCGGACTCGGTCGACGGGGTTGTCGCGCGGCGCATCCTCGGCGCGGTCGCGGTCGCTCAACGACGGCATGCGCGCATCGCTTGCGCCGCGCATGGCGACATAGGCGCGATAGAGCCGGTTGATCGCGTCGACGAGTGTGGGCGCGCTCTCCACCGTCTCGCGCAGCTCAAGCCGCGCGACGGGCGCGTTGCGAAACAGCGGGTCGGCAAAAACCTCGTCCAGCTCCGAGATCGTGCGCTCGTGATCGTCGGTGGCGAATTCTCGCGGGTCGAGCGAATAGGCGTGCGCGAGGCGGATCAGTACCTGGGCCGTGATGGGCCGCTGGTTGCGCTCCATCAGGTTCAGGTAACTCGGCGAAAGACCCAGCTCCTCGGCCATGCGGGCCTGGCTGAGGTTGCGCTCACGCCGCAGGCGTTTCAGGCGCGGACCGACGAAAAGCTTTCGGCTCTCATCCATTTGTAAATAACTTTACAGTTTTACATACCGTGATCTGTCATTGTGTGACAGCGCGACTTTTCTTCGAAATTCCTTCGTTGAACGGGGCGATGGCTTCCGAATTAATACGAGACATCGCCCTGCCAACACCATGAGATTGGAACCGGCAGGCGCGCTTTGTCAACGGATGTAAATGGAAGAAAAGATAATGAGCGCCCAAGCCAAGCCGTCCACGTTCGAAGCCCTGATCCCCTCGGCTCCCGCCGGGCGGTTCGATGGGGTCCGCCGTCCTTACTCCGTGGACGATGTGCTGCGGCTGCGCGGCTCCTTCCCGATCGCGTACACGCTCGCCGAACGCGGAGCGAACCGGCTGTGGCAACTGCTGCATGAGCGTCCTTACGTCCATTCGCTCGGCGCGATGACTGGCAATCAGGCCATGCAGATGGCGCGTGCGGGTCTCGAGGCGATCTATCTTTCTGGCTGGCAGGTGGCGGCGGATTCCAACGTCGCTGGCGCGATGTATCCCGATCAGTCGCTCTATCCGGCGAATTCCGGCCCGGAGCTCTGCCGCCGCATCAACCGCGCTCTTCAACGTGCCGACCAGATCGAGCACGCCGAAGGCGGCGCGAAACGCGACTGGTTCCTGCCCATCGTGGCCGATGCGGAGGCCGGATTCGGCGGACCACTCAACACCTTCGAGATCATGAAGGCCTATATCGAGGCGGGCGCGGCGGGCGTGCACTTCGAGGATCAGCTCGCGTCGGAAAAGAAGTGCGGCCATCTCGGCGGCAAAGTTCTGATCCCGACCTCGGCGCATGAGCGCAACCTCGTCGCCGCGCGCCTTGCCGCCGACGTCATGGGCACGCCGACTCTCATCATGGCTCGCACGGATGCGGAATCGGCCAAGCTCATCACCTCCGACGTGGACGAGCGCGACCGTCCCTTCATCGAGCCCGACAGCCGCACGCCGGAAGGTTTTTATCGCCTCAAGGACGGCACCGGCCTCGACCATTGCATAGCGCGCGGCCTCGCTTACGCGGAATACGCAGATCTCTTGTGGTGGGAGACCTCGCATCCGGATCTCGACGACGCGCGGGCCTTCGCGGAGGCCATTCAGAAGCGCTATCCGGGCAAGCTTCTGGCCTATAACTGCTCGCCTTCGTTCAACTGGAAGAAGAAGCTCGATGACGCGACCATCGCCAAGTTCCAGCGCGAACTCGGCGCCATGGGCTACAAATTCCAGTTCGTGACGCTCGCCGGCTTCCATCAGCTCAACTTCGGCATGTTCGATCTGGCGAGCGGCTATCGCGAGCGCGGCATGGGCGCGTATTCGGAACTCCAGGCCCGCGAATTCGACGCCGAGGAGAGTGGTTACACGGCGACCCGCCACCAGCGCGAGGTTGGAACCGGCTATTTCGACCAGATCTCGGTGGTGATCACCGGCGGCAAGTCCTCGACCACCGCCATGGGCGACTCCACCGAAACCGCCCAGTTCCACACCAAGAAACTGCAGGCTGCCGAATGACACGCGAAACTCATCCAGGCGAAATCCATCCCAATCGGAGAACGAACATGAACCAGTCCCGCTTTTGGGTCGTCGGAGGCGAATATACCTCCACCGATTTCGAAACCCTCATCAAGGGCACGGAACGAATCGCGGGCCCGTTCGACAGCCGAGGTGACGCGGAGCGCACTTGGCGCGCTCTGTCGGAGGATTACCGTCCGCTGGCCCGTGTCCGCTTCACCATCGCACAAGAGCCCCCCGCGGCCCTGAACGCCTGACGGCGGCCAGAGCCCACACCGGTCCCGTCGTCGATCCTTCGACCGGCGGCGGGTTCGCCTTTTGGGGGACCCGGCTGCTCAAAATTTGTCGTGGGCGGGGGCCAACTTACCGTACGCCCCCTCTGCCACTCCGCGATGCGTGACCTAGAACAGGAAAGCTGCTCAGTCGCCGTTGCTGGAGAGGGTTCCCATGAAAGCCGCCCTGAAGTCCTTAACCGTCGCGCTGGCCCTTGGCCTCGCCGCCGCAACCACTGCCAAGGCCGATGTGGTCGTTTCTTCCAAGATTGACACGGAAGGCTCGGTTCTCGGTAACATCATCCTACTGACGCTCAACGCCAACGGCATCAAGACGCAGGATCGCATCCAGCTCGGTGCGACGCCTGTGGTGCGCAAAGCCATCACCGCCGGCGAGATCGATATCTATCCCGAATATACTGGCAATGCGGGCTTCTTCTTCAACAAGGCGGACGATCCGGTCTGGAAAGACGCGAAGAAGGGATACGAAGCTGCCAAGATGCTGGACTACGACGCCAACAAGATCGTCTGGCTTCAACCTTCACCCGCCAACAACACCTGGGCCATTGCGCTCCGCAAGGACGTCACCGGGCAGAACAAGCTCGTGACCCTGTCCGATTTCGGCAAATGGGTCGCAGGTGGCGGCACGGTGAAGCTTGCGGCCTCTTCCGAGTTCGTCAATTCAGCCGCGGCGCTGCCGGCCTTCCAGGCGGCCTATGGCTTTACCATGAAGCCGGACCAGCTCATCGTTCTCTCCGGCGGCGACACAGCGGCGACCATCAAAGCGGCGGCCGAGCAGACCAACGGCGTGAACGCGGCGATGGTCTATGGCACCGATGGCGGCATCGCGCCGTCCGGTCTCGTGGTGCTCGATGACGACAAGAGTGTGCAGCCGGTCTATGCGCCTGCGCCGATCATCCGCGAGGCGGTGCTGAAGGAAAATCCGAAGATCGCCGAGGTTCTGAAGCCCGTTTTCGAATCTCTTGACCTGACCACCTTGCAAGGCTTGAACGCCCGTGTTCAGGTCGGTGGTGAGGCGGCGAAGGCTGTCGCGGCGGATTATCTGAAGTCCAAGGGCTTCATCAAGTAACCGGACATCCCAAACGGGATTGCGGAGAGAAGCCAGGCCGATTGTGAACGCGATCTCTCCCCACACCAGCGCGCCGCGCACGGCATCCGCCGGCGCGGCTGTTTCTCTGGATCGGCTCGGCAGCGTCGTCGCCGTGCTGATCGGTGTTGCCCTGTTTGTTGCACCCTTCGTGACCTATCGCGCCAACCGCATCGTGGCGGGCGAGGCGCGCATGGTGCTCGATGCGCTGCCGATGACGCTTGCCATCGGCGTCATGGCCGCTGCCCTCGGCGTGGCGCTTGTCTCAGTCACGATCCGCCAGCCAATCATCCGCCTCGTGGCGGCAGCGTTGGGGCTCGCGGTGATCTTCGTCGCCGTTGGCCGCGCGCCTGCGTTCCTGACGCCGCCCGGCAACACCTTTGCGCGGATCTCGCCCGCCTTCGGTTTCTGGCTGCTGACGCTCGCCTTCGCGTTGCTTGTTGCCGATTCCATCACGCGCCTGCGGCTCGGACCCTTTGCGCGGCTTGGGGCGTTCGCCGTCGCGGCTGCCGCGCTCGCCCTGCTGCTCGTATCCGGCGCGTGGGATGGGCTCTCGCTTCTGAAAGAATATGCGACGCGGGCAGACAGCTTTTGGCGCGAGGCGCGCCAGCATGTGTTTCTTGCACTCGGATCGCTTGCCGCCGCGGCGCTCGTGGGCCTACCGCTCGGCATGGTGTGTTATCGCGTTCCGCGGGTGAAAGCCGCGATTCTACAAATCCTCAACATCATTCAGACCATCCCGAGCATCGCACTCTTCGGCCTTCTGATGGTGCCGTTGAGCATCCTCTCGGCAAAGGTGCCGCTGGCGGCCTCACTCGGTATCCATGGCATCGGCGCGGCGCCTGCTTTCGTGGCGTTGTTTCTTTATTCCCTGCTTCCCGTCGTCGCCAACACGGTCGTGGGGCTGGAGCAGGTGCCTGCGTCCGTCATCGATGCGGCGCGCGGTATGGGGCTCTCAACGCGCCAGCGGCTATGGCAGGTCGAATTGCCGCTTGCCTTTCCCATCATCCTCACCGGCATCCGCATCGTGCTCGTGCAGAATCTCGGGCTTGCGACGGTCGCCGCGCTCATCGGGGGAGGGGGCTTTGGCACCTTTGTCTTTCAGGGCATCGGCCAGACCGCCATCGACCTCGTGCTGCTCGGCGCGATCCCGACAGTCGCGCTCTCCTTCATGGCGGCGGTGATCCTCGATGCGGCCATCGATCTCGCAAAGGGTCCGGTCCGTGATTGAGATCCAAAGCCTCACCAAACGATTTGGCGATACGGTTGTCGTCGACGACATCTCGCTCACTGTGGATGAAGGCACCATTTCGGTGTTCGTCGGCACGTCAGGCGCGGGTAAATCGACCCTGCTGCGCATGATCAACCGCCTCATCGAGCCGACCTCCGGCCGCGTGCTGATCGACGGCCAGGACACGATGGCGATTCCTGAGGACGATCTCAGGCATCGCATCGGTTACGTGATTCAGGGCTATGGGCTTTTTCCGCATCGCACAGTGAGCGAAAACATTGCCACCGTTCCGCGCCTTTTGGGGTGGGACAAGAAGCGTATCGCCGCGCGCGTCGAAGAACTGCTCGATCTCTTTCAACTCGACTCGGGCGAGTTCGCAAGAAAGTATCCGCATGAATTGTCGGGCGGACAACAGCAGCGTGTCGGCGTGGCGCGGGCGCTTGCCGCGAAGCCCGCGCTTCTTCTGATGGACGAGCCCTTTGGCGCTCTTGATCCGGTGATCCGCCACAAGGCGCAGGATGATCTTTTGGCGATTCAGCGTCGCCTCGGCACCACCATCATGCTTGTGACGCACGATATGGACGAGGCATTTCATCTCGGCGACAAGATCGCGGTGATGGATCAGGCGCGCCTTTTGCAATATGCGACGCCCGCCGAATTGCTGACGCGCCCGGCGGAAGAGTTCGTCGAAAAGCTTGTCGGCACGGCGGAGCGGCCCTTCCGGCTGCTGGCGCTTGGTAAGGTGCGCGAGGCCGTCGAGCCAGGTGCGGCGACGGGCAAGCCCGTATCTGCCTCCGCGACCTTGCGCGAGGCGCTGTCGCAGCTTCTCTGGATGGGGCGTGAGAAGCTGCCTGTCGTGGATGCGGATGGCACGCCTCTCGGCCGGATCAGCATCGGCGGTATTCTCGCCCATGGACGGCAGCCCGCATGAGCGCCGGGCCGATCCTCTGGCGGCTCGCGGCCCTGGTCCTCCTCGTGGTCTTCATCACGAAGCCGGAGCTTTTCGCGCCGCTCTTCGAGCCGCTGACGATCAACAACGCCCCGGCGATCTACAACCAGGGCAGCCTGCTCTCCCTGACGCTGGCGCATCTCGGTACGGTCTTCAGCGCCGCCCTAGCAAGCGCGATCATTGCGGTGACGCTCGGCATCTTCGTCACGCGGCCCTCCGGGCTCGAATTCCTGCCGCTGTCGCGCAGCCTCGTGAACATCGGCCAGACTTTTCCGCCCATCGCGGTTCTGGCCATTGCCGTGCCGCTCGTCGGGTTCGGCGAGAAGCCGACGTTGATTGCGTTGTTTCTCTACGGCCTGCTGCCGATTTTCGAGAATACGCTGAGCGGCCTCACACAGGTCTCGCCGCTGACCCTGGAAGCAGCGAAGGGCATGGGCATGAGCCTGAGGCGACGTTTGATGGAGGTGGAATTGCCGCTCGCCCTGCCGGTGATCCTGGCAGGCATCCGGCTCTCGGTCGTCATCAGTCTCGGCACCGCAACCATCGGCTCGACGGTGGCGGCGAAGGGGCTCGGCGAGGTCATCATCGCCGGGCTTCAATCCAACAACATGGCCTTCATTCTGCAAGGCGGCCTTGTGGTCGCCCTGCTGGCTGTGTTGACGAGCGACGCACTCATGGCGGTCGAGCGGTTTGCGGCGCGCAAACTCGGCCAATCGCCGTCGTGACGCGTCAGCCCTGACAGAACTCGACCATCGGCTCGTCGTAGATCGCCGTGCGCAGCACGTTGTCGCCGCGCACATAACCGCGATACATTCCGGAGCAATTGAAGGGGAGCGACACCGCGCCCGTATGATCGACGGCGATGATGCCGCCCGAGCCGCCGACAGGGGCTAGCATATCCATCACCACGACCCGCGAGGCCTCTTCCAGCGACTTGCCCGCATAGCGCATGAGCGATGCGATTTCGTGGCCCGCCGCGTAGCGGATGAAGATTTCGCCATGGCCGGTGCCCGACACCGCGCAGGTGGCGTTGTCGGCCCAGGTGCCCGCACCGATGACCGGGCTGTCGCCGACGCGGCCCGGAGCCTTTGCGGTCATGCCGCCGGTCGAGGTGGCGGCTGCGAGATGGCCCTTGCGGTCCCGCGCCACCGCTCCGACCGTGCCGTGCTTGCGGGATTCGTCCTGATCCTCTGCGCCGGAATTGCGCATGGCGAGCGTTTCCTGCAGCGCGTTCCAGCGCTGTTCGGTGTAAAAGTAAGAGGCATCTTCGAAGGACAGACCGCGTGCGCGGCAGAAATTCATCGCGCTTTCGCCGATGAGGAAGACGTGGCCGGAATGCTCCATCACCGCGCGCGCCGCAAGAATCGGATTGCGCGGGCCGAAGATGCCGGCGACGGCTCCCGCCGCGCGGTCGCGTCCGTCCATGATCGCGGCATCCATCTCCTGCTTGCCGGCGGAAGTATAGACCGCGCCGCGCCCGGCATTGAACAAGGGCTCGTCCTCCAGCGCCATCACGGCAGCGGTGACGGCATCGAGCGCTGCACCGCCATCGGCGAGTACCGCACGGCCCGCTTCGAGCGCGCGGCGCAGGCCGGCGTGATAGGCCGCTTCGCGCTCCGGCGTCATCTTGCTGCGCAGGATCGTGCCGGCGCCGCCATGGATGGCGAGAACGAAATCGTCGTGTGTGCTGGTCATGATTTTCAGGCTTTTGTTGAGGAGAGGTTTTTGAGGGCGTCGGCGAGGCCCGGGCGATGATGGCCGGAGCGGCCGGTCATGGGGCCGGCGGCAACAAGCGCGTCGAGCACGGCTTCCTGCGTCGTGTCGGCCATGGCCTCGAAGAGGAGGTCGATGCGATCCTCATTGAGGAGCCTTTGGCTTACCAATGCTGCCCTCTCGTCATGGTGCACGATATTGGCGGTGGTGAACCCGAGCGCGATATCACCACTGCCGTGTCCCCAGAAGGAGCCGAGCCGCGCAAGCCCGACGCCGGAGCGGCGGATGACGCGTCTGAGCTGGCGGTCGCTCAAAGGAATGTCGGTTGCGGCAACGATGATGATGGAGCCCTTCTCCGTCGCCGCGGGCTCGGCCATCGCGGGCGTGACGACCGTACCGTCCGGCAGACGCAGGTCGCCGGGCCTGCCGAAGTTCGACAGAACCAGCACGCCGAAATGAAAGGCCTTGCCGTCGAATTCGATGACGCGCGAGGCGGTGCCGATGCCGCCCTTGAACCCAAAAGTGCTCATGCCGCAGCCCGCACCGACTGCCCCCACGGCGAAGTCGGTGCGGGCTGCTTCAAGCGCAGACCGTGCGTGTTGTTCTGTTACGGCCAGCGCCTGAATATCATTGAGAAAACCGTCGTTGCACTCGAATACGACCGGGTTCACGGTCGCGGTCTCGCGGCCGATATCCGGGTTATGTTCGATGGCATGGCGCACCAGCGCGGTCGCGCAGGTGCCGACCGAGAGCGTGTTGGTGAGCAGAAGCGGCGTCTCGATGGCGCCGAGTTCCTCCACCTGCACCAATCCTGCGCTCTTGCCGAACCCGTTCAGGACATGAACGGCGGCGACCGGTTTTTCGCGATAGAGATTGCCGCCATGGGGCAGGATGGCAGTCACACCCGTGCGCAACTCGCCTTCATTGAGCGTGACATGGCCGACGCTGACGCCCGGCACGTCGGTGATGGCGTTGTTCGGGCCCGAAGGCAGCTTGCCGCAGGCAAGGCCCGCATCCCGTGCGCGCAGGTTCTTGCTCATTTTGGACATTCCGCCTTCACATAGGCCGCAATTTCCGCGTGGGTTGCGATCCACACGTCAGAGCGACGGGTGATTTCCTCCAAAAGCTTCTCCAGAATCCAGATGCGCGAGCGATAGCCGGTGACATGCGGATGCATGGTGAGGAGGAAAAGCCCGCCCTCCTCATAGGCGCGCTCGAATTCGCGGAAAAAGATGTCGAACACGGCGGTGGGCGGCGTGTGCGGGCGCAGGCCGTTGAAGCGGTGCATGTTGAAATAGACCGCGTCGTCGCGAATCCACTCTACCGGCAATTCGACGATGCCGGTCGGCTCGCCCTTTTCGATCAGCTCGTAAGGATCGTCGTCGGCCATCAGGGACGAATCGTAGAGCAGACCGAGTTCGCGCTCGATGCGCAGCGTATCGGGGCTGAAATCCCAGGAAGGGGTGCGCATGCCCACAGGCCGCGTGCCGGTGATGCGCTCCAGCATATCGGCGGCGCGGAACATCAGGTCGCGCTCGGTCTCGTAGGGAAGGGTGCTGTTGAGTTCGTGAATCCAGCCATGGATTCCGACCTCGTGGCCTTCGGCAACGACGCGCCGCTGCTCGTCGGGATAAAGCATCGCCGCGACGGCGGGCACGAAAAATGTCGCCTTGGCATTGTGCTTGGCGAGCGCATTCAGAATGCGCGGCACGCCCTGGCGATTGCCGTATTGGCCCTGCGACATGCGCCCGATGGACTTGCCGCCGTCGCGCAATTCGTTGGTCTCGTGGTCCGAATCAAAGGAAAGCGCCACGGCGCAGCGTGCGCCGTTCTTCCACTTCGCAGGCTTCATGGAGCGGCCGGCGCGCACGTGATTGACCTTGCTGCGCCAGGTTTCTTCCTGCCAACTCCAGGGCGGGGGTGTCATGTCGTTCATCAATTCATCCTGACAATGGTGTTCGATAAAAAGAGGCGGAAGCGGGCGCTTTTATGAGCGTCCGCCATCTACGGAAATGATCTGGCCGGAAACCCAGGACGCCGCGTCGGACGCCAGAAACATCACGGTCTCCGCGATGTCCTGCGGACGGCCGAGGCGACGGGTGTGAATGCTTTCCACGAGCTTTGCCTGACCCTCTGCCCCATAGCTTTCCCATTGGCGCTGGGTTGCCGGATTGGACAGGACGAAGCCCGGCGCGACGCTGTTCACCGTGATGCCGAAGGGTCCAAGCTCGAAACTCAGCTGTTTCGTCAGGCCGACGAGTGCGTGTTTCGAGGCGGTATAGGCTTGGATGCCGGTGAGCGACGGGCGCAGGCCCGCGCCGGAAGAAATATTGACGATCCGGCCGGCCTTCTGCCGCTTCATGTGCGGCGCGACGGCTTGAGAGCACCAGAACGCGCCGTGCACATTGGCCTCGAACAGCACGAGCCAATCCTGCTCCGCCACGTCCTCGATGGGCTTCGCAACCTGGCCACGAACGCCGCCGGCGCAATTGACCAGAATGTCGATGCCACCGAGCGAGTCCGCCATCTCATCCATGACACGCCCGACCGCCGCGCGGTCGGCGAGGTCCAGCGTGCGGGTGGCTTTTGCGCCCGCCTCGGTGGCTGTGCGCAGGCCCTGCTCGTCGAGATCGAGCGCCCAGACCCGCGCACCTTCAGAAGCAAGCGCCTGGACGATGGAGCGTCCGATGCCTTGAGCCGCGCCTGTGACGACGGCGCGGCGGTTGGTGAAGTCGAGTTTCATGGCGTCAGCAACAGGTCGAGAGTGGCCCAGGATTGTTCGCGCCGATTGTCCTCGATGTCGTGGATCAGCTCGACGAGCTTGTTGATAGTCGGCGTCGCGATGCCCGATTCAGCGGCGAGCGTGCCGATGATCGCGATCTGTGCATCGACCTCGGTCTTGCGCTTGCGCACGGCGAGATCGCGCCAGATGCCGGAATGGGTTTTGGCGGTGTGCCGGTTGAACTCGGCCATGTCCGCCACGGAGCGGCGCGCGGCGTCTTCCGGCGCGCCCGGCATGAATGCTTGCGGGTCGAAGCCGTTGAAGCCGAGCGGTTTCATGCCCCGCTTTCCGGCTACCGCCATGACCTCGCGGCCCAACGCGTGGAAGACCGGGAAGTGACGCTCAGAAGCGAGGTTCTCCGACATGGAGGCGGGGGTGAGCGCGGTCGCAAACAGCATCGCGCCGTAGCCGAGCTTGCCCCACAGATAACCCCAGATGTTGTCGGTCAGCACCGCCTTTGGCTCGAAGATCGACAGGAGGCGGTGATAATCCTCGACCGCCTTCGTCGCCACGCCATCGAGCGCGCCGACGGCGACCGCCGCGCGATTGCCGAAAAGAATGCGGCCAGGTTCCAGCCAATCCGCACCGAAATTGACGAAGCAGCCGACGGTGCGCTCCGCGCCGATTTCTTCGGCGATCACGAGTTCGTTGAGGCCGTTCTGCGCCGAGAGTACGGTGCCGTCATCGGCAAGATGCGGTTTCAAGGCGCGCACCGCATCGCGTGTGTGGTGCGCCTTGACGGCGAGAATGATGCGCTTGAACCGGCCTTTTACGCCGTCCGGCGTCGTTGCCCGCACGGCCTGCGTGAAGGTCTCGACGGGGCCTTCGATGGCGAGGCCCTTTGTATTCATGGCGGCAACATGCGGCTCGACGATATCGACGAGAAGCACGTCCTCGCCGGCGCGGGCGAAGTAAGCGCCGAGAGTGCCGCCGATGGCGCCGGCCCCCCAGATCAGAATCGTGTTCTCGTTCATTACCAGTTCTCGATCAGCGCGCGGGTTTCTTCCAGGGCTACGGCCCAGATGGCGTGCATGTCTTCATCGGAGCGCTGGAAGCGACCGCCGAAGTTGCCGTCGGTCAGGATCTCGCGCACGCCTTCCGGCCCGAAGGTGCGCATGCGCTCCAGATCGACCATCGGCTTCTGATAATCGGGCTGCGCGACGCCGGGCAGACGCGTCCAGGGGAAGTTTTCCATCCAGGAGGCGTGCGAGGCGACGGGGTCGATCTCCTTCACCTTCTCGAAGGTGCGGGGCGCGTTCCACCAATTGTGGAAGCGCACGCGGCAATCGGAGTTCTTGTCCATCCATTCGATGGCCGCCGTCTGACCCGGCGAATTTCCGCCATGACCGTTGACGAACAGAATGCGGCGGAAGCCCGTGCGGCGCAGCGAATCGAGAATGTCGGTGATGACGCGAAGATAAGTTTCGGCCTTGAGGGTCACGGTGCCGGGATAGGCCATGAAGTACGGCGTGATGCCATAGGCCTGCACGGGAAACACCGGCACCCCGACGGGTTCGGCCGCTTCCACCGCCACGCGCTCCGCGAGAATGCTGTCGACGGACAGGCTCAGATAGGCGTGCTGCTCGGTGCAGCCGAGTGGCACCACGGCACGGTCGTCCGTCTTCAGGTATTCTTCCACCTGAAACCAGTTCATCTCGCTGATTTTCATGAAGGCTTGTCCTCTTGTCTGTTGTTCGACGAGCGTTGGCGCTCGAGCACGGGCAGCAACGTGGCGCGGATAGCATGCGGATCCGGCACGTAGCGGAATTCCATCGCCTGACGCCCCGGCGGCAGGAGCTGTTTGACCTTTGCCTCTGCGCCACTGGCGTAGATCGCCACATCGACGGAAGCAAGGAACGCTTCGAGATCGGGCGCGGTGAGCATGCGCACGTCCACATCGGAAACGTGCGGCGCGAAGCGCAACACACCGGGCTTCATCAGCGCCATGAATTCGGGGAAGATTGAGACGATGCCGACGCGCGCCATCGGATCGATCACGGCAAGCTGCGCGCGCGTTTCCTCTGACGGGATAAAGCTCAAGCCCACGACGGGGATGCCGCTCGGAATCAGATGCTCCACCTCGCCGCGCCGGTGGGCGAGCGTGACGCAGACATCGCAGGGCTGCGGAAAGGGCTCGCCCGCCTGCAAGGCATCGACGGTCGTTGCGACAATCGTATCGTCCGCTTGCAGATACTCCTTGATCCGGTCCGCATATTGCTGCGTCGTGTCGATGAAGTTGCCGACCATGACGAGGCGTAGGGGGCGGCCATGCGTGCGCCCGCGCGCCGCGCGCGCATTGACGAGAGAGGAGACGACGGAGGGCGCAAGCCCTAGCTCCTCCGCTTCGTTGAACAGGGACTCGATGCGGCGTTGAATCTTGCGAATGGCGGAAGAGCGCAGCCCATCGCTGGTGTGTCCGTCGCCGACATAAGTGCCTGCGCCGGGCTTGGCTTCAATAAGCCCTGCCTCGCGCAATTCGCGATAGACGGTGGCGACGGTCATGTTGGCGATGCCGGCGCGCTCAGCGAGTTCGCGCACGGAGGGAAGACGCTGACCGGCCGGCAATTCCCCAAGCGCAATGCCGAATTCGATCAGGCCGCGAAGCTGAATGCCCAACGGCACGGGAAGAGAACGGTCGAGAGCCCCCGCGAGGTTGTTCAGAATGCGCTCCTCGGGCGCCTGTTCTGATCCGTTATAACGGATGCTCTCGGAATGGTCAGAAGATGGTGGCGATTTGGGCACGACAGTGTTGACTTTGATAAACCGAGTGACCTACCGTTCTAATCGATAAGAACACCTTGGACGAAAAGATCGGTTCTTAGCAAGAGGGGATCTCGCATGAAACTTAATTTCAAGTTGGGCGGAGCGCTGGCCGCGGCTCTGCTCCTCGGGACTGCGCTGGGAGGCGCGGTATCGGCGCAGACGCTGACCATGGGCGTCCGCGCGGGTCCGGACTCGATCGACCCCCATTGGTCGACGCTCGGCAGCCAGGCGGAAACGCTGCGCCATGTCTTCGACACGCTGGTGATGGCGGACGAGAACCTGCAGATGAAGCCGGGTCTCGCGACGTCGTGGAAGCCGGTTGACGACACGACCTGGGAATTCAAGATCCGCCAAGGCGTGAAATTCCACGACGGTTCCGAATTGACCGCCGAGGACGTGAAATTCTCCATCGACCGCATCCCCGTAGTGACCGGGCCGATGAGCATGACGATCTACACCAAGCAGGTGAAGGAAACGAAGGTCGTCGACAAGTACACCCTGCATGTGATCACGAAGGCGCCGGCGCCGACGCTGCCGAACGACTTCATCCGCCTCTTCGTCGTGTCGAAGTCCATCGGCATGGAAGCACGCAACGAGCAGTTCAATTCGGGCAAGGCCGCCATCGGCACCGGCCCGTACAAGTTCGTGTCGTGGGAACCGAAGGGTGACTTCGTCGTCGAGCGCTTCGATGGCTACTGGGGCGGCAAGCAACCGTGGGCCAAGGTGATCCGCAAGGAGATCCCGAACGATCCGGCCCGCATGGCGGCGCTGAAGTCGGGCCAGGTCGACATCGTCAACTACGTTCCGGCCACCGACTACGCGGCGATGCAGAAGGACAAGTCGGTCGACACCTTCGTTGCCGACACGGTGTACTACTTCAACCTCTCGCCGAACGTGAAGGAAACCCTGCCGAAGCCGGTGAAGGTCGACGGCAAGGAAATCACCGCCAACCCGCTGCGCGATCCGCGCGTGCGTGAAGCGCTCGATGTCGCCATCGACCGCAAGACGCTCGTTCGCGTGGTGCTGGAAGGCCTCGGCCGTCCTGCCAATCAGCTGATGCCGCTGAACTTCTTCGGCAGCAGCAAGAACCTGCCGGAGCGCGCGTTCGATGTTGCGAAGGCTAAGAAGCTTCTGGCCGACGCGGGCTATCCCAACGGCTTCGAGATCGACTTCCACTGCACCAACAACCGCCTGCCGGGCGATGGCGCGATGTGCGAAGCCCTCTCGCAGATGTGGGCGCGCGCAGGCCTGAAGGTGAACGCCAACGCGCTCAACGGTACGGTGTTCTTCCCCGCACAGCAGAAGGGTGAATTCTCGCTGTGGATGAGCGGTTGGGGCACGCTGACCGGTGAGGCGAGCTACACCTACGGCTCGCTCGTTCACACCGCCGATCCGAGTGTCGGTCTCGGCGCCTTCAACAAGCAGGGCTACTCCAACCCGGAAGTGGACAAGCTGCTCCAGGAAGGCAGCCGCACCATGGATGACCCCAAGCGTCGCGGACTCTTCGAGAAGGCGGTCGAGATCTCCATGAACGACCGCGCGCTGATCCCGACGGTTCAGCTCCAGACGGTCTGGGCCGCGAAGAAGGGCGCCATCACCTTCGCGCCGCGCGTCGACCAGGAGACCCTGGCCTACGAGATGAAGCCGAAGAGCTAACCATTCGGCGATCGATGCCGGCCGGGCGACCCGGCCGGTCTTCCTTCCGGAGCGGCTCACCTCGGGCTCGCTCCGGATCGTTTCTAACCCATGCATGAGCGAGCATGATCGGTTTTCTCATCCAGCGCGTCCTGCAGGCGGTCATGGTCATGATCGCGATGTCGGTCATCGTGTTCCTTGGCGTTTACGCCATCGGGAACCCGATCGACGTGATGATCGACCCTGCTTCTTCCCAGGCTTTGCGCGAGGCGCTGATCCAGCGCTATGGCCTCGACCGTTCGCTGATCGAGCAATACTTCGTGTTCATGAACAACATGCTGCACGGGGATCTCGGCGAGTCCTTCATCTACCGCCTGCCGGTCATCAGCCTCATCTGGTCACGTTTCCCCGCGACGCTGGAACTGGCGCTCACCGCCATGATGATCGCGACCTGCCTCGGCATTCCGCTCGGATTGTGGGCTGGCTATAAGCCGGATTCATGGTCCGCGAAGGCGATCATGGCCTTCTCCGTGCTCGGCTTCAGCGTGCCGACCTTCTGGATCGGGCTTCTTCTCATCATGACCTTTGCGGTCGAACTTGGCTGGCTGCCGTCCGGCGGGCGCGGACCGGTTTCGAACATTCTCGGCCTGAACCTCTCTATCGGCTCGCTCGAAGGATGGAGCTACATCATCCTGCCGGCCTTCAACCTCGCCCTGTTCAAACTTGGCCTCTTGATCCGCCTGACCCGCGCGGGCACCACCGAGGTCATGAGTTCGGACTACGTGCGCTTCGCCCGCGCGCAAGGACTCTCTGAGGGCAAGGTCGTCGGGCTGCATGTCCTGAAGAACATCTCGATTCCCATTGTCACCGTGTTCGGCCTTGAACTCGGTTCGACGCTCGCCTTCGCTGTCGTGACGGAGACGGTGTTCAACTGGCCCGGCATGGGCAAGCTCATCATCGATTCCATCACTGTGCTCGACCGGCCCGTGATGGTCGCCTACCTCATTCTCGTCGTGTTTCTGTTCGTCATCATCAATCTCGTCGTCGATCTGGTCTATGGCCAGCTTGATCCTCGCATTCGTGTGAAGGCCGCGTCATGAGTGCCCCTGTCGAAACCCGTTGGGGCCGGCTTGCCAATTTCTGGGCGGATTTCCGCCAGAACCCGGTGGCTGTCGCGGCCCTCATCGTCATCGTCGCCGTGGTGCTCATGGCGATCTTCGCGCCGCTCGTTGCGCCGCAGGATCCCTATAACCAGAAGGCGCTCGACCTGTTCGATGCGCGTCTGCCTCCCGGCGAAGTCGGCTCGGGCGGATATGTCCATTGGCTTGGCACCGACGCAGCAGGGCGCGACCTGTTTTCCGCCATTCTTTACGGCCTGCGCACAAGTCTCATCATCGGCATGATGGCGGGTGCCTTCGCCCTCGTGCTCGGCGCGACGGTCGGCCTGATCGCGGCCTATCACGGCGGGCGGATCGAGGCGCTGATCATGCGCGTCATCGACCTGCAGCTCTCGCTGCCGGCGATCCTGCTGGCGCTGGTGCTTGTGGCGCTGCTCGGCCAGGGACTGCCCCAGCTCGTCGCCGCGCTGGTCGCCGCGCAATATGCCTATTTCGCTCGCACCACGCACGGTGCGGCGAGCGCTGAACGCCGCAAGGATTATATCGAGGCCGCGCTCTCGACGCCGCTTCCGGCGCGAAAAGTGCTTTTTAGGCATCTGTTGCCGAATGCGCTGCCGCCGCTGATCGTCGTCGCAACCGTGCAGGTGGCAAATTCCATCGCGCTCGAGGCGACCTTGTCGTTCCTCGGCCTTGGCTTGCCCCTCACGCAGCCTTCGCTTGGCTCGCTGATTTCCAACGGCTTCCAGTTCCTGCTGTCGGGCCGCTATTGGATCTCGATCTATCCCGGCATTGCGCTGATGCTGACGGTGGTCGCCATCAACCTTGTCGGCGATCAGGTTCGCCACGTACTGAACCCGAGGCGTAGCCGATGAGTGAAGCCGTTCTTCGCGTCAAAAATCTCCAGACGCAGTTCAAGACCCGCACGGGTACGCTCAAGGCCGTCGATGGCGTCAGCTTCGAGGTCGGTCGCGGGCGCATTCTCGGCCTCGTCGGTGAATCCGGCTCGGGCAAGAGCGTGACCGGCTATTCGATCCTCGGTCTCATCGAGGCTCCCGGCGAGATTGCCGGCGGCGAGGTGCTGCTCAACGGCCGGGATCTCACGCGCCTGAAGGGCGACGCCATGCGCCGGATGCGCGGCGCGCAGATCGCCATGGTCTTCCAGGACCCGATGATGACCCTGAACCCGGTCCTCAAGATCGGGACGCAGATGATCGCGGCGGTGCGCGCGCACGACAAGGTTTCCCGTAAAGAAGCCTGGACGCGCTCGCGCGATGCGCTCGCCAAGGTCGGTATTCCGAGTCCGGAGGAGCGTCTCGACGCTTATCCGCATCAGCTCTCCGGCGGCATGCGTCAGCGCGTGGCGATTGCGATTGCGCTGCTGCACAGCCCTGCCGTCATCATCGCGGACGAGCCGACGACCGCGCTCGACGTGTCGATCCAGGGGCAGATCCTTGCCGAAGTGCGCCGCCTTGCGGATGAGACTGGCACGGCCTTCGTGTGGGTGACGCACGATCTCGCGGTGGTGTCGAGCCTCGCCGACGACATCTGCGTCATGTATGCGGGCCGCGTCGTCGAGACGGGCGCTGCAGCCGACGTCATCGCGTCGCCGCGCCATCCCTATACCGCGGGGCTGCTCGCCTCCGTTCCAGCGGAGCACGAGCCCGGTGAGCGGTTGCCGCAGGTTCCGGGCTCCACGCCCTCGCTCGCCAATCTCCCGGCCGGTTGCGCCTTCGCGCCGCGCTGTTTCAAGGCTGGCCCCGCCTGCACCACCACGCCGCCCGTCCAGACTTTCGCAGATGGACGCTCCGCCCTTTGCCATTACCCGATCGAGTCCGATTCATGTCAGCCGCTTTCCTCGACATCGACCACGTATCGAAGCGCTTCGTAAAGCGGCCGAGTCTCGGCGAACGCATCGCGGGGCTTTTGGGCGCGGGCCGCAAGATCGAGGTCGTGCGTGCGGTCAGCGACGTCAGCCTATCCGTGCGCAAGGGCGAAGTGATCGGCCTTGTGGGCGAATCCGGCTGCGGAAAATCCACGCTCGGGCGCATCATCGCCGGCATCTATGCGCCGAGCGACGGCAAGGTCCTGTTCGGCAACGCGCCTGTCGCGAAAGAGCAAGGGCGCGTCACGCACAAGCTGACGACGAAAGTCCAGATGGTACATCAGGACCCCTTCGCCAGCCTCAACCCGCGCATGCGCATCGGCGAGACCGTCGCCGAGGGGCCGGTGACGCACAATATCGTCAAGGCGCGGGAGGCGGACGACTACGTTGCCGATCTTTTGGGCCGCGTCGGGCTCGATCCGAGCTATCGTCGCCGGTTTCCTCACCAGTTCTCCGGCGGCCAGCGCCAGCGCATCGCCATCGCCCGCGCACTCGCCATGAAGCCGGATCTACTCGTGCTCGACGAGCCGGTGGCCTCGCTCGACGTGTCGATCCAGGCGCAGGTGCTGAACCTCTTCATGGATCTGCGGCGCGATCTGGATCTCACGGCGATCTTTATCAGCCACGATCTCGGCGTGGTGCGGCATGTGTCGGACCGCGTTGCGATCATGTATCTCGGCCGCATCGTGGAGATTGCGCCGACGGCGGAACTCTACGCGTCGCCGAGCCATCCCTATACCAAGGCTTTGTTCGAGAGCGTTCCGCGCGTCGGCGTCGGTCGCAAGGACTTTCGCCCGATTGCCGGCGAAATTCCCTCGCCCCTCAACCCGCCGAGCGGCTGCCACTTCCATCCGCGCTGCCCGCTCGCCGGCCCGCGTTGCAAGCGCGAGGCACCTGTCTTGTCGGAGATCGGAAAGGGGCGCGCTGCGGCCTGCCATCTCAACGCCGGCGGAACGAACTAACCAGAAGAGAGAGGGATCATGAGCCAGGAAGCCTCACTTGCGGCGCTGAAAGAGCGCATCGCCTCCGTCAACGACGTGCTGAACGCCACGTCACTCCTGACATGGGACTCCCGCACCATGATGCCGCCTCAGGGAGCGGAGACGCGCGGGCATCAGATCGCGACGCTCACGCGCATCGCGCGTGATCTCCTGTTGGCGCCCGAAACCGAAAAGGCATTGGAAGCCGCCGAAAAGGCTGTCGCGGCGCTGCCGGAGAACAACGCCGACAGCCGCCTCGTGGTGCAGACGCGTCGGGCGTTCGAACATCATCGCCGCGTTCCCGCGTCTCTCATCCAGGAGCGCGCGGCGCTTCGCACTGTGGCGCAGGCCGCCTGGATCGAAGGCCGCGCGAAAAGCGACTTTTCGATTTTCGCGCCGCACCTGAAGAAGACCGTCGAGCTATCGCGCGCCTATGCGGACTGCATTGGCTGGACCGAGCATCCTTACGACGCCATGGTCTCGATCTATGAGCCGGGCGAGACGGCGGCGAGCCTCAAGAGCTTGTTTGCGACGCTGCGTGCTGGCCTCTTGCCGATCCTCTCTGCTGCCCGCTCGCGCTCCGCGCCGCGCTCGGATTTCCTGTTCCGGGATTTCGCAGAAGAAGGCCAGCGTGCGTTTGGCCTGAGTATGGCGCAAAAGCTCGGCTACGATCTTCAGCGCGGCCGTCTCGACACCACGGTTCACCCGTTCGAGGTGTCGTTCACTCGCAACGACGTGCGCATTACCACGCGTTACAATCGCAACTACCTGCCGGCTTCGATCTTCGGCACGGCGCATGAGACCGGTCACGGCCTCTACGAGCAGGGCGTCGATCCGGCCTATACGCGCACGACGCTGACGACTGATCTCGTCGGCCTCTACGCCGTCGGCGGCACGAGCTTTGGTGCGCACGAATCCCAATCGCGCCTGTGGGAGAACCACGTGGTGCGCAGCCGCGCCTTCTGGCAGCTGCATTTCCCCGAACTGCAGAAGCAGTTTCCGAACGAGCTGGGCGATGTAAGCGCGGAAGAGTTTTATTGCGCCGTCACGCGGGTCGAGCCCGGCTTCATCCGCGTCGAGGCGGACGAGCTGACTTACGATTTCCACATCATGCTGCGCGTCGATATCGAATGCGCGCTCATGGATGGTTCGCTCGCCGTTGCGGACCTGCCTGCCGCCTGGAACGCAGCGATCAAGCGCGATCTCGATCTCGACGTGCCGAACGACTCTCGTGGCGTGCTGCAGGATGTGCATTGGTCGACGGGCTATATCGGCTCGTTCCCGACCTACACCGTCGGTAACGTCATGGCGGCGCAGATGATGGAAACGTTGCGCCGCGACAGCGCGCTCGATGCTGCCATCGAGGCCGGGGACTATACGGGTTTGGCGGAAGCACTGCGCACCAAGATCTGGCGCCATGGTCGCCGCTTTAGCCGCGACGAGCTGTTGGTGCGCGAAACCGGCCGCGCCCTCGATCCCGCGCCCTACCTCGCGTATCTCAAAGCGAAATACGCGGCGTAAGGCTCTGTAGGGCTATCGTCCCCGGGCTTGTTGCGCCAGATTGACGAGCACCGGCCGCAGATCGCCCGTGCTCGTCAGGCGCTCTGGAAAGACGAGGCGCAGGATCTCGTCGCCGAGCGCAAGCTGTGCACCCTCCGGATCAAGGCCGATCAGCTTCCATGCGCCGTCCCGGCCGCCACACAGTTTGGTGGCGTAGAGGGCAATGGCCTCTTTGTGATCCATGTTCATGTGCTCGACGGCTTCCGCTTCGAGACCGGCAAAGCCGTCGAGCCCCGTCATATCGGTCACGATGTCGGTGCGGACCATGCGATAGGCCCGTCCGAATCCGCCGTTGAGAACAGCGGATGTCACGTTGAGCCGCCAGAACGCGAAATCGGGAAAATCCACATAGAGCGCGGCCTTCGGGTGCTGCATCAGATAGCGCTGCCGAATCGCCTGCGCCTCATCCGATCCGGGCTCGAGCCGTTGTGCTTTGGTCAAAAGCGTCATGCGCGGATGGGCGAGGGGATCGCCCTTGCCGATGTCGGACAACAACAGTGAGCAGCGGGCATCCGCCTCCAGCAACTTCGTATGAACCGAGAGTTGGGAGGTGAGAATGATGGGGGTTCCGTCGATCGTGGTACCCACGGAGACGAGACTGGCGAAGGGGAAACCGCTCGCGCCATCGTTCGTCGCCAGCGCGCCCGCGCGCGCCGTGCGCAGCAGCCGTTTGGCGAGAAGGCGGGCCTCGTCGTCGACCGGAAGGGTTGGGTCTTTCTGCATCGCGTCTCACCACTCTTGCGCGGTTGGGGCTTTGGTCTTTTAACGCGGCGCAGGCCCTTTCGTCAGCAGGGCATCAGCGGGTCTTGTAGGCCCTGATATATTCGACCTCCATGGCGGCCGGGAAATGGGTGCTCTCATTGGGGTCACCCGGCCATCGGCCACCGACGGCGAGGTTGACCACGAGATAGAACGGCTGATGCATATCGGCCGGTGTCGGCGCGGAATAGGTCGGGTTTCCGTCCAGGTACCACGTGATGGTGTCAGGTCCCCAGTAGATGCCGTAGGTGTGAAAGCCGCTCGACGTATCATTGACCCTGATACTTCCCTGCTGCTCCGTGCTGCGGCCGGACGCCTTTGAATGCACCGTCATGTAGATTTTGCCCGGATCGTGGCCGAGCATCTCGACGACATCGATCTCAGGCGGCCAGTGACCGTTGGCGGGAAGCAGCCAGAAGGCGGGCCACATTCCCTTGCCCGCCGGAAATTTCGCTCGCATCTCGAAATAGCCGTAGGTCTGGCTGAAGCTGTGATAGGTCGAGAGCATTCCGGATGTGTAGTTGTAGCCATTGATGAGCGGCTTGACGGAAGGCGGTGCCCGATCAGCCGTGATGATCAGCTTGCCATCGCTGATGTGCCAAGGCTTGATCGACGCGGTGGGCTCATAGCGGGCATTGATGTACCATTGCCGCTCACGGTTGGTGAACAAGGCCGCGCCGTTTGCCGCGGACCACGGGAAGGCCGTGTCCCAGGTCCCATCTGCGCCGTTCCACAAATTCAGCGTGCTGAAATCGTCGGAGAACGTGAGGACCCCCGTTTCGCCGGGATTGTGCGGATCTATCGCGGTTTTCTGAATCGCGAGCGAAGCGGGACGCAGAAGCGGCATGCCAATGAGCACGGCAAGGCCCGCGATCAGCACGATGGCGATTCGTATCATTCCTGCCCGGCCCGCTGCGCATCTTGATTCCCCAGGAAGGGCAACGGTCGCGCATAGGTCCTGTTCCTTAACCTCTAAGGAGTAGGGCAATCCTCGAAGGCCCGAACTTGACAGAGTCATGTGGCTTCGATGCAAAACTATCATCACCAGTTTCCGCTTTGGATCGATCATGACACCTGCTCGAGACGCGCTTGAAAATATTCTCGCCCGATTGGCCGCCCGCGCCGCGGATGAGCGCGTGTTCCTCCGCATCTACGCGAGCGAGGCGCGCTCCGCCGCCGATGCTGCCGATGTGCGTCGGCGCGACGGGATCAGCCTTGGGCCGCTCGATGGCCGCATCGTCTCGATCAAGGATCTGTTCGATGTCGCCGGAGAAGCGACCACGGCCGGTTCGATCGTGCTGCGCGATGCGCCGCCCGCCACAAGCGATGCCGCCATCGTTCGTCGCCTGCGCCAGGCCGGTGCGGTGATCATCGGCAAGACCAACATGGTCGAGTTCGCCTATTCCGGAATCGGCTTCAACCCTCACTATGGCACGCCAGGAAACGCCGCCGATCCGTTGCGCGTGCCAGGCGGTTCGTCTTCCGGCGCCGGCGTGTCGGCGGCCGAGGGTACGAGCGAGATTGCCATCGGCAGCGACACCGGCGGCTCGGTGCGCATTCCGGCGGCCTTCAACGGCGTCGTCGGTTTCAAGCCCACGGCGCATCGCGTGCCGCTCAAGGGCACATTCCCGCTTTCTTACACGCTCGACTCCATAGGCCCGTTGGCACGCAGCGCGCAGGACTGCGCCTTCGCGGATGCCATCATGGCGGGGGAAGAGCCGCGCACACTCACGCCCTATCCGCTCGCCGGCTTGCGGATCGGTGTTCCAGAGGGTCGGCTGTTTACGGAAACGGAACCCCTGGTCGCCGAGGCCTTCGAGGCGAGCGTGAAGCGGCTCTCGCAGGCGGGCGCGCGGATTACGTCCCTCGGTATCGACGATCTGCTACAGGCCATGGCGGAAGCGACGGCCCGAGGATCGATTGCCTCTATCGAAGCCTCGGAGATTCACGCGGATTGGATCGAGGCGAAAGCGCATATGATCGATCCGCTCGTCAGGGGCTCGATTGCGCGCGCCGGTAAGGTGCCGTCGCCGGTTTACATCCGCACACTGCGCCGCCGGCAGGCGCTGGTGGCCGCCATGGACGAGCGACTGGCGCCCATCGATGTCCTCGCATTGCCCGCGACAGCCATTTCCGCACCGCTGACCGCGCCCCTGCTTGCGGACGAAGAGCTTTATGACAAGACGGATTGGTTGATCTTGCGCAACCCCATGTTCGCCAACCAGTTCGACCTGACTAGCATCTCGCTGCCGATCTCTGGCCAGGCGCGCCCGGTAGGCTTCATGCTGGTCGCCCGCCACGGCCACGACCAGCGCCTCTTCGACATCGCGGCAAGTGTCGAAAAGGCCTTGGCTCCCGGCGTCTAAAGAGGTGCGCCGAGAGAATCGTCCTGATCCGAAAGGGGGCTCGCCTTCGCGTTCTGTCCTCTGAACGACAGCGCGACGCTATCGCCCTGAGGCCGGACAGTCGACGAAAGAGCATTGCGCCGTTAGTTTGGGGCCATGCTTATTCTTGTCTGCGCCGATGAATAGACGAGTCGCCGGAGCCCTTGCTGCCTGGGCGACGCTGATGGTTGTTGCGGTGGCGGCAGTCGCCGCCGTCAACTTCGTCCGGGCCCGCAACAGCTTCGAGGCGGAAGCCCGTACGCTGCACCGCGTCGTTTCGCAGCGCGCGGACCAGCATGACGCGCATCTGACGAGCCTTGCCGCTGTGCTGGCGAGCCCCGAACGCTCATTTACGACCTTTCGCGCCGTCGCCGACGCTGTCTTACGTTTCTACCCGCGGATCGCCGCCATCGATGCGGTTAGCCTCGTGCCCGTTCCGGATGTGGTGTTCACCACCCGCGAGCTTCAGTCTAACAGGCCGGGAATCCTCGAGCTTGCGGCAACCGCCACCACGCTGTCCGCCGGACAGACGATCGTGATGACGGACCCGAATGGCGCGGCAGCCTATCACCTGGTCAAAAGACTTCCCGAAACCATTTCGCAGGCGGGCGCCCTCGTCATGACCATCGACGCCGGGCGATTGATGGACCCGGAGGCGGATTTGTCCGCGGGGATGTGGTTCGCCTTACGCGATCCATCAGGGCGCGAAGTCGCCCACAGGGGACAGTCGCCATCTCCCGATGGGGTGCTGCCGCTTCTTGCCTTCGAGAAAGAACTTGGCAGCCGGTCCCAACCGCTCCTGCTGCAGATTTCCCGGAGCCCGGCGGTGAGCGAGCTTCTGCCGCCCATCGCCATCGTGCTCCTGGCAGCGCTGACAGGAATCGGGGTCATCCTCGCCTCTTTCGTGCTGCGTGAACGTCGCGCCGCTCGCGAGGCCCGAGAGCGAGCAAGCTTTCACGAGCATCAGGCCCGGCTCGCGCATGCCATGCGGGTCAACACTGTTGGCGAAATGGCTTCCGGGATCGCCCATGAGCTCACCCAGCCGCTGACCGCCATCCTCAGCCGCAGTCAGGCAGGCCTGCGTCTCGCCCGCTCCTCTTCTCCGGATCGGGGCGAGATTATCGACGTGCTCGATGCGAATGTTCGCCTGGCCAAGCGGGCCGGCGACATCCTCTCGCGCCTACGCGCCTATGTGTCGAACAGCGGGCCGGCGCCCGAGCGGACGAGTCTCAATCGGCTGGTCCGCAACGTCGCCGAGCTGGTGCAGGGCGATCTGGCACGCCGCGGCATCGTGCTGAAGCTCGACCTCGACCCACGCGATCCTTCCTCCATGATCGACCGGGTCTCGATCGAGCAGGTGGTGCACAACCTCGTGCGCAATGCCGCGGACGCGATCGAGCCCCTGCCCGAGGACCGGCGGACGATAACAGTCGCGACGTTTGTCGAGGGTGGCTTGGCCGGAGTTGCGGTCAGCGACCGGGGCCCGGGGATTCCGCCTGCGGACCTGCCGCGCCTGTTCGAGCCGTTCTTCACCACCAAGCCGGACGGCATGGGCCTTGGCCTGTCGCTCTGCGAGCGCCTCGTCGAAGCCTTCGGCGGGCGCATCGTTGCGGCCAATGTGCCGGAAGGGGGCGCGGTGTTCATCATCCACCTGCCGCTGATCGCCGAGGGCCGCAGGGAGGCCGCCGAATGACGGCGCCGTCCCGCACCGTATTCCTCATCGACGACGACGAGGATGTTCGCGACGCACTCCGGCTGCTCCTGCGCACGGCCGGGTTTGCCGTCGAACCCTTCCCGAATGCCCTTGCCTTTCTGGAGCGGCGCGACAAGGCCGCCGTCGGATGCATCGTCGCCGATGTGCGGATGCCCGGCCTCTCGGGCCTTCAACTTCTGGAGCGGCTTGCAGCAGAGGGCGAGCGCCTGCCGATGGTGGTGATCACCGGCCATGGCGACGTGAATGCCTGCCGGCGCGCCTTCAAGGGCGGCGCTGTCGATTTCCTGACCAAGCCGATCGACGAGCAAGTGCTGATCGAGGCCATCGAGGCGGGCTTTGCGCGGCTCGAGGCGCACCGGAGGCACGCGAACGAGGCGGATGAGGCGCGCACGCTGCTGGCCCGCCTCACACAGCGCGAGAGTGAGATCCTCGACATGGTGGCCCGCGGCTGGATGACGAAGGAGATCGCCCGGACCATGGGTGTTTCACCGCGCACGGTCGAGACGCATCGTGCCAATCTCGCCGAGAAGCTCGGTACGACCTCGGTGGCCGAGATGGTGCGCCTCGTTCTCCTTGCGCGCCCGGCCGACATATCTCCGTAGAACTACGGAAGCTGCTCCGGTTCCGCACCGATAACCAGCCGGATCCCGCCCGGCTAGGGTTGCAGGCGTCGAACAACCGGGATCGTCACGATCCCAATTGGAGAAGCCTCATGTCGAAAATTCGCGTTGCCGTTCTCGCGGCTCTCACCCTGGCTCCGGTGGCCGCCAGCGCCCAGGTCCTTCAGGAGCGGAACATCTCCCTGGCAGTCGCCCAGGAGCTGGCCCAGGCCACCGTCGAGGCATGCGCCGCCAAGAACTTCAACGTGACGGCCACCGTCGTGGATCGCGCCGGCCTCGTGCGCGCCGTGCTTCGGGCGGACCGGGCCGGTCCCCACACGGTCGAGGCGAGCCGCGCCAAGGCTTACACGGCGGCCTCCGCCCGCAACAACACCACGGCCATCATGGAAAACGCCGAGAAGAACCCGGCTGCCCGTCACCTGGCCGCCATTGAAGGCTTCCTGCTGCTCGGCGGTGGGGTTCCGGTGAAGGCCGGCGAAGAGGTCATCGGCGCCGTGGGTGTCGGCGGCGCTCCGGGCGGACAGCTCGACGAGGAATGCGCGAATGCCGGCATTGCCAAGGTGCAGGCGAAACTGAAGTAACAGCCGACGGTGGCTGGCTTCAGCGCCAGCCACCGCGCACGGCTTGGAGATGTGCCATGACTCATGCATTCGCGCTCGTTGGATTGATCGGGTTTCTGGCCTTCTCCGGAGGCGCGGCCCTTGCGCAGACCGCTCCCACGCAAACGGAATTATCGGCCTATCGCGGCCTGCATGCAGCAGCAGCCGAAGGCTCTGCCGAGAGCATCCGGCGGCTGGCTCAAGCCGGCGCGGACCTCAACGCTCGTGATGGCAATGGCCGTACGCCGCTGCATGTGGCGGCGTTCCAGGGCCACGGCACAGCCATCGGGACCCTGATGGCAGCCGGGGCCAATCCCGGCCTTCTCGACAACCAGCGCTACGACGCCGTGACCATCGTGGCCGTCCGGGACGACGTGCCGACGCTGAAGGCGCTCATCGCCGCCGGCGCCAGCGCGAAGCTCGTCACCAGCATCTATGACGGAACCGCGCTGATCGCGGCTGCCCATCTCGGCCATGACGGCGTCGTCCGCGAGCTCATCCGGGCCGGCGCGCCGCTCGATCACGTCAACAACCTGGGCTGGACCGCCTTGATCGAGGCGGTGATCCTCGGCGATGGCGGGCCGCGTCATGTTGAGACCGTGCGGGCTCTCGTCGAGGGTGGAGCCAATCCCGGGATCCCGGATCGAAACGGCGTGATGCCTCTGAGACACGCCGAAACGCGCGGCTACGAGGGGATCATCGCGATCCTGCGCCGGGCCGGTGCGCGCTAGCGCCTGAGCCGCGTTTGCGCGGAAGCGCCCCCGGACCTTCCTTCGAGTCTGATCCCTTAGAGCAAGCTCAGTAGGCGGTTGGCATCACTGTTGAGGATGTCGCCCCGTTCAAGCCTCGTATATGCCACTGTGGCACGCCCCGGCGAAGCGTAAGCTGCTGATTGTGCGGGATTTGCCTGAAAAACCGCCCTTTTAGGGGCGCTTGGTGGTGGAGGTAGTCCTACGGCAACCTGTCTCCGACAGCTTCGGCTCACCCAACCGGAAAAGCTTTGTCCGATAGAGACCTCTTTTCCTGCAAGACCTGTTTTTCCGAATATTAGGTTGGAGATCGAACGCGCCCTGTAGAAAAGTTCTTATATTTCAAATAATTGTAACGACTTAAACGGGTGCGAGGCCTTCGAATAACAGGTGCCTAGCAGGCCCATAACAGGGCCGTATCAGGCAGCCAACACGGCAGTAGCAGGCTGCTATTCAGGTCGTCATCACGCAAGAACTGGATGGATGATTACAACTAATGGGCGAATTCATCCGTAAGGCGCCGCATAGTCCAGTAAGGCGCCCCTAATCGTGACTGCCCCTGCATTGAGACAACGCTGCAATTTCGCCGTCAAGCGCCCCTCAAAGGACGGCAGATGCCACAAGTGCCTGAATAATAAGCATCAAGTGACGTTACGTGCCCTCTGTTTGGAGAGTTGATGCCTCACCCGATTGCAATAATGGGTTGCGGTTTAGACAAAAATGCACGTGTAATAACAATGCCAGTAGCCCCGTCGATGGCCGCCACCTCCGTGGCGGTCCGCGCCAATGAATTGACTGATGCAACCCTTGAGGGGGGTGGCGCCGGCGTTCTGTCGCTCGTTGGTGGCGGAAGGTTTGATCTGACATTGCCGGTTGTGTTTTCGGGTTTTGAGACCGTCCAAGGCTCGGACCAGCATGACACGATCGTCGTAAACCAGGAGCGCTTTTCCGGAATTAAGGTGTTCGATGGGGGAGCCCTACCGAAGGCCCGGTGGGACGAGCTTATTCTCGTCGGCGACAGCTTCGATTTCAGCACCAAGACGCTGATCGGCATCGATCGCCTGACCCATCCGAAAGCGAGTAGGGCTTCTCCGTTTTTGGACGGACGTGCGGATTTCGTCGGCATGGGCGGGTGCTCATGCCGGCCGAATCTCAAGCTTTCCGGTTTGTTAGCCTCCTGCTTGCCAAGGCTACTCTGCCCCGCGTGATCGACCGGCCCACCGGCCGCGACCCGATATGGAGCCGACGTGCATCGCGGCGTCCATTTGAGTCGAGCACAAGCGGATGATTGGCGCACGGAATGGTTGCAATGTTGCGTTATGGCATTTACCGCTACGCTTGGAACGATGAGGTGAGCGTGGTGAAGAAAAGTCCGAGTGACGCCGACCGGCACGTCGGCATGCGTATCCGGCTGCGGCGGGTCTCGATCGGCATGAGCCAGGAACGGCTTGGTGATATCCTCGGTCTCACCTTCCAGCAGGTCCAGAAGTACGAGAAAGGCACCAACCGTGTCGGAGCAGGCCGCCTCGTCGATATCGCCGGGGCGCTGGGCGTGTCCGTCGGCTACTTCTTCGAGGGCTATGCGAAGGCGACGCCCTCGAACAGCCTGCACGACGACTTGCAGCCGCTCATCAGCACGCATGATGGGCTGGCCCTCGCGCGCGCTTTCGCCCGAATTGGGGATACTGCCGTGCGCAAGAAATTGGTCGCCATGGTCGCGTCCGTAGCCGACGCCCTTCCCATGCCAGAGACACCGGAAACGGCGCGCCAGAAAGCCTAGGTCTTTCTGGCGCGAGGCATATTTGCGGCCTGCGTGTCGGCGAGGTCATTGCCCCATCCGATCCCGTCCGGCAGCGTCTTGGCGACTTCAATCGCTTTCGACAATCCCGGCACCGATTGGATCTCCTCCGGCGTGAATGTCCGCTTGATGTCCATGGCCTGGGCCCAGAACTGCAGGATGGTGATCTCCTGCTCGGCACTAATCTTGATGGACGGGCGAGTCATCGCACTAGCTCGCGAGGTATAAGGGCATGGTGTTTGCCGGCTGGACCAGGACGCGCTGGCAGTTGCCACGCATCTCCTGCAGGCGGACGAGCGTGCGACGGTCGAACGCCGCCGTCACCGCGACCGTGTCTTGCCCACCCACCGGCTGCGGTAAGCCGAGGGGAGCCGTGCGGAAGTGCAACTGCACCAGGCGCAGGAGCCACAAGGGGTTCATCTCGATGATGATGGTGTTGACGCCGCTCTCCAGTCCCCATTCCACGATGCCCGACAGCAGAGCGTTGGCCACGGGGCTCAGCGCCCTGCCTCGTTCCCGATGGGCTGGCTCGACGCAGTAGCGCGTCCATTCCCAGATGTGCGGGCCGGCCGGACGCTCGTCCTCGCACAGCTGCGGCAGCACGTCGGAAAGCAAATGCGGTCGTGTCGAGGGCAGCATGCGCTGGTAGCCCAGCACCTTTCTGCCATCGTCGATGTAGAGCATATGCACGGCGTGTTCGTCGTCGAATTGGTCGATCTCGCGGCCATCGGGTTTCGCGAGGTCGGTCCACTTCATCTCGTCGACGAAAACGCGGTGGCGGAGCCTGTAGGCTTGCTCCATCTCGTCTTTGTAGAGATGCGCGTTCTCAGGCGTCACGATATGAATCATTTGTGCCCCCACTAGTTGTTTGTGGGGGCGATTTTGCCGATCGCTCCGGCCGACGAAAGTACGCCTTTTCGTACCCTCTATCTAATCAGGTTCCGGCGCAGCGCTTCGGCGACAGCATGCGCCCGGGTGACCGTGCCGAGCTTGGAGCGGGCAGCTCGCATGTGCTTGTCTACGCCATGCTCCGAGATCCCCATCTTCTCGCTGATGTCGCAATCTGAGAGTCCTTCGGCGACCCATTGCAGGGCCTCGCGCTCACGCAAGGTTAGATCGGCGGCCGGCACTTGTGGGATCTTCCGCAACGGCAGGGCGCGTCCGAGCGCATAGGTGGCGACGAGGACGAGCATAGACCGCTCCTCGGGCGACATTTCCAGCCGCTCGCCGGCGAGTGAGAACCCGGCGACGTCTCCTTCGATCGTGACCAGAGGGATGGTGTAGCCCTCCTTCAGTTTGAACTCGCTTGCTTCCTCCATGATCCGTCGGGCTGCGAAGTCGGAGCGATAGGCCGGTTCAAGCTCGCTCCACAGAAAGGGCGTTGCCGCTTTTTGCACCTGCTCGATTGTGGGATCACGGAAGAGATAGTCGTGCGAAAAATACCGGCGCGACCACTCCTCCGGCCAGGCACTCATGACAACGTGCGACAGCTGCGTGCGGCGGTCGGCCCCGGGCATCGGGATAAGTCCAGCGAGCACGCGCTCCACGCCGAATCGGCGCGTGATCTCGAGTAGCATCGCGCAGACGTCGTCGGGACTGCGCGCTCGGTCGAGCTTCCGGATAAACGCGATCGTGTCGCTGAGTTCTCTGCCGCCCGCCATGTCCGTTCTCGTTTTACGGCACTCTGGAACACGGCTCGGGCGGACGTCAACATTGTAACGATGCCGCAATATGCTGCCCTAGCGGAAGTTTTCCGGTTCTTTGAGCCGGTCCTTGTCGTCCGCCACCTTCTCGCCGATGACGCGGCCCGTCTTCGCGACGATCAGCGCCGCGAGCTTGAGGCTACGATCACGCAAATTCGAGCGAAATCCCGTGAATGCGCCTCGGCTGAAAGCATGGAAGGACCTGCTTCGGGCAAACACAGCACGGAGCTTTCCATGTCCCTTATTCAAGATCAGCGTGTGGAGCTGATCGCCGTTTCTACGCTCAAGCCTTATTCCAGGAATGCCAGAAGCCACTCGAAGGCCCAGGTGAAGCAGATTGCAACATCGATCGAGCGTTTCGGTTTCTCTACGCCACATACATGACTTGTGGCAGCGTCCACACGCTAAAGAATTGGCTGAATGGGGAGGACCGTCGCCTTCCTGTCAGGACTGACGGTACAGGCAAGCAGACCGGAGGCGGCCTGTTCAGCCGGGGCCATCTCTACAAGATCCTCTCGAATCCGGTCTATGTCGGCGATATCGTCCACAAAGGACAGCGATATTCCGGGCAGCATGAGGCGCTGATTGATCTGGCCTTATGGGATGCAGTTCAGCGCCAGCTCGCGGAACAGGCTCAGACATTCAGGAACCGTCGTAGCGGATCTGATGCGCTTCTGCTGGGGCGGCTATTTGACGACCGCGGCAACGCCATGAGCCCGAGTTATGCTCAGAAGGGGAGCATCCGTTATCGCTACTACGTCTCGCAGGCACTTTTGCAAGGGCGCAAAGCCGAGACGGGCTCATGCCCTCGCGTGTCGGCCGCCGGGGTGGAGCAGGTTCTGCTCGACTACCTTCGAAGGCTTTCCTTCTTCCCGCCGAATGCGACTGACACGGACGATCAACGTCCCGCAAGCGGTGACCGAATTTTGGTCGAAACGCATCTAGAAAAAGTCGTTGTCCGGAAAGGCAAGCTGTCACTGCTACTCAAGTCGAAAGGGGACGACGGGAGGGAGTTGAGCGGCGTCGAAATCGACTGGAGCCCAAGCGGTGGCACGCGCGCGCGTGAGATCATCGGGATTGATCGTCAAACCGCTCGTCCCATGCGCTCTGAGGCTAGGGAAAGGCTGCTTGTTGCCCTGACAAAAGCCCGGCGCTGGTTGGCGGAAATCATCACCGATCCGGAGACGACGACGCAGGTGATCGCGGCGAGGGAGGGCTGCAGCGAGCGAGCCGTTCGCATGAATCTCAATCTCGCCTTCCTGTCTCCCGCGATAGTGAGAACCGTCATCGATGGGGCGTTGGAACGGGGGACCGGAATGTCAAAAATGAAGGATCTGCCGGTTAGCTGGATTGATCAGACGAAGATGGCTTCGCGGCGCCCTTGACTAACGATGATTGCTCAACAAAGACCGCCTTGGAGCGCAACTGCGTAGTTTTGGCGCTTCAGTATGTCGACCTGTTCAACTCCGGAGTGCAACCAGAATTCTATCGATGGGCAAAACTAGTGCGCTAACTCGCCCCACTGAGCAGAGGCCGCTGCCCGTTGGGCGCCGGGCGTTTTCCCAAATGCGGACGCCAGCGCGCTCAGACCGTGACTGATGTCAGCGGACGACAATCATGACCGGTTGGAGGGCCTCTCCAGATACCGAACGATCCTTTCCAACACGGCATATGCTCCGGGCATAGAGCCCCGGGGCGGCGACCTCCGCCGATGCCGCTAACGAATCGGGATTTGACTGCGAGCCAAACTCGCCCTCGGGGCGTGCTCCGCAAGGATACACTCCACCGCTTCGATCACGGTGTGGTCGGCCCTTCCGCCAATCGTCACCTCAAGCTCGTCAAGTGCAGAGGGGTCGAGAGGGATGAAGAGCGCTTCCGTCTCGATGGGGTAAGTGCCCAAGTCGAGAGCCACATTGTTTAAGTATTGGTCATCCGGAAATTGCGTTTCGAAGGGGAGCGCGGCGATTTTGAACCGCCATTCCTGCTCGTAGGACCAATATGTTCCCTTCACCATGCCAAGGTCATACGGATTGAAACGCGCCATGCCTTCCTCACGGGAAACCAGCTTGCGGTTCCGATAGGCAGGATCATCGCTGTACCAAATTTTGTTCGGCCCAATGATACCGCGACCGCTTGTGCTCATCGCTGGAACTTTCCGCTTAATGCTGTAAATGCCGTCGAACGTGGACAGCGCTCCACCCTTCTCGTGCACGATAGGCTTTCTGCGACCCGAGAACATGTTGGACGGCAGCCTGATCCGGACACCAGCGAAATTCCGCCCATACATTGACCACATCGGGATGTGCTCGGCTTCACCAGCCGACCAGCAGGATACGAACACCGAGCTAGCCGCGTGCGGCAGGTCGGCCGCCGTGGCCTCCTCTGGATCGTTCATCGTGTCGAGACGAGAAAAGCGAAGGCTGCGGGTTTCCAGTATCTTCTCGAGGCTTTCGACGGACGTATACTGATATAGCGTCGTCGGCAGATCCTCGATGCCCATGATATTGAACATAAAATCGTCGGTGTAGAAGCAGTCCCGACCAGTCAAGCATTACCCTCCGTCCTGATGTTCCTACGGTGCCCTTGTTCTTCATTTGCTTCTTGATATCACGACCAGGGCCCACCTAGCATGGTCGGATGCTCCCGATCCTCTGATCTAAGCAGCGCTTTCGACCGCGTTCGGTCATCAAGTGATCAGCGTTCCATAGAAGCCAAGAGGAGAGGCCCAGGACGGAATGCTCATAAAAATCAATGGAATACGACGAGCTAGGAATGGTCTTTGTACAGTCTCGTGTACCAACAAAGGGTCGTTGCGCATTGATTATTTATGCGCCGCAGCACATTAGAAATTTACACTGGCTTCAATGGCTCAACTGATATCGAGCGTGAGCCAATATCACCCCGGGGCCCGCCAAGTCTCCCTCCGCCGGCGTCCTCCCCCAACAAAAATTGAGACGAGTGGCACTCTGCCGGGGTTCTCCATTAGGTTGTGCAGACCGGGGTCTTGCTCCTGCCCGCAGAGTGATTGATCCTTTGCGCTACGCTCCGTCTGCCGGGAATCGGTTGCGGCGCAATATCTTAGTTCAGACGTGTAGGCGGAAACCCCGCCACTGCAGACTGTCGAGACCGGGGGAGCCTTAATGACGGCCCAGAGCATATCGCCTGTCATTTCCATTGAGGAGGAGAAGGCGACAGAGTTCGCAGATGTCCTTCGCGAACAGGTGCGCGAGTTCGCCGAAACCGAGGGGAACGACCCCCTGTTATTGGACGGACACCTGCTGGCTGTATCCATGGATTACCTCGAAGACCAGGGCGGGGTGTCCACCGACGTCGGTGACGATGCGGTGGGCTCTGACGATTTCGTGCGCTGCCCGTTCAAGGCCAAGGTTCAGAATACTAATCTGATGATCCTCGGGTATCTGCCCGTGAGCTCGGACGGTCAGCTGACGCTTTTCACCGCGCGTTACGAAGACGATCCGGCGACCAAGACCCTGGCGCTGACCGAATTCCGGAGCCGGGTGGAGATGGTGCTCCGGTGCTTCCGGATGGCGTACAACAACCCTGAAGCGCTCCAAGGCATTCGCGAGGTGCGCCCGCTCGTCGATCATATTGGAGAGCACGCAGAGCGGATCACCGAGCTTCGGGTCGTATTCGTAACCAACCTCCGGCTCGGTACGAAGGAGTACGACCGGGCGGCGAGCTTTGGGCACATCGAGGTCGTGTATGACATCTACGATGTCGACCGGCTCTACAAGCTTTCGGACGATACCTTCAGCCCTGCCGACATCGTGGTCGATTTTAGGGAGGGACTCGGCGGCGCCGTGCCATGCCTGGAGGCGACCGGTCGCGACCATTTTTACAAGAGCTACCTTCTCATCCTCAGCGGGACGACCATCCATTGGCTGTTCAAGCGATACGGACCCCGACTCTACGACACCAACCTGCGCTCCTATCTCGACAACAAAACGAAGGTGAACAAGGAGATCATTAAGACCGTCAAGGACCAGCCGGAGCGCTTCCTGGCCTACAACAACGGCCTGACTGCGACGGCGCAAGAGATCGAAATCGAGACGATCCATGGGCAGCCTTGCGTGACTCGGATCGCGGGCCTTCAGATCGTTAACGGCGCCCAGACTACCGGCTCAATCTACAAGGCGCAGGAGGGCGCCAAGAAGCAGGGTGGCGCCGACCTTTCTCAGGTCGCCGTGGCCGTCAAGCTCACGAAAGTGGCGAGTGAGGATTTGCGCGAGTTCGTCCCGCGCATCACCCGCTATGCCAACACGCAAAACCCCATCCAAGCAGCCGACCTGGAGGCCAATGAGGAACTCCATCGACGGATGGAGCAGCTTGCGAACGACACTTGGTGCCCCGGGCAGGCGATGCGCTGGTTCTACGAGCGTACACGCGGTTCCTACCAAGCCGCCATGAACCGCGAGGGGACTACGCCGAAACGCAAAGCCGACTTCAAACGGCAGATCCCGAAGGACCAGCGGTTCGGGAAGACCGACATGGCGAAGTACTGGATGGCGTGGAGTCTCTATCCGCACCTCGTCAGCAAGGGGGCGCAGAAGAACTTCGACGCCTTCAAGAAGATCGTCTCGGCCACCGATGGCGGCATACCCATAGAATCCGTCGACGAGACATTCTTCAAGCACATCGTCGCGATGGCGATCCTGTTCCGTGCCGCTAGTGGCGCAGTCGCAGATGCGGGCATTGGAGGCGGCGTTGGGTCGATGGTGAAGGCCTACCTCACCTCGTACCTCTCGTATCGGCTTGGTGATCGGCTGGATCTTGACGAGATCTGGCAGAACCAAGCCGTGTCGCCGGAGATCCGGGAACTGCTGGATGCGTGGGCGCCGCTCGTGTTGGAACGTATGACACTGAACGTTGGTCAGCACACAACTGAGTGGTTCAAGAAGGAGGCGTGCTGGGCAGACGTGAAGGGCCTCTCCCTGGATCTGCCGGCGCCCCTTCCACCGGAGTGCCGCGCGCCCGAGCAAGCCGCTGCTCCGATCCATGTTTCAGAGCCGGGTGCCGGCCACGGGCTAAACACAGTGGTTCTAGCGGATCTCGGCCAAGTCTGTTCGGAAGGTGAGGGGCCCCTGGACCTGGATGACGACGTCGCGGTCACGAAGGCGATGACACCGGATCAATGGTTCGAGGCATCAAAATGGGCCGCGAACGCCGAAGGTTTCTCTGACTGGGACCGCGACTTCGCGCTCGACATGGCGAAGCAAGCCAACCGCGGCTGGCCAAAGGCGCCATCTGAGAAGCAGGCAAAGTTCGCAGCGCGGATCGCCCGCGGCGCTATGCGCGCGGGCGTTTACCAGCTCCGTTAGGCTTGCCTCCTCGGGTACCAGCGTTGAACGTGACGTCGGGAAGCGGAGCCCGCTTGCCAGCCCTTTTGGTGGCTGGAGAGGCGGGTGGCTCAGGCGGAATGACCTCGTCGACGATGCTTGCGATCTCTTCCCGGACTGGATCCGGCGACCAATCCTTGGCTTTCTTCACAAAATCCTCATCCCCGATGGCCTCGCTGACAAGATCTTCGTCGAAATCGATATCGACCAGGAGGGGGAATCTGACGGCCTGACCGGAAACTATACCCTGGCCAGGCCCAAAGGTCTGCAGGATGTTGGCGTCGCTCTCGGACAGGTTCTCCATGACGGATCGGACGAAGTTCTTGTCCTTTGGGTTGACGAGGCGCAGTACCAGAAAGCTGTTGCACTGGGACAGTATCGTCTCGTCAAGGCGGGCGGGTCTTTGCGAGATAAGCATGAGGCCCGTGCCGAACTTGCGGCCCTCGGTGATCACTTTTCGTACGGTCGCTAACGAAGGCGTGTCCTCGGTTCCCTCGCGGCGGCCGGGCACGAAGTTGTGTGCCTCCTCGATGACCGTGAGGAAAGGGGCAATTCGGTCGGTCAGCTTTGCCCGGTGAGCGAACAGGTGCTCAATCACAATCGAAGCAATGGCCGACTGCGTGAGGTGATCGAAGCCGGCGAGATAGATGATCGAAATCCGCCCTGGGCGGACGATCTCGTCCGGAGACGTCTGCGGATCCGGCAGCTCGGTAAAGGCGTAACCTTTTGGCTTGAGCTGCGCCATCAGGCGCTCGTTGTTGGTCTGCATTGAATTGAGGGCGCGGCGGACGAAGTCCAGAGAGCGCCGGACCGCGTTTACCGTCAGGGCGTTGAGCCGGTCGCCCCCGTTCCCGCCGCCATCCCGGAGTCTGCCACAGGTCGTGATGAGCTCGGCGATGTAGCGCTCGGCGGTCATTCCCGGCTCAAGATTGGTCTGGGCGACAACGGTTTGGAAGAAGTCCTTCTGCGGGTCGGTAAGGCGATGCCCCATCTTGGCGATAAGTTCCTCGATGACGCCAGAATCGGAGCCGTAGACGCGGATCGCCGGGTAAAAGAGTTTGACGTCGACACCGCCGAGCTCCCTCCGCTTCTCGAAGAACGCGAGATAATCCCCGTGCGGATCGAGGATCACGATGGGATAGTTGATGGCGGTGAGTTCCCGTAGAACGCGCCGGGCTGCCACGGTCTTGCCGCCGCCTGTCATCGCAAGGATCGCCAAGTGGCGCGAGACGATCTTATTCGCCTGAAGCGAGACATCAACATCCTTGCGCCCGATCAACGTACCGAGGCGGAGCTTGACCTGGTTATTATCGCCGCCGGTGAGAAGAACACGGATCGCCTCCGCCGGCGGGCTGAAAACGCCCGCAGAGGGTTTCACGGGGTAGGTCACGGGCGACAAGCGCAGGTTGGTAACGTCCATATTCTTGGTCGCGCCCAGGATAAGGACCTCCGCCTGCAGATAGTCACGTGTCGTGGAGAGCACGGTATCGAGCAGGTTGATGTCCTGTTCCGAAAGTTCCTGTGCGGCCTCAGCCGGGAAGAAAGGGTTGACGCGGTTAATGCCGACTACGCGACCCCAGATGATCGCGCCGTAGGTGCCCGCGTGCCCGGGCACATCCGTCGGGGTCGCGACGATATCGCCCAGCTTTGCACTGAAGCTCTTCAGGATGAAGGTGTAGGTATCGGTCGAGGCATCGCCGACGACTGTTCCGATCCGACGTTCGTTGCTCTTGATCCAGTCGGTCATGGTTGGTGCAATCCTCAGATCTTGGGTCGATAGAGCCAGTCGCGCCCAGAGGCGGACAGCATTCGGATCGAGAAGTCCCTGACCTTCTCGTTGTCCGTGGCGAAGGCCTTCCGCAGCAAGTTCACCTTGTGCCCGGTAGCGATCTGACGTCCCATCCAGTCCGGCACCTTGGCGAACCTATCGACGACGTCCAGGCCGACGGGGAAGCCGTAGCGAGGCAGCAGACGACTGGTGTGGAGGACGAGCGATAGCAGATCGTCAGAGGCAGTGCCTTCGAAGGTCTCCACCCTGAGCGGTTGGACGTTCTCGGATGGCTTAAGGAACGTGGTGAGCGCTAACGGAAACTGCCCGATCTCGTTCTCCCACTTCTTCGGCCACTTGTTTTGTTCGTCGGGCCCGCCCTGCCGGTTGATTGCGAGAGGGAGCACGTACTCGCCCTCGCGGAGGATGAGATCCAGCAGCTGAGTATCAGATAGGCTGTACTTCTTGAGGAAGTTCTCCGCTCTGGTTCGCCGCGCGTTGTCGAGCTTCCCACGCTCTACCATCTGGTCGAGAACGTTCTTGATGAAGCGACGTCCCCCACCATCACGCTCGACGACGCCGGCAACGATGCTCCCCCGGTCTCTGAGATCCCGGAGAATCCGAAGATAGAGGGGGATAAAGTGGCGGTCACGGTCAGACAGACCGGCTTGCCGGCAGAGTTTCTCGGATGCCGAAGCCGTATAGGCCGGAAAACCCGGGGTGCCATATGGAGACACGGGATTGATCAGCGGCCCCTGGATCAGCAGGGCATCGATGTCGCCGGCTTCCTCGAAGAGGCTGCGGCATGCTCCCGCCTCGGCAATGATCCGGGCGGCGTCACGGAGCTTGGCTATGTCCTCAAAATCGTTGTCGTAAACGTCTTGGGCAGGGTCGTAGAGATCGTCCACGAAGTGCATCTGCACCGCGAAGTCCTCACGGTCAGCGCCCTCGCGCCCTGGGCGGACCAAATAGGCTCCGACCCTGATGGCTAACGGGGCCGCGCCCGGCAATGCGACATTGGCTACGCCTCCGTCGATGAATGCGAACCGCCTGCCTCTCTGGGCAGGCCAGTACTTGCCAGGTAGGTAATCCATCCTCGCGATCCGACCGTCGCTCCGGAGAAAGCCGTCGAGGAGCTTCGCGGTATCGCAGAGGTGTTTCGCAAAGGACTGCTGCACGTCAGCCTTCTCGGCCCCCGCGGCGCGTAGGATATTCGCCATGAAGTGCCCGAGTGAGACGCGCGTCTCGATGCGATGCTGCACCTCCTCTTCGGGGAGGGTATCCTCAAACGCCACAGATGTTGCCCCCGGGGGTTATCCTAGTGCCCTAACACTGCAGCATCTCCTGGATTCGCGTCATGGACAACATCGAAAATTCGCGGCCCAAGCGCCTGCATCGCGGCGACATCATGAGTCCCGAGAAGCGCAGCGCAGTGATGTCGCGTATCCGCGGGAAAGGCACCAAGCCCGAGCGCCTGATCGAGGAGGCGCTCGCGGCGATGGGCTACTCCTTCGAGACACACGCGCGGGACCTGCCCGGGCGGCCGGACTTCGTCTTCAGGGAGGCGCGCGTGGCGGTGTTCGTTGATGGGGATTTTTGGCACGGCTACCGTTTTGACGAGTGGCGCCTCAAGCTGAGCGAGAAGTGGGAGGCAAAAATCGAGGGCAACCGGTGGCGCGACCGGAGAAATCACCGGCTTCTTCGGCAGGCCGGCTGGCGCGTTCTGCGCCTCTGGGAGCATCAGGTCGCAGCATCGCCTAAGCGCTGCCTTCGAAGGATTGACCGCCTGCTGACACAGACGGCGACGGCACCAGTGGATTAAGCGACGACAGGCCTAGTGGGACCCGATAAAGCCAGGTAGCTTTACGCCGAACAATGCAGTGGGGCACCGGGGCCAAGCTCCGCGTGCCCGCTCTGATTCATGCGGGGGCACAATGTTGCGGGGCGTTGATCTGTTCTCGGGTGGAGGGGGCAGCAGCTGGGGGGCTCATCTGGCGGGTGTCACCATGGTCGGTGCTGTCGACGCCTGGGACATCGCCACGCGTGTGTACGCGGACAACTTTCCAGAAGCCAAGGTGGTCAACACGCGCCTGACAATCGACACCGGGCCCGAGATTTTTGGGAGGATGAAGAAGATCGACATCCTGATCGGATCTCCCGAATGCACGCACCACTCCGTTGCGCGTGGAGCTGCGCCGCGCTGCGAGGAGAGCCGACGTTCAGGGTGGTACATGATGCCGTTCATCCGTGGGATGAGACCGAGGTGGATCGTCCTTGAGAATGTCACGGGCATGCGCAACTGGCAGGGCTATGACGACCTGATCCAGGCGCTCCGGAGCGAAGGTTACCATTTGCAGATCCAGTCCCTGGACGCCGCCGATTTCGGGGTGCCACAAAACCGACGGCGCCTTTTCATCATGGGCGACCGGAAGCGCCAACCTGGGAAGGTCATCCCTCCGAAAGTGAAGCTGAAGACAGCGGCCAGCATCCTCGATGGCCCCCTGCGGTGGCACGCCGGGCCGGCGTTCACCGAACGGCGCGCTGAGGCGACAGTGGCGCGCATCAACCGCGGCATCGAGGCCCTGGGCAAGGGGACGGACTTCCTCATCGTCTACTATTCGACCGACAAGGGTGGAGGGTGGCAGCCCCTTAACCGGCCGCTCAGGACGCTCACAACCCTGGACCGCTTTGGCCTAGTGCGCTGGGTCGACGGTAAGCCCACACTCCGGATGCTCCAGGTACCGGAGCTCATGCGAGCCATGGGTTTCAAGCGGGATCCGGAGACGAATCGCTCGTTCCAGCTCAACCATGGGAGCCGTAGGGACCAGCTAAGGATTCTGGGTAACGGGGTCTGCCCGCCGGTGATGAAGACCATTATCGAAAACCTCACCGCCGGTGATATCTCGTTAAAGGCCGCCGCCTAGTAAGCATCTGCGCGCGGCGCGGAATGCCGACCACAATATTTGCATCATTTGCAAACCGATCCTCGTGCGGGAAGTACGTACGGCCTTGCCACGAAGGACCTCCCAGCATGACAGGTGCCTTCCGATGGCAGTTTACGACCGACGCGTGGGAGATCGGGCGCAGATTGTAATTGTAAAGTGGAATCTGAGGGGATTCGAAGTCACGAACTCTGTCTTTAAGTGTCACCCCAACCCGCGGTGGAAAGAGTAATTCTTAGAAAACAAGCTTTTATCGCAAACGAACCTGTCTCTGCATCCGATTGGCGAGTTACTTGGAAACTGAATGAAACGCACCTGAGACTTGGGCGTTTGCAGACAATGAATTAGTATGTTGTTGATGAAAAATAGCGTCTCTATATACCTAATATTTAGCGTAACTCTTTAGAAGTTGCGCTAAATTCACGTATTCTCTACCTTGATATAGGAATATAAGTCTGCTTGGTGGAGCTGAGGGGATTCGAACCCCTGACCTCTGCAGTGCGATTGCAGCGCTCTCCCATCTGAGCTACAGCCCCGGTCGCTTTTCAAAGACCAAGCGGCGGCGTTTTAGGCCCGAGGGCTTTAGTCTGTCAATTGGCGTCGTGGGGCGGGCCTTCATCTTTTGCGGGGGAGGGCCGCCTTCGGCTTATTCCTGGGTTGTTCCCGCCCGCAAGGGACGCTACATGAGCAGCGCCCGGTCCTGACGAGTTTCCCATGCGCGCTCTGCTCGAAGTCATTCTGCTGGCTCTCAATCTCTACGTCTACCTGATCATTGGCTCTGCGATCCTGAGCTGGCTCGTGGCCTTCAATGTGGTCAATACCCGCAACGATTTCGTCCGGGCGATCTGGAATTTCCTGGATGCGGTGACCGAGCCGGCCCTGCGGCCGATCCGGAACATCCTGCCCAATCTGGGCGGGGTCGATATTTCCCCGGTCATCCTGATCCTGATCATCATCTTCATCCAAAAGCTGATCGGCGACTACCTCATGCCGGTGGCTTTCTGAGGCGGGCGCGGCCTTGCCCTGGCGTCCCCGCCCCAATGGGTTGGAGGTCCGCGTCCGCGTGACCCCCAAGGGTGGGCGGGATGCCATCGATGGGGTCGATGCGCTCTCCGATGGGACCCGCGTGCTGAAGGTGCGCGTCAGAGCCGTCCCGGAGGATGGAGCGGCCAATGAGGGCGTTCGGCGGCTTCTAGCGAAGGCGCTGAAGGTTCCGGCCTCGGCGGTGCGCATCGAGGCGGGCGCGACTTCCCGGCTGAAAACGTTTTCGATTGCGGGCGATGCGGGCGGTCTCGCCGCTGCGCTCGCCGCTTTGACAGGACAGGATTGATGAGCGCCACGATCATTGACGGAAAAGCCTATGCCACCGGCCTTCGCGCCCGCATTGCCGAGGCTGTGTCGGGTCTCTCGCACCGGGGCGTGGTTCCTGGGCTCGCCGTCGTGCTCGTGGGTGAAGATCCGGCAAGCCAGATCTATGTGCGCAACAAGGCGCGCCAGACCATGGAAGTCGGCATGAGCTCCTTCGAGCATGTGCTGCCTGCGACCACGAGTGAAGCGGAGCTTCTGGCGCTTGTGGCCAAGCTCAACGCCGACCCGGCGGTCGACGGCATTCTGGTGCAGCTGCCTCTGCCGAAGCAGATCGATGCGCAGAAGGTGATCGAGGCCATCGATCCGGCGAAGGATGTCGACGGTTTTCACCCCATCAATGCGGGCAAGCTGATGACCGGCGTGCCGGGCTTCATCTCCTGCACGCCGCTCGGCTGCCTGTTACTGATCCAATCCATCCGGCGCGATCTCGCCGGGCTCGATGCGGTGGTCATCGGGCGCTCCAACATCGTCGGCAAGCCTATGGCGCAGCTCCTCGTCGGACAGAGCTGCACGGTGACGGTGGCGCATTCGCGCACGAAAGATCTGCCGGAGGTGTGTCGCCGCGCCGATATTCTGGTCGCCGCCGTGGGTCGTCCTGAAATGGTGCGGGGCGATTGGGTCAAGCCCGGCGCCATCGTGATCGATGTCGGCATCAACCGCGTGCTGAACCCGGATGCGGGGGAGGGCAAGACCAAGGTGGTGGGAGACGTGGCTTACGCGGAAGCGGCTGCTGTTGCATCGGCCATCACACCGGTGCCCGGCGGCGTCGGACCGATGACGATTGCTTGCCTGTTGCGCAATACGCTCGAAGCGGCGTGCCACAGGCGCGGGGTGGCAATGCCTCAGGTGGATTTCGCCGCCTCATAGAACATGCGTCATGGACGAGGCCTCAGAACGAGTAGCCGATCCGCAAACCACCGGCGGTGACCCCGCGGTTCTGATGGCAGAGGCCGCCATTCGAGACATGCTCGATCGTTGCCATCACACTCCAGTGCTCGTCGAAGCGGTAACCGAGCGAAGCGGACTCGCGAAAGAGCGTATGGCAGCCAATCCTGGAGTGGTCGGGCGGTACGAAGTCGCCGGTCCGACCGTTGTTGACGGAGACCCCGAAGGTGACTTCGGCGAATGCGCCGCGCCAGATCAGATTCTCCAAGGTCCAGGTGAAACCCGCATAAAGATAGCTCGTGCGACCGGCGGTATTGATGGTACCGCCGACATGCAGGCGCGGCACCAGCCAGGCGTAATCGGGATTGGATAAGGTCGCGATTCTGCGGGTCAGGATTTCGGCATTGACGTCGGCGGTGCCGCGTTCGGGATCGCCGATCCCATGAGCATATCCTCCGAGGCGCACTTCGTTGAAGAAATAGTCCGGTGCGAAAGTCGGCGGATAGATGATGGGCTGCAGTTGCGGATAATCGGCCGCTTGTGCGGGCAATCCAAGTAGCAGAAACAGCGCGCTCGTGCAGATGGATGTGAGAGCCTGCGCAAGTCGTCTCAGCACGGCCCTACCCATGATGATCTCCCTCCGCCTTGGCGTTTTTCAAGCGCTACTGCATTGAGCTTATAGTCACAATCCTCCCCAATCGAGGTATCGCTTTGGGCTGATATCGGACAAGGCGGATCGCGTGAAATCTTTGGTGGAGGAGGCATAAGCCCTATCCCGAAGAGCTCAGCGCGGCCGCGCGCGGCCGCCTTGCGCCGCCTTAAGAGCGCGCGCAGAATGCGCGCCGCGGGGGCGACGGTTCATTCACCGGCTTGGGAGCGAACCATGAACGACATGAGCCTCACGAATCTGCAATCGGGAACGACGACGGTCAGCGCAGCCGCCATTGCAGCGCTGGCGGCGCAGCTGCGTGGCAGAGTGCTCGATGCGGGCAACGCTTCTTATGACGAAGCGCGCACGATCTGGAACGCCATGATCGATCGCAAGCCCGCCTTGATCGTGCAATGCGCCGGTGCTGCGGATGTCATCAACGCCGTGCGGTTTGCGCGCGACAACCAACTGCTCGTCTCGGTGCGCGGAGGCGGCCACAACATTGCGGGCAATGCTGTTTGCAACGGCGGATTGATGATCGATCTGTCGCCCATGAAATCAGTGCGCGTGGATGTGCAAGCGAAGCGGGCTTTCGTCGAGCCCGGCGTGTCGCTTGCCGACGTCGATAAGGAAACGCAGGCCTTCGGTCTTGCGCTGCCGACGGGCATCAACTCTACAACGGGGATCGCTGGCTTGACGCTCGGCGGCGGGTTCGGCTGGATCACGCGCAAGTTCGGCCTGACCATCGACAACCTCATCTCGGCCGATGTCGTGACGGCGGATGGCGAGATGGTGCGTGCAAGCGCAACGGAGAATCCCGATCTCTTCTGGGCCTTGCGCGGCGGCGGCGGAAACTTTGGTGTCGTGACCTGTTTCGAGTTCAAGCTTCACGACCTCGGCCCGCAAGTGATGTCGGGTCTCGTCGTGCATCCGTTCGAGGACGCGGCGACGGTTCTTGCGCAATACCGCGATGCTTTGGAAACAGCGCCCGATGAACTCACCTGCTGGGCGGTGATGCGACGTGCGCCGCCGCTGCCTTTCCTTCCAGAAGAGTGGCATGGCAAAGAAGTCGTGATCCTCGCCATGTGTCACTGCGGCGGCCTTGCTGCGGGTGAGGAGGCGACTGCCCCGTTGCGCTCCATTGGCAAGCCCATCGCCGATGTCGTCGCCCCGCATCCTTTCGCGGGCTGGCAGCAGGCCTTCGATCCGCTTCTAACGCCAGGCGCGCGCAATTATTGGAAGAGCCTCGATTTTACCGAACTCTCCGACGCAACCATTGCCATTCTGCTCGATGCGGTTCGTGAATTGCCGGGCCCGGAATGCGAAATCTTCGTCGGTCACGTCGGCGGTGTCGCCGAGCGAATTCCGGTGGAGGCGACGGCCTTTCCGCAACGCAGCTCGCACTTCGTGATGAACGTTCATGCGCGCTGGCGCGAGCCGGACATGGACCGGACCTGCATCGGCTGGGCCCGCAAGATTTTCGAAGCGGGCCGGCCTCATGCTGCGCCGACGGCCTATGTGAACTTCATGCCGGGAGATGAGGAAGACCGCGTCGAGACGGCCTATGGCGGCAACTACCAGCGGCTTGCCGAGATCAAGCGGCGCTATGATCCGCAGAACCTGTTTCGCATGAACCAGAATGTGCGGCCGGCGCGTTAGGTCGTTTGCGGTGGCCCTTCGGCGCCACCCCGCAGATGCGCCACTAGTTCCCGCGCCGTGGCGGTCAGCTCGCTTTGCGAGCGGACGCACAGGGTCAGGTCTCGCGCAGCCCACGGATCCTCGAGGTCGATGGCGGTGATCGCCATGGTGTGTCCGGCGCGGCGGGCGGTGGTTTCGGGCACGATGCCGAGGCCGACGCCCGCCTCCACCATGCGGCACACTGCATCGAAGCTGCGTAGCTGAACCCGCAGGCGCAGTGGCAGGCCGATCCGGGTCGCCTTGGCCGCGAGAAAGCGCTGCAGGGCGCTCGCCCGGTCGAGGCCAACAAAATCGTATTTCAGCACTTCGGCGAAGGTGACCTTGGTGCTTGTCGCCAGAGGGAGCCCCTTGGGCACGACGAGGACGAACCGGTCACTGCGGAAGGGAAAGGTCTCAAGCCGCCCCGTATCGACGGTGCCGGCCACGATGCCGATGTCGCCGACCCCTTCGGCGATCAGCCCGACGATCTCGTCGCTCAGGCGCTCCTCCAGATCGATGCTCACCTGCGGATGGTGGGCGAGGAAGGCGCTGAGCGCCTCGGGCAGGAACTCGGTCAGGGCGTTGGTGTTGGACAGGATGCGGATCTGGCCCGCGAGGCCGCCGGTGAAGGAGGCGAGATCCTCCCTCAAGCGCTCCGCCTGGGAGAGGAGAGCGCGGGCATGCTGGAGCAGGGTGCGTCCCGCCGGCGTCGGCACCACGCCCTGACGGTTCCGCAGGAGGAGAGGCGCGCCGAGCGACTTCTCCATGTTGCGGATGCGGGTGCTGGCGGCGGCCAGCGCCAGATGGGCCCTTTCCGCTCCGTGGGTGATGCTTCCGGCCTCGACCACATGGCGAAAAAGGCTCAGGTCCGTCAGATCGAATTGCATAAGGCTCCCTTCGCGTTTCGCGAAGGTAGATATGAATTATTAAAGATTGTCTAGAGTATGTCCCTTGGGCACACTTCGCGGCTGACGAAGTTTGCCTGATGTCACCATCTCTCGCAGAAGGCGCATTGCGGTGCCCGCGCGCATCAGATACGAACCGTTCTAACTTTCAGCGCGACTTGCGCCGCCGATCAGGAGCGAACGCCATGGCTGAGGCGAAAGAGGCCCAGAGGCCCCTGTCCCCGCATCTTCAGATTTATCGTTGGACCTGGACGATGGCCATGTCCGTCTTCCACCGGGCGACCGGCACCGCGCTGTATTTCGGGTTCGCCCTGTTCGCGATCTGGCTCGTGGCGCTGGCCACCGGGCCGCGGGCTTTCGCGGCGGTGCAGGGGTTCTTCGGCTCGCCCTTCGGGCTTCTGATCCTGTTCGGCTACACTTGGGTGCTGATGCACCACATGCTCGGCGGCATCCGCCATTTCATCTGGGATTTCGGCTACGGCATGGAGCGCGATCAGCGCATCGGCATGGCCCGTCTCACCCTGGTCGGCTCCATCGCCCTCACCCTGGCGATCTGGGCCGCCGCCCTCACGTTCCTCTAAGGAGAGCGCCATGGCCGACAACAACGTTTCCATGCGCACCCCCCTGTCCCGCGTGAAGGGGCTCGGCGCTTCCGGTCACGGCGTGGAGCATTGGTGGCTCCAGCGTCTGACGGCGGCAGCGAACGTGCCGCTCATGATCGCCTTTGTCTTCATCGTTGCGGCGCTCGCCGGAGCCAACTTCGCTGACGCTCTGGCGCTGATCTCGCATCCGCTTGTCGCGATCGTCCTCATTCTCGCGGTGGTCTCGGTGGCCAACCACATGCGCCTTGGCATGCAGGTCATCATCGAGGACTACGTGCAGGGCAGCGGGCTGCGTGTCGTCGCGATCATCGCGAACAATTTCTACTCCGTCGCCGTCGCGATCGCGTGCCTCTACGCGATCCTGAAGGTCAGCCTCGGCCGGATTCTGTTTTAAGGAACGTCACACATGGCCCAAGGAACCAACGGCAACGCCTATAAGGTCATCGATCACACCTTCGACGTGGTGGTGGTCGGCGCGGGCGGCGCGGGGCTTCGCGCCACGGTAGGCTGCTCGCAGGCGGGCCTCCGCACCGCCTGTATCACGAAAGTGTTCCCGACCCGCTCGCACACGGTCGCGGCGCAGGGCGGCATCTCCGCCTCGCTCGGCAATATGGGGCCGGACGATTGGCGCTGGCACATGTACGACACCGTCAAGGGTTCGGACTGGCTCGGCGACCAGGACGCCATCGAGTATCTCTGCCGCAACGCACCGGCCGCCGTCTATGAGCTGGAGCATTGGGGCGTCCCGTTCTCGCGCACGGACGAGGGCAAGATCTATCAGCGCCCCTTCGGCGGCATGACGACGGATTACGGCAAGGGCACCGCGCAGCGCACCTGCGCCGCCGCCGACCGCACCGGCCACGCGATCCTGCACACGCTCTACGGCCAGGCGGTTCGCAACCAGACCAACTTCTTCATCGAGTACTTCGCCCTCGATCTCATGATGAACAGCGAGGGCCGCTGCGTCGGCGTCGTCGCGCTCGACATGACGACCGGCGAGATCCACCGCTTCCGCGCGCACATGACCATTCTCGCGACGGGTGGCTACGGACGCGCCTATTTCTCGGCGACCTCGGCGCATACCTGCACGGGCGACGGCAACGCCTTGGTGCTGCGCGCCGGCCTGCCGCTGCAGGACATGGAGTTCGTGCAATTCCACCCCACCGGCATCTACGGCGCGGGCTGCCTCATTACCGAGGGCGCGCGCGGCGAGGGCGGTTACCTCACCAACTCGCAAGGCGAGCGCTTCATGGAGCGCTATGCGCCGTCCGCGAAGGATCTTGCCTCCCGTGACGTCGTCTCCCGCGCGATGACCATGGAAATCCGCGCCGGCCGCGGCGTAGGCAAGAACAACGATCACATCTACCTGCACCTCGATCACCTCGATCCGAAGATCCTGCACGAGCGCCTGCCCGGCATTTCGGAAAGCGCCAAGATTTTCGCGGGCGTCGATGTGACGAAGGAGCCGATCCCGGTTCTGCCGACCGTCCACTACAACATGGGCGGCATCCCGACGAACTATCACGGCGAAGTGTTGACCCTGAAGGACGGCAACCCGGATACGGTGGTGCCGGGTCTGATGGCGCTCGGCGAAGCGGCCTGCGTGTCGGTGCACGGCGCAAACCGCCTCGGCTCCAACTCGCTCATCGATCTCGTGGTCTTCGGCCGCGCGGCCGGCCTGCGCTGCGCCGAGATTTTGACGCCGAACGAAAAGCATTCCGATCTCCCGAAGGATGCGGACGCTCTCGCGCTCTCGCGCCTCGACAAGTTCCGCTACGCCAACGGCTCGACCCCGACTGCGGAACTGCGCCTCGATATGCAGAAGACCATGCAGAACAACTGCGCCGTCTTCCGCACGGGTGAGGTGCTGGCCGAGGGCAAGGAGCTGATCCACAAGGTGTGGAACGCTTCGTCCGACATCAAGGTCACGGATCGTTCGCTGATCTGGAACACCGATCTCATCGAGACGCTTGAATTCGACAACCTGATCGGTCAGGCGGTCGTGACCATGGAAGGCGCGCTGAACCGTCAGGAATCGCGCGGCGCACATGCCCGCGAGGACTTCCCTGAGCGCGACGACAAGACCTGGATGAAGCACACGCTGGCCTGGCTCGACGACACCTCTCACAAGGCGACGCTCGATTACCGCCCCGTGCACACCTACACGATGTCGAACGAGATCCAGTACATCGAGCCGAAGGCTCGCGTGTATTAAGGAAGAGCTCACCAATGGCCCAGTTCACGCTCCCCAAGAACTCCCAGTACACCGAAGGCAAGACCTGGCCGAAGCCGGCCGAGGCCAAGAACGTCACGGCGTTCCGCATCTATCGCTGGAATCCGGATGACGGACAAAAGCCGCGCATCGACACCTATTATGTCGACCGCGACGATTGCGGGCCGATGGTTCTCGATGCGCTTCTGTGGATCAAGAACAAGGTCGACTCGACGCTGACCTTCCGCCGCTCGTGCCGCGAAGGCATCTGCGGGTCCTGCGCCATGAACATCATGGGGCAGAACACGCTGGCCTGTACGCTCGGCATCGACGAGTGCAACGGCGGCACGGTCAAAATCTATCCTCTCCCGCACATGCCGGTGCTGAAGGATTTGGTGCCGGACCTGACGAACTTTTTCGCGCAGCATGCGTCCGTCGAGCCCTGGCTCCACACGGAGACGCCGGAACCGGAGAAGGAATGGCGCCAGACGCCGAAAGAGCGCGCGAAGCTCGATGGCCTCTACGAGTGCATTCTCTGCGCCTGCTGCTCGACCTCGTGCCCGAGCTACTGGTGGAACGACGACCGCTTCCTCGGTCCTGCCGCTCTGCTCCAGGCCTATCGCTGGCTCATCGACAGTCGCGACGAATCGACCGGCGAGCGTCTCGATGCGCTCCACGATCCGTTCAAGCTCTATCGCTGCCACACGATCATGAACTGCGCCAATACCTGCCCGAAGGGCCTGAATCCGGCGAAGGCGATTGCCGAGATCAAGAAGATGATGGTTGAGCGCGTGGTCTAAGGATCCGTGCATTAGGGGTACGCTTCAAATTGCGGCGGGATATCGTTGCAATTTGGGGCGCCCTAGCCGTTTCTGGTCCTCTCGTCCCAGCGCCGGGTCGAAGGTGCGCCGACATTGTCACAGGTGCAGTCCCTCAAGCGCCTCAAAGACAGGCTTGGCTTGACTCGTTCCTGATTCCTGCCATTTCAGGTTCCCGGGCGCAGGAGCGGTAAAACCAGAAGCCGCAAGCACGATCGAGGTCAGAATGAGCCTTCGCGTTTATACCGTTGCCATCGTCGGCGTGATGGCGCTTGCGCTGGGCGCATGTTCCTCCTCTTCCCGATTTGGCGGATCGCCATTCCGCAGCGCCCAGGCCGCGCCCGTCGTGCCGCAGCAGGAGCCGGTTGAGGCCGTGCCGTCCGGGCCGATCACCGCGGAGCCTCTGCCTCCGATTGCCGGCCAGCCGCTGCCGCCCGTCGCCGGTGCGCCGATGTCCGGCTCCCCCGGCCTGCAGTCCGGTGGCACCGATCTCGCGGCACTACCTCCCGCCGCTCACGCTCCGGTCGAGACGCCCGCAGCTCCGGCTGCTCCCTCCAGCCGCACCTCTATGGTCGGCAACTGGACCGCGAGGGATGCCGCGGGTGGCTCCTGCCGGGTTCAGCTCTCATCCGCACCCGCGCTCGATCTCTACCGCGCGTCGTCCTCCGGATGCTCGAGCACGGATCTCACGAAGGTCAATGCGTGGGACTATCGTGATGGCGAGGTCTATCTCTACCAGCAGGGCGGGGCGGTCGCCGCGCGTCTGCGCGGGTCGTCCAGCGCGCTCAGCGGCGTTCTCGCAAAATCCGGCGCGCCGCTTTCGCTGTCGCGATAAGCCGTTTGCGCTGAACGCTTCAGGGCGGTATCGGTCATTTCCGTGAACGATACCCCGCTCCTCCCGCCGCAATCCATCACAGCCCGCTACGACGCTCTCGTCGCCGCCGGGGCCATTGAGCGCGATCCCGCGCAAGTGGTTCTTCTGCGGCAGCTCGAAACACTGGCTGACAGCCTGCGCGGCTTCCGCCTGGCGCGTAAGACCAACGTGCTCGGCTGGTTCTTCAGCAAGCGTCATCCGCATGTGCCGAAGGGCCTCTACGTCTGGGGCTCCGTCGGGCGCGGCAAGACCATGCTGATGGACCTTTTCTTCGAGGCGCTGCCGGTGCAGCGCAAGCGGCGGGTCCATTTCCACGCCTTCATGGCCGATGTGCACGAACGCATCCACCAATGGCGCCAGCAATTGAAGAATGGCGCGGTAAAGGGCGACGACCCCATCGGGCCGGTCGCGGATGCGCTGGCGAAAGAATCCTGGGTTCTTTGCTTCGACGAGTTCACCGTTACCGACATTGCCGATGCGATGATTTTGGGCCGCCTGTTCACGGCCTTGTTCGCGCACGGCGTCGTGGTGGTCGCGACCTCCAACGTCGAGCCCGACCGGCTTTATGAAGGTGGCCTCAACCGCACGTTCTTCTTGCCGTTCATCACGCTTCTGCAAGAGCGCATGAGCGTCGTGAAGCTCGAAGCCCGCACGGATTTTCGGTTGGAAAAGCTAGCGGGCAGCCCGGTCTTCTACGCCCCCGCCGATGCGCACTCGCACGAAGCGCTGACCCATGCCTTCCAGAATCTCTCAGGTCGGAAGCATGGCGAGGCCATGACGCTGACCGTTAAAGGGCATCCGGTCGAGGTTCCTGAAGCGGCCGGCGGCGTCGCGCGGTTCGCTTTCGAGGATCTCTGCTCTAAGCCGCTCGGCGCATCGGACTACCTGATGATCGCGGAAGAGTTTCACACCGTGATCGTCGAAAACATTCCCCGCATGGGGTTCGACCGACGCAACGAGGCCAAGCGCTTCATCATGTTGATCGATGCGCTCTATGACTCGCACGTGAAGCTGTTGGCCTCCGCCGAGGCCGAGGCGACGGAGCTCTACCGCGCCGAGACGGGCCGCGAGGCTTTCGAGTTCGACCGCACAGTGTCGCGGCTCATCGAGATGCGCTCAGAAGAATACCTCGCCCTGCCGCACGGCCCCGCCGACTCCACAGCGAGCGGCGAAACAACTGGTCTGGTCGAGACATGAAGCGGCCTCGCAGCGGTTCCTCGCGCTTCGCGGAGGCCACCGCACCCGCTGATACCCGGCTTCTCGCCATCGCGGCCGATCATCTCAAACGCTTCGGCCCCCGCCATGTGACGGTCGTCAGCATCGCCGACGCGGCGGGGATGACCCATGCCAATGTCTATCGCTATTTCGCCTCCAAGGCGGCGCTGATCGATGCGGTGGCCGGGCAATGGCTTAAGGTCCTCGAAGCCCTCGTTGCCGAGGTCGCGGACTCCCCCGACCCGGCCGACGACAAGCTCGAGCGCCTGCTCCAGGCCTGGTCACGCACCCAGCGCGAGCTTTTGATCGAAGACTGCAACCTTTTCGATGTCTATTGCTCCGCGACCGAGACCTCCCGGGCGCTGATCCGCAAGCATCGCTCCCGGATGCGGCAGTTGATCGAGCGGGTGCTGGACGAGGGGATCAACACGGGCAAGTTCGATCCGCGGGATCGGGAACGGGCGCTCTCCTTCATCAGCGATGCGGCCTACCGGTTCATCAACCCTATCGCCATCCGGCTCGATGCGGAGATGCCGCAGGACAGGCTGGACCAGCGCCTTGCGGGGGTCGTGCGGGTCATTTTGCGGGCGCTCGCGAATGGCAGCGTCTGACGTAGGTTACAAATTTAAAAAGATGTAACATGAAATTATCGAGGTGGCTCGATACCCTAAGACTCTGAAAACAGGGGTCTATTCCAGCTTGTCGCAGGCGGGGCTGGTCGCGAGAGGCCGCAAACCCTTGCCGTTTAACCTTTCGCTGACTTGAAGCAGGCATATTTCTGAGTCACACAGCGCCACTCCTCAAAAGGCTCGCGCCTTTCCCAAAACCCAAGGACATATCCATGGCCCGTCATAAGATCGCGCTCATCGGTGCTGGCCAGATCGGCGGTACGCTCGCCCATCTCGTCGGCTTGAAGGAACTCGGCGACGTCGTTTTGTTCGACATCGCGGAAGGCGTCCCCCAGGGCAAAGGTCTCGATATCGCCGAGTCGGCTCCGGTCGACGGGTTCGATGCGAAGTATCAGGGCGCGAACGACTATTCGGCCATCGCGGGCGCGGACGTCATCATCGTCACCGCCGGCGTGCCGCGTAAGCCGGGCATGAGCCGCGACGACCTTTTGGGCATCAACCTCAAGGTCATGGAAGCGGTCGGCAACGGCATCAAGCAATATGCGCCGAACGCCTTCGTCATCTGCATCACCAACCCGCTCGATGCGATGGTGTGGGCGCTCCAGAAGTTCTCTGGCCTGAAGCCTGAAAAGATCGTCGGCATGGCCGGCGTGCTCGACTCGGCCCGCTTCCGCCACTTCCTCGCGGAAGAGTTCAACGTCTCGGTCGAGGACGTGACCGCCTTCGTGCTCGGCGGCCACGGCGACGACATGGTGCCGCTGGTGCGCTACTCCACCGTTGCCGGTGTTCCGCTGCCCGACCTGGTCAAGATGGGCTGGACCACTCAAGCCAAGCTCGACGCCATGGTCGAGCGCACCCGTAAGGGCGGCGGCGAGATCGTCAACCTGCTCAAGACCGGCTCGGCTTTCTATGCTCCGGCGGCTTCCGCGATTGCGATGGCCGAGAGCTACCTCAAGGACAAGAAGCGCGTTCTGCCCTGCGCCGCGTATCTCACCGGCCAGTACGGCGTGAAGGACATGTTCGTCGGCGTGCCGATTGTGATCGGCGCGAAGGGCGTCGAGCGCATCGTCGAGGTGTCGTTCTCGGGCGACGAGAAGGCGATGTTCGAGAAGTCGGTCGCTTCCGTGCAGGGCCTCGTCGACGCTTGCAAGCAGATCAATCCGGCTCTGAAGTAAGGCGACTGGTGAGTGGTGAATGGCGAAGCCCTTCGCCATTCAAGCCGTTCACCCGCCTCATTCGCGAAATCACCATTCGCCATAAGAAAGCGAACACATGAATATCCATGAATACCAAGGCAAAGCCGTCCTGAAGGAATTCGGCCTGCCGGTCTCGCGGGGCAAGGCCATCTTCTCAGCCGCAGAAGCCGAGGCAGCGGCCAAGGAACTCGGCGGCCCGCTCTGGGTCGTGAAGTCTCAGATCCACGCGGGCGGCCGCGGCAAGGGCAAGTTCAAGGAAGCCGCTGCCGGCGAAAAGGGCGGCGTGCGTCTCGCCAAGTCCGTCGACGAGGTGAAGCTTTTTGCGCAGCAGATGCTCGGCAACACGCTGGTCACGATCCAGACCGGCGAAGTCGGCAAGCAGGTCAACCGCCTCTACATCGAAGACGGTTCGGATATCGAGCGCGAGCTTTATCTCTCCATGCTCGTCGACCGCGCCACGGGCCGCGTCGCTTTCGTCGTCTCGACGGAAGGCGGCATGGATATCGAGCAGGTCGCCCACGACACGCCCGAAAAGATCCTGACCTTCTCCATCGATCCCGCGACCGGCGTGATGCCCCATCACGGCCGCACCGTCGCCAAGGCGCTCGGCCTCACCGGCCCGCTCGCCAAGGAAGCGGAAGACGTGGTGATCAAGCTCTACACGGCCTTCATCGCGAAGGACATGGAGATGCTCGAGATCAACCCGCCCATCGTCACCAAGGACGGGCACCTCAAGTGCCTCGACGCCAAGATCTCGTTCGACGGCAACGCGCTTTATCGTCATCCCGACATCGTCGCGCTGCGCGACATCACGGAAGAGGACGAGAAGGAAATCGAGGCCTCGAAGCACGACCTCGCCTATATCGCCCTCGATGGCACCATCGGCTGCATGGTCAACGGCGCCGGTCTTGCGATGGCGACGCTCGACATCATCAAGCTCTACGGCGAAGAGCCCGCCAACTTCCTGGACGTCGGCGGCGGCGCTTCGGAGGAGAAGGTGACGGCGGCGTTCAAGATCATCACCGCCGACCCGAACGTGAAGGGCATTCTGGTCAACATCTTCGGCGGCATCATGAAGTGCGACGTCATCGCGCGCGGCGTGCTCGCGGCGGTGAAGGCGGTCGGTCTTCAGGTTCCGCTGGTCGTGCGTCTCGAAGGCACCAACGTCGAAGAAGGCAAGAAGATCATCCGCGAATCCGGCCTCAACGTGATCCCGGCGGACGATCTCGACGACGCGGCGCAGAAGATCGTGAACGCGGTTCGCGGCGGAAAGTGACCATGCGGGTTTTAGTGCTAACCCTCACTGCAATCTTGTATGCGACAAGTGCCGCGAAGGCCAACATGCAGGAGGTCATGGTCGATGCCTTCAAGGAGATTTGCACTAAAGCAAGTCCCCTGATGAATGTTCTCGAGAAAACTGGCGCTGCTAAGGGCTGGAGCCGTGAATCTTTCAACGAAGTTAAGCGTTTTGAAACACAGGTTGTCACGACGTCAATCTGGAAAGTTCAAAGCGCCAGCAATGTTTCGGTGAAAGTATCAGTCGCGACATTGGTGGATCCTAGAAAAAGTACTGCAAGCGATTCAGAGGTTTGTACTGTTTTCGCGGAGCCTTATTCTGATCCGCAAATTGAAGCCTCTTTTGCGAACGCGCTTAAACTGAATTCTCCAGTTCGCCGCGTGTACGAGACGGAAAGTATGACTCGCTGGGAGCCGAAAAGCTCTCAGGGGCCACGATTTGCTTATATCGAGAAACGCAAATCGAATGGCACCGAAACCACACTCATGACGACGCGCAATATCAACCGACGCAGGTGATTCCAATATGTCCATCCTCATCGACAAGAACACCAAGGTCATCTGCCAGGGCTTCACCGGCAAGAACGGCACCTTCCACTCCGAGCAGGCCATCGCCTACGGCACCAAGATGGTCGGCGGCACTTCGCCCGGTAAAGGCGGCTCGACGCATCTCAACCTTCCCGTCTTCGACACGGTGAAGGAAGCGCGCGAGAAGACCGGCGCCGACGCCTCGGTCGTCTACGTTCCGCCGCCGGGCGCGGCTGATGCGATCTGCGAAGCCATCGACGCGGAAATTCCGCTCATCGTCTGCATCACCGAAGGCATTCCGGTGCTCGACATGGTGCGCGTGAAGCGTTCGCTCCAGGGCTCCAAGTCGCGCCTCATTGGCCCGAACTGCCCCGGTATCGTGACGGCGGGTGAATCGAAGATCGGCATCATGCCGGCGAACATCTTCAAGCCCGGCTCGGTCGGTATCGTGTCGCGCTCCGGCACGCTGACCTATGAGGCCGTGTTCCAGACCACCAACGAAGGCCTCGGCCAGACCACGGCGGTCGGCATCGGCGGCGATCCGGTCAAGGGCACCGAGTTCATCGAGATGCTCGACATGTTCCTCTCCGACCCCAAGACCGAGTCGATCGTCATGATCGGCGAGATCGGCGGCTCGGCGGAAGAAGAGGCGGCCGAGTTCATCGCCCGCGAGGCCAAGAAGGGCCGCAAGAAGCCGATGGTCGGCTTCATCGCCGGCCGCACGGCTCCTCCCGGACGCCGTATGGGTCACGCCGGCGCAATCATCTCCGGCGGCAAGGGCGGCGCTGAGGACAAGATTGCTGCGATGGAGGCTGCGGGCATCCGCGTGTCGCCGTCACCGGCCCGCCTTGGAAAAACCTTGGTTGAGGTTCTCAAAGGCCGATAAAGCCACCGGCCGCCCCGGAATGGCTGGGGCGGCCATTCGCATCGTTTGATTGAGTATTGCCATGGCACGCCAAGACGCCAACGAGAAGTTTCTCAACACCGCCTTCCTCTATGGGGCGAACGCGTCCTATATCGAGGAACTTTATGCCCGTTACGAAGAAAATCCCTCCTCGGTCGATGCCGAGTGGCAGGCTTTCTTCGGCGCGTTGAAGGACGACAAGCAGACCGTTCTGGAAAACGCGCGCGGCGCGTCGTGGGAAAAGCCGAACTGGCCGATCCCGGCGAACGGCGAGTTGATCTCCGCGCTCGACGGCAACTGGGCCCAGGTCGAGAAGGCCGTCGGCGACAAGATCAAGGCCAAGGCGGAAGCCAAGGGCGCGCCCATCAGCCAGGAGCAGGTGCTTCAGGCGACCCGCGATTCCGTGCGCGCGATCATGTTGATCCGCGCCTACCGTGTGCGCGGTCACCTTCACGCCAAGCTTGACCCGCTCGACATCAATCCGCGTCCGAGCGACGAGGAACTGCATCCCTCGCATTACGGCTTCACGGAAGCCGACTGGGACCGCAAAATTTTCCTCGACAACGTGCTCGGCCTCGAATTCGGCACGATCCGCGAGATCGTCGCCATTCTCGAGCGCACCTATTGCCAGACGCTCGGCGTCGAGTTCATGCACATCTCCGATCCGGCCGAGAAGGCCTGGATTCAGGAGCGCATCGAGGGGCCGGATAAGGAGATCACCTTCACCCGCGAGGGCAAGCGCGCGATCCTCAACAAGATCGTCGAGGCGGAAGGTTTCGAGAAGTTTCTCGACCTGAAGTACACCGGCACCAAGCGCTTCGGCCTCGATGGCAGCGAGTCGCTGATTCCGGCACTGGAGCAGATCATCAAGCGCGGCGGTAACCTCGGCTGCCAGGAAATCGTGCTCGGCATGGCTCACCGTGGCCGTCTCAACGTGCTGACGCAGGTCATGGGCAAGCCGCACCGCGCGCTGTTCCACGAGTTCAAGGGCGGTTCCTTCGCGCCCGACGACGTGGAAGGCTCGGGCGACGTGAAGTATCACCTCGGCGCTTCATCGGATCGCACCTTCGACGGCAACAATGTCCACCTGTCGCTGACCGCAAACCCTTCGCACCTCGAAATCGTCGATCCCGTCGTGCTCGGCAAGGTGCGCGCGAAGCAGGACCAGCTCGGCTGCGCGCCGGATAACCGCACGGCGGTGATGCCGCTGCTCATCCATGGCGATGCGGCCTTCGCGGGCCAGGGCGTCGTGGCGGAGTGCCTCGGTCTGTCGGGCCTGCGCGGCCACCGCACCGGCGGCTCGGTGCATTTCATCATCAACAACCAAATCGGCTTCACCACGGATCCGCGTTTCTCGCGTTCGTCGCCTTATCCGTCGGATGTGGCCAAAATGGTCGAGGCGCCGATCTTCCACGTGAATGGCGACGATCCGGAAGCGGTGGTGTTCGCGGCCAAGGTCGCGACCGAATACCGGCAGAAGTTCCAGAAGCCTGTCGTGGTAGACATGTTCTGCTACCGCCGCTTCGGTCACAACGAAGGCGATGAGCCGGCTTTCACCCAGCCGCTCATGTACCGCACGATCCGCTCGCATCCCTCGATCCTGGAGATCTATTCCAAGAAGCTGCTTGCCGAGGGCACGGTCACCGAGGCCGAGATCGACGAGATGAAGAACGCCTGGCGCTCGAAGCTCGACGCCGAGTTCGACATCGCTTCCAACTACAAACCCAACAAGGCTGACTGGCTCGATGGCCGCTGGGCCGGCCTCAAGGCCGTGCGCGAAGACGCAGATGATCCGCGCCGCGGCCAGACCGGCGTGTCGGTCGCGACCTTGCAGAACATCGCGAAGGCGCTCACCACCGTGCCGGAAGGCTTCCACCTCCACCGCACGATCCAGCGCTTCCTCGACAACCGCAAGAAGATGATGGAGACGGGCGAAGGCATCGATTGGGCGATGGCGGAAGCGCTTGCTTTCGGTTCGCTCCTCGTCGAAGGCCACCGCGTCCGCCTGTCTGGTCAGGACGTGGAGCGCGGCACCTTCTCGCAGCGCCATTCGGTGCTGACCGACCAGGAGAACGAGGAGCGCTACACGCCCCTCAACCACATCTCGGAAACCCAGGGCCGCTACGAGGTCATCAACTCGATGCTCTCGGAAGAGGCGGTGCTCGGCTTCGAGTACGGCTACACGCTCTCCGAGCCCAACGCGCTGACGCTTTGGGAAGCGCAGTTCGGCGACTTCGCCAACGGCGCGCAGGTGGTGTTCGACCAGTTCATCTCGTCGGGCGAACGCAAGTGGTTGCGCATGTCCGGCCTCGTCTGCCTCCTGCCCCATGGCTATGAAGGCCAGGGACCGGAGCACTCCTCCGCTCGTCTCGAGCGCTGGCTGCAGATGTGCGCGGAAGACAACATGCAGGTGGCCTACTGCACCACGCCGTCGAACTACTTCCACATCCTGCGCCGTCAGCTGAAGCGCGAGTTCCGCAAGCCGCTGATCCTGATGACGCCGAAGTCGCTGCTGCGCCACAAGCGCGCCGTGTCCTCGCTCGCCGCGATTGCAGAAGGCACGTCCTTCCATCGCGTACTGGCCGACGACGCGCAGCGCCTGAACGACGGCATCAAGCTGGTGAAGGACGACAAGATCCGTCGCGTCGTGATCTGCACCGGCAAGGTCTATTACGACCTCTACGAGGAGCGCGAGAAGCGTGGGCTGGACGACGTCTATCTGATGCGCGTCGAGCAGCTCTATCCGTTCCCGGCGAAGTCGCTCGCGGCTGAACTCGCCCGCTTCAAGAAGGCCGATGTGGTTTGGTGTCAGGAAGAGCCCAAGAACATGGGCTCCTGGAGCTTCGTCGAGCCCTATCTCGAATGGGTGCTCAAGACGGCAGGCTCCAAGGTGGATCGTCCGCGCTATGTGGGCCGCGCCGCCTCTGCCGCCACCGCCACGGGCCTGATGTCGAAGCATCTGGCCCAATTGCAGGCTTTCCTCGACGAGGCTTTCGCGGCTTAATAGCCGCGGAAGACTTTATCCTTATCCTTGGGCCGCACGGCTCTAAAACCACAAGACGAACATGGCGACCGAAATCCGCGTACCCACCCTTGGCGAATCCGTTTCAGAGGCCACCATCGGCCGCTGGTTCAAGAAGCCCGGCGATCCCGTGAAGGCCGACGAGCCCGTGCTCGAGCTTGAGACGGACAAGGTGACCCTCGAGGTCAATGCTCCGGTCAGCGGCACACTCGGTGATATCATCGCCAAGGACGGCGAGACCGTGACCCCCGGCGCCGTGCTCGGTTCCGTGGTCGAAGGCGGCGCAGCGGCTGCTGCTCCCGCGCCCAAGGCTGAAGCTCCGAAGGCTGCGCCCGCTGCTCCGGCTCCGGCCGCCGCTCCGGCTGCCGCCAAGGAGCCCGGCCCTGCCGTCACGCGCCTTGCTGCCGAAAGCGGTGTTTCGCCCGCCGGCGTCGCCGGCACCGGCAAGGATGGCCGCGTGACCAAGGGCGACATGCTCGCGGTCATCGCAGGCGGCGGCGCTGCCGCTCCCGCGCCTGCCGCTCCGGTTCAGCCGCGGGCTCCCTCCGCGCCGGCCGATGCATCGCGCGAAGAGCGCGTGAAGATGACGAAGCTGCGCCAGACCATCGCGCGCCGCCTCAAGGATGCACAGAACACCGCCGCCATGCTCACCACGTTCAACGACGTGGACATGAGCGCGGTGATGAATCTGCGTGCGCAATACAAGGATGTGTTCGAGAAGAAGCACGGCACGAAGCTCGGCTTCATGGGCTTCTTCACCAAGGCAGTGATTCAGGCGCTCAAGGAAATCCCGGCGGTCAATGCCGAGATCGATGGTCAGGATCTCGTCTACAAGAACTACTACCACATCGGCATTGCGGTGGGCACCGATAAGGGCCTCGTCGTTCCGGTCGTGCGCGATGCGGACCTGCTCTCGGTCGCCGGCATCGAGAAGACCATCGCCGATTTCGGTCGCCGCGCCCGCGACGGCAAGCTCTCCATCGACGAGATGCAGGGCGGCACCTTCACCATCACCAACGGCGGCATCTACGGCTCGCTGCTCTCGACTCCGATCCTCAACGCGCCGCAATCGGGCATTCTCGGCATGCACCGCATCGAGGAGCGTCCTGTGGTCCGCAACGGCCAGGTCGTCGTGCGCCCGATGATGTATCTCGCGCTGTCCTACGATCACCGCATCGTCGACGGCAAGGAAGCCGTGACCTTCCTTGTGCGCGTCAAGGAAGCGCTGGAGGATCCGGCGCGTCTCGTGCTCGACCTGTAAGTTTTTCAACATGACTGTCATGGCCGGGCTTGTCCCGGCCATCTCGATCGGAAGGGCTGAACCTTTCGTATCGCGATCACCGGGACAAGCCCGGTGATGACAGAGTGAGGGTAATTCAATGTCCTACGATCTCATCGTCATCGGTACCGGCCCCGGCGGCTATGTCTGCGCCATCCGCGCGGCCCAACTTGGCTTGAAGACCGCCGTTGTCGAAAAGCGCAAGACCCATGGCGGTACCTGCCTCAACGTGGGCTGCATTCCGTCGAAGGCGCTGCTGCACGCATCGCACGCGTTCGAAGATGCGAGCACGCATTTCGACAAGCTCGGCATCAGCGTTGGTACGCCGAAGATCGATCTGAAGAAGATGATGGCCTTCAAGCAGGAAGGCGTCGACGGCAACACCAAGGGTGTCGAATTCCTGCTCAAGAAGAATAAGGTCGATGTGTTCTTCGGTGCCGGCCGCATCGCCGCTGCCGGTCAGGTCGAAGTGACGGCAGACGACGGTTCGAACCAGATTCTGCAGACCAAGAACATCGTCATCGCCACCGGCTCGGATGTCACGCGCCTTCCCGGCATCGAGATCGACGAGAAGGTTGTGGTGTCGTCCACGGGAGCGCTTGAGTTGGAGAGCGTTCCGAAGCGTCTCGTCGTCATCGGCGCGGGCGTCATCGGTCTCGAACTCGGTTCGGTGTGGCGTCGCCTCGGCTCGGACGTGACGGTGGTCGAATATCTCGACCGCATCCTGCCCGGCATGGACGGTGAAGTTGCGAAGAACTTCCAGCGCATGCTGTCGAAGCAGGGTTTTGCGTTCAAGCTCGGCTCCAAGGTCACGAAGGTCGAGAAGAAGGGCAAGGGCGCTCTTGTCACCATCGAACCCGCTGCCGGCGGTGCTGCGGAAACCATCGAGGCGGATGTCGTGCTCGTCGCCATCGGCCGCGTGCCCTACACGCAGGGCCTCGGCCTCGACGAGATCGGCGTTCAGAAGGATGCGAAGGGCCGCATTCTCACCGACGCGCATTTCTCGACCAACGTCACCGGCATCTACGCCATCGGCGATGTGATCGCCGGACCGATGCTCGCGCACAAGGCTGAGGATGAGGGTGTCGCGGTGGCGGAAATTCTCGCCGGCAAGGCGGGCCACGTGAACTATGACGTGATTCCGGGCGTCGTTTACACCGCGCCGGAAGTTGCCTCCGTCGGCAAGACGGAAGAGGAGCTGAAAGCTGCGGGCATCGCCTACAATGTCGGCAAGTTCCCCTTCATGGCCAATGGTCGCGCCAAGTCCATCGGCCTGACCGAGGGCTTTGTGAAGATTCTGGCCGATGCGGCGACCGACAAGGTGCTGGGTGTTCACATTGTCGGCGCGAATGCGGGCGAGCTGATCCACGAAGCGGTGATCGCGATGGAATTCGGCGGCTCGTCGGAAGACATCGCCCGCTCCTGCCACGCACACCCGACGCTGGCTGAGGCGGTGAAGGAAGCCGCGATGGCGGTGGAGAAGCGCTCGATCCATATGTGACCTGCGCCGCTTCGCAACATGTCTGAAATGGCCGGGTTTGCCCGGCCATTTTTCTTTTGTGCGCTGTCTCTCACGAGAGGGGAGGGGCAATCACCGCCGCGCTCTCGGATGGGCTGCATCGAACGCATCCATCAATCGCGTCGCATCGACCTTCGTGTAGAGCTGTGTTGTCGAGAGCGAGGCGTGGCCCAACAGTTCCTGGATGCCGCGCAGGTCGCCGCCGCGCGCCAGAAGATGCGTCGCGAAGGAGTGGCGGAGCGCATGGGGCGTGGCGCTGTCCGGCAGGCCGAGCGCGCCGCGCAGTTCCTCTACCGCGAGCTGGATGATGCGCGGCGAAAGCGGCCCGCCGCGCGCGCCGACGAAGAGCGGGCCTTCCGGCGGGATCGTGTAGGGGCAGAGATGCAGATACTCCTCCACCGCGCGCTGAATCGCCGGAATCACTGGCACGCTGCGCTGCTTCCCGCCCTTGCCCATCACCGTAATCGAATCGGTGCCATGGATCGGCGCGTCGCGACGCTGGAGGCCGAGAGCCTCTGAGATGCGCAGGCCCGCACCGTAGAGCAGCGATAGAACGGCAGCATCGCGCGCCAGAATCCAGGGTTTACGGTTCTCGCCCGCGCGCACCTCCGTATCCGTGACCGCGACGGCGGATGAGGCGGAGAGGGGGCGCGGCAGGTTCTTGTCCACCTTCGGCGTGCGAATCGCCGCAAACGCCGAGGCCGTACCAAAGCCCTCCCGCTCCAGATGCCGCGCGAAGGAACGAAGCGCCGCAAGCTGGCGCATGAGGGAGCGGCTTCCCACCGCCTCCATGCGCCGCGCCGCGAGGAAGGAGCGGATGTCGAGGGGCTTGAGGCTTAAGACCGCTTTCACGGTGGGCGCTTCGCCGAGATGGCCGGTGAGAAAGGTCAGGAACTGCCGCAAGTCCCGCGCGTAAGCCTCGACGGTTTTTGCGGACAGCCGCCGCTCCTTGGCGAGCGAGGTCAGCCACTGCATCGTCTCCCGACGGGTATCCTCCGCGCCGGGCAGGGCGAGATCGAGGGGCGAGGCGGGCTTTGGTGAACTCATGGCGTGGAGTATCGGAGCCCTGCTGTTTCAAAAGCGTGAACTCCACGGAATACTCGGGGGCCATGAAACGAAGGGATGATCGATGACCGATTCGGCCCAAAGCCTTCCGAGCAATGCGGGTTATGCGGAAAACGCTGACTCTTTGGTCGTGCGCTACGAGAGCGTGACGTTCGATAGTGTTTATGGGCCGCTCACCGCCTTCGTGTCGCAGGGCGGGCAGGCCATCGATATCGGCGCGGGGACGGGGCGCGATGCGGCGGCGCTCGCCGCGCGGGGCTTTTCCGTCATCGCCGTCGAGCCGACCGCTGAAATGCGGGCGCATGGCCAGCGCCTCCATCCTGACCCGGCCATCATTTGGTGCGACGATCTGTTGCCGGATCTGTCGCGTGCGCGCGCTCTCGGCATCGAGGCGGATTTCGTCCTGATGACGGCTGTTTGGATGCATCTCACCGAAGAAGAGCGGCAGCGCGCGCTGCCGAACGTGCTGTCTCTTCTCAAGTCGGGTGGCCGCCTGCTCATGAGCATCCGCAAGGGCCCGGTGCCGGCAGGCGCGCGGATGTTCGAGGTGCCGATTGCGCCGTTCGTCGAGGCGGCGAAGACTGCGGGCCTTGAGCTTCTCCAGATGATCCAGTCCGAAGACATGCACAAACGTCCCGGCGTGAGCTGGACGAAGCTCGCTTTTGAAAAGACAAAGCAGGCATAACTCGTCTATCAATCGCCCCCGACCAATCCTCACGCGCGCTTTTTGATGACCTCAAAGATCGCCGATGTCCTCATCCCGCTCGCCCTGGACACGGCCTACAGCTATGCGGTGCCCCAAGACCTCGCCCTGAAGGAGGGCGACGTGGTCCAGGTGCCGCTCGCCAACCGGGAAGTGGTGGGAGTCGTCTGGGGCCAGCGAGACGGGCAGGGCGGCAACCTCAAGAAAATCACCGACCGCATCGAGGTCCCCGGCCTATCGCCCAAGATGCGGAAGTTCCTGGAATGGATCGCGTGGTACACCCTCGCGCCCAAGGGCTCGGTCCTCGCCATGGGCCTCAAGCTGCCGGACGGCGAGCGGGCGGAGGTGGTTCGTGTCGGGGTGCGTCTGGCCGGCCCCCTGCCGAAGCGCATGACGCCCGCGCGCCAGCAGGTCGTCGAGATCGCGCAGGATGGGTTGGTGCGGCTCAAGCGTGAACTGGCGCAGGAGGCAGGCGTCAGCACGGGCGTCATCGATGGGCTGATCGACGAGGGCACCTTCGAGACCGTCGCGCTCCTGCCCGAGCCCGCCGCCGAACCGCCGGATCCCGATTTCGGCCAAGCCGACCTCTCCGATGACCAGCGCGCCGCGGCGGCGGCCCTTGTCGAATCAATGGCCGAACAGCCGGCTCCCGTCACCCTGCTTGAAGGCGTGACCGGCTCCGGCAAGACCGAGGTTTATTTCGAGGCGGTGGCCGAAGCGGTGCGGCAGGGGCGTCAGGCCCTGATCCTCATGCCCGAAATTGCGCTGACGGCGCAGTTCCTCGACCGATTCGCCGCCCGGTTCGGCGTGAAGCCCGCGACCTGGCATTCCGGCGTCTCGGGCCGCAAGCGCGAACGGCTCTATGCGGGCATCGCCTCGGGCGAGGTGAAGGTGGTGGCGGGCGCGCGCTCAGCGCTCTTCCTGCCTTATGCCGATCTCGGCCTGATCGTGATCGATGAGGAGCACGAGACCGCCTACAAGCAGGATGACGGGGTGCATTACCACGCCCGCGACATGGCGGTGGTGCGGGGGCGAATCGAAAATGCGCCGGTGATTCTGGCCTCCGCTACGCCCTCTATCGAGAGCCGGGTCAATGTGGAGCGCGGGCGCTACCGTCATGTGGAGTTGCCGGAGCGCTTCGGCGGGCGGCAGATGCCGCAGATCCGCTCCGTCGACATGCGCCGCGAAAAGGTCGAGCGCGGGCGCTGGCTCTCACCGAGTCTGGTCGGGGCCATGAGGGACACGCTGGAGCGGGGCGAGCAGGCGCTGCTTTTCTTGAACCGGCGCGGCTATGCCCCGCTGACCCTCTGCGGCTCTTGCGGCCACCGTTATGAATGCCCCAATTGCTCGGCCTGGCTGGTGGAACACCGCTTCCGCCGCTCGCTGGTCTGCCACCATTGCGGCCATGTAGAGCGCACGCCCCATGCCTGCATTTCCTGCGGTAGCGTCGATTCGCTCGTCTCCTGCGGCCCAGGGGTGGAGCGAATCGCGGAAGAGGCGGCGGAGCTGTTTCCGGACAAGCGCCGCATCGTGCTTTCCAGCGACTTTCCCGGCGGCACCGAGCGCCTGCGGGCGGAACTCGCCGCCATCGCGGCGGGTGAGTTCGATATCGTCATCGGCACGCAGCTGGTGGCCAAGGGTCACAATTTCCCGCTTCTGACGCTGGTCGGGGTGCTTGACGCCGATATCGGCCTGACCTCGGGCGACCCCCGCGCCGCCGAGCGGACTTTCCAGCTTCTGCAGCAGGTCACGGGCCGCGCCGGGCGTGGCGAAAAGCCCGGCCGGGCGCTGGTGCAGACCTGGCAGCCGGATCATCCTGTGATCGCTGCGCTGGTCTCAGGGAATGCCGAGCGATTCTATCGGGAAGAGACCCGCGTGCGGGAATTGGCGGGCCTGCCGCCTTTCGGACGGCTCGCGGCCCTCATCGTCTCCGCGACCGAGCGCGAGGCGGCGGAGGGGCACGCCCGCGCCATGGCGAAATGCGCCGAGCCGCCCCCCGGCGTCACCGTGCTCGGCCCCGCCGAGGCCCCGCTGGCGCTGATCCGGGGACGCTATCGCTACCGGCTTCTGGTGAAAACCGAGCGCGAGGTCGATCTCCAGGGGTACTTGCGCGGCTGGATTGGCCGCTGCCCGAAGATTCGGGGCAACATCAGGGTTTCCATCGACGTGGACCCGCAAAGCTTTTTGTAATTCAACCGCGAGGACAAGGAATCGGCATGGCCAAGATCGTTCACTGCATCCGGCACGGGCAATCGACCTTCAATGCCCACTATGCGGCCCGGGAGCCGGACGGCGTCTGGAGCGATCCGCTTCATTTCGACGCGACTTTGTCGGAGTTGGGCCACCAGCAGGTGGCGGAAGCGGCGGCGACGGTGCGGGATCATACCTACGATCTGATCGTGACCACGCCGCTCACCCGCGCCATCCAGACGACCCTAGGCCTGTTCAAAGACCATCCCGCCGCGTCCCGAATCCAGGTCGAGAGCCTGCACCGGGAACGGCTGGAGAACAGCTGCGACGTCGGCCGCGCCCCGGCGCTCCTGCGGCGGGATTTCCCGCATCTCGCCTTCGACCACCTGGAAGAGGTGTGGTGGCACAAGGACGGGGAGCCGGATCCCCGCGGTTTCGTAGTCGAGCCGACGGAAACCATGGCCGGCCGGGTCGCGCTGTTCCGGGAATGGCTCGCCGCCCGGCCCGAGCGTCTCATCGCCGTCGTCGGCCACGGTACCTTCTTCCACGGCCTGACCGGGGAACGCCTTCAGAATTGCGGGATCGCAGTGCTGGAGCTGTAAGCCTTTGGGGCGTTTTGGCGCGTCTCCCAAATCTTGGCGAAAACTTGGCGGGGCTCGCCTTGCACATGCGAAATTCCCATGCTAGTCCACCCCCGCCTGACGGGCGGAGAAGGTTCCCGCCTGATGGCTCATTTCCACCGACCTGACGGGGTTCCCGCAAGCCTTGTATCCCGAGGCTTCAGCCGGTTCGAACCTCGTGAGACTTGAGAGAGACGTTGACGTGGCGCAAAGCGGTTCGCAAGAAGGACCCCTCCTGTCGGGTGTAGCCCTCCGTTACGCTTCGGCGCTGTTCGAACTCGCTCAGGAAGCGAAGTCGGTCGACGCCGTCGCCGGCGACCTCGACCGCTTCGGCAAGCTCATCGATGGCAGCGCCGACCTGCAGCGCCTGATCCGCAACCCCGTCTTCACGGCGGAAGAGCAGGCGGCAGCCGTGGGCGCCCTTCTCGACAAGGCCGGCATTTCCGGTCTTGCTGGCAATTTCATTCGCCTGGTCGCTTCCAAGCGCCGTCTCTTCGCGCTGCCGGACATGATCCGCGCCTATGGCGACCTCGTCGCCGACGCGAAGGGCATCGTGAAGGCCCAGGTGGTTCTGGCGGAGGCTCCTTCCGACCAGGTCATGACCGAAATCAAGGCGACTTTGCGCGAGGTCGCCAAGGCTGACGTCGCACTCGACGTCAAGATCGACCCGAGCCTCATCGGCGGTCTCATCGTGAAGATGGGCTCCCGCATGGTGGACGCTTCGGTGCGCACCAAACTCAATTCCATTCGTCTAGCGATGAAAGAGGTCCGCTGATGGACATTCGAGCCGCTGAGATCTCCGCGATCCTCAAAGAGCAGATCAAGAACTTCGGCACCGAGGCTGAAGTCACCGAAGTCGGTCAGGTCCTGTCCGTCGGTGACGGTATTGCCCGTTGCTATGGCCTCGACAATGTCCAGGCCGGTGAGATGGTCGAGTTCGAGAGCGGCGTGCGCGGCATGGCCCTCAACCTCGAAACCGACAACGTCGGCGTCGTGATCTTCGGTTCCGACCGTGAGATCGCCGAAGGCCAGACCGTGAAGCGCACGGGCGCCATCGTGGACGTGCCGGTCGGCAAGGGCCTGCTCGGCCGCGTCGTCGACGCGCTTGGCAATCCGATCGACGGCAAGGGTCCGATCCAGGCTACCGAGCGTCGCCGCGTCGACGTGAAGGCCCCGGGCATCATTCCGCGCAAGTCGGTGCATGAGCCGATGGCGACGGGCCTCAAGTCCATCGACGCCCTCATCCCGGTCGGCCGCGGCCAGCGCGAGCTGATCATCGGTGACCGCCAGACCGGCAAGACCGCGATTGCGCTCGACACCATCCTGAACCAGAAGCCGCTGAACCAGGGCAACGACGAGAGCCAGAAGCTCTACTGCGTCTACGTCGCCATCGGTCAGAAGCGCTCGACGGTCGCCCAGTTCGTGAAGGTTCTCGAAGAGAACGGCGCGCTGGAATACTCGATCATCGTCGCGGCGACCGCGTCCGATGCGGCCCCGATGCAGTTCCTGGCGCCGTTCGCCGGCTGCGCCATGGGCGAGTTCTTCCGTGACAACGGCATGCACGCCGTGATCACCTATGACGACCTGTCCAAGCAGGCCGTCGCGTACCGCCAGATGTCGCTGCTGCTCCGCCGTCCGCCGGGCCGCGAGGCTTATCCGGGCGACGTGTTCTATCTCCATTCGCGTCTGCTCGAGCGCGCCGCGAAGCTCAATGACAGCCAAGGCGCGGGCTCGCTCACCGCTCTGCCGGTCATCGAGACGCAGGCCAACGACGTGTCGGCCTACATCCCGACCAACGTGATCTCGATCACCGACGGCCAGATCTTCCTTGAGACGGACCTGTTCTACCAGGGCATTCGCCCGGCGGTGAACGTCGGTCTCTCGGTGTCGCGCGTGGGCTCCTCGGCCCAGACGAAGGCGATGAAGAAGGTCGCGGGCAAGATCAAGGGTGAGCTGGCGCAGTACCGCGAAATGGCGGCCTTCGCGCAGTTCGGCTCGGACCTCGACGCCACGACGCAGCGCCTGCTCAACCGCGGCTCACGCCTGACCGAACTCCTGAAGCAGCCGCAGTTCTCGCCGCTGAAGATGGAAGAGCAGGTTGCGGTGATCTACGCCGGCGTGAACGGCTATCTCGATGCGCTGCCGCTGAACCGCGTGCGCGCTTTCGAGGACGGCCTGCTCAGCCTGCTGCGGTCGAAGCACGCCGATCTCCTCGAGGCGATCCGTTCCTCGAAGGATCTGTCGAGCGACTCGGAAGCGAAGCTCAAGGACGCCGTCCAGTCCTTCGCCAAGTCTTTCTCGTAAGATCCAGCCGGAATTCCGGAGAGGGTAGGGCCGCTCGATGCCGAGCTTAAAAGACCTTCGCAACCGCATCGCCTCGGTCAAGGCGACGCAGAAGATCACAAAGGCCATGCAGATGGTGGCCGCCGCGAAACTGCGCCGCGCGCAGACCGCGGCGGAAGCCGCGCGTCCTTATGCGGAACGCATGTCCGCCGTGCTCGGCAATCTCGCATCCGGCATCACCGTCGGGCCGGATACGCCGCGTCTTCTCGCCGGCACGGGCTCCGACAAGGTTCAGCTGCTGGTCGTCTGCACCGCCGAGCGTGGCCTTTGCGGTGCTTTCAACTCCTCGATCGCGCGTCTTGCGCGCGATCACGCCAACCGGCTCCTGGCCGAGGGTAAGACGGTCAAGATCATCTGCGTCGGCAAGAAGGGCTACGACATCCTGCGCCGCCAGTTCGCCGAGCAGATCATCGAGTTCGTCGATCTTCGCGCGGCGCGCCAGATCGGCTTCGAACATGGCGACATGATTGCCCAGAAGGTGCTCGCGCTGTTCGAGCAGGGCGCATTCGACGTGGCGACGCTGTTCTACTCGCGCTTCCAGTCGGTGATCTCGCAGATCCCGACGGCGCAGCAGATCGTGCCTGCGCAGATCGAATCGGCCGGCGCGGCCTCGCAGGCGGTCTATGAATACGAGCCCGACGAGGGCGAGATTCTTACGACGCTTCTCCCGCGCAACCTGACCGTTCAGGTTTTCCGCGCGCTTCTGGAGAACGCCGCATCCGAACAGGGCGCGCGCATGAGCGCCATGGACAGTGCGACCCGCAATGCGGGTGAAATGATCAAGAAGCAGACGATGACCTACAACCGGTCGCGTCAGGCGATGATCACCAAGGAATTGATCGAAATCATCTCGGGCGCGGAAGCGCTCTGACGATATCCGAGAGGAACCCAACATGGCCAAGACAGCCAACACCGCCGGCAAGACCGGTCGCATCACGCAGGTCATCGGCGCCGTCGTCGACGTGCAGTTCGAGGGACACCTCCCGGAGATCCTGAACGCACTCGAGACGACCAACCAGGGCAACCGCCTGGTGCTCGAAGTGGCGCAGCAGCTCGGTGAGAACACCGTGCGCTGCATCGCGATGGACACCTCGGAAGGTCTGGTTCGCGGTCAGTCCGTGTCCGACACCGGGTCGCCGATCTCGGTGCCCGTTGGTGCCGCCACGCTCGGCCGCATCATGAACGTCATCGGCGAGCCGGTCGACGAAGCCGGCCCCATCGTCGGCGAGACCACCCGCGCCATTCACCAGCCGGCTCCGTCCTACGCCGAGCAGGCCACCGAGGCGCAGATCCTCGTCACTGGCATCAAGGTCGTGGACCTTCTCGCGCCTTACGCCAAGGGCGGTAAGATCGGCCTCTTCGGCGGCGCGGGCGTCGGCAAGACCGTGCTCATCATGGAGCTCATCAACAACGTCGCGAAGGCGCACGGCGGTTACTCCGTGTTCGCCGGCGTCGGCGAGCGTACCCGCGAGGGCAACGACCTCTATCACGAAATGATCGAGTCGAAGGTGAACGTGGATCCGCGCGAGGCAGGCTCTGCCGCCGGTTCCAAGTGCGCTCTCGTCTACGGTCAGATGAACGAGCCTCCGGGCGCCCGCGCCCGCGTCGCGCTCACCGGTCTGACGGTCGCCGAAAACTTCCGCGACCAGGGCCAGGACGTGCTGTTCTTCGTCGACAACATCTTCCGCTTCACGCAGGCAGGTTCGGAAGTGTCGGCGCTTCTCGGCCGTATTCCTTCGGCGGTGGGCTATCAGCCGACGCTCGCGACCGACATGGGCGCGCTGCAGGAGCGCATCACCACCACCACCAAGGGCTCGATCACCTCGGTGCAGGCCATTTACGTGCCGGCCGACGACCTGACCGACCCGGCTCCGGCCACCTCCTTCGCCCACCTCGACGCCACGACCGTGTTGTCGCGTTCGATCGCGGAAAAGGGCATCTACCCGGCGGTGGACCCGCTCGACTCGACCTCGCGCATGCTCTCGGCCGCCGTCCTCGGCGAGGAGCACTACAACACCGCCCGTCAGGTCCAGCAGGTGCTGCAGCGCTACAAGGCGCTCCAGGACATCATCGCGATCCTGGGCATGGACGAGCTCTCGGAAGAGGACAAGCTCACCGTCGCTCGCGCCCGCAAGATCGAGCGCTTCCTTTCGCAGCCGTTCCACGTGGCGGAAGTCTTCACCGGTTCGCCCGGCAAGCTCGTCGCGCTTGAAGACACCATCAAGGGCTTCAAGGGTCTGGTCGAAGGCAAGTACGACCACCTTCCCGAAGCGGCCTTCTACATGGTCGGCACCATCGAGGAAGCGGTCGAGAAGGCCCAGCGCCTCGCGGCTGAAGCGGCGTAATTCAAAAGTGCTTTTCCGGGCCGCGGGTCGCCGCGGTCCGGCATCGTGCGCCTCCCCAAACGTCCCGCGTCGTCGTTCCCGGCGGATAGGGTGACGAGGAGCTCAAATGGCTACCTTCAATTTCGAACTCGTCTCGCCCGAGCGCGTACTGTTCTCAGGGCAAGTCGATGCGGTGGTTCTGCCCGCAGCCGATGGTGATGTGACGGTTCTTTCAGGGCACGCGCCGCTGATGGCGACCCTGAAGACCGGGTTTTTGGTCATCACGGACAAGCCCGGCAACGGCAAGCGCGTCCTGGTTCGCGGCGGTTTCGCCGATATCGGCCAGAACAGCCTGACCGTACTGGCCCAGCGCGCCCTTCCGGCCGAGGAACTGACCCAGGAAATCCTGGACAAGGAAATCCTCCAGGCTGAAATGGCCTACGACGCCACCAACGACCTCGCCGCGAAACACGCGGCCGAATCAGCGATCGCGCAATTGCGCGAAGCCAAGGCGGCGCTGAACTACTGAGTTTGAAAAAACCCGGCTTCGAGCCGGGTTTTTTGTTTTGGGCCTGAATCTCGAACGGATCTCCCGCACCCCGTTGTCATGGCCGGGCCTGTCTCGGCCATCTCGATGAGAAAAGTGCTCCACGGATCGGGATCACCGGGGCAAGCCCGTGATGACAAGGGCGGATCGGTTAAGGGCGCGCCTGCGCCGACAACGCCCGCAGAATCACCATCGCCTCCTCAGCCCGATCATCCGCAATGAACAGGTGATCGTGAAAGAAGGCGGAGACAGGGTTCACGCCAATCCCCGCCTTCGCCAGTGCGGCCGTCACGGCCGCCAGAAAGCCGACGGCTTCCAGAGACGAGTGAATCGACAGCGTGATGCAGCGGCAGGGATAGATCACCTTGAGGCCGTGCGCCTCGGCGAGGGCCTGCGGAACGATCAGTGTCACGCCCTCATCCTCGCGAAAGAGCATGAGGGCGGATGCGACAAGCTCCAGCGACGGAGCATCGAGAGTGGCGAAAACATAAGTGCCGGGCGTGAGGACAGGCGTCATCGAGGCGATGAGCCTTTGAAGATCCGTCTCGCCCGTCACCTTATTCTCCCATCGCGATCAGGTTGGCGTTTCCGCCCGCCGCCGCCGTGTTGATCGTCACGGTCTGCTCGGTGGCGAACCGCAGCAGATAGTGCGGTCCGCCAGCCTTCGGTCCCGTGCCCGACAGGCCATGTCCGCCGAAGGGCTGCACACCGACCACGGCGCCGATCATGTTGCGGTTCACATAAACATTGCCGACCGCCAGACGATCCACGATGTGGTTCACAGTGGCGTCGATGCGCGAGTGCACGCCAAGCGTCAAGCCATAGCCCGTCGCATCGATGGCCTCCAGCACGTCATCGAGCTGGCCGGACTTGTAGCGCACCACGTGCAGAATGGGGCCGAACACCTCTTCCTTGAGCGCCTTCGGGCTCTCGAGCTCGAAGATGTGCGGCGCGACATAGGTGCCGGTCGCGGGCGCATCGCCCGCATAGTGCACCTTCGCACCGGACTTCATGGTGCGCACATGTGCGTCGAGCCTGTCCTTCGCTTCCCCGTCGATCACCGGGCCCACGTGAGTCGAAATCTCGCGCGGGTCGCCGAGCTTCAATTCGCGCGCATTTCCGGAAATCATCTCGATCATGCGGTCGGCCACATCGTCCTGCACGCAGAGCAGGCGAAGCGCCGAGCAGCGCTGACCGGCCGAACGGAACGCGGAGGTCACGACATCGTCGGCTACCTGCTCGGGCAAGGCGGTCGCATCCACGATCATCGCATTGATGCCGCCGGTTTCCGCGATCAGCGGAACGATGGGGCCGTTCTTTGCCGCAAGCGTGCGGTTGATGATGCGTGCGACCTCCGTCGAGCCGGTGAAGACGACGCCCGCCACGTGCTTGTTCTCGACAAGTTGCGCGCCGATGCGTCCGTCGCCGGGCACGAAGTGCAGCGCGGATGTGGGCACGCCAGCCTCGTGCAGAAGGCGCACGGCGAGCGCTGCAATCAGCGGCGTCTGCTCGGCAGGTTTTGCCACGACGGCATTGCCGGCCATCAGCGCGGCCGACACTTGACCGAGGAAGATCGCGAGCGGGAAATTCCAGGGCGAGATCGCGACGAACACACCGCGTCCGCGCATGCGCAGCGCATTGCTCTCGCCGGTGGGGCCCGGCATCGGCTCATCCGCACCGAAGAGCTTTTGTCCTTGCGCGGCGTAGTAGCGGCAGAAATCGACCGCCTCGCGCACTTCGGACATCGCATCGTCGAGCGTCTTGCCTGCTTCGATCTGCAAAAGATGCAGGAACGCGCCGCGCTCTGCTTCGAGCAGATCCGCCGCGCGCTCCAAAGCGGCTGCGCGCGTCTTGGCGTCCGTGTCACTCCACGGGGCAAAGCCCGCGCGGGCGGCGGCGATGGCACGGTCGGCGACATCGGCGGACGCTTCTAAAACCTCACCGGCAACTGTCGCTCCGTCGATGGGGCTGATGACGGGGCGGGCCTCTCCCGGTGCGGACTTTCCGTCGATCAACGGTTCGGCCTTGTAGGATTGGCGCGCGCCTTGCGTTATTTCGCCGAGAAGCGCTTCGAGCGCGTCGCGGTTGCCGAACTCCACGCCGTCGGAATTCGCGCGTTCCTTGCCGAAAAGATCGCGGGGCAGGGGCAACTTGGGGTGTCGTGCGTGATCGGGCGACATGATGATATCGGCGGGCCTTTTCAAAAGTGTTTCGACCGGAACGTCAGGATCGGCGGCGACGGAGACGAAGGAGGAGTTCGCGCCGTTCTCCAACAGCCGCCGCACGAGATAGGCCAACAGATCGCGATGGCCGCCGACCGGCGCATAGGCGCGGCAGGCGAGCGTCGGTTCATCTTCGAGCAGGCGCGCATAGAGCGCTTCGCCCATGCCGTGCAGGCGCTGGAATTCGTAACCCTCCGTGCCGCCCGCGCGCTCGATGATCGAGGCGACGGTGAGCGCGTTGTGGGTGGCGAACTGCGGATAGATGCGCGGGCGAAGCGCCAGAAGTTTTTCGGCGCAAGCGACGTAATTCAGGTCCGTCATCGCCTTGCGGGTGAAGACCGGATAATCGTCAAGCCCGCGCTCCTGCGCACGCTTCACTTCCGTGTCCCAGTAAGCGCCCTTCACGAGGCGCACCATCATGCGCTGATCATGGCGCTCGGCCATGGCGGCAATCGCATCGATTACCGCGCCGGCGCGTTTCTGATAGCCCTGAATGGCGAGGCCGAAACCGCTCCAACCCGCCAGAGACGGGTCGGCAAGCACGGCGTCGATCACCTCCAGCGACAGTTCGAGGCGATCTGCCTCTTCTGCGTCGATGGTGAAGTTGAGGTCGTAGCCTTTAGCTTTTTGCGCCAGTTCGATCACGGCCGGAACCAGTTCGCGCATCACGCGCTCGCGGCTCGTCGCCTCGTAACGCGGGTGAAGGGCGGAAAGCTTCACCGAGATACCGGGGCGGTTCGGCAGAGGCTCGTTGCCCGCCGATTGGCCGATGGCGTCGATGGCCGACGCGTAAGAATCGAAATAGCGGCGCGCATCGTCCGCCGTGCGGGCTCCTTCGCCCAACATGTCGAAGGAATAACGATAGAGCCGGCCCTTGCTGGAGCTTGCGCGCTTCAATGCTTCTTCAATGGTCTGGCCGAGCACGAAGTGGTCGCCCATCACGCGCATGGCCTGACGCGTCGCCGTGCGCACGACCGGCAGGCCGAGGCGCTTGGTGAGTTGGCGCAAAATGCCTTCCGGCGTTTCGCCCGGCTGAATGATACGCGCGGTGATGCCGAGCGCCCAGGCGGAGGCCGACACGAGGAAGGCGTCGGATTTCGGCTCGTGTCCTGCAAAGTCGGCCTGGCCGAGCTTGTCCTCGATCAGCCGGTCGGCGGTGGCGGCATCCGGCACGCGCAGCAAGGCTTCGGCCAGAACCATGAGGGCGAGGCCCTCCTTGGTGGAGAGTGCGTATTCCCGCAGCATCTCCTCGACACCGCCAAGGCCGCCACCCTTCTCGCGGATCGCCTCGATCAGTCGCCGCGCCCGCTTATCGACCTGCCGCTCCCGTTCCGGTGAAAGCCGAGATTGTTCGAGAAGGCGCGCGGCGATGATGGCGTCGTCTTCCGCATAGGGCGGGTTGAAGGGCAGGGGAGCGGTTGCAGTTTGGGCCATGAATTCCTCCGGTGTTTTGGGGAATATAAGAGGCGCATTACCGTGTTTCGATGGCAATCTTTCCCGTTGCACCTTATAAACGAGGGTCAAAGAGCCAATGAGCCGGGATAATGACGGAAATTGACCGGATTGATCGTAAGATCCTAAAGTTCCTCCAGAACGATGGCCGCATCGCCACCGTGGACCTGGCCGAAAAAGTCGGCCTGTCGCCGACCTCGACCGGCGAGCGCGTCAAGCGTCTGCAGCGGGAGGGGTATATCGCGGGCTTCGGCGCCCGGCTCGATCCGCACCGGCTCGGGCTGGAGCTTTTGGTCTTTGTGGAGGTCTCCCTCGACAAGACCACGCCCGACGTCTTCGAAAAATTCGCGGAAGCTGTGCGGCGCGCGCCGGAGGTGTTGGAGTGCCACATGGTGGCAGGCGGGTTTGACTACCTCGTCAAAACCCGCGTCGCCGACATGGCCGCCTATCGCCGTTTCCTAGGCGAAATCCTCCTCGCCTTGCCGGGCGTGAAGGAAACCCGCACCTACGCGGTGATGGAGGAGGTGAAGAGCGACGGCTTGCTGCCGGTTTAACCCATCAGAGCGTCATGGCCGGATGTGATCCGGCCATCCACGTCTTTATCCGGTCACCCGCTTCGTTTCAGGCTCCTCGCCCTTCGTCTTCCACAGGCTCCACAGCACGCCTGCTGCGAGGATGCCGAAGGTGACGCTAAGCGAGATGACGGCGGGGATCTTCGCCAGGCCAAAGGCATCGGCGACGAAGATTTTGGCGCCAATGAAGATCAGCACCACCGCGAGCGCGTATTTGAGATAGTCGAAGCGGTGCACCATCGCCGCGAGCGCGAAGTAGAGCGCGCGCAGGCCCAAAATCGCGAAAATGTTTGACGTGTAGACGATGAACGGATCGGTCGTGATGGCGAAGATCGCCGGCACGGAGTCGACCGCAAAGATCACGTCCGCGATCTCGATGAGCACGAGCGCCAGAAGCAGGGGCGTCATGAACCAGGCAGGCTTGCCGCTCGTCGCATGCGGCAGCTTGGTGAAGAAGCTGTGGCCGTGCATCTGGTCCGTCATGTTGAAGTGGCGGCGCATGAAACGCAGCACCGGGTTCTGCGCGATGTCGTGCGTCTTATCCGCGAAGACGAGCATCTTGACGCCCGTCGCGATCAGGAAGAGCGCGAAAACATAAAGAATCCAGGAGAATTGGGCGATGGCCGCCGCGCCGAAACCGATCATCAACGCGCGCAGCACGATGACGCCAAAAATGCCCCAGAACAGCACCCGATGTTGATAGGCGCGCGGCACGGCGAAGAAGCCGAAGATCATCGCGATGACGAACACGTTGTCCATCGCGAGCGCTTTTTCCAGCGCGAAGCCGGTGAGGTAGTTGATGCCGGCATCGGCACCCAAGCTCCACCAGAGCCAGCCGCCGAAGAGCAGACCGAGCGCGATGTAGAACGCGCTCATGACAAGGCTCTCGCGCACGCCGATTTCATGGTCCTTGCGATTGAGGACGCCGAGATCGAGGGCGAGAAGGGAGATGACGATAAAGATAAAAGCAAGCCACATCCAAAGAGGCTTGCCGAGCCAGCTGAGCAGCAGGACTTCGAGCATTGACCGAACCCGTTGACGTTGAACCTTGTCGGTTCCGACATCGCGAGGCTTTTGAAGCACTCGCCAGAGGGGCCCGGTCACCGACGGCGCTGACATGGGAACCTGGACTGCCGGCGTCAAGGGCGCGACGGCACCTTTTGCGGCCAAGGCCCGTTAAAGCTGAAAGGAGGGACTTGACGCAATCCGCCCTTCTGCTTGCATGAACAAGGTTTCGGGACGATGGCGCGAAATTGCCGAGAGGCCTGCAGGGTCCCCGAGTGCCAGCGGCCGGAGACGAAGAGGTGACGAGATGATCGGCGATCGTGCGATGCGAGCCCGAGGGTGGATCAGGGGCGTGGTTGCGGGCACGGTTTTTCTTGCCGGCTTGGGGGCTGCGCAGGCGCAAACACCGGTGCGCTTCAGTCTGGACTGGCGCTGGGAGGGACCGGCAGCTCCCTTCGCAGTTGCGCTCGACAAGGGCTATTTCGCGGCCGAGGGCCTCGATGTGACCATCGAACCGGCGGCCGGATCGCGCGAGCCGATCACGCGAGTTGCGTCGGGTGCTTACGATGCCGGCTTCGGCGACGTGAACACCCTCGTCCGCTTCCGCGATGAGAATCCGGGAACTGACATCAAAGCCGTTATGATGATGTACGACCGGCCGCCCTTCGCGATCATCGGCCGGAAAAGCCGCGGCATCACGAAGGATCTGGCGAGCTTGCAGGGCAAGAGGTTTGGCGCACCAGCCGCTGATGCCGCCTATGCGCAGTGGCCGATCCTCAAGGCCGTCAACAAGATCGACGATGCCAGCATGAAGTTCGAGAACGTGGGCTTTCCCGTGCGTGAGCCGATGCTGGCGCAGGGCGAGGTCGATGCGGTCTTCGGCTTCGCTATGTCGTCTTACGTCAATCTCAAGTCACGCGGCGTTCCGGGGGAGGACATCGTGGTTCTCCTCATGAGCGATTACGGCGTCGATCTCTATGGCAACGCGGTCATCGTCTCGGACAAGTTCGCCAAGGAAAATCCGGAGGCCGTGAAGGGCCTGCTGCGCGCCATCATGAAAGGCGTTCGCGACACCGTGAAGGATCCGGCGGGCGCGGTCGATTCCGTCCTCAAGCGCAATGACGTCGCCAAGAAGGATGTGGAGCTGGAGCGCCTCAAGATGGTGCTCAGCGAGAACATGCTCACCCCTTGGGTCAAGGCAAACGGCTTCGGCGGCATTGATAAGGATCGGTTCGCCCGGTCCCTCGACCAGATCGGCCTGACTGTTGCCTACAAGCACAAGCCGAAGATCGAGGATGTTTTCAACGATGAGTTCATCCCCGCGCCCGACCAGCGGAGAGTGAACTGAGCCCGGCGCCTCGGCCAGGCTTCATGAAGATAGGGAAAAGTTGACACTGACCGCTGTCGCGGCGTTCATAGCTGCTTCATGTCGGCTACCTTAGGTTCAGCTGAACAGGTCTCATGGGAGCGGAGTTCTGCGCGTGATCTCGCTCTACACAATCGATCGTCGTCGATCGGCCGACAGCTTGATCTCTGCCTGCCTCGATGCCTTTGACCGCACCGCCAGCGAGGCGGAGCGGGAGCGTGCTGCGCGTCTGCGTCTCCAGCCGGAGCGTCTTTCCTACTGCCTCGGCCGTGGCGGGCTGCGCCTTGCTCTCGCGCAGGAGACGGGCTTGAGCCCGGATGACCTCCGCTTTGAAACGGCACCTTCGGGAAAGCCCTTTCTTTCCGACGGCCCCTTTTTCAACCTGAGCCATTCGGGCGACCGGATTCTCATCGCCATTTCGCAGCGGTTCGATCTCGGCCTGGATATCGAGCACCTTACTGATGCGCCTGACGCTCTTTCGGCGGCCTTGGCGGAGGAAGACCAAAAGCTCCTGCCAAGCCTTTCCGACAGCCGAGGCCATGCGGAAACGATCCTCTGGTCCATCAAGGAGGCGGCGCTCAAGCTGACGGGGGAGGTGATGGTCGATCCGCGTCATCTGTCCGTGGAGCGGCGGCGCGGCGGCGGATTTCGCATTGTTCCGGCGCGTGCGGCAAAAGCGCCGCTTCCGGAAATTTTCGTTCATCTGATCGTGATGGATGATGGCTATGTCGCGGCTTTGGCGACATATGAGCCAACCGTGACCGCAAAGGCCGCTCTCGCCTGGAAGAGCTGGCCCGGGTTGTCATCGTGTGCTTCCCCCGCCGGGCAGGGTTTAAATCCTGCGCGGCAAACCGTATTACGCGATTCGTCGCCCTTCGCCGAAATGTGGCCGTTATGTCCAATCCCCTCCGCGGCCTGAACCGCTCAGAGTTCCTTCGCGACGAAACGCTGTCGGAGATTTTCGAGGCGACGGTGCGGAGCAATCCGCACAAGCTCGCCATCGTCGATGCGGACATTCGCCTGACCTATCTCGAGGTCGACCGCCGCGCGGCCGCAATGGCCGAGGGCCTCGTCGCGCAGGGCGTAGGACCGGGGGACGTTGTGGGCCTCTGGCTGCCGCGCGGCTCGGATCTTTTGATCGCGCAGATTGCGATCGCGAAGTCCGGCGCTGCTTGGCTCCCGTTCGATTCCGAGGCCCCCATCGACCGCATCGCCATTTGCCTGAGCGATGCGAAGGCCAAAGGCATTCTTGTCGCCGACGGATGGGATAACAGCGCCACGGGCGCGGGCGTGCCTGTCCATACACCCGTTTCCCTGTCGCAGATCAGTGCGGGCGGGTTCAGCGATGCGCGCAGCCGCGGCCTCACCCCGGACCACCCGGCCTATGTAATCTACACCTCCGGCTCCACGGGCACGCCGAAGGGCATCCTCATCACGCACCGCAACATCTGCCACTATCTGCGGTCCTCGAACGATCTCTACGGCGTTCACGCCGACGACATCGTGCTGCAGGGCTGCTCCGCCGCCTTCGACCTGTCGATGGAAGAGATCTGGGTGCCGTATCTCGCCGGTGCGAGCCTCTGGGTTGCCCGGCAGGAATTGCTCGCGGACACCGAGGCGCTGGCGCGCGGAATGCGCGAAGCGGGTGTGACCGTCATCGACACGGTGCCGACGCTGCTCGCCATGATCGGCGACGAGGTGCCCTCGCTTCGCCTGGTCATCCTTGGCGGTGAGGCCTGCCCGCCGGCGCTCGCCGAGCGCTTCGTCGGCAATGGCCGGCGCGTCTTCAACAGCTACGGCCCCACGGAAGCGACCGTGGTCGCCTGCGCGGCCGAACTTGCGACCGATGATGCGATCACCATCGGCAAGCCGATTGCGAACTACACCTGCTATGTCGTCGACGAGTCGATAAACCTCGTTTCGCCCGGCCAGCAGGGTGAGCTTCTGATCGGCGGCCCCGGCATCGCCGCCGGTTATCTCGGGCGTCCCGAGCTGACGGCGGAAAAATTCATCGCCAATCCCTTCGCCTCGGATGGGTCCGATCCGGTGCTCTATCGCTCCGGCGATGCGGTCAGCGTTGATGTGCTGGGCCGCATCGTGTTCCAGGGCCGCATCGACGATCAGGTGAAGATCCGCGGCTTCCGGGTCGAGCCGGGCGAGATCGAAGCGGTGCTTGTGAGCCTTGCCGGCATCGAGCAGGTGGCGGTCGTGCTGCGCAAGGACGATGGGTTGGATCGCCTCGTCGCGTTCCTTCTGCCGCGCGAAGGCGTCGAGCCCGATCTCATCCAGCTTCGCCTTCTGCTGCGCGAGCGGCTTCCGCCTTACATGGTGCCGGGACACTTTGAGATCGTCGCCGAATTTCCGCGTCTCGCCGCCTCCGGCAAGATCGACCGCAAGGCGCTGAAACTTCTGCCGCTGACGACACCAGGCCTCGCCCTCGAACAGGATGAGCCGGAAACGGCGACCGAAGCTGCGTTGCTGGCGGCGGCCAAGCGCATTTTCCCCGATCAGGTCGTGCCATTCACCGCCGATTTCTTCCTCGACCTCGGCGGCCATTCTTTGCTGGCGGCGCGGTTCGTCTCGGTGGTGCGCGAAAACCCGCGCTTTGCGAGCATCACGCTTCAGGACATCTATTCCGGCCGGTCGTTGCGCGCCATCGCCGCCCGGCTCGACGAGCGCATGCGGCCTGATGCCGGCGCGACGAATGAGCTCGGTTTCACGCCGCCGCCGCTCCTGCGCCGTGCGCTGTGTGGCCTCGCGCAAGCCGCCGCCATGCCGCTCATCCTGACGCTGATGTCGGCGCCGTGGCTCTGCATCTTCATCGGCTATACGCTGATCACCGGTGATGATGCCTCCATCGCGCGGGATATGACGGTCATCTTCGGCGCCTACCTCGCGGTCAATGTCGCGACGACCTTCATCGCGATTGCCGCGAAATGGCTGATCATCGGACGCATCAAACCAGGCCGCTATCCGCTTTGGGGCGTCTATTACTATCGCCTGTGGCTGGTGCAGCGTTTCTTGAGCCTCGTCCACATGAAGTGGTTCCAGGGCTCGCCCGCCATCCGCATCTATCTGCGCGCTCTCGGCGCGAAGATTGGTAAGGATGCGCTGATTTCCGAGATCGATGCGAGCGCTGTCGATCTCGTCGAGATCGGCGATCATGCGAGCATCGGCGGTAAGGTGACGATTTCCAATGCCCGCGTCGTCGACAACGAGTTGATCATCGGCCCGGTGACCATTGGACGCGATGTGTCCATCGGCTCGTCCTGCGTCATGGAGAACGATGTCGTCATCGGTGAGGGAGCCGAGCTTGCGGATCTGACGGCCGTCTCGGCGGGTGAAACCATCGGCGCGTGGGAAGCGTGGCGCGGTTCGCCTGCCGTCAAGGTCGCCGATCTCGACCCGACGCATCTGCCCGCGGCACCTGAAGCGAGCGCCGCGCGGCGCGGCTGGATGACCGCATTCTACATCACCATGCTGGTCTTCGCGCCGCCGATTGCGCTGATCCCGATCGTGCCTGCTTTCCACCTGATGGAGCAGATCGATCTTGTCATCCACATCGCGCTCAAACCCTACATTCACCTCAACTATCTCTACTACATGCCGATCATCGCGCTGCCTGCGGCCGCCACGATGATTTTTGCAACCGTGCTGCTGATCGCGGCGATCCGCTGGATCGTGCTGCCGCGCCTGCGGCCGGGGGTCTATTCGGTCCATAGCGGTCTTTACGCGCGCAAGTGGCTTGTCGGCCTTTCGACCGAGGTGATGCTCGAAGTGCTCTCATCGCTCTTCGCGACGGTCTATATGCGCGCCTGGTATCGCCTGATGGGTGCGAAGATCGGCAAGGGCTCGGAGATTTCGACCAATCTCGCGGGCCGTTTCGACCTCATCGATCTCGGCGATCAGAATTTCATCGCAGACGACGTGGTGCTCGGCGACGAGGAAATGCGCCGCGGCTGGATGACGCTCGGCACCGTCACGACGGGCTCACGCGTGTTCATCGGCAACGATGCCGTCGTGCCTCCGGGCTACGACATCGCAAGCGGCGCGCTCATCGGCGTGAAGTCGAAACCGCCGGAGGGCGGACAGGTTGGAGCGGACGAGACCTGGTTCGGCTCGCCGCCGATCCAGCTTCCCGTGCGCCAGCGCTTCAACACCGCTGTGACGGATACCTACGAGCCGCCCAAGCGGTTGAAATGGGGGCGTGCGCTTTTCGAGGGCTTCAACATCACGCTCCCGACCGCGCTCTTCATCACCTTTGCCACCATGGCGATGGAGGTTCTGACCGCTCCGGTCACGGAAGGGCGCTGGGGAACGGCGCTTGCGTTGTGCGTCGTCGCCAGCGTGGTGATTGCGGTCGTCCAGTTGCTCGTCTCGGCAGCTTACAAGTGGCTTCTCATGGGCGTGTACAAACCGACCATGCACCCCATGTGGTCGTGGTGGGCGCTGCGCACGGAAGCGGTGGCGGTCATGTATTGGGGCATGGCGGGCAAGGCCATTCTCGATCATTTCCGCGGCACGCCGTTCCTGCCCTGGGCGCTGCGCTTGTTCGGCACCAAGACCGGCAAGGGCATCTACATGGATACCACCGACATCACCGAGTTCGATTGCGTGACCATCGGCGACTATGCGGCGATTAACGCCAATGCCTGCTTGCAGACTCACCTCTATGAAGACCGCCTGATGAAGGTGGGGCGCATCCACGTCGGAACGGGTGTGTCGGTGGGCTCGGGCTCGACGGTTCTTTACGATACCGAGCTCGGCCATTTCTCGACGCTCGGCCCGCTGACGCTGGTGATGAAGGGCGAATCCATTCCCGCGCACAGTGATTGGTATGGCTCGCCGGCTCAGGAGCGCAGGCGAGTTGCTACGGTCTCTACAGCTCCAGCAGAGCCGAAGGCTTTGGTGCCCGCTTAAAATGGCACGCTTCGGCTTAACAGCGAAAAATGGCGGGGTCGAAGCTCCGCCATTTTTCGTTTGAGTTTTATCGCCGCAACGAAAGCGGATTGTCTGACAAAGCCGCCGCGTCCGGCTGGTCGATGGCGGGTTTGCCCAAGAAGGCGTTCCAGAGATTTTCAACGACGCTGCGGTCGAGATCGTCGACGATGAAGACGAGGCGGCTGCGCCGGTCTTCGCTCGGCCATTTCGGCAGCACGGCGGGCACATGAATGACATGCTGCACACCGTGGATCACCACCGGATGCTCCGGGTCTTCGGCCAGTGCGACGAGCCCTTTCACGCGTAGCAGCTTCGCGCCTTGCGACGAGCGCAAGAGATCGAGGAACATGTCGAGCGTGCCTTGGCGGATGGGCCGGTCGCTTGTCAGGCAGAAGGCGCGGATGCGCTCGTCGTGCCGGTTCACGTCGTGATGGTGATGATGGCCGTGGTCGTTGTGGCCGTGGTGATGATGGCCGTGCTGATGCGCATGGCTCTCGCGCTCGGCCTTTTCCACTGCCTCGGCCTTCAGCCACTCGCGCACGTCGGCGATCTTGCCTTCGAGATCGAAGAGGCCGCCCGCCACAACGGCATCAGCTGCGGCGTCGGCGGGCAGGATCGACGCGCCGGGATTGAGGTCGTGTAGACGCTTTCGCAAATTCGCGAGGTTAGTCTGGTCCCGCACGAGATCGGTTTTCGTCAACACGATCCGCTCGGCGACCGCCGCCTGCTTCACCGCTTCGCGATGCGCGTCGAGGGTTGCCGCGCCGTTGACCGCATCGATCACCGTCACGACGCCTTCGACCGCGTAGCGCATCGAGAGATAGGGATGATAGAGCACTGCGTGGAGGATCGGCGCGGGATCGGCGAGACCCGTCGTCTCGATGATCACACGACGGAACGGCGTGATGCGCCCGTTGTCGCGCTTGCGCAGCAGGTCTTCGAGCGTGGCGATGAGGTCGCCGCGCACCGTACAGCAGAGACAGCCTGCCGAGAGCAGCACCATGTCCTCGTCGACCTTCTCGACGAGCAGGTGATCGAGGCCGATCTCGCCGAACTCGTTGATGATGACGACCGTGTCCTTGAGCGCTGGGTCCTGCAGCAGCCGGTTGAGCAGCGTCGTTTTCCCCGCGCCCAGAAACCCGGTGAGGATCGTCAGCGGAATGGGTGAAGGCGGAAGCATGGTGGGGCGGGTCTCAGACATGATTCAATCCGCGATTGCGACCATCGGCGCGTCCTTGTGACGGCGCTGTTCCAACAAGACATTGGTGACGATGGCCGCCAACACCAGAAGGCCGCCTGCGATTTGCAGCGCATTGACGGTTTCGCCAAGAATCAGCACCGACGACAGGGCAGCGACCACAGGCTCCGTGCAATAGATGATCCCGGCGGCGACGGCAGTAATGCGACCAAGCGCCAGAAACTGCATGACGAAGCCCACGATGTAGCCGCCGATGGTCATGGCGACGGCAAAGGGCGCGACCGCCAGGGTCGAGGGAGGCGCAAGCTGCCCCGTCACGAGGCCGATCAGAGTGGCGGTGGGCAGAACCAGGAGATGGATCCAGAAAACCTTGGCAACGACGCCTGTCTTGCGGCAACGCGCTCCGGCAAAGAATTGCACCGCGGTGGCGACGCTTGCTGCGAAGGCGAGGGCGAGCCCCCGCCAGTCGAGGCCACTGAAAGCGGGCCCTACCACCATCACGACGCCGAGCGTGGCTAGGGCGGCGACCCCGATCAGGGTCGGCGTGAGCCGGGTACCCTCGACGAAGGGGCTCGCGAGCACGATGAGGATCGGGAAGGTGTAGAAAACAACCGCCGCGACCGTGACCGGAATGAAGGCCACCGCCGAAAGGTAGCAGATGCCGAGGAGCGCGGTGGAGATTCCGAGGATAAGCATGGTGCTCAGCTCCTCGCGCGCCATGGCAAGCGTGCGCCGGGTGACCGCCGCCGCAATCGCGACGAGCGCAAGCATCAGTAGCACCCTGTAGACCACGATGGCCGTTCCGCTTGCCCCGGCAAAGGACGCCATGCGGGCATACACGATGTTGAGGCCGTAAAGAGATGCGGAGGCCAGCGCGAAAAGCATTCCGTTGGCGGGGGAGGTGGTCTGGTTCATGTCGGCGTTCGCGTAAGGACCAGCACCGTTCGCGCGGATTGGATGCGATTGCAAGGGCCGTCCGCGTTAACGGCCCCCAGGGTCAGAACCGAGCAGCCCGCTCAGTTCTTGGCGGATTTCGCCGTCTTGCCCGCCTTAGGCGCCCCCTTGCTGACAGGCGTCAGGGTCAGGCTGGTGCGGCCGCCCTCATGCTTCGAGGCCTTTGCGGGGCCGGTGTGAGCGATCTTCTTCTTGTGGGTTTTGGCCTTGCGCGCGCGGTCGGCGGCATCTTCCTCCGCCGCCTGACGGGCAAGGTCCGCCACTGACGGCGGGTTCAGGCCGACCCAGACACGCTCCGGCTCTACATCTGCGCGCGAGGCGAGCGCCGTGCGCAGGGGCTGGGTGCCGTCGCCCGTATAGGCCATCACGCCCGAGGCGAAGAGATTTGGTGATCCCGGATCGTCGCCGGTTGCCACGGTCGAGCCGTCCTCCTCCTTCGGCATCGGGCCACGCCGGTCGCAGATGACGGAGCGCATATCCGGCGGCGTGCGAGTGGCCGACATGGGCAGGGCCGTCAGCATCGGATTGGTGAAGTTCAGGGTGGTGCTGAAGCCCCGGTCGAAAAGCTCGGCGGCCTTCATGGTACGCTCGTTCGCGGAAGGGGCACCGAGCACGACGGTGATGAGGTGGCGGCCGTTACGGCTGGCACTGGCGACCACGTTGAACCCCGCGGAGCAGATGAAGCCGGTCTTCATGCCGTCCGCGCCCGGATAACGGCCAATCAGCCCGTTGGTGTTGCGCATGATGCGGCGGCCGAACTGGATCGCGCCGATATGAAACAGGTCCTGGTCCTCGGGAAACTCGGTGAGGAGCGCACGCGCCAGGATCGCCATGTCGCGGGCGGTGGTCTGGTTGCGCTCGTCGGGCAGCCCGTGCGGATTGGCGAAGTAACTGTCGATCATGCCGAGACGGCGGGCCTCGGCATTCATCATCTGGGAAAAGCCCTCGATGGAGCCGCCGATGTTGTCGGCGATGGTGGCGGCAACATCATTGGCCGACTTCACCATCAGAATCTTCAGTGCATTGTCCAAGCGGATCTGGGTGCCCGGCTTGAAGCCCATCTTGGACGGGGGCAGGGCGGCGGCGTCCTCCGAGACGGTGAGCAGCGAATCCATCTTCAGCTGACCTGCGCGGACCTTCTGGAGCGCCACGTAGGTCGTCATGAGCTTGGTGATAGAGGCGGGGAACCACGGATCCGTCGCCCGCTCCGCATGCAGGACGCGACCGGTTTCGACGTCGACCACGAGGGCCGGGCTGCCGGCGAGCGCCGAACCGCTCATCAGGGCGGCCAGGGCGAAAGCGGTCGCGCGGAGGGTGCGGCTTGCGTTCATGCGGATCGCATCCATAGACGGAATGAAAGAAACATCGAGGCGGGCCCCACTCAAGCCAGCCGGGTCATTTTAAGCCTCGATCCAGGGGTTTGACTAGGTCGAGGCGGATTTGTCGCCGGTAGCGGTACCCCTTCTAAGACATTCCGTGGCAAGAGAGTGGCAGGAGCGAAGCAGTTTGAAGGTCGAAGCATGGATCTCTCCCTTTTCTGGGTGCCGGTGACCCTTGTCGCTGCGGCGGCGCAAACGGGCCGGAACGCCACGCAGCGCCGGTTGACCGAGAAGATCGGCACCGTCGGCGCGACGCAGGTGCGGTTTCTCTATGGCTTTCCTTTCGCCCTGATTGCGCTCGCCGTCCTGCGGCTCGTGACGGCCGAGACTGTGCCGGTGCCGAACGGTCCTTTCCTGCTTTATGTGCTGGGCGGCGCAACGGCGCAGATTTTGGCGACCGCCCTCATGCTCTCGGCCATGCGGGAGCGCGCCTTTTCTGTGGTCACTGCCTATACGAAAACCGAGCCGGTACAGGTCGCGCTCTTCGGCCTCATCATCCTCGGCGATCATTTGACCCCTCTCGTCGCGCTGGCGATTCTCATCGCCACGCTCGGCGTGATCGGGATGTCGATGAAGCCGGGAGCGAGCCTGACCTCGTCCGGCCTGCGGCCGGTTGTGGCGGGGGTCGTCTCGGGCGCGTTCTTCGCTTTGGCGGCCATCGGCTTTCGCGGCGCGATTCTCTCGCTTGGCGAGGGCTCGTCCCTCATGCGGGCTACGACGACCCTGGTGTGGGGGCTCGGGGCGCAGACAGTGATCCTCCTCGTCTGGCTCGGCCTTTTCGACCGCAAGGCCCTGTTTGCCAGCTTTTCCGCCTGGAAGCCCTCGCTCGGCGCCGGCTTTTTGGGAGCGCTCGCTTCCCAGTTCTGGTTTTTAGGGTTTGCCCTGACGACGGCTGCGAATGTCCGCACCCTGGCGCTCGTCGAGGTTCTGATGGCACAGGCCGTATCGCACCGGTTCCTGTCCCAGGCCACGACGCGGCGGGAGATTATGGGCATGGTCCTGATCGTCGGCGGGGTCGCGCTTCTGCTCCTCGGGCAAAGCTGACTTGCAGGATGCGATTCTGGTCGCTAGGAAAAACATAATAACCTAACGTCAATGGGGGAAATGGTGACCGAGGGTACAGAGCCAAAGTACAAGGTGCGCCAGGTGGGCGATTCCGCGCCGTGGTTCACGCAAGCCTGCGCCGGGAATCCGACCTATCAGTTCGACACGGTGGCTGGCCGGTACATCGTCCTCTGTTTCTATGGCACGGCCTCCGACGATCCCGGCCGCAGCGTGCAAACAGCGGTGCAGACGACGCATCGCAGCCTCTTCGATGACGACAAGATCGCGTTCTTCGGGGTCAGCATCGATCCGGGCGACAGCGTGGAGGGGCGGGTTCAGGACAGCTTTCCCGGTATTCGGCAGGTGCAGGATTACGATGGCAAGGTCAGCCGCCTCTATGGAGCCATGCCTGAGAATGTCGAGATGCGGCCGGGAGAGCCTGTGGCCCTTCGCCGTTTCTGGATGGTGCTGAACCCGACCTTGCGCGTCCGCGCGATCTTTCCGTTCAAGGACGACACCCATGAAGAGATCATGGCCTATCTGCGGAACCTTCCGCCGGTCGACCGCTTCGCTGGGTTCGAAATTCCGGCGCCCGTTCTTGTCATTCCCGATGTGTTCGAGCCTGGGTTCTGCCAGCACCTCATCAATCTCTATGAGCAGCATGGCGGCCAGGAATCCGGCTACATGCGCGAGATCGACGGCAAGACCGTTCCGGTTCACAATCCAGACCACAAGCGCCGGAAAGATTTCACGATCACGGATGATACCCTGATCCGCCAGGCTCAGGCGCGGGTGATCCGCCGCATCAATCCTGAGATCGAGAAGGTTCACTTCTTCACGCCGACCCGCATGGAGCGCTACATCGTCTCCTGCTACGCGGCGGAGGATGGCGGCCATTTCCGTGCGCACCGCGACAACACCACCAAAGGCACCGCACATCGGCGGTTTGCGGTGTCGATCAATCTCAATGCTGAGTTCGAGGGCGGCGAGGTCAGCTTTCCGGAATACGGATCGCGCGGCTACAAGGCGCCGCCCGGCGGCGCGGTGGTGTTCTCGTGCCCGCTGTTGCACGCGGTGTCGAAAGTCACAGCGGGTCGCCGCTACGCGTTCCTGCCCTTCCTCTACGATGATGAGGCCGCGCGCATCCGCGAGGCCAACAACGCGCATCTGGGCGCGGGGGTCGAGGCCTACAAGGCCTGAAGGATCATTGAAGGATCATTCTTGGCCGGTCTTGATCCATTTGATCACGACGGGCGGTTCGTAATCCTGAACCGCCCGGATCATGGCCTCTGGCTCTTTCTCGACGATCAGCATGGCGCGGTGGGGCGCCTTGACGAACCCCTCTGATGTCACGTCGTCGAGGAAGCCGATCAGCTTGTCGTAAAAGCCACCTGCGTTGAACAACGCGCAGGGCTTCCTGTGATAGCCGAGCTGCGCCCAGGTCCAGACCTCGAAAATCTCCTCAAAAGTGCCGATCCCGCCGGGCAGCGCGATAAAGCCGTCAGACAGTTCGGCAATCAGCGCCTTGCGCTCATGCATTGAGCCGACGATCCGCAAATCGCTCAAGCCTCGATGGCCGATCTCCTTGTCGAGGAGCGCCTGCGGCATGACGCCGATCACGTGGCCGCCGGCCGCGAGCGCGGCATCGGCCACAGCGCCCATCAGTCCGACGGATGCGCCGCCATAAACAAGATCGATTCCCGCTTTCGCCATCGCGGTCCCGAGGTCTCGTGCGGCGTCGAGATAGATCGGGTCATTGCCAGGATTCGATCCGCAGAAGACGGCGAGGCGCATCAGATATTCCTTTCATTTGCCTCCCATGGATCACGAGCACGAGAGACAGACAAGGTGTCCGATGAGCTTTGCACATCGCGCTTCCGGGGCGGCTTGCCGCGTTCCGGGTTTGGGACCATCTTTCATGTCACATCATGGATGGGAGAACGCCGATGACGGCCTGTATCGTGGGCTGGGCCCACACGCCCTTCGGGAAGCTCGACGGCGAGACCGTCGAGAGCCTGATCGTCCGCGTCACGAAGGAGGCACTCGATCACGCGGGGCTGGGGCCTGAGGACATCGACGAAGTAGTGCTTGGCCATTTCAACGGCGGCTTCTCGCCCCAGGAATTCACGGCCTCGCTGGTGTTTCAGACGAGCGATAAATTCCGCTTCAAGCCCGCGACGCGGGTCGAGAATGCCTGCGCGACCGGGTCGGCGGCGGTGCATCAGGCCATCAAGACCATCGAGGCGCGCCGCGCCAAGACGGTGCTGGTGGTCGGCGTCGAGCAGATGACGACGACGCCGGGCCCGGAGATCGGCAACATCTTGCTCAAGGCCTCCTACCTGCCGGAGGATGGCGACACGAAGGGCGGTTTCGCCGGCGTGTTCGGCCAGATCGCGGGTCTCTATTTCCAGCGCTACGGCGATCAGTCGGACGCGCTGGCGCTGATTGCGGCCAAGAATCACAAGAACGGTGTCGACAATCCTTTCGCGCAGATGCGCAAGGATCTCGGCTACGAGTTCTGCCGCGCGGAAAGCGAGAAGAATCCCTTCGTCGCGGGGCCCTTGAAGCGCACCGACTGTTCGCTCGTCTCGGATGGCGCGGCAGCGCTGGTCATTGCGGACACGGAAACGGCCTTGCGTATGAAGCGCGCGGTCGCCTTCCGCGCGACTGCCCATGCGCAGGATTTCCTGCCGATGTCGAAACGCGACATCGTGAAATTCGAAGGCTGCGCCGAAGCGTGGCGACGGGCGCTCGATCAGGCGGGCATTCAGCTCACCAACCTCTCCTTCGTCGAGACCCATGATTGCTTCACCATCGCCGAACTCATCGAATACGAGGCGATGGGGCTCACCCCGGCAGGGCAGGGCGCTATCGCGGTCAAGGAAGGCTGGACTAGCCGCGACGGCAGGCTGCCGGTCAATCCCTCCGGCGGCTTGAAGGCCAAGGGTCATCCCATCGGCGCGACGGGCGTCTCCATGCACGCGCTCTCCGCCATGCAGCTCTGCGAGGAGGCCGGCGGTATCCAGGTCAAGAACCCGGTGCTCGGCGGCATCTTCAACATGGGTGGCGCGGCGGTGGCGAACTACGTCAGTGTGCTCGAGCGAATCAAGTAGGCCCTTTTAGCCTCGGCGGCTTCCGCGCGGATCGGGCTCGCCCGTCGCGCGGGCCTCAATGGCGAGCGCGTGAAGGCCCTTCGCGAAGGCGCCCTTCAGCGTCTCATTCACGAGGCGGTGACGTTCGACGCGGCTCTTGCCTGCGAAGGCGTCCGACACGATATGAATCCGGAAATGGGTTTCGCCGCCCTCACGCCAGCCGACATGGCCGTGATGCTGCTCCGATTCGTCCGTAACGACGAGTTCGACCGGATGCAGGCGCTCCTGAAGTTCATCTCTGATCCACGCGGCGAGGGTCATGCTGATTCGTAAGCCTTTTTGAACATATCTGCGGCGAAAAGCGCTGAGCCCTTGGCTCCGGCCTTCAAGCCACTCATAATCGCATCGTTATGGATCTCAATTCGCCTCTTTTCGACCGCATCCGCATCAAGCCGTCCGCCGAGGAGCCGCGCGAGACGAAGGGACCGGTCTGCGAGCACCCCTCCTGCCGGGCGGAGGGGCTTTATCGCGCGCCGAAGGGGCGGGATGCCGAGGGGCAGTATTGGCGCTTCTGCCTCACCCATGTGCGGGAATACAACGCCTCGTACAATTATTTCGCCGGCATGTCGGATAATGCGGTCGCCGCGTATCAGAAGGACGCCATCATCGGCCACCGCCCGACCTGGGCCATGGGCGTGAATTCCGCGGCCAAGGCCGAAGGCGGGGCCAACGGCGAGCGGGATTGGGCTTATGTCGACCCGCTCGGCGTTTTGAACGGCGAGGATTTCCGGCAGGCCCGCCAGCGCCGGGCGCCCGCCGAGCCCAAAAAGCCGCGCTATACCGGCCAGCTCCGGCGCGCCCTCGATATTCTGGGGCTCGACGAGACGGCCGATGGGCCGGCGATCAAGGCCCAATACAAGACGCTGGTGAAGCGCTTTCACCCGGACGCCAATGGCGGCGACCGCTCCTTCGAGGAGCGGCTGCGAGACATCATCAAGGCGCATGATGCCCTCAAAGCAGCCGGTTTGTGCTGAGACAGGGCATTCCGATGCAACCCTGCCAAGCACATAGGAAATTGCGCCCTGCCGCCTTGAGCGGTAAGAAGCCGACAATCCATCACCCGCAAACGAAGCGTTTTTACAATCCGATCGAGAGGCCCCTATGACGGCACAAACCGACACCACGACCCAAATGCCCGACATGAAAGTGTCGGTGCGACAGGTCTTCGGCATCGATTCGGATCTTGAAGTTCCTGCCTTCTCGCAAGCCGAGGAGCATGTGCCGGATCTCGACCCCGATTATCTGTTTGACCGGGAGACGACGCTCGCCATTCTCGCAGGCTTCGCCCGCAACCGCCGCGTCATGATCACCGGCTATCACGGCACGGGTAAGTCGACCCATATCGAGCAGGTCGCTGCGCGCCTCAACTGGCCGTGCGTGCGCGTGAACCTCGACAGCCACGTCTCGCGTATCGACCTCGTCGGCAAGGACGCCATCGTGCTCCAGGAAGGCAAGCAGGTCACCGCGTTCCAGGACGGCATTCTCCCCTGGGCGCTGCAGCACAATGTGGCGCTCGTGTTTGATGAGTACGATGCGGGCCGTCCGGACGTGATGTTCGTGATCCAGCGCGTGCTGGAGCAGTCGGGCAAGCTCACGCTTCTCGACCAGAAGCGGGTTATTCGCCCTCACCCCGCATTCCGCCTGTTCGCGACCGCCAACACGGTCGGTCTCGGTGACACCTCGGGCCTTTATCACGGTACGCAGCAGATCAACCAGGGCCAGATGGACCGCTGGTCCATCGTGACGACGCTCAACTATCTGCCGCACGACAAGGAAGTGGACATCGTCCTCTCCAAGGCGAAGCATTATCAGGACAGCACGGAAGGGCGCGATATCGTCAACAAGATGGTGCGCGTGGCGGATCTTACCCGCAGCGCCTTCATGAACGGCGATCTCTCGACCGTCATGAGCCCGCGCACGGTGATCACCTGGGCTGAGAACGCCGAGATCTTCGGCGACACGGGCTTTTCATTCCGCGTCACCTTCCTCAACAAGTGCGACGAGTTGGAGCGGGCGCTGGTCGCTGAGTTCTATCAGCGCTCCTTCGGCAAGGAGTTGCCGGAGAGCGCCGTGAATATCGCGCTGTCGTAATTCTCGTCATCCCGGACGCATCGTCGATGTGATCCGGGATCGGTACTGGTGTAAGCGATCCCGGCTCTGCGCTTCGCCTCGGCCGGGATGACGGATGAAAAAAGGTCGCCATGTCCATCTCGAACCGCAAGCCAGGTGAGAAGAAGGAAGCGCCGGCGGAGCCGCTGAAGCGCTCCATCGCCGGCTGCATGAAGGCGATTGCGCGCAAGCAGGACCTGGAAGTCACCTTCGCCTCCGACCGCCCGGCGCTCATGGGCGACAAGGCCCGTTTGCCGGAACCACCGCGGCGGCTGACGCCGCAGGATGTGGCGATCCTGCGCGGCAATGCGGATTCCATGGCTTTGCGTTTGGCCTGCCATGACACGGCGCTTCATCGCCGCCTCGCACCGGAAGGTCAGGCCGCGCGCGCGGTTTTCGATGCAGTCGAGCAGGCGCGCGTCGAATCCATCGGCTCGCGCCGCATGAGCGGCGTCGCCACCAACATCTCCGCGATGCTGGAAGACCGCTATCATCGTGGCGGCCGCTACGAACAGGTTACCGACCGCGCTGACGCGCCGCTCGAGGATGCGGTGGCGTTGATGGTGCGCGAGCGTCTGACTGGCCAGAAGCCGCCGGCGGCGGCGACCAAAATCGTCGATCTCTGGCGCGATTTCATTGAAGACCGCGCGGGACACGATCTCGACAGCCTTTTGAAGAACATCGAAAGCCAGCGCGATTTCGCTCGTGGTATCCGCGACATTCTCTCTTCTCTCGACATGGCGGACGAAGCCGCCTTCAGCGAGGAGGAAGAGGAGAACGAGGAAGAAAACGAATCCCAGCAGGATCAGCAGCAGGCTGAAGGCGAAACAGGCCAGGAAGCGGAAGGCGACCAGGCTCAGGTCGAGGCCGGCGAGGATTCGACCGACGAGATGGAAGAGGGCATGTCCGAGGAGGCCGATGGCCCCTCCGGCGAAATGCCCGACGAGGCTGACGAGGCTAATGCGGACGAAGCCGGCGAAGCTTGGCGTCCGCCGTCGCGCTCCAACGAAGCGCGTGGGCCCGACTACAAGGCCTTCACGCACAAGTTCGACGAGGTCGTCCACGCGGAAGATCTCTGCGATGCGGATGAGTTGGGCCGCCTGCGCGCCTATCTCGACAAGCAGCTCGCGCATTTGCAGGGCGTCGTCGGCCGCTTAGCGAACCGCTTGCAGCGTCGTCTGCTGGCGCAGCAGAACCGCGCATGGGAGTTCGACCTGGAAGAGGGCACCCTCGACCCGGCGCGCCTGCCGCGCGTCGTCATGGACCCGTTCCAGCCGCTCACGTTCAAGCACGAACAGGACACCAATTTCCGCGACACGGTGGTGACGCTGCTTCTCGACAATTCGGGCTCCATGCGCGGCCGTCCGATTACGGTTGCCGCCACCTGCGCCGACATTCTCGCGCGCACGCTGGAGCGCTGCGGCGTGAAGGTCGAAATTCTCGGCTTCACCACGCGGGCCTGGAAAGGCGGACAATCGCGCGAGCTGTGGCTCCAGAGCGGCAAGCCCGCCAATCCCGGCCGCCTCAACGATCTGCGCCACATCGTCTACAAGTCGGCGGACGCTCCGTGGCGGCGTGCGCGCAAAAACCTCGGGCTGATGATGCGCGAGGGGCTGCTGAAGGAAAACATCGACGGCGAGGCGTTGGATTGGGCGCACAAGCGCCTTCTCGGGCGTCCTGAGCAGCGGCGCATCCTCATGGTGATTTCCGATGGCGCGCCGGTCGATGATTCGACGCTCTCGGTCAATCCGGGCAACTATCTCGAACGGCATCTGCGCTTCATCATCGACGAGATCGAAACCCGCTCACCGGTCGAACTCATCGCCATCGGCATCGGTCACGACGTGACGCGCTACTATCGCCGCGCGGTCACCATCGTCGATGCGGAAGAGCTCGGCGGCGTGATGACGGAAAAGCTCGCGGAGCTTTTCGAGGAGAACCCGCCGCTGCCCTCGCGCGCCCCGCGCCGTCGCGTTGCTTGATCGCGCTTGCGGGCGCCCTATCACCGCAGCAACCTGTTTTGATGTGAGACAGGTCGGCGGGATCGGTGCATGAGACCCAATCGGCGTTTGTTTCTGATCGGCGGCGGGGCGACCGCCGCCGCGGCGGTCTTTGCCGAACGCACATTCGCGCGCCCTCGCGCGGCTGCTGCGACTACGTCGATCGAAGTGACGGCAAAGCCAATTGACCATCTGTCCTCGACCGATCCGGGCCGCAGTCGGTTCGGCAATCTTCTCTTTCGCGGCGGACTCGACCTGCGCTCGCCCGATAGCCGCTTCGGCGGCTTCTCCGCCCTGTGGCGCTCACCCGATGGCGCGCGGATCGTTTCCGTCGCCGACAACGCCCAATGGCTGACCGCACGCGTGAAGACGTCCGATGGCCGCCTCTCGGGGCTCACGGAAGCGAAGCTCGCGCCCCTGCTGCATGAAGATGGGCGACCACTCGGCAGAACGGGCTATTACGATACGGAGAGCCTCGCCATCGACAATGGCGTTGCCTATGTGGGCATCGAGCGCAAGCACGCGATCATGCGCTTTGGCTGGGGTACCTCCGGCATGGCGGCGAGGGGCAGCCTCGTGACGCTGCCTGAGACGATCCGGGGAGAGATCAAGAATCTTCCAAATAACCGGAGTCTGGAGGCCATCGGCGTCGCCCCGTCGCGCTCGCCGCTCGCCGGCGCAGTGGTGACGATAGCCGAGCGCTCAGGCGGGCTCGAGGAACCGACGCGCGGCTTCATCGTCACCGGTCCGCGCACGGGAGCCTTCTCCGTCCGGCGCTCGTACGGATACGACATCAGCGATCTTGCTTTTCTGCCGAGCGGCGAGATGCTTTTGCTGGAGCGGCAGTTCTCGATCTTCGAAGGTTTTCGAATTCGCATCCGGCGCGTTGCGGCGGATGCCATCAAGCCGGATGCGATAGTGGACGGTGCCGTCATCTTCGAGAGCGATTCATCCCATCAGATCGACAACATGGAAGGGCTCGCGGTCCATCAGGAGGCGGGCGAGACGGTGCTGACGCTGATCTCGGATGACAATTTCAGCCGGTTTCAGCGCACGCTGCTGCTGGAATTCGCGCTCGTTGCTTGAAGGTGGCCTTAGGCCGCCCGACGCTGGACCAGGACCGGGTTGATGACCCGCAGCATCGCGCCATAGGGCAGGATCGAGAAGGCGGAGAGGGTCAGCTTCACGCCGTAATCGGCAATCGCCAGCGTGACCCACGGCAGCGCCAGGCATTCCTCCACGATTCCGACGCGGCCGAGCAGGCCATCGATGGTGTGCTCGGTGCCCGGAATGAGGCCGCAATAGAAGGCGAAGGAGAAAAAGATCATGGTGTCGACGGCCGCCGAGATCGTCGAGGAGGCAAACGGCGGCAGCCACCACGCCTTTTCGCGCAGGCGCGAGAAGATGGCGATGTCGAGCAACTGAGCGGTCAGGAAGGCGCTGCCCGAGGCAATGGCGATGCGCGGCGTTGCCAGAATGACGGACAGGACGACGGCCAGGATGAAGCCGACATAGACGACCCGGCGGGCCCCTTGAGGGCCGAAGCGCCGGTTGGCGAGTTCCGTCACCAGGAACGCGAATGGATAGGTGAAAGCGCCCCAGGTGAAATAATCCTGCAGGCCCCAGGCATGAAACGGATACTGGACCAGGATATTCGACGACAGCACCACCACCGTCATGGCGGCAAGTGCGATGGCGAAATCACGACGGTCCAGAGCGGTCATGGGGTGCATTCCCTAAGGTCAAACGCGAAACGGGCGGCTGTTAAGGCCGCCCGCTGCGTAACGTCTTGCAGGGAGAGAGGAATTAGCTCGCGGCGGCGAGCTTCTTCTCGATCTCGCGCTTGATCGTGCGGGCGTTCGACGACAGCTCGGTGTCGCTCGCCTTGGCGAGGAAGGCATCGAGGCCGCCGCGGTGCTCGACCGAGCGGAGCGCATTGGCGGAGACACGCAGGCGCACGGAGCGCTGGAGCGTGTCGGATTGCAGCGTGACGTTGCAGAGGTTCGGCAGGAACTTCCGCTTCGTCTTGCGGTTCGAGTGGCTCACGAGGTGGCCACTCAGCACGGCCTTGCCGGTCAGTTCGCAACGGCGCGACATGGGTTCAATCCTATAATCTACAAGGCGTCGGCTCGAACTCGTGGGTTTGCTTTAAACGCAGATCCCACGCCGCCGGACACCAGAAGTCCTTGGAAGGTGCGAGGCTATAGGCCGAAACCGGACCCCGCGTCAAGAATAGCTCGCGGCTTGAGCCTGACTTTTTGCAGCCCAGCGGTCACGATTTATTCGGATTCGCATGTGATGTAATGAGATAGACTTCCGGAATCCTCTCATGCGCCTCATCGCCTCAGCCCTCATGACTCTGGCCCTTGTCGGCGTCGGCTTGCCCGCCCATGCGCAGACGCTCAAGGCCGATTACGACATCAGCCTCGCGGGCTTGCCACTGGGCAAGGCCGACCTGTCCTCGACCTTCGACGGGCCGAAATACAAGATGCAGGCGGGGGTGAAGCTCTCAGGCCTTGCCAAGATGCTGACCGGCGGCAAGGGCGCGGCAACCGCCTCCGGCGCGATCCTCGGGCCGCAGCCGCAGCCGGCGACCTTCGCCGTGACCTCCCGCTCCTCCAGCGACCAGCGCACCGTGCGGATGGGCCTGGACAACGGCAACGTGGCCGCCGTCGAGATCGTGCCTCCCATCGACGAGAAGCCTGACCGCGTGCCGGTGAAGGAGGATCACAAGAAAGGCGTCGTCGATCCCGTCAGCGCCCTTCTGATGCCCGCGCTCGCCACCGGCAGCCTCACCGATGCGGCCAATTGCAACCGCACCATCCCTGTTTTTGACGGTGCGGCCCGCTTCGACGTGGTTTTGAGCTACGCCGAGACCAAGAAGGCCGACCTGCCGGGCTACAAGGGGCCGGTCATCGTCTGCAACGCCCGCTATGTCGCCATTTCCGGCCACCGGGCGCTGCGGCCCTCCACGAAATTCATGGAGGAGAACAAGGACATGTCGGTCTGGCTCGCGCCGGTCGAGGGGGCGAAGGTGCTCGTTCCGGTGCGGATCGCGGTGCGCACCATGATCGGCATGAGCCTGGTCGTCGCCTCGAACTGGGCGATTGACGGCGCGGCCAAAGGCGGGCCTCTCGCCCCTGGCGATGTCGTGAAGGCCGGTGCGGCGCAATAAGCGAGGCACCCCGTCACGCGGCTGTAGCGCAGCGCCACTAAACCCCCATATAAGGGGCTAGCCGATAGTCGGTTGCCTGATGCGCCGCCTGTCATGTGAGAAACGCCGCTTGCGCCCGAACCGGGCCAAAGGGCCTCTCGAAGTTTTCACCGGGATATCCGCTACCTCCGATATGGCCCGTCGTTCTCTTCTCCCGCAAATGCGCGCGCGCGGCGTGACGGCCGTGCTCGGCCCCACCAATACCGGCAAGACGCATCTCGCCATCGAGCGCATGCTCGGCCACGAGAGCGGCATGATCGGCCTGCCGCTGCGGCTGCTCGCCCGCGAGGTCTATCAACGGGTCGTCGAGAAGGCGGGCGTCCACAACGTCGCGCTCGTGACCGGCGAGGAAAAGATCAAGCCGGATCGGCCGCGTTATTGGATCTCCACCGTCGAGGCGATGCCGCGCGATCTCGACCTAGCCTTTGTGGCTGTGGACGAGATCCAGCTCGCGAGCGACCTCGACCGAGGGCATGTCTTCACCGATCGCCTGCTGAACCAGCGTGGCCGGGAGGAGACGTTGCTCATCGGCTCCAGCACCATGCGCCCGCTGATCGAGACGCTGATCCCGCATGTGCACGTGATTACGCGGCCGCGCCTGTCGAAGCTCACCTTCGCGGGCGAAAAGAAGGTCTCGCGCCTGCCCCGGCGCACGGCCATCGTCGCCTTCTCGGCGGAGGAGGTCTATGCCATCGCGGAGCTGATCCGCCGTCAGAGCGGCGGCGCGGCGGTGGTCTTAGGCGCGCTCTCGCCCCGCACGCGCAACGCGCAGGTGGAGCTCTACCAGTCGGGCGATGTGGATTATCTCGTCGCCACCGATGCGGTCGGCATGGGGCTCAATCTCGATGTCGATCACGTGGCCTTCGCCTCGGACAAGAAGTTCGACGGTTTCCGCTTCCGCAAGCTTTACCCTGCGGAACTCGCGCAGATCGCCGGCCGCGCGGGCCGCCATATGCGCGACGGAACCTTCGGCACGACGGGGCGCTGCCCCTCCTTCGATGCCGAGACGGTCGAGGCGCTGGAGAACCACACTTTCGATCCGTTGCGGATTCTGCAGTGGCGCAACCCCGATCTCGACTTCTCGAGCCTGAGCCGCCTGCGCGATTCGCTGGCCGAGCAGCCGCGCGAGCACGGTCTGGTGCGTGCACCCATGGGCGAGGACGTCGCCGCGCTCGAATTGCTGGCGCGGGAGGACGACATTCAGGCGCTGAGCCGGTCGCAAGTCGCCGTCGAGCGCCTCTGGCAAGTTTGCCAGGTGCCGGATTACCGCAAGGTTTCCCCGCAAACCCATGCGGATCTGGTAGGCCAGCTCTATCGATTCCTCATGACGGACCGGGCAATTCCGGCCGATTGGTTCTCCCGGCATCTCCTGGCTATGGACCGGACCGACGGGGATATCGACACCCTCTCCAATCGGATAGCACAGGTCCGTACCTGGTCCTTTGTTGCTAACCGTCCTGACTGGTTGAAGGATCCTGAGCATTGGCAGGGTGTTGCGCGTCAGGTAGAGGACAAGTTATCGGACGCGCTCCATGAACGTCTCGCCCAGCGCTTTATTGACAGGCGCACGAGCGTTCTCATGCGGCGCTTGAGAGAGAACACGATGCTCGAAGCGGAAATTACGACCTCCGGCGATGTCACTGTCGAGGGTCAGCACATCGGCCACCTGCACGGATTCCAGTTCGTGCCCGATCCCCAGGCCGATGCCACGGAAGCCAAGACCCTGCGCAACGCCGCCAGCAAGGCGCTGGCCGGAGAAATCGAGGCGCGGGCGGATCGGTTTGCCGAAACCCCGGACGCGATGCTCGTGCTCTCCAACGACGGCACCATCCGCTGGATGGGCGATCCCGTCGGGAAGCTCGAGCCGGGCGACAAGCTTTTCGAGCCGCGCCTGCGCATCCTCTCGGACGAGCAATTGACTGGCCCGGCCCAGGAGAAGGTGGAAACCCGCCTCCGCGCCTGGCTCAAGGCCTATGTCGTGCGCCTGCTGGGGCCCGTCATGCAGCTCGAGACCAATGCCGAGCTGACCGGCCTTGCCCGCGGCATCGCCTTCCAGATCGGCGAGTCCCTCGGCGTGCTGGAGCGCGCCAAGGTGCTCAACGACGTGCGCAGCCTCGACCAGGAGGCCCGTGCCGCCCTGCGCAAGGCGGGCGTGCGTTTCGGCGCCTATCACCTCTATCTGCCGGCTCTTCTGAAGCCCGCGCCCCGTACGCTGGCGGCGCAGCTCTGGGCGCTTCAGAACAGCGGCCTCGATCAGAAGGGCATCGATGAGATCGCCCATCTCGCCCAATCGGGCCGGACCTCGATCCCGGTCGACACCAATATCGCGGCGGGCCTCTACCGTGCAGCGGGCTTCCGCGTCTGCGGCGGCCGAGCCGTGCGCGTCGATATTCTGGAGCGTCTGGCGGACCTTATCCGCCCGGCCATCGCCTATCGCCCCGGCGTCACTCCCGGCGAGCCGCCGGCTGGTGCCGCCGATGGCGAAGGCTTCGTCGCTACCGTCGCCATGACGTCGCTCGTCGGCTGCGCGGGCGAGGACTTCGCGACCATTCTGAAATCGCTCGGCTATGTCATGGACCGCCGCAGCGGTCCGGCCATCACCGTGCCGCTCGTTGCCGCGCCGCAAGCGGTCGAAGCTCCGGCCCCCGTTGTGGACGGCGAGGCTGCACAGGATGCCGAGTCTGTCGAAGAGACTGCGGAAGCCCCCGTCGAAGCTGCTCCCGCCGAGACCGAAGCGCCTGCGGCCGAGCCCGCGCCTGCTGCCGAGGCTTCTCCTGAGCAGGCCGCCGAGGCTGCACCTGAATCGCTGGTGATCGAGGTGTGGCGTCAGCATCGCCGCCATCACGAAGGCGGCCAGCCTCGTCAGAGCCGTGGTGGACGTCCCGAGCGGGGCGATCGTCGTCCGCGTCACGGTGACGGCCAGGCCGAACGCCAGCCGCGCCAAGAGGGTCGCGAGGAGGGTCGCCAGGGGGACCGCCCTGGGCGCCGTCCCGACCGTCGGGAAGGGCAGGGCGAGGGCGGCAGGCCGGACAACCGTCCGCCGCGCCGTCCGGACGACCGTCGCGGCCCGCGTCCCGACAAGCGCATCGAGGCGCGCCGTGATGGCGGGCACGAGCGCCGGGAGAAACAGCCGGACCCGAATTCGCCCTTCGCCAAGCTCATGGCCCTCAAGGCGCAGCTTGAGGACGGCAAGAAGTGACGCCGTGATCCGCGATGCGTGAGGACCGTCAGCGACTGGACAAGTGGCTGTGGTTCGCGCGCTTCGCGAAAAGTCGGACGCTCGCGGCAAAGCTCGTTGCGAGCGGCGATGTCAGGGTCAATGGCCAGCGGACCGACAGTGCGGCGAAAGCCATCGCGGTGGGCGATGTGGTGACCATCGCCCTGGCGCGGGCGACCGTTCTGGTGCGGGTGGCAGACCTTGGCGTGCGCCGCGGCCCTGCGCCGGAAGCAAGGCAGCTCTACGTCGAGATTGGGCCTGACGACGGGACGCTTGTCAGCGACAACGGCAACAGTTAGAGCGACGCCAACGAAGCGCCTATATATCTCGGATCTCGTTCTCGATTTCGTATTGCCGCATGATCCGAGCGAACAACCGGTTGCCACTTGTTCTGATCATGCTCCAAGGGACCCTTCATGACCTACGTCGTCACGGATAATTGCATCAAGTGCAAATACATGGACTGCGTGGAGGTGTGTCCGGTCGACTGCTTCTATGAGGGCGAGAACATGCTCGTCATCCACCCGGACGAGTGCATCGATTGCGGCGTCTGCGAGCCGGAATGCCCGGCCGAGGCCATCAAGCCCGATGCCGAGCCCGGCCTGGAGCAATGGCTCAAACTGAACGCCGACATGGCCAAGAGCTGGCCCAACATCACCCAGAAGAAGGACGCTCCCGCCGACGCCAAGGAGTTCGACGGCGTGCCGGACAAGTTCGAGAAGTACTTCACGCCCAATCCCGGCGAGGGCGACTAAGCCTCCGGGATGGGAAACGAAGCCGCAGATCGGAAAAAACTTAAAGACTGAAATGGGATAGCGCGAGCGGAAGAATCGCCCGCGGCTCGTCCTCTTCCCCAGCGGAACAAGCGCCCTAACCGCGAGTTCTTAACATTGTTCCGGAATTATTTTTGATTTTTCGGCCGGACTGTGATAGGGTCCGCTAATGCCGTCGCTTGCGCCGAATACGCGCGCCGATACCGCAGGTAGGCGGTCGATAAAAGGAAGTAATCAACGACCCATGACGCGATTGCTTGACCTTTGAGGTCTTGAGTCTCGCGCCTCTCTATCTGCTGGCTTAATCAGGGATAACTGCGGAGCCGTCAAGTTCCGCAACCAGTTTTTTTGTTCCTCGGGACCCTGCCCGATGGAGTTACAGCGCCCTCGCCGAAAGACGAGGACCATGCAAGGAGGCCTCTCTCGCATGACGACCGCCAAGAAGTCCGCCCAGCGCCTTGGTTTCAAGACCGGCGAAGCGATTGTGTATCCCGCTCACGGCGTTGGCCGCGTCACGGCCGTTGAAGAGCAGGAAATCGCGGGTTTCAAGCTGGAGCTGTTCGTGGTCTCGTTCGACAAGGACAAGATGGTCCTGCGTGTCCCGACCGCGAAGGCTACCAGCGTCGGCATGCGCAAGCTCGCCGAGCCGGCTCTCGTGCAGAAGGCGTTGGACGTTCTGACCGGTCGCGCGCGCGTCAAGCGCACCATGTGGTCGCGCCGGGCGCAGGAGTACGAAGCCAAGATCAACTCCGGCGACCTGATTGCCGTGACCGAGGTCGTGCGCGACCTGTATCGGTCCGAGGCCCAGCCCGAGCAGTCCTACAGCGAGCGCCAGCTCTATGAATCGGCCCTCGACCGCGTCGTGCGGGAGATCGCCGCGGTCAACAAGATCACCGACACGGAAGCTTTGAAGCTGATCGAGCAGAGCCTCGCCAAGTCGCCGCGCCGCGCCGCGAAAGGTGCCGAGGCGGAAGCCGATGCCGATACGGATGATCTGCAGGAAGAGGCTGCCTGATCGCAGGTACCCCTTCGACGAGTTCAAGAAAGCCCGGTTCGCACCGGGCTTTTTTATTGGCCATCGCCTTGTATCGAGGGGGCCGGAACTCCGATTTTTCGAACTTAGCTTTTTTGCTCTGAACTTTTTCCCTTTCTGCCCGTTGTGACTCTGCCAAAGGGAGGACACGATGGGAGAGATCTCAGGGGTTCGTCGCCGTTTCGTACGTGCTGCCATGAACGCTCCTTTTCTGGAGCGGGAAGAGGAGCACCTATTGGCCGTGCGCTGGAAAGAGAATGGCGACGAGGCGGCCCTTCATCAGCTCACCGCGGCCCATATGCGTCTCGTGATCGCGCTCGCGGCCCGCTTCCGGCACTATGGCCTGCCCATGGCCGATCTGGTCCAGGAAGGGCATGTCGGCCTTCTTGAGGCCGCCGCCCGCTTCGAGCCCGAACGGGAAGTCCGCTTCTCCACCTACGCTACCTGGTGGATCAGGGCCTCCGTTCAGGACTATATCCTGCGCAACTGGTCGATTGTCCGCGGCGGAACCAGCTCCGCCCAAAAGGCTCTCTTCTTCAACCTGCGCCGCCTACGCGCCCGTCTGACCCGCGGTGGCGAGGAACGCATCGCCGAAGAGGTGCATGCGAAGATCGCCGAGGCGATCGGCGTCTCGCGCGCCGATGTGGCCCTGATGGATGCCCGCTTGTCCGCCCCCGATGCCTCCCTCAACGCTCCCGTTCTCGATGCCGATGCCGGCAATTCGGCGGAAAGGGTCGAGTTTCTGGTCGATACCTCTCCGCTGCCGGATGAGAGCGTCAGCGAGGTCATCGACAGCGAGCGCCGCGTCCGCTGGCTAAGGCAGGCGCTGGAAGTCCTCAACGAGCGCGAATTGCGCATCCTGCGCGCCCGGCGTCTCGACGAAGAGCAGGTGACCCTGGAATTTCTCGGCGACCGCCTGGGCATCTCGAAGGAGCGCGTGCGGCAGATCGAAAACCGTGCTCTGGAAAAGCTGAAACGCGCGCTGATCGAAAAACACCCCTACGCGACTGGCGCGTTCGTCTGAGGCTACTCGATGACAACCTTGTAGCGCTCACCGGCCTTGAGCGGGCCAACTTTCTCGAGGCCGTTGAGGAGCGCGAACTTGTCGAGCGCCCGGTCGACCGGCATCCGCTCGGCGAGCTTAGCCGCCGTGTCTCCTGCTTGCGCGGTCACCACTTGGAGCGTCAGGGGCCGGATACGACGCGCTTCCTCGGAATAGACCTGACGCACGGTGTTCAGCGTGCGCTGGAACATGCCGTCCAACTCCCCTGAGCCCGTGCGCACGGCCATGATCAGCCGGTAGGTCGTGTTGCCGATGCGGATCGCCGACAGGCGGAACGACCATTCCTTGCCGGTGGACGAGGCAGTGGCGATGGGAAGGCTGTTGACGGCGCCGCTCGCAAGGCTGCCCGGTTCGATGGTGTCGTTCCAGGTCGAGCGCAGCACATCCTCCAGGCTCTGCCCGTTGGGCGTGTCCGCCGCATCGAACAGAAGCCGCCGCGAGCCGTCCGGCGACGAGCCGAGAACGGCCTGGGAGGTGTTTTCGAGCGTAAAGCCCTCCGGCGCCTCGAAAGCGACGCCGAGCCGGGCGTGAACGAAGCGGCGCCCCTTGACCACCCCGTCCGCGGGGTCGTCGCCATAGGCGAGGCCCTCGAGCGCCGCCAGATATTCGAGCCGGCCTGTCTCGCCGATGCCGGGCGCGCCGGTGCGCCGGGCGGTCTGGAGGGCAAGCGAGATACGCTCGTTAGTGCTGGGGTGAGAGGCCATCATGTCCGCACCCGCACCATCTGCCTTCGAGCCGCCGCCGGAGCGGCCGAGCGCAGTCAGGAAGCGCGGTGCGCCATAAGGATCGAAGCCTGCACGGGCGAGAACCCGGACGCCCATCTGGTCGGCTTCGAGTTCCTGCGCGCGAGAGAAGCTTGCGAGGCTGGAGCGCGACTGGTCCTGCACGACCGCGGCCTCGGCGGCGTTGTTCAGCACGTTTTCCGTCACCTTGGTGATCAGCACCGAGCGCGCCTGCAGCTCGCTGCGCTGGGAGGCGTGGCGGAGGGTGACGTGGGCGATCTCGTGCGACAGCACCGCCGCGATCTCGGACGTATCGCTCGCCAGAGCCAGGAGGCCACGCGTGACGTAGAGGCGCCCGTTCGGCAGGGCGAATGCATTGACCACGGGGGAATTGAGGATGGCGACCTGATAGGCCTCGTCCGGCCGGTCGGTCGCCGCGACGAGACGGTTCGTCACATCGGTGAGGAGACGCTGGAGCTGCGGAGCCCGGACCTCGCCGCCGAAAGCCGCGACGAGACGCTCGTGATCCTTATCCTTCTCGGGGCCGATCACGCGGGGCGCGTTGGCGGGCAGCGAACCGGTGCCGCTGCCAAGCATGGCGCAGCCCGCCAGTGTCAGCGCGAGCATCGCGCCGCCGGCCAATCGCAACACTGGTGAAAGCCTTGTTCCCGTCATGCTTGTTAGCGCGGCGGGCGCTCGCCCGCGAGGCGTTCGATCATCTCCGGCACCGTGATGGTCAGTGAGGTTCCCTGCCAAGGCTCCAAAATGCCTCTGGCCCGGATGGTCTTCCCTCTCAGCGCGGCGGCGTCGAGGCCGCGCTCCGCCATCAATTTCCAGGTCTTCTTCGGAATGACGATCGTGAAATCCTCTGCCCAATGCCCCCCGAAATTCAAGTAAGTTCGTTGCGCCCTCTCACCGACACTGCGCACCCGCCCTTCGACGAGCGCGAAGTTCCCGATGCGCTCACGCAGACGGTCGGTCTGGTCGCTCTGGATCGGTTTATAACGGTCATCGCGCCAGAGACCAAGGCTCAGCTCCCGCGCCTTGGCCTCAAAATGCAGCAATTGGGACTGACAGAAGGTCTCGTCCGCCCCCGGATCGACGAGGACCAGCCCACTCCCGACGAGTTTTTCGGCCAAATCACTGGGATTCGATTCATGCGGCAGGCTTATTTGTGCCAAAAGCCTGTTCCAGCGGTCGAGGCCCGGCCGGCTGCGCACCTGAACGTCCTCGCCCATGCGCCCCCGCAGCCAGACCAGCACCTCCTCGCGCCGTTCCGGCGCATCCGGCAGCCTGATCGCCGAGAGCTTTGCAATGCGGCCCGATGCCAGCACAAGATCGCCCTGCGGCGTGAGCGCCTGCAGCCGATCCGGCTCCGTCTGTCCGCCGCAGGCCGTCTGCGACAACGCCGGCAAGGGTGCCATGGCGGGCGCAAGCGCCAAAGCCGCCGCAAGGCCGAGGCCGAAAATCCGCATATCCAATCTCATTGTAACAATGGATCGTAGCGACTCACGCCCGGACCGTCACGCCAACCTTGTGCGCGAGGACGCGTTGAGCGGTTTACCTCACAACAGATTGTGCTACTCATCCCCTCCAGCGGTCCCGTAGCTCAGCAGGACAGAGCAGCGGTTTCCTAAACCGAAGGTCGGAGGTTCGAGTCCTCCCGGGATCGCCAGGGTTTTCTCTAGTGTGCTGATTTTTCTGATCTTTTTTGCCTGACTGTCCCAAATTTGCAGCGGCTGGCGGCCATTTGGGACAGTCGATGTTCAGGATTTGCCCTCAAGCAGCTTCATAGCACTGTCGGCCAAAGTCGATTTATTGGCGTCGCGAGTGTACGGGGCGAGCATTCCTAGTGATTGATGGCCAGTGACAGCCTGAATCTGGTGAGTCGATGCGCCAGCCTCTGCCAAGCGCGTCGCTACGGCCTTACGCATTCCATGTGCAGAGCAGTGCGGAAGTCCTGCTTGATCGCACCAATCCCTGAATTTGTTGCCAAATCCGGCAGCCGTGAAAGGCTTGCCGAAGGTGGTCACCAAAAAAGTAGAGTGCCCAATGACGGGCGTTGAAGCGATGGCGTGGGCAAGGTCCGGGTGAACCGGCAAGTCGATTGCGACCGGCTTCCTATGTTCGTTTTTGGCTTGCGTGAATCTGATACGCCCATCCTTAATGTTCTGAGGACCAAGCCTGACGGCGTCCTCACGACGTCCAGCAGTGTATTTCAGAAGGATCAAGGCGAGTCGTGCGGTAGTTCCAATTGGATGCGTTTCCTCGAATTTCTTAACCTCTTCGACCGTCCACGTATGGAAGCCGCGTGAACTGTAACTCATCTTCTTCACGCTAGTGACTGGATTGTGGTCGCAAAGTTCGTACTCCATGCCCCACGAAAAGAGTCCGCTGAGGGCTTTGAGCATTGTGTTCGCGGCAGCGGGAGTGCTTGCTCTTTTATCTCGCCAAGAACGTATATGACGTGGTTGCAGGAGAGCGGTCGGCTTATCACCATGCTTGGCGGCAACGGCATCCAAATGGCGACGCTGCCATTCCTTCGTTTTTTCGTCGAGACGCTTGAACTTGGGGCTGCCGTAATAGGCCACGCAAAGCGCTCGAAAAGACCCCTTTGGAGGAGTCATTAGTTTCTCATTCGTGGGCTTCAAGTCACCGGCCAAGGCGGCGCGATATGCTGTCTGGAATTCTTCTGAGAGAGGGTTACCACGCAGCCTGATTTTTCGCTGGCCAGCGCGTCGGAAGTAATAACGGACATTCCCGTTACCATCGACGTCTGTCGTCACGTAATCGAGTTTGACTGTAGCCATCGGTACTACGCGTCCCACGGATTTACAGTGTTCTGATTCACGCTGAGATTATCAAAAGCTGCGTCGAGTTCTCGAATATCCCAAATAACGCACCCGTCGATTTTCATAGGACGAGGCATTCTGCCATCTTTCACCATCTCATCGAACTTGGTTGCGCTCACACCAATGTAATGAGCAGCTTCAATTCTCCTTAAACCACGAGATAATTGGAATTTAAGTGCTGTAGGTATTTTATTGACATCTTGACTATAATGAATCATAATGTTTCGTCTCCTTAAAATATTTAAGTGTTGGTTTTTGATATAAAGCTTTCCCTGCGTAAGGCGCAGCAGCAACAGACCCATAAATTGGCGCAAGTTTTCAAGGGCCGAATCATGGAGTCGGCGCCTCAAAGATAAATTGTGCTGAGAATAGACCCTTTCGAAGGGTAGGTATATAATACCATATTATGCGGCAAAGTCAATCGCTAATAATAAAATTATAGTAATATTCGACAGTTCCTAAGATTTTAATAAAAATATCAACTGTCGATGGCGCATGTTAATATTAAGTAATTTGCTGTAGAGGGGTGCCGATGAAACAAAGTTTTTTAAGCAAGAGCCTCTGTCGAGCGTATTTTATATAAATTCGAACAAGCCAATTTTCAGCGCCATGAATTGGGGCAGTCCATTGGATGTTGGGCTGCCCTTTAGGCATCGCTATTTCGGCGGGAACGGAACCACGACCTTCGCAGAATCCACCGGCTCCCCCGAAGCATCCAAAGCTTCAATGGTCCATTGATACTGGTGTATAGCGGGCGGGCATGGCCCTGTGTATCTGAATGCTCCCTTTGCTAGCTGCGCCTGCTCCTTATAGGCGACCTCACCGCCACCATGAGGATATTGAGGCGCGTCGAGATCGACCATTGCGAGCCGGAGCTTCACCGCCCTCTTAGGAACGTCCTTGAGTTTGATGAGGGGTGACTCGCGATCAAAGCATTCTGTAGTGCCGGTCCAATCGACACTGATGCTCATCGCACTGGCACCTGTAGACAGGCCGAGAGTCAGCATTCCCGCTATCAAAATCGTTCTCATGTTTTCCTCATAGGTTGGTGGGAATTGAGAGGCGCTTTACGCCTCAACAGCCGCCTCTTGCAGCATCAGCCGGCGCTCTTCGACACGATGGCCGTTGATCATGCGAATAGTGATCCATCCGAGCAGGCCAAACAGCACTATGGCAAGGAAACGCTTGCCTCGCTGAATGTCGCCTTCCGTTGCATAGAGTGCACCAAGAGCAGCCAGGAGCAGAAAGAATGAAGCCGAGAGTTTCAGCACGATCATGATCAGTCCGATGATGAGACCATTATGCCGGATCGAGCTAACAATCGTGACGATCACGCTGATGAAGAAGCCCACAATTGGAATGCCGATGATGGCGAAGACCAATGGAAAATCTTTGACCGTTTGCAGAAGCGAGTCTGAATGGCCTTTAGGCACGAATTGGGCTGCGCCTCCCCCAATGATGAGTGTCGCAACCGGGAAGATGAATATGCCTGCCGTCCAAAAAAGGTCGGTCGCGTCATAGAAAACCACCGCCCGCGATCCCGAGCCGACGATCATGAGGATGAAGACGGAAATTCCGGCCGCCCAAAGAAAGAGCGAAAAATGTTGTCCGGCTGTGAGAGTTGAGAAGTCCATATTTTCCCTCAATGAACACGAAAATTGATTTCGGGTTTTGCGGAATAAATACCAGCATCAACCCCGATGGAAAAGAGGCGATTTGAACTCAAAAGTCGGTTCCATGACCGATTTTTTGAAGAGAACGATAGGATCGCGAGTGAGGACCGCGCGTAAGGCGACAGGTCAAACTCAGGAACAACTCGCCTCAGCGGTGGGCTGCACGATTGAGTCAGTGAGTAATATTGAAAGAGGGGTGAGCCTTCCCACGCTTCGGACCCTCAGCCGGATAGCGGCCAATCTTGGCGTTTCGCTTAAAGACCTATTCCCGGATGAATCTGAGGATCACTCCGAAGCCATCGAGCGCCGAATTCAGCTAAATGCTCTGGTTCAGCAATTGAGTGAGGAGGACACAGAAGCCGTGATAGCGATGGTCACGGCTCTGGTTCGTAAAAGAACGAGTGAAAATTCTTAGAACTGGTTTTTGCTTAGGGTGTCTAGGTCTGCAATTAAGTTGCCAACGTCGAGGCTGGCAAGCTGAAGGTCGTCATGCTCAAGTTGTGATTGGTATACACATAGCGCCTCTCTATAGATATAAAGCGCGTCCGCGTTTACAAATCTGTCATCTTTTACGTAATTATCGATAAGCTTAAGGCCGGAATTAAAATTGTTCACTTGGGAATCTTGGCCTTTAGCATTAAAATGCTCAACAGCTTTTGATAAGTGCGATATCAATTTTTGCCTAAGATTTGCTATCTGAGTAATGTTTTTTAAATTCATTGTTTGTCCTTGTAATTTTCAGCATGGTTATTCATTGCTGGCTACGCCAGCAGTTGCTTCGCAACTGATCTCTAAGTTATTGATTTCATTTCTTCCGGTAATGATTTGAAGGCATATTGACCCTCTCGGATCAATATGCCTGTCTTCCGTATAAAGACCATCGACATAGCTTATAAGAGTCGCCTGAATTTCAGGCAGGGGCGGTTGGCCGATCTCCCTTTACGCTCCGTCTCCAACGGGATTACTTTCGCCAAACAGCTATAAGCCGACCGTTCTAGCGATTGAGGCTCGCTATGCGCGTCCCCTACGTGGTGTTTTCCACCTTTTCTCATATTAAAGGGCTGTATCCCGAACCGTAAAAAACGGCAGTCTTTCGGTATGGCGTCGTGACCAAACAGCCTATGTCGTCACGTTTTAAGTTATTAAAAAATTTTTCAGGTATATGTATCGCGTATAATATGTAAATTTTAAATAGTTTAGTCTTATTTCGATGATGTATTTTTCAAAACTATTTCGCGCATTGCAACCCTAATTGCCCTCGACATCGTTATGCCGCGCTCGTTAGAATATTGCTTTAATGTTTTAAAATCACCATGGGTTAATCTCAAAGTTAACGTTCTGCTTAATTTCATTTCTATGATTCGTGTCTCTAATTTGTATTACTTATATATAGACAAACTACACCATCAGAATCCGGCGTTTTTGCAAAAAGTTGAAAAAATTTTCGATTTTTAGGGTGATTTGCCTAGGAGCCGATAGACGCTTGCTCGCCCTATTTTAAGTCTTCGCGCGATCTCTGATGGTCCGACCCCATCAGCGGCAAGGGTCTTGATCGCCTCAACATCGATAGAGGCCTTGCGCCCCTTATAGACGCCTTCTGCCTTGGCTTTTGCAATTCCTTCCAGTTGCCGCTCTCTTCGAAGATTTGTCTCGAACTCACTGAAGACCGCCAGCATGTCGAGAAAGCACTTTCCAGCGGCGCTATGGGTCTCGATGGGCTGGTCTATTGCCCTGAGGTCCGCGCCCTTGTCCTTGATCTCCTTCACAATCGACTGAAGGTCCAAGACGGAGCGAGCGAGGCGATCTACTCGCGTCACCAAAAGCGTGTCACCGGCTCTTAGGAAGGCGAGGAGGGTTTCAAGCTCCTTGCGGCCTTCTCTTGACGTGCCGCTGACCTTCTCTTCGCGAATGATCGAACAACCAGCTTCCTTGAGCTTCTGGACCTGAATCGAAAGGTCTTGGTCAACGGTGCTGACTCTGGCGTATCCATAAAGTGCCACTGGCTTCTGTCTCAGATGGTTCTTAAACCATGAGACAATACTGTCTCAGAATGAGAAAATCAACTTATAAAAGACAGTTTTCGTCGACTTCTTGGCTGTATCGGATGGGTCTACCCAAACTCTAAGCTATCCAGCTTCAGCGCCTAACTAACGATCTAGTAAATTGAGCCCGCTTTCATCGCTCCGCCTATTGCAGGGGCTTCCACCAAGAGCTTATATTCTCACCGCAAATGCAATCAGGGATATCGATCCTCATGGAAAATGAGCGCCATATGTCCGCCGAGAGTCTATTTAGCGCGGGGACAAGCGCCAGTGAGCTTTCAGATATTTCAACCGTAACGACTCCGAAGCTATCTACCAATCAACGGTTCGTCATTCTCAATCGATTGGTGAGCCGATCAAAAACTCGTGCACCCCAAGAACATCACGCGCCAACGCTCGGGCTTTTAGAACTCGCTCAAATACTCGACATGCGCCGAAAGAATGGTTGGGCAATTGAGTATCTAAACTCGCTGGATGACGATGACGAAAAAGTGCGAGCTTCAAATGGCCAGGGACACGATTTCATTTGGCTGAGAGACTTATCTCTACAAATCACGCCCGAAGCGACGTATGTAATCTTCCTGATTGAGTTTGTTGATCAGCGCCAGAAGAGCTTCTCCGTTGTCCATACAAAGAATTTAATGGGACGCGATATCGCTGGTGTTGCGGAAGAAAGGGGTGCGTCTTCTGCTCATGTGGTGGTCAGGGTTCCATCAGGCGACGCTTACGAGGATGGGAGCTATCGTTGCGCGATAGAATCCGTTCCCTCCGGGGTGAGCAGGAAGTTGCTCGAAATCTTTTTGTGCCGCCAGCTTAGACGCTACGCCAAGGCTACAGAGCTTACTTTTAGCGTGACAACTCACAAACGCGGTAAAAAACCGAAGGAAGTGTCTTATCGGTACAGCCCGCAAATCCAGTTGATGGCTGATGTCGGTCGAAAACTTGGCGCCCTTGCGACTCAGCAGCGTACCCTATCGCAAATGGTTTTCACAAAACGGTCTGAAAAAAAGACAATCGCAGGAGCCACCGACGTCATTCACCAAGATATCCTCACAGATATTGAGGTTCGCGTTTCGGCAAAACAAGCGCCAGCAGATTCTGAAGAGAAAAGAAGCTGGATTTCGAGCATCATTCAAACCTTTGAAATGCAAGGGTATGATACGAAGTTATATTATCGACACATTGGGGGAGGTCTTATTGCTGGCGAGATTCACCAGGACCTTGACGGCGCCGCTGATCTCCTGATTTGCCCCAAAGAGATTATATTTCTGAGTCAGACTCCACGTCGGTGGCATTCTACAGTATGCGGTGAAACCGTTGCACAGATGAAGGCTCTCGTAGATAGGGATGCCCTATGGGAATGCGCCACATAGGTCTGAGAGATGTCCGGCAAGGAGGGGCGCAATCGCGGCTCCGCCTGCTTGCGCCCTTGCGATATCTTCGGGTGCACAATGAGGAGAAAGCCCGCTACGATTTCATCATACCCCTGATACTCGCTCTAGGTGGTTGGGCTCTCTACACTTTGATCGAGCCAAAGCCACCTTTATTTGGCGAGAAGGGACTTCTTAAATTTGCGCGCGATCTCCTAATAATGGCAGTTCCATTTATGGTCGGGGCGTTGGCCACGGTTGCTATGGCGAGTCAAGGACCGAGTCTGGATTCCCGACCGCCCGGTCCGGAGCTTTATCTTGATGGCCAAGCTCTCACTCTCCGACAGTTTGTCTGCTATTTGCTCGGATACCTCTGTTTCCTTGGCTTGGTGATCCTCGGTGCCACCGTTGGCGCAGAATTGATGCATGACACGATCCTCGCTTGGGTGAAGGGTCTGCCACATTTGAAGAAAACTATTCACGCAATTGGGACTTTGTTGCTGGCCGGTCTTCTTGCTTCTTTTACTGTGACCATCTTCTGGTCACTTTATTTCATGACTGATGTGATTAATCGCAGAGCTAGAAGTTAAGGACGTCGCCGCCGAGGTATTCAGAGTCGACTATCTGTAAAGATTCTCAACAGCTTCTCTTTTTGAGTCACTGAGCGAGTGACTTGATATGGGACAAATCCATCTGAAAATCCTTGTAAAACATAGGGAAATTCTGCTGTCTCAATATCTCTTAACCATTTGAAAATAAAAGATTATTTTATCCCTCCCGGGATCGCCAGCCTTTTTGGGGCTCAGAACGGGGCTTTGCGGTCCGTGGTTACCGTACGGTTAAATGGACCAAAGGCTTGTCGAGCAAGCGCTCAAAGTCCTAACGGCGCTATGTCTACGTGCGCCATGTGCTTGCCTTCCGGGCGGACCCCATGCCTGCCCGTCTGTTCTCCGCCCGTTGATAGCGATCTGTGAAGTCTTATCGAAGCGCACCACTCGGCTCTGGCCCAAGTGACGTTTCACAAGCCGGGGATGAATCCGGTTTGGCAACGAGGCTCGCGCATCGGCCCGAACCCGTCGGTGCCTCTCGTCAGAATTTCCAGGTGAAGTTGCCCTTAAGAGCATGGTCCTGGGCCCGTGACCCGACCTGCCCCTGATAGGACACACCGAGGCCGATGTCCTTGGTCGCCTGCCAGTCGAGACCTGCTTCGGCCACGAAGGCGTTGCGATCCACGGGCACGCCCGTCACGACAAAGCTTGAGGCGCCGCCGTTGAAGGCCATCAGCGCCGCGGGGCTCGTGTCGCCATAGGCCAGTCGCCAGCCCACCAAGCCGCGCAGCGTCAGCGGAACCTCATCGCTCAACTTCGCTTCAGCTCGAAGCCCCAGCGTCGTCGTGCCAAGGTCATAGTCGCGACCAAAGGCGGTCAAAGCCGCAGCTCTTCCGTTCTCCGCGAAGCCGTCTGTGTGAAGCCGCAGGAATGACGCCCCGAGGAAAGGCTCAATTTGCACACGAGCGATGTCAAAGCGATAGCCAATCTCGCCGAAAGCTTGCAGGGTCGAGCCCCCATAGGACGCGTTGGTCTGGTCGGTAAAACCGGGGAAACGAACGGTGCGGTTCGTATCGATGTCGAGCGCGCTATAGGACGCGCCGACACGCAGGTTGATCGTACCCCAGTGGGCCGCGCCGTAGATTGCGCCGAAGATGCTTTCATTCGAGCCGGATGACAGGCGACCGTTTATGTCGAAGGTCGTGCGGGTGAAACCGCCCGCCATGCCGATCCGGTATGCCGAGCTGATCAGCGCATCGGCCCCGATGATGAAGCCGCCCGTGGACGTGTCCATGGCAGCCGCGTTGCCGTTGGAGCGCGCTTTGCCCCATGAGCCGAAACCCTCGCCCCACAGGGCGAAACGGCGCGGATCGAGGGCCGGATAAGGGATAGTCATAGGCTGAACCTGTGCACCGGGCCCGGGCCGGTCCGCCGCATAGGCGCCGTTCACGCTAGCTCCCCGGTCGTAGTCGAACGGCTGACGCAGGTGGCCAAGGATGCTGGCCTGCACGATGCGCGCATCGGCAAAGGCCGGGCTCGCCACGCTGGCATGCACCTCGCCGGAGAGCGCATCGAACGCCTGGCGAGCACCTGCAGCACTCTGACCCAGCACCGTGTCGAAGACTCGGTTGCCTTCACCCAAGGCCTCGACTGCATCGGCGGTGCGGAATTGATTGGGGGTGATCGCCGCCGAGTTGAAGGCGATCGGTTGTTGGATTGGATCGGTGCCGCGCGAAAGCGTCAAGGTGACGTCATGATTGCCGTAGTCCAGCGTCGGCGTCAGGAAGGTCAAATTGGAGGTGACGGCCGCAAACCGACCCGACACCCCCTTGGAAGCCGAGAGAACCGTGTATGTCGTTCTCGGCAAATAGATGCCCTGCTCGGCAAGAACCTGAACCGTCCCGCCTTGGAGCGTCGCCTTGCCGGACGCGTCGATCCGGTCGGCCTGACCGGCTGCGTTTACCTCAACCTGGTAGATCGCGCCCGAGTGGATGAGCACGTTTCCTGCGACGCTCAGCCTACCAATCGAGTTGCCCGGGGCTGCGAAGCCTCCGGTCAGGACAACGAGGCCGCCGATCGTGCCATTGCCGCCCAAAGTTGTGCCATTCTGAACGGTGACGGTCGAGCTCGCCAGCGAGCCATTCACCGCAAGGCGCCCGGCCTGGACCAGGGTCGGTCCGGTCAACGAGCTGTTTCCGGTGAGGTTTAGGTTGCCGGAACCAGTCTTGGTGAGCGGACCGCTGCCGGTGAGCGGAGCGGACATGGTCTCGGTATTACCGTTGGTATCGACGGTGAAGCCGTTCGGACTGACAGCAATGGGGCGATCGAGCGTGCCCGCATAATTGAACCGGAGAACACCACCATCGAACGTGACAGGGCCGCTGCCGAGCGAATCGGGAGTGCCAATGACCAGGGTCCCGCCATTCACCCGGGTCCCACCTGTGTAGGTATTGATCCCGGTGAGCGTCAGAGCGCCGGCACCGTCTTTCGTGAGCGATCCGGACCCACTGATGTTGCCTGAGAAGGTGCCGTCTACGGGCTGGTTGAACACCAAGACCGCATTGTTGAGAACCGATCCTTTGAGGCTGGCCGTATTGGCGACGAGAGTACCGTCCGAGATCGTCGTACCACCGGTATAGGTATTGGCGCCGGAAAGCGTCAGAGTTCCCGCACCGAGCTTGGTCAGGCCGCCTGGGCCACCAAGCGCTGCTGAAACGCCGATATTGTGGCCGTTGCTGTCAATGAAGGCGCCGCCGGTGCCGATCACCACGTCCCCAGGAGCAAATCCATAGCGATAATCGGCCTGATTGGCGAGAAAGTTGGCCCGGTCTACGCTGGCGCGCAGGATACCGCCGTTGAGATTGAGCGTGGCATCGCCAGTCCGCCCATCGCCAAGCCCCTTCGCCATGAGGCCGGTCGTCAGCACGCCTCGATTCCCGGCCGTACCACTGAGGGTCAGTGTCCCCTGTGCCCCTGGAACCACTCCCATCCAGGTGACGGGGGCGCTGACAGATCCGCCATTGTCGATGTTCACGGTGCCATTGCCATACCAGCCAACGACGAGTGTTTGGCTGTTGGTCCATTGCGAGCCGGAGCCGCTCACGGTCACGGTGCCCGTCCCGCCGGCGTTGTCGCCGACCTGGCCGGTCGTGTTGCTGACGCTCCCCCCATTCAGGATATTCAGGAAACCAAAACCGGAACTGCCCACGCCAATCGAGATGGCGCCGGTGTTGCTCCATACCGAATTCGCGTCCTGCACCGTCACCGTACCCGTGACGTTGTCGGAACCGACACGGGCCGTGGTGCCGTTGACCTGGCCGCCAGACTCAATGATCAAGGTGCCGCCGAGTGTATTACCAACCATGAGGTTGTTTAAGATGTTCCAGGGCGAGGACTGGGTACCCGGTACCGTAACGGGTGCTCCTTCGACCACGGTGTTGAATGATTGAGCTTGAGCAGCCCCCATCAGGAGAACCAGCGCCGCCGTCGAGGCTGACACCAGCAAAGCTCCACGATTGCGCTGCGGCACTCGCAGGCCCCGGTGGGTCAATTCACGGAGGCAATTGGAAAACTGGCGCATGATATCCCTTGGCGTTGCCAAGGCGAAAATCAGTAACCCGCTTCCTTGGTTGCGGCAGAATAAGAGGAAAAGCCTAGTATCCTAACGTTTTGATCGCGTGCAGCAGACTTTATTGGCCGATGTGACTTTAGGGCAACTTGAGATTCCAGTTGCGTCAAAGAGAGACAATGTTGCCGAAATACCTGCGAAAACTATAAGTCGAAACACTTTCAACGGCTGGTCACATGTCCCATCGCCCACTGATCGGGAGCCTCCGCTGGAAGATGCACTCAGACGACCCGTGCTTGTGGGCAACCCAGGCCCTGAGGTTGTTCTGGGTGTCCGCCTGTAAGGACCGGCGTGGCGATGGCGCTAGCCAAAAAGTCCCACTCGCCCTTTCGCGCGATCTGGGCTTCCCTAGGGCTCCCCAATTGCGCCCTTGCGCTCGTTTTAAGCTGGATATCGTCATGCTGCCGCTTGCGTCTGCCGAACGTCTTGGCTCGATCCTTCCTGTCGATGGCTATGCGGGGGCGCTCGCGGGGCGGGTGTGGCGGCCGGGGATGGGGCCCTCGGTCGTGGCGGTCCGGGAGGAAGGCGTGCTCGACCTCTCGGCTCGCTTTCCCACCATGAGCGCGCTGGCAGCCTCGCCGGATCCGGCGGAGGCGGTCAAAACGTTACCGGGCGAGAGGATCGGCTCGCTCGATGAGATTCTCGCCAATACGCCATCTGAGACGCGCCACAAGTCGCGGCCCTGGCTGCTGGCGCCCATCGATTTTCAGGTGATCAAGGCGGCGGGGGTTACCTTTGCTGTGTCGATGCTGGAGCGTGTCATCGAGGAGCGGGCGCGGGGGGATGCCTCCGCCGCCGCGGCGATCCGCGCCGAGGTCAACCGCCTCGTGGGCGATGATCTCAGCCGCCTCAAGCCCGGCTCGCCGGAGGCGATGGCGCTGAAATCCGTGCTGATGGCGCAGGGGGCCTGGAGCCAGTACCTTGAGGTGGGCATCGGGCCGGATGCGGAGATCTTCACCAAGGCGCCGACGCTCTCAGGCGTGGGCGCGCTGATGGACGCGGGCATTCATCCCAAATCCACCTGGAACAATCCCGAGCCGGAGGTTGTCGTGGTGGTGACAGGCGAGGGGCGCATCGTGGGCGCGAGCCTCGGTAACGATGTGAATTTAAGGGATTTCGAGGGCCGGTCGGCGCTGCTTCTGTCAAAAGCCAAGGATAACAACGCTTCCTGCGCGCTTGGCCCCTTCATCCGATTCTTCGATGAGAGCTTTTCCCTCGACGACGTGCGCCGCACCACGGTGACACTGACTGTCGAAGGCGAGGACGGCTTCCGGCTGGAGGGCTCCTCGTCGATTGCCAGGATCAGCCGCGACCCGGAGGATCTGGTGGCGCAGACCATCGGTGCCAACCACCAATATCCCGACGGTTTTGTATTGTTTCTCGGCACCATGTTCGCCCCGACGCAGGATCGGGACGAGGCGGGAATGGGTTTTACGCACAAGAGCGGCGACATCGTCACCATCGCGGCCCCGAAACTCGGGACGCTGATCAACCGGATCCGGCCGAGTTCGGAATGCGAGCCCTGGACATTTGGCCTTTCCGCGTTGATGACGAACCTCGCCCAGCGCGGCCTGCTTAACAGCACAAGGAATGGATGAGATGAATCGCAACTACATTGGCGGATCCTGGGTCGAGGCGTCGCAGGCAGCGCCCGACATCAACCCCTCGAACACCAACGACGTGGTGGGCATGTTCGCCCGCGCCGATGCCGCCGATGCGCAGGCCGCCATCGCGGCCGCGTATGACGCATTTCCCGCCTGGTCGCGCTCCTCGATTCAGCTTCGCCACGACATCCTCAAGCGGATCGGTGATGAAATCATCGCGCGCAATGACGAGCTGGGGCGACTGCTCTCGCGCGAGGAGGGCAAGACCTTGCCTGAGGGCGTCGGCGAAGTGGTCCGCGCCGGCCAGATCTTCCTCTTCTTCGCCGGCGAGTGCCTGCGCATGGCTGGCGACAAGCTTGCCTCCGTCCGTCCGGGCGTGGATGTGGAAATCACGCGCGAGCCTCTGGGCGTGATTGGCCTGATCACGCCGTGGAACTTCCCCATCGCCATTCCGGCCTGGAAGATCGCCCCCGCGCTCGCCTTCGGCAACACGGTGGTGTTCAAGCCAGCGGAACTGGTGCCGGGTTCCGCGCACGCGCTTGCCGAAATCATCGTGCGCGCCGGCGTGCCGGAAGGCGTGTTCAACCTCATCATGGGCCGCGGCTCGGTGGTGGGCGACGCGTTGCTGAACAGCCCGAAGGTCGCGGCGATCTCGTTTACCGGCTCGGTCGCCACGGGCCGTCGCGTCGCTGCGGCGAGCGTCGCATCCGATCCGATGAAGAAGCTGCAGCTTGAGATGGGCGGCAAGAATCCGATGGTGGTTCTGGACGATGCCGATCTCGACGTGGCGGTAGATTGCGCGCTCAACGGCGCGTTCTTCTCCACCGGCCAGCGCTGCACCGCGTCCTCGCGGCTGATCGTGACGGAAGGCATTCACAACCGCTTCGTCGATGCGCTGAGCGCGCGCATGCGTTCCCTTGTGGTGGAGGATGCGCTGAAACCCGGTACGCAGATCGGCCCGGTGGTCGACCAGAACCAGCTCGACCAGGACCTTTCCTACATCCGCATCGGGCAGGACGAAGGCGCGAAGCTGGTGTGCGGCGGCGAACTCTTGAATCGTGAGACGCCGGGCTTCTATCTCGCGCCCGCGCTCTTCACGGAAGTTGACAATGCCATGCGCATTGCACGCGAGGAGATCTTTGGGCCCGTCGCCACGGTGATGCGCGTACGTGATTACGAGGCGGCGCTGGCAGCGGCGAACGACACGCCGTTCGGCCTGTCATCCGGCATCTGCACCACGAGTCTGAAACATGCCTCGCACTTCAAGCGCAACAGCGAAGCGGGCATGGTGATGGTCAACCTGCCGACGGCGGGCGTGGATTACCACGTTCCGTTCGGCGGCCGCAAAGGTTCGTCCTACGGACCGCGCGAGCAAGGGCGATATGCGGCGGAGTTCTACACGACCGTGAAGACCGCTTACACCTTCGACGGCAACAAGCCCTAAAACTCCGCAGGCGAAAACCGGCCTATAAACAAAAGCTCCTCCCTGACGACCAGGGAGGAGCTTTTTCTGTGAGTGAGGATGAGCCTGTTCAGCGAAACAGGCTCGTCCGCATGTTTTAAAGGAAGAAGTCGCCCTTCTTCAGGCTCACGACATTCTTCAGGAAGAAGGCGATATCCGCCACACCATCCCCGTTGACGTCACCATAGACATAGGACCCACCGGCGACGGCTTCATAGCGGAGTTCGCCTGCCGTGTGGCTGAACGCGCTTGCGCCGATGAAACTGAAGGCCTGGTTGTCTGCCCGCACGCTGTTGGCGTCCATCACGGAAAGATCGATCTTGTCTTTCTCCTTGGCGGAGAAGTCGTCGATGACATCGATGCCCCAGGTGAACGAGCTGTCGCTGAGCGACCGGAACATGAAGGTGTCGGCCCCACTGCCGCCCGTCATCCGATCCGCACCGAGACCGCCGTGTAGGAGATCGTTACCTTCGCGTCCGATCAGAACGTCGTTGCCGGTTCCGCCATAGAGTGAGTCGTTGCCCGTCCCGCCATCGACGGTATCGTTGCCATTGCCGCCGAGCAGGCGGTCGTGGCCGTTCTGCCCGTAGAGACGGTCGTTACCGTTCTCGCCTTCGATTCGATCGTTGCCGTCGCCGCCATAGGCCTTGTCGTTACCGCCGCGGGCGAGAAGAATGTTGTTTTCGGCATTGCCCCGAAGGAGGTTGTCGAGATTGTTCGCATAGCCGAGCCGGGCCTGACCGGTGAGGATCAGGTTCTCGATATTGGCCGGGGCGATGTAGCTGGTGGACGCATAGATGGTGTCCGTTCCCTCACCGCGTCCCTCGATCACAAGATCATTGATGTCGTCGACGATGTAGATATCGTTGCCCTTGTCCCCGGCCATACGGTCTTGGCCCATCCCGCCGTTGAGATGGTCGTTGCCGTCACCGCCCAGAAGCTGGTCGAGACCTTCACCGCCGAAGAGCAAGTCGTTGCCGATGCCGCCCGAGACGGTGTCATTGCCGGCATCGCCGTAGAGCATATCGTTGCCGCCGAGCGAGCCGACATAGTCGTTTCCGCCGCCGCCGTGCAGCGTGTCGTCATCCGCGCCGAGCACCATGTACTGGTTTGCGCTATCGCCCCAGACGAACTGCGCTCCGTCGCCGCCCGTGATCTTGATCGCGCCGATAACCGCCGCGAATTCCACGTTCTGCAGCTGGATGCTGCTGCCCGAGGGAAGGTTGCGAGTGTCGACGACAAGGGCCGTCGCCACGCCGGTTGCCGACGGGTTGCCGGAAATGACCAGCGGCGCGCCGGGTGCTGCGCCCGACGTCGTCGGAACGATGGTCTGCACCAGAAGGTCCGTGTGGCCCGGCAAGCTCTGCAGGAAGCTTGATGCGCCGCTGCGAAGACTGCCCCGGTCGCTCGAGTTGGCGTCGGTGTGGGCGTTGATCTCGAGCAGGATATCGGCCAGCGCCGAGTTCACATCCTTCGGTGCGGTCGGCCCCGTGACTTCAAGGCCGAAGCCCACCGGCAGCTGTGCCAGCAGCAGAGGACCGCCGGAATTCCCCTGGACGAGCGGAATGTCGGCCACGGTGTTGTTGCCGACCTCCTCCGAGCGGGTCGGCTCGACCACCGGGATCGTGATGACCTGCGTGATCGAACCGTCGAGGTTGTTGTGCGTCTCCGTATGGACGGGTGTTCCATCGACGAGCGTGTTCACCCACACGTCAACACTGTCGGACGCCGTCGAGAACGGCGTCGTGCCGCCGGTCATCATTGCATCTGCGATGTTGCCATTCGTGCCAACGCTGCGATCCCACGCGTGGAAGGTGAGGGCTGTCGCGATCATGCCATGAACAGCGGCGTCGGGCTCGAAGTAGATGCGCGTATTCGCGTCCGCAGGCAGGAGACGGGCATTGTCGGGTGTCAGCGTCCCCACGCGGAGCCAAGTTGCGCCGCCATCGGTCGTGTACCACCAGGTGCCGTTCGTCTCATCGGCTTGCGTCACGACGATGCCGGCAAGCGCGCCTGCATCGATGTCCGTCACATTGCGGGTGCCGACCAGGGCGGAGACAAGCGTGCCGACAGTCCCGACCGGCGCGCCAGCGTTCTCGCCCACCAATATGGGCGACACATTCGTGTCAATCAGAACAGGCGCGTCGTTGACGCCATTCACCGTGATGGTGGCCGTATCCGTCGTGGTGCTGAACGGCGACTGACCGCCGGTCGCAGTGACATTGACCTTTGTGCCTTCATGACCCGCCGTTGCGCCGGTCTGGTCCCACGCCCGGTAGGTCAGGGATGCTGTGGTGCCATTCTTGCTATCCGGTACGAAGCGCACGAGGTCGGTCGCGCGCAGCAGCAGGGCCGCGCTGTTCGACACGGTGCCGATGGCTGTCCAGTGTGCGCCGCCGTCGAGCGAATACTCCCACTGGCCGATGCTCGACACGAGCCCGGTCACGGCGATGCCGCTAAGCGCGCCTGGGTCAGGATCGGTCACGCTAGCGCCGAAAATAGAGGCCACTGTGGCGCCGCCATTGGCGATGGCATCCTCGGTGATGCTCGGAAGCGTCGGAGCCGCCGGGGTGATGACCGGCGCGTCGTTGACCTGCGTGACGGTGAAGTGGAACGTCTGATTGCCGCGCGTGCCGCCAGCCGCGTCGGTGATCGAGAAACCGAACCCGTCCGTCGCGGCCTCCAATCCGTCGTGGGCGTACTTCAACCGACCGGCGTTGATATCGGCCTGAGTGAACGTCGCGCCCGCGGCGAGGGCCGTGCCGGAGAGATAGAGCGTACCGTGTGCGGGACCCGTCGTAACGGTGTAGGTCACCTGCCCGGGCGCTTCCGCATCCGTCGCCTGCAGCATCGTGGCGGTAATCGTGTTGTCCGCCGAGCCTTCCGCCACCGTCGCGCCGGTGTTGAACGACACCACCGGCAGCGTGTTGTAGGCGACTGTCTTCGTGACGGGAACGCTGTTGCTGCCACCCGCATCGCGCACGGTGATCGCGACGGTCCGGTCACTTTCATCAGGAACGGCGTTCGTGTTCGTGTAGGTGATGCCACGCAGCACCTGCTCGTAAATCCCGATGGTGGTGCTTCCTAAAATCGTCAACGTTCCGGTGACGCCGTTGTAGGAGAGGGTCAGCCCGGAAGCTGCGGCCAGATTGGCAGCGGCGGAAGTCAGCCCCATAGCCTCGTCGATCCCGTCGGGGCGCGACAGCAGTGTGATCGTTGCTTGGCTGAGCAGGGTGCTGTCCACATCGGAGAGCGTCAATCCGCTGTCGACGGTGACGGCGCTGCCGGGTACGTATTCGGTTGTGTGCGGAGACACGCCGATGACGGGCTGGTCGTTGACGCCTATGAGGAGAACGGAGCTGGTGACCGTATTCGACTGGCTGTGTTCCGCAGCGCCGTCGCTGACCTGGATGCTGATCGTCCGGGTGTTGTCGGTGCCGAACTCGGTCGGGTTGGCCGAGGTGGACGAATAGGTCACGGACCGCAACGCCGTCTGCAGTTCCGCCACCGTGCCGGTGCCGGTGAGAGTCAGAACGCCGGTTGCAGAATCATAGGACGCGGTGAACGGACCCGGCGTCCCGACCGCCAGCGTGTCGCCCGTATGGAAATTCGTGATCGTCACGGTGCCGCCGGCGAGCGTCGCGCTGTCAACGTCCGTCAGGCTGAGCGAAGGGGCGACGGCCGTTCCCGCGGCGCCTTCCGTCCAGGTGGTGATCCCGCCATTGGACAGGACTGGCGCGTCGTTGATGGCGGTAACAGCGATGGTCGCCGAGGCGGTCTGCGAGGAGAATGCCGTCGTGCCGCCATTGACCAGGGTGCTGGCGGTGTGCGGACCGCTGTTGTCCGAGGCACTGCCGGTGGTCCGGTCCCATGCGCGGAAGGAAAGGCCCGCGTTCTCCGCGTTGTCGCCATCGGGCATGTAGCGGACGAGGCTGGTTGCGGAGAGCAGCAACGCCGCGCCGCCGGACACACTGCCGAAGGCGTGCCAGGTCAGGCCGTCGACTGAGTATTCCCACGTGCCATTGCCGTTGGTGGCCGTCACCGCGATGCCGGAGAGCGCACTTGCATCGATGTCGCCATGGCCGCTCTGCGCCAGAAGGGCGGCGACGGTGGTGGCGGCGCTCGTGGTGTCTTCATCGGTGCCGGTCAGCGTAATCGTTCCGCCCGTCAGGGTCGGCGCGTCGTTGACCGGCGTGATCGCGATCGTCGAAGTCGCGGACGAGCCGCCGAGGCCCGCATTGATGGCGCTGGTCGAGGCCTGCACCGTGAAGCTGCCCGGATCGTTCGAATCGTGCGTCGGTCGGAAGTAGACGGCCGTCGTCGCGCCGGTCGACGGAATGAAGGTGCCGTCCGTGATCTCGTGCGTGAAGGCCGCATCCGAATAGAGCTTGCCGCCAGTAATTCCGGTGATCTTGTAGTGCGTGACTTCAGAGCCGTCCGCCGCATTGCGCGTAATGACGATGGCGCCGCTGTCCGTATCTTCGAGAATGGTGGGGTTAGCAACGCTCGGCGTGTCGGCGACGGGGGTGATCTTCACCGTTGCCGTCGAGGCCGGCGAGTTCGCGCCCTCGTTGTCGACGACGACATATTGGAAGTTCGCATCCGTGTTGCGGTCCGCATCCGGCGTGAAGCGCAGGTCGACCGAGCCGTTGGTGAGCGTGATAACCGTGCCGGCAGCGCCAAACGTGATCGGCGTGCCGTCCGCCAGCTTGAGCGTGCCGCCGGTGACGGACATGATGCGGACCTGCGTCGGTGTCGGACCGTCCAAGTCGAACAGCGTGGTCGGCGTCAGCTGGATATTGGCGGCGCCAGGAGTGGCGTCCTCCAGGATCGAAACCGCCGCACCGCCGGGCGCGCTCACGGTCACGTCACCGCCGGCGTTCGGCTTTTCATTCACGTCGATAACCGTGATGGAGGCGGTGTCGGTCGCAGTGGAGAAGGACTTGCCCGTCGTGGTGTTGACGCCCGTCGCACCGTTGGAGTGGCCACTGGTGCGGTCCCACGCCTTGAAGGTGATGCCGTCGGCAAAGTCCCCGGTCTCATTCGGATTGGGCTTGAAGTAGATCAGCGTCGTGGCGTTGGCGTAAAGCACCAGCGCGGAGCTGGCGCTGACAGCCGCGAGAGCGGTCCACGTCGCGCCGCCATTGATGGAATAGTAAAGCGTGCCCTTGCTGCTGACGCCGGTAATCGCGATACCCGCGGCGTCGCCGTCAACATCGCTGAAGTTGCTAATGCCCATGGAGCCGATCAGCGTCGAGACCGCAGTCGAGCCTGCGGTCGAGCCGTTGGCCGGAGCGGGCGAATCCTCATCGATGGCGTTGAGCGCGGGGCTCTTCGAGACATTGAGAACCGGCGCATCGTTGACGCGGGTGATAGTGACGGTGGTGTTGCTGACCGACGTGGTGCCCGCAACCGTGCCGTCATGCACGCCAACGGTGATCCCGGTCGTGAACGTGCCGGACGAGCCCGTGTTGTTGGTCGGCGTGAAGACGATGGAATCGAGGATCGCGGTCGCCGCCGCCGGCGTGAGGCCGGTGATCGTATAGACGCCGTTGGAACTGGATGTGAAAGCCGCTCCGCTCAACGTGCCCGCCGCCGGATTCGAGAGCGTGATCGTCAACGTGAGATCGCTCTCGCCCGTATCGGGATCGGCAACCGTCAGGTTCTTAAAGAGATTGAGTGTCGCGCCGGTGTCGTTGTCGTTGAGCGCGGTGGTGGCCAGCGAGCCGGAAATGACCGGAGCATCGTTGACGCCCTGAACGGTGATGGTCGCCGTTGCCGTGTCGTTGAGGCCGGTGGAATCCGTCACCGTGTAGGTGAAGGAGGTGGTGCGCGTCTGGCCCTGGGCGAGATCCGCGAAATTGCCGTTATCCGAGAACTGGAACGTGCCGTTGGAGTTCACCAGGACACGCCCGCCACCGGACAGATTGGTCCACTGGCCGACATTGACCGCGCTGCCATTGATCTTGGTGATCGTCTGAAGGTCAACGACGCCGAGCGGACCGCCGTTGTCGAGGTCGATGTCGTTGGCGAGCAGATTGCTGCCGTTCAACGTGGTTCCGGCCGTCGCTGTGTAGAAGTCGGGATGCGCCACCGGCGCATCATTCAACTGGTTGTCGTAAAACACCGTCTGGTCGACATGCGTGCCCGGCTGGAAGCCGAGGAACATCCAGTTCAGCGTCAGCGTCTTGGTGGCAGCGTCATAGTTGGGGGTGTAGACGTTATTGACCCCGTTCATCGAGCCTTGATCGGCGATCGTGCCCGGGGCGACGCCCTGCGGCGCAAGCCCCTCGATCTTGATGCTGAAGCCGGCGGGCTGTGCCGTGCCGACGAAGCTCGCAAAGACTTGGTTGCCGGAAATATCGACGGTCATTGTGCCGCTGAGAAGGCCGTTCGGACCCTGGACCGGCTCCATGTCGCCGTCGCCGTCCGTGTCCGACAGGATGCGCGCTGAGATCGGCACCACGAGTTCGGCGCCATTGCCGACGATGACGGAGGTGAAGACGTTCGGCTGTTCGAATTGGAACCAGCCCTGCAGTTCGAACGTGACTGTGACCGCAATACCTTCAAGACTTCCAGCCATATGCGCCCCCTTCATCCCGGCGTGGCGTCGGGATGGCGTGCCTCTATCGGCACGGTTTCGAATTGTTGACGTAACTTCCCCAGCCGACTCGCGGCCCAGTTTCAGGGTGCAGAATAAGTATTTAGTCCCGCTCGTCGAGCGAATATTTCGAAATTCGAACTAATTAATGCGAATTATTACCTTGAGATGACGTTAAGTTATGATTTGTTTTATCATTACATATCTTGTTTGTGTTTCTTTGATATAAGAAAACAATCAGAATTTGCATGAACATCTCTGCGCAGCCGAAGATCCGCCTCCCGCTATGAGGGTTCACCGCGTTCCGCGCGGGATCAGCGGCGCTTGGCGAGGTCCGGCAGCAATGCTGGGCCGGCCAGAATAAGTAGCACGAAGGCGAAGGGCAGGGCGAACAGGAAGCCGATTTGATTGAAGCCGACCGCCCCGACGATGCCGCCGATGAAGAACGAAACCAGCAATGCCGCCAGAAGTCGCAGCTTGGCGCGGTCCGCCATGACCGGCGGAACTGACTTGTCACGGTTCCAGTAAAAGAGCTTGCCGAGTTCGATCCCGATATCGGTCACGATGCCGGTGACATGAGTCGTGCGCATCCGCGCGCCGGAGATCTTTGTCACGGTCGCATTCTGCAGGCCCATGATGAAGCAGAGCAGCGGCACGGCGGTGCGCATGAAGCCGGCGGATGGGTAAGCGAGCCAGCCGAGCACGCCGAAGGCGATGAGGAGCAGCGCTTCCAGCAGGAGGGGCAGGGCGAAGAGACCTCCCAAATGGTGACGCCTCCCCCAGTTGATCAGCATGGCCGAACAGGCCGCGCCAATAATGAACGGCAGGAAGGCCATGAGGCCGAACAGAACCACGTCGAAGGCGCCCAGGGCCGCATGATCGGCCATGGCCGAGAGGATCCCCGACATGTGCGAGGTGTATTGGCCGACGGCGAGAAACCCGCCCGCATTGATCGCACCCGCGACGAAAGTCAGGGCCATGCCCAACCGTGTATCCGCCACGCCAGTGCGCTCGGAGGCGACGATGTCTCGCGCTCCAAGATAGCGAGCTGTCAGCGTCCGATGTGTTTTCGCCCTGTTCCGTGCGTCATCCATCGCCTCCTTCTATAGCGGGTGCGGCGGCCCTTCGTCGACCTATTGCGCTTGAATCGGAACAGATGCGCGCCGCTCCGAGGGCGGGATGCGGATCGTATCCGCGACGGTGACCTCACCCACCGCTGCGGCATTCGCGTCGCCGCCGACGAAGACTTGGATCGTGCCCGCTTCCACAAGATACGTGCCGTCATCGAGGTGGAAGCCGAGGGACTCCACAGGAACGCGGAGCGACACCGTCTTCGCCTCGCCGGCTTTTAGGGCAATTTTCTCAAAAGCCTTCAATTCGCGCAGAGGACGGCTGCGCATGGCGACCGGATCGCGGGTGTAGAGCTGCACCACCTCCTGGCCGGCCCGCGCGCCCGTGTTGGTCACAGTGACGGAGACATCGAGCGCGTCGCCGGGTTCGAGACGCGCCTTCGCGATGGTGGCGTTCCTGTAGGCGAAGTGCGTGTAGCTTAAGCCCCAGCCGAAGGGATAAAGCGGGGTGATCTCGTCATCGAGATAGTTCAGGGTGAAGCGGTTGTTCGGCAGGGTCGGACGGCCCGTGGGCAGACGGTTGTAGTAGAGCGGCAATTGCCCCACCGAACGCGGCCAGCTCAAAGGAAGTTTTCCGCTCGGGCTCACATCGCCAAACAGCACGTCCGCGGTGGCGGGCCCGCCTTCCGTGCCCGGATACCAGGCCATGAGGATCGACGGGATTTTCTCGCTGAGCGCGCCGAGTTCCAGCGGACGGCCGGCAACGATCACGAGCGCGACCGGCTTACCCGTGGCGGCGAGCGCCTCCAGCACCTCCACCTGCTTGCCGTTAGGCACGAGACGCGTGCGCGAAGCCGCTTCGCCGGACAAATCCTGTGGCTCGCCGAACACCGCGATCACGAGGTCGGATTCTTTTGCGACGGCGATAGCCGCGGGGAGCTGATCGGTCTTCTTGCAGAAGAGATCGCAGGCCGGAGCGTATCTCACCGCGACGCCCGCCTCCTTCGCCCGTTCGCGAACGCCTTGCAGAATGGTGGTGCTGTCGTTCGATTGGCCGCGCGCGGCATGGGGGCCGAGCTGATCGCGCTGCGCATCCGCGAGCGGCCCGATGACGGCGATGGAGCGCACGCGCGGCGTGATCGGCAGAAGGTCGTTGCGGTTCTGCAAGAGAACCAGCGTTTCGCGCGCTACCTCGCGCGCGGCCTGCCGCGCCTCGCGGGAGGGGAAGCCGTCATCGTTCCGGGTCGGATCGATGTCCGGCCGGTCGAAGAGGCCGAGGCGGAATTTCGTGCGCAGCACGCGGCGCACCGCCTCGTCCACTGCGCTCTCGGGCACGCGGCCCGCGCGCACCTCAGTGGGCAGGTACTTGATGTAAAGCTCGCCCATCATGTCCATGTCGACGCCGGCGAGCAGCGCCTTGCGCGCCGCCTCCGCTTCGTCCGCCGCGATGCCATGGCCGATGAGTTCGTGAATGCCGGACCAGTCGGACGTGACGAAGCCGTCAAAGCCCCATTGATTGCGCAGCACCTCCGTCAGAAGCCAGGGATTGGCGGTCGAGGGCATGCCGTTCAACGCGTTGAAGGCCGCCATGAAACTGTCGGAACCTGCCGCCGCCGCAGCGCGAAACGGCGGCAGGTAGGTGTCGTGCATCTCGGCCGGCGGAATATAGGTGGTGTCGTAATCGCGCCCGCCCTGGGGCGCGCCATAGCCCGCGAAATGCTTGGTGGTCGTCGCCAGCCCGCCCTTATGGAAACCCTCGACCCGTGCCGCGGTCAGCATCGCGCCAAGAAAGGGGTCCTCGCCGAATCCTTCCACGATCCGGCCCCACCGGCTGTCGCGGGAGAGATCGGCCATCGGCGCATAGGTCCATGTGACGCCGACATAAGAAGCCTCTTTCGCCGCCCATTCGGAGGCGAGAGACGACAGGCGCGGGCTGAACGCTGCCGCCTCTCCCAACGGAATAGGGAATTGCGTGCGGAAGCCGTGCAGGATGTCGAGGCCGAAGAGCGGCGGGATTTTGAGGCGGGACTGGCGGACGAGCGCCTGCGCGCGCGCGACATCCGCCGCGCTGTTGAAGTTGAGCAGTGCGCCGATCTTACCCTCGGCAATGTCCTGCCAGCGCAGCGGCGGGCCGTGGGAGATGAGGTTCAGCTGGCCGACCTTCTCTTCCAGCGTCATGCGGGCCAAAAGATCGTTGACGCGCTTTTCGATCCCGTCCTGGGCCGAAGCCCCTGCGAGAGCACCGAAAAACAACGCACTTGCAACCAGAGGCCGCAAAATCCTGACACGACGAAACAACGGCACCACTCTTAATTTCCACCGGACACGAAAACTTGCTGCAATAACATCTCGCTTTGCATCAGATCGTGCTACATAAAACAATTATCGAAGTGGCGTCTTCGAGGCGCTTCGTCAAATGATTGTTCGAAAACGCGATGCCTTTGCTGCCTTTTACATTGAAGCTCGCTCTTGCGCTCTCCTCCTGCGCGCTCATTTTCTCAGGCCTTGCATTGGCGGGTGCGGCGTTTAGCCGGCAGCCCGAATGGATCGCCATGTCGGGCCTGCTTTTTGCCCTGGCCGTCCTGTGGGGCGGCGTGAGCCTCGGCCGGCGGATCAAAGAACTCCTGCGCGAGCAGGAGGAACGGGCCGCGAATCGCTCAAGGCCGGAGGCGGAGCCCTTTCCCGCTCTTGAGAAACCGGCCCCGCGAATGCATTCAGAGGGTCCGACGCCGGTCCCCGCGAAAGCCTCCGGCGAGGCCGGGGATGAGCAGAGCGCGCGCCGGGTGCAGAAGCTGGAAATGCTGGAGCGCCTGCGGGAAGGCATCGTCCACGACCTCAACAACAAGCTTCTCGTCATCAGCGCGAATATCGATTCCGTGGCGCGGCACCTGAAGGATCAGCCGGCGCTGCAGCGGAAACTTCTCTCCGCACTCGTGGCGTCCGACCAGGCCGCCAGCCTGATCGCCCGCTCCAATGCCTTTGCGCGGGGGCAGGATGGCGATGTTCGCTGTGTCGACCTTGCGGAGCGCATCGAATCCATCGCGACGCTGATGAACCGGTCGCTCTTGAGGGACACGGTGGAACTGCGCGTCTCGCTTGAGAGCGATCTCTGGCCGGTGCAGGTCGATCCCAGCGATCTCGAGATGGCGATCATGACGCTCAGTGCCTATGTACGCGACGCTCTTCACCAGGGTGGGACGATCACCATCGAGGCGCGAAACGCGCAGGTGCAAAAGGGATCTCTATCGAACCTCGCGATCGAAGGCGACTTCGTGCAACTCGTCATCGCCAGCACCGGAACGGACGAGCCTCAACTCGGTCTGGATGAACAGGGCGAGCAGGCGTTCACGTTGCGGGACATGGATCTCGACGCGTGGCTGACATTGAATCGTGGCTTACGTTTCCTGCATCCGCTCGGCGGCACCGCGGAGGTGCGCAATATCGCATACGGTCTTGCGATCACCCTCTACCTCCCGCGCGCCGATGCTCCCGTAGAAATGCTGCCGGGCGCCTTGCGGGACGAGTTTGGTGAGAGCGAAACGGTCCGCACGCATACTGAGGTCCTTGTCATCGACGATGAGGTGGACGTGGCGCTGGCCTTGCAGGCCATGCTCGAAGAGGTCGGCTATGTCACGCGCATCGCCACCGATGCCCGGCAGGTGATGAAGACGCTGAAGGCGCGCAAGCCCGGCCTTGTCCTGACCGATGTCGCCATGCACGGCACCATGAACGGCGTGATGCTCGCGCGCGAAATCCGGCAGGCCTTTCCGGATCTGCCCGTTCTGCTCATCACCGGCAATCCGAGTGCGATGGAGGAGGAAAAGGAGTTTCTGCTTCTCCTCAAGCCCATCGTCAGCCGCGATCTGCATGCTGCGATTCAGCGACAGCTCGCGCCTCCCGAGGAGAACAATGTCGTGTCCCTGTTCCCTCGGCCCTCGCGGCGTTCGTCCTAAGAGATTCGGATTCGCCCGGAACGAGAGGGCGAAGATCTATTCTCCGCACGACTTCAGGGTGTGGCCTTTCGCGTCCGGTTCGGGCTAAAAGCCTGTCACCATGATTCCGAGCGCTTCATCCACACAACGGGCCGCCTGGACAGCGGAGCTGCGCGCCACGCTCGCGCTCGGCTGGCCCCTGATCCTCACCAACGTCGCCCAGAATTCCCTGATGACGACGGACGTCATCCTCATGGGCTGGCTCGGCTCTGGCGCATTGGCGGCCGGTGCGCTCGGCACCAACCTCTATTTCGCTTTCCTGATTTTCGGCATCGGGCTCGTCAGCGCGACATCGCCGCTGATCGCCGAGGAGTTGGGCCGCAAGCGCCATTCCGTGCGCGAGGTGCGCCGCACCGTGCGCCAGGGCTTCTGGGCGGCGATCACCGTCGCGATCCCGATCTGGGCCGTTGCGTGGAATGGTGAATGGCTGCTCCTCGCCATGGGGCAGGAACCCACCTTAGCCCATGAGGCGGGGCAATACATCCGTGCTTTGCAATGGAGCCTGCTGCCGTTCCTGCTCTACCTCGTGCTGCGCTCCTTCCTGGCGGCGCTCGAGCGGCCCGGCTGGGCGCTGGTGATCGGTCTTCTCGCCGTGCCGGTGAATCTCGGGGCCGCCTATGGCCTGATGTTCGGCACGTTCGGCCTGCCGAGCCTCGGGCTTGTCGGCGCAGGCCTCGGTACGGTGATTTCCAGCACGTTCATGTTTCTTGGCCTGGCGGTGGTCATCAGCTTCGATCGCAAGCTCAGGCGCTATCATCTCTTCGGCCGCTTCTGGCGGGCCGATTGGCCGCGCTATCGCACCCTGTGGCGCATCGGCGTGCCTATCGGCCTGACGCTGGCGTTCGAGGTGACGATCTTCAACGCGGCTGCGCTCCTCATGGGACGCATCGGGGCGAACGAACTCGCCGCCCACGCCATTGCGCTTCAGATTGCCTCCTTCTGCTTCATGGTGCCTTTTGGCTTCAGCCAGGCCGTGACGGTGCGCGTGGGGCGGGCCTATGGCGCGCAGGATGCCGACGGGGTGACTCGCGCCGGCTGGACCGCCTTGGCGCTTGGCGTGGGCTTCATGGTCTTCACGGCGACGCTGATGATTTTCGCACCGCATCTCCTGGTCGGCGCGTTCCTCGACCTGAACGATCCGAAGAATGCCCCGGTAATCGGCTTTGCCCTGTCCTTCCTGGTGCTTGCGGCCGCCTTCCAGCTGGTCGACGGTGCACAGGCTGTGGGGGCGGGCATGTTGCGCGGGCTTCAGGATACTCGCGTTCCCATGATCTATGCCGCCTTCGGCTATTGGGGCGTCGGCCTGCCGCTCGGCGTCGCTCTTGCCTTCGGCACGAATTTGAGAGGCGTCGGCATCTGGATCGGCCTTGCCACGGGGCTCGCGACGGTCGCGGCCCTGATGTTGTGGCGCTGGCTGCGGCGCGAACGGCTGGGGCTGCTCACCCTTCCGGCCTGAGGATAGGTTTCAGTCGTCTCAGTGATGCCATTCGGCCAAGCTTTGAAGAGGCTTGGCCGTAAATCTCCGTGTCTCATTAGTTTAGTTCCATAGCGCAAAAGGATAGGTTTCTAAGAAAAAATCCATTTTAAGTTGATTTTGCTCCTCTGGTGGCCAGCTCCCCCTGTCAAGCTCGATACAAGGGGAGCAATATCCGTGAGGACTTTCGTTTCTCTGGTGCCGCTTCTGGCGCCGTTTCTCTTTGTCGCTGCCTGTCAGGAAACCATGGCCGATCCTTCAGTGACCGGCTCCATTCCGCAAACCAAGTCTGGCCGAGAATTCCAGCGGGGGGTGGCCTCCTGGTACGGGCCGGGCTTCCAAGGTCGCCGGACCGCGAGCGGCGAAAGCTTCAACTCATCGGCCATGACGGCGGCCCATCGCACCTTGCCCTTCGGGACGAGATTGCGGGTCGTGAACGAGAAGACCGGCCTGTCCGTCGTGGTCCGGGTCAATGATCGCGGACCTTTCGCTCATCGGCGCATCATAGACTTAGCGGCTGGCGCGGCGCAGGAGCTGGGTCTGACCAAGACCGGCACGGCCTATGTCGCGCTGCAACGGCTCGATTAAGGTTAGGCGCTTCTTAATTCCTTGCAGCGATCCTGTCTCCGATTCGGGGCCAAGGGTTGCTTACATGGAATCGAGATCTCAGCCGACCAACGTCATCCGCTTTCCCGGTGCGCGCATTGCGGCCTCGCCGCGCCGCGACCAGAAGGGTTTTATGGATGCGGTCTATACCGCGGGCTCGCTGCCGGTCGCCGCTGACGACCGGGCGACCAAAGTCATGGCGACGCGGCTGACCATCTTCGGTCTTGTCGTCATCGACGAGATGCAGGCCGACGGCACGGCGCGGCGGTTGCGACCGTCGGAAGCGATTCATGCCTCAACGGCCTGTCCTTGGCGCGTCTCGAAACCGTCGAGCCGCTATCGGGTGGATGACAGCCTGCCGGCCTCCGACCGGGATCTCTTCGCGGCGTTGCAGGCCTGACGCCTCGTTTTCCGCTCTTTACGCCCTAGCTGTCCATCCGTGACGCATCGAGCGCGGCCGCGGCCGCGCTTCCCGATGCTTCAGGGTGGTGGCGATGCATCTGGTTCAGCTTCTTCTGCCCCTGACGGATCGCGCCGGACGCCGCTTCGACGGCGCAGTCTATGGACGTGTGCGCTCCGAACTCGCCGAGCATTTCGGCATCATCTCAAGCTTCACGCGCGCTGCCGCCAACAGCGTGTGGAAGGAAGGCGGTCACACCCCGCACGACGATCTGGTGGTGTTCGAGGTCATGGCCCGCGAAATCGACCAGCATTGGTGGGAGCGCTACCGCGCCGAGCTTGAGCGCCGCTTTCAGCAGGAGACGATTGTGGTGCGCGCGCTCAAGGTCGAAATGCTTTAGTTTCGGAACCCGATCCGCACCGCTGCGCTTGTTGTGCAAAGAAGCGGAGCGACCCATGTCGAAATCCCTCGTCGTCCTCATTCCTCACAATCTGGGAAAGGCTGAAGCCGCGCGCCGGCTGCACGGCGGCATGGCGCGGCTCAAGTCGCAGTTCGGCGACAAAATCGCCTCCATCGATGAAGCCTGGGCTGAAGATCGCATGACATTTCACGTCGGCGCACTTGGCCAGTTCGTCGATGGTCAAATCGATGTCTTTGACGATCAGTTGCGTGTTGAAGTGCAGTTGCCGTGGATCCTTGCCGTCATCGCAGACAAGGCGAAAACATTCATTCAAGCGCAAGGGACGCTGATGCTGGAAAAGAAATAACAGCCGTATTTCCTGAATGACTGTTCATTAAGATGAACGAATCCGGAACCAAGTTGCTTTGGTTGCGTTGGCAACTTGATTGCGAGCGTGAGCCATTGCCGGTTCGCTTCACGAAAACCTGAATGTCACCGCCCGAGCGAAACATCGCCCGGCCGTGACCGCGTATGGACAGTTTAAGGATTGCGCTATGCATGAGCGTTTGACGACGCAGAGCCTTGCCTATCGTCTGAGTTTCAAGACTTCCTCGAAAAAAACTCTTCTTGTCTGCTTCTCGCATCTGCGTTGGGATTTCGTCTGGCAGCGTCCGCAACATCTTTTGAGCCGCGCCGCGCGGCACTACGCCGTTCTCTTTGTTGAAGAACCTATCTTTGAACCTGTAATCCGCGCGCATCTGGAACTCAGCACACGGCCGCAAGGCGTCACGATTGCCGTGCCGCATCTGCCGGAAGGATTGTCCGCGGATGGAACTGTTGCGGCGCAACGCAAGCTTGTTGCCGATCTCATCGGCCGCCGCGCGCAGCAACCTCGCATCTTCTGGTACTACACGCCGATGGCGCTCGCGTTCTCGAACGATCTCGAATGCGATCTGTGCGTCTATGACAACATGGATGAGTTGTCTCTTTTCCGCGGCGCCTCGGAGGAGATGCTCGCCCTCGAATCCGAACTCTTTGCGCATTCCGATCTGGTCTTCACCGGCGGCTTGAGTCTTTACGAAGCCAAGCGCGACCGACATCACAGCGTGCACGCCTTTCCCTCATCCATCGATTTCGATCACTTCGCGAAAGCGCGCGACATCAAAGCGGATCCCGACGACCAAGCCGAGATCGGCCTTCCGCGCCTCGGATTCTTTGGCGTCATCGATGAGCGCATGGATCTCGATCTTGTTGCCGACATCGCCGATCTGCGGCCTGCGTGGCAGCTCGTCATGATCGGGCCGGTGGTGAAGATCGATCCGGAATCGTTGCCGCAGCGGCCCAACATTCACTGGCTCGGCGGCAAGTCTTATAATGATCTGCCGCATTATCTGTCGGGCTGGAATGTCGGCCTCATGCCCTTCGCGATCAATGAAGCCACACGCTTCATCAGCCCGACAAAGACGCCGGAGTTTCTCGCCGCCGGCGTGCCGGTGGTATCCACCCCTATCACCGATGTTGTCAGGCCCTATGGCGAAAAGGGGCTCGTCGAGATTGCAGGAAACGCATACGACGTGGTCGCGTGCGCGGAGAGCATTCTCTCACGGCCGAAGGATGCGTGGCTCGCGAAAGTGGACCGCCATCTCGCCTCCGGCTCGTGGGATCGCACTTGGGCGGCCATGCATCGGTTGATGCGCGATGTCGGCGGAGAGATGGTGGCCGGACGTTCCGTATCGCCGCAGCCCACTCATGCGGCCCCCCCCGCGGAGTAAGGTCATGTATGACTGGCTCATCGTTGGCGCGGGCTTTGCCGGAAGTGTGCTTGCAGAGAGAATTGCGAACGAGCGCAACGAGCGCATCCTGCTGATCGACCGGCGCAACCATATCGGTGGAAACGCTTATGATCGGTATGACGATCAGGGCCTCCTCATCCATCAATATGGCCCGCATATCTTCCACACGAACGCCAAGCAGATTTTTGACTATCTCTCCCGCTTCACCGAATGGCGGTTCTATGAGCACCGGGTACTGGCACAGGTTGATGGTACGCTCGTGCCGATTCCGATCAATCTCGATACGGTCAATACGCTTTACGGCTTCAACCTGACCTCGGAAGAGTTGCAGGAATGGTTCGCCGGGCGGGCGGAAAAGGTCGACGAGATCAAAACATCGGAAGATGTGGTGGTCTCCACGGTCGGGCGCGAACTCTATGAAAAATTCTTTCGGGGTTACACCCGCAAGCAATGGGGTCTCGATCCGTCCGAACTCGACAAATCGGTGACCGCGCGCGTTCCGACGCGCACCAACCGGGACGACCGCTATTTCGGTGACGAGTTCCAGTTCATGCCGCGTCACGGCTACACACGCATGTTCGAAAAGATGCTGCGGCATCGCAACATTCACATCATGACGCAGACCGAATACGAAGATGTGCGGTATAAGATTCCGCACAGGCGAGTCATTTATACCGGGCCTGTCGACGAATATTTTGGGTTCCGATTCGGCAAATTGCCTTACAGGTCGCTGCGCTTCGAGCACGTCACGCTCGACAAGCCATGGCACCAGCCGGTCGGCGTCGTGAACTATCCGCAGACGCAGGACTACACGCGCGTTACCGAGTACAAGCACCTGACCGGCCAGGAGCATCCCAAGACGGCGCTCACCTATGAGTATCCGTCCGCTGTCGGCGATCCGTATTATCCCATCCCGAAGCGGGAAAATCAGGAGCTTTTCAAGAGGTACGAGCGGCTCGCGCTGGCGACACCGGATGTGTGGTTCGTCGGGCGGCTTGCTACCTATCGCTACTACAACATGGACCAGATCGTCGGTCAGGCGCTCGCCACGTTCCGACGCATCAACGACACGGTGCCGCGCGGAGCGGCCGGCACAGGTCGGCGCATCGTTCCGGCAACAGCGGCCGCTCGCGCGCTCTAGAGCTTATATTCCAGCCATTACGGAACAACGCAGCGCGGAATGGACTCATAGGTGATGACATCCCTTCCGCTCCGCCCGCAAGCGTCGCGCCTCACTGCACCGCAGGCTTTCTGGTGGTCGACCGGAATCGAGGACACATTCATCACTGAGCCTTGGCCATCGACGGGGCGAACTCTCGATGAGTATGAGCTGACCGGTCACTATGAGCGCTGGGCGGAGGACCTGAGCCTCGCAGCCGCATTGGGCGTGAAGACCATTCGCTACGGCATCCCCTGGCACCGTGTGGAGCCCGCGCGCGGGCAGTGGGATTGGGACTTTCCTGACAAGACACTCGGGCGTCTTCTTGATCTCGGCATCGATCCGATCGTGGACCTCGTCCATTATGGCCTGCCGCGCTGGCTGCATGGCGCTTACCTCAACCCCGATTATCCCGAGCGTGTCGCGGAGTACGCGTCCGGCCTCGCTGGTCGCTTCCAGGGGCGAATCTTCTGGTACACGCCGCTGAACGAGCCGCGCATCACCGCCTGGTATTGCGGCCGCCTCGGCTGGTGGCCGCCGTTTCGCCGCGGTTGGTCGGGTTTCATCGCAGTCATGATGGCGATTGCCCGCGGCATCGTGCGCACGGTGCAGGCCTTGCAGGCAGTCGATCCTGAAATTCTAGCCGTTCACGTCGATGCGACCGATCTCTACGAGACTCCCGATCCAGCCTTGGCTGGTGAGGGCGAGCGCCGACAGGAGATCGTGTTTCTCTCGCTCGATCTCGTCAGCGGCAGAGTCAACCGCGAACATCCGCTCTGGGCGTGGCTGCTGCACCATGGCGCGGGGGAGAGCGACCTCGCGTGGTTTCAGGAGAATGCCATCGACCTGCCGTTCATCGGCCTGAACCTCTACCCCATGTTTACAAAAAAGCGGCTGCAACGAGAGGCGAGGGGGCGCTTGCGCATCCGCCAGCCTTACGCTCCCGGCGATCTCGTGGCGCAGCTAGGGCGGCTCTATCATGCGCGCTACAAATCGCCGCTTTTCGTCAGCGAGACCGCATCCATCGGCTCGGTCGCGAAGCGGCAACGATGGATGGACGATTCCATCGCGGCGGTGAAAATTTTGCGAACTGAGGGCATCCCGATGGTCGGCTACACCTGGTGGCCGATGTTCGACATGGTGGCCTGGGCGTACCGCCAAGGCACGCGGAATCCCGCGAATTATGTCGCGCCGATGGGGTTGTGGGACCTTGATCCCGTGACGCTAGATCGAACTCCTACGCCTCTCGTCGGTTCTTATCAGGCCTGTGTGGCCGGCGGCATTTCCGCCGTTGGGCTACTGAAGACTGGATAGAGCGGGGCGCTTTTCATGTTTCGCAGCTTCTTCCTGGCCGGCTTCGAAGGCTCGACCGGATATAACCGCCATGGCCAGTGGTTCGATCAGGTCGTCGCCACGGGGCATGACAAAACCTTCCGCGAGGATTATCGCGCGCTCGCCAAGCTCGGCATTCACGGCATCCGTGAAGTCATGCGCTGGCCGCTGATCGACCTTGGCCGGGGACGATACGATTTTTCCTCCGTCGCGCCTTTTCTGCATGCGGCAGCGGAGAGCGGGCTCGAGGTGATCTGGGATCTTTTTCATTACGGCTTCCCTCGCCACGTCGACCTGTGGAGCACGGACTTTCCAAGCCGCTTCGCCGACTACTGCTACGCCGCCGCGCGGCTCGTGGAGCGCCATTCCTCCAGCATCCCTTATTTCACGCCCGTCAACGAACCCTCATTCATGGCTTACGCCGGCGGCGAGAAGGGGCTGTTTGCGCCGCACGAAAGCGGGCGTGGATGGGATCTGAAGGTCGCGCTTGTGCGTGCCGCCATCCAAGGCATCGACGCGATCCGCTCCGTGCGCTCGGACGCGCGCATCGTCAATGCGGACCCGCTCTGCTCCGTCGTGGCGCCGATGTGTGAGGAGGAGGAATGGCGCGCGGTGGTGGAGGATTTCAACAATCGCCTTGTCTTCCAATCCTGGGACATGCTGTGCGGCCGTCTCCTGCCGGAGCTCGGCGGCAGCCGGGCGCATCTCGATATTGTGGGCGTCAACTACTATTGGACGAACCAGTGGGAGTGGAACACGCCACCCTCCGTTGACGGCACGATTCCGCCTCTGGCCGAGGACGATCCACGCCGTGTGAAACTGCGCGATCTCGTGACAAGCGTCTCGGATCGCTATGGCGGCGATCTGATGATTACCGAGACGACGCATGTTGGCGAAAGGCGCGGCCCCTGGCTGCGCGAGGTGGCGGGGGAATCCGAGATCCTGCTGCGCGATGGTGTGCCCCTTCAGGGCGTCTGTCTCTATCCCATCCTCGGCATGCCGGAATGGCATTCGCCTCAGGATTGGACACCCATGGGGCTGTGGGATCCCGTCTGTCGCCACGAGCCGCATGGTGAGCGCGTTCCCTGTCAGCCGATGCTCGACGCCTTTCGCGATATGCGCGGGCTCGATGTGTTGCACGCGAGGCGGCGGCGCGAACGCCTGTCGCCTCGCGCACGAGTCATGACATGAGATTTACGCCGCAGCCTCCGCTGCCCGCACGGCCTCCTCGAGGCGCGGCGCGCGTGCTTCGACGGAGAGGTCGATGAGACTGTCGAGCAGGCTCGTCGCGGTCGGCTCGGCGAGCGGATCGTCCCTGAACAGCTGGAGGGTGGACGCCACCATCCGTCCGCGTCCGTACGTACGCTCCACGCCGAGTGCGACCGGCTTGTGAATCCAGCCGACCACCAGACCGGCAAAGACACGGGCCTGGAAGTCGAGCAGGTTGCAGCCGGAAATCACGTAATCCGGCAGAACCCGGTCCATCGTCTCATCGAGAAGCGGCCCGCCGGGGAAGTGCGCGAAATGCCCGGCGCGGCGCAGCCACGAGAAGGATGAGGCCCAATCACCGCGCCACAGCGTACCGTCGCGCGACTTGACCTTCACGTTCTGCCAATGCGGGAAGAACGGATAGAGCATCATCTCGTGGTCCGGCAGCAACAGGAGGTTTGCGCCCCGCCGGACATGATCTGCGATCACCTTGTCATGGTTGCGGGAGACGATGACGGTCGCTTCCTCCATCTCGCGCGCGGCGGCATAGCCCATGAGCTGCAAGCGCTCGCGAATGTCTTCGTCCGGTGACCACATCAGCTGGCGCGCCTGCGCCGGCGCGCCGCGCCTGGGGTGAATGGCAAGGTCCACGTGGTTCTGCGCGATCAGGTGCCCCTCCGCCGAACGCAGATGCAGCGAAATGCGGCGCAGGCCCGCCTCCGTCAGCTCCGGAATGGGGATCGCCACCTGTCCGAGATCGAGCACGAAGGGCGCTTCGATACGCGGCAGATTCATCTGCTTTGTGTGACTGTCCAGGCTGATGTCGAGACGGCAATTTTCCAGCAAAGGCCCCGCGCCGTGCGCCACCGCGAGGCGAAGATTGGCCGTCTCGCCCGCCCAATAGGAGACCCGCTCCCATTTCGGCACGATCACCGTATCCGCATTGATGATGTGGAACAGCTCGTGGAACACGCGCGGATTGCGGCGCATGTCGAGAAGGCCGTTCGATTCCCAATGGCAGTCGTGCAGCTCGGTGATGACGTAGCCCGCAAGGCTCGGCTTCCGGCGCATCGCTTCGATCTCGTACTTGAGCGCGCGGAATTGCTGCCATTGCGCAGCGGTCACGAAGCGGCGCAGGTCGCCGAAGACACGGTCCATGCTCCAGTCCGAGAAGCGGTTCTCGACGCCGTGCGCATACATCACGCCCTCGCCCCAATCGTGCCCGGTTTCGAACCACCAGGGCTCCTCGCCATTGGCGGCGCGTAGATCCTTTGGATAGGGCAGGCCCCAATTGCCGAATTCGGAGCACATCAGCGGTTCGCGGCCGGTAATCACCGCGTCGCCATGGGGCGAATAGAGCCAGGAGGCGCGGGCCGCGAGTTCGTCCACGAACTTGTCCCACTCGTCACGGTGGTCGGGAATAGCGGCGTAGAAGTGATAATCCGCGATGTCCGATTCAACATGGAAGCTCGGCGCGAGCGGCGAGTTGTCGACCACGAGTCGCGTCGGGTCATAGGCCTTCAGCCAGGCGAAAGTGCGTTTGAGCCACTCGCGATGATCCGGATCGTTGACGAGGTCGACGCCCCAGTTCTCGTTGATGATGGTCCAGATGATGATGCTGGGATGGTTGCCGTCGCGATCCACGATGCCTTTGAGGAGCTTTTCCTTGCGCCCGCGCGAGCGGTCGGTGGACATGCCGCCATTCGGCAGCTCGGTCCAGATCAGAAGGCCCATGCGGTCGGCGACTTCGTAATAACGTGGGTCCGCCGCCTTGATGTGGCAGCGCAGGCAATTGAGGCCCAATTCCTTTGCCTTGCGGAACTGGTCTTCCAGAAAAGCCACTGACGGCACCGTGCAGATGGTGTCGGGATAGTAATCCTGATCGAGCGCGGCGCGCAGATAGAGCGGCTCGCCGTTGAGATAGAATTTGCCGTTGCGGGCTTCGATGGTGCGGAAGCCGAAATGGTCCTCGATCTCATCCTGAACTGCGCCGTCGCGGACGAGGTGCAGTCGGATGCGATAAAGGTTCGGTTCGTCCGGCGACCAGGATTCCACATGCTTGATCGAAAACTCGAACGGCATGCTGGTGACGCCGACCTGCGTCGGGTGCGTTTCTTCGAGCACCAGATTGCCGGAGGGATCAAAAACCTCGATCCTGACGTCCGCCTCGTCCGTGAGAGGGCGCGCGAAGAACACGCCCGCCATGACCCGTCCCGTTTCCCGGTTCGGCACGAGGCGGATGCGCGTCATGTGATCTGCGATGCGGCGCTCGAGAAGGACCGGCTGCCAGATGCCCGAAAGCGGGCCGTACCAGCTCTGCTTGCCGAACGGAATTTCGGCGAAGGGTGAATCCGGAAACTCGGCCGGGTTGTCGGTTGGCGAGTCGACCCGCACCTTGATCTCGTTCGGGCCGGGCTTGAGATAAGGCGTCACGTCGAAGGAGAAGGGCAGAAAGCCACCCTCGTTCGTGCCCACAAGTTCTCCGTTGATGAAGACGCGCGAGTTGTGAAAAACCGCGCCGAAGCGGAGCCATACACTGTCGCGAAGCCAGTCTTCCGAAAGTTCGAGGTTCAGACGATAGATGCCGATGCCTGCGCGCATTCGCAGGTCGGAGAACTGTGCCTGCCAGGGGCTGGGAACCACGATCTGACGGATCTCGGCGGGGCCGGAAAGGCGGTCATCCGCGATGTGCAGGAATTCCCAGGTGCCATCGAGGCTGATGCGATTGTCGTGCATGAGCGCTCCTTGAATTCAGGTTCTACCCAAGGGCGTCCAAAGCGGCGAAAACATGACTGATCCCACGGCTTGTCAGCCTGGCGCACTCTTCGCCGCACCGACCCCGAGAATCGCTCGAACTATTTGTCCTCACCCGCGACAATGGCGACGCGCCCAAACTGAAACAACGGTGGAGCCGCGCATTTGATCCCGGGCTCAGGTCTTCCGCCGGGGGTACAAGGCGGTGTTCTGCGGGCGTCCTGGTGGCCTGCGCTATCGCTGGGATGGGTGAGGAAACGATGTTGTTCATCATCCTCGGCTTTTTCTTGCGCTTTGCCTGTCCGAAGGCGACTTTTTGCCCCAATGATTCGCATAACCGGCCATCCAGGATTTGCGACAAGGCGGATTGAATGACGAAAACGGGAATGCAGCGGTTCTTCTGGGCCGCCTTGATGGTGCTGACGTTCGCAGTTGGCGGGCTCGGGCAGGCACAGGCTCAGCCCCAGTCGCCAGTAACCGTACCGGCGGTCTCCGCCGCGCCGGAGGCAGGCAGCGCAGCCTCGCTCGACACGAAGGCCGCCCGCGCCAAGCTCGACGGCATCAAGGCCGATCTCGACCAGAAGGAGCTGGCACTCCAGGGCCGGACGCTTCCCAACGCGGAGCTCCAGAACCTCCGGCAGCAGATGGAGCCGATCATCGCCAATATCCGCGCGCTGATCGAGGATCAGACGCCGAAGCTCGAGGCCAGCAAGGCGCGGCTCACGCAGCTCGGGCCGAAGCCGAAGGACGGCCAGCCCGAGGAGAGCGCCGACGCCGCCAAGGACCGTGCCGAACGCGAGGCGGCGGTGGCGGAGTTGGACGAGACGCAGCGCCTGGCGCGCGCCCTTCTCGTTCAGGCCGAACAGGTCAATGCGCAGATCAGCGACCGGCGACGCGCCGGCTTTGCACGCGCCTTGTTAGAGCGCAGCGACGGCATCTTGAGTCCTAGCCTGTGGCTCAACGTCGTCCAGGCCATCCCGCGAGAACTGCGAGCGCAGCGCATCACCCTGTCCGATACGCTCACCCAGATGGATCGCAACGCGACGTTCGGCGTGCTGCTGGTCGTCGCACTGGCGCTCGGCACCGCCATCGCACTCTATGTCGGGCGGCGCTACATCGCGCCGCGTCTCGTGCGACGTGACCCTGAAATCACCGAGCCGGCGCGCCGCAGCCGGTTGCTTGCGGCGCTCGCCGTGCTGCTTCTCGGCGCGGTTCCTGCCATTGCCGGCAGCTGGATCGTCTGGATTGCGATCGACTCGGCCGACATCTTCCCGCCGCGTTTGGAACAGGTTGTCGCGGCCTTGCTGCTCGGCATCGCATTCGTGGCCTTCGTGCGGGCGCTGGTGGACGCCATTCTCGCGCCCGATCACACGCCCTGGCGCTTGGTAAACGTCTCGAACACGTCCGCCACGCGCATCATGAGTTTCTCGGTCACCATCGCAACCGTGATGATGATCGGAAAGGTGCTGGAATCGTTCAATCAGGCGATTGCCGCGGCTCTGCCGATCACAGTCGTCACCCGCGGGGTCTTCGCGCTGGCTGCAGTGCTGCTTTTTGCGGAGCTTCTGCGTCGCTTCGCCCGCAAGGCCTCGCAGGAAGAAGCCTGCCTCGGCCCCTATGTGGCGCCCGAGCCCGACATCGGCGGCCCGTTGCGGACGCTGGGTTGGATCGTGGTCGGCATCGTCATCGCCAGTGTGCTCACCGGCTATGTGGCGTTTGCCTCATTCCTGGTCGATCAGGTCATCTGGGTCTCCATCATCGTCGCGCTGCTCATTCTCTCGATTGCGCTGGCGGACGAGTTCATCGGCGGCACGCTGCGCGGCGACACCCGCGTCGCCACGACGCTTCAGGCCAACACCGGCCTGCGCCTCCGCTCGCTCGAACAGATCGGCGTGCTGGCCAGTGGCGCGGCCCGGCTCGGGCTGATCGTTCTGGCCGTCCTTCTGGCGCTCGCGCCGTGGGGAATCGAGTCAACCGATCTGATGGGGTCGATCCGCGCCGCCTTCTTCGGCTTCAGCGTCGGCGATATGACCATTTCGATTTCGTCGATCCTGATTGCCGCCCTGCTGTTCGCGGCGGGATTCGCGATCACGCGCGTGATCCAGCGCTGGCTCGATCACACTTTCCTGCCCGCGACCGATCTCGATGCAGGCCTGCGCAACTCGATCCGCACGGCGGCGGGCTATGTCGGCGTCATTGCGGCGGGCGTTTTGGCCTTCAGCTATCTGGGCTTGAGCCTGGAGCGTGTCACCATCGTCGCCGGTGCGCTCTCGGTCGGTATCGGTTTCGGCCTGCAATCCATCGTCAACAACTTCATCTCAGGGCTCATCCTGCTCTGGGAGCGCCCCATCCGCGTGGGCGATCTCGTCGTGGTGGGCGATGGCGAAGGCTATGTGCGCCGGATCAACGTGCGCTCCACCGAGATTCAGACTTACGACCGCTCGACGCTGATCGTGCCGAACTCGAACCTGATTTCCGGCATCGTGCGCAACAGGGTTCGCAACGACCGCATCGGGCGCGTGCTCGTGTCGGTGCCCGTTCCGCGCGCGACCGATCCCGACCTCGTGGCGCAAATCATGCGCACCGCCGCTCTCGCCCACCGCGAGGTGATGAGCGAGCCCGCACCACGCGTCATCTTCAAGAAGGTCACCGAGAACACCATCGACTTCGACCTCATCTGCTTCGTCGATGACATCGACGCGGCTGGTCGCGTTTCGAGCGACTTGTATTTCGAGATCTTCCGCGGTCTGCGCAAAGCAGGCGCGTCCGCCGTGCCGGAGGCGCCTGCTCATAAGCCGGAGGAGTACGAAGAGGAGCCGCCGAAGAAGCCGAAGGAGGATGAAGAGGAAGGCTTAACCCTTCTCAAGGATAAGTCCTCTCCATGAAACACATCGCCGTCGTCAGCCTTATCGCGCTCGCCCTCGCTGCTTGCCAGGGTGGGCAGCGCTCCGCGAATCAGATGCCGAGCTTCTATGTCTCGCTCACCAATGCCAATGCGGTGGTGGATGCGGCGACCGCGCGGGACATGATCAGCGCCTATCGCGGCAACAAGGGCCTCGGGCGCCTCGCCCTCGATCCTGACCTGCAGGCCGAAGCCGAGGCCGAGGCCGACGCCATGGCGGCCGCGGACAAGCCAAGCTCCGCCGAGACCCTCAAGAGTCGTCTTGCGGCGAAGGGCGTCATCGCGCCCGCTGTCAATCTGTCGGCGGGCTACCACACGCTGGCCGAGGCGTTTTCAGGCTGGCGCGAGAGCCCCCAGCATGACCGGGTTTTGCTAGATCCGCAGGCGACCCGCATGGGCATCGCCACGGCTTATACGCCGCGTTCCAAGTACAAGGTCTATTGGGTGCTCGTCGTCGCCGGCCCGAAGCGCTGACCGGCTGGCGGCGAAGCTTGCCCAAAGCCGGGGCAGGCTTAGTATCGTGACGAAACTCCGTTCAGCAACGGATCATGTAACAGCGGTTATATGATGGGTTGCTATTGGGGTTCGTTGCGCAGGTGACCGCGTATGTGGCTGATCCGCCTTTACGCCCGTGTTCTGGGCCAGCTCGGTTCCGATCTCCGTATCGGTGGCATTCTGGCCCTCGCCAATGTGGCGCTTGCCATTTCCGCCTTCGCGGAGCCGATCCTGTTCGGGCGCATCATCGATGTGCTGACGCGTGCTCAAGTGCCGGGCGCGCCGCGCATCACCTTCACGGTGCTGACGCCGCTGATCGCGGCCTGGGTCGCGTTCGGTTTCTTCTCCATCGGGGCGGGGGCGCTCGTGGCGCTTTATGCCGACCGACTGTCGCATCGCCGCCGTCTCGCGGTGGTGGCGAATTACTTCGAGCATGTGCTCCAACTGCCGCTGGCCTTCCATACCTCGACCCATTCGGGCCGTGTCCTGAAGGTGATGTTGGAAGGCTCGAACGGCATGGCCTGGCTCTGGCTCGGCTTCTTCCGCGAGCACTTCGCCGCGCTCGTGGCTTTGTGCGTGCTGCTGCCGCTGACGGTCTTCCTCAACTGGCGGCTCGGCCTCCTTCTCGTTGCTCTGGTCATCGTCTTCACGATCCTGACCATCGTCGTGCTGCGCAAGACGGAGAGCCTGCAAGGCTCGGTGGAGCGCTACCATTCGAACCTCGCGGAGCACGCCTCTGACGCGCTCGGCAACGTGCCGGTGATCCAGTCCTTCACCCGCGTGGAGGCGGAGGCGCGTTCGCTCAGAACCATCATCCAACAATTGCTCCAGGCCCAGAACCCGGTCCTGTCCTGGTGGGCGGTGGCCTCTGTCGCCTCGCGCGCTGCCGCGACGATCACGGTCACGGCGATCTTCCTCGTCGGCACGGCGCTCCACCTCAACAAGCTCGCCACCATCGGCGATATCGTCATGTTCATGAGCATGGCGACGATGCTGGTCTCCCGCCTCGAACAGGCGGTGAGCTTCGTCAACCAGCTCTTCATGCAGGCGCCGAAGATGCGGGAGTTCTTCGAGGTGCTCGATACCGTGCCGGTGGTGCACGACCGCCCAAACGCCAAGCAGGTCGAGCGTTTTCAGGGCAACGTTGCTTTCGAAGATGTCAGCTTCTCTTATGACGGCAAGCGCGCCGCCATCGAGGACGTGACTTTTTCCACCAATCCCGGCGAGACCATTGCGCTTGTCGGCGCAACTGGTTCCGGCAAGTCGACGACGCTGGGCCTGCTGCACCGCGCCTTCGATCCGCAATCGGGCGCAATCCGCATCGACGGCGACGACATTCGCGACATCGCGCTCTCATCCTTACGTCGCAACATCGGCGTGGTGTTCCAGGAGCCGATGCTGTTCGCCCGCTCCATCCGGGAAAACCTCCAGGTCGGCCGGCCTGAGGCGACCGACGCGGAGATGATCGAGGCATTGGAGCGTGCGCAGGCCATCGAGTTCATTGCCCGGCAAAGCGAAGGGCTCGACACCATCATCGGCGAACGTGGCCGCTCGCTTTCCGGCGGCGAGCGCCAGCGCCTGTCCATTGCGCGAGCGCTTTTGAAGAACCCGCCGATCCTCATCCTCGACGAGGCGACGAGCGCGCTCGACGCTGCCACCGAGCAGAAGCTCCAGAGAGCATTGGACGAAGTCATGCGCGGCCGCACCACCTTCGTCATCGCTCATCGCCTCGCGACCATTCGCAACGCCAACCGTATCCTCGTCTTCGACCACGGCCACATCGTCGAGATGGGGACCTTCGACGAGTTGGTCGCCAAGGGCGGGCGCTTCGCGGAGCTTGCCAAGGCGCAATTCATGGCCACCGAGGAGCGGCCACGACGCCCGAGGCTAGTTGCCGAGGAGGCGCTAAAAGCCTAGGAGGTGAGGGCGGAGTTAAATCTTCATGCCCCTGGCCCCAAACGACGGAAGTATTCCCGACTGGTCGGGACCGGCCTCGACCGGACATCACAAGGTCAATGGCGTTACCTTGCACGATATCGAGGTTGGCACGCCTGAATCGCCTCTTGTTATTTTGTTGCACGGTTTTCCAGATTTCTGGTGGGGGTGGCGGCGGCAGATCGCTCATCTCGCGTCCTCCGGCTTTCGCGTCGTCGTGCCGGATCAGCGCGGCTATAACCTCAGCGAGAAGCCTGTCGGCTTCAAGGCGTATGATCTCGACACGCTGGCAGCCGACATCATTGGCCTAGCCGATGCTTACGGCTCCAAGAAGGTGCAACTCGTCGGACATGACTTCGGTGGCTTCGTCGGTTGGTGGACGGCGACGCGCCATCCCGACCGGGTCGAGCGCCTCGTCGCTATCAACGCGCCGCATCCGCATATCGCGCTGTCCTATGTGCGCCGCCATCCGATCCAGATGATGCGCAGCTTCTACATGGGCATCTTCCAGCTCCCGTGGGTTCCGGAATCCATCCTCGGGCTGAGCAACTACGCCGTACTGCGCAAGACGCTGACTCTGAGCAGCCGCGCCGGCACTTTTACCGCCGCCGACATGAAGCGATATGAAAATGCGTGGGCGATGCCGGGGGCCTTGACCGGCATGATCAATTGGTATCGCGCCCTGCGCGTGCGCCCCCAGCTGGCGGAGGTGAAGGTCAAGGTGCCGACGCTCGTGATGTGGGGCCTGCAAGATCACTTTCTGGACCGCGGGTTGGCCGATGAGAGCATGGAATTGTGTGAGAACGCACAGTTCCTCGGATTTGAGAATGCCACTCATTGGGTCCACCTCGAAGAAGCGGACGCTGTCAACGAGGCCTTGGTTTCCTTTCTGAGTTCTCCGGTGGGGTGCATTTCCGACACGGGGAGCCGTGTTGCTGCGGGTTGAGGGGTATGTCGCAGGTGATCCATGAGCCGAGTGTGCTCGAATGGCCGGGGGAGCCGGTTGAGACGCTCCACCGCGTCAACGGCATCACGCTGCATGATGTCCAGCTCGGCGCGTCGGATGCTCCACTTGTCATTCTTCTCCACGGCTTTGCCGACTTCTGGTGGGGGTGGCGACGGCAGGTGGACGATCTTGCGGCTGCAGGCTTTCGCGTCGTCGCGCCCGATCAGCGCGGCTACAACCTGAGCGAAAAGCCGATCGGTCTCAGATCTTACGATCTCGACACGCTCGCGGCCGATATCGTCGCCTTGGCGCAGGCTTATGGGCGCGAGAGGTTTCATCTCATTGGGCATGATTTCGGCGGCCTGATCGCGTGGTGGACGGCGTCCCGCTATCCGGATCGGTCGAGCGGATGGTGGCGATCAACGCGTTCCACCCCCAAATCCTCATTCCCTACATCCGCAAGCACCCCAGCCAGATGCTGCGAAGCATCTACATGATGATCTGTCAGGTCCCCTACCTGCCGGAATCCCTGCTGAGATTCCGAAATTTCGCGATCCTGCGTGGCATGCTGCACATTGGCGGTCGGAAGGGCACATTTTCCGATGCGGATACGAGGCGCTATATGCGGACGTGGTCGGTGCCGGGAGCCGTGACGGGTATGGTTAATTGGTATCGCGCCCTGCGCCGCAGGCCGCCAATCGACAATCCCCGCGTCAAGCCGCCGACACTCGTGATCTGGGGCAACCGCGACCCCTACCTGCAGAAGGGACTGGCTGAAGCAAGCCTGAGCCTTTGCGACAACGGCGAAGCCCTCTGGATGGAGGACGGTTCGCATTGGGTGCACATTGAAGAGCCGCAGGTCGTCAACAAGGCGCTGATCGATTTTCTGACACGGTCCTAATCGTTTCTGTTTCCCGCCGGGGCGAGGCGCGTGATCCGCAGCGCCATGATCCTGTTGCGCGATTTGCGCAGCACCTGGAAGCGGAAGCCGTGGAAGGTGAAGATCTGGCCCGTGTCGGGAATGGCCTGCGCCTCATGGATGACGAGGCCGGCGATGGTCGTCGCCTCCTCATCGGGCAGGTTCCAATCCATGGCGCGGTTGAGATCGCGGATCGGCACCGAGCCGTCCACATTCACCGAGCCGTTGGGCTGCGGGCGCACGCCCTGCACGGACAGATCGTGCTCATCCTTAATGTCGCCGACGATCTCTTCGAGGATGTCCTCAAGGGTAACGAGGCCCATCACCTCGCCGTATTCGTCCACCACCAGCGCGAAGTGGGTTTTCTTCGCTAGAAACGCCTTCAGCTGGTCGCGCAGCGACATCGTGTCGGGCACGAACCAGCTCTCGAGCGCGATGGCTTCGACCTTGAGCTTGGTGGCGTCTCCGCCGACCACGTCGAGCGCGCGCAGCAGGTCCTTGGCGTGCAGCACGCCGATGATGTTCTCCTGGCTGCCGCGCCAGAGCGGCATGCGCGTATAGGGCGAGGCCAGCACTTCGCGCACGATCTCTTCCGATGAGAGATCCGCGTTGATGGTGCGCATCTTGGTGCGGTGAACCATCACCTCGGAAACGGTCAGCTCTTCAAGGTCGAGAAGACCGCCGAGCATGTCGCGCTCCACTTTCTCGACATTGCCTTCCTTGTGCAGCAGATCGAGCTGGCCGCGCAGTTCCTCCGACGCGGAGAGGATTGGCGTGTTCTCGCCGATACGAATACCGAAGGGCCGCAGCATGAGCCGCACGGTCCATTCCACCGCAAGCGCCAGCGGGCCGATGATCGCGACGACCCAGGTCATCACGCGCGACAGCAGCAGGGCCGTGTTGTCGGGCGAGGTGATTGCCAGCGTCTTCGGCAACACCTCCGCAAACACGATCACGAGGATCGACATGAACACGGTGGCATAGATCGCGCCTTCGCTGCCGAAAAGCTGCACGAGAATGCTTGTGGTGAAGGCTGAGACGCCGATATTAACGATGTTGTTTCCGATCAGCGCCGTGCCGAGAAACCGCTCGCGCATGTTCAGCAGGCGATTCACCAGCCTGGCGCGGATATCTCCGCTCTTTTCCAGAAACAGCATTCGCGAGCGCGACGCTCCCGTGAACGCCGTCTCGCCCGCGGAGAAAAACGCCGACAAAAGAAGGCAGAGGATAACGACGAGGGCCGCGAACCAAAGGTTGACGGAAAGATCTTCACTCATGGCCGTGACGCGTTGATCTCTTTCTCCAGAAACGCCCGCACGCTATCGACGGCAATGCCGGGAGCGATGAAGCTTTTCCCGATTCCGCGCGCCAGAATGAAGGTGAGCGCGCCGCCCTTCACCTTCTTGTCCTGGGCCATGGCGTCGAGAAGCTCGTCCACCGTGCCGCAGCCGCCGGAAACCTGGGCAAGCCGCGTGGGCAGACCCGTGGCGGCAAGATGCGCCTCGACACGCGCCGCATCAGCCTCAGGGCAAAGGCCCAGCGAGGCCGAGAAGCGGAAGGCGAGGCACAGCCCGATGGCGACACCCTCGCCATGCACGAGCCGCGCCGATTCGTAACGGGTGATGCGCTCCAGGGCGTGGCCGAAGGTGTGGCCGAGATTGAGCAGCGCGCGGTCGCCGTCCTCACGCTCGTCGCGCACCACCACGGCGGCCTTGGCGCGGCAGCTTTGCGCCACTGCTTCGTCCCGCTCCGGTCCGCCCGCGAAAACGCCCTGCCAGTTTTTCTCGCACCAAGCGAAGAAGGCCGCGTCATCGATGAGGCCGTATTTCACCACCTCCGCATAGCCCGCGCGCATTTCGCGAAGCGGCAGCGTGTCGAGGAGCGCCGTATCGGCGAGAACGAGGCTTGGCTGATGGAACGCGCCGACAAGGTTTTTGCCGTGGCGCGAATTGATGCCGGTCTTGCCGCCAACGGAGGAGTCGACCTGCGAGAGCAGGGTCGTCGGCACCTGCACGAACCGCACGCCCCGCCGCACGACGGCCGCCGCGAAGCCTGCGAGATCACCTACCACGCCGCCGCCGAGCGCCACGACGAGATCGCCGCGCTCGATCTTGGCTTCCAGCACCGCGTCGCAGACGGTTTCGAGAGAGGCGTAGCTTTTCGTCGCCTCGCCCGCCGGAACCGTGACGATGGCAGCGCGCAGACCTTGTTGTTTAAGCGATTGCGCTAGGGTCTCGGCGTAAAGCGGCCCCACATGCGCGTCGGTCACGATGGCCGCTGCCCGCGCGCCGAGCGCGGCAATGCGTGCCCCGGCTTCGTGAAGCAGGTCGCGCCCGACGAAGATGTCATAGGCCCTGTCGCCCAACGGCACCGGAACGGTCGTGATGGATGCCGCCGGCATCCGCGCTGCTGCGCCGCTCAACGTTGCGCACTCCTATTTTTCTCAAACCACTTCGCGAGAGCCTCGATGATATCTGCGACCACGCGATCATGCGGCGCTTCGTGCGAATCCACCGTGAGGTCCGCCGTCGCATAGACCGGGTGCCGCGTATCCATGAGCCGCCGCATCGTGCCTTCCGGGTCCGGGGTCTGGAGCAGGGGCCGGTTCGAGCGCTTGCGCACGCGGCGCATCAGCACGTCGAGGTTGGCCCGAAGCCAGATCGAGATGCCGTCCTCGGCAATACGCGCCCGGGTTTCATCGTTCATGAAGGCCCCGCCGCCGGTCGCCAAAACCATCGGTCCGTGGTCCTGAAGAAGGCGGGCGATGACGCGGCGTTCCCCGTCCCGAAAGTGATCCTCGCCGTGAATGGCGAAGATGTCGGGAATGGTCATGCCGGCGGCGGCCTCTATTTCATGGTCAGCGTCGCGGAAAGGCAGACCGAGAGTCTGGGCAAGCCTCCGACCTACGGTACTCTTTCCCGCGCCCATGAGGCCGACGAGCACGATTGATCGCGTGCCAAGCTGGCGGCAGATCGGGTGGCCGCCCTGGCTTCCGGTTTCCGGCTCGCCGGCTTCATCGAGGGAGGTGAAGCGGCTGATACTGTTCATGCTTCATGTCCTAGCATGGGGGGCGGCTTCTGTCACAAGGAGCTTGCGCCCATGGCTTAGGGATGAACCTGAGAATTGATCGGGGCTTGCCTGTCGTGCTGTTGCGTGGTTCCTACCAAAGAGACTTCATGAGGCTCCTGTGCCGACACTTTTTCGGTTTTTCGCCGTCGTTGCCTTGCTTGCGGTTGTCGGGTTTGCTGCCATGTGGGCGCTGGCGACCTTCGTTGAGCCCAGCCCGCATGAGATCACCGTGCCCGTCGCCACCCCGCATTCGTCCTCCTGATGAACGGTCACCGTCACGCCAGCCTTTTCCTCGACATGCTCGCCGCCGAGCGTGGCGCGTCCAAGAACACATTGGACGCCTACCGGCGCGATCTTGAGGACTATCTTGCTTACCTCAACGAGGCAGGCAGCGCGCCGGACCGCGCCGATGCCGCGACCGTGCGGGGCTTCATGGCAAGCCTGGAGGAGCGGGGCCTGAAGGCCAGCTCCGCTGCGCGGCGCCTCTCAGCCGTGCGGCAGCTCCACAAATTTCTCTATGTCGAAGGCTATGCCCCCGCCGATCCGACGGCTGCAGTGTCTGCGCCGAAGCGCGGCCGCGCGCTGCCGAAGGTTCTCTCAGTCGAGCAGGTGGACCGTCTGCTGCAGGTGGCACAGGAGAGCGCGAGCCTCGAAAAAGCCTCACCCACCGAACGCCTGCGCGCGGCACGCATGGTCTGCCTGCTGGAACTGCTCTACGCAACGGGCCTGCGCGTGTCGGAACTGATTGCGCTGCCGCGCAGCGCCGCCAAGACCAGGGACCGCTTTCTCGTCGTCAGAGGCAAGGGGGCGAAGGAGCGCCTTGTGCCCCTCACCGATGCAGCGCGGGAGGCCGCGCAGGCCTATCTCGCTCTCTCGGAACAGCAGAACAAGGCGAGCGGGCCGTGGCTGTTTCCTGCGGACAGCGAAAGCGGTCACCTCACCCGTCAGGCTTTCGCCCGCGACCTCAAGGCCGTGGCGGCAGGCGCTGGCCTGCGCGGCGACAAGATCAGCCCGCACGTCCTGCGCCACGCCTTCGCCAGCCACCTGCTGCAGAACGGCGCGGACCTGCGCGTCGTGCAGGAACTGCTGGGCCATTCCGACATCTCGACCACGCAGATCTATACCCACGTTCTCGACGAGCGCCTGAAAAGCATGGTGCGCGACTTGCACCCGCTCTCCGCCAGCGAAGGGTAGGCTGCGTCTGTCAAGGGTTGTGAAAATATTGCAGCGAGCTCTGATAGTATTTTGACATGAAATGGGCTGAGGTGAGGCTATTTTGTGCCGATTAGCCTATAATCTTAAGGTCAATACTTCATTGGGATTAATAATAAAATACAGATAAGCTCGAACCATGTTCTCCCGAAGGGGTTATTCAAAGCCACGAGCCACCATCAGGGAGTGAGACGATGCCTAATCAACCTGGTTCTCCGGGCCGCGAACAATCGCCGTCGGAGAAGAACAAACAGCGTGATATGCCCCGCAAGGGCGAAGAGCGGACCCCTTCGAAAGAGACGCCCAAGGGCGGCCAGAATCCGCAGGGCGGTCAGCGTTGATTGATTCATTGCGGTGAATTCATTGCGAAAGGGCTGCCGCGAGGCGGCCCTTTCTTTTCGTGCAGGATCTTAAGACATCAGCCGTGTCATTCCACGACTTTGATGCTTTTCAACGTCCGGCCATCGCTTGAAACGTGACAAACGCCGCGAAGAGCGAGGCGAAATTTCTTGTCGGCATGAAGGTTCTGGATATCCCAGGAGACGATGATCTCGTCCTTTACCACTTGTGTGCCGGTGATGTTGCTCATGTCGCCGACAGTATCGGGCGTTCTGCGAATGGCGGGAATCTGCGGCAGCGTTTCCTTGGCCTTCAGGCAGGTTGCAGCGGCGGCATTGCTGACTTCAAGAGGGAGCTTCGCTTGTTCCGCTTCTGCGCCTGTCGCGAGCGTAAGCATCGAGGTGAGTAGGATTACCGGTAGAATGCGGAAGGGTGAGGGGGCCATGCGTTGCACCGCGAATAGGTAAGGTCGGAACAACGTTGCATTGCGGTGAACTTCCCGCAAGACCTTCAAGAATTATCGCCGCTTGAGCAAAAACACCCCCTGCTCGCCGAGCAGGTTCCACACCCACCAGGGCAGGGTCATGCGCACGGGGCTGCCGCCTGCGTCGAGGGCGGCGGCTTTTTCCATCTGTGCGCCAACCTCGGCGCAAAGCTCCACGAAATCGCGGATCGTGCAAAAGTGGATGTTGGGCGTGTCGTACCACGCATAGGGCAGGTTTTCGGAAACCGGCATCCGCCCGCGAAAGGCAAGGTCGAGCCGCACGCGCCAATGGCCGAAATTGGGGAAGGAGACGATGGCCCTGCGTCCGATGCGCAAGAGCTGTTCCAGCACCGCTTTCGGCTGACGGGTCGCCTGGATGGTCTGGGAGAGGATGACGTAGTCGAAGGCATCATCCGGATAGTCGACGAGGTCCGTATCCGCGTCGCCCTGGATGACCGGCAGGCCCTTGGCGAGACAGGCATTGACGCCCTCGCGGGAAATCTCGATGCCGCGCCCGTCGACGTTCCGGCGCTCGCGCAGCAGCGAAAGGAGCGCCCCATCGCCGCAGCCGATATCGAGCACGCGCGAGCCCGGCTCGACCATGTCGGCGACGAGGAGAAAATCGAGCCGGTGGCCGAGACGATCGTCGGTCGGGGGAAGCGCGGCTTGCGATGTCATGCGATCCCCCGTGCGCGAGCCGCTGCATCGATGAAGCCGCGCGCCGCCGCGAACATTTCCGGCTCGTCGAGCAGAAACGCGTCGTGGCCTTTGTCGCTCTCGATCTCGACGAAGCCGACGGAGGCCGCAGCCGCGTTCAGCGCGTGCACGATGGCGCGCGAATCCGAGGTGGGGAAGAGCCAGTCGGAGGTGAACGAAATCACGCAGAAGCGCGTGGCCGAGCCCTTGAAGACGCGCGCGAGAGAACCGCCATGCTCCGCCGCAAGGTCGAAATAATCCATTGCGCGCGTGACATAGAGATACGAGTTGGCATCGAACCGCTCGACGAACGACAGGCCCTGATAGCGCAGATAACTTTCGATCTGGAAATCCGCGTCGAAGGAGAAGGTCGGGGCGCTGCGGTCCTGATAGTTGCGCCCGAATTTCCGGTGCAGCGCCATCTCGGAGAGATAAGTGATGTGCGCGCCCATGCGCGCGACGGCGAGGCCTTTGGAAGGCCGTGTGCCTTCGCTCAAGTAGCGCCCGCCGCGCCAATCGGGATCGGCCATCACCGCCTGGCGGCCGACCTCGTGGAACGCGATGTTCTGGGCCGAATGACGCGCGGCCGTCGCGATCGGCAGCGCGGCAAAGACCCGGCCGGGATAGCTTGCGGCCCATTGCAGCACCTGCATCCCGCCCATCGAACCGCCGACGACGCAGAACAGCTTCTCGATGCCAAGCCTGTCGATCAGGGCTGCTTGCGCGCGCACCATGTCGCGGATGGTGACGACGGGAAAATCGAGCGCATAAGGCTCACCGGTCGCGGGGTTGATGGAAGCCGGGCCGGTCGTGCCCATGCAGCCACCGATGACATTGGCGCAGATGACAAAGAAGCGGTCGGTATCCACCGGCTTGCCGGGGCCGATCATGGTGGTCCACCAGCCGGACTTGCCCGTCACGGGGCTGACATTCGCCACATGCTGATCGCCGGTCAGCGCATGACAGATCAAAACGGCGTTGGACCTGTCGGCGTTGAGCGTGCCGTAAGTCTGGTAGGCGATCTGCCAGGAGGAGAGGGGGGTGCCCGCATCCATCATCAGCGGCTCGTCCGGCCCAAAGCGCGCAACAAGGCTCGACGGATCGTCGATCTGGCTTCGCGGCTCGGGGGGCGGAACGGCACTGGACATGGTTTCGACGGAAACGTTCGATCTTCCGAACAGCGGTAACGGGGGCGGGTCCGGTCGTCAACGACCGTTGGGCTAAAACGACTTGCCGCATCTGCCCCGAGGTGCAAGAGAGGGCGGATAGGAAATAATATTATGAATCGTTCTACATTTCGTCCATCGTTCTGGGACCTCACCCCTGTCATTGTGCCCTTTGCGGTTTGGCTTGTGAGTTCGAGCTGGATCGAGTCGAAGGCCGAGCAAGCGTATCAGCAATCGCTTTGTCATCTCGATTTGCCGCTGAGCCTCGCCACCGCTACCGACATCCTAAAAATGCTTTATCCGGTGGCGTGGAACGAGGTCGTTCTTCTCGGCCAGAAATCTTCGCAATGTGTCGCTGATTTCCATACGCAACTGATGGCGGCTTACACATGCGCATTCATTGTCGCAGTTATAAGCGGCATAGTCGTGTATTTCGGTGCGGGTCTCTGGAGGTATGTCGCGACCGAACTTAGCGGGAAGCATCCAGCTTTTAAATTTTCATATCTATTGGTTGGTATAGTATTTTGTTGTTTTACTATATATAGTTCAGCGACGCAGATGGCTGTTATTGTCTTTGAGCCCGATAAATATGCTCATCTTGGAGCAAAGGCGAAAAATACGAGGCTATTATTCGACGGAAAATATGTAGATATTAACAATCACTGGTGGAAAATCCAGATGATCGCTTTTGTTACATTAGGATTCATGGTCCCGCTTTATCACGCAGTGACTGCATTCATGCGCTCGACGGACGGGCGTCAAAAGCACGGAGAGTCCGTGACATCCGCTTGAGGGATAGAAGACGTCCGCATTTACAAGCAGGGAAACTAGCGCTCTAAGAGGCAGGCCGAACGATCCGTCCCACCTCTTGGATTGCCTTCATGTCCGCTGAAAAGCCCGCCTTCTCCCTCGCCGATCTGCGTCAGGACATCGACCGCATCGATGAGGCGATGCATCGCCTGCTCATGGAGCGCGGTACCATCATCGACCGGCTGATCTCGGTCAAAAAGACCTCCGAGTCAGGTCAGGCTTTCCGGCCGGGCCGCGAGGCGTCGATGATGCGGGCCCTGGCCGAACGGCATACGGGCCTGCTGCCGCTCGATACGGCGGAGAGCATCTGGCGCGTCATCATCGCCACCTTCACCTATGTCCAGGCGCCGTACTCGGTCCATGCCGACATTTCCGGCGGCGATGCGCCCATGCGCGACAGCGCGCGGTTCCATTTCGGCTTTACGGTGCCTTACATCACCCATCCGAGCGCGGCAGCGGTGATCGAGGCGGTGGCCTCCTCGCGCGGGGATCTCGGCATTTTCCGGCTCGACCAGGGGGCGACGAGCGGCGCGTGGTGGCGGGCTCTTGCCGATGCGGAACGGCCGAAGATCATCGCGCGCCTGCCCTTCATCGAGCGCCCCGACCATCCGGCCGGAACGCCGGTCTTCGTCATCTCGAAGCCCCTGGAGGATGCCGCCATGCGCGACGTGATCCTTTATGCCGCGCAGTTCGAGCGCTGGCACAAGGGGGCGAACGAGGCTCTGGCCAAGCTGGGCGGCGAGGTAGTGGCGAGCGCCGCCGATGCTACCGGGCTGTCGGAATTGATCGCGGTTCCCGGCACCGTCGCTCCGGATAAGCTTCAGGAGGCGCTCACCGCCGCAGGCGCGAGCCTGGCAAGCCTCGTCGAAGTGGGCAGCCATGCCGAACGTTTCCGCGTGAAATGAGCGGCGAGCTGCTCTCTATCTCTTTGCTTTGCCGCATTTCCTTTCGGCGAACCGGTAGCCACTTCGCCGGAAAATGCGCTAGAGCCTTTGTCACACAGTCCGTTTGAGTTTGAGGAAACACCCATGTCTTCTCGTCCCGTCCCCCGTTCCGGCATCATGGACATCGAGGCCTATGTGCCCGGCAAGAGCGCGGCCAAGGGTGTCACGAAGATCCATAAGCTCTCGTCGAACGAGACGCCGCTCGGCCCCTCGCCGAAGGTGGTGGAGGCGATCCGCACCGTGGGCGACCTCGAGCTTTATCCCGACGGGTCGGCCACGAAGCTTCGCGAGGCCATTGCCGCGAAATACGGGCTCGATCCCAACCGCATCATCTGCGGCGCGGGCTCGGACGAGCTTTTGTCGCTGGTCACGAACGCCTATGTCGGCCCGGGCGACGAGGGCATTTTCTCCGAGCACGGCTTCCTCGTCTATCGCATCGCGATCCTCGCGGCGGGCGGCGTACCGGTGGTGGCGAAGGAGAAGGATTATCACGCCGATGTGGATGCGATCCTCGCCAAGGTGACGCCGAAGACCAAGATCGTCTTCCTCGCCAATCCCAATAACCCGACCGGCACCTATCTGCCGTTCGACGAGGTGAAGCGTCTGCATGCGGGCCTGCCGCCGCATGTGCTGCTCGTGCTCGATGCGGCCTACGCGGAATACGTGCGCCGGAACGACTATTCCTCCGGTCTCGAACTCGTTGCCACCGCAGACAACGTGGTGATGACCCGCACCTTCTCGAAGATCTACGGTCTCGCGAACTTGCGTCTCGGCTGGATGGTCGGTCCCGCCCATGTCATCGATGCGGTCAACCGCATCCGCGGCCCGTTCAACATCAACGGCCCGGCGCTGGTTGCTGGCATCGCCGCGATCCAGGACGATGCGCATGTGGCGAAGGCCGTCGCGCACAACGATGAATGGGCCGCTTGGCTCACCCGCGAGATCGAGGCGCTCGGTCTCAAGGTCACGCCGAGCGTCGGCAACTTCCTGCTGATCCATTTCCCTGAAACGCCGGGCAAGACCTCGAAGGAGGCGGATGCCTTTTTGTCGAGCCGTGGCCTGATCTTGCGCCGGATCGATGCCTATGGGCTGCCTCATGCCCTGCGCCTCACCGTTGGCAGCGAAGAGGCGAACCGTCTTGTCGTCTCGGCTCTGCGCGATTTTCTGAGCGGCGCGAAGTCCCATGCCTGAGCGTCTCGGTCCTCCCCGCGACACGCCGCTGTTCGGGCGCGTCGCACTGGTCGGCCTCGGGCTGATCGGCTCCTCCATTGCGCGTGCCACGCAGCGCCTCAAGCTTGCGGGCACACTCGTTGCCATCGACAACAGCGAGGCGGTCGTTGCGCGCGTGCGTGACTTGGGGATTGCGGATGAAGCGACCACCGATGTCGCCGCCGGCGTGAAGGATGCGGATCTCGTCATCCTTTGCGTGCCGGTCGGCGCGTGTGGCGCGGTCGCCGAGGCGATGGGGCCGTCTCTGAAGCCGGGCTGCATCGTGTCGGATGTCGGTTCGGTCAAAACCTCGGTCATCAATCAGGTTCAGCCGCACCTGCCAGCGGGCGTGCATCTCGTTCCCGCGCATCCGGTCGCGGGCACGGAACATTCCGGCCCCGACGCCGGCTTTGCGACGCTGTTCTTCAATCGCTGGTGCATTTTGACGCCGCCCGAAGGCGCGGATGAAGCGGCCGTCGCGCGCGTGAACGCGTTCTGGCAGACGCTGGGTTCCAAGGTGGAAGTCATGACGGCGCAACATCACGATCTGGTGCTTGCCATCACAAGCCATGTGCCGCACCTCATCGCCTACAACATCGTCGGCACGGCGGCGGATCTGGAAACCGTCACACAGGGCGAGGTGATCAAGTTCTCGGCCGGCGGTTTTCGGGACTTCACCCGCATCGCCGCGTCCGATCCCACCATGTGGCGCGACATCTTCCTGCACAACAAGGAAGCGGTGCTCGAAATGCTCGGTCGCCTCAACGAGGATATCGCGCTGCTCGCGCGTGCCATCCGCTGGGGCGAGGGCGACAAACTGTTTGACCTCTTCACCCGCACCCGCGCCATCCGGCGCGGCATCATCTCGGAAGGCCAGGAAACGGCGGAGCCGGATTTCGGCCGCCGCCGGGAAGGTCAGTAAAGCGGCATCAGCCTGATGCTGGGGATCACGAAAGGCCCCAGCACGAGGCGTCCGTTCTCGAGCCGCAGGGACGGCAGGGGCATGAGCTGCGGTTGCGCATTGGGCTGGCCTGCGGCGGCCTTTGCGCCCTGACCGAGCAGCGCGCCGATGAGCGCCCCATTCGTGCGCCCGCCGACAGCATTGCCGAGGAGACCATCGAGCCCCGCCGCTGCAATGCTCAGCTGGCCCGCGGGCCGATGCAATTCATCCAATTGCAGAGCGCCTTTCGCCTCCAATCGGCGCGGCCCCTTCGCCATGGACAACATGAGAATGTCGAGCTTGCCGCCGGCGGTGCGCCAGCGTTCCAGCTCCTCGGCAACAGGTCGGCCGCGAAAGCCCTCGGCTTGCGAGGCCGTGACGTCCGCGCTCAGATCCACCGGGTCCGCTCCACCGACCAGCGCGTCGAGAAACGGAATCGAGGCCTGCTTCACCGACACAGCGGCGTCATAGGCTTTTTCCTCCGCGCGGGAGGGGTTGGGGCGGATGTGAAGCTCCACATGCTTCCCTACGGTCACGATCTCGTTTTCGGCGAGTCCGCTGATGGTGAAGCGTGGCGCGTCGGCAGCAATCGAGAGACGCTGGAAGCCATTCTGCGTGGTATGCACGCTCGTCTGCAGCAGATCCCAACTGCCCTGAACGGTCACTTTGCCGTCGGTGAAAGTCAGCGGCCCGTCGATCTCGGTGATGATGAGGCGGGGCTGATAGACCTGCGCGATGGACTCGACGCGGCCGAGCGATGCGCTGATCGCCCCCTGCTTCAGGGAAAGGGTGTCGCAGGTGACCTCGATGCGGAACGGATAGCCGCCCATCCAACGATCCTCACAGGTCCATTGGCGGCCCGCCTTGGCCTCAGCCGCAAGCCACGCATCCATCGCGTCGCTGGTGCGGTTGCGGATGACGAACCAGGCGACGCTCCACGCGATGGCGACCAGAAGCAGGATGGTGATGGGCGCATAAAGCCAGAAGCGATTGCTGCGGGCGCTCGCTTCGGTCAGGGACTCATCCATTCTTGCTTCTCCAGTTGGGCGGTTTCAGCGCGCGGTCGGTTTCGGGTTCCCCTTTCCCGGCACACGCTCTAGTAACGGCTAGCGTCGGAAACAGGCAAGGTTCGGGCATGGCGGATGCAATGAGCGATCTTTCGGACGATTTGTGGGTGTTCGGCTACGGCTCACTTATGTGGCGTCCGGGTTTTCCTTTCGTGGAAACCCGCCACGCGCATCTCTCCGGCTATCACCGCTCGCTCTGCGTCTTCTCCCATGTTCATCGCGGTACGCCCGACAATCCGGGGCTGGTTCTTGGCCTCGACCGGGGCGGGCGCTGCCATGGGGTTGCCTTCCGCGTGACCCCGCAGGAGGCCGAGGCGACGGTGCATTACCTTCGCGAGCGCGAGCAGGTGACGGCGGTCTATCTCGAACGGCGTCTGCCGGTCCGCCTCAATGACGGACGCGCGGTCACGGCCCTGGCCTATGTGGTGGACCGCAAGCATGAGCAATATGCCGGCCGCCTCGCGTTTGAAGAAGTACTGACGCTGGTGCGCCAGGGCCGAGGCGTCTCCGGGGCGAATCCGGATTACGTCCGCTCGACCCACGAGCATTTGCTCGGCATGGGCGTGGTCGATCCGCTTTTGGCGCGGCTCATGACCTCGCTGGCCTGAAGAGCCTGCCAGGTCAGGCTTTGGAGAGGTTCGCGGGTTTCGACGCGGGGTCGAGGCCGAGTTCACGGCGTCCCTGAGCGAGAAGCCGATTGCTCGCCGTCTCGATCTCGTCCTGCAGCTTCTGGAAAAACGCGTCGCGCGGCAGGCCTGCCGGAATCGGGTCGAGGATTTCGATGCGGATCGTGCCGGGGCGGCGGATGAACTGACGGCGCGGCCAGTAAAGGCCGGAATTCAGCGCGACCGGCAGGCAGGGCACCTCGAGGCTCCGATAGAGGTGCGAGACGCCGACCTTGTAGGCCGGGGGCGCTCCGGCAGGGCGCCGCGTCCCTTCGGGGAAGATCAGGATCTGGCGTCCGTGAGCGGCTTCCTCATGCGCCCGCGCCATCATCTGAATGAGGGCCTGCGATCCCTTCTTGCGGTTCACGGGCACGGAGCCGCCCTTCCAGGTGTACCAGCCGAAGAACGGAATCCACATCAGCTCCCGCTTCAGGATGAAGGCCGGGTCGTCGAAGAGAGGCAGGAGCGCAAAGGTCTCCCACAGCGACTGGTGCTTGGCTGCGACGAGGATGCCACCCGGCGGAATCTTCTCCCGCCCGATGATCTCGACTCGTGTTCCCGCCAACACCCGCAGGAGCCAGTTGGATGAGACTGCCCAGAGCTTCGCGCCGCGCATGAAGATCCGCCGGGGCAGAACGAGGGTCGGGATGAGCAGGATCAGCCACCCGATCAGGTTGAGATAGAAGGCGACGTTGAACAGCAGGGAACGGAGAATGAGCATGGCTTCGCGGCAAAAGAAAAGCGGAGCTTCGCGCTCCGCGTTACCAGTACTTTAGCGCGATTGCGGCTCCGCGACCACCTGCTTCACGGGCTGGTGGATGATGTGAACGACCGCGGAGGATTCCGGGTCGTCCTCCAGCCGGGTTCGGAGCCAGACGAGCAGGAACTTGACGTATTCGGACGCCACCACCTTGGCCGTGGTCGGGTTATGCCACCAATCATGCGGGTCGATGGTCGCCGCGACCGGGTAAGGAATTTTTTGCAGGTTTGGCAGGGCGTGGTCCAGCTCCACGAGCGTGCGCGGCATGTGGTAGTTCGAAGTCACCACGATGATGGCGTCGAAACGGTTTCTCTCGGCCCAGCGCCGGGTCTCGATGGCGTTGCCGATGGTGTTGCGCGCCCGGTAGTCCAGGTCCACGCAGCATTCGAAAAGCCGCCGCTGGCCCGGATTGAGGCGAGAGATTTCCTCTCGGCTGGTGCGTTCGTTGACGCCGGAAATCAGAAGCCTTTTGGCGTAGCCGTTGGCAAGAAGGTCGATGGCATCCCCGATGCGCTGCGCGCCGCCGGTGAGCGCCACGATGCCGTCCGCTCGCGTCTCGGGCTTCTGCTCGAATCGGTCGAGGGAATAGACGAAGGCAAGGAAGCCGAGAAAACCGATGGCGAGGAAGGTGAGGACCGCATAGAGGCCGGTCAAAAGGCCGAGCTTCAACCAGGGTCGCCGCGCCCGGAGAGGGGGCGATCCGGCATTGTTCCAACCCCAACCCAAGGCCTCGGTGTGATCCATAGCGTTCCGCGTCGCCGAACTCTGCGTTCGCGAGGTCATCTTGACGGAGGATAGTGCGGAATGCGGCAACGGAGTGGCAACCCTTTCACTTAACGGTAACCATCATCCTCACCCGTTTTCGTTAAGAAAACGTCGTACCGTGAGCCGGGAAACAATGCCGGTGATCACTGCGACAGCAAGCGCGATGAGAAGAACCAGAAAGTAGCCGCGCCAGCTGATGCTGAAGGAGCCGAAAAGCGCTTCGATCTGGTCGCCCGCCGGGCTTGCTCGCCAGGAACTCGTCACGAAGCCGACGATGGTGGTCAAAACGAGCGCGACGCCCGCCCCGACAGCCGCACCGCGCAGGCCGAGCGCGAAGAACCGGCGCTGGAATTCCTTGGCGATGAAATCATCGTTCGCGCCCACGAAATGCAACACGTCCACCACTTCGCGGTTGCCCGCCATGGCGCCCCTTGTCGCAAACGTGACCGCGAGGCCTGCCGCCACGAGTACGAGGATCACCAGGACGGTCCCAACCCCGATGATGGTGTTGGCCATGGTGGAAAGCCGCGAGACCCACAGCGCATGGTCGTCGAGCGAGGCGCCGGGCACCTGCTCCTTCAAGGCTTGGCGCAGGGGCGTGAAATCGGGCCTCGCTCCCTCTTTCAGCTTGATGACGATGAGGCGTGGTACGGGCAGGTCGTTGAAATCGAGCCCCGTGCCGAGCCAGGGCTCCAGCAGGCGCTCGGATTCGGTCTTCGAGAAGGGTTGGGCCTGTTCGACGCCCGGCATCTGGCGCGCCAGCGCCACGGCGCGGTCGACATCCGCCTCGATGGCCCGCTGGGCGTTGGGGCGGACCTGGATCGTGACCTCGCGGGCGATGTCGGAGCGCCATTGGGACGAACTGGTGGCCACCAGTTCCGCACCTCCTGCGCAAAGGGCCGCGAGGAAGGTGAGAATCGCGATCACAGCGGCAAGGGCCTGCCCGCCCGCCGAATCCACCGGAACGAGCGGGGCATTGCGCCTTAAGGACGCGGGGAGGGGGCGTTGGCCTTCCTCAGGCTTTGCCGGCTGCGTGGAGCGGGGCTGCTTCATCCCGCTCACTCGTCGATATGCAGCCGCCCGTCGCCGAGCACGAGGCGGCGCACGCTGAGCTGATCCATGAGGCTGAAATCGTGGGTCGCGATGACGACCGAGGTGCCGAGCCGGTTGAGTTCGATGAACAGGCGCAGCAGGCGGCGGGCAAGCGAGGGGTCCACGTTGCCGGTGGGCTCGTCGGCCAGAAGCAGGTCGGGACGCACGATCAGCGCCCGGGCGATGGCCGCACGCTGCTTCTCGCCGCCGGAGAGAACCGGCGGCAGCATGTGCATCCGGTCGCCCAGCCCCACCCAGCGCAGAAGTTCGACCACCTCGTTGCGATAGCTCGTCTCCTCCTTGCCCTGGACGCGCAGGGGCAGAGCGACGTTCTCATAGGTCGTGAGATGGTCGAGCAGGCGAAAGTCCTGAAACACTACGCCCATGCGGCGGCGCAGATCGGTCAGCTCGTCCTTCGAGATGCGGGAGACATCCTCGCCGAAGAGTGAAATCAATCCCCGCGTCGGTTTGACCGAGAGCAGAATCAGCCGCAGCAGCGTCGTTTTGCCCGCGCCGGAGGGGCCGGTGAGAAACTGGAACGAATTCGGCTCGATGGAAAAGGTCAGGTCGCGCAGGACCTCGGGCCCCATGCCGTAGCGCACGCCCACATTCTCGAAGTGCACGGCGGCTGGCGCCGGGCCTTCCTCGAAACCGGTGTCGAATAACGCTTTCACACGCCCCTGGGCCATTCCTTATCGCTTCAAGTGTGACCGGCGGATCGGGCCGCCGGGTGCCAATTCGTTTCGCTTATCGCCTCTTAATCCTCAACAAGACAATAAAATTCCAGCGGCTGTAGGAGCGCAGGCAACAGTCTTCGCGATGCTATCGGATCTTTTCTCAAGGATGAACCGCTCGGGATTTTGGGCGAGAGGCACTGAGTCCGTTTGACTTCGCAGTCTGGCCATGGTCGTGAAAGGGAGAGAAAAGATCTTACGTCGGCTTACGTAACAAGCCGCATCACCTTTTGGACGGACTGACGATGACTGGCACGCCGCGTATTCGGGTTCTCTTCAACGAGGAAACCATCGCCAAGCGCAATGAGGAACTGGCGCAGGACATCGCGCGCTCGAACCCTGAAAACCTGCTCGTCGTCGCCGTTTTGAAGGGCAGCTTCATGTTCGCGGCGGACCTTCTTCGCGCGCTGCACCGGGTCGGTCTCGAGCCCCAGGTCGAGTTCGTGCACCTCTCGAGCTATCTCGACGGCACGGTGTCCACCGGGAATGTGACGATCCTGCGCGACGTGGAAAGCGACGTGCGCGGCCGCGACATTCTGCTCGTGGATGACATTCTCGAATCCGGCCGCACGGTCACTTTCGCCAAGGATCTGCTGATGGCGCGCGGCGCGAAGCGGGTTCTGACTACGGTGCTGCTGGAAAAGCCCGGCAAGCGCGCGGTCAGCATCGAGGCCGATTTCGTCGGTTTCACCTGCCCGGACCTGTTCGTAGTCGGCTACGGCATGGATGTCGCCCATTCATACCGCCAGCTGCCCTTCGTCGGCGTGGTCGACCACGCGAATCAGGACCCCGATTTGTTCGATAAGGCTTAAAGGCGGGCAGTCGCCTAAGCCCCCAAAACCGCCTCCCGGAGGTTCTTCATGTCCTCGTCGCGCTCCAGCTGGTCGAAACGCAGCCTCGCCGCCCAGGCCATGGGCCATGTGGACCCGATCACGAAGGCGGTCGTGCCGCCGATCCATGTGGCGACGACCTATATCCGCGATGAGGACAACGCCTATTCCTCCGGCTTCGTCTATGGCCGGCCCGACAACGCCACCATCCGCGAGGCGGAAGAGGTGCTGGCGATGCTGGAGGACGCCGAGGCCGGTGCGCTCCTGTTTTCCTCCGGCATGGCGGCGGCGACTGCCGTCTTCCAGGCGCTGAATCCCGGCGATCATGTGGTCGCCTCCAAGGTCATGTACTGGGCTCTCCGCAATTGGCTGATGACGGAAGCCGTCCGCTGGGGCCTCGTCGTCGATTTTGCGGAAACGGACAATCTCGATGCCTTGCGTGCGGCGGTTCAGCCGGGGCGCACCAAGCTGGTGTGGATCGAGACGCCCTCCAACCCGCTCTGGACGATCACCGACATCGCAGGCGCCGCGGCAATCGCCCATGAGGCGGGCGCGCGTCTCGCGGTCGATTCCACCACCGCCTCGCCCTTCCACACCCGGCCCCTGACGCTCGGCGCCGACATCGTCATGCACGCGGCCACCAAGGTGCTGAACGGGCATTCCGATGTGGTCGCGGGCGCGCTTGCGGGCGCGAAGGCGGATGAGTTCTGGGCGAGGGTGGTTTCCATCCGCAAGATGCAAGGCGCGATTCTCGGCCCCTTCGAGGCCTACCTGCTCATGCGTGGAATGCGGACCCTGCATCTGCGCGCCGCCGCCCAGACCAAGAGCGCCATGGATCTGGCCGTGCGCCTCTCGGTCCATCCCAAGGTCGCGCGCGTGCTCTATCCCGGCCTACCGCAGCATCCCGGCCACGACATCGCCGCCCGGCAGATGGAGGGCGGGTTCGGCTTCATGCTGTCGATCCAGCTGACCGGAGGGGAAGCGGCCGCGATCCGCACGGCGGCGCGAGTGCGCCTCTGGAAACGTGCGACTTCACTCGGTGGGGTGGAAAGCCTCATCGAGCACCGCGCCTCCATCGAGGGGCCGGGCACACCGTGCCCCGCGGATCTCCTGCGCTTGTCCACAGGCATCGAGGACGTGGAAGACCTTTACCGAGATCTCGACGAGGCCCTGAAACCCGCCTGAGAAGGTTGCCCCGCAACTCGCGGAAACCATTAGGCGGCTATTATTGATCTTGTCACAAATTTCGTGTTCCCTCAGGCGGGAGCGAACGCTGTTTCGCCAGGGGAATGAGACCATGTCAGGGACTTTGATTACTCGCCGTAGAGCCCTCCAGACGGGTGTGGCCGCGGCTGCCGTTGCAGGCCTGCCGAAATTCGCTTTTGCGGGCGATCCGGTCATCAAGCTGCGCGTGCTGGAGACGACGGATCTCCACGTCAACGTGATGCCTTACGACTATTATCGCGATGCCGCTGACGACACGGTCGGTCTGGCGCGCACGGCGACCCTCGTGAAGACGGCGCGGGCCGAGGCGAAGAACAGCATGCTGTTCGATAATGGCGACCTGATCCAGGGTTCCCCACTCGGCGACTTCGTAGCCTATCGCCGTGGCATGAAGAACGGCGACGTCCATCCGATGGTCGCCGCCATGAACACCCTGAACTACGATTGCGGCACGCTCGGTAACCACGAATTCAACTACGGCCTCGAGTACCTGCAGAACTCGCTCGGCACGGCGAAATTCCCGCTGGTCTGCGCCAACGTCATCAAGGCCGATGGCTCGACGCTGCTGAAGCCCTGGCTCATCCTCGACCGCGAGTTCGTCGACGAGGCCGGCGCGAAGCACAAGCTGAAGATCGGCGTGATCGGCTTCGTGCCGCCGCAGATCGTGCAGTGGGACAAGGCGCATCTCGACAACAAGGCGACAACTGTCGACATCGTCGATGCAGCCAACAAGCATGTTCCTGACCTGAAGAAGGCTGGCGCTGACATCGTCGTTGCGCTCTGCCATTCGGGCATCGCGGGCGGCGAGCGCAAGGGCGGTGAGGAAAACGCCGCGCTGCACCTCGCCAAGGTCGAGGGCATCGACGTCATCTTCACCGGCCACCAGCACTTCGTGTTCCCCGGCGGCAAGGAATTCGCCAACATTCCCGGCGTCGATGTGGAGAAGGGCACGCTGCACGGCAAGCCGGCGGTCATGGCCGGTTTCTGGGGCAGCCACCTCGGCATCGTCGATCTCGAATTGACCAAGGCCAGCGACACCTGGAAGGTCGCGACCTTCCGCACCGAGGCGCGCCCGATCTATGATCGCGTCGACCGCAAGATCGTGCCGAAGGTGGAATCGGAAGCAGCTGTCATTGCGGCCGTTCAGGGTGATCATGACGGCGCGCTGAAATACGTGCGCGAGGCTGTCGGCACCACGTCGGTTCCGATTCACTCGTATTTCTCTCTCGTCGCCGACGATGCCTCCGTGAAGATCGTCGCCGAGGCGCAGGCCTGGTACGTGGCCGATCTTCTGAAAAACACGCCTTACAAGGACCTGCCGCTGCTCTCCGCGGCCGCGCCCTTCAAGGCCGGCGGACGCGGCGGCCCGAACTACTTCACCGACATCAAGCCCGGCCCGCTCGCCATCAAGGACATGGCGGACATCTACATCTATCCGAACACGGTGCGCGCGGTGAAAGTCACCGGCGCGCAGGTGCGCGAATGGCTGGAACGCTCGGCTGGCGTGTTCAACCAGATCGACGCGTCGAAGAGCGGCGAGCAGGACCTCATCAATCAGAAGTTCCCGGCCTATAACTTCGACGTGATCGCGGGCGTGCAATACAAGATCGATCCGACACAAGCCTCGCGCTACGACGACAACGGCAAGGTCATCGCGCCGGATGCGCACCGTATCAAGGATCTGACCTACAACGGCAAGCCGGTGACGGACGATCAGGTCTTCATCGTCGCGACCAACAACTACCGCGCAGGCGGCGGCGGCAACTTCCCCGGTGCCGACGGAAAGACCATCGTGTTCGAGGCACCTGACCTCACGCGCGATGCGATCATGCGCTTCATCATCGAGCGCAAGACGGTCGCGCCGAAGGCCGATGGTTCGTGGTCGCTGGCGATCCCCGCCAACGTCACCGCGACCTTCACCACCGGCCCGAACGCCGCCGCCTATCAGCCGGCCGGCATCAAGGTCGAGAAGCTGGGCGACGCGCCGGAAGGCTTCATCAAGTATCGCGTCTCGAACTGATAAATCGGGTTCAAGATCGTCAGACGGCCGGGCACTCGCCCGGCCGTTTTCGTTTGGCGATGGTGAACGTCGTGAGAGGTCCTCCTCTGCACTAGACGTGGTGCACCGGTCGCAGCGGATATCGGCCACAAAAAAGGCCTCCTGGAGGAGGCCTTTTTCTTTCGAAGAGATGGCAAAAGGTCAGATGACGAGGAAGTCCGCGTAGGTCATCTTGAGGCCCTTGGTGATGGTCGCGAGCAACCGCAGGACTCCCGGCCCAAGACGCATGGTCTCGGGCGCCAGGAGACGAGGGTCGGAGTTGGGGGCGGGGTGTCCGGCGCGTGTCCGCAGCTCTCACCAAGCCCGAATCGGAAGACAACGTACTTTATTGCGTAACGTTTAAACAGTCTCTGAAATGGCGATGTGCTTTGCCGCACAGGCGAGACTCGATCTTCCCGTCCCTCGCTTGGGCTTGAAACGCCGCGCCGAGTCTTGTTGTGCCGGTCAGTTCTGCCGATCGAGGTGCAGGCGTCGCGCGGCGATGATGGTGCCGTTCAGCTCGCCGCCGAAGAGGAAGATCGCGCCGAGTGTGTAGAGGAAGATGAGCACGACCATCGCGGTGGCGAGGCCGCCGTAGGTGGAGGCGTAAGCCGCGGGGAAGAATTCGAGATACCAGCTGAACCCCAGGCCGCCGAGAAGCCAAAGCACCAGCGTGACGCCGACGCCCGGCAGCACCGAGCGGAAGGTTCGCTGCCCCGCAGGAATGAATTTGTGGGCCGCGAGCAAGCCGACCACGGAGACGAGCGTCGCAATGCCGATGCGCAGGAAATCGATGACGCCGCCGAAGGTTTGCAGCGCCGGCACCCAGCGTAAGAGCGCGCGCCAGACGAAGGGGCCAAGCACGAGAAGAAAGGCGAGCGCGAGCATCACGAACGCACCGCCGATGACGAAGGCGATGGATTCGAGCCGCGTCAGCCACCACGCCCGTGTCTCGCGCACGCCGTAGGCGCGGTTGAGGCCGACGCGCAGGCTCTCGACGCCGCTCGAGGAGAAATAGAGTGCGAGGACGAGACCGAGAGTGAAGACGCCACCCTGTCGCTCGGTGAGGATGCGGTGGATCTCGCCTGCGATGGGCTCGGCGATTTCCTTCGGCCAGGCTTCCAGAATGATCTCGGCGGCGTTGTCCGCAAGCGAAGCGCTGCCGAAAAGGCCCGCGACTGCCGTGAGCAGGATCAGGAAGGGAAACAGCGATGTCAGCATCGAGAGCGCGATATGGCTGGCGATGGCCCAGGCATCATGCCGCAGGAAGCGATTAGCAGCGATCGCGACGATCTCGAGGGCGAAGCGCGAACGGTTCAAAAGGGATCCTTCTCTACGCGGCTGGAGATGGCGTAAGGGCTGGCATGGGCAAGGGGCACGTGCCTCATGCTACCAGCAGGTTCGGGCCTTCCGAAAGTCTGCCACAGAAATCCTCTGGCCTCCCTATATGAAAAGGCCTCCCGAAGGAGGCCTTTCCTTAAGTGTCGTGCTGATGGCTCAGATGATGAGGAAGTCGGCCGAGGTCAGCGCGAGACCTTTCTTGACGGTAGCGAAAGCTACCGCTGCCTTCGCTCCCGATCCGTCGACGTCGTAGTAGAGGATGCCCTTGGTTTTGTTGTAGACGATGTAATCGTTCGCGTCCTTAGCCTTGTCGCCGACGGTGAAGAAGGCCTTGTTGAGCTTTCCAGGCTTTGCGACCGAGCCCTTGCCGACCTTGGTGAAGATCTTGTTCTCCAACCAGATCGTATCGTCCTTGACGTTGAAGTCGGCGAGTTTGTCGACATTGGTCTTGGCGTTCAGCGCGGTGTTAAACACGAAGATGTCCTTGCCTGCACCACCGGTGAGGACATCCTTGCCCAGTCCACCTGCGATCTTGTTCGCTCCCGCGTTGCCTGTAAGCGTGTCATTCAGCTTGCCGCCAGTCAGGTTGATCGCCGCCGAGCCGATGGCCACCACCTTGTTGGTGCCCGATGTGTCGATGATGACATCGCCCACATCATCGACATAATAAGTGTCGTTACCGACCCCACCTTGCATCGTATCGGCGCCAGCGCCGCCAATGATGATATTATCGTTCTCATTGCCGACGATGTTGTTGTTCAACGCATTGCCGGTAAGCTGAATGGCCTGCGGCTTGCCGGCCAGAGCCGTGAGGTTTTCGACATTCGTGCCGAGAGTGTAGCTGATTTCCGTGAACACGCGATCGGTGCCCTCGTTGAAACCTTCCTCAACCAGATCGCCACTTTCGTTGACGTAGTACGTGTCGTCGCCCGCAGCGCCGCTCATGGTGTCCGCGCCTGCGCGGCCATCGAGGATGTTGGCCTCAGAGTTACCGATGAACTTGTCGCCGTTCGCCGTGCCCCGCAGCGCCTCAACTTTGGTCAGAACATCACCTTCGGCCTGGCCGCCCTTGCCGAGCCCGGTCTCCAAGTTGACCTCGACGGCAGCACTGTTCAGCTCATAGCAAGCCCAATCGATGCCATCGCCACCGTCGAGACTGTCGGCTCCGTTATAGCCCCAGAACTCATCATTGCCTGCGCCGCCCACGAAAGTCTGGGCATGCATGTTGCCGCCCATGGTGTCGTTGTAGTCGGAGCCGATCACCTTTTCGATGCTCGTAAACCTGTCGCCCGCGGCTTCACCAACCTCCACGATGGAGTAGGTCATGTCGAAGGAAATGGCAGACGCGGCATATTGATAAGTGACCACATCGATGCCGCTATCCGTCTGATCAGTCTCGAAGCTTCCATAAAACCGGTCAGCACCTGCGCCGCCAATCAGCGTGTCGCTGCCGAATCCGCCCTCAAGCTTGTTATCTTTCGCGTCGCCGATGAGTAGGTCGTCGTGCGCTGATCCGAGCAAGCCCTCGATTGAGTCGAAAACGTCGCCTGCGGCTTCGCCCGTGTTGAGGATCCCGTACAGACCTCCAAGATTCACCGTAACGCCAGCCGCTGCATAGGAATAAGATGCGGTGTCCCAGCCGTCGCCGCCCTCGAGCGTATCGGCTCCGCCCATGCCCCAGAGGAAGTCATTATCAGCGCCGCCGCGGAGAAGGTTGGCGTTGGCGTTGCCGCCGAGCCAATCGTTTTTGCTCGTGCCGATCAGACCGTCGATGTCGGTGTAGGTGTCGCCATTCGCTTCACCATAAGCGGCAAAAGCCCCCTGGAGACTAACCTTTACCGTGCCGGTCGATATGGCATACGAGACAACATTGAGTTTGCCAGTAAGGCCGAGGAAGCCTTCATTCGATGCCGTCTCGGCATAGAGAATGCTCAGGTTGGCGGGATCGGCGAGATAGGTCGTGTTGCTCATCGTGGTCCTCACAAGGCTCCGCGTGGGAGGTATGATTTAGAAGATTGGCCAAGGGTAACTGAGACGACTCAGTGGGAAACGCACCGCTAGTTATGCGCTATGTTGTACTATTGCAACAACGAAACATTTGCGGAGATGCGTTAAGAGATCGTGAAACGGCCTGAGGCGGCGTTGCCCCCTTTCCCCGGCGAAGTCGAAAAAGGATGATGCCAAAGGGACTTAATTCGCCTCGGCATTGGGTGCGAAGGCGGGACTGCAAATAGGGAGCAACGTAAAATGCCGCGTTCGGGCCGTGCGAAAACGCACGTGCGGCTTGGGAAATCTAAGCCCGGCAAGCCGCTAGATCATTGCCCGTTGGGAAGGCGCAGCGACAAAGCTAATCCTCCTCTCAAGAATTGAACCTGGTCCGAGGCAACGCATCAGCTCAGGTATGTTCTCGCCCGTCCCACGTCGTTGCTCTGGCTGCTTGTGTCGTAGGCCTTGTTCGGTGAGCGAATGGCATGGGCGTTGCGGTTTCTGGCCCATGTCGCATGGCCCTGCTGTCAGGCATCGCGATGCCGGGTGCGGCCGTAAAAAAGGCCTCCCAAGGGAGGCCTTTTTCAGATTAATCGGAGGGCCGGACGTTAGATGACCAGGAAGTCCGCGTAAGTCATCGTGAGGCCCTTGGTGATGGTCGCAAAGGCGACTGCCTTGCCTGCGCCAATACCGTCGGCGTCATAGTAGAGAACGCCCTTCGCCTTGTCGTAGATGATGCGGTCGTCCTTGTCGTGCGCGGTAGCGCCGGTCCAGAAGGCTCCCTTGGCGAGCACGCCCTTTTTCGCGACCTTCGTGAAGGTGCTTTTGGCCAGTTGGATCGTGTCGTCCTTCACGATGAAGTCGGCGACTTTGTCGATGTTGGAGGAAGACGGCTTCGTGTTGAACACGAAGGCATCCTTGCCCGTGCCGCCGGACAGCGTGTCTTTGCCTGCGCCGCCGTAAAGCGTGTCGTTTCCGGAGCTGGCATTGATGGTGTTGGCGCCGGAATTGCCGGTGATGACGTTGTTGCTGGCGTTACCGGTCAAGCGGATCGACGAGGAGCCGAGCGCCGTCAAGTTCTCGACATAGGCCGCCAACGTGTAGCTCACGGTGGTGAGAGCCTTGTCCGTGGTTCCGCCCGTCGCGGTTTCGATGATGCTGTCGCCCGCGTTGTCCACATAGTAGGTGTCGTTGCCACTGCCACCTTGCATCATGTCGGCGCCACTTCTGCCGTCGATGATGTTGTCGGCATCGTTTCCGATGATGAGATTGGTGTGGTAGTTGCCGTAAAGGTCGATCTTGTTGTTGCCGTCTATGGCCTTCAGAACCTCTATCTCCGCATTGCCTCGTGCTGCGAGATCGAAGGTCACGCTAGTGATCACGGTATCGTAACCTTGACCGCCGCCGTCGCGCAGATAATCGAGTGCGTTGTCGACGAAGTAGAGGTCGTTGTCCGCTTGGCCATTCATATTGTCGGCACCCAGGCCGCCGACCAAGGTGTCGTTGCCGTCCTTGCCGGCCAACGTGTCGTTGCCGGCGCCACCGTTGATGCTGTTGGCGACGTTGTTGCCGCTGAGCTGATCGTTGAAGGCCGAGCCCAGAAGATATTCGAAGTCTTTAAAGTGGTCGCCTGAATGATCGCCCACGCCGGCGCCGGTACCCTCAAGGCCGGGGTTTTGAAGGGTCACATTCACGCCCACCGTGCCGGTAGCCGGAGCATAGTGCTCGTAGGAAAGCGTATCGATGCCGTCGCCGCCGAACATGGTATCCGCGCCGGCTCCGCCTTCGATAGTGTCATCCCCGCCGCCGCCGACGATGCTGTCGGCACCGGCGCCGCCGATCAGCAGGTCGCCAAGCCTGCTATTACCGATGAGCGTATCGTTGAAGGCGGATCCGATGACGCCTTCGATGCTGATGAACTTATCGTTCGCGCCCTCGTCGACCAAGTCGTTCTGAGGATTCAGATTCACCGAGACGGCATCGGTTGCAGCCGCGTAGGAGACGACATCGAAGCCTTCCCCGCCGTTGAAGGTATCGGCTCCGCCGCCGCCGATAAGCGTGTCGTCGCCCTTGCCGCCTTCGAGGTTGTTGTCGGTTATTGCGTAACGTTTAACATACGAAATATCATCATATGTCTGGTGGCTGTGCTTCAGCACACTTGCCGATGGGTGGCGTGTGAAGGCTTCTCAATGAGAATTTCTCAGTAATCTGAATCTATTAGGGCGTTCCCCGTCGACTTTCCCGGGCGGCGGAGCGCGGATCGACAGGCGGCAGAACGCAGCGTAAGAAATAAGAATATCTCGTGTCGGCCTCTCCCATGCCCTCCAATCTCCTCGCCCGCCTCGCCCCGCCGCTCTTCGTCGTCATCTGGGCGACGGGTTTCATCGTGGCGCGTACCGTTGCGCCTTATGCGGAGCCGCTGACCTTTCTGCTGGTCCGCTATGTGCTGGCGATCCTCGTGCTGGCCCTGCTGGTGATGGCGACGCGGGCTCCCTGGCCGATAAACGCTCGCGATTGGCGCAACAGCTTCGTGGCGGGCATCCTGCTGCACGGGTTTTATCTCGGCGGGGTCTTCTGGGCGGTCAAACAAGGGCTGCCGGCGGGGATCACCGCCCTCGTGGCGGGGTTGCAGCCGCTGGTGACGGGCCTGCTTGCGGGTTCTCTTCTCGGCGAGCACGTCACTCCGCGCCGTTGGGTGGGCATCGGCCTTGGGTTTTTTGGGGCGGCGCTCGTGGTGCTGCCGAAGCTCGGAGGCGGGGTGCCTCCGCTGGCGCTCGGCATCTCCGTTCTCGCTATGCTCTCGATCACATTCGGCACCATCTGGCAGAAGCGGACCGGCGGCGCGCTCGACATGCGGGTGAACGCCATCATCCAGTACATGGGCGCGGCGGCCGTCACCGTGCCGATGGTGCTGTTATCGGAACAGGGCCACATGGAACTGACGCTTCCGCTTCTCGGCGCGCTCGCCTGGGCGGTGCTCGGCCTCTCCATCGGCGCGATTGGACTTCTGCTCTTCCTCATCCGCCAGGGCGCGGTAGTCGGCGTCGCAACGCTGCTCTATCTCGTGCCGCCGGTTGCCGCGCTCATGGCCTTCGCAATCTTCGGCGAGACCTTGAGTCTCGTTCAGATGGCGGGCATGGCCTGCGCGGCCTTGGGTGTTGCCGTGGCAAGTCGCGGGTAAGCAAAAAGAAAGCCCCAGGCGGGATGCCTGGGGTTTCGCGACAAGGCCAAAACCTATTTCGTGATGCGCACGGAAACGGGGTCGCTTGCCGGAAAGGATTCTTCTTCCGCCTCGTCGAGCCGGCGGTCCAGCGCTTCCTGCGAATTTTCCGGCAGTGTCCTGTCCCGCGTCTCGCGCTTTCGAGGCGTCTCTTTTCGGTTTTTGCGTTTTTCCTTCATCCCTTCTCTCCCAATCAGCAAAAAGCCTGATGGAAGAGAAACGCAGAAAGCGAAGCTTCGATCCCGAGAGAGCATGAAGGAGGCGGCGCAGGTTCTTGCGCCGCCTGTCGTTGTCACTGCTTAGCGCTGCTGCGAATTGACGAAGTAGTCGAAGGGCAGCTCCGCGATGCGGAACCAGGTGAGTTCCTTCTCGCGGAAGGCGTTCCAGGAATCGTAGATCTTCTTGAACTTCGCATTCGACGCGGCGATCTCGTTATAGAGCTTGAACGCCTCCTTGTAGCTCTGCTCCATCACGTCCTTCGGGAAGGCGCGCAGCAGCGCGCCCTGCGCCACGAGACGGCGGATCGCTTCGGCGTTTTCGGCGTCGTATTTCGCCACGCACATCGCATTCGCTTCCGCGCAAGCCGCGTCCAGAATGGCTTTGTAGTGCGCCGGCAGCGCGTTCCACTTGTCCATGTTCACATAGAGCGAAGGCTGCGCGCTGCCTTCCCAGAAGCCGGGATAGTAATAATACTTGGCGACCTTCACGAAGCCGAGCTTCTCGTCGTCGTAGGGGCCTGAGAACTCGACCGCATCGAGCGTGCCGCGCTCCAGCGCCGGGTAGATGTCGCCAGCGCCCAGAACCTGCGGCACCACGCCGAGCTTCGCCATGATCTGGCCGCCCATGCCGGCGATGCGCATTTTCAGGCCTTTAAGATCGTCGATGGAGGTGATCTCTTTGCGGAACCAGCCGCCCATCTGCGCGCCGGTCTGCCCGGCCGGGAAGGGCATGACGCCATAGTCCTTCATGAACTCGCGCACGAGCTGGAGACCACCGCCGTAATACATCCAGGCATTATGCTGGCGCACGTTCATGCCCCACGGCACGGAGGTCTCGAACATGAAGGTCGGGTCCTTGCCGATGAAGAAGCTCGACAGAGTGTAGGAGCATTCGACCGTGCCGTTCTGCGTCGCGTCGAGGGTCTGGAGCGGACCCACGATCTCGCCTGCGGCGAAGACCTGAATCTGGAACTTGTTGTCGGTTGCAGCCGCCACGCGCTTGGCGATCATGTCGCCCGCGCCGTAGAGCGTGTCGAGGCTTTTCGGGTAGCTCGACGCCATGCGCCAGCGGATTTCGGGCTGCGCCTGCGCAATGGCAGGGGAGGCGACTGCGCCCGCCATAGCCGCAAGCCCGGCACCTTTCAGCACTTTTCTTCTGTCCATGGGTGTTTCCTCGTCCCTTTGTTACGTTTCTGCCAGCGTGGCTGAACAATCCATAAAGGGGGGAGGCGCAACCAAGTCATCGTGCATACGGGGCGGGGCAGGTATGACGGCGCTGCATCTGCAACCTTCGCCTAATGACGCTGCAAAGAAAGAGCTCGCGCGTCACATGAAAATGGCCGGAGCGAGCCCGGCCATTTCGATTTGTCGCTTGCAACGAGACGATCAGTTCAACCGCACGCCTTCAGGTGCGCTCTTGGCTTCCTTGCCGACGCTGACATCGCCGATCATCAGGCCCATGGGGCCGAGATGCACTTTCACGGTCTCTCCGTCCTTGACCTCGCCGGAGAGGATCAGTTCCGCCAGCGGGTCCTGCACGTTCTTTTGGATCACGCGCTTCAGGGGTCGCGCGCCGTAAGCGGGGTCGTAGCCCTTGTCGGCGAGCCAGTCGCGCGCTTCAGCGTCCACATCGAGCGTGACCTTGCGGTCTTCCAGAAGCTTTTGCAGCCGCTGGAGCTGGATATCGACGATCGCGCCCATCTCGGTCCGCTTCAGGCGATGGAAGAGGATGATCTCGTCCACGCGGTTGAGGAACTCTGGGCGGAAATGCGAGCGCACCACCGCCATCACTTCGCCGCGCACCGCATCCGTATCCTCGCCCTCCTTCTGCGCCACGAGATATTCCGAGCCCAGATTCGAGGTCATGATGATGAGCGTGTTGCGGAAGTCGACCGTGCGGCCCTGTCCGTCCGTGAGACGTCCGTCGTCGAGCACCTGCAGCAGCACGTTGAACACGTCCGGATGCGCCTTCTCGATCTCGTCGAACAGCACGACCTGATAGGGCCTGCGGCGCACGGCTTCCGTCAACGCGCCGCCTTCCTCATAGCCGACATAGCCGGGGGGCGCGCCGATGAGGCGAGCGACCGAATGCTTCTCCATGTATTCCGACATGTCGAGGCGCACGAGCGCGGTGTCGTCGTCGAACAGGAAGCCGGCGAGCGCCTTCGTCAGCTCCGTCTTGCCGACGCCTGTGGGGCCGAGGAACATGAACGAGCCGAGCGGCCGGTTCGGGTCCTGCAAGCCGGCACGCGCGCGGCGCACGGCGGTCGAGACCGCCTCCACCGCTTCGCGCTGGCCGATGACGCGTTTGCCGAGTTCGTCTTCCATGTGAAGAAGTTTCTCGCGCTCGCCTTCGAGCATCTTGTCGACGGGAACGCCGGTCCAGCGGGAGACGACCTGCGCCACATGGTCGGGCGTCACCGCCTCTTCCATCAGACCTGAGCCGTTTTCGGCGGCTTCGGTGTAGGCGAGTTCCTTTTCCAGTTGCGGAATGATGCCGTAGGCCAGTTCGCCCGCGCGCTGATACTGACCCTGACGTTGCGCCGAGGCGAGTTCATTGCGCGCATCCTCGAGCTTCTTCTTCAATGCTGCCGCGCGACCGAGTTTATCCTTCTCGGATTTCCAGCGCGCGGTGATGGCGTCCGAGCGCTCCTGCAACTCCGCGAGTTCTTTCTCCAGACGCTGGAGGCGGTCCTTGGATGCGGCGTCGGTCTCCTTCTTCAGAGCTTCGGCTTCGATCCTCAAGCGCACGATCTCGCGGTCGATGGAATCAAGCTCTTCTGGCTTCGAATCGACCTGCATGCGCAGGCGCGACGAAGCCTCGTCGACGAGATCGATGGCCTTGTCCGGCAGGAAGCGGTCGGTGATGTAGCGGTTAGACAAGGTCGCAGCCGCCACGAGCGCCGAGTCGGTGATGCGCACGCCGTGATGCTGCTCATACTTCTCCTTCAGGCCGCGCAGGATCGACACCGTGTCTTCCACGGTCGGCTCGCTGACGAAGACCGGCTGGAAGCGACGAGCGAGCGCGGCGTCCTTCTCCACATGCTTGCGGTATTCGTCGAGCGTAGTCGCGCCGACGCAGTGCAGTTCGCCGCGCGCGAGCGCGGGCTTCAGGAGGTTCGAGGCGTCCATCGCGCCATCGGCTTTTCCTGCGCCGACGAGCGTATGCATCTCGTCGATGAAGAGGATGATGCCGCCATCTGCCGCCGTGACTTCGGTAAGCACGGCCTTCAGGCGTTCCTCGAACTCACCGCGATACTTTGCGCCGGCAATCAGTGCGCCCATGTCGAGGGCGAGCAACTGCTTGTCCTTCAAGCTCTCTGGCACGTCACCGTTGATGATGCGCAGCGCGAGTCCCTCGACGATGGCGGTCTTGCCGACGCCGGGCTCGCCGATGAGAACCGGGTTGTTCTTCGTGCGCCGCGACAGAACCTGGATCGTGCGGCGAATTTCTTCGTCACGGCCGATCACCGGATCGAGCTTGCCGTCGCGCGCTGCTTCGGTGAGATCGCGGGCATATTTTTTGAGCGCCTCATAGGCGTTCTCCGCCGTCGCATTGTCGGCGGTGCGGCCCTTGCGCAGGGCATTGATGGCTGCATTGAGCGATTGCGGCGTCACCCCGGCCTTCGCCAGAATCTTGCCAGCCTCCGAATCCTTGTCGACGGCGAGCGCGAGAAGCATTCGCTCCACGGTGACGTAAGAATCGCCTGCCTTCTCCGCAGCGCTCTCGGCTGAGTCGAAGAAGCGCATCAGGTCGCGCGTCGCCTGCGGCTGGGCCGCAGCGCCGGAGACCTTGGGCTGCTTGGCGAGCCATTGCTCGATCGCCGAGCGCGCCTCGCGCGAGCTGCCGCCCGCGCGGTCGATCAGGCCGGAGCAGAGGCCCTCGGGGTCGTCGAGCAGCACTTTCAGGAGATGGCCGGGAGCCAGTTGCGGGTGGCCCTCCCGCATGGCGAGGTTTTGCGCGGCCTGCACGAAACCGCGCGCGCGCTCGGTATACTTTTCAAAATTCATGTCTCATCCCTTCTGGGGCCCGCACGTCCTCTTTGAGGCCCGCCCGTACCCTGCGATGTCGGACCTTCCTGCGAAGCATCCGCTGAACCTTAGTTGGTGGGGCCAATCGGTCACAACAAGGGGGAGGAACCAGCCTCCAAGCGCCATCATTGACCCTTCGAGCAGCAAAGGAGGTTTTTGCGATGGTACGCGATCCGCGCTCCGAAGCGGAAAAGGCCCGCGCGGACTTGGCGCGCAACGACGCGCTCGGCATGGCCGTGCCGGAAAGCCCGGTGGAGCGGGAGCCCTCGGTGACGCCGAAAACCTTTGGCGACACCACCGAAAAGGCGAAGGTTGAAGCCGATCTCGAGCAGAGCATGGAAGCCTTTGAGATCGAGCGCGACGACGGCGATTCGACCGGCACGGGCACCATCCCTCCGAGCGGTGTGGTCCCCGTTTACCCGGAAGAGGGGGAAGAGGAGCAATCTTCAACCTCCGACGAGGATGTGCTCTCCCGGGCGAAGGAATAAGCCGCCGCCCGTTCTTGCGTCCCGCGACACACGGTTTTAGCGATGTGGCATGACCATTCGCATCGCCGCTCTCTATCGCTATCCCGTCAAGGGCCTCTCGCCCGAACAGCTCCCCTCAGCGGACCTCATCGCGGGCCGCCATTTTCCCGCCGACCGCATCTTCGCCATCGAGAACGGCCCGGCGGGCTTCGACCCGAAAAACCCGATCCATCAGCCCAAGGACAAGTTCCTGATGCTGATGCGCAACGCCAGCCTGGCGCAGCTCAAGACCCGCTATCTCGATGAGGCGACGACGCTCGTGATCGAGGAGGGCGGGCGCGAGGTGGCGCGGGGCGATCTGTCGACCCGGGAGGGGCGGCTCGCCGTTGAGGCCTTCATCCGCCGCTTCATGCCGAAGGAATTGCGCGGCGCGCCGAAGGTGTTGGCGGCCCCGGAGGGCATCCGTTTCACGGATTCACGGCGCGGCTTCGTGTCGATCATCAATTTGGCGAGCGTGCGGGCGCTGGAAGAGACTATCGGCGCGCCCGTCGATCCTCTGCGGTTCCGGGGCAATGTCCACGTGGAGGGCCTCGCGCCCTGGCAGGAATTCGACCTTGTGGACCGTGTGATCGTCAGCCCGTCCGGCATCCGCCTGCGCGGCATCAAGCGGATCGAGCGCTGCGCTGCCACCACCGTCGATCCCGCGACGGGTCTACGCGACCTGCAGATCCCCAAAGGCCTGATGAAGGGCTTCGGCCATGTGGATTGCGGCGTCTATGCCGAGGTTCTCTCCGGCGGCCGGATTGCGGAAGGCGACAGCTTCACGCCCGAGCAGGCGTAGGTTCGGACAACAAAAAGGGAGAGCAAAGCCCTCCCTTCATGGTCTTGCGATTGCCCTCGCGCCTTATTCGGCTGCGGGGGTTTTGATGTCGTCGCCGCTGAAATCCGCCTTGGCGCGGGCGTCGTCTTCCATCTCCTGACGGGTGCGGCGGCGGCGGCGCGGGCGAACCTCGCCCTCGTCGTTCGCGACGTCCTGCGGAGCCGGGGTCTTTTCCTCGATCTCGACCGAAACCGGAGCGCGCACCGGGTTGGTCAGGAAGGCCGGCAGACCGCCGGCATCGCCCGCTTCGCCCTCGTCGCGACGGCGGTCACGGCGGAAATCGCCACGGCCACCGCGATCCTGGCGCTCTTGGCGGTCAGGACGTTCCTGGCGGTCAGGACGCTCGCCGCGCTCGAAGGGCTGCTGCTCGTCGCGCTGGAAATCCTGCCGGGGGCCGCGATCGCGCTGGAAGCGCTCGCGCCGGTCGCCGCGCTCCTGACGATCGCCACGGTCCTGACGGTCACCGCGCTCCTGCCGATCTCCGCGATCGTGGCGTTCGCCGCGATCCTGACGGTCACCACGCTCGAAGCGGGCAGGGCGCTCGCCTTCAGGGCGGCTCTCGTAGGGCTGCGGCTGGGAGCCGAGATCGGCGTCGTCGCCGCCCATGCCGGCGCGCTCGAAGCTCGGGCGGTCGCCTTGGGCAAAGCCCTCCTCGTCGCCTTCGTCGTCAAAGCGCTGCTGATAGCCGTACTGCTCGCGCAGCTGCTCCTGTGCCGCGGCGATGATGCGGAAATAGTGCTCGGCGTGCTGGAAATAGTTTTCTGCCGCCACCGGGTCGCCGCTGGCCTGCGCATCGCGCGCGAGCTGGCTGTACTTCTCGGCGATATGCTGAGCCGTGCCGCGAATCTTCACGTCCGGGCCGTTCGACTCGTAGCTCCGGGTCAGAGGGTTCGGGCCCTTGTTGTTATTGTTGCGGTTACGACCGCGCATACGCCTGTTCTGTCCTGGTCTCATTCTGGTCTACGACCCTCGCTGGTTCCTTAAGGCCCACGCGATGCAAGCCAATGTTCACCGAACGGGCTTATCGCCCACCGTTCGCGTGGCAACCGTCTGATGTTCAGCCATAGCTTGAGGCCTGGCCATCCTTCAGTGTCGGGTTCAGATGATCGCGCCCGGCTGTTCAAAAAGCCCCTGCCTGCGCGATTGATATCGTTTGGTCTTCCGGCCTGTTCCTCAAAAGGGACCGCCGATTTGCTCAGACCGAGGACGATGTCTAGTCCCGAATCTAGCGGGTTCCGTCCGCTCCAACAAGCGGAATTTCAGCTTTTCCCTGTGGGGTGAAGGGATATTTATCCCCCGCGATCATGTCCGTTTGAGGGCGGCGCACCGTGGATTGCCCGAGAGATCGGGCGCAACGGCCAGCACTTCAAGGGCTCGCTCCGCGGCCAAACGCTGCAAGGCTTCGGCCTGATCATAGCCGATTTCCAGCACCAACAGGCCGCCGGGCTTCAGGAGCCGGCCCGCATCGTCGAGGATGATCCGGTAGGCGTCGAGCCCGTCCGCGCCCCCGTCGAGGGCGAGCGCGGGGTCATAGTCCCGGACCTCCCGGTCGAGCCCCGGAATCACTGCGGAGACGATATAGGGTGGGTTGGACACCACGAGGTCGAGGGTGCCTTTCAGCGCGCTGCCCCAGTCGGAGACGACGAAAAGCGCCCGATCCCCAACCCCGTTGGCCTGCGCATTGGCGTGGGCCGTGCGGGCAGCCTCGGGCGAGCGGTCGACGCCGATTCCCCTCGCATTCGGCAATTCATGCAGCAGCGCGGTCAGAATGCAGCCCGATCCGGTGCCGAGATCGGCGATGCCCAAGGGGGCGTTGTGGTCGGGAAGCAGCTTCAGGGCCGTCTCCACCACAGTTTCCGTATCCGGCCGGGGCACGAGGGTGGCATCCGATAGCCGGAAGGGCAGGCCCCAGAATTCCCGCTCCCCGATGATCCGCGCCACCGGCTCATGGGCAAGGCGACGGGCGGCGAAAGCCGCCAGCGTCTCGGCTTCGTGATCGGTCAGCGGGGTATCGGGACGGGTGATGAGGTCGGAAGAGGAGATGCCGAGCGCGGCCAGCACCAGGAGCCGGGCGTCAAGCGCCGCGCTCTCGAAACCGGCCTCCGTCAGACTGCGCCGAAGCTCGCGCAGCGCCTGGTCGCGGGTGGCGGCCGTCGCACTCAAGCCGCTTTGCCCCGCCGGTAGCGCTCGAGCCGCTCTTCCAACGTGCCGGTATGCAGCTCGAAGAGGTGATTGTCGTGGTCGTAGAAGTAGAGCGAATGACCCTCGCCCTCGACGCGGGGGCGTGACTCGCGGAAGGTCAGGCCGAGGCTCTCGATCCGTGCGCGGTAAGCGTCCACGTCCGAGGCCGCGATCTTGAAGGCGATGTGGTTGTAGGTCTGCGTAGGCAGGCTCTCGCCTTCCATGATCGCGATCCAGTGCCCGCCGACGATGAAGAACTTTTCCCGCGACAGGGAGAAGGTGTCGTCTCCCGAAGAGTAAACTTCGCGTCCGTCCAACACCTGTTCGACGATGGCGCTCATGCGGTCGAGATCGCTGGTGATCAGGGTGATGTGGCTCAACCCTTCGATCATGCGGCCTCGTCCTGCGCTGCGAGCAGGGAGGCCTGATGCTCGGTCACGAGGGCGTCGATCAGCTCGTCGAGGGCGTTGCCGGCCACGACTTCCTCGAGTTTGTAGAGGGTGAGGTTGATGCGGTGGTCGGTCACGCGGCCTTGCGGGAAATTGTAGGTGCGGATGCGCTCCGAGCGGTCACCGGAGCCGACCTGCGACTTGCGGTCGGCCGCCCGCGCGGCGTCCTTGGCGCTGCGCTCGGCGTCGTAGAGCTTTGCACGCAACAGAGCCAGCGCCCGCGCGCGGTTCTTGTGCTGGGAACGCTCGTCCTGCACGAAGACGATCGTGCCGGTCGGAATATGCGTGATGCGGATCGCGGACTCGGTCTTGTTGACGTGCTGACCGCCGGCACCTTGCGCGCGCATGGTGTCGATCTTCAGATCCGCGTCGTTGATGGCGATGTCCACGTCCTCCGCTTCCGGCAGCACGGCGACCGTGGCGGCGGAGGTGTGGATGCGCCCTTGAGTCTCGGTGTCCGGCACACGCTGCACGCGGTGGACGCCACTCTCAAATTTGAGTCGTGCGAAAACGCCGCGGCCTTTGACCTCGGCCACGATTTCCTTGTAACCGCCCGCCGTGCCCTCGCTCTCGGACACGATCTCGACCTTCCAGCCTTTCAGGTCGGCATAGCGGGAATACATGCGGAAAAGATCGCCCGCGAAGAGTGCCGCCTCGTCGCCGCCGGTGCCGGCGCGGATTTCGAGAATGGCGCTTTTTTCGTCCGCCTCGTCCTTGGGGAGCAGGATAATGCGCATGTCCTGCGCCGCCTTTTCCAGGTCCTCGCGGGCCTGGGGCAGCTCGTCGGCGGCAAGCGCGCGCATCTCTGCATCGGTTGCCGGATCGTCGAGAAGCGCCTCGAGGCCGTCCAGGTTCTCTTCCATGACGCGATAGGCGCGAATCGCCCCGACCACGTCCTCGAGCTCGGACAATTCGCGCGACAAGGCGACGAAGGTCTCGGGGTCCGGACCGGCGTTGAGCGTCGCCATGATGATGTCATGGCGGGCGAGAATGGCGTTCAGGCGTTCAGAAGGCGGAGCAAAAGACATCAGACCGGAATACCATGGGTTTCCGCAAAACGGGCGAGCTTGGGACGCAGCGTATCGCCGCCCCCGGCATGTTCGAGCTCTCTCCGGATAAGGGCACCGACTTCCCCTGCGTCAAGGGCCAGCAGCATCGCCTTGACCGGGCCGATGGCGGCCGGAGACATGGACAGGGAGTGGAAGCCGAGCCCGATCAGCGCCATGGCTTCGAGCGGGCGTCCGCCGATCTCACCGCAGACGGTGGCGAGGCAGTTCGAGGCCTTGGCCTGCTCCGCCACAAGGCTGAGCGCCCGCAGCATCGGCGCGCTCAACGGGTCGAAGCGGTCGGCGACGCGCCGATTCTCCCGGTCGATGGCAAAGAGGAACTGCATCAGGTCGTTCGAGCCGACAGAGACGAAATCGGCGACCGCGCAGATTTCCTTGAGCTGGAACAGGAGGGAGGGCACCTCCAGCATCACGCCGAGCTTGAGGTCCGAAGGGTGGACGTGTCCGTGGCGGGAGAGGTGGTTGCGCTCCCGCTCCACCAGCGCCTTGGCGCGGAAGAACTCGTCGCAGGTCGCGACCATCGGGAACATGATCTTCAACGGCCGTCCGGCTGCCGCCTTCAACAGCGCGCGGATCTGCGCCCGCAGGAGGCCGGGACGGTCGAGGCCGATGCGGATAGCGCGCCAGCCGAGCGCCGGGTTTTCCTCCTCGACCGCCTGCATGTAGGGCAGCACCTTGTCGCCGCCGATATCGAGGGTGCGGAAGGTGATGGGCCGGTCGCCCGCAGCCGCGAAGGCCGCGCTGTAGAGGTTCTGCTGCTCGGTCGCCGTCGGCATCCGCTCGGCGATCATGAACTGCAATTCGGTGCGGAAAAGCCCGACGCCCGTCGCGCCCGTGTCTTCGAGGTGCGGAAGATCGACGAGAAGGCCCGCATTGAGCTGAAGCGTGACCGGGACCCCGTCCTTGGTGACGGAGGGCACGTCGCGCAGCTTGAGATATTGCTCCTGCCGCCTTGCGCGCAGCCGCGCCTTTTCGGCATAGGCGGCTTCCACGTCGGACGAGGGGCGGATCTGCACCTCGCCCGCCGCGCCGTCGACGATGATCGCGTCCCCCTGCTCTACGAGAGAGGTGACGTTTGCCACCTCGCCCACGGCCGGTAGGCCGAGCGCCCTTGCGACGATGGCGATGTGGCTTGTGGGGCCGCCTTCCTCCAGCACGAGGCCGCGCAGGCGCGAGCGGCCATAGTCGAGCAGCGCCGCCGGTCCCATGGACCTTGCGACGAGAATAGCGTTCTCCGGCAGCAGGCCGCGCTCTACCACGAGATCGCGGCCGACGAGCCGGTGCAGCAAGCGGTTGGCGAGGTCGTCGAGATCGTGCAGCCGCTCGCGCAAGTAAGGGTCGGTCTGGCGCAGCATGCGAGCGCGGTTGTCCGACTGCACGCGCTCCACGGCCGCTTCCGCGGTCAGACCCGAGGTGACCGCCTCGCGCATCCGGCGCAGCCAGCCCTGGTCATGGGCGAACATGCGGAAGGTTTCCAGAACTTCCCGGTGCTCGCCGTGATGGGCCACGTCGCCCCGTTCGAGCAGCCGGTCGATGGAGGCTCGCACCTCGCCAATGGCGTGCTCCAGCCGTTGCAGCTCCGACTCCACGTTTTCGGCGATGAGGTTTTTGACGACCACGCGGGGTTCGTGAAGGATCACATGGCCGAGGCCGACGCCGTCGGCGAGCGCGGTGCCCTTCTGGTGGACTGGGCGGCGCAGCGCGATGCCGGTCTCGACGGGGGCGAGCGCCTGCAATTCGCCGGTGGCGATCAGCTCCGCCAGCACCATCGCAGTGGTCTGGAGCGCCTCGATCTCCTCTTCCGCGTAGACCCGGAAGGTGCGGTTCTGAACGACCAGAACGCCCAGCGTATTGCCCGCGCGCAGCAGCGGCACGCCGAGGAAGGCGTGATAGATCTCTTCGCCCGTCTCGGGCTTGTAGGAGAAGGCCGGGTGGCTCTGGGCGTCGGAGAGCGCCAGCGGTTCGGCAGTCGAGGCGATGAGGCCAACAAGGCCCTCGCCGGCGCGCATGACCGTGTGGTGGACCGCTGCCCGGTTCAGGCCCTCGGTTGCGAAAAGCTCAAGGACGCCGTCGCCGCGCATGACATAGACGGAGCACACCTCGGCCACCATATTGGCCGCGATCTGGATCACGATCCTGTCGAGGCGATCCTGCGCTCCGACCGGCTCCGCCATGATCTCGCGGAGGCGGCGCAGCAGAAGGCGCGGACCGCCGGGAGCGCTTGGCATGAGCTTTCGTGTCCCGTCCGTTTGAAGCCGACGGGGGTCAACCGGCGGCTGTCCTATCAGTGTCGCAGCCTCACCGACGAGCCGTCAATCAGGCTTGATCAAGGCCGTATAGCGAGTGGAGCGTACGCACCGCAAGCTCCGTATAGGCGGAGTCGATCAGAACCGAGAACTTAATCTCCGAGGTGGTGATCGCGCGGATGTTGATTCCCTTGTCCGCCAACGCCTTGAAGGCCTTGGCCGCGACGCCCGCATGGCTGCGCATGCCCACCCCGATGGCCGAGACCTTCACCACGTCGGTCGCACCCTGGAGGTCCTTGAACTGGATCTCGGCCTTGTGCTCGTTGAGAACCGCGCAGGCGCGGTCGTAATCGGCGGTCGGGACCGTGAAGGTCAGGTCCGTGGTGGTGGTGTCGTCCGATACAACCTGGATGATCATGTCCACGTTGATGTTGGCCTCAGCCAGTGGCACGAAGATCGAGGCCGCGATGCCCGGCTTGTCGGCTACATTACGCAGCGTAATCTGGGCTTCGTCGCGCGAATAGGCGATGCCCGTGACGACCTGCTGTTCCATGATGTCTTCCTCGTCGCAGATGAGGGTGCCGAGCTTGGGCTCGGCGGGATCGTCGAAGCTGGAGCGCACGTAAGTGGGAACCCGGTGCATCATGGCCAGCTCCACCGAGCGGACCTGGAGCACCTTGGCGCCCAGCGAGGCCATTTCCAGCATTTCCTCGTACGACACCTTATCCAGGCGGCGCGCCTTCGGCACGATACGCGGATCGGTGGTGTAGACCCCGTCCACGTCCGTGTAGATGTCGCAGCGCTCGGCCTGGATGGCGGCGGCCAGCGCCACCGCGCTGGTGTCCGAGCCGCCGCGCCCGAGGGTGGTAATGCGCTGGGTCGGCTGGTGAATGCCCTGGAAGCCGGACACCACCGCCACTTCCTTGTTCTGAGTAAAGCCCTGAAGGATGCCGGTGCCGTCGATGGCGGCGATTCGCGCCGAGCCATGGCCTTCCGAGGTCATGATGGGGATCTGCCAGCCCTGCCAGGAGCGGGCCTTCACGCCCATTTCCTGCAAGGCGAGGGCGAGAAGGCCAGAGGTCACCTGCTCGCCGGAAGCGACGACGACGTCGTATTCCTTGGCATCATAGAGGGACGAGGCGTCCCTCACCCAACCGACCAGCTCGTTGGTCTTGCCGGACATGGCGGAGACGACCACGGCCACGTCGTAGCCCGCGTCGATCTCGCGTTTGACGTGCCGCGCCACATTGCGGATGCGATCGACCGTGGCGACGGATGTACCGCCGAACTTCATAACGAGACGGGGCATGCGATTAAGGCCAGACGTGAGAAGAAATTTTGCCTCTTCGCCGGGGGCGAAGGCGGCGTATACATGACTGTGGGGTAGCGCGCTGTCAACGCGCCCGATATGTCCCTTGGTCTAAACGCAAGGAAGTTTCAATGACCGACCGCCAAGCCAAGACCCCCGAGGCCAGCACCATCGACCCGGCGGAGGTCGCCCGTTTCGAGCGGATCGCCGAGACGTGGTGGGACCCCAAGGGGCCCATGAAGGTCCTGCACAAGTTCAATCCGGTCCGGCTCGCTTATATCCGCGACGAGGCTTGCCGCCGGTTTGGGCGCGATCCACGTTCGGCGCGCTCGCTGGAAGGGCTGACGATCCTCGATGTCGGCTGCGGCGGCGGCGTGCTCTCCGAGCCGCTCGCCCGCCTTGGCGCCAAGGTCACGGGGCTCGACCCTGCCCCGACCAACATTTCCGTCGCGAAGCTCCACGCGGAGCGTGCGGGCGTTCCGGTAGACTATCGCAACGAGACCGTTGAGGCCGTGGTCGCGCGCGGCGAGACCTTCGACATGGTGCTCGCCATGGAGGTGGTGGAGCATGTGGCCGACGTGCAGGCCTTTGTCACCGCCTGCGCCCAGGCGGTGAAGCCCGGCGGCGCTCTCGCCATGGCGACGCTCAACCGGACGCTGCGCTCCTTTGCGCTCGCCATCGTCGGCGCGGAATACATTTTGGGCTGGCTGCCGAAGGGCACACACGAATGGGACAAGTTCGTTACGCCAGATGAGCTGACGGAAGCCCTGCGGGTCGCGGGCTTCACGGTCAACGATCTCAAGGGTGTGGTCTACAATCCCTTGCGTGGTGACTGGTCTCTCTCGTCGGATACGGCGGTCAACTACATGCTGCTCGCCGCGCGCACGTGAGGCGCTTCGCGCGGCGCGACACGCAAGATCAGCCAGCCCGCGCAAGCCGAGAGGAGCGAGCCCGCCAGCACGCCGATCTTGGTGGCATCGGTCAGTTCTGGCCTGTCGGGGAAGGCGAGCGCGCCGATGAACAGGCTCATGGTGAAGCCGATGCCGCACAGAAGCGCCACGCCGTAGCATTGAAGCTTTGATGCGCCTGAGGGCACGTCGGCAAGGTTGAGGCGGATCGCCAGCATCATGAAGGCAAAGACGCCGGCCTGTTTGCCGATGAAGAGGCCAAGCGCGATGCCGAGCGGCAGCGGGCTGAGCAGGCTGTCGAATGAGAGGCCCGCAAACGATACGCCCGCATTGGCGAAGCCGAAGATCGGGATGATCGCATAGGCCACCCATTTCTGAAGCGCGTGCTCCAGCCGGTGCAGCGCCGAATCCTCCTGCTCGCGCAAGGCTCGGGTGTGGCCGTAGAGCGGAATCGTCAGCGCCAAAGCGACGCCGGCGAGCGTCGCGTGGATGCCCGATTTCAGCACGAAGAACCACAACAGCGCGCCGAGTGCGAGATAAGGCGCGAGCCGCATCACGCCGAAGCGGTTGAGTGCGATCAGCGCGAGAAGGCATAGCGCCGCCGCGCCGAGCATCGGCAGTGAAATGGTGCCGGTGTAGAACAGGGCGATGATGACAATGGCGCCGAGGTCGTCGAGAATCGCCAGCGCGGTCAAAAAGATCTTGAGCGAGGCGGGCACCCGCGAGCCGAGGATGGCCAGGACGCCGAGCGCGAAGGCGATATCGGTCGCGGCGGGAATCGCCCAGCCGCGCACGAGGTCGGGCCTCGTCAATGTGACAGCGAGGTAGACAAGCGCCGGAACGGCCATGCCGCCGAAGGCGGCGATGCCGGGCAGGATGCGGCGCGGCCAGGTGGCGAGCTGCCCGTCCAGAAACTCGCGCTTGATCTCAAGCCCCACGAGCAAAAAGAACACGGCCATGAGGCCGTCATTGATCCAGTGCTGGATGCTCAGGCCGAACACATAGCGGTGCAGAACATCCGCATAAGCACGTCCGGCCGGAGAGTTCGCAACGAGAAGCGCGGCGACGGTCACCGCCATCAGGATCATCCCGCCCGCGGCCTCGCTGTCGAAAAAGCTGCGCATCAGTGATGCGGGTCTGCGATGAGCCTTGCCGTGGTCGTGCTGCACGCCGCTCTCCTTTGTTCTCAAGCGTTCTTAGGGCACAGGGCGCGGAGGCGAAAGGTTCAGCTTGCCGATTTCCAGCGATGCAGGCGCGAATTCAGGATCATGGACAGCGTGACGGGGCGATAGTCCCACACATCGACGCCGACATCGTATTGCCGCGTCTTGTGAGCAAGACGGCCATGGCTGTGTCCGTGCAGGTCGATCCAGCCGCGGCTCATATTGTGCCATGTTCGGAACGGGTAATGGCATAGCACCAGATTACGCCCGTTCACTTCAACCTCGGCATAGGTTTGAACGCTCTCCCAGCCTCTCGCGGAGAGCGTGGCCGGGCCGTCGTTGTTACCGGAGATGAGGTTCTTGCGACCCTGGAGACGTTCGAGCAATTCTTCGATCCGGGCTGTCTCGGTCTGAAGCGTGAAATCGCCGAGATGCCAGACCTCGTCATCAGTGGAAACCGTCGCGTTCCAGCGCTCGATCAACGCCTCGTCATGCGCCGGGATTATTTTGAACGGCCGCTTGTCTACGCGCAAGACGCGCGGGTCACCGAAATGCGTATCGCTGGTGAAAAAGACCGTCACGGCGAGCCCTCGCGCGCGGTGCGAAGTCAGCCGATGAATCTAGGCGCTGCGTGGTGGTCCGCCATTGCGAGGTCTTGCGGCAAAGCGCGCGGTTGGCGGCGGTGTGAGGAACTTTTCCAGGAGACGCACGCTATTCGAGACGTGCAGGGTTGGTGGGCTCTCGACGAAGGGAGAATTCCAATGTTGTCCGTGAGACTGGCCGCAGCGCTGGCGGCGCTGATCCTGGCTTCTGGAAGCGCCTTCGCTCAAGCGGCCAAGCCAACCGATCCCCAAATTGCCCACACCGCCTACACCGCGGGACAGATCGACATTCGGGCGGCGGAGCAGGCGCTCAAGAAATCGAAGAACAAGGATGTCCGGGCTTTTGCGCAGGACATGGTCCGGGATCATACGGCGGTGAACAAAAAGGCGCTGGCGCTGGTCAAGAAGCTGCATGTGACGCCGGAGAACAACGACACCAGCAAAGCCCTCGTGAAGAAAGCCGACCAGGAGCGTGCCAATCTCGCAAAGCTGAGTGGTCCCGCCTTCGACAAGGCCTACGCGGCGAACGAAGTCGCCTATCACAAGACGGTCAATAGCGCATTGAGCGATACGCTGATCCCGTCAGCCAGCAACAGCGAACTCAAGGATCTTCTTTCGACGGGCCTGAAGGTGTTTCAGGGGCACGAGCAACATGCCGAACAGCTTGCGGGGAAACTGAAATGACATCGGGTCAGAACAATCTTCACCGGATGATGCTTGCCGCAATTTTCACGATTGCGGGTGTGGCTTACGCGAATGCGGCTGTGATCCGTGTGCAGGTCTCGAACTATCGATTCAACCCGCCGCAGATCGTCGCCCATGTTGGCGATACGATCCAGTGGGTGAGCAGCGATGTCGCTCCGCATACGGCGACCGCGAGAAACGGGACCTGGGATCTGCCGATCCCCTCAGGACAATCGGGCTCGATCATTCTGACGGGCGCCGGAACGATCGACTATTATTGCCGCTACCACCCGAACATGGTCGGCCGCATCACCGTCCTGAAAGGCCGCGCGCGCTGACAGCGCCGGGATCAGGGAGCCTTGACGATGATCTTGCCCACCATCTTGGGATGGATCGAGCAGAAGTAGGCGTACTCGCCCGGTTTCTCGAAAGTGAAGCTGAAGCTGTCGTTCGTATCGAGCGCCTTTGAGCGGAAGGAATGGTCCTGGGCGGTGACGGTGTGCGGAATGTCGTCCCGGTTGACCCAGGTCACCTTCGTGCCTGCCAGCACCGTGATCGCTTCGGGCGCAAAGGTGAAATTCTCGATCTTCACCTCGTTCGTTGGCGCATCAACCGCGAATGCCGCTGCGCCGGCAAGAAGCGGAACGAGAAGAAAGGCGACACGCCAAGTTTCTGTCCTTGCCACTGATCGTCTCCCTTTGCGATGCAGCCGCTCTCACGCGAGCGGCGTATCGATGATCGCGAGGTGCTTGTTTCCGGGAACGAAATTGACATGCGCCACGCCGAGATATTTGCGCAGCTCGCCTGCCGGAACCTGCATCGGCCCCGGTCCGGGCGCGGTGCCGGGCGCAGGCTGCGGAAACGCTGTCGCGCGCGCGGTGTGAAACGCGACGTTCCCCTCCACCTTCTGCATGATCTGGTGGATGTGACCGTTCAGAACAGTCACAGAACCGAAGCGCTTGAGGAACGAAAGTGCACGCGCCCCGTCATCCGTGCCCCAGCCCCATTCGGGATAAAGGCTCCAGAGCGGAATATGCGCGAAGACGACGATGGGTGTGCTGGCTGATAGGCCGCGCACATCGTCTTCAAGCCATTTGAGCTGTTCTTCGCCGAGATTGCCGAGGCCGCCGGCCTTCAGGTCGACGACATTGACCAAGCCGATGAAGTGGATACCGTGCTGGTCGAAGCTATACCAGCCGGCCCCCTTGGTGCCTTTGCCGTAACGATCGCGATAGAGCTTGCCTTGTTCATCATCGAGCACGTCATGCTCGCCGGGAACATAGAACACGGGAAGGCCGACCTCCCTGATGAGCTGATTGGCGTCGTCGAATTCCTTCTCCTTCGAGAGATGGCTGATATCGCCGGTATGGATCATGAAGGACGGTTTGACGGGGAGCGTCTTGATCTTCGCCACAGCCTCGCGCAGCGTTGCGAGTACATCCGTGTTGGGCGGCCGGTCGAACCCGATGTGACTGTCGCTGATCTGCAGGAAGGTCAGGCCGGTCGGCTTGGGCGCAGTCGCGGCCAGGGCGCTGGAAAGGCCGACCGAGCGCGGGAGCCCGTCATTCGCCATCCACAGAACGCCGGTGCCCGCCCAGGTCATGCAGCGCAGAAAGCCGCGGCGGCTGACGCCGTCATCATCATCCTGCAGGGGTTCGCCGTGATCGGAGCCGTTCATCGGGGACCTCCATCGGGTCGCCGACGCGGGCACTTGGACGACGCGTTCACAAGTCAAGTGCCGGCGCCTCTGCCGACAACAACGCCGTGCGGCGGTATTGGCTCCCGATCGCTAGAGCATGATCAGAACAAGTGGGAACCGGTTGTTCGCCCGGATCATGCGGCACAAAGGAATCGAGAGCTTGATCATGTTTTAGAGAAACATGATCAAGCTCTAGTTCCGGTCGTCAGGCACGACGGGGAGCGGCAAAACCTCGATGCCTTCCTCCAGCAGCGCCTGCGCTTCCGCGAAATTCGTCTCGCCGTAGATCGAGCGCTGGTCCACTTCGCCATAGTGCATCTTACGCGCTTCCTCGGCGAAGGCTGTGCCGACATTGTCCGCGTTCTGCACCACATGATCGCGAAGCGCGCGCAGCGCGACGCGGATTTCCTTTTCCTTCTCGGAGAGCGCGGCCACAGGCTGCGGCGCGGATGCGACGGGCGTCTTGTCCGTACGCGCCACGGACGGCGCCATGATCTGTTTTTCGATCCTAGCGGAGTCACAATAAGGGCAGGTCACGAAGCCGCGCTTGCGCTGTTTTTCAAACGCATCGCTTGAAGGAAACCAGCTCTCGAATTCGTGGGCCTTTTCGCAAATCAGGGCGTACTTGATCATGTCGTGTAGATAGCAATGCTAAACCGCGCGGCCAAGGTTTCAGCCGGCGGACGATATCGTCGCGACCGTGAAGGGGCGCGCGTTCTTGAGGGTGGGAATGCGGCCGCGCGCGTCCGCGACAAGGTTGGGGTCGATCTCGGCCAGAATCACGCCGGGCTCGGTTCCCGCTTCTGCAAGCACGCGACCCCACGGATCGATGATGATCGAATGGCCAAAGGTCTCGCGTCCGTCTTCGTGCAGGCCGCCTTGTGCGGCCGAGATCATGAAGGAGCCGGTTTCGATGGCGCGCGCGCGGTGCAACACGTTCCAATGCGCCTCGCCCGTCTGCTTGGTGAAGCAGGCAGGCGCGGAGAGAAAGGACGCGCCGCCTTCCGCCAGCGCCCGGTAGAGAGCGGCGAAGCGCACATCGTAGCAGATCGTCATGCCGAGATAGCCCCAGGGCGTCTCAGCCAGCACCGCCTTGTCGCCGCCGGTATAGGTGGCCGATTCGCGCCAGCTCTCACCGTTCGGCAGGTCGACGTCGAAGAGATGAACCTTGTCGTAGGAGGCGACGATTGCGCCATCCGCGCCGATGAGGAAGGCGCGGTTGGCGATCTTGTCGCCTTCCTTCACCGCAATCGAACCGATGTGGACAACGATGCCGCGTTCGCGCGCCACGTCGCGCAGAGCCGCAAGCGTCGGGTCCCGATCCTGCGGGCCGACCTTGTCGAAAAGCGCCGCCCGCTCGCGCTCGACGAGCGAGGTCATCTCCGGCGTCTGCACGAAATGCGCGCCCTTGGCTGCTGCTTCCCGCACGAGCGCCATCGCCGCGTCGCGGTTTTGCAGCGGATCGCGGGTCGAGCGCATCTGGACGCAGGCGGCGGTGAAGCGGGTGGTTGCCAGGGGTTCAACTCCACTCAGGCCTGAAGCAGCGGTTGAAGCTCGCCCTTGCTCTCCAGGGCGTAAAGATCGTCGCAGCCGCCCACATGGCGCTCGCCGATGAAGATCTGCGGCACGGTGGTCCGGCCAGAGGCTTTCTGGATCATCTCTGCGCGGGCCTCGGGCTTGGCCTCGATGTCGATTTCCGTGAAATCGATGCCCTTTTCGTCGAGAAGCCGTTTGGCGGCAATGGAATAGGAGCACCAGCTCTTGGTGTAGATCGTGACGGGCGGCATACGCGGCATTCTCCGGTTCTTGACAGCATATAAGACGAGGGGGGCCGCCCTCACAACACCGTCAGGCCTCCTTCACCACCCGGGCGAAGGCAAGTACGTCTACCTGCGCCGCCCCGCCGCGCAGGAGCGCGCGGGAGGCCGCATTGGCCGTGGAGCCGGTGGTCAGCACGTCGTCGATGAGGAGGACGCGCTTGCCCTTCAGCCGGGCCTTCGCCTCCTCCGGTACGCGGAAGGCCCCTTGAAGATTCTCCTGCCGCTGCGTCTTCGTCAGCCCGACTTGCCGGCGGGTCCGTTTGACGCGGGCGAGCAGGAAAGGGTCGCACGCGACGCCGCTCTCCCGCGCCACGACGGCGGCAAGCGCCATCGCCTGATTGAAGCGTCGCCGCCACAGCCGCCAGCGATGCAGGGGCACCGGCACGATCACATCAGCCTCCGCGATCAGCTCCGCTCCAGCGCGGGTCATCATGGTGCCGAGCGCACGGGCCAGCTCCAGCCGGTCGCCATATTTGAGTCTGTGTACGAGCATGGCTGCGGTGCCGTCATATTCCGCCACCGCGCGGGAGCGTCCGAAAACCGGCGGATCGGCGATGGCGGCGGGTGAGAGCAGCGTCTGGCCAAAATCGACCGCAAACGGCGTTCCCAACCGTTCGCAATAGGGCCGCTCGATGAAACGCATGCCAGCCCAGCACCCTGCGCAAAGCCCATGCGGCGCGCTGGTCGCCGCCTGACAGGCGATGCAGGTGGGCGGATAGACCAGCCCCAACGCCGCGCGCGAAACCTCCCGCGCGGCGTGGAATAGACGCGGCAGGGCAGGGCGGGATTCGGCGGGGTCGTTCATAAGGGAAGCTTAGCTATTTGCTGCCAGGATTGAAAACCGGTTCCAGTCCACAGGGGGAGGGGATTGCTGGACACGCCGAAAAACCCTTGGCCCGGCCGCCGTTTCACGCCATATCGAGCGCCTCATGAGCACGCCCCTCGTCTTTGACCGCCCCCTCGTCCGCCGCCGCCTTCAGCGCGCGCTGCAATCCGGCTACGCGGATTTTCTGCTGATGCGCGTGGTCGAGGATCTCGAGGAGCGCCTGTCCGCGGTGCTGCGCACGTTTCCTCAAGCCCTCGACATCGGCACGCCGACGCCCGCCGCGGCTGAGGCCCTTTCGCGCAGTAGGCGTGTGGAGACGGTGCTGCGTCTGTCTCCCGTCCCGGAAGAGGGAAGCGTCTTCGGGGACGAAGAGCATCTGCCCTTTTCGGGCGAGCGGTTCGACCTCGCGGTGTCGCTTCTCTCGCTGCAGAGCGTCAACGACCTTCCCGGCGCGCTGGTACAGATCCGGCGTGCGCTCAAGCCTGACGGGCTGTTCGTCGCGGCGCTTCTCGGTGGCGCGACGCTGACCGAGTTGCGTCAGGCCTTCACGCAGGCCGAGGTGGAACTCGAAGGTGGCGTCAGCCCGCGCGTCGCTCCTTTTGCGGATGTGCGCGATCTGGGTGGCCTGCTCCAGCGCGCGGGCTTCTCGCTGCCGGTGACCGACACGGAAGTAGTCCGCGTGCGCTATGGCGATCCCTTCGCTCTCATGCGGGATTTGCGCCGCATGGGGTTCACCAACGCGCTTCACGACCGCCGCAAAACCCCGCTGCGGCGCGCCACGCTTTTGCGCGCGGCGGAGATCTATGCCGAACGCTTCGCCGATCCGGATGGACGTTTGCCCGCCACCTTCGAAATCGTCTGGCTGTCCGGCTGGGCGCCGCATGAGAGCCAGCAGAAGCCGCTGCGGCCCGGATCGGCCAAGATGCGTTTGGCCGATGCGCTCGGCGTCACGGAGACGCCTGCCGAGCCGCGCGAAAAGTGATCCTGCGGAAGCGATGCCGCAGGTATGGGCGCGGTTAAACCTTTGTGTTGAACTGGGCTCTGCTGTATTTTTGAAGGCAAGCGCTTTGAGGCGAGGCCGTCATGAAACAGCCCGGGCCCGACCATCCGATCACCGTCGAGAAAAACCCGCATCGTATCCGCGTCGTGCTTGGCGGCTTCATCATCGCGGAGACGACGCAGGCGCTGACCCTGCACGAAGCCTCGCTGCCGCCCATGCATTACATTCCGTCCCAGGACGTGCGCATGGATCTTCTGGAGCGCAGCGACCGCACGAGCCACTGCCCCTATAAAGGTGACGCCTCCTACTTCACCGCCATGGCGGGCGGCCTCGTGCGCGAGAACGCAGCGACCTGCTACGAGAGTCCTTATCCCGTCGTCGGCGAGCTCGCCGGCCATGTCGCCTTCGCGCCGGGCAAGGTCGACGATATCGAGGAATTCATGGTGTGATGGCTACTGCTCGGTGAACCGCGCCAGATCGCGGCGCAAGCCCAGCATCATCAGCACTTCCGCCATGATGAACATGGGGCCGATGAAAGCCTGGAAGAGATTGTCCGCAAGCGCCGGCCGCCGCCCCTCGAAAGCGTGGCCGACAAGCTGAAAAACCCAGCCGCCAACGAAGAGAATGCCGAACAGCCACAATGTCGCGGCGCTGCCGTAAGTGGCGGCGAACCAGTCCGCGAACACCACCACCGGCAGGAGGACGAGGGCCATGGCAAGGCCGATGGTCAGGTCGAGCGCGATCCAGCCGAGGCACGCGGCGGCCCAGACGAGCCAAGCGCCTGAAATGCGGATGGAGCTGAACTGAACCTGCCAGAGCGCGAGGAGAATGATCAGCGAAAACACGATGGCCGGAATACCGATGAAATGGGTCAGCCGGTTCCGGTGGTCGCGATGATAGCTCGAATAGGTCGCAAGCTGACGTTCGAACAGGGTCGACATCGGGCTCCTCCCGCTTCTCGTCAGACAAGAGTTTAGCCTGTCTTTGGCCGGCGGGAAGGGGAGGGGGACGCCGCCTTTAGCTGGATGCCGCCTTGCGCCGTCCGCTCAAGGACACCAACGCGACGCCAGTCAGCACCACCGCACCGCCGATCATCTCGCGCGGGCCGATCCGCTCGCCGAGAAACACGACCGCGAGAACCGCCGTCCAGACGGGCATGAGATAGCCCACCATCGAGGCCCGCGTCGGCCCCGCATTGCGGATGAGGCGCATGAAGAACAGGATCGGCATGGCCGTTGCAATGACGCCGAGCGCAATAAGCGGTGCGAGGTTGGCCGGAACCGCCGCGAAGGACGACGGCCCGACGACGACGAGTGCCAGGATCGTCGCTGGAATGCCGGAGCAGATCTGTTGCCCCAGCGCCAGGCGCGACGGATCCGCCTGCCGGACGAAGCGTACATAGAGATTGGCGCAGGAATAGCTGATTGAGCAGCCCACCATCGCGAGCACGCCCCATGGGCTGATTCCGCTGTCGGGGAAGGCGGCGGGGCCGATGAGAATGGCCATGCCGACAAAGCCGAGAACGACGCCGATCATGCGCCGCGGCGACAGCCGCTCCTCCGCGAAAAGCAGGTGCGACAGCACCGCGACGATCAGGGGCGCGGAGGCCTGGATCATGGCGGCGGAGGCGGTGCCCATCTGCGTCAGGCCGTAGGCGAGAAGAACGTTCGGAATCCAGCCGTTGAACGCGCCGAGAAACAGCCAGCTCATCCACTCGCGACCCTGCGGAAGTACGCTCTTGCGCATCACGGCGAACCACAACGCCAACGATGTCGCGCCGACAAGCCCGCGCATGGCGGCGAGCGCGAAGGGATGCACCTCGCCGCTCACTTTCACGAACAGAAATCCGCTCGCCCATAAAATTGAGCAGCCGAGAAGGCTGGCGATCAGAACACCCGGCGTCGGGGCGGTCGGCGCAGCGAGAGTGGCCTGGTTGGTCATGGGCGTTACGCCGCCACGAGATCGATGAGGAACGGGATCAGGGGCTCGTCCGCGGGCGGCATGGGATAGCTGCGCAGATCCTGCGGCTTCACCCATTTCAACGCCTGCCCTTCGAGCGACTGCACGAAGCCTTCCCAGCGGCGGCAGACGTAAAGCGGCATGAGAAGATGGAAGTGTTCATAGGCGTAGCTGGCGAAGGTAAGCGGCGCGAGGCAGGGCTCCTTCACCTCAATGCCGAGTTCTTCGCGCAATTCGCGGATCAGCGTCTCTTCCGGCCGCTCGCCCGGCTCGACCTTCCCGCCGGGAAACTCCCACAGGCCCGCAAGCTGCTTCCCTTCCGGCCGCTGGGCCAGGAGAATGCGATTATCCGCGTCGATCAGGGCGACGGCGACGACGAGGGTGAGCTTGAGGGGAGGCAAGGCTGATCGGGTCCGGTGACTTATCGTTGGGAAAGGCTCTCTTAGCCTGTTTTGAGATTGCGGCGAACTCAATTCGGCCAACTTGACAAACGTTACTTCGGAACACAAACCTAAGTTGTGATCAAAATCTTGTCAGGTTCGATATGAAGAAAGTTTTTGCGGCGGCCTTCTGCGCTCTCGTTTGGCAAAGTGCGCCAGCTTTTGCGGATCCGGGTGACTGCATCGTCGCACCGATGAACTTCAACTCCCACGTCGCGACGGTCGAAGGGGAGATGACGGTCAAAGCCGGTAAGGGGTGCGGCTTCGGGCTCAACGGCATTCAAGGCGGGATCAACGAAGCGGTGATCGTGCAGAAGCCGAAGGTGGGCAGGGCAGGCGTGCAAGGCCTTACGCCTTTCTACGTCGCCAAGCCCGGTTATCAGGGCGCGGACGAGTTTGCCTACGCGATCAACGGGACGGATCAGTACGGCGGCCCGATGCGCGTCACGACGAAGATGAAGGTGACCGTCGTCCCCTGACGACGGCGCTATTCAACTCCGGTAATCGCCGTTGATCTCCACATAGGCCTTGGTCAGATCGCAAGTCCATGCCGTGGCCTCACCGCGGCCAAGGCCGAGATCGACGCGGATGGTGATCTCGTCGCCCTTCATGTAGGCAGAGGTCTTCTTCTCGTCATAGGTCGCGTCGCGCGCGCCCTTCACGGCGACGCGGATATCGCCGAACCAGATGGCGAGCTTGTCGCGCTCGGCCGGTTCGCCGGCCTTACCGACCGCCATCACCACGCGACCCCAATTGGCGTCCTCGCCCGCAACGGCGGTCTTCACCAGCGGCGAATTGGCAATGGCCATCGCGATGTGCTTGGCGGACGTCACGCCGGTTGCGCCCGTCACCTTCACGGTCACGAACTTGCGCGCGCCTTCGCCATCACGCGCCACCTGCTGCGCGAGATCGATCAAGAGGTCTTCCAAGGCTTGCCGGAAATTTTTCAGGCGGCGGTCGCTCGGCAGCGAGATCGCGGGCGCGCCGCGCTTCGCGGCGGCGCCGGTTGCGAAGAACAGCAGCGTGTCAGAAGTGGAGGTGTCGCTGTCCACCGTCACGCAATTGAAGCTCTTGTCCGCGCCCTTCTTGATGAGCGCCTGCAACACGGGTGCTGCGATGGGCGCGTCGGTGAAGATGAAGGAGAGCATCGTAGCCATGTCGGGCGCGATCATGCCCGCGCCCTTGGCGATGCCGTTGATGGTGACCTCGACGCCGCCGATGGTCGCGGTGCGGGTCGCGACTTTCGGAAACGTGTCGGTGGTCATGATGGCTTTCGCGGCGTCGACCCAAGCGAGGGGCTTCGCCTTCTTCTCGCAAGCCTGCAGCACACCGTTGAACTTCGCAGCATCGAGCGGCTCGCCGATGACGCCAGTGGAGGCGACGAAGACCTGCGACGCGCGGCATCCCGCAGCATCGGCGGCGATGTCGGCAGTCATCTTCACCGCTTCCGCGCCCGTCTTGCCGGTGAACGCGTTGGCGTTGCCGGAATTCACCACGAGCGCGCGCGCCACACCCTTTGCCAGATTTTTGCGGCACCAGTCGACCGGCGCGGACGGGCACTTCGAGCGGGTGAACACGCCGGCCACCGCCGTGTCCTTCGCAAGGGCAACATAAAGGACGTCCGTGCGGTTCTTATATCGGATCCCCGCCTCTGCGGTCGCGATCCTGACGCCCTCGATGGCGGGGAGCGTCGGGTAGGATTTGGGCGCGAGCGGAGAGACGGTCTTGGACATCGGTTGAACTCAAGGAAAGGCGGAATGCCGTTAAGATCCGCGACGTGCGGGCTATTAACGCTTTTTGTCAAGCCCGAGCTTCGTTCCAAAGCAGTCGACTTCACGGCCGGAACGGCGCAAAAAGAAAGGCGGGCCGGAGCCCGCCTTTGTCGATCCGCTTCATCCCGCGATAGCGTAAGCGAAAAAACCTATTTCTTCTGCTCGACCAGGTTGCCCTTGTCGTCGAGGCGCTCGATCTTGGCGTCCTTGCGCAGGCCGACGATCAGGTCCTGCTGGGCCTTGCGCTCGAGATAGGTGTCGATTTGCTCCTTCATCTCATCGAAGGTCGGCACGGGCTTACTGCGGCGTTCCTCGACCTTGATGACGTGCCAGCCGAACTGGGACTTCACCGGGTCGGAGATCTGGCCGGGCTGCAGCTTGAACGCGGCTTCGGCGAAGGGCTCGACCATGCGGTCCTTGGTGAAGAAGCCGAGATCGCCGCCGTCGGTCTTGGAGCCGGGGTCCTTCGAGAGTTCGCCGGCAACCTTGGCGAAGTCCTCGCCGCCCTTCACGCGGGCGGCCGCCTTCTTGGCCTCATCTTCGTTTTCGACGAGGATGTGGCGGGCGCGCACTTCCTCCTCGGTAGGCACATTCTTGGCGGTTTCGTCGTAGAGCTTCTTGGCGGCGTCAGGCGTCACGGCTTTCTTCGCCTCCTGGTCCAGGTACTGGTCCAGCAGAGTCTTGTCGCGGTTATAGGCCAGCTTGCGGGCGAAATCGGCGCTGTCGCCGACCTTAGCAGTTTCAGCGGCCTTGGCGCCGAGCTTGAGGTCGATGAGATACCCGATCAGCATGTCGCGCTTCTGGGCTTCAGGAATGTTCGGCAGTTGCAGGGCCGGGTCGGCGGCGGCGATCGCGAGATCCCCTTCCGTAATGGCCGTCCCGTTGACGCGGGCGACCACCTTGTCGGGGCTGGCGGGGGCGGCCGTCTGGGCCAGGGCGGCGCCGGCGGCGAAGGGCAGGGCGACCGCGAGGGCGAGGACGCTCTGGCGAAGCTGAGATGACAATGACATGGAAAATCCTCTAGTGAGCTGACCGCCCACGACAATGGGGATCGATGGCCTAGTCCGTTTGCGTTTGCAAGCCGTGGCATAATTATGTCACAGCATCTCGTCGAGCAGGTCCCGGGCGGCCTCGCTTGTGGAATTCGCCCTGCGCCACTGGGGCACAGTCTTTAAGGTGCGTTCCTCGATAATTAAGTCTATAAGCCTGCCCCAATCGCCCGTTACTCTGAAATCCTGGAATTCTGAAGGCTCCCGATGTTCGGTTCTCTCGCGAAGAAAATCTTTGGCTCGGTTAATGATCGCCGGCTGAAGTCCTACCGGCCGAAAGTGGCGGCCATCAACGCGATGGAGGCGGAACTCGAGGCCCTTTCGGACGACCAGCTCCGGGCCCGGACGGAGGAGTTCAAGGCCCAGGTCGCCGCCGGCAAGAGCCTGGACGACATCCTGGTCCCGGCCTTTGCCACGGTTCGCGAGGCCGCCAAGCGCACCCTCGGCCAGCGTCATTTCGACGTGCAGCTCATCGGCGGCATGGTGCTCCATGAGGGGGCGATCTCGGAAATGCGCACCGGCGAAGGCAAGACCCTGGTTGCGACCCTGCCGGTCTATCTCAACGCGCTCTCGGGCAAGGGCGTCCACGTGGTCACGGTCAACGACTACCTGGCCAAGCGCGACTCCGAATGGATGGGCCAGATCTACCGCTTCCTCGGCCTGACCGTCGGCGTGATCGTCCATGGCCTCGACGATGCCGAGCGCGCCGCCGCCTACAATGCCGACATCACCTACGGCACGAACAACGAATACGGCTTCGATTATCTGCGCGATAACATGAAGTACGAGATGGCGCAGATGGTCCAGCGCGGCCACAACTTCGCCATCGTGGACGAGGTCGACTCGATCCTCGTCGACGAGGCGCGCACGCCGCTTATCATCTCCGGCCCGCTCGACGACCGTTCCGACCTCTACAACGCCGTCGACCTCGTCATCCCGCGCCTCGACAAGTCCGACTACGACCTCGATGAGAAGCAGCGTGCCGTCTCGCTGACGGAAGCGGGCAACGAGAAGATCGAGGACCTGTTGCGCAATGCGGGCTTGCTGAAAGAGGGCGATCTCTACGACGCGCAGAACGCCACGCTTGTTCACCACATGAACCAGGCTTTGCGCGCTCACACACTGTTCCAGCGCGACAAGGACTACATCGTCCGCAACGGCGAAGTGGTCATCATCGACGAGTTCACCGGCCGCATGATGCCGGGCCGCCGCTATTCGGAAGGCCTGCACCAAGCACTCGAAGCGAAGGAACGCGTGCAGGTTCAGCCCGAGAACCAGACGCTCGCCTCCATCACCTTCCAGAACTATTTCCGGCTTTACAACAAGCTCGGCGGCATGACCGGCACGGCGGCCACCGAAGCCGACGAGTTCCTGGAAATCTACAATCTCGAAGTGCTCGAGATTCCGACGAACCGCCCGGTCGCCCGCATCGACGAAGACGATGAGGTCTATCGGACGGCGGACGAGAAGTACAAAGGCATCATCCGCGAGATTGAGGCCGCGTCCGGTCGCGGCCAGCCGATCCTCGTTGGCACCACGTCCATCGAGAAGTCGGAGCATCTGGCCGAGCTTCTCGTGAAGGACGGGTTCACTCTCATCGATTTCGAAAACCCGCAGGCGCTGGAGCCGCTCTACAAGGCGGCGCGCGAGGGCAAGGGCACCAAGCACTTCGCCGTGCTGAACGCGCGCTTCCACGAGCAAGAGGCCTTCATCGTCGCCCAGGCCGGTGTGCCGGGCGCGATCACGATTGCCACCAACATGGCCGGCCGCGGCACCGACATTCAGCTCGGCGGCAATGCCAAGATGCGTATCGAGCGCGAACTCGCCGGCCTCGAGGGTGATGAGCGCGCCGCGAAAGAAAAGGAAATCCTGGCCGAGATCGCGACGTTCAAAGAGCGCGCGCTCAACGGCGGCGGTCTCTATGTGCTCGGCACCGAGCGCCATGAATCCCGTCGCATCGACAACCAGCTGCGCGGCCGTTCCGGTCGTCAAGGCGATCCGGGTCGGTCGAAATTCTACCTGTCGCTTCAGGACGACCTGATGCGCATCTTCGGTTCCGACCGCATGGACGGCATGCTCTCCAAGCTCGGCCTGAAGGAAGACGAGGCGATCATCCATCCGTGGATCAACAAGGCCATCGAGCGTGCGCAGGCGAAGGTCGAGGCGCGCAACTTCGACATCCGCAAGAACATTCTCAAATACGACAACGTCATGAACGACCAGCGCAAGGTCGTGTTCGAACAGCGCAAGGAGTTCATGGCGGAAGAGAGCGTGCGCGAAACCATCGACGACATGCGCCATGGCGTCGTCGAGGACGTTGTCGCCCGCGCGATCCCCGAGCATGCCTATGCCGAGCAGTGGGATGCAGAAGGCCTCAAGGCCAATGTCGCGAACTTCCTCAACCTCGATCTGCCGATCGAGGAATGGGTGAAGGAAGAAGGCATCGCCGACGACGAGATCCGCGAGCGCATCGTGAAGGCCGCGGACGAATCCTACGCGCAGCGCGTGGAGGCCAATTCGGCCGAGGTCATGACCTATGTGGAGAAGCAGGTCCTGCTCCAGAGCCTCGACCATCTCTGGCGCGAGCATCTTGTGACCCTCGACCATCTGCGTCAGGTCATCGGCTGGCGCGGTTACGCGCAGCGTGACCCGCTGAACGAATACAAGTCGGAAGCCTTCGAGCTGTTCAACAACCTTGTCGGCCATCTGCGCGAGCAGGTGACGGGCCAGCTCATGCGCATCCAGGTGGTGTTCCAGCAGCCCGAGCCCGCCAGCCTGCCGCCCATGTTCGCGCAGCACCTCGACCCGGCGACGGGTGAGAACGAGCTCGACATGCCGCAAGGCGGCGGCCTCGGCGCCGGCCCCGCCCTCGGCTTCACCGCCGCGTCGGCGGCAAGCGCGCCGATCGAGGCCCGCGACCCGAACAACCCCTCATCCTGGGGCCGGGTCGGCCGCAACGAGCCCTGCCCCTGCGGATCAGGCAAGAAGTTCAAGCACTGCCACGGCCAGTTCGTGGCTTAAAGCCCGCGAAACGATGCTAAAAACCCAGCTCTGTGCTGGGTTTTTTCTTGGCCATCAAATGCTGTCGCTTGGGGTTCCGCTGGCCCCGCCAAAAACCCTTTGGTCGATTTCAGGATCGTTTATGTCAAACGCTCTCACTATCCGCTCTGTCGCTCCCCAGGATTTCGAGCAATGGCTTCCCCTCTGGGATGGCTACAATGCGTTCTACGGGCGCTCGGGCCCGACTGCTCTTTCCCCGGATATCACACGGATGACCTGGGCCCGCTTTTTTGACGGTTATGAACCGGTGCACGCCATCGTCGCTGAGAGCGACAGACGCCTGCTTGGCTTGGCACACTACATTTTCCACCGCAGCACGACGGCCCTCGGCCCCAATTGCTACCTGCAGGATCTGTTCACCAGCGAGGCGGCGCGCGGAAAGGGTGTAGGCCGGGCTCTTATTCGCGAGGTCTACGAGCGGGCCCAGCGTGCTGGATCCCTGCGGGTCTATTGGCAGACGCACGAGACGAACCACACTGCGCGGCAGCTCTACGACAAGGTGGCGCAGAATTCCGGTTTCGTCGTCTACCATCAGCGCTTCGTCTGAACTGCCGGCCCAAGCCCAGTAACATGGGAGTGGTGATCGGGGCGCACGGCCTTCAACAAGCACGCCTCTCCACCTTCTCAGACGACGAAGAAGTCCATGTAGGTCAGGGCGAGGTTTTTGGAGAGGATGGCAATCTCCACCGGCTTGTACGTGGAGCCCGAGCCGTCGGCATCGTAGTACAGCACGCCCTTCTTATCATCATAGATCACGAAATCGTTCTTGTCTTTGGCCTGAGGCCCTTTGACGAAGTAGGCGCTCTTCAGCTGCGCGGGCTTGGCTTCGGAGCCTGATTTCCCGAGCGCGGTGAAGACTTTGTTGTCGAGCCAGATCGAGTCATCCACGACCTTGAAGTCGACGATCCTGTCCAGGTTCGTGCTCTTGTTCGGCTTGGTGTCGAACACGAACACATCCTGTCCCGCGCTACCGGTCAGCGTGTCCCTGCCGAGACCGCCGTAGAGAACGTCCTTTCCTGTGCCGCCCGTCAGCTTGTCATTGCCGGATGTTCCTTTGACGATTTCGACGGCCACATCGGTGACATGGATTGTGATGTCCTTGATGGACGAAGCGCCAAAAGCGTCGATCGCGACAACCGTGATCTGGTGAGTTGTCGCCATCTCATAATCCAGCTTCGCGTTCGCGACGACGATGGACTTGCCATCAGCCGATAGTTTGAAGCGACCGCCGGCATCGTCGAGCAGGGCGTAACGGATGGCGTTCCCCTCCACATCCGTGGCCTTGATGGCGCCGACCACAGTACCGGCCGCGGAGTTCTCGGCGACCCTGTCGTTGCCGAGACCCAACAGGACAGGCGCATCGTTGACCGCCTCGACGATGATCTTGAACTCGCCGGACCTGGTGAGAAGATCGCCGGTTCCCGCGATCCTGATCGTGAGTTCGCCGTTCCAGTCTTGCGGCGGCGTGCCTGTAAGCGTGTTCGTCCCCGGATCATAGGAAAGCCAGCCCGGCAGGCTTGATCCATCGGCAAGCGCGATCGTCAGCCCCGACAGTCTGGCGATGTCGGAGGGCAGCTTCAGGTTCAGCCTGCTGTCCTCGCGGATGGAGACGTTCTCGATGGCGATGGGACGCAGGTCGTCGAAGGAAATGATCGCGTCCTTGAATTTCAGCGCTTCGACGCCCGTGAGAGTGTCGGTGCCGTCGATGCCGCGCTTGTCGGTGATCGTGACGGAGCCCTGCGCATTGGCAACGACAATGTAGTCCGAAAGGCTGCCGCTGAAGACGACGGTGTCGAAACCCTTGCCGCCGTCGATGCTGTCGTCGCCCGCGTCTCCCTGGATGAAGTCGGCCCCGTCTCCGCCGAAAATGGTATCGTTGCCATCGCCACTGACCAGGGTGTCATTGCCGGCCCGGCCGTCGAGAACGTCGTTGCCGCCGCGTCCTTCCAGCCGATTGGCGATTGCACTGCCGTAAACGGTGTCGTGTCCCGCGGTTGCGACAGCGTTCTCGATGTTGACGAGACGCAGTGATCCGCCCCTCGGGGCGTCGCTCCACTCGTCCACACCTACGAGGCTGATCCTCGCGCTGAATATCCCCCAGGCCTGGCTGTAGTCGATGGTATCCGTCCCCTCTCCCCCATCGACAAAGTCTTGGCCGCCGCTTGGCACGATCAGATCGTCGCCACTCCCCGCGTTGATGATTTCGTCTCTTTCGCTGCTATTGATGGTATCGTTGCCGTTGAGGAGGAAGTTGAGGGCTCCGGTTCCCTGGTTGAAGGCTTTGACGATGTCGCCGAAAGTGACGCTCAGGTTGGAGATCCGCATCAGCGGGGTCCCGCCGTCCCAGGCCTCGATCAACGTCACGGTTCCGATGGTGTTCTCGCTCCAGACCGCGAAGAGGTTGGTGGAGCCTATGAGCTCGATCCGGACGAACTGGGTCTGGATTGCCACCTTGTTCGGTGCCGTCTGCGTGATCGACCATCCCGAGCGCATCTCGTTAAAGAAATCGAAGAGGATCGAGTAGGGCTCGACGACGACTGTGGCCATAGTTCCTATTACTCCGGACTAGTGTCTCAAAAGGGACATTACGTAGCGGAATATCTGACGAGGGCCTCTGCGAAAAGGGGGATCTGACGTCCGACCGCGAGAGGTCCGTGTCCCCGTCTTTCCAGGGCACGCAACGGGGAGCCCGATCTGACGGGCCAGGCGAGGCGGGGAAATCCGTAACCGCTAGCGGTGCAGGACGACCGCTGCACCCACCGCGGGAATGGTGCGGCCGGAGGGAGGCGCGCGGCGCTTCGATCAGCACGTCGTGCCGAGAAACAAACGGCGCATGGGAACCAACGATTCAAGGATTACGGGCTGATGCTCATGAAAAAGCCCGCCGAGGGGCGGGCTTTTGTAACAATGAGTGGGCCATCAGTTCGCGGCGAGCTTGACCGTTGAGCTGCCTTCCGCCCGGCGTTGTGGAGCCTTGGCGGCGGGAGCGGCGTTGCGCTGCGGTGGCAGCGGCGACATCGACGGCATGGGGGCCGGAGCCTGCGCCGTCTCGGTGGTCGGCTCCGAGGCGGGCGCGGTGCTGAAGAGGTCACCCACGCCGTTGAACATCTTCTTGTAGAACGGGGTCTCCGAAGAGGTCGATCCTGTAGTGGCCGGGGCAGCCTGCGGCGCGGGGGCCGCCGCGACGGCTTTGACCTCGGGCGCGGGAACAGGAGCCGGAGCCGGAGAGGCAACGCTCATGGCGGCGACCGTCGTCGAGGGCGCTTCCGCCTTCGGCTTGCCGGAGGCGTCGAGCGCGATGCGCTGCGGGCCGGAGGACAGGCCCTCAGGGCGGCTGACATCGCCGAACTTGTCGCGCATGCGGCTGTCGACCACGAGGGAGCCGTCGGCTCCGACCGCGCCGGACAGGGCCTGGCGGAAGGATTCGTGCGAATCGCCGTCGTTATAGACGAGCTTGATCGGCTGGACGCCGCGAGCGACGAGGGCCGCCACTTCCTGCTCGTCCTGGTGCTGCTTCTGCGCCACGGCGGAATCGGCGCCCGCATCGGCGACATTGAACTGATAGCGGTGGTTCGTCACCGACACGCGCGGCTCTTCGCGGGTCAGCTCGAAATAGTCGTAGCCTTCCTTCAGGTTCTTCCAGAAGGCCATGTTGGGGTCGAGGCGGTGCTCGGCGAGATTATAGGCCGTCATCCGGAACGGATAGGACTGGAACTGGAAGCCGCGTTGCCCGCTGCCCAGGGCCTCGCGGGCGATGGCGTAGATCTCGGCGATGGCCTGGTCCGTCATGGCGAAGCAGCCGCGTGACGAGCACGAGCCGTGCACCATCAGGTTCGAGCCGGAGCGGCCGAGCGAGCGGTCATAGGCGTTCGGGAAGCCCGTGTCGAACGACAGGTAGTAGGACGAATTCGGGTTCATCTGCGCCGGCGAGACCGTGTAGAAGCCCTCCGGCGCCTGCCGGTCGCCCTCGCGGACCTTCGGGCCGAGTTGGCCGGACCAGCGGCAGATGGGATAGGTTTTCAGCAGGGCGTAGCGGCCGTCCGCACTCTTCTTCCAGACCTCCATCTCCGACTCCTTCTTGAAGGAGCGGATCAGGATCGGGTCGTTTTTCGACATCCCCTTGGCGGCCATGAGCGACATGGTGGCCGGCGGAATGGGAGATAGATGGCGCGTGGAACTGCGCGAGAAGCTGTCGTCCTGGCAGGCTGCAAGCGTGACGGCCAAGCTCGCGGCCAATGCGAAACGCTTCATCATGGGGGACCCCGCATTCTTGATCTGCCCGGTCTGAGATGCCGGGACAGTTCCCCGAACTGAGTAGATGGTTAGCGTTAACTCAAGCTTACTGCAAGGGTTGGGGTTCTTCTGTTATGGTTAAGAGGGGGTAAGCCCAAGCCACGCTTAAGGCTGCGTCAGCGCGGTTTTACGCTGGTGCCGGGCCAAAGCGTGGCCGATCAGCGCGTCCATCAGGTCACGCTGCGGCAATCCGCCGGCCTCCCAGAGCTTGGGATACATGCTGATGGCGGTGAAGCCCGGCAGCGTATTGATCTCGTTGACGAACAGGCTTTTCGGGTCGCGCGGGTCGATGAAGAAATCGACGCGGGCTAGGCCCTCGCAGCAGAGAACCTTAAAGGCCTCGACTGCAAGCTCCTGAGCATTTCGGGCCTGCTCGGGGGAAAGGGTCGCCGGAATGCGCAAATCCGCGCCCGCCGCGTCCTCATACTTTGCATCGTAGCTATAGAAGCCGTGGCTGCTCGCGGGGACGATCTCGCCGAGCGGAGAGGCGCGCAAGGTTCCCGAGGCTTCCTCCAGCACCGAGCATTCGATCTCCCGCGCTCCCGCGACGCTGCGCTCCACAATGATCTTGCGGTCATAGCGGAAGGCGAGTTCACAGGCCCGCGCGAACTCCGCCGGTGTTTTGGCAGGCGAAACGCCGACCGAGGAGCCCATATTCGCCGGCTTGATGAAAAGCTCACGCGAGCCAACCGCGGCGGCCGCGGCTTCGTAATCCACGCGGTCGCGGTCGGAGAGCGTCAGGAAGGGGACGATGGGGAGGCCGGCATCGCGAAGCAGGCGCTTGGCGACATCCTTGTCCATGCTGGCAGCGGAGCCCATCACGCCTGAGCCGACATAAGGAACGCCGGCCAACTCCAAAAGCCCTTGGACCGTCCCGTCTTCGCCGTTCGGCCCGTGGAGGACCGGGAAAACCACGTCGAGGCGCAGCGGAGCGCGTGGGGTGCCGCCAAGAGCGACCAACTCGCCGCTCCGTCCCGGAGGCAGCGTCACTTCCGGGGCGTCGGCAGGGATTTCGAGGGATTTGGCGTCGGGCGCTGCGGCATTGCCCAAAAACCAGCACCCATCGCGGCGAATGCCGACTGGCACAACCTCGTAGCGGGCGGGATCGAGGGCGCGGAGAATGTTGGCGGCCGACATTCTGGAAACGTCGTGCTCTGCCGAGCGTCCGCCGAACAACAGCCCGACAACTTTTCGCGTATGATTCATGGTCTCACCCCTCCGGCCGCTGGCCAAGTATGGCCGGAGAGATTGAAGCATTCTTAAAAATGAGCGGCGCTTTAGAGCTTGCGGCCGATATTGAGGAATTTCTCGGCCCGATGGTCCCGCAATTCGGACGGGCCCATATTGCCGAGATCCTGGAGCGCTTCCTCGATGGCGTTGCCGGTCGCGGTCATGGCGGCCTTGGGGTCGCGGTGTGCACCGCCGACCGGCTCGGTCACGATGCCGTCGATGATGCCGAGGCGGCGCAGGTCCTGCGCGGTGATCTTCATGTTGGTGGCCGCGTCCTGCGCACGGGCCGAGTCGCGCCACAGGATCGAGGCCGCGCCTTCCGGCGAGATCACACTGTAGATCGCGTGCTCCAACATCAGGACTTTGTTCGCGGTGGCGATGGCGATAGCCCCGCCCGAGCCGCCTTCACCGATGATGACGGAGACGTTCGGCACGCCCAGCGACAGCTGCATTTCGGTCGAACGGGCGATGGCTTCCGCCTGTCCGCGCTCCTCGGCCTCGATGCCGGGATAGGCGCCCGCCGTGTCCACAAAGGAGATGACCGGCAGGCCGAAGCGGTCCGCCAGTTCCATCAGGCGCACGGCCTTGCGGTAGCCCTCAGGCCGGGCCATGCCGAAATTATGCCGAATGCGGGTTTCGGTGTTGTGGCCCTTTTCCTGGCCCATCACGCAGACGGCCTGGCCGCGGAACCGACCGAAGCCGCCGACGATGGCCTCATCCTCGGAAAACTTGCGGTCGCCGGCGAGCGGCGTGAACTCGGTGATCAGCGTAGCGCAGTAATCGACGAAATGGGGCCGCTGCGGATGGCGCGCGACCAGGGTCTTCTGCCAGGGGGTGAGCTTGGCATAAAGGTCTCGCAAGGCGTCCGACGCCTTGTTTTCGAGCCGGGTAATATCATCGGAGATCGAGACGGCGTCCCGGCTCTCTCCAAGCGCCCGAAGCTCTTCAACCTTGGCTTCCAGCTCGGCGACGGGTTTTTCGAAATCGAGATAGCTGCGCATCAGACTCTATGAAAATGAAAAACCGGCGCTGACCTCGAGCGGCCCCCGCCGGAACGGGCGGACACTGGCGATTTGAGGGCTCCAAGTCAAGTTGCCCCAAGCGAACGGGGCGGGCGCTTACCCCCCGAAAACGGCCTGATGGATCAAGCGCCCCGGCATCAGGGTGAACACGCCGGCGACGACGAGGCCGCCGAAGAACAAGCCCATCATGGCCCTGCGATGGCCCGCGATCCGTCCTCGGCGGGCGTGGATGACCGCCGCCGGCAGCGTCAGAACCGTCAACGCCGAGAGGGCATGGATCGGTCCGAACGGGCCGATCATGGGCCAGTTCGATAGGATTCCGAGAGACGTGACCGCGACTGTCATCATCAGGGCGGCCCAGATCCATCCGGTGCGGCGATGCGATGGCGTGCCCTTGGGGCTAAGCATCTGATAGCTGCCGAGCACCAGCGCGGCGACGGCCGAAGCCGCGTGGACCTGAATGAGGAGGGGCGCGGCGATCAGAGGGGCCAGGGACATGGGCACTCCAGAGAACGTGAGAAGATCGGGAGGGCTCAGGACTTCGGCTCCGCCGAAACCCGTGAGGCGGGGGCGGGGATGAAGACCGGGGCGAAGCGGCTGGCGCGCCGCACGGCACGAACTGCGCCCGGGCGATAGAGCTGCTTCGTCGCTTCCACAATGTGCAATCCGGCGAAGGGCAGCGAGAAGCTGATGCCGATCTGTTCCCACGCCTGAGCGGTCTGAATGAGAAACCGGCTGCGCAAGGGGGGCATGTAGAGGGTCTCGGCCCAGCCCTCGGGCGAGAACCAGGTTTGCCGCATCAGGCTCTTCAACTGCGAGCGGCTATAGGGTTGGCCGTAGCCGAAGGGCGTGGTGTCCATCCGCGCCCACAATCCGCGTCGGTTGGGAGCGACCATGATGATCCGCCCGCCGGGGGTCAGGACGCGCCAGATCTCATGCAGAAGCTCGCTCGGGCTTTCTACGGTTTCAAGCGCATGGACGACGAGGGCGCGGTCGATCGAGGCCTCAGGCAGGGGCAGTGCGAGCGGGTCCACGAGCGCGGAGGCGGAGGCGCCGGTATTCGGCCAATGCACCACGCCCTGGCTCGCAGGCATGAACACAATCGCCCGCTCGCAGGCTCCTCGCACCGCCGTCATGTAAGGCGGCGCGTAGCCGAGCCCCAGCACGCGCAAGCCCGTCAACGGTCCCCAGAAGCGGCTGATGGCGCGCCCGACGAAACGTTGCGTGACGTTTCCAAGTGGGCTGGCATAGAAGCTGCGCAGATCGGTGATGTCGATGCTCATGCCTCGTCCGTGACGCGTACCATCCGGGTGGTCAGATGTGCCAGGAATCGATCAGGATCTGGTTTCATTGCCTGACTGTCCCATGATAGCAGGTGAGCCATCAAGCAAGGTTTCATTCCATGCCCGCCCAGGTTCATGTTTTCCGCTGCCTTCAAGACAATATCGGGGCTCTTGTCTACGATCCCAATACGGGAGCCTGCGCGGCCATCGACGCGCCCGACGATAAGGCGATCCTGGCGGCGCTGGCGGAAACCGGCTGGAGCCTTTCCGACATTCTCGTTACGCATCGCCATGCGGATCACATCCAGGGAATCGAACCCCTGAAGCAGCGCACGGGCTGCCGCGTCGTCGCGCCGTGGAAAGCGCGGGAGCATGTTCCGCTCGCCGATGCGTTGGTGCGCGAGGGCGACACCGTGCTCGTGGGCGGCCTGCAGGCTCATGTGTGGGAAACGCCCGGCCATTGCGCCGACCATGTGTCTTACTGGTTCGCAGCGGACAGAGATCTTTTTGCGGGCGACACGCTCTTCACCCTCGGCTGCGGGCGCGTGCTCGAAGGCACTTATGCGGAGCTCTGGTCCTCGCTTCAGCGGCTGGCCGCGTTGCCGGACGAGGCGCGCGTATTCTGCGGTCACGACTACACGCTTTCGAATGGGCGCTTTGCCCTCGCCGCCGATCCTGACAACGATGCCCTGAAGGTACGCATCGCGGAGGCCGAAGCCGCGAAAGCGCAAGGCGGCTTCTTGGTGCCGACGACCATCGGCGCGGAGAAGGCGACCAATCCCTTCCTACGTGCAGGCGAAGCGGCTCTGGCGAAAGCTGTTCATAAGGAAGGCGCAAAACCTGTCGAAGTCTTCCAAGCCCTGCGCGAATGGAAGAACAGGTTTTGACGACAATCTTCGAGACATCCGTATTCGAGCCATGATCGATCATAGCCTCATCCTCGGCCTTGAAAGCCGCCTTCTCAATGCCTGGCCGTCATTCGATTATCAGGCGTATGACGGGTGGATTCTGCGACTGGCAAGGGGCTATTCCAAGCGCGCCAATTCGGCGACGCCATTTTTGCCCGGCGTGAGCCTCGATGAGGCGCTTCTCGATTACATGATCGCGCATTTCATCGAGGCTAATGTGCGCCCGACCTTCCGCCTTAATGGACTTGAGACGCCGGATGTCGATGGTCTCCTGGAGCGACGCGGATTTTTGGGAATCGAGCCGACCTGCGTGCTGACGGCACCGCTCGACGGCATCGACGATTCCGACGACCGAGAGGTTCAACTGGAGCCGCATGTCTCGAAACAATGGGTGCGGGAGGCGGCTGAATCCTATGGCGGCGACAAGGCCGACGATGCAACGCTCATGGAGATCGTCTCGCGCATCCGCCAGAAGGCTGCCTTTGCCACCTTGCGTCTCGACGAGCAGCCCGTGGCTTGGGGGCTCGGCGTGGTGGAGCGGGGTTATGTCGGCCTTTACGACATTGTCGTCGCGCCGGACCTGCGCGGCATCGGTCTCGGCCGCCGCGTGGTGATGAGCCTGATGGATTGGGGGCGGCGCGAGGGAGCGCACACCGCCTATCTTCAGGTGCGCGAGGAAAACGAGATCGCGCGTTCGCTCTATGGAGCGCTCGGCTTCCGTTCAGCCTACCGCTACACGCACCGCGTCATGCCCGCACCCGCTTCGGCGTGAGCGTCGCGACCAGCGCTCCCAGCACGATCAGTCCGCAGGAGACGGCGAGCGTGGTGGAGGGCTCGGCATAGCCGGCCACGACCAAAAGTAGGGTCGACAGAACCGGCGTCGCGTAAGATGCGACTCCGAGAAGCCGGATGTCGCCGCGCTTCATGCCGATATCCCACACATAGAAGGCGGCGCCCACCGGGCCGATGCCGAGCGCCAAGAGCGCCAGCCATTGCGTTGTGGTTTCCGGCCACACGGTCGTCTCGAAGGCGAGATGGCAGAGAAGACTCAAGAGCGATGTCATGAGGCAAAAGCCCGCCACCGCATCGGTCGGCACCTCGCCGAAGCGTCGGGACAGCACTGAATAAGCTGCCCAAACGAAGGCCGCGATGAAGGCGCAGACATAGCCAGGGACATACTCGGCCCGCGCGTCCAGCGCGCCGCGGCCGGCAATGAGCACGACAACCCCGGCAAATCCCAACAGCGCTCCGACCACATGCGCGCGGCGCAAGTGCTCGCCGGGCAACAGGGACGAGAACAGCACGATCAGCAGCGGCCACAGATAATTGAGAAGTCCAGCCTCCGCTGGCGGGGCCATGCGGAGCGCCGCGAAATAGAGGGCGTGGTAGCCGAACAACCCGCCAAGGCCGAGGGCCCAAACCACCGGCTTCTGACTCAGTGCTTTCAACCCCTGCGGCCGTGCGATCCAGCTCGTCATGCCGACCAGGCCGCCGACGAGGAAGGTCATCGCGGCAAGCTGGAACGGAGGGATCTTGCCGGTCGCCGCCGTGAGCACGGCGAGGAGGGACCAGAAAAGAACGGCGAAAAAGCCAATGGAAGTGGCGGTGCGTGTCGTCATGAGGCCGCCACTACCATGTCTCGCGGCGCGAAGCGACGCGCCGATACAACCTTTTTCAGGTCATGTACTGGCCGCCATTCATCGTCAGCGTGGAGCCCGTGACGAATCCGGCACCGTCCGATGCCAGGAAGAGGACGCCGCGGGCGATTTCCTCCGCTTCGCCGAGGCGGCCAACGGGGATCAGTGGCAGGATTTTGGATTTCAAGACGTCTTCCGGCACTGCCTTCACCATCTCGGTGGCAATATAGCCCGGCGCGATGACGTTGACGGTGATGCCCTTGTTCGCGTTCTCCTGCGCCAGGGCCTTCGCGAAGCCGATGACACCGGCCTTCGCGGCGGAATAGTTCGCTTGCCCCATCTGACCCTTCTGGCCGTTGATGGAGGAAATGATGATGACGCGGCCGAAGCCGCGCTCGCGCATGCCGTCGATGACTGGGCGCGTGCAGTTGAACACGGAATCGAGGTTGGTGCGGATCACGGCCGACCATTGGTCGAAGGTCATGCGGTGGAACATCGTGTCCCGCGTGATGCCGGCGTTGTTGACCAGGATGTCGATGGGGCCGAGTTCGGACACGACTTGCTTGATGCCCGCGTCGCAAGCAGCATGGTCAGACACGTCGAACTTGAAGACCGGAATGCCGGTCTCTGTCTTGAAGGCGCTTGCCGCTTCATCGTTGCCACCATAGTTCGCGGCGACGTGGTAGCCGGCCTGCTTCAGGGCCGTCGAAATCGCAGCGCCGATGCCGCGAGTGCCGCCCGTGACCAATGCAACGCGCGCCATGTCCGTCTCCTTCCCAAGACCATTCCCAAGCAGGTCTCTGCCGACCCATCTTGCTATTAAGGCGACCAGGATCGAGCCGGGTCGCCTTAAAGCATAGCTTAGGACACACTCACGGTCCTAGAAGGGGGCACCGCAACTTTTGGGCGATGTCTGCGCGTTTTTTAGCGCTCGACGCACATGGCGACGCCCATGCCGCCGCCAATGCAAAGGGTGGCGAGACCCTTCTTGGCATCGCGACGGGCCATTTCGTGCAGCAGCGTGACGAGCACGCGGGCACCGGACGCGCCGATCGGATGCCCGATGGCGATAGCGCCGCCATTGACGTTCACGATGCTAGGGTCCCAACCCATGTCCTTGTTGACCGCAAGCGCCTGCGCCGCGAAGGCCTCATTGGCTTCGACGAGGTCGAGATCGGATATTTTCCACCCGGCCTTCTCGAGCGCCTTGCGGGAGGACGGGATCGGACCCGTTCCCATCACAGCGGGGTCGACGCCCGCCGTCGCCCAGGACACGATGCGGGCAAGCGGGGTGAGCCCGCGCTTCTTGGCTTCGGCTTCCGTCATCAGCACGACGGCGGCTGCGCCGTCGTTGATGCCGGAGGCGTTGCCTGCGGTCACCGTGCCGTCCTTCGAGAAGGCGGGCTTGAGCTTGGCGACGGCGTCGAGCGTGGTGCCGGGGCGGATGTATTCGTCCTGGTCGACGATGATGTCGCCCTTGCGGGTCGAGATCGTCACCGGCACGATTTCATCCTTGAAGCGGCCCGCCTTTTGCGCCGCCTCGGCCTTGTTCTGCGACGAGACGGCGAACTGGTCCTGCTCCTCGCGGGTCAATTGCCAACGCTGAGCCACGTTCTCCGCGGTGGTGCCCATGTGGTAGCCTTGGAAGGCATCGATCAGGCCGTCCTTCAGCATGGTGTCGACCAGCTTGAAGTCGCCCATCTTGGTGCCGCTGCGCATGTAAGCGGCGTGCGGGGCCTGGGACATGGATTCCTGGCCACCTGCCACGATGATGTCGGCGTCACCATTGGTAATCTGCTGCAGGCCGATGGCGACTGTGCGCAGGCCCGAGCCGCAGAGCTGGTTCAGGCCCCAGGCGGTCTTTTCCTTCGGGATGCCGGCGGCGATTGCCGCCTGGCGAGCGGGGTTCTGGCCTTGAGCGGCGGTCAGGATCTGGCCGAGGATCACTTCGTCCACCTCGGCCGCATCGACCTTGGCGCGTTCGAGCGCCGCCTTGATGGCGACCGCGCCGAGTTCGTGGGCGGGGGTGTTGGCGAAGGCTCCATTGAACGAGCCGACGGGCGTGCGCGCCGCGCCGACGATGACGATGCTGTCTTGGGCCATTCCTGATCTCCTCGTGCCGGCAAGCCGAATGTCGGGCGTGCCTTTTGGTGGTGCGATCAAAGCCCCCGATGGCGGGAAGTCAAGCACACTAAGGTCGGGGTAGGTCGACCCTGGGGGCACATCTCTTAGACTTTTAGTGCTTTGATCGGGCAGTAGAACGCCTATAATCTGGGCACACGCGCTCAACTCTCCAACCCCGAGAGATGAGAAAGGCCGAAGTCGCTGGATTTTTCAGCTCAGAGCAGGACCGTATCGGACCAAATGGCGACGGAAAAACAACCGACAATCATCAAAAAATACGCCAATCGCCGTCTCTATCACACGGGCACATCAACCTACGTCACGCTGGAAGATCTCGCGGGCATGGTGCGGGAGGGAGAGGATTTCGTCGTCTACGACGCCAAGTCGGGCGAGGACATCACCCGCTCTGTCCTGACGCAGATCATCTTCGAGCAGGAGAACAAGGAAGGGCAGAACCTCCTGCCCGTTACTGTGCTGCGCCAGCTCATCCGCTTTTACGGCGACAGCCTGCAATCTTTGGTGCCGAGCTATCTCGAATTTTCCATGAACAATCTGTCCCAGGAGCAGCAGAAGCTTCGGGAGCAGATGACGCAAGCCTTCGGGCCTTCCGCTTTCCAGGCCATGGAAGAGCAGGTTCGCAAGAACATGACCTTCTTCACCGAGGCGATGAGCATGTTCTCACCCTTCGCGCAGCCGAAGCCTGCCGCCGACGCGAAAACCGAGCCGAAGGAAGAGGCCTCGAACGATATCGAAGCCCTGAAACGCCAGATGGCGGACATGCAGGCGAAGCTCGACAAGCTCGCTCGCCAGTAATTATTCGGACGAGCCCGTTTCTCTTCAACCGGTCATGCGTTGGCGGGCTCTGCCCTCCGAGGGCTGCTGCGTGAAATCACCGAACGCGCCGCCCTGGAGATAGTCGACGCCAAGGCTTTGCAGCAGGTGGGCGGTTTCATCGTCGTCCACCCATTCCGCTGCCGTGGCCATGCCGAGATGATGGGCGAGATCCACAAGCGTGCTGACGAAGAGCCGGTCGTCGGTGGAACGCTTGAGGCATTGGCTGAAGACGCCGTCGACCTTCAAAAGGTCGAAAGGCAGGATTTGCAAGTGGGTGGCGGTGACATGGCCGACCCCGAAGCCACCGAGCGCGAGGCCGATCCCGAGCGCTTTCATGGCATCGAGACGGCCCCGCGCGGGACCGGAGTCGATTACCGCGGTCTCGGAGATCTCGATCATGAGCCGTGAGGCAATTCCGGGCCGGGCGCCGAGATGGGCCGCCAGCATGGTCAGCCATTCGCCGTCATGGAAGGTCGCATCGGCAATCGGGAGCACGAGCCGCTCGTCCGGGTGACGGACGAGGTACTGCGCCGCCAGTTCCAGCATGCGGCCATCGACAAGAAGGGCGAGATTGGCCTCCGCCAGGAGCGGGGTCGGGCCGAGATGGATCAGACGCCCATCGGATGCCACCAAGGCCGGCCCGGCCTGGAGCAGAGCCGTCTGGCGCGAATGGGCGTCCGCCATCGGCCTTGTGGCCAAGGTGACCCGTCGGTCGTTTACCGCGGCGATCAGGTCGTAAGGAGCGTGTCGCAAAGCGGGCGCGGGGCCGCGGGTGTACTTCCGGGGGTCGTGCAGGATGGCAGGAGCGTTGCGTGAGCATGCCTCGTCCAGCGCTTGTTCGGCCGCGCGAAGCAAAGCCGGCGCGTCGAAAGAATGCTCAGGCGCGCAAGCCGCACCGAGGCGCAGGTGTGGATAGGATTCGAGAAGCTGGCCAAGCCGTTTCATGGCACTTCCGGCGTCCGACGCTGGGCAGGTCGTCAGCACAAGCGCGAAGGAGTTCGGAGCGAGGACGGTCAGATGATCGCGGCGGCGCATCAGCGGGCGGGCGGCCCGCGCCATGTCCTCCATTGCATCCGACTCATCGTCTAAGGTGCCGACAATCAGCGCGCACGAATGGGAGAACCGCAGGGCCTCGTTGATATCGTCCTGAAGGCGGGTGAGGAGGGCTGAGCGCGCATTGATGGAGGCAGGCAGAAGGTCTCTCGCGCCCGCCCTGGGGTCGATCCGCATCACGCCGCGGACGAGGGCGGAGCCGCCCGACGCGGCCTCCTGCCGACGGCCAGAATCCTGCACCATGACCACGTGATCGGGGCCGAATCGCAGAGCGTAGCGGATGTCATAGCTGCCGGTTGGATCGGTCTCGCGATCCGGCCCGCTTCCCGGCTCCACCATCTGCGACAGGGCGTGGCCGGTGCGGGGGAGGGCGGTTGCGCCGAGGCCGAAGAGAGCGGCGGCGTTGGGTCCCCAGGTCAGGACGTCGGTGGCGGTATCCCACCGATAGGCGATGCCGCCGAGGGCGGTCAGGGCCGATTGCGGGCCCGTGGGAGCCTGGCGCTTGCGCGACGTCCGGGATGCGCCCTTGAAGATTCCCGCCCGGCCGTGCCGCCTCGTCGTCATCACTCACACCTTCGACATACGCATACATCGGGGCGAGGACGGCGGTGACGCACGGCCCAAAGCCCCGGAAACAGGGGCTTAGGATCAGGCTTGAGACTTAACGAACTGTAAAAGTCAGGGGCGAAAGCCTCCCCCAACGGCACGGCCGAAGCACAAAAAAACCGGCGCTTAGGGCGCCGGTCTTTATTTGTCGCATGCAGCGTAGATTACGCTTCAGCCTTCGCCTTCAGAACCTGACGGCCACGGTACATGCCGGACTTCAGGTCGATGTGGTGAGGGCGGCGCAGCTCGCCGGAATCCTTGTCCTCGATATAGGTCGGGGCCTTCAAGGCATCGGCGGAGCGACGCATTCCGCGCCGCGAGGGCGACGTTTTTCTTTTTGGAACGGCCATTTTTCGTCTCCGGTCAAACAGCGGAGCGCCCGCTCAAACCGGGAAACGCTCACATCAATCTCGATGAGGTTCGGCCTCATACAAGGTCTTCAGGGAAATATCTAGCCCCTTTCGCCCTCTGCCCGTTACTTCTTGAGGCATTCGCTGAAAGGAGCGGCCCCTTCCATACGCCCCATGAGCCGTTCCGCCAAGGCTCGATGGCGGGCGGTAGGGCGTCCGGGGTTGCGGACGAGCGGGTTCGGAAGGGCGGTTGCCAGCAAGGCGGCCTCTCGGCGGCTCAAGCTGCTCGCGGATTTGCGGAAATATTTCTGGGCCGCGGCTTCCGCTCCGAAAACGCCGTCGCCCCATTCAGCCACGTTGAGATAGACCTCCATCATCCGCCGCTTCGACCAGATCAGGTCGAGATAAAGCGCGACCGGAAGCTCCAGCCCTTTGCGGATGTAGGACCGGCCCGGCCACAAGAAGAGGTTCTTGGCGGTCTGCATCGGGATAGTGGACGCGCCTCGCGAGGGTCCGTCCTCATCGGCGGCCTCCATCACCTCCCGAAGGGCGTCCCAATCCACCCCGCCGTGCTGGCAAAAGCGGCTGTCCTCCGCGGTCAGGACGGCAAGCGGGAGGTTGGACGATATGGTTTCAAGGCCGACATATTCGCGCGAAACCGGCTGCAAACTCAGCCAGCGGCCAAGCATCAGAGTCGAGACCGGAGGGGCCGCCTGGTACAATAGACCTAGCCAAAAGACCGCCGAGGCCCATAAGAGAATAAGCCCCAGGCCGATCCGGACGAGGCGGCGGAGCACGTGGAAACTCGCCGAAGGGCGTTTGGGCCGTCCCGGCCGCAGCGATCCTTCCGGCTGGGATTGTCCCATCGCGCTCTCCTCGGACGGAGCGGTCGCACCATCCGAATCCAGGCTCATCATGACGGCATCCACCAGCACTTTCACGGCACGGCTCGCTGAGGCGGCCGCATCTGTCGAGGCATGTCTTGCGGACTTGCTATCAGACAAAGCGCGTCACGGCGAGATTGCCAGGCCCGCACGCCTGATAGCCGCCATGCGCTATGCCGCCCTGGGCGGGGGCAAGCGCCTGCGGCCGTTCCTGACCATCGAGGCGGCGCGGCTGTTTGGGCAGGAAGGCGACGGACCCTTGCGAGCCGGCTCCGCCATCGAGCTTCTGCATTGCTACTCTCTCGTCCATGACGATCTGCCGTCCATGGATGACGATGACCTGCGGCGGGGCAGGCCGACCGTCCACAAGGCCTTCGACGAGGCGACCGCGATCCTGGTCGGTGACGCTCTCCAGACACTGGCCTTTGAGGTGCTGGCCGATTCAGCCACCGATCTCGATCCGGCGGTCCGCTCGGAACTGGTGCTTGGCCTCGCGCTCGCTTCGGGCCTTGGCGGCATGGTTGGCGGCCAGATGCTCGATCTCGCAGCGGAGGGACGCTACGGGGCCGCCCATCTGGCAGAGGCGGATATCCGGCGTCTGCAGATGATGAAGACCGGCGCCATCCTGACATTCTCCGTCGAAGCGGGGGCGATCCTGGGGCGGGCGGACGCCGCGGCGCTGCAAAGCCTCAAGGATTACGGACGCGCGCTCGGGGCGGCGTTCCAGGTGGCGGACGATATTTTGGACCGGGAATCCTCCGCCGAAGCGCTCGGTAAGCGCACGGGCAAGGATCAGGAGAAGGGCAAGGCGACGCTCGTCGATCTTTTGGGACTCGATGGCGCCCGTCGTGAGTGTCGTCAACTGGTCGAGAAGGCGGAGGCTGCGCTCGAAGGCTTTGGCGCTGACGCGGACACCCTGCGCGCCGCCGTGCGCTTCGTCGTCGAGCGCGAGATCTGACTGATGACAACTGTAACCATCCGGCTTGCTGCTCCGGCAGACATTCCCTTCATCATGCAGACGGAGCGAGGCGAGGGCTTTGGCGAGTTCGTCGGACGCTGGGAGCTTGCACAGCACGAGGCGGAATTCGCCAAAGCAGGCAACGCCTATCTCATCGGTGAGAAGGATGGTTCACCCAACGGCTTCGCGATCCTACGCGATCTGGATGATCCTTTTGGCAATGTGCTGCTGAAGCGCATCGCCGTGCGCGAACCCGGCGCGGGTTTCGGCAAGGCATTCCTGTGGCTCGTCATGGCGAATGCATTCGGCCGTGAAAAGACCCATCGCCTGTGGCTCGACGTGTTCGTTCACAATGACCGGGCGCGCCATGTCTATCGCAGCCTGGGTTTTCGTGAAGACGGCGTGCTGCGTGAGGCTTATGCGTGGCCCGACGGGCGGCGCGCCTCGCAGATGCTGATGTCGATCCTCCGACCGGAATGGCGTTAAGGCTCACGCTTCGGCCGACTTGTTGCGCTTCGCCCAACGCGGCGGAGTCATCTCGCTGACGATGACGCCAACGACAATCAGGCCTGCGCCGATCAGCGCTGCCGGGAGCATCCGCTCGCCGGCCCACCATCCGACGAGGCCCGCCCAGACGGGCTCGCCGGCATAGATCACGGTTGCGCGCGTCGGCGACACGGTTTTCTGTGCCCAGTTCATCGCCAGCTGAATGCCGGCGCTGGCAATACCGAGTCCGACCGCGCTGAAAATCAGAAGCCACGAGAAGCTCGGGACCGGCTCCCCAAGCGGCGTCATGAAACCGAAGGCGAGAAGCGATGTGGTGGCAAGCTGGATCACCGTCACACGGCGCGCATCGACGCGGCCCGCATAGCTGCCGATCAGAATGATCTCGGCGGCGATGGCGATGGCGCAGAGAAGCGTCAGAAGCTCGCCGATCCCGAAGCCGATGGAGGTGCCTTCAGGCCCCGCGAGAAGAGTCAGTCCCGCAAAGGCCAGCGCGATGCCGAGCCATGACATGAAACGCGGCGGCCTGCGCAGGACGAGCCATTGCAGCAGGGGAACGATGGGCACGTAAAGTGCCGTGATGAACGCCGACTTGCTGCTCGCAATGGATTGCAGCCCATAGGTCTGGAGCGTGTAGCCAAAAAAGATCGCGATGCCGATGAAAATGCCGGCCTTCAATTCGGCGAACGTCAGCCCTCGCAGCACGGGGGCCGCGATCAATGCCATCATCAGCGCGGCGGTGCCGAAGCGCAGGCCGACGAAGAAGAGCGGCCCACTGACTGAAAGAGCGTTCTGGACGGTCAGGAAGGTTGCGCCCCAGATCATGGTGACGAAAACCAGCACCGCCTCGCTGCGGCTGAAATAGAAACGGGGCTTCGAGACGGCAGCGGTCACAATATATCCTCATGCGCGGGCTTGCGCGTCGGGTTACGGGCAATGTCAGGGAGGGGCAAGGCAACGCGCGAAAAAGGGCTTCCGCTCGCTCCTACGACGTTGGCACCCAATAGACGAATTTCGCGCCACCCGGCTTGTCGGAATGCACGATCGTTTTCATGAGCACGCCGCCATTGGCCAGAATGACCTTTTGCGACGGCTCGTTCTCGGCATCGCAGGAAATCTGGACGCGCGAAAAGCCTTCGCTGCGAGCGACGGGCAGAATCTGTCGGAGCGCCTGCGTGGCATAACCCCGCCTGCACTTCCACGGCACGATGGCATAGCCGATATGCCCCAGGGCGTTGGGCGGTAGCTCTTCCGTTCCCGGTTGGAAGCGGAAGCTGATGCGGCCGCAGAATTCCCCATCGCTGATCCAGAAATCATGGGCCGGCAGGCGCGGAACATCGCGTCCGTCAGCGAGACGGATGGTCGGGCTGTTGAAGAGGTCGTGCAAAAAGCGCTCGGGATCGCGCCGCAGCTTTTCCAATTGCTCGCCGCTGACGTCACGCGTGGTGTCGGGCGACCATCCCTGCGCGAGAGCGGCTTCGTAGGCCGGCAGCCAATCGAGGCTGGGGCGGATGAGGGTCATCGTGTCGGTCATGGCGGCCCGAGAGTACATCGGGCCGCCAAAAGGGCAACTGCCTTACACGGTCACCTGCGTGCCGACTTCCACCACGCGCCCGGTTGGGATCTGGAAGAAGTCCGTCGCGTCGCTCGCGGATTTCGCGAGGCCGATGAAGAGCTTGTCCTGCCACAGGGGCATTCCCGACTGCGCGGCGGGGCGGATCGAGCGGCGCGAGAGGAAGAACGACGTCGCCATGATGTCGAACTTGAAGCCCTGCTTACGCAACACGGCAAGGCCGCGCGGAATGTTGGGGGTCTCCATGTAGCCGTAGCTCATGCGCACCCGCCAGAAGGAATCGCCGATGGACTCGATCTCGATGCGATCATCATCCTCCACGCGCGGAACGTCTTCGCTACGAATGGTGAGGATCACGTTCTTCTCGTGCAGCACCTTGTTGTGCTTGAGATTGTGCAGGAGTGCCGCGGGAGCGGTGTCCGGATCGCTGGTCAGGAAGACGGCGGTGCCCTTCACCCGGTGCGGCGGGCTCTTTTCGAGCATCTTGACCAGCTCAAGGAATGGCACGTCGACCTTTCGCGTCTTCTCGAACAGGATGTTCGTGCCCTTCACCCAGGTCCACATAATCGTGATGATGATCGCTGCCAGAAGCACGGGGACATAGCCGCCGGTGAAGAGCTTCATCAGGTTCGCACCGAAGAAGGCGAGGTCGATGAGAAGGAACGGCAGCATCGTCAGAAGCGCCAGGCCAAACGACCAGCGCCAGCCGCGCCAGATCACGATGATGGCGAGAATGGCGTCCACCGCCATCGCACCGAACACCGACACGCCGTAAGCGTGGGACAGATTGCTCGACGAGCCGAAGATCAGCACCAGCACGATCACGCCGATGAGGAGTAGCAGGTTGACCCGCGGCAGATAGATTTGTCCCTGATGCGCTTCCGACGTGAAGCGGATATCAAGACGCGGCAAAAGCCCGAGTTGCACCGCCTGACGGGTCAGCGAATAGGCGCCCGTGATGACCGATTGACTGGCGATGATCGTCGCGAGCGTCGCAAGCCCGATCATCGGAATGAGCGCCCAGTCCGGGACGAGACGGAAGAGGGGGGATTCGGCAGCCGTCATATCCGACAGCACCAGTGCGCCCTGGCCGAAATAGTTGATCACCAGGGCAGGGAAAATCAGATAGAGCCACGCCCGCTTGATCGGTTTTGCGCCGAAATGCCCGAGATCAGCATAAAGCGCCTCCGCACCCGTCACCGACAGACAGACCGCGCCGAGCACCGCCAGTGAAACGGCGGGGTGATTGGCGAAGAACATGATGCTGTGAAGCGGGTTGATCGCCAGCAGCACAGACGGGTCATCGGCGATGTGGAGCGCGCCGGTCAATGCCAGGGTCGCGAACCAGGCCAGCATCACGGGGCCGAAAAAGGCAGCGACTTTTCCTGTGCCATGGCTCTGGACCAGAAACAGCGTTGCAAGGATGGCGATGGTGATCGGCACCACGAAAGTGTCGAGGTCCGGCGTCATCAGCTTCACGCCTTCCACCGCGGACAGAACCGAGATGGCGGGTGTCAGCACCGCATCGCCATAAAAGAGGCCGGCGCCTGCAATACCGAGCATGAGGACAATCCCGCGCCTCTTGCCCGTCGCGCGCTGGGCCAGTGCGACGAGGGTCAGCGTTCCGCCCTCGCCGCGGTTGTCGGCGCGCAGGAGAATGAAGACGTATTTGACCGTCACGACCAGGACGAGCGACCACAGGATCAGCGAAAGAACGCCGATGATGATGTCGCGCGTCAGCGGACCGCCGTGCGAGGCGGCCGCGACGGATTCCTTGAAGGCATAAAGGGGACTTGTCCCGATATCGCCGAAAACGACGCCGATGGCCCCGAGCATGAGCGTCCAGGGGCCCAGCTTGGCGTGACTTTCGTGTGAAATGGCCTCCGGACCCGCCGCGTGGCTCGGTTCGGTGGCGACAGCTTGCTGATCTGCCATGTGATTTTCTTTTGCGGACAGGCCCGCCAGACGGCTCTCTAAAAAACGCGTTTCAGGAGACGAGGGGCTGTCCCTCCTCGCAGGACGCGGCAGTCGTCAGTGCCGGCGCGGCGGGCTCTCTAGCACATCGCGCGCGAGCTTAAAACGGAATTTCAACCGCGCTCCCGCCGGGTGGCGAAGTGCTCGAAGCGCCTATTCTGCCGCGTCGCGGCCGGGGTGGCCGTAGTTCTTCTCGATGTAGTCGAGGACGATTTTCTGGAAGTCCTGGGCGAGCGTCGGGCCGCGCAGGGTCATAGCCTTGCGGCCGTCGATGAAGACGGGAGCCGCCGGCTGCTCGCCCGTGCCGGGAAGCGAAATGCCGATATGGGCATGCTTCGATTCGCCCGGCCCGTTCACGATGCAGCCCATCACTGCGACATTGAGGCCCTCGACCCCCGGATATTGCCGGCGCCATTCGGGCATGGAGGACGAAATCCAGTTTTGGATGTCCCGCGCGAGTTCCTGAAACACGGAAGAGGTCGTCCGGCCGCAGCCGGGGCAGGCCGCCACGAGCGGGACGAAGGTGCGAAAGCCCATGGTCTGGAGCAGTTCCTGAGCGGTCTTGACCTCGACCGTCCGGTCGCCGCCGGGCTCCGGTGTCAGGGAATAACGGATTGTGTCGCCGATACCCTGTTGCAGAAGAATGCCGATGGCGGCGGACGAGGCCACGATCCCCTTCGAGCCCATGCCGGCCTCGGTCAGGCCGAGATGGATCGCGTAGTCGGAGCGCAGAGCGAGTTCCTGATACACCGCGATCAGGTCCTGAACGGCCGAAACCTTGGCCGAGAGAATGATCCGGTCGCGCCGCAGGCCGATTTCCTCGGCGCGGGCGGCTGAGAGGAGGGCCGACTGGATCATCGCCTCGCGGGTGACCCAGCGCATGTCGCGCGGGCTGGCTGAGGCGGCATTCTCGTTCATCAGATGGGTGAGCAATTCCTGATCGAGCGAGCCCCAATTGGCGCCGATGCGCACAGCCTTGCCGTGCTTGATCGCCATTTCGACGATAGCGCTGAATTGCCGGTCCTTCTTGTCCTTGAAGCCGACATTGCCGGGATTGATGCGATATTTGTCGAGCGCTTCGGCGCAGGCCGGATGATCGGCAAGCAACTGATGGCCGATATAGTGGAAGTCGCCGACCAGAGGCACGGTCACGCCGAGTCGATCGAGGCGCTCGCGGATCTTGGGGACGGCGGCGGCCGCCTCGTCACGGTCCACCGTGATGCGTACGATTTCGGATCCGGCGCGGGCGAGTGCCGCGACCTGCGCGACGGTTGCGTCCACATCGGCCGTGTCGGTGTTGGTCATCGACTGGACCACCACCGGCGCGCCGCCTCCGACCATGACGGAGCCCACGCGCACGCCGACCGTGCGGTGCCGGGGAGCAGGGCCGGCCAGGGCCTCAGGGGCAGTTTTCTCGTCGGAAGACAGGGACATGGCGGACATGTGGTAATCCAGGACGGCAGCTTAAGGCTGTTGCCGAGTAGCTGAGGCCAAATGCCCGCCTCGTCAAGCGTGGCTTAACAAATCCAGATCAGTGAGCGTCCTGGCAATGGGCGCATCGTCCCGTGACTTCCAGAACCTTGGTGTGGGCCCTGAAGCCTTCCGCATTGAGAAGGTTGGCCATTGTTTCGGTCAGGGCGGACGATGTCACCTCGTCTACACCGCCGCATTCCTCGCAGATCAGGAAGGCGGTGGCCTCATGGCTGCTGTCGCCTTGGAAGGTCGCGATATAGGCGTTCTGGCTTGCAAGCCGATGGGCGAGACCCTGTTCGATCAGAAAGTCCAGGGCGCGGTAAACGGTAATCGGGGCAATGCGGCGGCCGCCCGGCTCAAGCGCCTCGGCGAGATCGTAGGCTCCGAGGGGCTTGTGGGTCGTGTAGAGCGTCTCGAGCACCTTGCGGCGGATGGGCGTCAGCCGGACCCCATGGGCGCGGCAGATCGCTTCCGCCTGTGCGAGAGCCCGTGCGGCCTTCTCCTCTTGGCGGACGGCGTGGGCACAGGAGCCTTGGCTTGCCTCGTGCTGAAGTCGTTCGGCTGCTGTCCTGGCCATGAGCGCCACCCTATTTTCGTGTTTCGCAAACGTGTTTCGCAAAAATCGGACCGGGCATGAAATGCGGCCCACCTCGTTTATATAGGTTATAGCACTACATTTTCATAGAGGTTTTTGCAATGAAATAACTTTTGCGAGGTCGCTCAAGGGTTGTGCCGGAAGCGCCAGACGCTGGTCTTTTTGATATCCGCATCCTCAAGGGTGCGGGTGACAGGGACCTCGTAGAGAGCCAGTCTCTCGAGACGGTCCTGCGGGAGGTAGCTGCGGCCGGGATCTCCAATCAGCACGATCGCACCGCGTTCGCTCAGGGCAAACAGCCAGTCCGTCACTCGTTCGGCGAGGTCGCGCTCGTAGCAGATATCGCCGGCGAGAACCGTCTCCCACCCGAGATCCTGTCCGATCAGATCCGCCTGCAGACACGTGACCTGCACATTATTGGCCCTCGCGTTGAGGCCGATGGCGGCGACGGCGAAAGAGTCGATGTCGCAGGCCGTCACCTCGCGAGCGCCGGCCTTCATGGCGGCGATGGCGACGAGGCCCGAGCCGGAGGCAAAATCGAGCACGCGACGCTCCCGCACGGTCGCCGGATTGTCCAGCACATATCGCGCGAGCGCCTGTCCACCGGCCCAGGCGAAGGCCCAGAACGGGGGAGGAAGGCCGATCTCGCCGAGCTCGTCTTCCGTCTTCTGCCAGAGCTCGGTCGCTTCATCCGCCACATGCAGCGACAGTTCCGGGGTATGCGGAACCGGGAGCAGCCGGGTCTCGGCCCTGATGAAGGCGATGGGATCGCTGATCATGAGGTCAGCATATCCCCATAAAGACGCTTGACCGCATCCATGACATTCCGCTCCGTGAAGCCGTCGAGGACGCGGACGCGGGCAGCTTCACCCATCCGGGCCGTCAGATCGGGTTGCCGGGCAAGAAGTACGAAAGCGTCGGCAAGGCGGACGGCGTCGTCGGGTGGCACGATTTTTCCCTCAATGCCATCGCGCACCAGCGTGCGGCAACCGGGAACGTCGGTGGTGACGATGGCCCGGCCGCAGGCGGCGGCTTCCAGAAGCGTTCGAGGCAGGCCCTCACCGCCTCGCGACGGCAGGCAGGCGACGTGATGCTCGCGCCAGACCGCCGCGACGTCTTTGGTTGCTCCGCGCCAGGCGATTCCCGGCTCCCGGCTCCATTCGTTCAGGGTCGCTTCGGGAATCGCTTTCGGATTGGAAGGATCGGGCGCGCCGTAGAGGGACAGTTCGACCGCGGCACCGCGGGCCTGTGCCAGACGGGTCGCTTCAACCGCGAGGTCGATGCCCTTGGACCAGAGCATGCGCGCGACGACTGCGATCCGGAGAGGCGGCTGCGGAGGAAGGGGTGCGGGTTGAAGGACGACGGGGTCGATTCCCGCGCCGCCGACGATGATGATGCGCGTCCCAGTCGGATCGAGGCCGAGCAGCTTGGGGTCGTCGGTGTTTTCGAACAGATAGCGGGTTTGAGCCGTCTCAAGGCCGCGCACGAGAAGGCGGACGGCGCGTTGCGCAAGGCGACCGACCCGGTCCGTTCTGGCTCCCAGGAAGCCAAGGCCAGTCAGCGCATAGACGCGTCGTCTGACGCCGGCCAACATTGCCGCAAAGCCGCCGACCAGAATGCTCCTGAGTGCGATGCAGTGGACCAGATCCGCCTGTTCGGCCTTGAGGATCGAGGCCAATTGCCCGGCCGTGTAGCCCGCCGCCATGGGGTTTAGGCTGCGGCGCTCCGCCTCGAGAGGGATGACCCGTGCGCCGGAGGCCTCAATGACCTCGCGGTGAGAGCGCACCCGCGTGACCACCGCAACGTCGAGCCCGAGTTCCCGTGCCGCACGAGCCATCGGGAGAAAGTGGGACGCAAAAAACCAATCCTCGGTGACGACGAAGATGAGTTTGCGGCCTTGGAGGTTGGGCTGGGTTGGGGCGGACACGAGCTTTCCAGAACAATGAGGCTGCTCTTGTAGACGCGGATCCGGATCGAGAAAACCTCTCATTTCGTTCGTGTTCGGCACCGTCACACGGCTGAATGACGGCGGTACGAACCTGTCGCGTGATTCGGCGAATGGGTTGCTGGCGGAGGTACGCCAGAAGACTCGTTTTTTCTCCGAGTCCACATTGCGACCACATCGGTCGGTCAAGAAGGAATTAACCTTGAAAATTCACCAAGGTTGGTCATCGCGTACGCGATCACGTTATTTCCCCCTCTGATTAGATAGGTGTTTGTCGGTACTTGGAAAATTACAATGCCTTTCAGTTGACATAATTACAGTGAATAGGGTTACAAAAGACATGGCGTAACGGAAAGCGCCGCTTTTGGGGGTTCCTCAATTCCATGCAGGTCGTCGCAATTTCAAAGGGCTGATCCTCAGCGCCGCGAGCGAACCTTCATGAAATCGGCCCGACATCGCAGCCGTCGCGAGGCGGCTAACATTATGCAGAATCCGAGATTCCGCGTAATGTCACTGCAACGGCACGGCGCGGCTTTCGTTTCGCGGTCCGCCTATGGAAGAAGAATATGAAACAGGCTTCGAAACGCAGGGACGAGAGCACAGAGGTCTATGACGCTCTGAGAGCATGCAGTCCCTCCTTCATTGGCGTCGCGATCTTTTCTGCTGTCGTGAACGTTCTGGCGCTAACCGGCTCCCTCTACATGCTGCAGGTCTATGACCGGGTTCTGTCGAGCCGGAGCATCGCTACTCTCGTCGGTCTCTCATTGATCACGCTGGCGGCCTACGCTCTCTCGGGCGGTCTCGACATGCTGCGCGGCAAGATGCTCGCCCGCATCGGCGCCCGCTTCGACGAATTGCTCTCGGCGCGCGTGTTCGATCTCGTCGCGACGATGCCGCTCAAGGGCGCGAAGCACTCCGAGAGCATGCAGCCGATCCGCGATCTCGATACGATCCGCGGCTTCCTGTCGAGTCTGGGTCCGACGGCGCTCTTCGACATGCCGTTCATGCCGATCTTCTTCATCGGGTGTTTTATCATCCACCCGTGGCTCGGTTGGATGTCGATCGTCGGCGGCATCTGCATCATCCTCCTCACCCTCTATACGGACGCGAAGAGCAAGGCTCCCTCGTACGAGGTAACGAAGAGCGCGGCAGAGCGTCATTCACTGGCCGAAACCAGCCGCCGCAATGCGGAGGCCATCCGTGCGCTCGGCATGCTCCGGTTCCTGGCGAGCCGCTATGACGAGGTGCATTGCCGCCATGTGAATGACGGCCTTCGCGCCAGCGAAGCGGCCTCCGGCATCAGCGCCTTCGCCAAGGTGTTCCGCATGGTCCTGCAGTCGGGCATCCTGGGTCTTGGTGCTTATCTCGTGATCCAGGGACAAATGTCCGGCGGCCTCATGATCGCCGCGTCGATCATGATGTCGCGCGCACTCGCGCCCATCGAGATCGCCGTTGCACACTGGAAGGGCTTCGTCGCGTCGCGCCAAGCCTATCGCCGCCTGCAACACATCATGACCATCGTGCCTGCTCAGGATCCGCGCATGGGCCTTCCGGCTCCGCGTGCCTCGGTTTCGGTCGAGGAGGCCTATGTGGGCGCCCCCGGCACGCAGGCGCCGATCGTCCAGGCGGCCTCTCTGCAACTCGTTGCCGGTCAGGGCCTCGGCCTCATCGGGCCGAGCGCATCGGGCAAGTCGACGCTCGCGCGCGCCCTCGTCGGCGTTTGGTCGACCATGCGCGGCGACATCCGTCTCGACGGCGCGTCGCTCGACCAGTGGGAATCCGACGCGCTGGGCCGTCACATCGGCTATCTGCCGCAGGATGTGGAACTGTTCGACGGAACGGTTGCCGAAAACATCAGCCGCTTCGAGCCTGACGCGCTGCCGAAGGATATCATCGAGGCAGCGCAGGCGGCGGGCGCGCATGAGCTGATCCTCGGCCTGCCGGACGGCTATGACACTCGAATCGGCGAGGGCGGCGCCGCTCTGTCGGGCGGCCAGCGCCAGCGCCTCGCCCTGGCTCGCGCCCTCTACGGCAAGCCGTTCCTGGTTGTTCTCGACGAGCCGAACGCCAGCCTCGATGGCGCCGGCGACGAGGCGTTGAACCAGGCCATCCTGTCCGTGCGCCAGCGTGGTGGCATCATCGTCGTCATCACCCATCGTCCGGCAGCGCTCGGCCATGTCGATCTCGTCGCGATCATGGAGGAAGGCCGCATCAAAGCCATGGGCCCGCGCGATGAAGTTCTGCAGGCTGTCATGAAACGTAATGCGACGCCCGCCCCCGCGCGGCCGCAGCAGGGAGCCGCGGCATCCGCGTCTCTGCGGGAGGTTGGTTAAATGATGATCGAAATGAAACCGGTGAAGCCGTCGGCTCACCAGGAGGCTCTGCACAAGGCCTCCGTTGTCGGCCTGTCCATGATTGCGCTCTTCGCTGGCACGATCGGGCTCTGGGCGGCTACCGCGAACCTGTCCGGCGCTGTCGTCGCCGGCGGCCAGTTCGTGGTCGATACCAGCGTCAAGAAAATTCAGCATGCGACCGGCGGCATCGTCGGCGAGCTGAAGGTGCAGGAAGGGGCCCGCGTGTCGCAGGGCGATCTTCTGATCCGCTTGGACGAAACCGTGACTCGCGCGAACCTGCAGGTCGTCTCGAAGCAGCTCGACGAGTTCATTGCCCGTCAGGCACGCCTTGAGGCGGAGCGTGACGGCGCTCCGGAGGTCAAGATGCCGCCGGAATTCGCCAGCCGGCTCGATGAGCCTGGCGTCAAGACCATGATGGATTCGGAGCGTACGCTCTTCGAGGCTCGCCGTTCCGCGCGCGAGGCGCAGAAGAACCAGCTCCGTAAGCGCATCTCGCAAGCGCAGGACGAAATCACCGGTCTCAAGGCGCAGCAGGCCGCAAAGGCCCGCGAGGCGGAACTGATCGTCGAGGAACTGAAGGGCGTTCGCGATCTCTATCAGAAAAACCTCGTCCAGCTTCCGCGTCTCAACGCGCTCGAGCGCGACGCGGCCAGCATCGAAGGCCAGCGCGGCCAGTTGATTGCGGCCGTTGCGCAATCCGAGGGGCGCATCGCCGAAACCTCCCTGCAGATCATCCAGATCGATGAAGAGATGCGGGCGGAGGCGATGAAAGAGCTGCGCGAAATGCAGGGCCGTGTGGCGGAGTACACCGAGCGCCGTGTGGCAGCCGAGGATCAGCTGAAGCGTATCGATATCCGCTCGCCCAGCGATGGTTATGTACACCAGCTCAATGTTCACACCGTCGGCGGCGTGATCTCTCCCGCCGAGCCGGTGATGCTGATCGTGCCGATGAACGACAAGCTGGAACTCGAAGCCCGGGTGATGCCGAACGAAATCGACCAGGTTGCAATTGGACAGAAGGCGACGATTCGTGTTCACGCATCGAACCAGCGGCTGATTCCGGAACTGCACGGTGCCGTCAGCCGGATCTCGGCCGACGTGTCGCGCGACCAGCAGAGCGGCGCGTCCTTCTACACCATTCGCGTCGATATTCCCGCGAACGAGCTGAAGCGCCTCGATAACCTGCGCATTATGGCCGGCATGCAGGCTGAAGTGTTCGTGGAAGTCAACGAGCGCACGCCGCTCGAATATTTCTTCAAGCCGATGAAGGAGCAGATGTCTCGCGCTTTCCGCGAGCACTAAAGCTCATTACAAGCTCCAGCATTCTTTCATCCGCGGCCAGTCCTCACTGGCCGCGGATTTTTTATGGCCGCGCTTGGCCGGTGAAACCGGTTCCTTCGTCGCGCGAGGAAACTTTACGCCTCCTGAAGAGTTAAAGCTTAGCCGTTCGACTTTGCGTTCTCAGGAGGGAAAAGACTGTTGAAGCTCATCTTCCGCCTCGGCGGTATTGCGGCGCTTGTCGCCGGCCTCGTCATCCTCGCGGTCCTGCCATTCGCAACGTCATTCGTGGAGCAGTGGGCGCGCCGCGATGTGGAGCTACGCTCGCGGTTGGTCTTCAGCACTGCACGGGATCAGATCGTCGATCTCATGGTGCGCAACGATACGGAACAGATCGACCGGCTGTTCGAACGTGTTGCCACCGATGAGCGGGTGCTCGCCATTGGATACTGCGACGGTCAGGAGCTTCTTTTCCCAACAAAGAATATGCCGGGTTCCTTCTCCTGCGCACAGGCAGCGCGCTCGGACAGCGAGACGTTTTCAACGATCAGGGCGGATGACCGTGATGTTCTGGTCAGTGCCTTTCCATTGAAGGCCAATGGACGAACGGGGCATCTCGTCGTTCTCCATGACATGAGTTATGTCCAGCGACGCGGAGCGCAGGCGCGGAATTACATTTTCCTGGCGCTTGCAGGCGTTGCCTTGGGAGCGGCCGCTCTTGTGGCGGCGATTGCCCTTCTCATCATGCGGCGATGGCTCGCCTCGGTCCGGCAGGCGATTGAGAACGTCCGCGCTGGAACGCCTCCGCTTCCCCATAGCGATGATCTGCCTGCCATCGGGAAAGAGATCCATGACGTTCTGCAGGAGCTTGATGCGACGCGTCGAACCATTGATGCGGCACACACCGATTGGAGCCCCGACGCATTGCGGGCTGCCTTGTCGAATGAGCTCTCGGGGTCGGAAGTCATCGTCGTGTCGAACCGCGAGCCTTACATCCACAATCGGACCGACAACGGTATCACGCTGCAGATTCCCGCAAGTGGTCTGGTTGCGGCGCTTGAGCCGATCACGCGCGCCTGTGGTGGAACGTGGGTCGCACATGGCAGCGGTACGGCCGACCGCGAAACCGTCGATACCTATGACCGCGTCGCCGTACCGCCAGGCCATCCTTCCTACACGCTGCGCCGGGTTTGGCTGACGGAAGAGGAGCAGGACGGGTACTATTACGGCGCGGCGAATGAAGGCCTCTGGCCGCTCTGCCACATCGCCTTCGTGCGTCCGGTCTTTCGTGAAACGGATTGGCGCATGTATCGTGCGGTCAACGCGAAATTCGCGGATGCGGTGGTGGCAGAAGCCAAGCGCGAAGATCCCGTCGTTCTCGTACAGGATTATCATTTCGCGCTTTTGCCGCGCATGATCCGCGAGCGGCTCCCCCGCGCCACAATCGTCACCTTCTGGCATATTCCATGGCCGAATGCCGAGACCTTCGGCATTTGCCCGTGGCGTGAGGAAATCATCGACGGGCTTCTGGGCTCCTCGATCCTCGGATTTCACACGCAGGCGCATTGCAATCACTTCCTCGAGGCCGTTGACGCGTATGTGGAAAGCCGGATCGACCGCGAACGGGACGCGGTGACTTACGGCGGCGAGGAAACCTTGATCCGTCCCTATCCCATCTCCATCGAGTGGCCGCCGGCGGCGCTTGCGGGGCAAAAGTCGGTCGAGGAATGCCGCGCTGCCGTGCGTCAGCGACTCGGCCTGCCGCCTGAGATGCGCCTCGGCGTCGGCATCGAACGGTTCGATTATACGAAGGGCATCATCGACCGGATGAAGGCCATCGATACATTGCTCACGGACTATCCGGAATGGAAGGGCCATTTCGTCTTCGCACAAGTCGCAGCGCCGACGCGCAGCAAGCTCGCCAATTACCGGCAGCTTCAAGAGGAAGCGGAGGCGCTCGCGCGAGATATCAATGTCAGGCACGGTACAGAAGGGTATGAGCCGATCAAGCTCCTCGTCCGTCATCATGAGCCCGATGAGGTGTTCGAGCTGTTCCGTGCGGCTGATCTTTGCGTCGTGTCGAGCCTGCATGACGGTATGAATCTGGTTGCGAAGGAATTCGTCGCCGCGCGGGATGATGAAGCCGGCGTTCTGATCCTCTCCGCCTTCGCCGGCGCCTCCCGCGAACTGGCGGAGGCGCTCATCGTCAACCCCTACAATGCCCACGCCATGGGCGAAGCCTTCAATCGTGCACTCACCATGCCGCTGGGGGAGCAGCGAGAACGGATGCGCCTGATGCGCGATCAGGTTCGGGAACGCAATGTCTATCGCTGGGCGGGCCAGATGCTGCTCGCGGCGTCGCGCCTGCGTAAGCGCCAGCGGATCAGGCGCGTCATTGCCGAAAGCCGGAGGCGCGCGTCGGCCTATGCGTGATGCCCCGGCGATGGATCACTGCGCGCTGTTCCTCGATTTCGACGGCACGCTCGTGGATATCGTCGAACGGCCCGAGGCGGTCGCAATCGATCCTGCTCTGCCGCCGATTTTGACCTGCCTGCAGGAGCAGTTGAATGGTGCACTCGCCATCATCAGCGGGCGGCCGATCACGTTCTTGGACCGGGCGTTCGCGCCATGCCGCTTCGATAGTGCAGGTCTTCATGGCCTTGAGCACCGCATCGGGGACAAGATTTTTCTGTGCGATCCGAATGACCACCCGGACCTTCGCGACATGGTGCGCCGGTTGCAGGACGCCGTTCTGAGCAAGCCCGGTCTCCTCATCGAAGACAAAGGATGCTCGGTCGCACTCCACTGGCGCCTTGCTCCGCACGAGAAGGACTTTGCGCGCGCGACGGCGCAGGCGGCAGTCGAGGCGCTCGGCGCACAATATCGCATTCAGTACGGCAAGGCGGTGGCCGAGATCGCTCCGTCCGGCGCAGGAAAGGGAAGCATCATCGAGCAATTCCTGCAGCAGTCCCCTTATCGCGGGCGCCGACCTGTCTTCGTCGGCGACGATCTGACCGACGAGAATGGGTTCAAAGTAGTAAACATTCGTGGCGGCCTGTCCGTACGCGTGGGCGCTGGTGAGACGGTTGCGGCGCAGCGTGTGGGAACGCCTTCCGACCTGAGGCATTTGCTGTCCGTATGGGCTAGGACCGGCACCCTTTCTTTCGATGGACGTTAGACATGGGTTCACTTGATCTTGCCGTCATCGGTAATTGCATGATCGCCGCCTTGGTCGATCGTCGCGCGCAGATTGTCTGGAGTTGTTTTCCACGATTTGACGGCGACCCGGTTCTCTCGGCACTGCTCGATAGCCCGGAGGACCGTAGCGATGACGATCAGCGCGGAGTCTTCGCCATCGATCAGATCGGCATGGTCAGTTGTGAACAGAGCTACCTGCAGAACACCGCGGTTCTCGTGTCGCGCATGACGGATGCCTACGGCAATATCCTCGAGATCACCGATTTTGTTCCGCGGTTCAAATATTTCGACCGCACCTTTCGCCCGCCGCAACTCGTTCGCCGCGTCAATCCGATCAAGGGGCGCCCACGCATCCGCGTCAGGCTTCGGCCGCACTTCGAATGGGGCTCGTTTCAACCCAATCTGACGCGTGGCAGCAACCATTTGCGCTTCGTGGGGCCGGGGCGCTCGCTCAGGATGACGACGGATGCGCCGGTGTCCTATGTGCATGAGGAACGTCCCTTCGTCGTCGAGCGTCCCATGTCGCTCTTCTTCGGCGAGGACGAGCCCTTGCGCTCCGATGCCGATGCCACGGCGCGGGAATTCCTCGACAAGACGATTGATTTCTGGCGCGACTGGGTGCGGTCCCTGTCAATTCCGTTCGACTGGCAGGAAGCCGTGATCCGCGCGGCCATCACGCTCAAGCTCTGCAATTTTGAGGAAACGGGCGCCATCGTTGCGGCGCTGACCACATCGGTGCCGGAAGCGCCGCATACGCAGCGCAATTGGGATTATCGCTATTGCTGGCTGCGGGACGCCTATTTCGTCATCCAGGCGCTCAACCGGCTCGGTACGACGAAGACCATGGAGGAATATCTCACCTACATCACCAACATCGCCGACGATGACGAGATGCAGCCGGAGCAGAAGGATATGCCGCCACTCTTCAGTATCACCCGGTCGACCGCTCTCGAAGAGCGCGAGGCAACCGCGCTCGCAGGCTATCGGGGCATGGGACCGGTTCGCGTCGGAAACGCGGCCTACACACAGATCCAGAACGATGCTTATGGCAGTATCGTCCTGGCTTCCACACACGCCTTTCTCGACAAACGTCTCATCCGCACGGGCAACCGGGCTTTGTTCAAGCATCTCGAGCAACTCGGACGCCGGGCTATTGAGGTATTCGACCAGCCTGACGCCGGCCCCTGGGAACTGCGCACGAAAGCGGCCGTGCATACCTTTCCGAGCGTGATGTGTTGGGCAGCCTGCGATCGCCTTGCCAAGATCGCGCTTGCCATGGAGCGCGCGGATCGCGCCGCCTTTTGGCGGGAACAGGCCGACCGGATGCACACGATTATCGATGAGCGTGCCTTCAACCCGCGAAAGGGCACGTTCGTCTCCTCCTTCGACGGCGACGACCTCGATGCGACGCTTCTGCTTCTGGCCGAACTCAATTTCGTGGCACCGGACGATCCGCGCTTCATTGCGACCGTCGAGGCGGTGGGAAAGGTCTTGCGCCGCGGAAACCTGCTTCTGCGCTACGATATCGAGGACGATTTCGGCCTGATGCACAACGCCTTCATGATCTGCGGCTTCTGGTATGTGGATGCCCTCAACACCATCGGGCGAAAGCAGGAAGCCTGTGAATTGTTCGAGCATATCCTGGCTCTTCGCAATTCTTTCGGCCTCTTTTCGGAAGATGCCGACTTCACGACCGGCGAGTTATGGGGCAACTTTCCGCAGACCTACTCTATGGTGGGTCTCATCAATTCTGCCGTGCGCCTGAGCCGAAGCTGGGAGGAAGCGTTCTGAACTTTCAGGGCGCGGTCCTGGCTCAGGCGTTGAGAAGCAAAAGGTCGATAAGGTCCGATGTTCGCGTTTCCCGTTCTGCTGGGCGATATTGGGGGCACCAATGCGCGCTTTGCCATTTTGCCTGCGCCTGGAGAGCCCGTTCAGCTTCTGCCGCGCGCTCTGACTGCGCACACGCCCGATCCGGTGGAGGCGATCAGGATTGCGCTCAAGGCCTATGAGGGTCCTGCGCCACGCTCGGCCATGATCGCGGTCGCAACCCGGGTCGATGCGTCGGTCATCCGCCTGACGAATGCGCAATGGACCATCGACGCCAAGGCCATCGGCGCAGCCTTCGGGTTGGAGCGTGTGACGCTGGTGAATGACTACACGCCTGTTGCAGCCTCGGTGACGACGCTGGATGCCGCCGCAGGAGACCTGGCGCCGTTGGGCGCGGTTGCGCCGGTCACGGGCGGGACGCGGGTCGTCTTAGGTCCGGGGACAGGCTTCGGCGTGGCGGCTCTCGCGCCTGTGGAGGACCGTCTGGCAATTCTGGCGACGGAGGCAGGCCATGCCGAATTCGGCCCGGCAACTCAGGATGAAATGGCGCTATGGCCGCATCTGGAGCGCGTTGGCGGACGGGTGACTGCGGAGGTCGTTCTCTCCGGTCCCGGCATCTTCCGCCTTGCGAAGGCCCTGGCCGCGCATCGTGGGGTCGCTTGCCCCTACACCATGCCCAACGACGTTCTGGCGGCGGCCCGCCATGGCGATGCGCTCGCTGTCGATGTGCTCGATCTCTTCGCGCGCTGGCTTGGGCGGTTTGCAGGCGATTTGGCCCTGACCTTCGAGGCTTCGGGAGGCGTGTTCATTGCCGGGGGCATTGCGCCCCGCATGGTCGATATCCTGCAGAAGGGCAGCTTCCGCGAGGCGTTCGACCACAAGGCGCCTCACGAAGGCTGGGCCAAGAAGGTGCCTGTCTTCGTCATCGTCCATGCCGAACCCGCCCTTGAGGGACTGGCGGCTTTGGTCACCAATCCGCGGCGTTTCGTGTTCAAGTCGCAGGGGTGGAGCGCTGCCTGAACAGGGCTTTGGTCTGTTCAAGAGGGCAGGGCGCTGGTAATCCGGGCACTCCTATCGCCTCAGGCCATCTCCCACCGGTCATCATGAAAACAGAACAGATCGCCCTTTCCCCGCTCGCGCCCGGCGCGAACCTCTCCCTTACGGTTCATCGCTTCGGCGAGGCGGGCGCGCGCCCAAAGGTCTATATCCAGGCCGCCCTCCACGCGGATGAGATCCCCGGCATGATTGCGGCGCACCACCTGCGCGAGCGTTTCAAGGCGCTCGAGGCGGAAGGGCGGATCAAGGGCGAGATCATTCTCGTGCCGTCGGCCAATCCCATCGGGTTGGCTCAGAAGGTTCTGGGCGAGCCGGTTGGCCGGTTCGATCTCTCGAATGGCATGAATTTCAACCGCGGCTATGCCTATCTGGTCCCCAAGGTCGCGGAGCGCATCAAGGGCAAGCTGACGAAGGACGGGCAGGCGAATGTCCGCCTGATCCGCGAGGCTATGAGCGCGGAGCTGGCTGCGTGGCCGACCCACAATGCCGCGGACGTTCTCAAGAAGACCCTGCTCGGCCTCGCCATCGAGGCAGATGTGGTGCTCGACATGCACTGCGATTCCGAGGCCGTGGTGCATCTTTATTCGCATACGCGCTCGGCGGAGGAGTTCGCTCCGCTCTCCGCTCTGCTGGGCGCCCATGCCTTCCTGCTGGCAGATGAATCCGGTGATGATCCGTTCGACGAGGCTTGCAGCCGTCCCTGGGCCGAGCTGGCGGACCGCTTCCCTGAGCATCCGATTCCGTTCGGCTGCCATTCCACGACGCTCGAATTCCGGGGCGAGGGCGATGTCACCCATGAATTCGCGAAAGCCGATGCCGCCGCCGTGCTCGCCTACCTGACTTTGCGCGGCGTGGTGGCCGGGGAGGCTCCCGCCGTCCGACAGGCGCTCTGCACGCCGACTCCGCTTGCCGCGTCCGAGCCCGTCCCGTCGCCTGCGACCGGAATGGTGGTGTTTCGCGCCGAGCCCGGCGCACGGGTGAAGGCAGGCGATGTAATCGCCGAAATCATCGACCCACTGACCGGCGACGTGACCCCAGCGCGCAGCGAAGCCGATGGTGTGATGTTCGCGCGCATTCTGCTCCGGTTTGCCACGAAGGGCATGCGCCTCGCCAAAGTCGCGGGCACCGATGCCCGGCGTACGGGCAAGCTCTTGAGTGCCTGAGCCAAAAAGAAAGGCCGCCTGTCGCGGCGGCCTTTCCATTGTCGGTCCGCGGCCCGGTTGGGGCCGCCCCTTATGTGCGTTACGCACCAATCTCGGCAGAGGCCAGGATCAAGGTCACGGCAACCGGGAACCGCAGGATAGGACAATGAGACACTTGATCACCTCCTTTTCGTTGTTGACGGGAACCGACAATATGGTTTGAAAACTCCCACGACGTAAGAGGGTAGCGCTGCGGCGTCTTGCCCCCGCCTTCACCGCCTGTTCGAGAGACCCCGGAAAGCCATGACTGATCTTCCGGCGCCCGTCCGCCGCCGCCGTACCTTTGCCATCATCTCGCACCCCGACGCGGGTAAGACCACGCTCACCGAGAAGCTTTTGCTGTTCGGAGGCGCGATCCAGCTCGCGGGCGAGGTCAAGGCCAAAAAGAACCGGGTCTCCACCCGCTCCGACTGGATGGGCATCGAAAAGGAGCGCGGCATTTCGGTCGTGACCTCGGTCATGACGTTCGAATACGGCGATTGCGTCTTCAACCTGCTGGACACGCCGGGCCACGAGGACTTCTCGGAGGACACCTATCGCACGCTGACGGCCGTCGATTCCGCGATCATGGTCATCGACGCGGCGAAGGGCATCGAGGCGCGCACGCGCAAGCTCTTCGAGGTCTGCCGCATGCGCGACATCCCCATCGTGACCTTCATCAACAAGATGGACCGCGAGGCGCGCAACCCCTTCGATCTGCTCGACGAGATCGAGAAGACGCTGGCGCTCGACACGTCTCCCGTTACCTGGCCGATCAGCCAGGGCCGCACCTTTGCGGGCACGTTCGATCTCAGCCGCAACCTCGTGCGCCGTATCGACACGGATGACGAGTTGACGCCGGTCTCAGGGCCGGATGATCCGACGCTGACGGCCCTGCTGCCGCCGGAAGAGGCGGACGCCTGGCTCGAGGAAGTGTCGCTCGCGCAAGAAGCCTGCAAGCCCTTCGACCTCACGGCGTTCCGCGAAGGCCATCTCACGCCGGTCTTCTTCGGCAGTGCGCTGCGTAATTTCGGCGTGCGCGATCTCATCGACGCCATGGCAGCCTATGCGCCGCCGCCGCGCGGGCAGGAGGCCGACAAGCGCCTTGTCGAGGCCGGCGAGGCCAAGATGTCGGGGTTCGTGTTCAAGATCCAGGCGAACATGGACCCGAACCATCGCGACCGCATCGCCTTCATGCGCATCTGCTCGGGCAAGCTCCAGCGCGGCATGAAGGCGAAGCTCGTGCGCACGGGCAAGCCCATGAGCCTCAACACGCCACAGTTCTTCTTCGCGCAAGACCGCGCCATCGCGGACGAAGCGTGGGCGGGAGACGTGGTGGGCATCCCCAACCATGGCACGCTGCGCATCGGCGACACGCTCACCGAGGGCGAGGATATCGTGTTTCGCGGCGTCCCGAGCTTCGCGCCTGAAATCCTGCGCCGTATCAAGCTGCAGGATGCCATGAAGGCGAAGAAGCTGCGTGAGGCCCTGCAGCAGATGGCGGAGGAGGGCGTCGTGCAGCTCTTCATTCCGCAGGACGGCTCGGGCGCTATCGTCGGCGTCGTCGGCGCGCTTCAGCTTGATGTGCTGAAGGAGCGTCTGCTCGGCGAATATGGCCTGCCCATCGACTACGAGCCGACCCGCTTCACCATCTGCCGCTGGATCACTTCGGCAGACCGTGTTGAGCTCGACAAGTTCATCGACAGCCATCTTTCCTCGATGGCGCGGGACTTGGATGATGCGCCGGTTTTCATGGCCGCCAACACGTTCAACCTTCAATACGAGATGGACCGCTACAAGGGCATCCAGTTCTCGGACGTGAAGGATTATCAGAAGAAGGCGGCGTAATACGCCGCCTCTCTCAAGAGGTGAGGCTGTCGAGCGGCAACTTGAGACTCACGCGCAAGCCGTCACGGCGCCAGTCGTAGTCGATGGCACCGTTCAACTGGCTCGTCACACTCGTGCGGGCCAGTTGCGAGCCAAACCCCTCTACTGCAGGCGCGCTCTCAATCGGTGGGCCATTCGCTTCCTGCCACAGCAGAACAAGCGCGTCATCGGCGTGCGCCCAGCTGATTGCAAGCTGCCCCTCATGAACTGACAGTGCACCATATTTAGAGGCGTTGGTCGCGAGTTCATGGAGAACGAGGGTTAGGCTGGTCGCTGCGCGTGGGCCGATGGGAACGGCCTCTCCGCTGATCGACATCTGCGTCGGTGTCTCGCGATCCGTATGCGGGGCTAACACGACGCGAACGATCTCGTCGATGGACGTTTCGCGCGGCGCCGGCTCGTCGCCGGTAATGGCGGGACGGATCAATTCATGGGCGCGGGCCAGCGCCTCGAGCCGCCCGCGCAGCACGACCGACATGTGCTTCGGTGAGTGCGCGGTTTTTGCCGTCAGCACGATCATCCCGCTCGCCATGGCGAAAAGATTCTTCACCCGATGGTTCAGCTCCTGCACGAGGAGCTTGCGGCTCTCCTCGCCCTTACGGCGATCCGTGATGTCGAGAATGGTGCCGATAAGACGAGAAGGTTTTTTCACCCCATCCTTGATATCATACATCATCCGGCCGCGGCCGATGATCCAGAGGACTTCGCCATCAGGACGCACCAGTCGGTGCTCAAGTTCGAGTCGTCCTCCAGAGGTCGGGTCCAGCAGTGACGTCACGCGCTCAATGACATAGTCGCGGTCGTCCGGGTGAAGAGCTGAGGCCCAGAACTCGTAAGATGCACTTTGATCGAGCGGAAGGCCGAAGATTTCCTTCTGGCGGTCGGACCAATAGGTTTCACCGGTGCGGGCATCCCATTCCCACAGCCCCAGTTCCGTCGCCTCCACCGCAAGCGCCAGACGCTCGTTGTAAAGCGCAGCATCGCGCGCTTGGCGGCAGGCCTCTGCCTGCGCCATCACACGTTCAGTCGCATTGGCTCCGATGACTAAAACACCGTTGATGCGATCGTCGCTCGCGCGGGTGGGAACCAGCTTAATATCCCAATAAGTCGTCTTGTGACCCACAACGAGGTTGAGGGGCAGACCGAGAACTTCATAGGTCTCCCCGGTCTCGAAAACATGCGTCTGACGAACCGCGATCTCCTTCGCGTGGCGCGCGCCTACGATATCGGACACGGTTTTGCCGACATATGTCTGATCGTCTGCCGAAAACGCCGAGCGAAACATGCGGTTGGCGAACGCACAGCGATGCTCCGGCCCGAGCGTCACCGCGAGCGCGAGGGGGACATGTTCGAGAAGCTGCGCCAGCGCTTCAAGACCGAAGTCCTGCGAGCCCGCGTGCAAGCGGAACTCGTTGAGTCCAGAGGCCCATTCCTGGAAAGGACTCACCGCCTCACCCTCTGCTCAAAACGCTGATTGGTCCCCGCCGCGAGGGCGTGAGGCGGCAACCTTAGATGGTTCGGCCGCGCTCTTCAAATACGTTTTTGATGTAGGACGCGAAGCTCGGGGGCCGGTCTCGTATTTTCAGGAAAGGTTTCTTGCGTGTGCTTGATGTCGGCGAGCGTCGGCAGGCTTGCCTCGTTGCCGAGATGCTGAATGGCGTAAGCTGACGCTGCGCGGGCGAAGATGAAATGCTCCCGCCAGGGAAGTTCAGGCCGCGCCATGGCCGAATAGACATAAGCGCCGTGGAAAATATCGCCTGCGCCGTTCGTATCGACCACCGCTTCCGGCGGGACGGCGAGGGCGGGCAACACTCCTTCCGTGCCTGTCTCGTCGTACCAGACGAGGCCGCGTTCGCCCAAGGTCACGCCACCGATCTTGCAACCGCGACTCTTGAGGTAACCCAACATTTCAGAGGGCGTCAGATTCATCTGTTCACAGAGACGCTCGGCCACGATGGCGACGTCGATGAATTCGAGAAGTTCATGGGTATTCTCGCGCAGGCCGCCGCCGTCGAGCGAGGTCAGAATGCCGGCCTCCCGGCAGGTGCGCGCATAATGCATCGCCGCGTCGGTCTGGTGGCCATCGAGGTGAAGCCCTCGGCAACCGGCGAGGTTCAGAGGCGGCACCGGATGCAGATAATGGTCGTCGCGGCAGCGCACGATGGCGCGCTTGCCGCCGCGCGGCATGATGAAGGACAGGGACGATTCCGCGACCTTTCGGTGATGGACCGAAATGCCATATTTCGCTGCCATGTCGATGAACATGCGCCCGAGCCAGTCGTCGGCGATGGAGGTAAGCAGATCGGGAACGATGCCGAGCTTCGCGCAGGCGAACGCGGCGGTGACGGCATTGCCGCCGAACGAGATCGCGTAATCCCGCGCGACGGTCTTGTCGTCGCCGGTCGGAATTTCATCCGCGAGGAACGTCACATCGATATAAGTCTGGCCGACAAAAAGAGCTTGCATCACGAACTATCGTCTATTGAGCCTGGATTCGTGTCCGAAGTCTTGCCGAGGCGGAGCGATTGCGCAAGCCATTCCCTGTCATGGCGCCATTCTGCCTGTGTAGACCTGAAGCGCCTCCTCTATGGGTTCGGACGATACCTGGATGGCGCCGCCGAAGGGCCGCTCACGCATCGCGATAAGGCCAAGGCTGGTGATGACGGCCACGGAAAAGATGGCCAAAGCGGCAATCTGGGCGCGTGGACGCTCGAGGTGCACCACCGCAATTGCGACCTGCGTGATGAGCGCGAGGATGACGACAGCGGCCCATTTCGTCCGGTCGGTATTGTTTCCGGTCAGCGCCAAGCGGTCGTCCCTGGCACTACGGAGCCTGAGACCCGCATCGAGAAGGACCCTTTGCGTCGCCGGGCCGGCCTCGTTGGCGATCGCCGGATTGGCGATCTTACCGAGTAGCTCGAGAAGGACTTGCCCTGCCGCTGCCGAGTAGTCTTGATGGCGCATGCGTGGCCATTCATCGGAAACCAGAAGCTCCGCATAGCGTTGGGCCGTCGCACGGATTTCTTTCGTGTCGGACGTCGCCGCGATGCTGACCGCATAAAGGGTCAGCAATTCGTCTTCTTCCAGCAGCACGGTGCGTGCCGCCTGTCTGTTTCGTTCCCACACATCGTTGGCAAGGAAGCCGGTAAGGAGCGCGAACAGGACGGCGACGGAGCCGAAGAACGGCGCGACGACACCAACGAAACTTGCTGCGAAAGCCCGGCAGGGCTTGCCGAAAGAGAGCCAGTAAATCAGGAATGCCGAGAGGCCGAAAAGTGCCGCGACGGAGCCGAAAATTCCCCAAACGGGCAGGTCGAGCCAAGCATCGAATATCATTGCGCCCTCCTGCGGAGGCGGGCCGGAATGACATCTTAAAGTAAGGCTGTTTCGTGGGAAGGCAAATGCCTCGAAGCGGGTCGCCTCAGCGAACCATGGCCGCGAGGCGTCCGGCGGTCATCGCGGCATCGACATCCGCAGTAATGACCTCGACTGGCGCAACGAGATCCCGCTTGAAAGCCTCCGCGATGACCGGGTGAAGGCGCGATCCGCCGCCCATGAGCGCGACGGGGCGCGGGCCGACACGTTTGATCAGGCTGTTGGCAAGGCGGGCCAATTCTTCACCCGCTTCGCGCAAGATGCGCAAGGCGGTCTTGTCGCCCTTCACCGCAGCTTCTCCCACAAAGCGAGCCAGCACGCCGACCTTTCCGCGATCCCCGCCATAGACGAAGGTGCGCACGGTGTTCCAATCGGTTCCGCCGAGCGCGTCGGCGAAACAGGAGCCGAGAACGGTCGCCCAGCCCGATCCGGGATTGTCTTCCTCCGCACGCAGAATTGCTTTCAGGGCTTCCCGCGCTACCCAGAAGCCAGAGCCGCCATCATCGATCAGGTTGCCGCGCCCGCCGACGCGCAGCACCTCCTTCGCGTCGGACAGGTAGTAACCAATCGAACCGGTTCCGCTGTAGACCAAAATGCCTTCGCCCAGCGCGAAATGGGACAGGTAGGCGATCCACATATCCTCGGCGACGAAGACCCTTTCTTCGGGCAGCGCGAACGCTTCCGAGAGAATGTTGCGCATCGTCGCTTCTGCGGGCGTATCCCGCGTCAGCCCCGTGATGCCGGCAACGATGCCAGCAGGCTTCTCCTTGGTGGCGATGGCCTCAGCCATCTCGGTGATGATCCGGCGCGCGCGCTCTTCCGCCGCTGCGGAAAAGAGATGGCCTGTCAGGGGCTCGACGGAGCCTTGCGCGACACACTCGCCGCCCGCATCCACCAGCCGCCAGCGCGTCGCGGTTCCGCCTGCGTCGATGCCAAGCCCCAGCGCCATGACATTTCGCTTTCTTGTCTCAGCCGCCGTTGTGCAGCGACATCAGCCCTTGATGTCGGAGAAGTTTGCCAGCGCTTCGCGCAAATTGCCATCGCTGTGCGCAAGGGCCGCCTGGGCGTCGGAGGCATTGATGCCGAGTGCGATGAGAGAGGCAAGCTTCATGTCGCCATCGGCCTGGCGCAGCGCCGCAATCGCTGTGGCGTCGTCGCAGCCGGTGATCTGGGAAACCATGATCTCGCTGCGGCGGCGCAATTTCGCATTGGTCGCGCGCATATGCACCATCAGGCCGCGATAGACGCGGCCGAGACGGACCATGATGAGGGTCGAGAGCAGATTCAGAATGATCTTCTGCGCCGTGCCCGCCTTCATGCGGGTCGAGCCCGCGATGACCTCTTCGCCGGTATCGGCGAGAATCGGGTGAGAGCAGACGTCGAGAATCGGCGCGCCGCTGTTGTTGGAAATGCCGATGGTCTGTGCGCCCCGCGCCTTCGCTTCTTGAAGCGCCGCGATGGTGAAAGGCGTTCTGCCGCTGGCAGCAACACCGATGACCACGTCATTCGGGCCGACCTGCGAGCCACGGATACCGGCAATGCCTTGCTCGACCGAATCCTCCGCATTCTCGACCGCCTTGAGCAGCGCACCTTCGCCGCCGGCGATCAGATAGACCAGTTTGTCGTCCGGCCAGTTGAAGGTCGGCGGCAATTCGGTGCCATCCTGCACGCCGATGCGGCCCGAGGTTCCTGCGCCCACATAGATGAGGCGCCCGCCCCGGCGCAGTCGCGCCACGGCCTCTTCCGCAGCCGCGGCGATGGCCGGAAGGGAGGATCTGACCGCGGCGACCGCCGAAAGCTGGCCCTCATAGAAGGCGGAAAGAATGTCGAGGCTGGGCCAGGAATCGAGGTCCTGAAAACGGGTGCTGAAGGTTTCTGTGGCCATCGGATGCTCTTTTCGTGCAGACCAGTATAGGTCCAGTTCCTCGCGTCAGCAATCGCCGTCGCCGCCACACAGGGTCGGCGTTGACGGCCTTTCACCAAATGTCGTTAAGACCGCGCCTCTGCGTCAAACAACGCGATCACCCGTTCCCCAGTCGCTCGGCGCAAGGGGAGGATCCCACTATCCGTGTGGCGGCTGGGATGGACGCGGTTGGTCAGCAGCGACCAGGCGAACCCCCGATCGAAGTCGAGCCAGAGGCCGGTGCCGGTGAAACCGGTATGCCCGATGGTGGTGGGCGAACAGGCGTCACCCCCGTGCCAGCCGGCATAAAAGCCTTCCCAGCCGACCGTCCGCTTCTCTGATTCCCGCGTGCGGATGGCGCGGAGGGACTCGGCCGGAAGGCCTGTCCCGTCGAGAAGCGACTGGGCGAAGTCCAGCACGCCGTCGATGGTGCCGAACAGGCCCGCATGGCCGGAGGCGCCGCCGAGCGCGAAGGCATTCTCATCGTGCACGTCGCCCCGGATGACGCGTCCGCGCCACGTGCAGCGCTCGGTCGCCGCGCAGAGGCTGGGGTTCGGGCGGAAACTGAATCGTTCAGGGAGTGGCTGATCGAGGAGAGGTTTTCCCGTGATGCGTTCAATCGCGATGCCGAGCAACATGTAGTTGATGTCGGAATAAACCGGCGGGCCGCTCTGCCAGACCCGCTGCAGGATGAAGGCACGCAGGGTCTGCGGGTCCTGGCCATAGGTATAAAGCGGCTCGACCGCCGGCAGATGAGTCTGATGGGCGAGACACTGGCGGAACGTGAGACGGCGCTCGGCCGCGTTCATGTCGTATTGGCGCAGATCCGGGATCACCGAAACGAGAGGATCGTCGAGCGCGATCCGGCCTTGCTCCACAAGCTGCAGAATCCGCGTCGTCGTGAAGATGATCTTAGTGAGGGAAGCCAGGTCGAACCAAGTCTCGCGGGATAGGTCATGCCGCTCCGGCTCGATCTGCGCGGCCCCTGCCCAATGGGCGGCTCGCGCCCCATCGGCAGTGACGATGCCAAGCACTGCGCCGGGGATTTTCGCATCGCGGATTGCGGTGGCGGCGGGCTCGAAAGCCAGTCCGATCATGTCTGTGAGAGGCATCGCTGGTTACAATGTTCAAGCTGGCGGGCGCCGATGGCGCCCCATCGCAGGCGAAATCGCGGCGCGGGGGCCACCTGCCGGAGCGTCTTCGTTGCGGACCATAGCACAGGCGGTCGGGTGGTCTAGAGTGGTATGATATTGGACCATGACAGGTTCGCAACGATGGCCTATAAATTTGTCTTGCGGCTTCCAAGGGAGAAAAGACGCATGTTCAGGTCAGCACTGCGCGGCGCGATCGGCGCGGGTTTCATGGCGGCGATGATGGCCTCCGCCTCGGCTCAGGTTCTCGAGATCGGGGCTGAGGCCAGCCCGACCGGCCTCGACCCCCACCTCATCACCGCTTTTCCGAGCTTCATGGTGGTGAATGGCAACATTTATGAAGGCCTCACCTCCGTCGATAAGGATTTGAAGGTCGTTCCCGGCCTCGCCGAATCCTGGACCATCTCGCCGGACGGCAAGACCTACACTTTCAAGCTGCGTTCCGGCGTGAAATTCCACGACGGCTCCGCCATGGAGGCGGAAGACGTGGTGTCGACAATGCGCCGCGTGCAGAGCAAGGACATCGCCTCTCCGCTCGCAAGCCGCCTTTCGGCCATCGACAGCGCCACCGCGACCGACGCCAAGACCGTCGAGTTGAAGCTGAAGGAGCCGTCCGCGCCGCTGCTGGCATCGCTCGCCACCATTGCCATCGTTCCGCGCTCGGTCGAGACCAACAAGGACATCTTGCAGAAGGCCCCGGTCGGCACCGGCCCGTTCAAGTTCCAGGAATGGCAGCCGAACGGCTACATCCTGCTCGCCAAGAACGACGCCTATTGGCAGCAGGGTCTGCCGAAGCTTTCGGGCCTGAAGTTCAACATCGTTCCTGAATCGGCCACCCGTCAGGTTGGACTCACCAACGGCCAATACGCGCTCCTGCCGAACATCGATGCGGCGACGGCGCTGCAGCTCAAGGGCAAGCCGAACGTCAAGCTCTCTGAGACGCTGGAACTCGCCTACATGCTCGTCGGCATGAACGTGTCGAAGCCGCCTTTCGATAACGCGAAGGTGCGCGAGGCGCTCAACTACGCCATCAACCGGCAGGAAATCGTCGATGCCGCACTCTTCGGTGCGGGCGTGCCTGGTGGTCCGCTCTCTCCGGCGCTGAAGTCCTGGGCGCTCGATGTGAAGGAGTTCTCCTGCTACAAGCCCGATCCGGCCAAGGCGCAGGCGCTTCTGAAGGAAGCAGGCGTTGCTATGCCGGTGACTGTCACGATGAACGTTCTGCCGCGTCAGGACGTGAAGGACATCGCGCAGGTCGTGCAGGAACAGCTCAACAAGGCTGGCTTCAAGGTCGAGCTGAAGAGCCAGGAGCAGGGCCAGTTCATTCAGGATTGGCGCAACAGCAACTTCGACCTGTTCGCTTCGATCAACTCCGGCAGCCCGGATCCGGACGAGTATTTCTATCGCACGTTTCGCACGGGCGGCTCGACCAACGTGTTCAAGTACTCGGACACGGAGATCGACGGATTGCTCGACAAGGCTCGTACCTTGTCGGATCAGGCCGAGCGCAAGACCGCTTACGACGCGGTGCAGAAGAAGCTTGCCTGCTCGGGCCCCGTTGCGCACCTGACCTACGGCACGCTGTTCTCGGCGATGCGTGACAAGCTCACGGGCTATGAGGTCATGCCGAACCGCTCGCTCGTGCTGCTCCGCGGCGCAAGCTACTAAACCACGACGACGTTCCGGCGCCGCGGTGGCGGCGCCGGACATCATTCGAGATAACGCTAATTTTTCCGATGAATCGAGTTCTTGCCGCGCGCCTCATCGATCTGGTCGTCGTTCTCTTCGGCGTCTCGATCATCGTGTTCTTGATGATCCGCCTCATTCCGGGCGATGCCGTCGCCATCATGCTCGGCGCAAACACAGAGATCACGCCTGAGCGCATGGCGGAACTCAAAAGCCGTGTCGGCCTCGACCGCCCGGTGATCGAGCAATACCTGCTCTGGGCAGGCGCAGCGCTGCACGGCGACTTCGGCACCTCGCTCTGGACCGGCCGACCGGTCGCGACAGAGATCATGACGCATCTCTGGCCGACGCTTGAACTCACTATGCTGTCGCTGATCCTTGGCGCGGTGCTTGCGGTGCCCGTCGGCTGCGTGATGGCGCAGACGCATGGTCGCGGCGCGGATGTCGCCATGCGGATCGGCGCGATTGCGGGATTGACGATTCCTTCCTTCTGGCTCGGCATCGTCCTCATCCTGTTTCTTGCAACGGTCGCGCCGAGCTTCGCCTCGCTCGGCTATGTGCCGTTCTCTGAAGATCCGCTCGGCAACCTCCAGCGCATGAGCCTGCCGGCCGTTGCGCTTGCGCTGCCGATCCTTGCCAATCTGTCTCGCCTCGTGCGCTCCGCCATGCTGGACGCGTTGGGGCAGGACTATATCCGCACGGCCCGCGCCAAGGGGCTGAACGAGCGTCGCGTGGTCTATAAGCACGCTCTGCGCAATGCGCTGATCCCGTTTCTCACCAGCGTCGGCATCATGACCGGCTATCTGCTCGGTGGCGCAATCGTGGTTGAGCAGGTTTTTGCCATTCCAGGTCTCGGCCGTCTCATTCTCGGCGCGATTGCAGAGCGCAACTATCCCGTCATCCAGGCGACCATTCTCGTGGTCACAGCGGTGTTCGTGCTCGTGAATTTTCTCGTGGATTTCCTTTACATGATCGTCGATCCCCGCGTGAGGGCTTGAGCCGTGTCGCGTCTGGCCAAGAGCAAGCTTCTGACTTTCGCCGCCATTCTGGTGTTGGTGCAACTCGTTCTCGCGCTGGGGGCGTCCTTCATTGCGCCCTATGACCCGATGGCGCAGAGCGTCGCACGCCGTTTGCGTGGTCCGTCCGAACTGCACTGGCTTGGAACGGATCAGCTCGGCCGCGATGTGCTGACGCGCATTCTCTACGGCTACCGAACCTCGCTCATCGCCTGCCTGCTGGCGGTTGGCATCGCGCTTATGGCGGGGGGCACGCTCGGCCTCATCTCGGCCTATTACCGGGGCTGGCTCGACCGCATCGTCATGCGCATCATGGATATTCTGTTCGCATTCCCGGTGATGCTGCTCGCCATCGGCATCATCGCGGTGCTCGGGCCGCACACCTACAGCGCAGCGGCGGCGATCGCCGTCGTTTACACGCCGATCTTTGCTCGCCTTCTGCGTGGCCCCGCGCTGGTGCTTTGCGAGAGCGAATATGTGGCGGGGGCAAAAGCCATCGGCGCGTCCGATGCACGCATCATCTTTCTGCACATCCTGCCGAATCTGGCTTCCGTTATTCTCGTGCAGACGAGCCTGTTGCTTTCCGCGGCGATTCTGGTCGAGGCATCGCTCTCGTTCCTCGGGCTGGGCACGCAGCCGCCGACCCCTTCTCTCGGTCTGATGCTGTCGGAAGGGCGCAACTTCCTGATGCTCTCGCCCTGGAGCGCGATTTTCGCCGGGTTTGCGATCCTGTTCTTGTCCTTCGGATTCAATCTGCTGGGCGACGCCCTTCGCGACACGCTCGATCCGCGCCTGCGGGGACAGCCGTGAGGGTGCGGCGTGCCCGTGCCGCCGACGTTCCGGCGCTCGCGGCAATTGCCGAACGGTCTTATCGTGAGGCGTTCAAAACCATCCTCGAGCAGGATGTGTTGGCGACCCGCGATGCGGTCTTTTTCGCTGCGCGTTTTACCGAATCCTGGCCGCGCATGATCCTCGTGGAAATGGAGAGCAGGGCTCTCGGTTTCCTCCTCATGACCGACGGCCATATCGACATGCTTTTCATGGATCCCGACGCCAGCGGGAAGGGCGCGGGCGCCTTGCTGCTCCATGAGGGGGAAGCATCTGGCGCAAAAAGCCTCGAATGCTTCCGCGATAATCTGGGTGCCCGTCGCTTCTATGAGCGGCACGGTTGGCGCATAGCGCGCGAATATGACCGTGAGTTCGCGGGCAGGAGTCGCAGCTTCGTCTTCTACGTCAAGAACGGCGAGGCCATTCCTACAGCGTGATGACGCGCCCGGTGCGAACCGCTTCATCTGCGGCCAGAACGATGCGTAAGGATCTCACCGCATCGGTCATGTGATCCGTCAGGTCGAGATCCTCGTCGATGGCGCGTAAGAGAAAGCGCTGCTCACGTTCGCAAAGGGCATCGTGGTCCGGCTCGTCCGCCGTACTGATCCGCTCATCTTCCTTGGCGAGCGTGCCGTCGCCTTTGAGCGCCGCGTGATGCAGCAGGATCTGATTGGTCTTGGTGTGCGCGTCGATGTCGGCGGATTTCACGTTGCCTGCCGTTTCGGCCATGACGATACTGACACTGCCCTTCGGGCCGATCACGTCCTTCACGAAATAGGCCGTCTCGCTCATCATCGGCCCCCAGCCCGCTTCATACCAACCGACCGATCCGTCATCGAAGGCCACATGCAAGTGGCCGTAATTATACATGCTCTCGGGCATATCGTCCGTCAGGCGTGCGCCGACCGCATGCACCTGCACGGGTTTGGCGCGCGTGATCTGACACATCACATCCACATAATGGACGCCGCAGTCGACGATGGGAGAAAGCGACTGCAGCAACCGCTTATGCGCCTCCCAGGCCGATCCGCTCGATTGTTGATTGAGGTTCATGCGAAAGACGTTCGGCGTGCCGAGCGTTTTGGCGAGTTCGATGAATTTGATCCAGGATGGATGATGCCGCAGGATGTAGCCGATGACGAGTTTGCGCTTGGTGCGGTTGGCCGTTTCGACCACCCGTTCCGCATCCGCGACCGTGTCGGCGAGCGGCTTTTCCACGAAGACGTGCGCGCCCGCTTCCATGGCCCTGATGGCATAAGAGGCGTGCGTGTCCGACCAAGTGTTGATCGAGACGACGTCCGGCTTGAGCGTGTCGAGAGCGTCCTCGAACTGCGTGAAACGCATCGCGCCGTGGAGCGCGGGCGGCAGGTCCAAGGCCTCAACATTGCGCGTGCACAGACCCACAACCTCGAAGCCCTCGATGCGGGAATAGGCGAGGGCATGGGACAAGCCCATATTGCCAAGGCCGACGACAAGAACCCGCTTCACGCCCATGGCCAATCCTCTTGATCAGTCGCCTTCGCCGTCAATCCAGGTTTTCTGCACGTTCAAGGCGTCATCGAGCAGGACGAAGCTTGCGCGATAGCCGGGCACAATGCGGCCGAGTTCGTGGTCGAGCCGCAGGAAAGAGGCCGGAGCGAGAGACGCCATGCGCAACACGTCGGGAAGCGCAAGGCCGAGCCGTTGTACGCTGTTGCGCACCGCGCTCGCCATGTCGAGATCAGAGCCCGCCAGCGTTCCATCCGCCGTCGTCAGCTTGCCGTCCTTGCGATAAATCGTTCGACCATGGATGTCGAACTGCGTCATGTCTGTGCCGGTCACGGACATGGCGTCGGTGACGAGCATCATATGGTCCATGCCCTTTGCGGCAATGGCGATGCGAAGTGCCGCATCGCTGACATGATATCCATCGACGATCAGCCCGCACCAAGTGTCTCTGCTGTCGAGCGCTGCGCCAACCGGACCAGGCTCCCGCCCGGCCATCGGCGGCATGGCGTTGAAGAGATGCGTGAAGCCGCGCAGGCCGTGACGGCAGGCTTCCGTGATCGTTGCATAATCACCAGCCGTATGCCCGGCGCAGACGAGGACGCCGGCGGCGGAAAGGCGCGCGACCATGCCCATGGCGTTGCGCTCCGGCGCGAGCGTCACAATCGTGCGGCCCGCTTTGAGCGAGGTGAGGATCGCGAGATCTTCTTCCTCCATCGGGCGCATGAAGGCCGGATCATGCACGCCCTTGCGTTCGGGGTTGATGAAGGGACCTTCGACATGGATGCCGAGGACGCCGGGAGTGGCTGCGGCCAGCGCGGCACGCATGGCCTCGACCGCCTCTGCCATCCGCTCACGCGTATCCGTGATAAAAGTGGGCAGAAGGCCGATAGTGCCGAACTTTCGGTGCGCCTCGGCGATGGTCCTAATTCCATCTGCCGTCCGCACATCGTTGAAGAAAACCCCACCACCGCCATTGACCTGAACGTCGATGAAGCCAGGCGCCAACAGGCCTTCGATCTTGCGTCGCGTGATGTCCGCGCCGAGATCTTTCTCGTGCGGCACGGCAACAATGCGGCCATTGTCGATGACAACGGCACGCCCTTCGAGAATATGCGTTCCGTCGAAGACGCGGGCTCCGGTGAGGGCGAAACGCATCACACGGTCTCCGTCACCTTGCGCAGGCGCGGCGGCGCATCGGGGTTGCGGCCACGTGCCTGGGCAATGGCGTTCACCAGCGGATAGAAGCTCTGAATCAGGGCGATGGGGGCGATGTAAGGATGAACCCTCTCGACGGAGGGCAGCATGACCTTCGCCGGTCCTTCGGCTGCGCCTGCGACGACCACGGGGACGTCCTGTTCATTCAGCTTTGTCACGAGATCGTTGACGCCGTTCAGCGTCTCATCGCGCTGGCTGAGAACGAGAACCGGGAAGTGATCGCCAGCAAGCGTCCAGGGGCCGTGCATCAACTCGGCGGCGCTCATGGCCTCAGCGTGGATGCCTGATGTCTCTTTTAACTTCAGCGCAGCTTCCTGCGCCATCGCGAAGCCGACGCCCCGCCCGACGACAAAAAGATCATCGGCTTTGGACAGCATGGAAAGCGCTGCCGACCAGTCGGTCGCAGCAGCCTTCGCAAGGACCTCGGGCAGGGTATCAAGCGCGGTCAATAGGGCCTTGTCCTGCGACCAATGCGCGACGAGCTGCAACGATGCGGCAAGTGCCGCGATGAAGGACTTTGTCGCTGCGACGCTCTTCTCAGGGCCCGCGTGAAGCGGCAGCACCACTTCACAGGTGGAGGCGAGCGGCGAGGTCGTGTCGTTGACGAGCGCCACCGTCAGCGCGCCGTCCTCTCGTCCCGCATTGGCGAGGTGAAGAATGTCCGGACTACGGCCCGACTGTGAGACGGCGAGAAAGAGCGCATCGCGCATACGCGGCCGCGCGGAATAGACGGATGTCACAGACGGGCCGACCGAAGCGGTGACAAGGCCCGAGTGAATCTCCAAAAGATACTTGGCGAAGGTTGCCGCATTGTCCGAACTGCCGCGTGCGCAGGTCACGGCGAAGGGTGGCGGCGACGCGCGCAGGCGCGCGCCGAGATCCCGGCAGAGAGCGGCGTTGCTCTCAAGAAGGCGCGCGACGACCTGCGGGGCTTCACGTGCTTCGCTCAGCATCGCCGTGACGGGGAATTCGGAAGTCGTTTTCTCAGACATCATCACTCTGTGTTCGATCAGGTTGGCTGATGGTCAGCTCAGCCACGAAGTCGTAGGCATCGCCCCGGTAATAGGACGAGGTGAATTCGACCGCTTCGCCCGTTCCGATGAACGAGCGGCGCTCGATGTAGAGAGCCGGGCTGTCCGGCGGAACTTGAAGAAGGGCGGCCTGCTCCTCGCTCAGAAGAACTGCATGAAGCCGCTGCAATGCGCGGCTCGGCATGAAGCCCTGCTCGTGCAGAACCGCATAGAGCGATTGCCTCACGAGAGAGGGATCGGGCAGAAACCGGCTTGGCACGACGGCATGTTCGATTGCCATCGGGATGCCGTTGGCAAGCCGAAGCCGATTGACGCGGCTCACCATGTCGCCCGGCGACAGGCCGAGCGCCATCAGCTCGTTCGGCGAAGCCGGGCCGGTGGAGCGGCTCAAGAGGACGGCCGAGGAGGGGAGACCTCGCGCCGACATGTCGTCGGTGAAGCTCGACAAACGCGAGAGCGGCTGTTCGAGCCGCATCTGGGGCGCAATGAAGGTGCCAGATCCCCAGCGCTGCACCAGTACGCCCTTTTTGACGAGGCCTGTGATCGCCTTGCGGACAGTGACGCGCGAAATGCCCAGTTGCTTCGCAAGATCGCGCTCGCCGGGCAGTGCGTCTTCCGGTTTAATCGAGCCCCTCCTGACTGCGTCCTCGATGGACTGCTGCAGCTGCAGATAGAGCGGCGTCGGATTGTCTTCATCGAGCGGGATCAGCGGAAGCGTCTCAGAGGCCTGTCCAGTCATTCATGCCTCCGCGACGTTGGCCTGTGCGAGAAGGATCGCGCCGTCCAACGCATCGGCCGTCGGTTGGACGATGGCCTGTTGCAGCGGTGGCGGCAGCCAGGGCCGCAACGGCTCGGCCAATCCCCCGAAGAGGCACAGGGTTGGCGCGCCGAGATCAAGCAAGCGCGTCGCAATTTGCGCCAGGCCGGTTGCTGCGTCTGTGATCAGCGCGACGCCGAGTGGATCGCGCCGTTTTGCATGGTCAAGCACAGTCGGTGCGTAGCGCGCATAGTCACTGGGGCGTGCCTTGCCGACCCAGTCGATGAGCAATTCAGGATCGTTGCCGAATTTGGCCAGAAGCGTTTGGGTAAGTGGTGTCGTAGGAATGCGCCCGTCATAGGCCCAGACGGTGCGGCGCAAAGCTTCGCGACCGATGGCGGCTCCACTGCCTTCGTCCGAGATCTCATAACCCCAACCGCCGACATAGTGGCGCTTTCCGCCAACGACACCGTAGCCACAGGAGCCTGTGCCGACGATGAGGATGGCACCGTCGCCTCCGCCGAATGCCCCGAGCCATGCGGTATGCGCGTCGGTGTCGATGACGAAGGAGGCAAAGGGAAGGGGACGGGAAAGGAGGCGTTCCACCGCACTCGTTTGCCCGGCGCCGGCTGCGCCCATTCCCACATGGGTCCGATTGAGGTCTGCCTCGCCGAGCCCTGCCTTGCCGAGAGCTTCCCGGCAGGCGGTAAGAATCGAATGCCAGACAAGGTCCGGATCGAGCCGGATGTTCGACGGGCCGCCCGCTCCTTCTCCCCTCAGGGTGCCATTGGCATCGCGCAGGCGGGCCCGGCACTTGGTGCCGCCGCCGTCAATGCCGAGGAACAAGGACTCACTCATCTCAAAACTGGACCGCGGAATGGGTTCAACGAAGGAATGCCATCTCTAAGTGGTCACCATGCCACTTAATATCCAGTTGGGAAAGGGGCGCGATGTTGAAACGGTGGGTTCAGCCAGAAAACGACCGTTAACTAGAGCATTCAAGTACAGCGAGTAGATGCCAGGCATTGGACAATGGTACTATGCAACAAATCATCATAGCGCTTGCCGCCTCTCCGGGGCGGCGATACCACTATAAGGTCACTTGCCCGTCGTCGTTTCAAGTGGAACACTTTGAATAAGTCCACCGAAACCACAAGAACGCGGAAACCGCGCAGAGGGACAAGTCCAGGGGTAGTCAACGCCGCGCCTGAAGGGCGCTCCGACCGGAGGAATACCGACTATGAGGCCTCTCCACGCGAAAACACTCGTGCGCCGGGCTGGGCAGATGCTTGCGACCGCCTCGGTTGCCGTCGCCGCCTTGGCCTGTGCGAATGCGGCCAGCGCCCAGACACTCACCATCGAGAGCTGGCGCAATGACGACGCGGACGTCTGGAACAGCCAGATCATCCCGGCCTTCAACAAAAAATTCCCGAATATCAAGGTCCAGTTCAAGGCCGACCCGCCGACCGAATATAACGCTGCGCTCAATGCGCGTCTGACCGGCGGGACTGCTGGCGATCTCATCACCTGTCGGCCGTTCGATGCCTCGCTCGACCTGTTTAAGAAGGGGCAGTTGATCTCCGTCAACGAGGTGAAGGGCATCGAGAACTTTTCGGATGTCGCGAAGAGCGCCTGGTCCACAGACGACGGCAAGACGACCTTCTGCATGCCGATGGCCTCGGTGATTCACGGCTTCATCTACAATAAGCCGATCTTCGACGAGCTTAAGTTGGCGCCGCCGAAGACCATGTCAGAGTTCTACGCGGTTCTCGACAAGATCAAGGCGCACGGCAAGTATACACCCCTAGCCATGGGTACCGCCGATCAGTGGGAAGCTGCGACCATGGGCTTCCAGAACATCGGCGTAAATTACTGGAAGGGCGAAGAAGGTCGCAAGGCGCTGATCGAGGGCAAGCAGAAGTTCACCGATCCGGCCTATATCCAGACTTTCTCGGAACTCGCGAAATGGGCCCCGTATATGGGCAAGGGCTATCAGTCGCAGAAGTATCCGGATACGCAGAATCTCTTCGCACTTGGCCGCGCGGCGATCTACCCCGCCGGTTCCTGGGACGTGCCGATCTTCCGTAAGCAGGCTGATTTCGAGTTCGATGCGTTTGCGCCGCCGGTGCCGGATGGCCAAGGCAAGTGCTACATCAGCGATCACACCGACATCGCGCTCGGCATCAACGCTAAGTCGAAGAATGTGGAGGCTGCCAAGACCTTCCTGTCTTGGATTGCGACCTCGGAATTCGCGGACATCTACGCGAATGCGCTGCCTGGTTTCTTCCCGCTCTCGAAGGAGAAGGTCACGGTGAAGGATCCGGTCGCGGCCAAGTTTGTCGGTTGGCGCTCCACCTGCGATAGCTCGATCCGCAATTCCTATCAGATCCTCTCGCGTGGCACGCCGAACCTCGAGAACGAGCTTTGGAACGTAAGTGCGCAGGTTCTCAACGGCACCATGAAGCCGGAGGAGGCCGCGAAGAAGGCCGAGGATGGGCTCGCCGGCTGGTACGAGCCGCACAAGAAATAATCGCTCAAATGATGACGCGGGCCGCCGCAAAGGCGGCCCGCGATCCTTGTTCTTCTTCGAGCCAGAGCTTTCATGTCGGATATTACGGCCTCGGGCGTCCAGCCGGCGGAAAGCGTTTCCGTTCGCTCGCGCTTTCCCGTCCATGTTGCAGTTTTCCTCGCCCCGGCGCTCGCGATCTATACGCTTTTCTCGATCTATCCGCTGATCGATACCATCCGCCTGAGCTTCTATACGGGCGATGAGTCGGGCGCGCGCCACTTCGCGGGGCTTGCCAATTTTTACACGCTTCTCACCGATCCGGCGTGGTCCGGGCATTTCTGGAATGCGCTGCGTAACAATCTGGTGTTCTTCGCCGTTCACATGGTCGTGCAAAACGCCATTGGGTTAGGTTTGGCTATGCTCCTGAGCCTACCGCGCCTGACCGGAGGCAGCGTCTACCGCACCCTGCTTTTCTTGCCGACCATGTTGTCGGTTGTGATCATCGGGTTCATCTGGCAACTCATGCTCAATCCCCTCTGGGGCATCGCTGAGAAGATTTTGAGCGCAGTCGGTCTCGGCAGCTTCTTCGGGCCCTGGTTAGGACAGGAAACGACTGCGCTCATCACCATATCCCTGATCTCCGTGTGGCAGTTCGTCGGCATTCCGATGATGCTGATTTACGCCGCTCTCCTGAACATCCCGGATGACCTGCTCGATGCAGCGATCGTTGATGGTGCGGGACCGTTCAGCGTGTTCTGGTTCGTGCGTTTGCCGCTGATCCTGCCGACGCTCGGCGTCGTGTCCATTCTCACCTTCGTCGCGAATTTTAACGCCTTCGATTTGATCTATGCTATCAAAGGCGCTCTTGCAGGGCCGAACTTCTCGACCGACATTCTCGGCACGTTCTTCTATCGCACCTTCTTCGGTTACCAGCTTCAAGTCGGCAGCCCGACCATGGGTGCGACTGTGGCCACCGCCATGTTGATTATCATTCTGCTTGGCGTCTTGATCTATCTCTTCGGCGTGCAGCGGCGGCTGCAACGACATACCTTCTGAGGGCGTGTCATGAGACCAAACATCAGGCCGGGCCGCATTGCCGTCCACATTGCGTTGGTTCTTTATACGATTCTCGCCATCGGACCGATTGCGCTCATCCTCATCAACGCGTTCAAGACGCGCCGGGCGATTTTTTCCGATCCGCTCGGGTTTCCGGACGCGCGCACTTTCACAACCATCGGCTTCGATCAGGTTTTCACGAAATCCGATTTCGGGCTCTATTTCGTGAATAGCTTGACCGTAACGGTGGTGTCGCTGGGCCTCATCATTCTGATCGGAGCCATGGCGGCTTGGGCGCTGACAGAATATCGTTTTCGCGGCAACACGATCATCGCGCTCTACATGGCCATCGGCATCATGGTGCCGATCCGGTTAGGCAGTGTCAGCATCCTTCGGATGATGGTGGAGCTGAACCTCGTTAACACGCTCACGGCACTTGTTCTGGTTTATGTGGCGCAAGGGTTGCCGCTCGCCATTCTGATCCTGGGTGAATTCATTCAGCAGATTCCGAGGGATCTGCGGGACGCTGCGCGATGCGACGGTGTGAGTGAGTATCGGATTTTCGCTAGCATCATCCTGCCGCTGATCACGCCCGCCATCGCAACGGTCGCGGTGTTCACCATGGTGCCGATTTGGAACGACTTGTGGTTCCCGCTGATTCTGGCCCCCGGCGACGGCAAGCAGACGGTGACGCTGGGCGTGCAGCAGTTCATCGGCCAATACGTCACCGACTGGAATGCCGTTCTCGCCTCGTTGACGCTGGCGATCGCGCCGATCCTCGTTCTCTATCTCCTCTTCTCGCGTTACCTGGTCCGCGGATTGACCGCAGGGGCTGTCAAGTAACGCGCAAGGCTCATTTCACGGATTGGAAAACCGATGGCTGACGTTTCCCTCCACGGCATCGCGAAGTCCTACGGCGTGACCGAAATCCTGCGCGACATTGACCTGACTATCGACGACGGCGAATTCGTCGTGTTCGTCGGCCCTTCGGGCTGCGGCAAGTCAACGCTCTTGCGCACCATTGCGGGACTCGAGAATGCCAGCGCGGGTGAGTTGCGCATTGGCGGTAAGCGGGTCAACGAAATGCCGCCGGCCGAGCGCAAGATCGCGATGGTGTTTCAGTCCTATGCGCTCTATCCGCACATGTCCGTTTACAAGAATATGGCTTTTGGTCTCAAATTCGCGAAGACCAACAAAGCGGATGTCGATCGTCGTGTGCGACGGGCGGCAGAGATCCTGAAGCTCTCCGCGTTGCTGGACCGCAAGCCGCGCGAATTGTCAGGCGGTCAGCGCCAGCGTGTCGCTATTGGTCGCGCCATTGTGCGCGAACCAAGCGTCTTCCTCTTTGACGAGCCGCTTTCAAATCTCGATGCGGCTTTGCGCGTGAACACACGGCTGGAGATTGCCAAGCTCCATCGGGAGTTGGGCGCGACCATGATTTACGTCACACATGATCAGGTCGAAGCCATGACCCTTGCGTCGAAGATCGTCGTGATGAACCAGGGTCGGATCGAGCAGGTCGGCGCGCCGCTTGAGCTCTATCACAATCCGCGCAATTTGTTCGTCGCGGGCTTTATCGGCTCACCGCGTATGAACCTCATCAAGGGGCAGGTCCGTTCAGTTTCTGGCGGCAGTGTAACGCTCGCTTTTACAGGTGCGGAGACAAGCGTGGACGTTGTTCCCGGAACGCTCAGGGCCGGCGATGAGGTGACCATCGGGGTTCGTCCCGAGCATATGGCGGATGCAGGCGCCAATACCATTGCCCTCGAAGGGCGCATTGATGCTGTGGAGAGGTTAGGAGAGGCAAGCTACGTCTATATGAAACTTGCCAGCGGGGACGATGTGATTGTGCGTTCGCCGGGGGATGTGGAGGCTGCTCCCGGTGGACGCTACACCGCGCATCTTCCAGGCCGCGCTCTGCATGTTTTCAATGCGGCGGGACAATCGGTGCAGTTTGGAAAGTGAGGGCTGTAAGGGCTGGCGTTATGTGGTGCGAAACGCTCAGCCACGTCGGATCCAGGTGATCGTAGGCCGTTCCCGCCACATGGATTGTTCCAGATAGGTACTGACGAGGCGTTGAACTTGCGCCAGGGAGGCTTCATCCTCAGCTTCGGCAACAAGGGTCAGCGAGCGACCGGCCGCGAGCAAAGTGCAATTGCCGAATTCGAACTCGGCACGTCCTTGGTGGTTCGAGTAGGTGGCGGGGTCGTTGGGGGCAAAGCGCTTGCAGAGCTGAACGAGATATCGGTCAGGCGCGATCGTATCGATGTTCGCTTCTGCTCTGAGAGGGGCCATGGTCCTCGTCCGTCGGCGGATTTGTGGGACTTTTCGATTCTCCCAGGCCCAGCATGCCCGTCCGCGAGGACGCATTCAACTGAAAATGCTGCTAAGACATTGAAATAAAATGGTTTTTGTTTGTTATATCGTTGGCGCTTAGGCGCATTCAGCTTCTCGGCGATTGAGAAAATGGGCGACCTGGCACGACGACATCGGCGCGGCGTAGAAGTTGCCCTGCGCCTGGGTACAGCCCCCGCGGCGCAGGAAATCGACCTGGCCAATCGTTTCGACGCCCTCGGCGATCACCTCCATGCCAAGGCTCGTGCCCAGTTCGATCACGGCGAGCACAATGGCCGCGCTGTCCGCATCGCTCTCGACGTCTTTCACGAAACTCTGATCGATCTTGATGTCGTCGATAGGGAATTGCTTCAGGTGAACGAGCGACGCATAGCCCGTGCCGAAATCGTCGAGGGCGATGCGGATGCCGTTGTCGTGAAACTCCTTGAGTGCAGTCACGACGTGGGATGCGGTGCTGCCGAGAAAGACCGTTTCGGTGATTTCGACTGCGAGCCGCTCCGGCGGCACGCCGGCCGCCTGGATGATCTCCAGAAACCGCTTCGCCAGGCCGATCCAGTTGAACTGCGCCGGGGAGAGATTGACGGCGATCGTGCCGCAATCGATACCCTCGTCCAGCCATTTTCTGATATCCGCCGCGACCTGCTTGAGAATCTGCTCGCCGACGGCAATCGACAATTCAGGCTCTTCAAATGCCGTCTGAAAAGCGGCTGGCGTCAGTAGGCCCTGATCGAGATGATGCCAACGGGCCAGTGCCTCGAAGCCGACAACCTTTCCTGTCTGCAAGTCGATCTTCGGCTGGTAGAAGGGAACGATCTGTCCCTGCCGCAAAGCTTCCCGGATGTCGCGTGTGATGGAGGCCCTTTGCTCGACCTTCTCTCGCATGTCGGGGGAATAGACGACGGTGCGGTTGCGCCCCATGGCCTTGGCCGCATAAAGCGCGAGATCGGCGTCTCTCATCAACTCGGATGGCGCCCTGTCATGGTGAGGGTAGCTGGCGATGCCGATGCTTGCCTGGCTCGCAAGGTGTCCATCCCGATAAGCGAAGGGGCGCCGCAAATCGGCAAGGATCTGTTCGGCGAGGGTTTGCGGGTCCTCAAGGGGGAAGGGATCCACGACGATGATGGCGAACTCATCACCGGCCAACCGCGCGACAGTATCGTTCTCCCGCATCATGCGATGGAGGCGGCTCGCTGTCTTCTTGATCAGGATGTCGCCCGCGTCGTGGCCGAGCGTGTCGTTGACGGATTTGAGATTGTCGAGGTCGATGAGGAAGAGATTGATGCGCGTGCCGTTTCGCTCCGCCTGTGCAAGAGATTGTTCCAGCCGGCTTTGAAAGAAGGCCCTGTTCGGCAATCCCGTTAACGGATCGTGACTTGCGGCGCGCCAGACGCGCTCCTCTGTTGATTTGCGCTCCGTAATATCGATGACACCCGTCATGATATGCGGCTCGCCGCCGATGTCGATGGTCGCGCCAGCCAGAAGAACGGTATGGATGGAGCGGTCGGCCAAACGCACGCGCGTTTCAAAATTGCTGACCTGCCCATCCTTGCGAAGAGCGTCGAGAAAGGCGTTGCGATCATTCGGCTCAACATAAAGCTCATCGATCGTTTTGATGCCCAGGGCATCTGCGGTCGCGCCCATGTAGCGAACCGCAGCATCATTCGTTGCGACGAGGCTTCCATCCATGCGGACGACGAGAAGCGGGATCGGGACCGTCTTGAACATGGTCTCGAACATCGTCCGGCTCTCGATGAGTTCCTCCTTAGTGCGTCGCTCTGCCTGAGTCGCCATCCACTCCAGACGCTGAAGCCGGTTCGAACGGGAAACGACAAGAAAGAGGGCGAGATTCAGCATGACGATGGCGAGGAAAAGCCCGGTCGTGGTGTCACTGGCAGGTTCCGGAAGCATGTAGCCGCCGAACATCATGGCGCTGCAGGCGATGCCTGAAATGATCGACCAGCGAAAGGATGTCGGCAAAGCGAGGTAGTAAATCGAGGGCAGCATCAGGACGACGAAAAGCGCCAGATCGCTGTGGGAACTCACAAGCACCGCGACGGCGGCGCTGTTGACCCATTCCCAGGCTATCATCGATTTCTCAGCTTGCGCGAAGCTCCTGGAGCGACGGACGGTCCAAAGACAGATGAGAGCAATCGCTACGACGACGACGCGGGCGGGGATGGCCGCATAGAAATGGGGCTGCCCGTAGAAGCGCCAGTCGCTGAGAAAGAACAGGCTATTCAGAACCGCCGAGAGCAGAAACAAAAGCTGGACGTGCCGAAGGGTCTCCGGCAGGCGCTCGGTTTGAAATGCGGCTTCGCGCTCTGGCGCTAGAAACTCGCCGCCGAAAGGTGTGAGGGTTCGATGGGGCATTGCCCGGACGGTGTCATGAAATGTTTCAATGTGTCGTTAATGGCGGCTTTTGCGCGAGAAGGCCAGACCTTACTTGAGAACTGGCCCGAGCCCAAGAAATATAAATGATGACCGCGGGCAAGGCGGCATAGTCTCGCGCGGCGGGCAATATCAGGTTTCGGATATGGAATCCGCGATCCGGGAGGCGAGCGGGCCGTTCAAAATATCGGCGGGAACGCCCGAGGCGAGAACCTTACCATCCGCGACAAAGGTCATTTGTTCGGCCAGACCAGCGACATCCTCCGGCGTGTGAATGGTCATCACGATGGTGACCGGTCGCTTGCGGCGCAACTCATCAACCAGTTGAATCATCGACCGACGCAATCCTGGATCAAGGCTGCTGAAGGGTTCGTCGAGAAGGATAAGCGGCCGTTTCGAGATGAGGGCGCGCGCGAGGGCGACCCGTTGGCGCTGGCCTCCGGACATCTCGCCCGGCTTGCGACTTCCGAAGCCCTTCAACCCCACGGCTTCGAGCATATCGACTACCAGCCTTTCTTCGACGTCCCTCAGGCGGAGTGAGGGACGAATTCCCAGCGCGACATTTTGAGCCGCCGTCAGGTGGGGAAAGAGATTGTGATCCTGAAAGACGATGGCGACGGGTCGCTCGGCGGGTTCAAGGCGAAGGAGGTTCTGACCAGCGAAGGAAAGAGCGCCGCTCTCAGGTTTCTCGAATCCCGCGATCATGTGCAGCAACGTGGTCTTTCCGCCGCCTGAGGGGCCGATGACCGCGCACAGCGTGCCGGCTTCGACGGTCAGCGAATACTCGGCCCTGAAGTCGGGCCAAGTCAGACGGCATTTATCGATCACCAGCATGGGAAAATCTGTCTGAGGTATGAGCGAGCAGGAAGGCGAAGAAGACGACGAAGAGGCCAACGGCTCCGGCGTCGTCGAGGCGATAGGACCCGAGATATTCGTACAGAAGATACGGCAAGGTGCGCAGTTCAGGTCCACCGAAGAGCGCGATGATGCCGAAATCTCCGAATGACAGCGCCATCGCCAACGCGAAGGCGGCTCCGAAGGGCCGCTTGAGCAAAGGCCAGTCCATGATCTTCAACTTCATAACGCCCGTCACGCCGAGAGAGGCGGCAACGCGGCCGTATCGCTCCTCCGCCGTCATGAGACGGGGCGCAAGATAGCGATAGGCGAACGGCAGTGCGGCAAGCCCATTGATCAGGGGCAGGAGAGCAAGGCCAGCCGTCGCCGGTTCGACGAACCGGCGAACCATGAGAAAGAGCCCAGCGGTCAACGCGAATGGCGGAACGGCGAGAAGGATATTCGGCAGAAAATCATAGAACGCTGCGGTGCGCGGTGAGCGCAGCACCTGCCGCTGACGACGCACGGCGCCGCCAAGCGCGAGAGCCAGAGCACAGGCAATCGTTGCCGCTGCCGCCGCGATCAAAAAGCTTGTTGCCGCCGCTTGAAACAAATCCATATCGAGAATGCGCGGGATGAAACGCAGGCCCGTCAGAACGCTGACAGCGAGAGGAGCGATAAAGAGCGTTCCGACTGCGAGGACGACCGCATCCACAATCTTGAGCCGTCGGCTTGATGAATCCGGGCGGCGGATCGGCGGGCGGTTCGTATGATCGGCGGGAGGGCGTTTGAAAGCCCAGTTGAGGCCCGCTGCCATTGACAAGCAGATGGCGAGTTGAATCAAGGCGAGCCAAGCGGCGCGACCGAAATCGAGATCGACTTTGAGCGCCTCATAGATCGCGACCTCGAGCGTCGCGCGGCTCGGTCCGCCGCCAAGCGCGAGCACGATTGCGAAGCTCTTGAAGCATAGAAGAAAGATCAGCCCGGCAAGGCCCGGCAGTTCGCTGCGGATGGCGGGCCAATCGAGATGGCGGAACGTTTGGCTAGGCGTAAAGCCAAATGCGGTCGCAAGGCGCCACTGCTCGGCGGGCACGAGGTTCAACGCATCGAGGATGATCCGCGCCACGAAAGGAGCGTTCAGAAAGACGTGTGCGATGAGAATGCCCGGATAGCCGAAAATGCTGAAACTGCCTTTCCAACCGGTCGCGTCGAGCGCTGAGATCAGCCACCCGCTGCGGCCATAGACGGCGAACACGGCGAAGACCGCGACGATGGTTGGCATGACCATGGTCGTATTCAAAGCGGCCAGCACCATCCCGCGTCCGGGAAAACGGCGCCGCGCGAGGGCGAGTGCAAGGCCGATGCCGAGCACGAGGGACAGAAGCGACGAAAGCGCGGTTTGGATAACGGAGAATGCGAGAATCTGTGTCAGATAAGGACCGATGGAGAGAAGCGTCGGCCTCCCTCCATCGAATTGCACGAGAGCGATGAAGCTGCCCGCGACAAGCGCTACGATGCCGAGCGCAACGAGGCTTCCCGGATGCGGCGGCTTATAGCGCATGCCATTCACTCAGCGCGCAGTGGCGTTGAGCCAGCCATCAGTGAAGGCGCGACGGTTCTGTTGAACCTCTTCAGGTGTGAAGAGAAGCGCTTTGGTGGGCTGGATCATGTCCTTGAAGATCGCCGGCGTCCCCGACGGCGGGTTCTTCGCCGGATACATCCAGTTGGTGTCAGGAATGGCGGACTGGAAGGCATCGCTCAGGACAAAGCCCATGAACTTCTTTGCCAACTCCGGCTGTTTCGTCGTGCGCGTCATGCCGACAAGTTCGACGCTCAGGTAGTGCCCTTCTGCGAAGGACGCCGCTTTGTAATTGTCCTTCTTCTCGGCGACGATGTGATAGGCAGGCGAGGTCGTGTAAGACAGAACCATGTCCGCCTCGCCTTTCAGGAATAGTCCATAAGCCTCAGACCAGCCCTTGGTGAAGGTGACGATGCGGGGTTTGAGCTGCGCCCATGCCTGATCTGCTTTGTCGCCGTAGACTTGGCGCATCCAGAGCAGAAGGCCGAGTCCCGGTGCACTGGTGCGCGGGTCCTGCAACACGACCTTCGGGCCGTTGGAGTTCTCCACCAACTCCTTCAGGCTCTTGGGCGGATTGGCGACTTTGTTGGCATCATAGACGAAGGCGTAATAGCCCCAGTTGAAGGGGATGAAGGTGTCGTCGGACCATTGAATGGGCAGGGACAAATCCCTCACCTCGGTCTTGTGCGGCACAAAGAGACCAAAGGACTTGGCTTCTGCGGCAAGGTTCATGTCGAGCCCGACGACCACATCAGCCTTCGTGCTTTCCCCCTCGAGCCGAAGGCGGCCCACCATGCTGCCTGCATCCTCGGAGGTAACCCACACGAGCTCGCAGCCACAGATCGCCTCGAAGCGCTCTTTGATGAGCTTGCCCGGACCGTATTTTCCGGCGAACGAACTGTAAGTGTAGACCGTCAGTGTCGGTTTGGTCTGCGCATGCGCAAACCCTGTCGCGAGCCAGAGCGACAGCAGAAAAAAGGACAATCGGCGTATCATGATGAATGCTCCCATGCATAAGACAGCCGGATTGGCGGCAGCATTCGCACGGCGCGCGCGCAGGATTGTCTGCGATGTCGCATGCTCATTCCCTCCGCCGGCATGATCCGGATCAGGTTCGACGGGTCGGCGGCCCAGCCGCCTCTCAGCCCCGGAAAGGGCTCCCCGTGAGACGCTTCGTATGTAGAACAGTTCCGGTTCAGGAACAAGGAGCGCGCTGACTTCATCCTCCGCCCTTCAACCTATTGCCGCAGGGGCCGGGTTCTGTTTGGAATGCGTAAGGCGTTCCTCCGGAGTTTTTCATGTCGAAGCCCTTGGCATCCTGTGACGTTGCGGTAATCGGTCTAGGGGCAATGGGCTCGGCCGCGATCTACCAACTCGCCAAGCGCGGTGTGAAAGCCATCGGGATCGACCGGCATTCGCCGCCGCACGACCGCGGCTCGACGCATGGGGAAACCCGCATCACGCGGCAGGCCATTGGTGAGGGCGAGGCTTATGTGCCGCTTGCTCTGCGATCCAATGAGATCTGGCGGGAGCTGGAGGCGGAAACGGGTCGGCACCTGCTGACCCAGAATGGCTGTCTCATCATCGGCACGGAGCAGACCGGTTCTGAGGGCGTCATTCGCGCGGGTTTCCTCAACAGGACCCGAAGGGCGGCCGAGCACTATCGGATACCGCATGAGATCCTTAATGCGGCAGAGATTAGGCGCCGCTTTCCGCAATTTGCGCCGCAGGAGCAGGAGAGCGGATATTTCGAGCCCAGCGGAGGGTATTTGAACCCGGAAGGGTGCGTCGCGGCTCAACTCGAGCGGGCGGAGGCTCTCGGGGCCGCCCTTCGTCGTGGAACGACGGTTCTATCCGTCCGGCAGGAAGGCGATGCGGTTCGGATCAAGACCGATCAGGGCGACATCCTTGCCGGAGAGGCCATTCTCTCGGCCGGCGCTTGGGCAGCGGGGCTCCTCAACGCGCCGTTCGACAAGCTTTTCGCGCCGAGCCGCCAGGTCATGCATTGGTTTCCCGTTGCAGCGAACGCTTCGCAATGGGAGGAGAGCCCCGTCTTCATCTGGTCCCACGGCCCCAATCCCAACGACTTCTTCTATGGTTTCCCTTCGCTTCCGGGGAGTGGCGCCATCAAGACGGCTGGCGAGCAATATGAGGACAGGACCGACCCGGACAATGTCGAGCGCAATATCGGGCCGACGGAATCTCGCGAGATGTACGACCAGCATGTGGCCGGGCGCCTCGAAGGTCTCATCCCATCGGCGGTCAAAGCCGTGACCTGTCTCTATACCATTACGCCGGATTCCAACTTCGTCATCGACCGGCATCCCGATGCCAATCGCATTCTTGTCGTGTCGCCCTGTTCGGGCCATGGCTTCAAGCATTCGGCAGCCATCGGTGAAGTCGCGGCGCAGATCGTGACAGACGGGCAGAGCCGGATCGATCTTTCGGCGTTTTCGCTGGCACGCTTCCAGTCGCTCGGGCTTCTGTAAGGATTGACTGTTAGCGTCGGGAGTTCTTTCCCGCGTCCTTGCTCAAGCCGGCACGGCGCAACGCATCGGCAAGAGCGCCGCCGTCCGAGCCTTGCCCGGAAGATTTTTGACCGGATCCCGCGTTGCGAGGCTTCTGGAATGAGCTACGATCGTCGCTGCGGCCGGCGGGTTTCTTCTCGACAGGATCGCTCATTCGCATGGTGAGCGAGATACGCTTGCGTGCCTTGTCGACTTCCAGAACCTTGACGCGGACGATGTCGCCGGGCTTCACGACGTCGCGCGGGTCTTTCACGAACGTATCCGACAGGGCGGAGATGTGAACGAGGCCGTCCTGATGGACACCGACGTCGACGAAGGCTCCGAATGCGGCGACGTTGGTGACGACGCCTTCAAGCATCATGCCGGGCTTCAGGTCGTCAATTTTCTCGACGCCTTCCATGAATGTTGCGGTCTTGAATTCGGGGCGGGGGTCGCGACCCGGCTTCTCAAGCTCGCCCAGAATGTCTTTGACGGTTGGAACGCCGAAGGTCTCGTCGGTGAATTTTTCGGGTTTCAGCGTTTTGAGAAGCGCGCCGTTCCCGATCACGACCTTGATGTCGCTTTTCGTCGCCTCAAGAATGCGGCGCACGACCGGATAAGCCTCCGGGTGAACGCCCGAGGCATCGAGTGGATCGTCACCGCTCGGGATGCGCAGGAAGCCAGCAGCCTGTTCGAAGGTTTTGGGTCCCAGCCCCATTACGTCGCTGAGCGCCTTGCGTGTCTTGAACGGGCCGTGGGCGTTGCGGTGTGAGACGATGTTTTGCGCCACCCACTCGCCAAGGCCCGAGACGCGGGCAAGCAGGGGAACGGAAGCTGTGTTGAGGTCAACGCCGACCCCGTTCACGCAATCCTCGACCACGGCATCGAGAGAACGCGAGAGCTTGTATTCCGCAAGATCGTGCTGGTATTGGCCGACACCGATGGACTTCGGATCGATCTTCACCAGCTCCGCCAGCGGGTCCTGCAGGCGGCGAGCGATGGAGACGGCGCCACGCAGCGACACGTCGAGATCGGGCAATTCCTGACTTGCGTAAGCAGAAGCGGAATAGACCGAAGCGCCGGCCTCTGAGACCATGATCTTCGTCAGCTTCAGATCGGGGTGTTTCGACACCAATTCGGCTGCGAGCTTGTCGGTCTCACGCGAGGCGGTGCCGTTTCCAATCGCGATCAGTTCGACCTTGTGAACGCGGCAGAGGCGCGCCAGCGCTGCGAGGGATTCGTCCCACTGACGCCTCGGCTCGTGCGGATAGATGGTGTCGGTGGCGACGACCTTGCCGGTCGCGTCGACAACGGCAACCTTGACGCCCGTGCGATAACCGGGATCGAGACCAAGCGTCGGGCGCGTGCCAGCAGGCGCCGCCAGAAGAAGATCGCGCAGATTGCCCGCGAAGACCTTGACCGCTTCATCCTCGGCCGCCTGCCAGAGGCGCATTTTCATGTCGAGTTCGATGGAGAAACGGAGCTTCGTCCGCCACGCCCAACGCACTGTCTCCAGAAGCCACCGGTCCGCCGCCCGGCCTTGATCGGCGATGCCTGAGGCAAGAGCGACGCGGCCTTCATAGGGGCTGATGTAATTGGGCTCAGCGCTGTCCTTGTCCTCGTCCATGCGCAGGTCGAGAATTTCCTCCTTCTCGCCGCGGAAGAGGGCCAGGATGCGGTGCGAGGGGAGCTTTGTGAGAGGTTCGGCGAAGTCGAAATAGTCGGAGAACTTCGCGCCATCGGTCTTCTTGCCCTCACGCACGGTCGAAGTGAGGCGGCCGCGTTGCCAATAGTTTTCGCGCAGGGTGCCTATAAGTTCTGCATTTTCCGCGAAGCGCTCGACAAAAATCGCGCGCGCGCCTTCCAGCGCCGCTTCCGGCGTGGCGACTTCCTTCTCCGTGTGGACGAAGGCGACGGCCGCCTCCTTCGGGTCGCGGGTCGGGTCGCTGAGGAGCAGGTCGGCGAGAGGCTCGAGGCCGGCTTCCTTCGCGATCTGCGCTTTGGTGCGGCGCTTCGGCTTGTAGGGCAGATACAGATCTTCGAGACGCGCCTTGGTGTCGGCCGTATTGATCTGGAGCGCAAGCTCATCGGTCAGCTTGTCCTGCTCGCGGATGCTGTCGAGGATGGTCTTGCGGCGATCCTCAAGCTCGCGGAGATAGCGCAGGCGCTCCTCCAGCGTGCGGAGCTGGGCGTCGTCCAGGGTGCCGGTGACCTCCTTGCGGTAGCGCGCGATGAACGGGACGGTAGCACCGCCATCGAGCAGGTCGACGGCAGCCTTGACCTGCCATTCCTGGACATTCAACTCATTCGCGATGCGCTGACCGATGGACTGCATGGGAATCTCCGACGGAACCGAGGCGCGGCTTCTACGGCGCGCCGTATCCTCAGGTCAACCGGGGCGGTTGGCGAGGGGATTATAACGTTGGGGAAGGCTTTTCCGCAGATTTTACTTGGCCCGCTGGAGCCCGGCGTATAGACCGTCCGGCCCCGCTCCGCCCCATATCTCCGAGAATGCCATGCCGCCCGCCTCGCAAAACCTGTCCATCGGCGTCGATTTTGGTACCAGCAACACGGTCGTGGCGATTGCCGATTCCGAAGGCCGGGTCGAGGCACTGACCTTTGCTCACGGGGGCAAGGACCTGAAGGTCTTCGTCACGGCCCTTTGCTTTTGGGACGAACGCCATGGCAACGGCCTGCGTACCCAAGTCGAGGGCGGTCCCTGGGCTATTGAGCAGTTTCTCGATGGATTGTCGGCCCACCGATTCATCCAATCCTTCAAGAGCTTTGCGGCAAGCCAGTCCTTCCAGGAAACCCGGATTTTCCGGGAGAGGTATCGATTCGAGGATCTTTTGAGCGCCTTCCTGCGCACCCTGGCGCGGCATGGCGGCGACCGCATCGACTTTTCTGCCCGCAATGTGGTGATCGGGCGGCCCGTTCAGTTCGCGGGATCGCACCCTGACGATGCGCTCGCGATGAGCCGATACCGGACGGCCTTCAGCAAGCTGGGCGCGAAACACGCTCACTATGTCTATGAGCCAGTTGGGGCCGCGTTTTTCTATGCGCGGCAGCTGGAGCACGACGCGACCGTTCTCGTCGCGGATTTCGGGGGCGGCACGAGCGACTTTTCTGTCATGCGCTTCTCACGCTCCGGCGGGGTCCTGCGCGCGGAGCCTCTGGGCCATTCCGGCATCGGCATCGCCGGGGACGCTTTCGACTACCGCATCGTCGATCAGGTGGTTTCTCCACGCCTCGGAAAGGGCGGTAGCTACCGCTCGATGGATAAGATCCTCTCGATCCCTAATCACTACTACGCCAATTTCGCCCGCTGGAACCAACTTGCGATGATGAAGGGGAGCGGCGACCTCAAGGAATTGCGGGAACTCGCCCGCGTCGCGCTCGATCCTGAGCCGCTCGAAAAGTTCATCGACATCGTGGAATACGATCTCGGCTTCGCCCTCTACCGCGCCGTTTCATCGGCCAAGGTCGCCTTGTCTAGCCAGGACGAGACCGAGTTCCGCTTCAAAGCCGAAGGCGTCGACATTCGCGCCAGCATCGCACGCCGCGATTTCGAAACCTGGATTGCCGGCGATGTCGTCCGCATCGCCGAAACCGTTGATCAGGCGCTGGCGAATGCTGGGGTTGCTGCGGGAGAAATCGAAAAGGTTTTTCTAACCGGCGGCACGTCCTTCGTTCCGGCCATTCGCAACCTTTTCGTGGATCGCTTCGGCGAAGAGCGGCTGACCTCTGCCGATCAGTTCGAATCCATCGCCTATGGGCTTGCCCTTATCGGTCAGGCCAACGAGCCAGCCCGCTGGGCTGTGGGCGGCCACTGAATTTGACGGAGGAATGCCACGCTTGCGGCGACGGGAGGGAAGGGATTTACTCGCAAATGCAACATCATGCCGAAGCGAGCCATCCCCTTGTCCGCGAACAACCCAGACGCCACTCCCAACAAGGACCTGCCTCTCCGTGATGATATCCGTCTCCTGGGGCGCATCCTGGGGGACACGATCCGCGAGCAGGAAGGCGAGGCGGTTTTCGAAACCGTAGAACGAATCCGCCAGACATCCATCCGATTCCACCGGGACGAGGACAAGGCTGCTCGAAATGAGCTCGAAAAGACGCTGAACAGCCTCTCGCGCGGGCGAACCAACCAGATTATCCGGGCCTACAGCTATTTCTCGCATCTCGCGAATTTGGCCGAAGACCAGCACCATGTCCGCCGGTCCCGTGCTCATCAAATGGCCGCTTCGGCTCCCCGTGAAGGCACCATGGCGCGTGCGCTCAAGCTCGCGCAAGAGGAGGGCGTGGCTCAGGCGCAGCTGCAGCAGTTCTTCGCGTCCGCTCTCGTTTCCCCGGTTTTGACCGCGCATCCGACGGAGGTGCGGCGCAAGAGCACCATCGATCGGGAAAGGGAGGTTTCGCAGCTTCTCGACTTGCGCGACCGCCAGCGTCTGACGCCGCAGGAGGACGCTGCGAGCGAAGAGGCTCTGCGCCGCGCCATCCTGACCCTCTGGCAGACGAGCATTTTGCGACGAACCAGGCTCAAGGTCATCGACGAGGTCATGAATGGCCTTGCTTATTACGATTACACTTTCTTTCGGGAATTACCGCGCCTCTACGCCTCTCTTGAGGACCAGCTTACTGCCATGGACCCGGTCTGGACCACGTTGGAACTGCCCTCGTTCCTGCGCATGGGAAGCTGGATTGGCGGCGACCGCGACGGCAATCCTTTCGTGACCGCCGAGACATTGCGGCAGGCTCTCCTTCTACAGAGCGGCCGGGCAATCGGATTCTATCTCGAAGAGATTCACCGTCTCGGGAGCGAGCTTTCTCTCGATGGGCGCTATGTCAGCATCTCCGAGCAGGTCCAAGCGCTGGACGATGCCTCGCCGGACCATTCACCTCACCGGCAGGATGAGCCTTACCGCCGCGCGATTTCCGGCATCTACGCGCGGCTCGCGGCCACTGCCGAAGCTCTCGGTCATGCAGAAATCGCCCGTCACGCGGTTGGTGAGGCTCCCGCCTACACTGCCGTCGAGGAGCTTGCAGAGGACCTTGCGGTACTGCACCGCTCTCTCACGGCAAATGGTTCCGCGGCTCTTGCGCGCGGCCGCTTGTGCAAGTTGCGACGTGCGGTCGGTGTTTTCGGCTTCCATCTCGCCAGCATCGACCTGAGGCAAAACTCCGATGTGCACCAGCGGGTGGTCGCCGAATTGTTCGAGAAGGCGAACCCCGGAACAAACTACGCGGCGCTTCCCGAGGCGGAGCGCGTGGCGTTGCTGCTGCGGGAACTTCGCACACCGCGCCTTCTGGCGTCACCCTATCTCGACTATTCGCCGGAAACGGCTTCCGAGCTCGCCATCGCACGCGAGGCCGCCGAGGCCCATAGGCGCTACGGTAAGGCCGCTGTTTCGAACTACGTCATTTCGAAAGCAAGCGACCCGTCGGACGTTCTGGAAGTTGCGCTTCTTCTCAAGGAGGTCGGCCTGCTGCGCCCGCATGACGGCGAGATGAGCGTCAATATCGTACCGCTTTTTGAAACCATCGCAGATCTACGTGCCTGCGCGAGCGTGATGGAAAGCTTGTTCTCGCTGCCGGATTACATGCGCCTCCTGCGCAGCCGCGGAAAGCTGCAGGAAGTGATGCTGGGTTATTCTGACAGCAACAAGGATGGTGGCTTCCTCACCTCCGGCTGGGAACTTTACAAGGCCGAGATCGAACTGGTCGAAGTGTTCGAGCAATACGGCGTGGCATTGCGCCTTTTCCACGGTCGCGGCGGCTCGGTCGGTCGTGGCGGCGGACCAAGCTATCAGGCCATTCTGGCGCAGCCGGGCGGCGCGGTGCAGGGTACCATCCGCGTCACCGAACAGGGCGAGGTGATTGCGGGTAAGTACTCGAACCCCGATCTGGGCCGTCGCAATCTTGAGACGTTGGCTGCCGCCACGTTCGAGGCCTCGCTGTTGCATTCAGGCAAGCCTGCGCCTCGCGAAGAGTATCTGACGGCGGTGGAGGAACTCTCAGAGAGAGCCTACAAGGCTTATCGCAATCTCGTGTACGAGACCGAAGGATTCGAGCAGTATTTCTGGGAATCCACCGTCATCAGCGAAATCGCCAATCTCAACATCGGGAGCCGCCCTGCCTCGCGGACGAATTCGAGACGCATCGAGGACCTGCGCGCCATCCCCTGGGTTTTCGGATGGGCGCAGTGTCGCCTCATGTTGCCGGGTTGGTACGGCTTCGGCTCCGCGGTGAATGCTTGGCTCGACGCTCATCCGGACAACGGTCTCGCGCTGTTGCAGGAGATGTATCGCGAGTGGCCGTTCTTTCAGGCATTGCTGTCGAACATGGACATGGTTCTTGCCAAGAGCAACATCGCCATCGCATCGCGCTATGCAAAACTTGTCGAAGACGAGGCGCTGCGCGATGCGATCTTTCCCCGACTCCGGTGCGAGTGGAAGGATTCGATCAGGCAGCTTCTTGCGATCACGAAGCAAGAGGCTCTGCTCGACGGAAATCAGCTTCTTGCGCGCTCCATCCGCAATCGCTTCCCCTATCTCGATCCGCTGAATCATCTCCAGATCGAGCTTTTGAAGCGCCACCGCGCAGGTGATGCCGATGAGCGTGTTGTGGAGGGTATTCATCTCTCGATCAACGGCATCGCAGCCGGCCTCCGCAACAGCGGCTAGACAGGGCGGGGCCTGGAACCAAGGCCGGCGTAAGCTGTTGGTGGCTTCAACGAGCGCTCTCCGGGAACGGGGACCATTGTCACGCCAGGAGGATCTCATGCCACGCGGCGACAAATCGAGCTATACGGGCAAGCAGAAACGCCAAGCCGAGCACATCGAGAAGTCTTACGAAGATCGCGGTGTGTCCGAGCACGAGGCCGAGCGCCGGGCTTGGGCGACGGTCAACAAGGAAACCGGTGGCGGGAAGAAGAGCGGATCCGGTCGTAAGGGGGGCGGTTAGGCTCCCGCTGCTCCTCGCGAATTGCTACGCTTCGAGCATTCAAACTGAGGTGATGGGTGGACCGCCGCTTGAGCGCGCGGCAATGCGTCCGATACCAGCCGTGACCGGAACCCGCTCCATCGGCCCCTGTTATCCCTCGTGCCCATATCAGGGGACCACGAAATGGATGCGAATTCACCTCTCAAGGCTTCCCTTTCCGCAAGCCGGGCGCTGAAGCTCGTTCTCTCGGTGAATGGCCGCGACCATCGGCTTTCCCTTGATCCCAGAGTCACCCTGCTCGATGCCTTGCGGGAGCATCTTGGTCTGACCGGAACGAAAAAAGGATGCGACCAAGGACAGTGCGGAGCATGCACCGTCCACGTCGATGGCCAGCGTGTCCTGTCCTGCCTCACGTTGGCGGCGAGCGTCGAAGGTAAGGCCGTGACCACCATCGAAGGATTGGCGCTGGATGAGAGCACCCTGCATCCAATGCAGCAGGCCTTTATGGATCATGATGCCTTCCAATGCGGCTACTGCACGCCGGGCCAGATCATGTCTGCCGTCGCCTGCGTTATGGAGGGATTGGCGGAGACGGACGACGATATTCGCGAGTATATGAGCGGAAACCTCTGCCGCTGCGCCGCTTATCCCAATATCGTCGCGGCCATCAAGCAGGCGAGAGCCGAGATGAAGAGATCGCGCAAATGAGGCCATTCTCTTATGAGCGCGCGCACGATCTCGCCTCTGCCATCCGCGCGGCGTCTCACCAAGCGGACGCGCCGCTGCACGCGCCGATACAATTTCTTGCCGGAGGGACGACCCTTCTCGATCTCATGAAGATAGACGTCATGAGGCCGGACCGGGTCATCGACATCAATCCGCTCGAGAAGACGTTCTCCGAGATTACTGTCACCCCGATGGGCCTCCGTCTCGGAGCACTCGCCCGCATGAGCGCGGTCGCTCATCATCCGGCGGTCGAGCGTGAATACCCGGTCGTGTCTCAAGCCTTAAAACTTGGGGCCAGCGCGCAACTGCGCAACATGGCAAGCCTCGGCGGCAATGTGCTGCAACGGACGCGATGCTCTTACTTCCGCGATACATCATGGCATGAGTGCAACAAGCGCGATCCCGGTAGCGGTTGTGCAGCTCTTCAAGGATTGAACCGCAAGCACGCCATTCTCGGCACGAGCGAGCATTGTATTGCCACGTATCCGGGCGACTTCGCCCAGGCGCTCATCGCTCTCGATGCGGCCGTCGAAATCGCAGGCGCGAAAGGAAATCGTGAGGTGCCTTTCAGAACGCTTCACAAACTTCCGGGGGACACGCCGCATATCGAGACGTCGCTCGCTACAGGCGAGATCATCGTGTCTTTCCACATTCCTGCCGGTGCTTATGCGCGTCGCTCGCTTTATCTGAAGGTGCGAGACCGGGAATCTTACGAATTCGCGAGCGCATCGGCGGCGGTGGCGCTCGATCTTGCGGATGGCGTTGTTCGCGAAGCCCGGATTGCACTCGGCGGTGTCGCAACAATTCCTTGGCGCGCGGTGGAAGCGGAGGACGTCTTGAAGGGCACGATGCTCGACGAGGTGCGGGCACGTGTGGCTGCGGAAGCCGCCTTCGCTGGTGCACGGACTTTCGGTGGGAATGATTTCAAACCTGAACTCGGACGACGGACTCTTGTTCGCGCGCTTCTCGAAGCGGCGGCCCTGGAGATCCGGTGATGAGTGTGCAGATCAAGGCAAACGGTGACATGATCGGGCGGGCTGTGCCACGCATCGACGGGCGCTTAAAGGTAACTGGCGCTGCATGCTATCCGTCCGATGTCGTCCTCGACGACACGGCGCATGCCTTTCTTGTCATGAGCACCATAGCCCGTGGCCGGATCAGTGCGCTCGACCTGACGGAAGCGCAGGCGGTTGATGGCGTTATCGATATTCTCACCTATGAGAATACCAAGGGCAAAGTCCACAAAGTGCGTTTCTTCGCTTTAGGGGGCTATACCTCGACAAGCATAGTGCCGTTGGACACGCGAAAGATCTGGCATGATGGACAGATCATCGCCATGGTCGTCGCTGAAACCTTCGAGGCCGCGCGGGAAGCCGCTTATATGATCCGCGTCGACTATATGGAGCGGAGGGCCGTGTCGGGCTTGGATGGGCGCAAGCCCCAGCCTAGAGCTGCCGCGGGCTTCCTCAGTTCGGAGCCGGGTGTCGGCGATCCCGAGACGGCGTATCAGGAAGCCGATGTCAAGATCGATGCTTACTATTCAACCCCCGCCCAGCACCACAACGCCATCGAGCTCTATGCCACGACCTGCGCCTGGTCTGGCGATCAGCTGACCGTCTACGAGTCGAGCCAATATGTCTATGGATTGAAGAACGGAGTTGCGAAACAGCTCGGCATTAGGCCGGAGCGTGTTCGGGCCGTGTCGCCCTTTGTCGGCGGCGCATTTGGATCGAAGGCGGCGATTACGCCGCGAACCGCCCTGGTCGCCATAGCCGCCAAGCGCCTCGGCCGCCCCGTCAAGCTCGTGGCGACACGCCAGCAGGGCTTTACAGTTTCAAGCTACCGCGCTGAAACGCAGCATCACATCAAACTCGGAGCCGACCGCAGTGGCAGGCTGACATCTCTGTCGCATGAAGGGTGGGAGATCTCGTCCCGCGCGGATGATTACAAGGTCGCCGGGACGGACACGACATCGCTTCTCTACGCCTGTCCGAATGTGGCGACGCACGTCAATATCGTGCATGCCGACCGTAGCACACCAGGCTTCATGCGTTCGCCTGCCGAGGTGCCTTATATGTTCGCGCTGGAGAGCGCGATGGACGAGCTTGCGGTGAAACTGCGCATGGACCCGGTGGAACTGCGGAGGCTCAACGATACGCAGATCGACCCAATCAACCAAAAGCCTTTTTCCAGCCGGTCACTCATAGCCTGTTACGACAGGGCGGCCGCGGCATTCGGATGGGCTAAGCGGAATCCCGAGCCGGGCTCGATGCAGGATCGCGATTGGCTTATTGGATGGGGATGCGCCACTGCCTGCTACCCGACGAACATCGGGCCTGCCGAGGTGCGGGTGACGCTTGCGCCAAACGGCAAAGCAAGGGTCCGGACTGCGGGACATGACCTCGGCACAGGAGCCTACACGGCCATCGCGCTGACGGCGGCGGAGTTTCTCGGCATACCGCTGGAGGATGTGAACGTAGAACTTGGCGACAGTTCCTTGCCTCCGGCTCCTGTCGCCGGTGGGTCGAACGCAACAGCCAGTATCTGCAATGCCGTTGCACATGCCTGCGAGGACATTCGCGAGCGGTTGGCCAGAGCCGCCTCGCATGAGGGCGCCCTGCGGGGTGTGGATCCGGCCGTTATCCGCTTGCGCGAGGGTATGCTTGTTGGCGCCGACAAAAGCGAGCCGTTGAAGAGCGCGCTTTTGCGCATCGGATTCGGACCCGTCGAAGGCCATGCGAAGTACACACCGGAAGTCGCTTCTGTACCGATCAAGTTGCTCGGCCATACCCTGCTCTCAAAGGGGATTCCCGTCCTGACAGTCGGCACATCGGCTGGAAACCATGTGCAATATGCTTTCGGCGCCGAGTTCGTGGAGGTTCGCGTCCACAAGCGAACCCGTGAAATTCGCGTTCCTCGCCTTGTCGGCGCGTTCGCCGCGGGCCGCATCGTTAGCCCCATCACTGCACGCAGTCAGCTGCTGGGTGCTCTGATCTGGGGCGTTGCCTCGGCGCTGCATGAGGAAACGGAGATCGATGAGCGCGTCGCCCGGTATGTCAATAAGGACCTCGCGGACTACATGATTCCGGTCAGCGCCGACATCCGCGACGTTGAGGTCATCTTGGTGCCGGAAGAGGACAACAAGGTGAATGCCCTCGGGATCAAGGGCGTCGGCGAATTGGGGAACGTCGGCACGAACGCGGCCATCGCCAATGCCGTGTACCATGCGACCGGGCGCCGGATCAGGAACCTGCCCATCCGTATGGAAGACCTTCTCTGAGCAACCAGACCCCGCATTTCGGATAATTCGATGACCGGTGCGCGCGGCGCAAAGGCGGTGTATGACATCATCCGGCCAGGTCTCTCTGGTGCGTCACGGAGGAAATGGTGCTCACGACTTCTGCTGCCGGTGTCTATGTCATCTGCCCGACCCCCTTCAGGAGCGACGGAAGCCTGGACCTCGCGTCGACCGACCGGATGGTCGAGGCGTTCCTCAACGCCGGGGCGACGGGTCTGACGATCTTGGGGATCATGGGGGAAGCCCCGAAGCTCGCCGCCGAGGAGTCGTTTTCCTACGCCAAGCAAGTTCTTGCTGCGGTATCGGGGCGAGTTCCCGTCATCGTAGGGGTGTCGGCCGCCGGTTTTGCCGCCATGTCGGCCTTGTCCCGCAAGGTGATGGATGCGGGAGCCGCGGGCGTGATGATCGCGCCTCCTTCAACGCTTCGGACAGACGACCAGATCGTGTCCTATTTCGCCGATGCGGTCGAGGCGATTGGTCCGAACGTGCCATTCGTGATCCAGGATTATCCGCTCGTGACCAATGTGGTCATGACGCCGAAGGTGATCATGCGGATCATCGAGGAGAATCCATCGTGCGTGATGCTGAAACATGAGGATTGGCCGGGCCTCGACAAGATCACGACGCTGCGCCGCGCAAGCGATCAGGGGCAGGTGCGCCGGGTTTCGATCCTCTGCGGCAATGGCGGTCTCTTCCTGCCTTTCGAGATGGAACGTGGCGCGGACGGGGCGATGACAGGGTATGCTTACCCGGAAATGCTTGTTGGGGTCGTCAATCTGATCAAGGCGGGCAAGCGCACGGAGGCGCATGATCTCTTCGACCGCCATCTGCCGCTCGTCCGCTACGAGACGCAGCCCAGTCTCGGACTTGCAGTGCGCAAATATGTCCTGAAGCGGCGCGGCATCATTGTCTCCGAGACATTGCGCAAGCCAGGGCCGAAGTTGAGCCCGGAAACAATCGCAGATATCGAATGGATGATGGAGCGCATCGAGCGCTCGTGAGGGGATGACATGAAGACAGGTTTGGACGGAAAGCGTGCGCTTGTTCTCGGCGCGAGCAAGGGGCTTGGCTTCGGCATAGCGCAAGGCTTGGTCGAGGAGGGAGCCCGCGTCGCCATTGCCAGCCGCGCCATGGAGGGATCCAAGGCCGCAGCCGACAAGATCGGCCGAGGCGCGATCCCCCTCATCTGCGACACCGGCAAAAGCGAGCAGATCGATGCTCTCGCCAAGGATGCGGTGAGCGCGCTCGGCGGTGTCGATATCCTGGTCCTCAACAGCGGCGGCCCGCCGCCCGGCAAAGCACAGGGCGTTGCGAGCGAGCAATGGCGCACCTCGTTTGACGCGATGTTCGTCAATCTCGTGCGACTGGCCGATCACCTGCTGCCGGGCATGATCGAGCGCAAGTTTGGCCGCATCATCTCAGTGATTTCATCGGGCGTCATCCAACCCATCCCGAACCTCGCCATCTCGAACGCGATCCGCCCGGCGCTTGTCGGGTGGGGCAAGACATTGGCGAGCGAGGTTGCCTCGTCGGGTGTAACGGTCAATGCCATTGCCCCAGGACGGATCGCAACCGACCGGCTCAAGCAGCTCGATGCCGCCAATGCCGAGCGCACAGGCCGTTCCATCGAAGATGTTGCCGCTGCCGCCCGTGCGGGGATCCCCGCCGGCCGTTATGGCGAGATTGAGGAATTCGGGGCGGCGGCCGTTTTCCTCGCTAGCGAGAAGGCTTCCTTCGTGACCGGCTCGATTCTGCGCGTCGATGGCGGCCAAATCTCCTGCACCTGATTGAAGCGGCCGTGAGGGTGGGGGGCCATATCCCACCCTCACGGCCGCAAGCCGGCGGCATCGCTATGCTAATGGAGATGGCAGACGGATGGCGGAGGTTGTGCTCAATGTTGGCCGCTTTGACCAAGATCAAGGCGGCTAGGCCGCACGTCCTTAAGCTTGATCAAGTCAAGCTCAACCGATTGGCTTTGGAGGAAACGTGCTGCACCATATCACCCTGCATCTCGCACGCTCTGCGGATTATCCGGAGGGAAGTGCCCAGCATGGCTACGAGATGATCGCTCCTCTCGACGGTACCGGCCTTCTCGACCCGGGCGAATGGAAGGCTGCGCGAACCCGCTGCTGGGTCAGGCGCTTCTGGGCGGACGAGACGGACCGGCTCGGAATGCTTGTTCACCGCCCTGGCGGCGCAGGCGGAGCGACCTGGATGATCGACTACGATCCTGATCGCACAGCGGACGATGAGGCGGGCTAGCGTCTCAATCAGCATCATATTGTGCCCGGTGAGTACGTCTCGATCCAGGATGATGAAGAGAAGCTTCACACTTTCCAGATCGTTTCCGTGCGACCCGCCATGTACACCGCATCTGCGGAGAGGCGTTGACCATCCTTCGGGAAGGAAACGAGCGAGGGGCTTACCTCCAACGATCATGGCGTTGCGCGATTGATCATCATCAAGAGACAACTCCCCGTGCTTGCTAGATTTCCGCTGCGAGCTCAGGAGGGAAATCATGACGCTGATCAAGGTGATTGAGGTGCTGGCCGAATCCGATCAGAGCTGGGAAGAAGCAGCCCGTCGAGCCGTCAAGATTGCGTCGCAGTCTGTTCGCAATATCCGCTCGATCTACATCGAGAATTTCGAGGCTGCGGTCTCCGAAGATTCAATTCGGGTCTATCGCATCAACGCGAAAATATCCTTCGCACTTGAGCCTGCGGACGAGTAAGACCGACGCCGTATTATCGAACGACGAGAACCGGAATCCTCGAGTGGGTGAGAACCTTCATGGTTTCACTCCCAAGCAGGAGAGCGGAAACGCCGCCGCGACCGTGGGAAGCCATGACGATGAGATCGCAGCGGCGCGCCTCTGCCGTTCGAATGATCGCCCGATAGGGCTCATCATCTTCAAGATGAACCTTTTCGATCTCAACACCGGCATCCTCTGCCAATTTTGCGGCTTCTGACAGCGTCTTGGTAGCCTGTCCCTTCATGTGGTGTCTGAACGTCGATGCAGTGTCCTCCAGTTGCTCGGCATCGATCGTGAAGACATGGAAGCGTTCCGTAACGGTGAGCACAATGACTTTTGCGTTCACCGCTTTTGCCAGTTGTACGCCGTGGTCAATCGCACGAGCGGCGAGCGATGAGCCGTCGGTCGCGATCAGAATATTCCGGTACATCTGAAGTCTCCTTCGCTCTTCAAACCTGGCAGCGTCTGATTGCGTTTAATACGATAGAAGAAGAGGGACAGGGCAGCTTTTCAGCATCGACTGAGTAACGCCGCCGAGCACCAGTTGGCGTAAACGGGAGTGAACGAAGGCTCCCATGACAAGCAGGTCGGCTCTCAGAAGCCCGGCCTGGGTTCTTATCGTCTCGCCGACATCGCCGTCCTTCGAGGCTAGATCCTTGACGGCGCAATTGACGCCGTGGCGGACCAAATGTGGGGCCAGTTCCGCTCCAGCGATCGATTGGGAAAGATCCTTTTCGCCCGAGACGCTCAAGATCTCGACCTGATCGGCTCCCCTCAGGAACGGCAGCGCGTCGTTGACGGCGCGTGTTGCTCTTGCGCTGCCGTCCCACGCGATCACGATTCGGCGGCAGTGAAATGTGTCGGTACCCTTGGGGACGACGACCAGCGGTCTTCCGCTGCCGAAAAGCGTTTCCTCGAGCAGGCCGCGACCAAGGCTCAAAGAGTCAGGCTCCGCATCGACGATTGTGGCGTCATGAATGCGTGCCCGTTTCGCGAACTGAGGAGCCAGAACGGAGTAATGCTCCTGGACGACCTCGGCCGTGCATGGGATGCCGGCAGTAATACAGTCCTGCCGGGCCTGTTCCGTGGCCGCGTCCGCCACCTCGCGCAGGCGACGGTTTTCCGATGCCACCAATCCTGCCGCCACATCGCTGACGAAGGCATGCGTAATCGTCATTTCCGGCGTGAGGGAACAGACCGAAACATGAGCCCCGGCCTGTGATGCGAGTGAGAGCGCGTAGCGAAGAGCGGAGGACGGTGCCTTATCTTCCGGGTTGAAACCGACAAGAATGCTCTTGAGGTTCTGAAGCGTCATCTCGATCTCCTGTGGCCCGTGAAAGAGTGCCCCAAGAGACCAACCTTAACTTTGATTATACTCAAAGCTTTTGAAGATATCCCCGCTACGGGGTATGGGCGAGAAGCCCCTCTCTCGTGAGTTCGCTCCAGGCGTCTTCTGCGCTGTTTGCAAACTTGAGAAGATCACAGTCGCGCGGCGAAACCATTCCACTCTCAATCAACGCATCGAAATTGATGATACTTTTCCAATATTCCTCGTCGAAGAGGATGATTGGCAGCGGTGGAGCCTTCCCCGTCTGGCGGAGGGTGAGGAGTTCGAAGAGTTCGTCCAAAGTGCCGAACCCGCCTGGAAACACGACAAGAGCGTTCGCCCGCATCGCGAGGTGCATCTTCCTCATCGCGAAGTAATGGAACCGGAAAGTCAACTCGGGCGTCGAGTAGGGGTTCGGCTCCTGCTCATGCGGCAGAGTGATGTTGAAGCCGATGGAGGGGGCCCCCACATCGTGCGCTCCCCTGTTCGCCGCCTCCATCAGGCCGGGGCCGCCACCTGTCGCGATGACGTTGTCGCGGACTCCACCATTGTCCGTCAGGGCGCCGCCGCGGGATGAGGCGATGCGTCCAAACAACCGGGCCTGCTCATACCAGAACGCCTGTCGGCCGGGGCCGTTCTCCCGCACGCGGGCGCTCCCAAAGACAACGATCGTCGAGCGCACGCCCCAATTCCGCAGGCTTTCTTCTGCCTTGGCATATTCGAGAAGAAAGCGGACACCCCGCATCGAGTCTCCGAGCAGAAAGTCCTGGTCGAAGGCCGCAAGGCGATAGGAGGGAGAGGCGAGTTGAGCCGCATTCGCACTCTTGATGTCGTCCATTCTAAAAGTTCCTGTCGCCGTGCCGGACTGCTGTTGGTTCGTTCCCATCTCTATCAGCGAACGGCTGTGCTTGGAAATCCCCGCCCCGTAAGCACCTTGACCTCAATCAGTTTGTCACCGCGGGGCGGCGTCTAGTGTCTTCAAGCCTATGAGGTCTCCCAATGCCGCAGCATCGAGCCATCGGGTCGGATGGGCTCATGGACGCGATCAGAGCCAGTCAGGCCATCGTGCCGGGACAAGAGATCCGTGCAACGGGATATTGCCTCGGCGGCACGCTGCTTTTTCTTGCTGCTGAGTGATCGGCTGGGCCGGCGAGGCCGCCGATACTTTCCTTCCCGACATTTTGAATGATTTCACCTGTTACTCTATGTTACATTTTACGTAACAATCCGTAACGGCGGGGCACCTTTTCCGAGGACTTGGCATGTCCGTCGCGAGCGAAATCCCCCACATTCTCGTCGTTGACGATGATGCCCGCATTCGGCAGATGCTCGAACACTACCTTTCAGATGAGGGGCTTCGTGTCACCACAGCCGATGGTGGCGCAGCAATGCGCGTCGCGCTTCACAAGGACAATCCGGATATCATCTTGTTGGATCTCATTCTTCCTGGGGATGACGGCTTGGCGCTGGCCCAGGAGATTCGGCAAAGGTTGCCTGAGGCCGGAATCATCATGCTGACCGGCCGCAACGATCCGGTCGACCTGGTGGTCGGTCTGGAGGTGGGCGCGGATGATTGCATCGCCAAACCTTTTCACTTACGTGAAGTTCTGGCGCGCATTCGCAGCCTGCTACGTCGCGTCCATTCGGCGAAAGGGGAAAAGGCGGGCAATCAGGTTCTCAGCTTTGAGGGTTGGTCGCTTGATCCCGGGCGCAGGCGCCTCACCGGCGCCGATGGCCGGGAAGTCGCGCTGACGAGTGGGGAGTTCGATCTGCTGCACGCATTTGCCAAGCATCCACAGCGAGTGCTCAAGCGTGAGCAGTTGATGGACATGACAAAGGGGCGGGAATGGGATCCGCTTGGCCGATCAATCGACGCGCAGATCGTCCGTCTGCGGAAGAAGGTCGAGGCCGACCCCAAAAAGCCGGCCCTGATCAAATCGGTGCGAAGTGTCGGCTACGTCTTCGCTGCTACGGTACGAGCGGGCGGCAATTCGTATCATGACTGACATTGGTCAATGCACACCGGAAACCTGTTGTCATGGTCCCTGAACAAATTTGAGAAGGTGGAACGCTTCGACAAAGGAGAACGCGTCATGGTGGCACTCAAGGCAGGGAACTTGAATAGGAAAATGCGCGAGCCGCCGGATGTGATGACTTCTGTCGCGGGGCTTTGGAGATCTTCGGCTCTCGACCTGCCCTTGATGTTGATGAGCGAGTCGCTTCGGTTCATGGGACACCGCCTCCAGGCTCAGGCCGATCATTTGGCCACGCTCACGCAGTGCAAGAGCGTGGCAGAAGCTTTCGAATCCCAGGCGTCCTTCGCTCAGACGACGGTGTCCGATTACATGACTGAGACCAGCACGATCATGCAGGAGGCTCGATCCGCGATGACGCCGCAGAAGGCGGCCTGATCGGGGCAACCTAGCGCCACCTCGCTCAGCAGTCACTCAATGGAGGCTGTGGTGATCAAGGACGTGCTCGTCCATCTTGATGGAACTGAGGGCGACGACTGGCGCATCGCCAACATGGAGCCCATAGCCAAGGCTTGCGAGGCGCATGTAACGGGGCTCTTTCTTAATCGTCTCGCGCCGGGGACGATGCCGATCGAGGCCGGCTATGTCGGCGCGCAGTTTCTGGAGCAAATCCTTGAGCAGGCGCGCGAGGAGGGAGATCGGATCGAGAAGGATCTGGCCGAGCGTCTGACCCGTCTCAATCTCCCTTGCGAAATCCGGCGAATAGACGCTTTCTCCGATGAAATTCCGGAGGCCGGAGCGTTGGAGGCGCGGGTCTCCGATCTGTGCGTCGTGCTGCGCCCCTACACTCAGGATGGTGCACAGCGATGGCTCGGCCTCGTCGAGGGGATTCTTTTCGGGTCAGGAAGGGGCCTTCTCATTGCTCCGGAGAAGAAGCCCGCCCGTTCCACGATCGAGCATGTCCTCATTGCCTGGGACGCCGGTCGGGAGGCTGCGCGCGCGCTTGCCGAGGCAATGCCGGTTTTGAGACAGGCACGCGATGTCACGATCCTTGTCATCGATCCGGATGATGACGGGCCAAAGCAACAGACGAGCGCGCGCCTTGTTCAGTTCCTAGAACGACATGGCGTCAATGCGCGCATTGTGCATGCCCATAGCGACGGGAACAAGGTTTCCGACCTCCTGATAGAGGAAACCGAAAAAAGAGACGCGGACCTGTTGGTGATGGGTGGGTATGGTCATGCGCGCTTCCGTGAGTGGATTCTCGGAGGTGTGACGCGCGACTTGCTTCACTTCTCCCCGGTTCCCTTGCTTCTCGCGCATTAGCTAATGGGCCATCAGCACCGGCACTTCGGATGCCTCGAGCATCTCCCGTGTTGCACCGCCCAGCATCCACTCCCGAGCTCGGGAATGGCCATAGCCTCCCATGACGACCAGGTCCGCCGAGAGTCGGCGGGCTTGGTCCATCACCAGGTCGCTAAATCCAGCGCCATTGCTCTGGAGGAGTTTGACGTCGATGCGAGCCCCATGACGGGCCAAATGCCTTGCGACCTCAGCGGTGGGATCGTCCGAGCGATCATCGGTCTCATGCTCAGGATCAATCGCGAGAATCATGACTTGGGTTGAGGCTTCGATAAGAGGGATCGCTTCCGCTACGGCTCGGCTTGCCTCGCGCGTGTCGCGCCAGCAAAGAAGAATGCGTCGAATTGCTTCGTTGCGACGCCACCCCGGCGGGATCGACACGATCGCGCGCCCGCTATCGAACAAAACAGCTTCAAACAAATCGTCCCATTCCATCTTGCCGCCATCCCGATAAGGACGAGTCATGATGAAAAGATCAGCCCATCGAGCTTCTTTTGCTATGCAATCAGCTAACATTGCTCGAGTGTCATCCACCCGGCGAATCTTATTCGGAACGCCGAGACGTGAGAAACGCTCCGCTAGCCGTTGCATGATAAGGTCTCCTTGCCGCCTGGCTTCGTCCTCCAGAGCACCCAGAACCCCGGCGGCAGCAACTCCTCCATCAATCGGGACGAGACTCGCATAGTCAGGAAGAGGATTGGTGAAGAGGCCGACGAGATGGGCTTGGGTGGGCGAGGCCATCATCTCCGCATATGCGAGGCGCCCTTCATCGCCGAGGCCTCCATCCAGATGCACGAGAATGTCCTTGATCATCATGATGCTCCATCAGCCTTCTTAAGATTGCCCGGCCGGGGTGGAATCCGAACCCTCACAAGAGAGATCCGGCCGGTAGGCGATGAACCCACTGTAAGGTTCAACGAAAACCAGATGGTCCCGAACCGCTTTCACGCCGGGGATATTTTCGACCGCAACGTGGACCGCTGGCCGCTCCCGCTCATCAAGCAATGTCCCCCATAGGTCCACGACGCCGCCGGAGACGGAGACGTTGAGCAGGGCGATGGGCGCCCAGGATTGGGTTTTGAGTTCGCGAAGAATCGCTTCTCTGATCTCGCTGTCGACCGCATCGATCGGGAGAGGGCTTTGCTGAAGGGTCGCGGCGAGCGCACGGAGGATATCAGCCCGACTGACGATCCCGACGACCGTTCCGTCTCGCACGACGGGGATGCGTTTAATGTTACGCTCATTCATGAGCGTAACAATTTCCTCCAGGGGGGCCTTCTCGCCAACGGTCGTTACGGACTGAGTCATGACATCCGCAACCTTACGGCCATGGGCTTGAACGTATTCGTGAGCCAGACGCCCTGGGCTGAGGACCAATTCCAGCCAGCGTGGCCTTTTCCTCTCCGTTCCGAGCTCGGAGCGTCGGAGAAGGTCCCCTTCCGTCAGAATGCCGCTTAGGTCGCCGCTGATGGTGATGACGGGAAGCCCGCTGATCCGCTTCTCGAGCATGATCTCGGCTGCGCTCGCCAACGATGTCTCAGGCGTAACGCTGACTATCTCGCGCGTCATGAGGTCGGCCGCGTGCATCGATGTCTCCCGTCTCTATCGACGGGAGGAAGTGTAGCCGACGTCGGCCGCACCGCTTTGATCGCGGTCAATCAGCCAAGCTGATAATTCGAATTTTCTGATCGCGCGGAGAAATCCTACTGATGGAAACCGCCCCTCCCCGGCTCCCCTGTCTCGATTGGGTCAGTTTCAACGGGAGGCAGGGCCGGCTTCGGCCAGGGAGGATGCGCCAGCTCGAAATCGTCGAGCCCAGCGAAGCGAGAGAGTTCGGCCGGGTTATGCAAGAAGACTTTATGTCGGCCTTCCATCGAGACCAGGCCGGCCTGCTTGAGTTTTGTGACGGCGCGGCAGACAGTTTCAATCGTCAAGCCTAAGTAATCTGCCATGTCGAGGCGGGTCATGGGGAGGTCGAAGGAGATCGGTACCGCTTGCCCCTTTCCAACGCGGCGGGCGTTCATCAAAAGAAAGCTTGCGACACGCTCCTCCGCACTCTTCTGGCCAAGCAAGACCATCTGCTCTTGAGCGGCCTCGAGTTCGCCTGCAATCACGCGGAGAATATCATGATGGAGATAGGGGCAGTCTGTCGCGAGCGCGTGTAGCCGGCGACGTGGAAAGCGGCGCAGGCGCACGTCGGTGACGGCTTCAGCCGTATAGAGATAGCGGTCGTGGAAAGCGAGACCAAGAACATCGCCGGGAAAGGCAAAGCCTGTGATGGCCCGCCGGCCGTCGGGTAGAATTCTATAAAGCCTTAGCAATCCCTCGCCGATCATAAACGCATCGGAAGCCACATCGCCCTCCCAAAAAACGCTGTGCCCCGCATGACAGAACTCGAGGACGCGGGAACCGAAAACTATCTCCAATGTCAGCTTGGCCTGGTGGGAAGCTCCAGGAAAATGGTCGACCGACGCGCTCGCGGAATACACCATCGCGTTACCCTCGGAGAATCTCTCCGAGTCGGCGCCTAAAAGCGCGCTTCTTAATGGTCATTGCGTAACGGCTGATGATCGATCTGTAACATTTTGTAACACGAGCCTAGCCTCGCGACGGTGCGTTACCGCCGCGCAAGGTTATCGTGAACACATGGTTATCCGGTCCCTTCATTATCGATGCAAATATATAAACTCATTCCGTTAGTGCAAAATTGACGCAAATCAGAGGTGTTCTTTCGCGGCTCGCGCAGAGCGGGAAGGTATTTCGGATTCAGGGCATATCAGAGATAGCGGCCAAGCTTCTCTAAAGGAGCTGTAAGCGCGAAACGCCGCATGCAAAACGGTGCGAAGTGATTGTTGGGATTGCGAAATTTTTTAATGATTGAGGAAGATCAGTTTGACTAAACACAAACGACGCCAAAGTCCTTCGCGTCGATATCCTGAGTGAAGACTGCATGGAGAGGGTGATGGACGACAGGAGTTTGCGTCAACTCGTTCTGGATGAGCTCGATTTTGAGCCGAGCATTAACGCTGCCCATATCGGCGTTGCCGTCGAAGATGGCGTTGTCACCTTGAGTGGGCATGTCGGAAGTTATGCTGAGAAGGTCTCGGTAGAGCGAACCGTCCAGAGAGTGAAGGGGGTTCGCGCGGTTGCCGAAGAAATCGAGGTTCGATACCCGGCCGACAGGAAGACCTCTGACGATGAGATTGCGATGCGAGCGCTCAATATCATCGCGTGGGATGCCCGTGTCCCTGAAGGAAAGATTCATCTGAAGGTGCAGAAGGGCTGGGTGACGCTGACCGGGCAGGTGGAATGGCAATACCAGAGACTTGCGGCCGAATCCGCGGTTCGCAAGCTGTCAGGGGTAGTGGGCGTCGCGAATATGATCGAAATCAAGCCTCACCTCCAGGCCCCTGACGTGAAGCAGAAAATCATGGATGCGCTCAAACGCAGCGCCGAGATCGAGGCGGATGCAGTTCAGGTCACCGTGAAAGATGACAGGGTCATCTTGGATGGGAAGGTCCACGATTGGTACGAGCGTGTTGTGATTGAGCGGGCCGCCTGGTCCGCACCGGGCGTCAAGGCGGTTGAGGACAGGCTCATCGTGGCGTGACCTTGACATTGATCAGCGCGGCTCGCTGTCCCGGTGTTAGGATCACCCATCTCGGTGTTTAGGTGGGGTGTCCTATGCAAATCAGCGCACGGAGCATCGATATTGCATTTGGCATAGCCGGTGCGATCCTCGGCGGCATTCTGTTTCTCTCCCCCTGGTTCCTCGGGTTTAACTCCGTACCAATTGCGGCCTGGAACGCCTGGTTCTGCGGCGGCTTGATAGCACTCATCTCTCTTTCGTCCTTGTCCCAAGCGTATGACTGGGAGGAATGGATAGATCTGATCGTCGGGCTTTGGACCGCCGCATCGCCGTGGCTATTAGGGTTCTTCGGCACGATCTCGGCGATGTGGGTCCATCTGATTGTGGGACTTGGCATTGTCGTTCTGTCCGCCCTCGAACTGCAAAGGATTTACGCCGCGTCGTAGGCGCGGCCCATTCAATTATCGTCTGATCGATTGTGCGAAGATCGCTGATACGTCGAGAACGGTCAGGCGATCCGCGAGGGTTGAGACTAGTACGGAAGGCTGCGGGATGGTGTTTGTCAGGACGACGTGATCGATCGTCGGCTGCGTCAGGTTATCGATCAGCGACATGCCGCCTACGCCGTGCGTTGCGGCGACGATGACCTTTCTCGCCCCGTGATTACGGCATTGGGCGGCCACTCTCGCCATCGTAGCGCCCGTGCTGATAAGGTCGTCGAGGATGATTGCGACCCGGTCGGCGACGTTGCCGACGAAAAGATCTCCTGACAACTGCCCCATGCTCCGCTGCTTGTCGGAAAGGGCCTTCGAGACAGAGTGTCCCGAGAGTTTTTCCAGGTCTTGACGAAAGGTTTCTGCTCGCTTCGCTCCCCCGATGTCCGGCGATACGACGGCCATCGGGGCGCCACGGGTCGTTTGGACAATGTGCGCAGCCAGGACTTCATTGGCCACTAGATGCTCGGTGTCGCATCTAAAGGCATTCTGAAATGCTGCAAGATTATGTACCTCCATCGTAATCAGCCGATCCGTTCCAACTGCCTCGAACAGCTGGGCGACATACCGAGTGGTCACGGGGTCAAAAGGCTTCGTTTGGCGGTCTTTTCGAGCGTAGCACAGATAAGGCGCCAATACCGTCACGCGGCTCGCGCCAGACTCCTTAAGCGCACCGATAAAGAACAGCAGCCGGCATAGCCGATCGTTAACGCTCTGCCCATCTCCGCCATGAAGGCCGGCCGTTACGAAGGCCTCGCTGCCACGAACATCGACGAGAGGGCGCGCTTTATGTTCGCCGTCCTCGAACTCTCGCTCCTCATGCCTCTGAAGAGGGGCGCCGAGGTGACGCGCGATATGCTCACCCATGGCGGTAGCCGAGGAGAGCGCGAAGAGAAGTTGTCCATGTCTGGGCGGGGCCAGACGAAATTCATGCGGCGCGTGGAGTGGCGCCTCGATATGGTGCAGAGCCACACCGCCAAAAAGACCATCGACAGTGCGGCCGTCGCTCGCGAGCGGAGCGACCACGATCTCAACACTTGCCCTCGTGCCGTCTCGTCGGCTGATGACGAATTCTGCGAGGACCGGCTCAGCGCGCTCCCTGACGAGATTGGCCAGCCGCCGCAAGCGCACGGCTTCGCGCCGTTCCGAGGCATCGGTCAGGATGATCGCGCCTGGATCGCACGGTCCAACGAGCGATTCCAGGGTCGCCCCTCCGAAAATCAGCGATAGATCATCTCCATGGGGAGCAAAGCGGAAAATGAAGGCATTTGCCCCGTCGTCGCCCAGATCGGATACCGCGATCTCGGCGGGTTTAGGTGCGATGACGTTCTTGCGTCGTTCTATCCAGTACGTCAGGAGCCGCGAGAGCGATGAGTCCCGGGGCTGGGGTGCGAAATCCAGCCGTTCAAAAAGTCTCCGAAGCTTTGGATCAGTTGCCGCGAAAGTGGTCACCGCTGCGCCGCGCCGATTAAATATGGGGTGTAAGCGTATGGATTATCGCGTAGCGAGAAGCTGACTTTTCTCAATCTCGCGAGGTGGCTTCTCGCCCTTCCTAAGACGTCGAATGGTCGACTTCTCCCTCCTCGCTCGAACTTGCAAAATGTGAGGCTTCGCGCAGGTAGGCGAGAACCTCATCATCTGACAGCTGGTGAAAGTCGCGATAGAATTCGCCTATGCCGAAGAACGATTGGGGTGTGAGGAGACTCACCACATCGTCCACATCCCCCCGCAGGGACAAGGCGGTGTCCGCCGGAGCAACCGGGACAGCGAGAACAAGATGCGCTGCGCCGCGCCGGGCGAGGGCTTTCAGTGCGGCTCTGACGGTCGTTCCAGTCGCGATTCCGTCATCGACAAGAATGACAGTGTGGCCGGTCACGGAGGTAGGCTGTCGGTTAGAGAGATAAATTCTGCGGCGGCGTTCGATCTCTTTCAGCTCCCGCTGAGCGAGGGCCCCGATGGTTTCTTTGTCGAGCCCCGCCCAGGCAACAACCTCGTCATTGAGAACAATATCAACGCGCTCTCCATCCACGACGGCGGCTGCAGCCAGTTCGGGCTGGGCAGGAAGGCCGATTTTGCGGACGAGGAGAAGGTCAAGGGGCGCCTTCAGCACCTTCGCAATTTCGAACGCGACAGGAACCCCGCCCCGAGGAAGCGCGAGAACAACTGGCTTGTCCAACTCCATTCGAGCAAGCTCTACCGCCAGAAGGCGTCCGGCGCTCGTTCGATCATGAAACTCGTTCATGCGAATATAATTATCCTCTCCTCCCGCTCACGCGCCTGCTGGGTATGAATATCCGGCGCAAGCACAGGGATATTGATGATAATCAAGGTATGTCGGCTGAGATTGTCTCTCTTGATGAAATGGTCTCGCGGCCCGTCGGAGAGATGACGCCCTCGTCAGGAGAAGGCGACAAGCGCGCCGTTACGCTTGACGCGAAGGTGCGCTTTCTCAGCGAGTCCTCCTCCTATCCTCACGCGCCTCGGGACGTGACGTGGAAAGAGACCCATATGTCCTGGATCTTCTTAGCCGGGGATCGGGTCTTCAAGCTGAAGAAGGCGGTGCATTACCCTTATCTCGACTTCTCGACGCTTGCGGCGCGGGAGCTCTACTGTCGCGAGGAGATCAGGCTCAATGGTCGCCTTGCCAAGGGAGTGTATCTGGGCGTTGTGTCGCTGACCCGGTCGGATGACGATCTCCTTGCCTTGGGAGGGGAGGGGGAAATTGTGGAATGGCTTGTCGTGATGCGCCGCCTACCATCCGAACGCATGCTTGACGCCTTGTTGCGGGGCGGAGGCTTGGATGATGAGGCCATTTCGCGTCTGGCTCAATTGCTTGCTGATTTTTACAAGAAGGCAGAACGTCCGATTCTCTCATGTGACGCAACTTTCCGACGGTTTTCCGACGAGATGGTCGACAACCGGAACGTCCTGACATATCCGCCGCTCGACTTCGATCAAGCGCGCGTCGACGCACTTCTCACCCGCGTCGACGCAGTCTTGTATCTTTTCCGCCCCAAACTCGAGGAACGCGTTAGAGCAGGACACGTCGTTGACGGTCATGGTGATTTACGGCCGGAGCACATTTGTCTCAACGATCCGATCGTTATCTTCGACTGTCTGGAGTTCAACAGAGATTTCCGGCTGGTGGACCCCTTCGAGGAACTGGCCCTCCTCGACATCGAGTGCACGCGCCTCGGCGCCCCCCTTTTCGGGCCACTCCTGATGGATCACGTGGCTCGGTTGCTTGGCGCGGACATTCCTCGCGATCTGGTCTCACTCTATCGGGTCCTGCTCGCGACGCTGCGCGCCAGATTGTCCCTGGCGCACTTGCTGGATCCGGCTCCTCGGGAGCGAGGGAAGTGGCTTCCATTGGCCAAGGGATATCTCAAGATCGCAGAAGCGGCGCTTTGTCGGATATGACGTCGTGCAAGCGATTTACCGGCTTACTGGATGCGCGGAGAATAGCGAATGAGCTCGAAAATTCGACTTCCCCATAATGGCCTGGCTCTCGTCAGCGATGGCCGAAAGGCACTTGTCCTCCGAAATGAGGGGGATGAGCTTTATCCTAACTTGAAAGTCGACAAGGTTCTTGAGGCGCCCGAAAATCCTCCAGCCGCTCAGCAGGGCACGGACAAGCCGGGGCGCGCATTCATGCTCGACCAGCGAGGCGCGGTTGAGCAGACGGACTGGCACGCTCTCGCAGAGCAGCGCTTTGCGGATGAAGTGGCAGAGGCCTTTGAGGCGATATGTTTCGAGAGTGGCGTCAAGGCCGCAATCATTGCCGCCCCGCCGCGTACGCTGGCGGAACTGCGCAGCCGCTTTTCTGAGCAGATGAGAAAAATCATCCTCGCGGAAGTCAACAAAGACCTCACGAAGCACCCGGTCTATGAAATCGAGCAACATCTGATCGCGACGTAGAGAAAGGTTCCGTCAAAGTGTCGCCACTCGTGCCGCGATTTCTCTTTCATAGTCCTGAAGCTCTTCGTCTATGATGACCGGATAGGGCGTCATGGCCGGGGCGACTGTTCGCAGTGCCCGCGGAAGCTCCGACAGCATTCGACTTGTTCGATTCTTTATATCGGAGATCGGCGGACTTGGCCCAAGCCGGTGGCCTCCGAGCATCACAGGCTTCAGGAGTGCTGTCCCTTCAGATTGTCTTGAATCCAGTCGGGCGATGACGTCGCTTTCGGCCATCCCGCCGGCATAGTGGCGGAAGACCTGCTTGCGCCCGGGGAGCGTGCGCTTCCGAGGCGAGAACTTCATTCGTCCGACTCCCTCGTATTCGACGATCTTATAGGCGATGTCGAATGCGGGCAGATCCATCGAGACACTCATGTCGGTTCCGACACCAAACGCATCGATTGGCACGTCCGCCGCGAGGAGTCTTGAGATTTCACTCTCGTTCAGGCCGCCGCTAACGAAGATCTGGAGATGGTGCAGTCCTGCTCCATCCAGAATGGATCTTGCTTGTTGCGACAACGACACGAGATCTCCGGAATCGAGCCTGATTCCATGGATCTTGCAGTCCGGTCCCAGTTCTCGCGCGAGGTCTACGACACGGCTGACGCCCTCGAGCGTGTCGTAGGTATCGACCAGGAGGGTTGTTGTTGGAAATACCGTCGCGAAACTGCTGAACGCCTCGATTTCCGTGGCGCACGCCTCGATGAAGCTATGGGCCATCGTTCCAACCACGGGGATGCCATACTGTCTTCCGGCTTCCAGATTCGACGTTGCAGATATTCCGGCGATGAAGAACGCCCGCGCGCCTTTGATCGCGGCATCCAATCCCTGAGCGCGTCGGCCGCCAAAGTCGACGACCGGGCGCCCTTTCGCCGCTTCGACGACGCGGGCGGCTTTCGAGGCAAGGAGAGTTTGCAGTCCAACTTGATTGAGGACGAGCGTTTCGATGATCTGAGCCTCGCCGATTGGTGCGATGACCTCAAGGATGGGTTCATTCGCGAAAAAGGGCGTTCCCTCCTCAAGCGCGAAAATGTCTCCAGTGAAACGGAACGATCTTAGGTTTTCGAGGAATTCTTGCGGGAACAGACCGAGCGTCGACAGATAGCCAATGTCACGATCGCTAAAGGCGAGATTTTCTAGCTGGTCCAGAAGACAATTCACGCCGCAGGCGATCAGGAAGTTTCGCTCAGGCGGAAGGGTGCGAACGAACAAGTCGAACGCGGCCACGCCGTTCATGCCACACTCACGATAGGCATGGAGCATGGTCATCTCATAGAGATCGACAAAGAGTGAAGCGCTTGAGCCGCCTCGGACGTCCTGATGCGACGTCTGCATCTCTCCGCTCCGTCCAGACGGGCCGCTCCCTTCTACACCTCAGGAGGTACTGAAGGCGGGATCCCAAGGGGCTCACCGGGGCCAGGGCCTTCGTCGGGCGGCCCAGGTGGGATACCCAAAGGCTCTCCAGTTCCTGGTACGCCCGGGGGCTCCGGCGCGGCCGGATGCACAGGCTCAGGCATCGGGCTTGGGACATCGGGCTGAGGTTGGGGAGGAGGCGATGGAGAAGGGGTGTCAGGCATGAACTTGCTTTCCGTTGCTCCGCTTAACTGAAGAACGCTCCGAACGCGGGGCTGTCGATTGACCCGGCCCCGATTGTGCACGCTCCGCCATCAAGGCCATCATTATTCCATAACGGGCTGGCTGCTCGATCGGTCATGTTCTGTGATAGGCCACAGGGCACGAACATCTTCAGGTAGGGCTTGGCGAACTTTGTCGAGTTGGCCCGCGCTGACGTGTCGCGACAGGACATTAAAGACGGCCTGAATAGCTTTGACCCGATTGACGGAGCGCTGGTTGGTCAGCTCTCCACTCACATGCTCGATAAATTCATGCTGTGAACGGCCACGTTCGGGCTTCTGAACCAAACGCCAGCGATCATAATAAAGCCCACGCACAAGAAGCGGCAGCTGGGCGCCGAGATGGACCGCTAGTTCCGCCGGAATCCAATCCCGAACGCCGTGCAGCACCGCTCCCAAAGCGTGCCACGCGAGTTCCCTGTCGGGGCCGATTTCATCCATGGTCTCACCGAGCCAGGTGTTGCTGGTTTGGAGCGTCTTGTCGAAGACTTCGAGGCCTGTCGCACTCATCAGTCACCTCCGCTCAAGGGGAGCCCAGGTCAGCGATGGATTTTGGTGGCAGTAAGAGACGGCATCATCGGGATGGGTTGTTTGCCTTGCGAAATGTCAACGACCCCTTGAGCACGCAAGGCGATAGGGATACCGCGGCTCGGCTGGGAGCGAGATGTTTACGGCGATGCTCAGCGCCGATCTGTTAAGGTGACAACGATGGCGCAGAGCCAGACAGCCGGCGGAAGAGAGCCGCCCGACGAGTATTATCCGACGCCGCCGCCGACGGAGCCGCGGTCGGATCGTCTGGTGCCGCCGGACGCGCCGCTGAGTGAGCCGCCGGCAGTGCCCTCTCCGTTACCGGAGACGCCCGATCTCGAACGACCGGCGATCCATCCAACGCCTCCACCGGAAGTGTCATAAGAAAGAAGCTAGGTTGGCTGGACGAGATTCGTGAGCAAGCGGAATGCTCCGGGAACGAGCTTGTCGAGCTGATGATGCAAGACAAGGCTGACGTGGGTGTGACGGCCACGATCGATTGCGCCCGAGATCAGTGCTCCCTCGAGCGGCTTTTCTCCAGCGTCGTTCATTGCGAGCAGGGGCGTATAGCTGTCATCCCAAGCGGAGGCGAAATACAGGCCCCGCTCCTTGTCCCAGTCCGCCCAATCCTCATCGCCGATGCGATTGGGGCCGAGGAGGAGCGGGTGCGTTGGTGCCAGGACCCGCACGGGAGCGTGAGGATCGGTTACACGCCAGCGAAGCGATGGCGAGCCGATACGAATAGGACGCGGGGGAGTTCTGGCCGGATCCCAGCCGTCGGTGGGGCGATGGTAGAGCGTGACAAGGTGCCCTCCCGTTTCAACGAAGCGGTGCAGGTTGTGTGTAGCTGCCGCCAGATCCGGGCGCGTACCGAACGCGAAGATGCCGACGACGATTGTTGTGAAGCGCGACAGGTCGTTTTGTAGGGCATCGCCGTCCAGATCCGTCACATCGAATCCGAGTCGGCTCAACCAGAGACCGACCTTGTCATTGCCGCCGCCTACGTAGCCGATGCGGGTATCGGGGTGGCGCGCGACATCGAGGGCGAGGACATTTAGGACCTCGCGGGTGAGATGCGCCGTGCGGCCGATGTGAGGGTAGGCAATCTCGGTCGAGCGATAGGCGGGTGCCCCATCGGCCCAGGCCTCGACCCGATGGAGACCAGGTGTAAGGCTCGCCGGCGGCGTCACAAGCAGGCCTTTATCATTGCTAGCCACCTGCCAGCCTTCCGGCGCCTTAAGCGCAACATTGCCCTCGCTAGCGCGAAGAGTGGCTTTTACGGTGAATGGTTGTGGCGCAGTCTGGAGATTGACGAGAATGGTCTCTGGATCGAGCGCGACGGAATGGTCGGGCGCGATGCGCAGGGGTTCTTCCAGGTCGACGGTTGATTGCACCTTTCGGCCACCAATCTCTGCTTCGAGCACAACAGCAAGATCGCCGTTTCCACCGGCTGCGCGGTAGTGCGGCGGAAACAGGTTGGTCAATGCTGTGTCTGTCGCGATATCGAGATCGAACCAATGCGTTTGTTGGCGCGTGCGTGAGGCGACTGAGACATTCGACCGCGAGAGGGGGGAGACGGACACACTTTCGCCGCTACCGTCCAGCGCGATATGCAATGCGGTTCTGCCGCCCGGCGGCACGACGGCCGGTTCTACCCATGCCCGAGCATGCACGCCGCTCGCTTCCAAAATAACAGCATCAAGTTCTCGCAGCTTACGCGTGAGGCGATGGCCGTGGGAATCGAGAACCGGGTGAGAAGAAGCGGCGAGAGCGCTCTCGATTGAGCGCGCAGAGGCAAGGGCTGCTTTGACGATACGCTCTCTGTGTGGGAAAGCCGCGGTGGCCTCATCGATAGCCTGCTGAGCCGCGAGGAGATGAGAAGCGACCTCCCGCGGAACGTCGGGATAGGACGCCACCGCGCCGACGGTTGAGGGCAGACCGTCTCGGATATCGCTCTCGCTATTTTGATTCTGGCCGAGGTGGAGCGGCCAGGATTGGAGCGGGTTCTCTCGCCACACACCCATGCCTTGCGTCAGATGCTTGGCTCGCGACCATTCTCCGATCCGCGCGAAGGGCGCTCCTGTTGCTGCATCAGAGCCTGGAGTGCGAACCACGACCGTCGTCTCGGGAGGGGGGACCTCATCGTCGTAGGTGATACCGCCGCCGGACCATGCGGGCAGATAAAACTTGGCTACGCGCCAAGGCTTTAAGCCTTCCGTGAAGTGGTCCGGATATGCGCTCGGATCCGAGGCGCGTTCAACGGCGATCTTCGCGGACCTCGTCATGGCGCGGTGATGGCCGTGCTGCCCCGGCACGTCGAGGAAGGTCGGAATGACGATGTCGGGCCGCTCCTCCCGAAATGCGCGGACGAGGCGCTCGATGAGAAAGTCTTCGCCCCAGCGTCGGAGCGTATCGTCGCCGTTCTTGGAGAAACCGAAGTCATGGATCGGATCGTCAGGGCCATGGCCGACCCAGATCACATCGGCATCCAGAACCTGCGCAGCGGCCTCCAGTTCGCGCGTTCTGACGATTCCCAGGGCCGCTCCGCGCTCCGGGCCGATGGCATTTTGCCCTCCTTCTCCTCGCGTTGAGCACAGAATGGTCACGCGCATTCCGAATCCGAAACGGAAAGCGGCGAGCATTCCGTTGTGCTCGTCGTCGGGATGCGCGCCTGTGTTCATGACGGTCAGAACAGAGGTCAGCCGCTCAAGCTTGCGATGCAGGCGCACTAGAGCGGGATCCGCCATTTCTCTCGCGATCCGTTCGTGATCCCGCAACATCGTCATGTCCTTCGTCGATGGAATTTCAAGGAGTGGTTTGGATGGCCGTGTCGAGTCGAGGCGTCATCGTTTCCAGAAGAGGCAATGCCGCCGCTCCCAGCGCCGCTGTCAGGCCCCCGGTCGCGCCGCGGATCACGCGCGGAACGGCGCGTTGGCGTCGGCTCGCGACGGAGAGCGGGAGCGGATCAAGCGCCGTGATGAGATCATCGAGAAGCGCATCGGGCAGCGCGCCGCCAAAGATGATGCTTTCAGGGTCGAACAGATTTTCCAGCATGCCGACGACCGGAGAGAGATACGTTGCCGCCTCTGCGAGCCATTCCCGCAGAACGGGATTTTCTTCGGCGTGGAGCTTTTCGAGAGCACTGGGATCGTCGCAGGCAATACCGTTCACGCGCAAACGCTCTTTGAGAGCATGCAGCGATGCATAACCTTCCAGACAGCCTCGGTTGCCACAGGCACACGGCTTTCCGCCGGGCGTGACGATGACATGGCCGATCTCGCCTGCATTGCCGAATGCGCCCCGCATGGGACGCCCATCGGCAACAATACCGAGGCCGAGGCCCGTGCCGAAATAGAGGAGACAGAAATTCTTGAGCGATCTGGCAGTGCCGTGCAAACGCTCGCCGACGGCGGCGGCGGTCGCATCGTTCTCGACCAATGTGACCCTGCCAGTTGCGGCACTCAAAAACAAAGCCGGATCATGACCCGCCCAACCGGGAAGCGTTGTCGGGCCAACGGAACTCATGCCTTCGATCTCGAAGGGACCGGGCATCACAACGCCGATTCCAAGAAGTCTCTCAGACGATCCAGGGATTGTGGCGCAGGCAGCCTCGATCTCGGTCTTCAGAAGCGGTGTGATGCGGTGAGGGGCAGTATCGCCAATCGGCGTTGAACGATGGTTTCGGATGCGGCCGGTGAGGTCGACGAGCACAGTCGCCATGTGATCGGGCGCGATCTCGATGCCGATTGTCATCCCGCCATCGGGATTGACCATGACCTGGACGGGCGGAAGGCCACGGCCGGAGCGCAAACGCCCACATTCGAGCAGAAGCCCTTCCTCCAAAAGTTCGCCGACGATGTTGGAGACCGCCTGCGAACTGAGATGAGCGAGTCTCGCAATCGCAGTGCGTCCGAGCGGACCGTGCAATCGCACCGCGTCCAGTACGACGCGCCGATTATGCGAGCGGTTGCGTTCCGGATTGTTGCCGATTGCAACTTTTGCTGGCGGCGAGGGCTTTTGACGGGGCATCGCGAACTCGTATCCACCAGGACGATGGCCGCACTCAGCGAATAACTCAAGTGAATTATTTTATTGACAGCAGGTGGTCGAGCAAGCGAGCCTATCAGAATGGGCGGGAGGGATCGCGCTCTGCCTAGGGAACAAACGCCACGCCGATGCGAAGCTCGGGTGGATCATGTGGAGGGTCTCGCATGCGTTTTAAAAAGATGGTCGCCGGTCTCGCGTTCGGCGTCAGCGTCCTCGCTGCCAATGCCGCGAGCGCAGTTGAGATCGAGTATTGGCAATATGTCTTCGACAGCCGCGTGAAGGCGATGGATCAGTTGATCCAGAAATTCCAGGCGGCCAACCCTGGGATCACGGTGAAGCACACGACCTTCCCGTACGCTGAATATCAGACGAAAGTCGCAGCCGCCGTGACGGCCGGACAGGGACCGGACGTGGTTCAGCTCTTCTACGGTTGGGTTGACGGCTTCCTCGCGGGCAAATTGATTCAGCCTTTGCCGAAGGACGCTTTCCCGCACGACAAGATCGAATCGGAGTTCTTCCCGATTGTCACCGCGATGAAGCGCAACGGCGAATATTATGGCCTGCCGACGGCGGTTCGCTCGCTGGCGCTTTTCTACAACAAGAAGGCCTTCCAGGCCGCGGGCCTCGACCCGAACAAGCCGCCGCAGAACCTTGAAGAATTCCTCGCCGCGGCTGAGAAGGCCGTCAAGCGCGATGGCGCGGGCAATATCGTTTCGGCCGGCGTCACGCTCGACATGGCCGGGCAGGATCACCAGTGGTGGCGTGAAGTTCTGATCCGCCAGAATGGCGGCGTGCCGTACACCGACAATGATCGCAAGGTCGCCTATGATAGCGAAGCGGGCCTAAAGGCGCTGCAATTCTACACCGACCTGCAGACCAAGTATAAGGTTGGCCTCGCCGGCTTCATGGATGAGGGCCAGGCGGCGTTCAAGGCGGGCCTTGCCGCGATGACGATCGATGGCACCTTCCGCCTCGGAGCATTCAATTCCATCAAGTCGTTCGAATGGGGCGTCACCGAACTGCCGGCGGACTCGAAGGGCATGCGCAGCAACTATGCGAGCTACTTCGCGAACGCCATCACCGGCAAGGTGCAGGGCGAGAAGCTCGAGGCGTCGAAGAAATTCCTCGCTTACATCACGTCGCCCGAAGCGATGGATATTTGGCTCAAGGCCGTCGGCGAGTTGCCGGCCCGCCGCTCTGCGGCGTTGACGTCGGAGAACCTGGCGAACCCGATTTACGGTCCGTTCCTGAAGGGCCTCGAATACGCCCGTACTACGATGTTCGTGGATGAGGCGGCTCAGCGTCAGGTCGCGATCGACATGGTCAATCGCGTTCTGATCCAGAAGCAGGATCCGAAAGCCTCGCTCGCTGAGGCAGCGAAGGCCGAGCAGGCCATCATCGACCGCGCGGCGAAGTAAGACCATGACAGCGACGGCATTGCCTGCGAAATCCGCCCGCGCCTGGGACAGGCTCAGCCTGCGCCAGAAGCGCGTGTTATGGGCCTGGTCCTTCCTGGCAGTGCCGATCCTGTTCTACAGCGCGATCCGCTTCTGGCCGACACTTGAAGCATTCGCGCTGTCCTTCACCAACTGGAATCTCTTGAGGCCGGCGGCTTTCGTCGGCCTCGAGAACTACAAGCGGCTTTTGGCCGACCCGCTGTTCTGGCAGGTGTTCGGCAACACCTTCCTCTATCTGATTATAGGCACACCGGTCAGCCTCGTCATTTCCTTCACCGTCGCCTACTATCTTGATCGCGTGCGCTTCATGCACGGGTTCATCCGAGCTCTTTACTTCATCCCGTTTCTCACGACGGCTGTGGCGATGGCTTGGGTGTGGCGCTGGTTCTATCAGCCGGTTCCGATTGGCATTTTCAACGCTATTCTCACGTGGTTCGGCATTCCGCAGCAGCCGTTCCTTCGCTCGACCACGCAAGCTCTGCCTGCAATCCTGGCTCCGGCAGTGTGGGCCGGTCTCGGCTTCCAGGTTATCATCTTCATCGCAGGGTTGAGAGCCATCCCGACCTCGTACTACGAGGCCGCGCGGATCGATGGGGTGTCGGAGTTCACCATTCTTCGGCGCATTACACTGCCGCTGCTGAAGCCCACCATCGTGTTTCTGGTCGTATTCTCCTCCATCGGCTTTCTGCGTATTTTCGACCAGGTCTACAACATGAACTTCAACGATCCGGGCGGGCCGCTCAACACGACAAAGCCGCTCGTGCTGATGATCTACCAGACGGCGTTCAAGTCGCTGGATATGGGATATGCGGCGGCTCAAACGGTTGTTCTGTTCCTCATCCTACTCGCCGTCTCGCTCATTCAGCTCCGCATCCTGAAGGATCGCTGACGATGACTATGAATGTCGCCGCTTTAGAAAACCCAGTCGCGCGCCGGTCGATCCGCCCCGGGCGCATCATTATCTGGACGTTGCTCTTCCTGGGTGGCGTCGTGATGATGACGCCCATCCTCTTCATGCTTTCAACCTCGCTAAAGGATGCGTCTCAGGTCTATGACCTGCGCCTGATCCCGGAAGCACCCTCCCTGGACAACTATGTAGCCGTGCTGTCCGATGGACGCTTCTTGCGCTGGTTCCTGAACTCGCTGTTCGTTGCTGTTTGCGTTACCGTCTCAAACGTCTTTTTTGACTCGCTCGTCGGCTATACGCTCGCGAAGTTTAATTTCAGAGGGCGTTACATCGTCTTCATCGCCATTCTCTCGACCCTGATGATCCCGACGGAAATGCTGGTCATTCCCTGGTACTTGATGGCGAGCAACTTCGGATGGGTCGATACCTATTGGGGCATCATGTTCCCCGGTATGATGACGGCCTTCGGCACATTCCTTATGAAACAGTTCTTCGAGACGGTACCGGATGAGTTCCTCGAAGCCGGCCGCGTCGATGGGTTGAATGAATTCACGATCTGGTGGCGCGTCGCGATGCCGCTCGTCACGCCAGCAATCTCGGCACTCGCGATCTTCACTTTCCTGGGCAATTGGACGGCATTCTTCTGGCCACTCATCGTCACGAACAGTCGCGATCTCTATACCCTGCCTGTCGGCCTTTCGAGCTTTGCTGTCGAGCAGGCTATTCAATGGGAAATGATCATGACCGGAGCGAGCATTGCGACGATTCCGACCCTGATCGTCTTTCTTCTCCTCCAGCGCTACATCGTTCGCGGCGTGATGCTCGCGGGTCTGAAAGGGTGATCATGTCGACCAATCACGATCCCCGCCGAGACGACAAAAGCGTCTTCCCTAACCCCATCTATAAAGAGACGGTCCTGCGTCCGCTGTTCGACGGAGCCAAGGCTCATCATGTGGACGGTTTCCGTCGCATTGACCGGGCACATCTGGTGATGCTCACCGAAACAGGCATTCTCGATCGCAAGCAGGCGAGCGCCATCGCTCGCGCGCTTGAGGCTATCGATGCCGAAGTCGATGTGCCTGCACTGACCTATACGGGTGAGGTTGAGGACTTCTTTTTTCTCATCGAGAAAGAATTGAAGCGTCGGCTCGGACCTGATCTCGCCGGCCGGCTCCACACCGCGAGATCGCGTAACGACATCGACCACACCCTCTTCAAGCTGGGGTTGAAGGAGCGGATCGACGTCCTCCTCGCGAAGGCGCGGAATCTCGCGGGCGTGTTGATCAATGTTGCGACGCGCGAGCAGGAAACTCTTATCGTTGCCTATACGCACGGGCAACCCGCGCAACCGACGACGTTCGGCCATTACCTGGGAGCTGTGATTGAGGTCCTTCTGCGGGACATCGAGCGGCTCGTCGAGGCTCGCGCGATTGTTGACCGCTCGCCAATGGGTGCGGCTGCAATCACGACCTCTGGATTCCCGGTTGATCGTTCGCGAATGGCGACGCTCCTCGGCTTCTCGCAGCCGCTGCAAAATTCCTATAGCTGCATCGCCGCTGTCGATTATGTGACAGCGACCTACAGCGCCATCGAGCTGATGTTCCTTCATCTCGGCCGCCCGATCCAGGACCTGCAGTTCTGGACGAGTTTTGAAGTCGGTCAGGTTTATGTGCCAAACGCGTTCGTGCAGATCTCCTCGATCATGCCGCAGAAGCGCAACCCAGTTCCGATTGAGCATCTGCGCCATTTGTCGTCGCAGACGTTCGGCCGGGCGCGGGCCATGCTCGACGTGATGCACAACACGCCGTTTACGGACATGAACGACAGCGAGGGCGAAACGCAAGCCATGGGCTACCAGGCTTTTGCCTCGGCCGCTCGTGTGCTCGATCTTTTGGCCGCTCTGGTGGCGGATATCCGCATCGACGGTGCACGGGTTCAGGACAACATTCGTCGCAGCTGCATTACGGTGACTGAACTCGCCGACAGCCTTGTGCGGCGTGAAGGTTTGTCTTTCCGCGAGGCACACGAGATCGCAGCCGCGGTTGCGAAGGCAGTCGTGGCGGTCCAGGGCGATCTTGCAAATGACGGTTATGCGGCTTTCCTGAAAGCATTCGCAGAGGCCACGAAGCGTGAGACCTCGATCGACACTGCAACATTCGCGGAAATGGTCTCGCCGGAACATTTCGTTGCGGTTCGTGATCGGTTTGGCGGACCAGCGCCGAAAGCCCTGCAGGCTGCGTTGATGCAGTACCGCACGCAACTCGATGCCCTGACGTCGCAGGGGAAGGATATTGCAGCCCGCGAGGCGGCTGCGACCTCCGAACTTAAAGACAAATTTCAAGCGCTTCTGGGAGAAGCCTGATGGCCAATATCGTTCTCAACAGCCTCGTGAAGAAGTACGGCAATACGACGGCTGTTCACGGAATCGACCTCCAGGTCAAGGACGGTGAGTTCGTCGTGCTTGTCGGTCCTTCCGGCTGCGGAAAGTCGACGACTTTGCGCATGATCGCGGGGCTCGAGGATATTTCGGGCGGCACCATCTCCATCGATGGCCGTGTCGTCAACGAAGCCGAGCCGAAGGATCGGAACATCGCCATGGTGTTCCAAAATTATGCAATTTATCCGCATATGACGGTGGCTCAGAATATTGGCTTCGGCCTCTATACCTCGAAGCTGCCGGAATCCGAGAAGAAGAAGCGCATCGAAGAGACCGCGAAAATCCTCGGTCTGGAAAGCCTTCTCGGCCGACGGCCTTCGCAGCTCTCCGGTGGTCAGCGCCAGCGCGTTGCGATCGGCCGCGCCATGGTGCGCAACCCCGCCGCATTTTTGTTCGACGAGCCGCTTTCCAATCTCGATGCGCAGCTGCGCACCCAGATGCGGCTTGAAATCAAGAGGCTGCATCAGCGCCTGGGAACGACCATCGTCTTCGTCACGCACGATCAGGTGGAGGCGATGACGATGGCGGATCGCATTGTCGTGATGCGGGACGGACGCATTCTCCAAGTTGGCACGCCCATGGAGCTCTATGATAACCCGGCGGATATCTTTACTGCGCGGTTTATCGGAAGCCCCACCATGAATCTCCTGCCGGCGCGGCTTGTTGACAAGGCGGGACACCATGCGGCCGAGCTCAATGGCCTTGGCGCCTCGGTTGCGGTGTCAGCGGGCGGCATTTCCGGTGCGCAGGGTGCCGAGGTGCTGCTCGGCGTGCGCCCCCACGATCTTGTTGTTAGCTCCCAAGGGAATGGTATTCAGGGTCTGAGTCTGTCGGGAACCGTTTCTGTTGTCGAGCCGCTGGGATCGGAGACGTTGGTGCACCTCGACGTCGGAGGCGCTTCTGTCATCGCTAGCGCGCCGGGCAAGGTCATTCCGAAGGCTGGTGAGCGCGTGGCGGTGAACGCTTCTGCGGGCAGCCTCTATCTGTTCGATAGCAAGTCTGAACGCGCCCTATGCCGGATGTAATGCACTCAAGCGGGACGCTGCACAGTGTGCTGTGTCTCGGACGGACTTATTGCGATCTGGTTTTCACTGGGCTAGCGGGTTTACCGGTTCTCGGACGCGAGCTTTTCGCCAAGGACGTTGCGGTTGTGCCGGGTGGTGGGGCCTTTATCACCGCCGCTCATCTGATTGGATTGGGGCGCGATACCAGCCTTGTGACACGCCTCGGCACCGATCCGTTGTCGGCGGGGCTCGAAGGGGCGCTTGCTGAGAGCGGAGTGGATCTCACCTTCGTCGAGCGCGCAGCAGATGCCGGGCCGCAATTGACCGTCGCGATTGTGCAGCCACAGGATCGCGCGTTCTTGTCGCGACGTGCCGGGCATGGCCACCCGGCGACGGTGGAGGCTGCGCTTTCATCCCCAGGGGTACGTCATCTGCATATCGCCGAGTATGCCACTCTGATAGAGATCCCAGGCATCGTCGCTAGTGCGAAGGCGAAAGGCTTGACAGTCTCCCTCGATCCAAGCTGGGACGACGCCTTGATCCATGACCCGGGCTTCCTCGAGAATTGTCGCGGCGTCGATCTGTTTCTCCCCAACACCGAAGAAGCGTCAGTGATCGCCCGCGCGACCAACCATGAGCAAATTCTTGATCTGCTCATCCGTCATTTTCCGATTGTCGTGCTGAAAAAGGGTTCGGAAGGCGCAACGTTGGCGACGGGAGAAGGTGAACGATTGTCTCGCTCCGCTCCTCACGTGCCCGTTGTCGATACGACCGGCGCGGGAGATGCCTTCAATGCCGGCTTCATTCATGGTTGGCTGGCAGGGAAAGGCTTCTCCGCCAGCCTTGCGGCGGCCATTGAGGCCGGTAGCCTGTCTGTCCAGGCAGCCGGCGGCGCTACGGTGTTGAGAAAGATCGCCGCCGAATGATACCTAGTTAGTTCATCGCGCCTCGCCTAGCGGTGATGCGCGAACATGACATGGCGAACCTGCGTGTATTCCGTGAGACCGGTCATCGAGAGATCGCTGCCATAGCCGGAATTGCGCATGCCGCCATGAGGCATCTCGGTAGCAAACACACCATGCGTGTTGACCCAGGTGACCCCGTAGCGCAAAGCGGCAGCGAGCTGCGCTGCACGGCCCTGGTTTCGCGTCCAGATCGATGATGCGAGGCCGTAGCTTGAGGCATTGGCCCAACCAATCACCTGCCCTTCATCCTTGAACGGCGTGATGGATACCACGGGGCCAAAGACTTCTCGCTGCACGATCTCCGCGTTTTGCGGAGCGGCGATGAGCGTCGGCTCATAGAAGAAGCCGCGACGATCCGGTGCGTATCCGCCGGTGATGACTGCTGCCCCGCTCTCGCGGGCGCGGTCGACGAAGCCCGCGACACGGTCGCGTTGCCGCGCGGTGATCAGCGGTCCGAATTCCGCCTTGGCATCATCCGGCTCGCCATAGGGGAGGGCGGCAATGGCTTGCCCGAGATCGCTCACCAACTTGTCGTAGATCGATGCTGCCGCATAGATATGGCACGCCGCCGTACAGTCTTGTCCGGCATTGTAGAAACTCGCTTCCTTGAGGGTCTCAATTAGACCATCAAGATCAGCATCATCGAAGACCATGACCGGCGCTTTGCCGCCGAGTTCGAGATGAGTACGCTTCATCGTCTCCGCAGCGGCAGCAAGAATCTTCCGTCCGGTGCCTACATCGCCCGTCAATGAAATCATTCGCACGGCAGGATGAGAGACGAGCCGTTGGCCAACGACTGCACCGTTGCCTGTCACGACGTTGACAACACCTGGCGGCAGAACCTCTGCGAAAATCTCGGCAAGCTTCAATAGCGTGAGAGGCGTGTGTTCAGAAGGCTTAATGACGACGGTGTTGCCTGCCGCAATCGCCGGAGCGATCTTCCAACTGGCCATGAGCAGAGGGTAGTTCCACGGCGCGATCGACGCGACGACTCCGACGGGATCGCGACGCAGCATACTGGTGTGGCGGCCATTGCGATACTCCCCTGCAGGCACGCCCGGCATGGTACGCGCCGCGCCGGCGAAGAAGCGGAACACATCGACGACGTTGGGAACTTCGCCGCCAAGTACATAGCGATGCGGTTTGCCGCAGTTCATCGCTTCGAGCGTGGCAAATGTCGCGGCGTCGGCTTCGATCCGATCGGCTATGCGCAGCAGTGCCGAGGAGCGCTCGCGAGGAGTAAGGGCAGCCCAAGAAGGAAATGCCGCCTCTGCCGCTGCGACGGCACGGTCGACTTGCGCCTCACTCGCGCTGGGGAAAGAGGCGAGCAACTCGCCGGTCGCGGGGTTGAACACTTGCTCCGGTGTGCCCTCGCCGGCTTCAAAGCGAGCGTTCACGAAGACCTGCGCATTGTCGAACATCGTCAGTTTCCTGGGAAAGAGTGCTTGTTCAAAGATCGGTAGGCAGGCTCTCGCCGCGCAGCAGAGTGCCGAAATGACGGAGGAGAGCCTGGGAATGCGTGTTGCGGTCCGCCTGCCATTCCGGATGCCACTGCACGGCGAGGATGGAGGACGAGCCGATGCGAGCTGACACCGCCTCAATCAAGCCATCTGGGGCCGTTGCCTCTACATGCAGGTCTGGCGCGAGGCGATTGATGCCCTGATAGTGAACGGAGTTCACGATAATGCTCGGTGCATCGTACATCTGCGCGAGAACACCGCCACCTTTCAGCCGCACGTCGTGCTTGCACGAGAACATCGCGTCCAGGTTCGCCTCGGGCGGCGCATGATGGGGAATGAAGGTGTCATTGGTAGCAAGATCGCGTCGCAGGGTTCCGCCGAGAGCGACATTGATTTCTTGCAGGCCGCGGCAAATCCCTAGAGCGGGCTTTCCTGCTTTGATGACCTCTTCAAGAAGGCGTTTGACAACTTCGTCGCGGTCCTCGTCGAATGGCCCCTCCGCGTCGGCGCACTCGCCCTCGTAGTGCCGAGCCGCAATATTCGATGGGCTGCCGGTCAGCAAAATGCCGTCAATGGTGCTCGCTAGACGGGGAGCGTCGATATAGTCGGGCAGGCTAGGGACAATGACGAGGGACGCCTCCATGTGCCTAGCTGCAGCCTGGAGATAGCGCCGCATGACGCTCGCTGCGATCTCCTCGCCCACGGTGCGATTGCAGGCAATCACGCCGAGAAGCGGCCTTTTCTCGGCGGGGTGCTCGCGCTCATCGCGCTGGCTGGATGACGACACCATGATGACGCCCCGTCACGCTTCGATGATTTGCGCACGGCTGTCAGGAACGCTGACGACAACCGCATCCCCGGGGCCGAAGATATCCGTCCCGGGGGCTAGGCACTTGATACGCATATCGCCCAGGCGCAGAACGTATCGAATCCGCGCGCCGAGGAAGACCCGGGTCTCCACGGTGGCGCGGAACCCGTTCGGGATGATGGTCTGCGACGGCAACAACTTCATGTCTTCTTGCCGGAGGACCAAGCTCGCTTTGTGAGATGGCTTGGACCCCGGGGCGACGGCAATGACCTCTCCCCAAGGCAAGGTGGCGCGTGGTCCCGCGGCTGTCTCTTCGACCCGCACTGGGATCAGATTGGCGGAGCCGATGAATTCCGAGGTAAAGCCGGTCCGCGGGGATGCGTAGATTTCTTGCGGGCCGCCGACTTGCTCAATGCGTCCAGCGTTCATTAGAACGACAGTGTCCGAGAGGCTGAGAGCCTCTTCCTGGTCGTGCGTGACAAAGACCGTCGTCAGGCCGAGCCTGCGATGCAGCTCAATCAACTCCACCTGCATGTCTTCACGCAGGCGTGCGTCGAGGTTGGACAAAGGTTCGTCGAGAAGCAGGATCTTGGGATCCGAAACAATCGCTCTCGCCAAGGCCACCCGCTGCTGCTGTCCCCCAGAAAGTTGGCGAGGCATGCGATCCGCCAGGTGGCCGAGCTGAACTGTTTCGAGGGTCGCCTGGACGCGCTCGTCCTGCTCCTTCCTTGTCCCCCGATTGCGCATCCGCAGCGGGAAACGCACATTCTCACGGACACTCATATGCGGGAGAAGCGCATAGGACTGAAACATCATCGCGATGTCCCGGTTCTCGGGCGCGACATCCGTCACATCTCGCCCTGCAATTCGCAAGGTGCCGCGGGTCACGGCCTCAAGCCCCGCGATGATGCGAAGAAGAGTGGTCTTGCCGCAGCCGCTCGGACCCAGAAGACTGACGAACTGGCCGCTCTCGATTGACAGGGAAATTCCGTGCAGCACATCGACCGAGCCGAAAGACTTCACGATTTGGTTGAGTTCAAGGGTTGCCATGTCAGGTGCCGACGAAGCGTTGAATGCCGAGGAAGCGGTCGAGGGTCGCAATCAGGAAAACGGTCAAACCCATCATCAATGTCGACACGGCCGCCACGGTGGGATCGGGGCTGAATTCCAGTTGATTGTAGATCTGGATTGGCAGGGTCACGAGATCGGGTGTGCGCAGAAACAACGCGACCACCGCTTCGTCGAAGGAAATGTTGAACGCGAAGAAAGCGCCCGCCGCGAGACCCGGCACACATTGCGGCAGGACCACATAGAGAATGCGCTGCCAGCGGCTGGCGCCCATGGTGCGCGCAGCTTCTTCCAAGAAGGGGTCGGAATCGGCCAGCACCGCGAGCGTTGTGCGGATCACGTAAGGAAGGGCAATTACCATGTGGCCGATCCAAAGCGCCCAGAACGAGACCGGGCCGATTGTGGCACTCCACAGCATCAAGAGGCCGATGGCGAAGATGATTGATGGCAGAATGAGCGGAGACAGGAACAAGCCGGCGAGAAGGCTGGTGCCAGGCAAGCGCCGACGATGCAGAGCGATAGCCGCACCGGCCCCAACGATCGTCGCGGTTACAGTCACCAGGGTCGCGAGCTTTAGGCTCGTTATCAGGGCCTGAACGTAGGCGTTGGAGTCGAAAATCGCCGCGAACCAACGCAAGCTAAATCCACTTGGCGGAAAGGCAATGAACTGACTCTCCGATACGGACACACCTGCGACCACGACCAGCGGCGCGAGGATGAAGACGAGCGTCAGAGCCACGAAGAGCGAGGCGAAAACTCGCAACGTGTTGGGGACAGCCTTAACCATGACGCCGCCCCGACAACTTGATGTAAGGGGTCAGTGCCAAAAGGACGCCGACGAGGAGAATGACGGATTGGGCGGCAGCAAAATTCCATTCCAGGGTTTTGGTGGCCGCGTCATAGATGGAGGCTGCAACGACCGGAAGCCGTACGCCACCGAGAAGTGATGGAGTCACGAACGAGCTGACCGACAAGGTGAACGCGAGGAGCGAGCCGGCAAGAATGCCAGGCATCGCCAGGGGCAAAATAACAATCCGCAATGTCGCGAAAAAGCCGGCGCCCATTGTGCGAGAAGCCTCTTCCAAGCGTCGATCGATCTTCATGACGACGCCGAGAATGGAAAGGGTCGTGAAAGGAAGGAGGACCTGTACCATGCCGATGACGATCGCGGCTTCCGTGTGCATGAGAGTGAAATTCCGCCCCACGAAGCCGAGCTTCCACAGTGTGAACGGGATCAGGCCGCCCCGCCCCAGAAGGACCATCCAGCCGAACGTGCGCACGACGACACTCGTCATGAGTGGCAGGATGATGAGGACGATGAGCCAAAGCCGCAGCGCGGGGCGAATGCGGGCCATGACATAGGCGAGAGGAAAGCCGATTGCGGCGCAGATCGCGGTGATCAGCAATGAGAGATAGATCGTCCGCCAGACGATACCGAGATAGTACGGATCTGAAAGAAACCGGATAAAGTGTTCAAGCGTCAGCTCCCGGTGGGTGCCGAGAATGCTCAGGCCAAGCATCTCGGCGATCGGGAGGACGAAAGCGAGCGCGAGCAGGAGGATGCCGGGGCCCGCAAGAGCAAGATCTTCAACGCGATCACGCATAGTGAGCCCCGGCCTTCAGATTAACGAGCGATCAACTTCTTCCAACGCTCGACGAGCGAGGCGCGAGCTGCATCGACGGCGACAGGATCAAACCGCATCAGACCGGAGACCGCCTGTTCGCCGTAGACCACCTCCTTGGCGACCGTGTCATCGAGCTTGGTCGCCTTGTTGGTCGGTGAGTACCGCAGCTCATTGGCCCAGCCGGCCTGAACCTCGGAGGAAAGCGAGAAGTCGATGAACTTCTTTGCGAGCTCCTGGCTCGGTCGATTGGCGACGAGGTTAGCGGTCAGGTAAACGGCGGGCGTTCCTTCCGCGCCCTGCACGAACTCAATCGGCAGGCCGGCCTTGCGCAGGGTGTAGGCATAGTCCTGCGCGTAGGGCGCAATCCATGCATCGTTTTGCGCAAAGTTCTGCTGCATCTCCGGCGAGGTCGACACGACAACGGCGCTGCCGAGAAGGCCCTTCACGGCTTCGAATCCTGGATCCGGATTTTGAATGCTGCCGCCCTTGATCTTGTTCATCATCAGGAAGCCCAGCAGACCATAACTATTGGAGAGATCAGTCAGGACGACGTGATCTTTGTATGCCGGGTCCCACAGATCCGCCCATTTGGCGGGCTTCTTCGGGGCCTTGTCCTTGTTGTAGAGAAGGCCGATCGCTGCAACCGCATGGACCGGGCCTTCACCGCGGGAAAGGCCCTCGGTCGCGAAGGGGTAAAGGTCCTTGCCGTTCGACAATTCCTCGATCTTGATCGGGCTGATCAACCCCTCGCGTGCCGCCACGACTTCCTGACCGCCTGAGAAATGGATCACGTCAAACTGAGGCGCTGCCTTCTGCGCGCGTAGCTGTGCCAGGGCATCCGCCGAATAGGCGGTGATGACCTGCACATCCGCGTCGTACTTTTTCATGAACGGCTCGATCACGAGCTTGCGGTGGATCTGCTCATAAGCGCCGCCATAAGAATTGATAACGAGCTTATCTTTGGCAGCTGCGGGACTTGCGAGAGCGCCCGCGACGGCGAGCACTCCGGCGATCTGCGATACTCTGGCAAACATTGTCTTCACCCTCTGGTTCGTTGGTTCGTTGCTCAGGATCAAAAGCGGGGATTAGCCGAGACGGCCGATCTCAACCGTCTGCATGCCCTCGATACGGATGCTGCGGCATGCCGCGGCGATCGCCTCAAGGCCCTCGGTCATGCGGCCGAAGATGTTGCAGGGCGTCCAGCCGATGGGGCCGAAGATACGCCCGCCGTTGTCGTAGAACATGCCGATCTCCCAGAATTCATCGGTCATGCCCTTCATCAGGTTTTTGGCCTGATAGAACCACAGAAGCTCGCCGGCGATGGGGAAGCAAGTCTGGTTCTCGGCCGGAATGGACAGGGGATCGAACGTTTGAGCCTCCAGGGGGAGGCCGGTCATGATTTCCGGACCGGCGAACATGGCGTGGGTGGCCGGAACCTGGATCGGCTTGGCAAGGGCATTCCAGATCTTCTCGCAGGTCACGGGAGCGTTCTCCCAATAGAGCTCGATGGTGCCCTGCACATTCTTTTCGACAAATTTCAGGTAAAGGCGACGTTTCGTCATGGATAATTTCCCCAAGGGCCGGGCGTTTCCCGCCCAGGCGAGTATTTGCGGGGCCAGCGTCGCAGTCAAAAGTTTATTTGTCCAATTATCGTTCTCTATTAGAACGATAGAAATTTTTTATCGAAGGTTATAATCTACCCAGGCCAGGCCTGGGACCGTCTCGCTGCAAAACTCTGCGGCGGTCCGCTTTGCAAGCTCCGCGACCCGTTCCGTGAGGAGGGAACCGGGGACCGGGTGGTAGCTCGCGATGAAGGTCAGGGGCGGGAAGGGCTTGTTGACCTGGACAGAAGCCAGATCGCCCGAGTCGAGTTCCTTCTCCACCACGATCGTTGGCACGGCGGCAATGCCGAAACCGTCCATGGCAAGGCGGATCATGGTAGGAAGGGAGTTGGAGTTGGAAAGCTGAGATGCCAGCACACTTTCATCCTGAAAGTAGGGCGCGATCATCCGGTAGGGCGGCGAGCCCCTCTGAAACGTGATGAGCGGCATCGTTCCCAGTTCTGCCACGGTGTAGATACGATCCTCGTCAACCAACTTGGGACTGCCGACCCAGGACATCGCGTAGGAGCACACGACAAAGCTGCGATACCCCTCCTCGAGAATTGGATCGAGGCAGAATGTGATGTCGAGCTCGCCGTTCTTCATGTGATGCAGAAGATTGACGGTGGAATCGGTGACGATCTCGATTTGGACGCCGGGGTAGGTCTGGCGCAGTCGATCATAGAGGCGCGGCAACCACGTTTGGACGATGGCGTCGATGGCTCCGATGCGAAGGGTGATCGCGACGTTCTCCGGATCTGTGAACCCGAGCTTGAGGCCATCGAAGTCGCCGAGCATCTTCTCAATAACCCTCAGCGCCTCATGGCCGGCTGGCGTCAGGTGAAACTCACGGCCCTCGCGGGCGATGAGTTGTACACCAAGCTCTCGCTCGAGTGCCGCGAGACGTGATGAGATCGCCGGCTGCGTCGTGTTGAGATGTTTGGCCGTGCGCCCAAAATGACGCAGCCGTGCCAGATGAACAAACGTTTCGAGATTGGCGAGTTTCATAGCGAGGCTCAGTTCACCGTGTGTGAGCCGGCGCAGCGGCTCCATTCCATTTCTTAAAAAACGCCGACCGCGTCGTCTTCTCAACAGGAAACATTTCGCCGCAAAACTTGTAACGCAGCCGGTCCGAGGGCGCGCCTCACAAGAATAGGAGATTGGTTTCGTTCGGCTCTGGCATGCGCTGGCCGCTTAGATAGTTATTTGATTGCAGCGCGGGCGCGCTTAGCCGCTCGCGTTTTTGAAATAGTGTTGGGTTTGATGAACGTCGTGTGGGGTTCTAGTTAAGGCCGAGCGGAGTGAGTCCGCCAGATCAAGAGTCCGACATGAGTACTTCCCGGCGCTACCTTATTGCTTCATCTCTTGCCCGCCTCATTCGCAGGGAACGTGGGGGGAATCGGGTAACGGAGGGGCATTTTGCCAATCAGGCTGACCGGAGTTCCTATGTCATCATCGAGGGCGACAAGGGCAATCTGGTATTAATCACCGCTGGTTCGGGAGCTCCTCTCGAAGAGCGGACGGAAGTGCCACGCGCCCACGCCGAGGCGCTCCTTGATGTCACACCTGGAAAGGTCGATTATGTCAGGTCTCATCTCACTGTCGGGACACGTGACATTCATATCAATCGCTTTGTCACGCCCGGGCCGCTCGATCTCATCTCAGTTGAGTTTGATACAGAAGAAGAGGCGAGAGACTTTCGTCCCCTATCCTGGTTTGGCCCAGATGTAACGGCGGAAACGTCATACCAGACCCGCGCGATTGCCCTTGAGGGCATACCAGGTGCACCGGACGTTCCGATCTCGAATGCTGCACTCAACAGCTTGCTTGACGCATTGGAGAACAGGCCTGGCGCGTCGCGGCCCTACACCGCCCGGCAGTCGTCGAGTGAGCCACAGCGGAGCTCGACTACGAACGAGAAGACCGCCCGAAAGCCGGCGTCCGCGCCCCAGAAAGCGGAAATCTCTGCGGCGGGAACTATTTCTGCCGAAGATGACGGTGGATTGAATCTCAACATCGAGGACAATGTCATCCGCGAGTTGGCCCGGTCGCTGCGTCCGCAGCGACGCTAGGTGATCGCGAAGGCTCACACTACACGGGCCGCTTCAAGAAACGCGTCGATATCGTGTTGTAGGCGATTGAGTTGGCTGTCGAGAGTGAGTTTTGCTTGCGCGACAGCCTCGGCTGCTGTCGCGGCTGATGCCGTCGAGTCGTTGAGTGTCTCGATATCCTGCACGACGACCTGAGTATGGCTTGTCGTTTGCTGGACGCTCCTGGCGATCTCAGAGGTAACCGCTGCCTGCTCCTCGACAGCCGCGGCGATGGCAGTCGCGATTGTGCTAACTTCCTCGATCACACGGGCAATCTCCTCGATTTCTACGGCACTCTTCTGCGTCGCCGTTTGGATCGCGGTGATTCGAGAGCCGATTTCGGTCGTTGCCCTGGCGGTTTGGGTTGCGAGGGCTTTGACCTCTTGCGCGACGACCGCAAAGCCTTTGCCTGCCTCGCCGGCATGGGCGGCCTCAATAGTCGCATTTAAAGCCAGGAGATTGGTCTGAGAGGCGATCTGGTCGATTAGATCCACCACGTTGCCAATCTGTTGAGCTTGCTCGGCCAATCCGGCGACTGACCCCTTTGTACGCTGCGCGCTGTCAAATGCCTGTCGCGCGACATTGGCGGAGCGGCCTGCTTGCTCGCCGATTTCACGAACGGAAGCAGCCAGTTGCTCGGTAGCGGCTGCGCCAGATTGCATGTTAGTCGCTGTCTGCTCGGCAGCACCTGCGACCTTGCTTGCGAGTGAGCTGGCCGATCCGGTTGCGGTATCAAGTTGGATGGCACTTTCTGACAGAGCTCCGCTCGCTTCCCCGGAGATCCTGAGGCTCGTAACCACCGCCTCAGAAAATGAGGCGATGGCGCTCGACAGTGCTTGGCCCCGCCGCTCGCGCTCCTCGATCAGCGCCTCCTGATAGACAGAGATCGCAAAGTCCATGTCGAGCATGATCGCCTTGTTCATCGCCGCGATTTTGCGGGCGAGCGAGGCACCGCTGAACCGATGCTTTGTCGAAAGGACATGCACCAATTCATTCATCACGAAAGCGTAGCCGCCGATGTACCACCGTGGCTCCAGCCCAATTTTGCTATGAATCATGCCAATTCGGCGGATGCTCTCAACGTAGTCCAGATCGAACCGGCCGCTGAAGAGCCGCTCCCAGTGCTTCTCCTGGGCCGAAATCAACCGGTCTTGCTGCGCCCCGATCATCTCGGACAGCGCCGGAACCCGGTGCACATGTTCGTAAAAATTCCGCAGGACGGTAGGCAAGGACCCGGAAACGGCTTGCCACACGGCGCCAAGCTCTCGACAGACACCCTGGTCGATGCTCAGGAAGTTGAGCCGGTCGGCGAGCGAGTTGTCTTGCATGGTTCTGCCCTAGGCGCTGAAAGTTGGGCATGGGGTTTAGAGCGCCAAGGTTGGCTCAGGCTTGCGCGGCTGAGATCGGGAGCGGGTGTTGCCGCACCCTAAAAGAGGAGCCGAAATCTACCTCGCAACTCCAACCATGGCGAAGGCTCGCGCGCCTCTTCGAATGAGGTCATCGATGCTGATGGGCTGGTAAATTCTGTAGCGCCTTCCTCTTTCCGGGGTTGCCCAGAAATATCGTTCTACTTGGCTGGCCGGCACAGCGGGGCTGAAGAAAAATCCCTGCCCATAGTCGCAGCCCAAAGTTCGCAAGAAGCGAAGTTGCGCTTCGCTTTCGAGCCCCTCGGCTACTGTCTTGATTTTTAAACTTCTCGCCAAGACGAGAGTGGCCCGTACGATTGCCTGATCGTCCGAGTTTGAGTTCAGGCCCGCGATGAAGGAGCGATCGATCTTGATCTCGTCGATGGCATAGCTTTTGAGATGAGTCAGCGAGGCGAACCCGGTGCCGAAATCGTCCAGTGAGATGGACACGCCGCGGCTGCGAAGGTCTGATAAGGCCTGCGCGATCTGGCTCGCCTTGTCGTCGAGCAAGACCGATTCCGTCACTTCAACAGTCAGCCGAGAAAGCGGGATTCCTTTCGAGGCAAAAAGATCAGCCACTCTCTTGGGATAATCCCCGCGTTTCAGCTCCGGCGCCGTGACGTTTATGGACACCTTAAAGGGGGGCATGTTGGCGCTCTGCCATTGGCGAAGATCATCGCTGATATTGAGCAGCATGTGCTCGCCAAGCAGCACCGCCGTTTCGGGATCACTGAGAGCAGCGGGAAAATGAGCCGGGGAGCGGAGCTCGCCGTCCGGCATGATCCACCGCGCGAGCGCTTCAAAACCATGGCACCGACGGTCAGTCAGCTGAATCTGCGGCTGGTAGTACGGTCTGACATTGCCTGTCTCCAACAATGATCGAACTGTCGACATCTCTTGAAGTCGTTCGGTCATTGCGGCTCGCATCTGAGGGGCGAAGACTTGAGCCTGGCCTCGACCTTCAATCTTCGCGCGGTAGAGCGCAATATCGGCATTTTGCAACAGCTCACTGAAGTCGGAGCCGTGATCAGGAAACAGCGCAACGCCAAGGCTGGCGCTTAATCTGATATTAGGGGCCCCCTCCGCGACCAAGGAAGTGATGGCCTCCAGAAGCTTGCCGATCATCGGCTTGAAGTCTTCGTTCGAAGAGATGTTCTTCAATATAAGCGCAAACTCGTCACCACCGACGCGGCTCACCTCGCCAATCTTCGATGCCAGCGACTGTATCCTGCGGCCTATCTCGACAAGGATAGCATCGCCAACCTGGTGTCCGAGTGTGTTGTTCAGGTCCCTGAAATGATCGAGATCCATCAGAATGAAAGCGACCTTCCGGGCTTTCTGGCGGGCTTCGACGAGCGAATTCTCAAGAAGCCCGTGAAAGTGGCTTCGATTGGGGAGACCTGTGAGAGGATCGTGGGTCGCCTCCCAGATTGGTCCCGCCTTGCCGCGGCGGGCCATGATATCTTGGATAGCTTCAAAGAGCTCCGCCGAATCCCCGCGCTCGTGCTGCGCGCCTTCTAGGTGAGAAAGGTCGACCCTGTCCGTCGAGCTGCTTATCGCGAAGCCGCTGTGATTGGCGAAAAGCTGCAGTGCCTCCCGCCCTGGGGAGGCATACGCGGCAAGAATGTCGTCCCGCGAAAGCAGCATAAAAGTCACTCAACAGCCTTCTTAGCGCTAAAGGTTGAATTCGCCATTCATACCCCTGGTCAGCGATACATTATTTCGCTTTGCAGAAGGGCGAGTTCCCTGCGTTCGATCAAGCGTAGGGGCGACGGATTAATTTCTTTTAAACATCCGCTGGCACTTCGGCCGACCCAAGTGTTTGCAATATTGTCTCATCGTCCTGCGTGATGAACGTACCGTGTCAGCCTCGGGCAAGATTGTCGACGTAGATCTCATGTGAAGATACTCGAGTTGGAGGTCCCCGTGGGATCGGTCTACCTTTTTGACGTGGCTTCACGACAGGCGCAATGGCTTGCTGCTCGCCAAGCGACCATCTCCGGGAACATCGCAAACGCGAACACGCCCGGCTACAAAGCCTCCGACGTTGAGCCCTTCGCAAAGGTCCTCGACAAGACACAACTCGCGATGGCCGCAACGGATAGCGGACATCTGGGCATAAATGGCTCTCCAGTTCGTGCGCTAAAAGTCAGAAAAACCGACAGCTGGGACATCATGCATTCCGGAAATTCTGTCAGTCTCGAGCAGGAGATGGCCAAGGCGGGAGATGTGAATCGTGAGCACTCGCTCAACACAAGCATCGTCAAGTCCTTTCATCGCATGATCCTGTCGAGCGTTAAGAGCGGACAATGATCGATCCACTGCAAGCATCGTCTAAACTGGCTGGTGCCGGCCTCGAGGCGCAGTCGATGCGACTTCGCATCGTTTCCGAGAATATCGCGAACGCGCAGTCCACAGGACAAACCGAAGGCTCTGATCCTTATGCGCGCAAGACGATCACGTTTCGCAGCGAACTCGATAGGACGCTCGGCGCAGCCACCGTTCACGTCAAGGATATCGGCGTCGATCAGGCGCCGTTCCAGCTTGAGTATGATCCCGGAAATCCTGCGGCGGACGCGAAGGGCTTTGTGAAAATGCCTAATGTCAACATGCTGATAGAGATGGCCGACATGCGCGAGGCCAACCGTAGCTACGAAGCGAACCTGCAAATGATGAAGCAGGCGCGGTCCATGATCGCGAGCATGATCGATATGATGAGAGGTGCGTGATGATCGAGAGTGTTTCTGCGCTTTCTTCCGTTATAGATCGCTCTGGATCGATCTCCGGGGTCCAAGCCGCCGGAATGCAGAAGGTAGCGCCCGTTGCCTCTCTGCGGCAGGCTATCGACTTCGGCGATGTCATGCTGCAGGTCGCCTCCAGAGCGACCGAGACACTGAAGGCTGGCGAAGCTGCGGCGATTTCCGGAATACAGGGCCGAGCATCCGTTCAGCAGGTCGTCGAGGCCGTCATGTCGGCGGAACAGGCGCTGCAGACGGCCATCTCGATCAGAGACAAGGTTGTCGCAGCGTATCAAGAAATCTCGCGGATGGCGATTTAAGGGGAATGTCATGAGAGCTCTCGCTATCGCAGCCACGGGCATGAATGCTCAGCAGCTGAATGTCGAAGTCATCGCGAACAATATTTCGAACGTCAACAGCACGGCGTTCAAGGGCGCGCGGGCAGAGTTCACGGATCTTCTCTATCAGGCAGAGCGTCTTCAGGGCGTCCCCAACCAAGCTGGTGAGGCCCCGATTCCGGAAGGCGCAATGCTCGGACTCGGCGTGAGGACCGCCGCTATCCGCAACCTTCATCGGCAGGGGCCGCTGACCAATACGACGAACCAGTTCGATCTTGCCCTGAATGGACGTGGCTGGTTTCAGATTACGAGCCCGAACGGCGAAACGATTTATACGCGTGCGGGCTCGTTCAATAAGAACGGAACTGGTCAGCTCGTCACCATCGATGGATACGCGGTCGATCCAGCGATCAATATCCCGCAAAATGCGGTCGACGTCGTGATCAACGAATCTGGACAGGTTTTCGTCAAAGTCGACGGACAGCCGGTCCCGCAGAACATCGGGCAGCTCACAATCGCGAATTTCGCGAACGACTCAGGGCTCGAGCCGCTCGGCAACAACTACTATCGGGAAACGCCCGCTTCAGGAGCTCCGGTCGTTGGCGTTGCGGGCGATCCCGGCTTTGGAAAAATTCATCAAGGCTACTTGGAAGGGTCGAACGTCGATCCCGTCAAGGAAATCACCAATCTGATTTCCGCGCAGCGCGCCTTCGAGATGAATTCAAAGGTCATTCAGGCCGCCGACGACATGGCCGGAACTGTCTCAAAGGGCATCCGCTAAACCCGTCATACGGCTGATCCAGGGGAAATGATGCGATCGCTTCGGAACATTGCACTCGCCCTCACGATGTTGCTGGGCGCAACAGGCGGTGCGCATGCGCAAGAGCAGATGTTGCCAGTTCCGACTGTGACCATCTATCCAGGTGATACGATTAGACAGTCGATGCTGAAAGAGCGCGGTTTTCCTCCGAATTATCGCGCCCGATCGGCTGTCATCGACTCTTCTGTAGCCCTGGTTGGCAAGATGGCCCGGCGGACGCTCCTGCCTGGAGAACCGATCCCGTTCAATGCGGTGGATGATCCACGCTTGGTCACGCGCGGCGTGGCGACACAGCTTGTTTTTCATGAGGGCGGACTCACGATTACCGCGATGGGGGCGCCGCTTCAATCTGGAAGCCTTGGCGAGCAAATACGCGTCCGCAATATGGATACTGGCCGCATTGTTCTCGGCACGGTTCAGGCGGATGGCCGAATCCGCATCGGTGGCTAATGATGTTCCGTCTTGCATTCCTTTTGTTTATTACGCTTCTTCTCCACCCCGCCGAGGCCTCGACCCGGATCAAGGATATCGCGTCGGTGCAGGGCGTCCGCGATAATCAGCTCGTGGGCTATGGGCTTGTGATGGGGTTGCAAGGGACAGGCGATACGCTTCGCAACTCGCAATTCACTGAACAGTCCCTACAATCCATGCTCGATCGCATGGGTGTCAATGTTCGCGACATCCCGTTGCGAACGCGGAATGTCGCTGCCGTGACCGTAACGGCCGATCTTCCGGCCTACATCGGTACCGGATCGCGCATTGACGTCACGGTCACATCACTTGGCGATGCGACCTCGCTCAAGGGCGGGACGCTGATGCTCACAGCGCTCATGGGGGGCGATGGTCAGGTCTATGCTGTCGCACAGGGGCCGGTGGCCGTCTCAGGCTTCAACGCGACCGGCCAGGCTGAGACCCTGACGCAAGGGGTCGCGACCGCGGGCCGTATCCCAAATGGAGCGCTAATCGAGAGGGAAGTGCCGGGCCAATTCCGTGAAATGCCCTCGCTCGTTCTTGAGCTCAAGAATCCAGACTACAAGACCGCAACCCTGATTACCGATGCAATTAATGACTATGCCGAGAGACGGTATGGGAAGCGCGTCGCGACCCCTCGCGATTTCCGGACTGTTGTGCTGCAAAAGCCCCGCGACGTTGGAGCGACGCGCTTTCTCGCCGAGCTCGGCGATCTCCTCGTTCAGCCGGACACTCCGGCAAGGGTTGTCGTCGATCAGAGAACCGGGACAGTCGTGATCGGTAAAAACGTCCAGATCTCGACGGTCGCGATGACGCACGGAAATCTGACGGTTCGGGTTACGGAAACCCCTCTCGTTTCACAACCAGAACCATTCTCGGGCGGGCGGACGACCGTGGTGCCACGTACGCAGATTACGGCAAACGAACAGGACGCCCATCTCGCGGTTATCGGTGGCTCCGATCTTCAGACCTTGGTCAAGGGGCTTAACCAGATCGGGCTCAAGCCAACAGACATCATTGCAATTCTCCAGGCGGTTAAAACAGCCGGTGCGCTTCAGGCGGATCTGGTTGTCCAATGAGGCTTTCGAGAAGGCTAGCATTCATGCGAGAAGATCAGCCGCTTCATGATCGTACAGGCTTCCTGAGGATGCGCTCGTGCAGCAATCGGGGAGGAAGGGGGGGCGCGGTGGCAAGCGCAGTTGCGCTGATGGCGCTCGCCATCTCGGGCCCGGCCTCCGCGCAGGAGAAAGCGGCGGATACTCGGGGGACGGCGGCAAGAGCCGCCGAGGCGCTGAAGGACGCTAAAGCCAACCCCTATTGCGCAAATATCGCCGATGCCGCCGCCGATGCAAGATTTGCTTGGCAAAAAGAGACGCTGGCATCCCTCGAAAGGGAAATTGAGGGGCGCATCAAAGCCCTCGAGGAAAAGCGCGCTGAATACGAAGCCTGGCTGAAGCGCCGCAACGAGTTTCTGGCGAAGGCAGACGAGGCTGTCGTCGCCATATATTCCCGCATGCGTCCGGATGCAGCGGCACTACAGCTTGCAAACATGCAGGACGATACTGCTGCCGCAATCCTTGCCAAGCTCAACCCGAGAAGCGCCAGCGCTGTTCTCAACGAGATGGAGCCAGCGCGCGCAGCACAACTGACCGGTGTCATGACGGACACGTCGAAGCGGAACGCCGAAAGTGAGAAATCGGGATGAGACATATTCTCGTATCTGTCGCGGTGCTGGCTCTGGGAGCCTGCGCGATCAATCCGAACGATATAGGGCGTGAGCCAAGCATGACGCCAGTCGGGTACGGCTTGACGGTCGCGCGCGAGCCCGTCCCAACGGTTTTCGCCTCTCCGGCGAGGGCATCCTATAATTCACTCTGGTCACAAAGCAGCGCTGATCTCTTTCAGGATCCACGTGCAAAGAAAATCGGCGACGTCGTAACAGTCAATATTCTGATCGATGACAAGGCTCAATTCGACAATACGACTGATCGATCGCGCAAGTCGAAAGCGAACCTTGGGTTCGACGTCGGCTTCAACTTCAATGGGCGCTCAGCCGACTATAAGGCCGACGGGGATATCCGTTCTGCCTCATCAAGCGAGGGTCAGGGCTCGATCGATCGATCTGAAAAACTTCGGTTGTCTGTCGCGGCGGTGGTGACCGAGGTCCTGCCCAATGGCAACGTGGTCATAAGCGGGTCCCAGGAGATCCGAGTCAACTTCGAAGTTCGCGTCCTCAATATTGCCGGCATCGTGCGTCCGGGCGATATCTCCCGAAAGAACACTATCGGCTATGACAAGATCGCGGAAGCTCGCGTCTCCTATGGTGGGCGAGGGCGGTTGACAGAGGTGCAACAGCCGGCACTCGGGCAGCAGATCTATGACGCAATTGCGCCATTCTAGCAGTCATGAGGAAAGCGATTTGAATGGCAAAAAAGCGGGCCTCTTCGAAGTCAGCCTCATCGGCGAAGGGCAGCGGAAGCTGGCTTATGATCTTGCTCGTCTTGACGGTTCTTGCGGCTATAACGGGCGGCGGCTTCGGCTTTTACATGGTCGCAACGGTCGAGCGGGCCGTGGATGAGAAGAAAAAGGGGGAGCAGGATAAGACCTCCCAGGTCTTAAAGTACTCCGGCGACATGGCCATAAAGGGTCTCGCGCCGGTTGTCACAAATCTCTCGGGTTCGGCTGAAACGTGGATTAGGCTTGAATCGTCTATCGTATTTACCAACGGGTCCATGCAGAACCCGGATGTGATGGCAGCCGAGATCCGCCAAGATGTCCTGGCTTATCTGAGGACTCTCACGCTCCCGCAGATCGAGGGGGCGAGCGGGCTGCATCACCTGAGAGAAGATTTGAATGAGCGCGCGCAGATGCGATCGAAAGGCTTGGTGCGCGAACTGATTGTCGAAACTCTTGTTGTTCAATAAGCGATCGACGACGTAACTAGAGAATTACACGCAGGCTTGAAGTACGCACTAGCGCAACTCGTGGGGCACGATTCGCGCTACGCATGGGGCTCATTATCGCTATGATTGTCAGGTTCTTTTCAATATTGCTATTCTCCACATTTGCGACAAGCGCAAGTGCTCAGGTTCCGGGTCTTGAGTCGCTGATCCCCGCCGGAGACGGTGCCGTTAGCGGCCGCATTATTCAGCTCATTGCACTTCTAACGGTACTCTCCGTTGCGCCTGGTCTTCTGATTATGGTGACAAGTTTCACGCGGTTCGTTGTTGCTCTGTCGTTCTTAAGGTCCGGGCTCGGGCTCCAGAGCACCCCGGCAAATTTGTTCCTGATAAGCCTGTCGCTCTTTATGACCTTCTATGTCATGGCGCCGACGTTCGATCGCGCCTGGCAGGACGGCATTCGCCCTTTGACTGAGAACAGAATTTCGGAGGCCGAGGCCTTCAAAAAGGTCGCGGACCCGTTCCGCGAATTCATGCTCACTCACGTGCGTCCAAAGGATCTTCAAACTTTTAGCGATCTCGCGGCGAGCAGCTTTCAAAAGTCACAGGACGACCAGAAGATCGATCTGCGCATTCTTATTCCTGCCTTCATGATTTCGGAGCTGCGGAGAGGGTTCGAGATCGGGTTCCTGATCGCCCTGCCGTTTCTCGTCATTGACATGATTGTCGCGACATTGGTGATGTCGATGGGTATGATGATGATGCCGCCGACGGTCATTTCCCTCCCGTTCAAGATATTATTCTTCGTCCTCATCGACGGGTGGAACATGCTTATCAGCGGGCTGGTGCGATCTTACTTCTAAGGAGACGATCCGCGTTCCGTTAAGCAAATTTTAAGATCATAGCGACTTAGATCAGACCATCGGGCTACTAAGGCTTGACGATGACCGCAGCTTGGTACAGGCTTCAGTTGTCACCATGACAATCATGGCAGATTGGATCGAAACGTATGAGGTTCGGTCCGAAGGCATGAAGCCGAGCTGCCATACCGGTGGAAGTCCGGTATGTCCCCGAAATTTCCATTTCATTTTAAAGGGACAGCAAACATGTCTAGCCTTCTCACGAATACCTCCGCGATGACCGCTCTGACGACGCTGAAGAGCATCTCAGGGCAGCTCGACCAGACCAGCAGCCGTATCTCCACCGGTATGAAGGTCTCGAACGCTGCCGACAACGCGGCCTACTGGTCGATTGCCACGACGATCCGTGCCGACAATGGCTCGCTCGGCGCGGTGAAGGACGCTCTCGGCCTCGGCGCGAACTCGGTCGATACCGCCTTCAACGGCATGAACAGCGCCATTGAAGACATGAAGTCGATCCAGGCCAAGCTGACGGCGGCGATGTCGCCGAACGTCGATCGCGGTAAGATCCAGACCGAAATCAACTCGATCCTCAACAAGATGAAGTCGACTGCCGACTCGTCGGTGGTGTCCGGTGAGAACTGGCTGTCGACGGATTCGGGCGCAGGTAACTACACTTCCGATCGTAAGATCGTCGCCTCGTTCACCCGCGTCGACGGAGCCATTTCGGTCGACACCGTGAACGTGTCGGTGGACGACACGAAGCTCTACGACAAGACCACGACGGCTTCGGCTGGCGGCGGTGTGGATGCGAACATCGCGGCCGGCAAGGCGGCGTTCCAGGCGGCGGAGACCCAGTGGGACACTGACCAGGCGACCTGGGAGGCGAGCACAAAGGACGCGGCGGCGAAGACGGCTTACGACACGGCCAAGACCACCTTCGACACTGCGAAGGCGACCTATGCCACGGCCATCGACACGGCCAACGCGGCTGCCGTCAAGGACGCGGACGGTGCGGGCGGCATCCTCAACAAGGAATGGGGCGTCTTCGGCAAGGACGAGGACGGCGCGTACAAGCACTACGCTCTGTCTGTGGACAAGCTCGACATCTCGGCGATCCAGAACCAGGACCTGTCGAAGCTTCGCGCCTACATCGCGGTTGTCGACAAGGCGCTCAACGCCATGACCGAAGCGGCCACCACGCTCGGCGCGAACAAGACGCAGATCACATCGCAGACGACCTTCGTCGAATCGCTCATCAAGTCGAACGAGCGCTCCATCGGTACCCTCGTTGATGCCGACATGGAAGAAGAGTCCACCCGTCTCAAGGCGCTGCAGGTTCAGCAGCAGCTCGGCGTTCAGTCGCTCTCCATCGCGAACTCGAACACCCAGAGCATTCTCTCGCTCTTCCGCTAAGACTAAGCTCATTCCCCGATCCGTCGGGGAGTGACGCAAGAGCCACGCTCCCCCCAGGGCGTGGCTTTTTTATTTTGCGTCCTGGAGCACAGCTCCACGCAAGGTTCGTCAGTTAAAAAAGCCGATATGGCAGATTGAGCATTACGCTATAAGCCCGCTCGAAGGCATGACGCCGCCCTGCCATACCGGTGAAAGCCCGGTATGTCCCGACCATTTCGCTCACCAAAGGGACGCCGCATGTCTAGCCTTCTCACCAATAATTCCGCCATGACTGCTCTGACGACGCTGAAGAGCATCGCCGGAGAACTCGACAAGACCAGCAGCCGCATCTCGACGGGCTTGAAGGTCTCGAACGCTGCCGACAACGCGGCCTACTGGTCGATTGCCACGACGATCCGTGCCGACAATGGCTCGCTCGGCGCGGTGAAGGACGCTCTCGGCCTCGGCGCGAACTCGGTCGATACCGCCTTCAACGGCATGAACAGCGCCATTGAAGACATGAAGTCGATCCAGGCGAAGCTCACCGCAGCGATGTCGCCGAACGTCGATCGCGGTAAGATCCAGACCGAAATCAGCGCCATCCTGAACAAGATCAAGTCGACTGCAGACTCCTCGGTGGTGTCCGGCGAGAACTGGCTGTCCACGGATTCGGGCGCAGGCAACTACATATCCGACCGCAAGATCGTTGCTTCATTCACCCGCGTCGACGGCGCCATCACTGTCGATACCGTGAACGTTTCGGTTGACGAAACGAAGCTCTACGACAAGACCACGACGGCTTCGGCTGGCGGCGGTGTGGATGCGAACATCGCGGCCGGCAAGGCGGCGTTCCAGGCGGCGGAGACCCAGTGGGATACCGACCAGGCGACCTGGGAGGCGAGCATCAAGGACGCGGCGGCGAAGACGGCTTACGACACGGCCAAGACCACCTTCGACACTGCGAAGGCGACCTACGCCACGGCCATCGACACGGCCAACGCGGCTGCCGTCAAGGACGCGGACGGTGCGGGCGGCATCCTCAACAAGGAATGGGGCGTCTTCGGCAAGGACGAGGACGGCGCGTACAAGCACTACGCTCTGTCTGTGGATAAGCTCGACATCTCGGCGATCCAGAACCAGGACCTGTCGAAGCTTCGCGCCTACATCGCGGTTGTCGACAAGGCGCTCAACGCCATGACCGAAGCGGCCACCACGCTCGGCGCGAACAAGACGCAAATCACCTCGCAGACGACCTTCGTCGAATCGCTGATCAAAGCGAACGAGCGCTCCATCGGTACCCTCGTCGATGCGGACATGGAAGAAGAATCCACCCGCCTCAAGGCGCTGCAGGTTCAGCAGCAGCTCGGCGTTCAGGCACTCAGCATTGCGAACGGCAACACGCAGAGCATCCTCTCGCTCTTCCGCTAATCGCATCCCTCATCCGAGGATAGCGTCGACAGGCCACGCCCCAAAAGGGCGTGGCCTTTTTGCTACGCAATCTCCGCGCAAGATTAGAAAGAGACATTGCCGCTGAGACGATATCGTTAGAAGTCGGGTCTGTGCATGACTGGTCGCCAACACGCCGAGAAACTCTGGAGTAATCTCCTTGAACTCGGAGCGCGCCGCCTTGCCGCATTAGGCATCATCGGGCTGGCTGTATTCCTGGCGGTGGGTTTGGGGGCATACTATCTGAGCCGTCCGGCGCAAGAAGTTCTATATACCGGGCTTGAGCGCGAAGACGTAAGCCGAATCGGTGCCGCGCTGAAGGACGCCGCCATTCCCTTCGATGTGAGCGCTGATGGGACGGCAGTTCTCGTGAGCTATGGAAAGACAGCGCAGGCGCGAATGATCCTTGCCGAGAAGGGGCTGCCGCAGAGCACCAAGTCAGGATATGAGCTTTTCAATGATCTTGGGTCGCTTGGCCTGACTTCATTTATGCAGGAAGTCACCCGGGTCCGAGCGCTTGAGGGCGAAATCGCGCGAACCATTCAAACAATGAAAGGTGTGAAAGCAGCGCGCGTTCATATCGTCATGCCGGATCGCGGCTCATTTCGTCGTGAGCAGCAGCCGGCATCGGCCTCCGTCGTCGTTCGCACAGAGCAGGCAGATGACATGGCCTCCGCTCAGGCGATCCGCCACCTTGTTGCCGCGGCGATTCCTGGCATGAAGGTCGACCGAGTGACCGTGCTGAACACGGATGGCACGTTGCTTATGTCCGGTGACGATGGCGCGAATGTTGCTACGGGCAAGATGGCAAGCCTCGAGCGCGTGGTCGGTCGGGAAATCCAAGATAACATTCGCAAGACCCTTGCGCCCTATCTAGGTCTTGGAAATTTCGAGGTCAGCGTTGCAGCCCGCCTCAACACGGACAAGACCAACACCAGTGAGACGATTTACAATCCGGAATCGAAGGTTGAGCGCTCGGTTCGTACAGTCAAGGAGACAGAGGTTTCGCAGAACCGAAGCAGCCAGAAGCCGACGACGGTTCAGCAAAATATCCCGAACCAACAGGTCCGAGCCGATGGTGGTGAGAATTCGAGCGAGGATAATCAGCGCCGCGAGGAGCTGACGAACTATGAAATTTCCTCAAAGACGGTTCAAACGGTTAGTGACGGCTACGCGATCAAGAATCTATCCGTCGCAGTTCTCGTGAATCGCAGCCGCTTGGCCACGCCGAGCGGTGGCGATCAAACGCGCGCCGATATCGATGCCCGCATCGCGGAAATCGAGCAGTTGGTGTCGTCCGCTGCCGGATTTAATCAGGCACGGGGGGACCAGATAAAGGTTGCGGCCGTCAGCTTTGTTGATGACGGCCGGATGATGGAACCGACGCCGCCTCTGAGCCTTGTCGAAGTGCTGATGCGCCAATTCGGGAACATCATTAATGCGGCGACAATTCTGATTGTCGCAACCCTCTTGATTTGGTTCGGCCTGCGGCCCGCCGTGACCGCGATCCTAGCCCGGCCGGAAGCCGAGCAGGCATATGGCGCATCCGCACCTGCACTAATTGGGGACGATGCCGGCGTCGAGACTGCTGCGGGCACCGCGCAAATCGAGGCAGCGACAGTTCCGAACCTCATTGAGGATCTGACCGGAAAACTGAATCGCTCTCCGCAGAAAAAGCTCGAACAGATGGTTGAGTTCGATGAAGACCAAGCCGCAGCGATCCTGAAACAGTGGCTGCTCCAGGCGGAGGCAGCCTGATGGTAAGCGCGATTTCGCGATATCTTATCGATTTTCAGGTCGATGGAGCTTTCGACAATCTGGTTCACCAGGAGCGCGAGCGGGATTCCTCAGAACCGATCGAAGATACGGCTTCACTCGTCCGCGAGGCAGAGGAGCGAGTGAGAAAGGAAGAGCGCGCGAATTCTCAAGCAAAGTTCGATGAGGCGATTGCGGTTGAGAGAGCACGCGCCGATCAAATCCTCGCGGCTTCTCGGGAAGAATGGATTCGAGACGAAAGTGAGAAGCTGGCCATCGAGTTATCCGGGTCACTTCGTGCAATAGAGGGCAGCCTTATCTCCCGGATCGCACGACTTTTGGCCCCCTTCCTAACGGAAAGGATGTGCGCCCGAGTTCTCGATGATCTGCGCGCGACACTGATGGGATTGGCGGACGGCGGGGGCGTCTCGATGACAATTCGAGGCTCGGAAGACCTGCTTTCAGCGCTGAAGGAAAAATTGGGAAACTGCCTCCCGGCCGCGGAGTTCGTTCCCGACGGGACTTCTGAGATCCGCGTTGCCATGGGCGACGCCGTCATTGAGACCCAGTTCGCAACTTGGACACAGCGCCTCGCGGACGCGGTGCGACAGGATTGACCATGGCCGATCCAACCAAGCAAGAGATCATCATCGTCCGTCGATACGAGGCTGAAGAAGAACAGCACAAGGGCGGAGTCTGGAAGATCGCTCACGCCGACTTCATGACCGCGATGATGGCGTTCTTTCTCGTCATGTGGCTGATTAGCGCGATGGGGAAAGAGACGAAAGCGAGCGTCGCGAACTACTTCAATCCTATCCATCTCGCGGAAAGCACCCCCGACCGCAAAGGGTTGAAGGAGTCAAACAATACTCCCTCCCAAAGTGAGCCGGAAACCGAGAAGAAGCCGCTCTCTACCAAGGTGATTGACGAAGCGCCGGGCGGCCCGTCACCTCGTGTCCAAAGGCCACGATTCAAGGAGGGAGCCCTCTTTCAGGATCCCTACGCGATTCTCGCCAAACTCGCGGCGGAGGCTGAGCAGGAGCATCAGCCTGAGGCCGAGGGGGTTGAGTTGACGCCAGGGACTGCCGGCGAGCCGGGCATGAACGGAGGCGAGGTTTATCGAGATCCGTTCGACCCGCTCTACTGGCAGATGGCGTCAATGCCGAAGCCAAAAAGCAATGCACCAGGCGATCCGCAAACGGTGTCTCCGGTCCCCAAAGAGCGCAAGCTCGATGTGCTAGCGTCTCCCCAGCAAGCCACTGCGGAAACTCGGGTGAAGGATAGCGGAAATGCCGGGGTGACGGCCGCGCAGCCTGCTGAGAAGGAGACAAGAGCCGAAAAGCAGGCCGTGAACTCGCAGGAGAGTCAAATCCAGGCGGAGATCGCAAAAGTTACTCAGTCATCTGGAAAGGCCGGGCCGCATATCGAGGTCAGTCGCACTGGTGAGGGGATACTCATCAGCGTTACGGATGAGATTGACTTCAGCATGTTTGCGATAGGTTCGGCCGAGCCGCAACCGAAGGTCGTTCAGGCCATGGAGCGCATTGCAAAGATCATCAGCTCTCGTCCCGGGAAAATCGTCATTCGAGGTCATACCGACGGTCGTCCGTTCAAGTCTGATACCTATGACAACTGGCGTTTGTCGACCGCGCGTGCTCACATGGCGTCGTACATGCTCGTCCGCGGCGGCGTTAGCGAGGCCCGCATTGAGCGGGTTGAGGGCCACGCGGATCGCAGCTTGAAGAATGCATCGGACCCGAAAGATGCGGTCAATCGCCGAATTGAGATTCTTTTGCGAGAGCCTTCGTAGTGATGCGCCGTCCGCCACCACTCATCCTGCTGGTTCTCGGCTTTCTGGCGTCCTCTCCGATCAAAGCTGAGCCTGAGGCGGTCGCGGTCAAGGGCGAGAATGCCGACACGAATCCAGTGGAGATGGTCAGGTCTCTCCAGGCGTTGCAGGACCAGATCGCCGTCGGGTCAACGATGGCTCACGCCGCACAGCGGGTGCTTCTGACACGTATAGACGAAACGTTGTTTCCGCTTGATCCACAGGCCTGGCAGGATAAGAAGAACGTGCGTGCGGCGGTGACGTTCGTCCTCAGCGGCGGGAAGCCGGTCATCCTTCGGAAGCTCCTGTCTCTGGGCGTTCTTTCGGGACAGGACGAACGTATCGTGCAGGGCGCCCTCGCCTACGTCGAAGGACGGGAAGCCGACGCCAAGCGCTATTTCAATGATATCGACGTTGTGACTTTGCCGCCGAGCCTCGCGGGGCAAATGGCATTGGTCAAATCGGCGCTGACCGTTCGCGACGATCCCGCCGGATCTATGCAACTTCTCGACTATGTGAGGCTGCAATTGCCAGGAACGCTTGTCGAAGAGTCAGCGCTTCGGCGCGCAATCTTCGTCGCGAGCCAAACGGGAGACATCAACAAGTTCGAATTCCTGGCGAGGCAATACATCCGCCGCTTCAGACACTCCATTTATTCCGGGAATTTCCGCCAACGATTCGCGATGGCCTTAACCCAGCTTGAATTCACCCGGGATCCCAATCAGTTCGGGAGACTTGTCGTCATACTCAATGAAATGGAGCCCGACAGTCGAAGAGAACTCTATCTGTTGGTCGCACGCTCGGCGATTGACCAGGGTCGGACAAGTGCTGCGATTCTCGCCTCAGATAAGGCGCTTGTATTGTCCGATTCCGATAAGGTGAGCGCCTCAAGGGCCCGGCTCTACAGGGCCGCGGCGACTATCGTGACGGCAAAGGGGTTTGATCCCGGCGTCGACGAACTGCGAAAGATAGACAGGGCCGCTTTGTCCGTGAATGATCTCACTCTGCTCGACTCGGCGCTTTCCATGGCCAACTATATCCGCAATTCACCGGAGAGCCCTCCGGTTGGAAAGGCGACTTCTGATCAAACAAACGTTGCTGCCCAATCCCCCGCCATATCGCGGGCACAGGATGCTCTCGGGAGGGTGGATCAATTGTTTCGGAGGGAAATGCGATGAATACACTCGATATCCTCCCACAGAATGTGTCAAGGCGAACCGACGGCTTTCCTACGAAGTCGGCTCCGTCGCCTAATGATGCCGGGGATAGCAATTCGGGTGCAGACAGCGGCCTCGTCTTCGCGACATTGATTCAGGATCTATCCGACAGCACAGCGATGGGGGAGGGCATTCCTCCTGACGCGAGCAGCGCACGCTTGCTCGCTGCTGCAAGGCTCGCATCCCGAGAAAAATCAGACGAGGCAGTCGATGCATCCGCCGAATCCGACTCCAGCGTCGTTACTCAGGCCATTCCGGGCTGGACAGATCTCGCACTGCTGATCGAACAACCGCGTATTGCCGCTCAACAAGCCGCGGCGCGACAGGATGGAAGCGCGACGCCGCGGACGTCACCGGGGTCCCCAAGTTCGGTATCGGATGGAACGACCTCTCTGCTGAACCTCCTCGGATCGCAGTCTGAGGCAAAGGGCGAGGCTGAAGAGGTCATCAATCTTTCGAACGTGCCGAAACAAAGAGCGTCGGTCCTGCACCAGGAGGCGCATTTCAAGCCCGTGTTGCCTGTATCGTCTGCCGAGCCCGTGGTTCGGCGGAGTACCTCGGATCAGAGTGCGCCCCCCAGAACAGGTACGCAAGATGAGGCGGCTTCGCGAGGCTCGTGGGAGGCCACAGAGATAGAGTCCGGTGTGGCGGTGAAGAATGCCGAAAGAGGTCGGGTGGATGCGTCCGCACCGGCTAGGGTAGCCGACCCTGATGCCGCCGAATCCCCTTCAATGCACCCTGCCGCGCACCGCGTGGCGAGCGTTATCATTGAGGACGCGAAATCGACAGCGGACCGACAGGATCTTCAGGTTCGGCAATCCGAGGCCTTCTCCGTAGTCGGGACAAACCGCCCGTCCGAGGGCGTGGTTCGCATGCTCGACATTCAGCTTCATCCTGTTGAGCTTGGGACGGTGACGGTCAAGATGAAGCTTTCCGGCGACAGGCTTGAGATGGAACTCCATGCCAGCAGCAATGAGGCAGCTGATGTTCTTAAACGAGACTCTGAAAAGCTATCGAGCTTGTTGCGGATGTCCGGCTATCGGCCGGATGCCTTGACGATACACACCACCAGCACCGACAGCTCTCAACAGGGCAGTGCCTTCGGGCAACGTCAGCCATCCGCCGACCAGTCGTCGGCGGGAAGCTCCCAACAGGGAGCCTCCGGATCTGATGAACGTCAACAGGGGCGACAGCAAGGCCCCCAATCTCCAGGCCTGAAAGCTTCGAAAGACGAACTTGATGAAAGCCTTCATCCTCGCCGTAACATCGGTGGTCTCTATTTGTAGTTCGAATGCGGCGGCCGCGACAAATGCCGATAGCTGCGAGCGGGAGATGGTTCGAGCAGCTTCGAAGCATGGCATTCCGCTCGGCATGCTCTACGCCGTTGGCCTAGCCGAAACCGGGAGGAGAGGATCGCTGCAGCCTTATGCGATGAATATCGAGGGGCGTGCATATTTCGCGACAAGCGTGAATGATGCGATTCAACGATTTCAAGAAGCTCGCCGGGCTGGCGTAAAGCTGATTGACCTTGGCTGCATGCAGATCAATCACTACTACCACGGTGATCGCTTCGGATCGGTTGCCAGCATGCTCAGCCCCCGCGAGAACGTTGAGTACGCCGCTCAGTTTCTGAAAGAACTTAAAGCGCGGGAGGGAAGTTGGACGATGGCTGTTGCGCGATATCATGCCGGGCCAAACAATGACCCGGCCCAAAAGACTTACGTTTGTCGCGTGATCTCCAACATGGTTGCGAGCGGGTTCGGTGAGTGGACGCCGCGTGCTCGGAGCTTCTGTCAATAGAGTCTGCGTCGGCTGCGTGTCTGAAAGCTTGAGTGTCTAGCGAGCAAGTGTGATGGGCATCTCGATCCCATTTACCTTGCCCTCAAATACCGATCCATTCTCAGCGAGATGTGAGATGATAGCGCCGCGTGAGTACAAAATGATTGCGCCGTCACGGACTGTCCAGGAATTGATGTCCTGGAGATTTCGGTCTTTGCAGCGCACTGTCGACGCCTTGTAGAGGTCCAGAGAGGGAGCGTTCGATAGTTGGACTCGACAGGAACTGCCGGAGGCAACCCGCAGGGTCCAGTTCCCAGCTAGCGATGAGATGCTCTTCGTAACCTTGGGAGTTGGGCTCGCCGCAAAGTCAGAAGAAAGCTCCTCGGGCTTTTTATTACTCGTAAGCGACGCATTGCTATTCGAGCTCGGGATGCCAGCCGAATCCCTATCTTTTGCCGCCCATCGCCCAATAGGTTCCAACGGTTCCACTGTTATTTTTGGCCGAAGGTCAGGCGGGGCAGGTTTCTGAGTTCTTGGATATGCTCTGGGATCAGTCCAGGCGTCGGGAGAGGCGGTCGGGCTCGACAAAGCCACAGCCCCGCCGCGAGGCCCCCACGGGCCGGAACGGTACAAGTCCTCGACTCCGTTGCAGGCGGTAAGGCCACCGAGGCCGAGGAACGCTGAGAGCCGCAGACCAGTGCGTATATTTCGATAGCTTAAAAGCATTTTCAAAGCCGTTCCGCACGGCGACATAAGCACTTATCCGACGAAGGTGTACCCGATGTATCTTTTGGCTTCGATGGGATCGTAGCCGAGACGCTGTCTGAGCTTCTTGCGCAGCTTGCTGACATGGCCCTCGATGACGCTCTCCTCGACATCGTTGCTGTAGATGCCGTAGATGGCGTTGAAGATCTGCGTCTTGGTCAGACGGCGGCCGCGGTTGCGGACGAGATATTCGAGGATGTGGCGCTCGCGCCGCGGCAGAACCAGGCTCTCGCCATCGATCTCGGGATCGCGGCCATCGAAATAGACCTTGAGGCGCTCAGGCCGCTCGGATGTCGGGGCGCCGCTCATGCGCCGCCAGATGGCTTCGGAGCGGGCGAGGATCTCGCGCACATGGACGGGCTTGCGGACCACATCGTCGATGTTGGCGGCCAGCAGCTCGAGGGTCTGTTCGAGGGACCGAACTTCGCTCAAGGCGATGATCGGAGCGCGGGAATGGCGCCGGATGACGTCGGCGCAGGTCATGCGGTCTTGGAAATCGCCGAGGAGGAAGCCCTGTACGGCTTCAAGATCGGAACTGGAGGCGGCTCCAAGCCAGTCCTTGAACTCACCCGAGAACAGCCCGAGGGAGGAAACGCCCTCCCGGTCGAAACTGGCGACGTATCCCGCCGTCACCATCTGTCGCTCATCGACGACGATGTACATGTATCAAGCCCCCCGGCCCAAAAACGGTTGTCTGAACGCAAGCACTGAGAGAATGCCGCCGTGTCGCCGTCATGGCGCGCGGCCGACTTGTTTTTTACTTTGCTTTAAGATCGCGTGTGCTTGGATCTTCGGTCGCCCTCCCCGAATCAGTAGGCAGTTCGAAAATGCCGTTCGGGCGATTCGCCGTCAACGGCAAATAGATCTCCCCCCCGACAAAGCTCACACATTCCCTAACTGTGTGACCCATATGCAGGGCGATATAGTAAGAAAATAAGTCTAGAAATTAAAAAGAGAGGCCTCAGGCGGCGATGTATATTTCTTGCTGTGCGCATTGCATGCAAATTATATCGTCAATTCTAGGTTGTAGTGAATTTATATAATAAGCCTTAAGCACAATAGATTTAATTAGGCGGATTTAGATTTAAGGACGCAGTTGTCGGTTGTGTAACCATATTTCTATTGGGCGATATTTGTTTTATGCTTTGGTGCTTAACTCTTTATAGACATCGTAACACGTAGTCTCTGCCACGAAAAAGCCACTTTCCGTTTGGGGATGCGTGATGCGCTTTCTTAACAATCTGTCGCTGGTAACCAAGCTGGCCATTCCGGTGGTTATCTTCGTTGCGATCACAATCAGCATTATCGTGCTCGCCCGGAGTGGCCTGAATACGCTGACGCAAAATACTGAGAAACTTGTAGAGGTCGATTCCGCTCGCGTCACGGCGATCAGGTCGATCAGTGCAGCTATGAATGAGGCGACGATCCAAGAGAAAAACATCATTCTCGCATTGGATCAGGATTCAAGAACAGGCGCGGCCCAGCGATATGAAGAATACAAAAATCTTGCTGTCAGAGAGACGGACAGCTTGATTTCTCGAACGAAATCGGAAGACCAAAAGGCCGCTTATGAAGGGATTAAGGTCTATCTTCTCGATTACTTTGTTGCCACAGACAAAAGCGTCGCCCTTGGTATCAAAGGTTATATGGACGAGGCCGCCAAGGTGGTAACAAACGGCGACGCGCGCCAAGCTCGGATTCGGATCCGCGACCTTCTCAATCGGCAGGCGGATGCCGATTTGCTGGGTTTGCAGCAGGCTAGAGAAGAGGCCGATGATCTCGCGAAGCGAACATCCCTCATCTTGATTGTGGCCGCGAGCGGCGGCCTTGCCGCAGCCGTTGCATTGATCGCAGCAATCGCGGTCCTCGGAATTACGCGGCCGCTATCAAGAATAACAAATGTCATGGCGCGTTTGGCTGCCGGCGATCTCGCGGTGTCTGGGGCCGGAGCAGATCGAAAAGACGAGGTTGGTCGAATTGCACGGGCGCTTGAGGTCTTTCGAGACAGCGGCGTCGAGGCCCGCCGACTCGCTGCGGATCAGAATGCTGAAAGTGAAGCGAAAGTCTATCGCGCCCAACTTCTCGATCGGCTGACAAAGGAGTTTGAAGCGAAAGTTTCGATCCTAACCCAGTCGCTTACTGCCTCGGCCGGTCAAATGGAGGCGACAGCGAGGGCGATGACGGACGTTACCGAGCAGACCAATCACCAGACGGTCAATGCAGCCTCCGCCGCGGCTCAGACCTCGGCGAATGTGCAAACGGTAGCCGCGGCGACAGAAGAACTGTCCATCTCAATTCGCGAGATTTCGAGCCAGGTTACACAATCATCCCAGATCGCGGAGCGGGCCGTGTCGGACGCGAACCGTACAAACGCAACCGTGCAAACACTGGCCGCATCCGCTGACAAGATCGGAAACGTCATCGCATTGATCAACAACATCGCGGGGCAAACGAACTTGCTTGCGTTGAATGCGACGATCGAAGCTGCCCGCGCAGGCGAAGCTGGAAAGGGTTTCGCCGTCGTGGCGTCCGAGGTCAAAGAGTTGGCTAGCCAGACGTCCAAGGCGACCGATGAAATCTCGCAGCAAATCGGCTCGGTGCAACACGCAACAGAGGAGGCGGTCCGCGCAATCCAAGTCATTGCACAAACGATTACGGAGATGTCCCAGATATCAACCTCAATCGCCGCGGCGATGGAAGAGCAAGGCGCAGCAACTGCGGAGATTGCGCGCAACGTCCAAGAGGCCGCTCGTGGAACCGACCAAGTCACCGGAAACATCGGAGATGTTCGACAGGGCGCCGATGAAACCGGTGTTGCGGCGTCACAGGTCTTGAGCGCCGCACAGGATCTCGCTCAACACTCCGCAAGTCTCGAGCGGGAAGTCGACGCATTCCTTGCCGAAATGAAAGCCGCATAGAAAACGCGACTGAACAGCCTTTGGGATCATTCGGAAACAGCAAGGCGTTTTCGATCACCTTGATCAAGATAAGAGTAGCGCACATGGACGACCTTCTCCGCGAGTTTCTCACAGAGACAAACGAGCACCTTGACATCGTCGACGTCGAACTTGTCCGGTTCGAGCAGGATCCGAATAACGAGACGATCCTCCGCAATATTTTCCGGCTAGTGCACACGATCAAAGGGACATGCGGCTTCCTCGGCCTGCCACGCCTCGAAGCGCTTGCTCACGCGGCGGAAACGCTCATGGGCAAGTTCCGCGATGGAATGCCGGTTACGACCGAAGCGGTCTCATTGATCCTTTCTACTCTCGACAGGATCAAAGAGATCCTTGCGGAACTTGAACGAAATGGCGTCGAGCCCGAGGGCGTCGATGGCGATCTGATCAACGATCTTGAGAGGATGGCTGCTCAAAATGCGACGATCGATCTGGCGTCAGATCAGAAAGTAGAGACGATCGGGACTTTGGCCTACCAGGTGCTTGAGCGTGATCTGCTGCCGGGCGAGGTTTCGCTTGATGAACTTGAGCGGGCATTTCGCGAAGCGCCCGGACCCGATACGCAAACTCCGAAGCAGCACGTAGAAACCATAAACGACGCTCCGAGAAAGCCGGCTGGGTCAGTCGAGACGGTGGATGCGAGCGATGCATCCGCGAGCAAGATACAAACCATTCGCGTGAATGTTGATACGCTCGAGCACCTGATGACGATGGTGTCGGAACTTGTTCTGACGCGAAATCAGCTGCTTGAGATTTCTCGTCGCCACGATGATGCAGGCTATAAGGTTCCCCTGCAGCGCCTTTCTCACGTCACGGCTGAGCTGCAGGAAGGAGTGATGAGAACACGCATGCAGCCTATAGGCAATGCGTGGCAGAAGCTGCCACGTGTGGTGCGCGATCTCTCGGCGGAACTGTCGAAAAAGATCGAGCTCGTTATGCATGGTGCGGACACGGAGCTCGATCGTCAGGTTCTGGAGGTCATCAAGGATCCGCTAACTCACATGGTTCGGAACTCCGCCGACCACGGAATTGAAACGCCTCTGGAGCGGCAGGCGGTCGGAAAGTCCGAGCGCGGCACGATCCGCCTTAACGCGTATCACGAGGGCGGAACGATCACGATCGAGATCGCGGATGATGGTCGAGGACTGAATTTCGCAGCCATCCGCCGAAAGGCTGTTGAACGTGGCATCGCCAGCGAGATGGAAGTCGAGCGTATGAGCGAGGCACAAGTCGCCAAGTTCATTTTCCACCCCGGGTTCTCGACTGCCAAGGAAGTTACCTCGGTTTCCGGCCGTGGCGTCGGGATGGATGTTGTAAAGACTAACATTGAACTGATTGGCGGAACGGTTGATATTCGCTCTGAGCAAGGGCGCGGAACGACTTTCACGATCAAGATCCCGCTGACATTGGCGATCGTTGCTGCCCTCATTGTTTCATCCAAGGATCAGCGGTTTGCAATTCCACAAGTTGCAGTCATGGAACTTGTTCGGGTAACGCCGGGGTCTGAGCACGTCATTGAGCGCATCAACGGGACGCCCGTCCTGCGGCTCCGAGAGCGTCTTCTGCCGATCATTCCTTTGTCGAAGGTTCTCGGTCTGGAGAACACTGAAATCTTAGATGAGGGGTTCGTTGTGGTGACGCAGGTCGGGCGTCAACGGTTCGGCATCTTGGTTGATGGCGTCTTCCATACTGAGGAAATTGTCGTCAAGCCGATGTCGTCCAAGCTGCGGCATATTCAGTTGTTTTCAGGTAACACGATCCTTGGCGACGGCGCAGTTGTTCTCATTATCGATCCAAACGGACTTGCTCGCATGGTCGGGTCGGGGTCCGAAGACGGTCGGTTCCAGAATGATGATGGCCTCGAGAAGGCAAGCGCCGGCAGCCAGGAAACGACAACCCTTCTTGTCTTCCGCGGGGGAGGGGAGAGCCTCAAAGCCGTTCCGCTCTCACTCGTCACGCGACTTGAGGAAATCGATGCTGACACGATCGAATGGTTGGGGGGGCGCCCGCTCGTGCAATATCGTGGTCGCCTCATGCCTCTTGTCGCATCGGATGAGACAATGGAGATCAGGAGGGATGGGCAGCAAGCTCTCGTCGTGTTCTCAGATGGCGATACCTCGATGGGCCTCGCTGTCGAGGAGATTGTCGACATTGTAGAGGGCAAACTCGATATCGAACTTATTGCAGAGCGTTCGGACCTTATTGGGTCGGCGGTCGTCCGCGGTCGAGCTACGGAAATCGTGAATATCGCTCACTACCTCCCCCTGGTTCACGAAACGTGGGCGCGCTCGACGGCAAGCCGCTCCGATGCAGCAGCGACCGTCCTTCTGGTCGATGACTCCGCATTCTTCCGCGATATGCTGACGCCTGTACTCAAGGCATCCGGGTACAAGGTGCATGGAGCTGCTCGTGTTGAAGAGGCAATTCAGATTCTCGGATCAGGAGCACATGTGGATGTTCTGATCACGGCGATCGACCTCGCTGACCGCTCCGGATTTGAACTCGTGGAAGCACTTCGCGGATCGACACGATTTGCCTCTTTGCCGGTGATCGCTCTCGCTGTCCGGCATGACGCGCAGCAAATTGCCCAGGCGCACAGGTTGAATGTCACAGAACTTGTCGCGAAGTTCGACCGCGACGGACTGCTATCCGCACTTTCAGAACTTCAAGGATCTCTCGAGAAGGCTGCTTGATCATGGCGAACGCGAAAATGAACGGTCCCCAGGCGCCGAAGGTCGCCGATGAGCAGATCGAGTACGTTACCGTCAATGTGCACGGCCAGACGCTCGGGCTGTCAATCGATCGAGTACACGATGTGTTCGTGGTGAGCGAGATGACGACAGTCCCATTGGCATCCCCGGAGATCGTCGGGTTGCTCAATCTCCGGGGACGAGTTGTTACCGCTGTGTCATTGCGCCGGCGACTTGGGCTTCCCGATCTCGTGGAGGAGGGGAGGCGCATGGCAATTGGCCTTGAGCACCGCGGAGAGTCATACGGCCTGCTTGTGGACGGTGTGGGGGAGGTTCTGAAACTTCACGCGGCTGATCTACAGCCCAATCCGGTGCATTTGAACGCCGGCTGGGCGAGCCTTTCCCGTGGAGTGCACCAGCTTCAGGACAGATTGCTAATTATACTGGACGTTGATGCCGTGCTCGCCTTTGAGACACAGAAGCAGGCCGCCTGATAGGATCCGCTCCTTATCTTACTAACCAGGACTAACCATCGTGAGCCTTGACCTTTCCACGCCCGTTCTTGTTGTCGATGACTATCAGACGATGGTGCGGATTCTACGCAACCTCCTGAAGCAGATTGGCTTTGTGGATGTCGATGATGCCTCGGACGGGACTGCGGCCTTGGCGAAGCTTCGCGAGAAGCGTTACGGGCTGGTGATCTCCGACTGGAACATGGAACCCATGACTGGCTACGAGCTCCTTCAGCAGGTTCGCGCGGACGATG